>NZ_JAOWCV010000035.1:0-50576 GCF_030336805.1 Citrobacter sp. Cb023 | reverse complement strand
CTCCGCTGACCCGGCGGTTTGTAATCCGTTGTTCCGTGTCAGTGGAGGCGCATTATAGGGAGTTATTTCAGGCTGACAAGTTAAAAATACAAAAAACTTATCAAGCGACTACTTTTCAACCATTACATTGATTTTTGCTTTGTTTTTAAACAAAAACGAGCCCCGCAGGGCTCGTTTATTGTCGTTTTGTGACTTACTGCACTGCCACAATGCGATCGTCATTCACTTCCAGCCGAATCGTTTTGCCTGGAATCAGCTCACCAGACAGAATTTGCTGCGCCAGCGGGTTTTCGATCTGTTGCTGGATAGCACGTTTGAGTGGACGTGCGCCATACACCGGATCGTAACCATTCGCACTCAGCAGTTTAAGCGCCTCGTCAGAGATATGGATTTCATAGCCACGCTCTTCCAGACGTTTGTACAGACGTTGCAGTTGGATCTGTGCAATAGAAGCAATGTGCTGCTCACCCAACGGATGGAATACAACAACTTCATCTATACGGTTGATGAATTCCGGGCGGAAATTATGGCTCACGACGCCCAGGACCATATCCTTCATGTGGCCGTAGTCCAGCTCGCCGAAGCGTTCCTGAATCAGATCGGACCCCAGGTTCGAGGTCATGATGACAACCGTATTACGGAAGTCGACCGTTCTCCCCTGCCCGTCAGTCAGACGACCATCGTCAAGCACCTGCAACAGAATATTGAACACATCCGGGTGCGCTTTCTCCACTTCATCCAGCAGGATGACAGAGTAAGGACGACGACGTACCGCTTCTGTCAGATATCCACCTTCCTCATAGCCGACATATCCCGGAGGCGCCCCGACCAGACGAGACACCGAGTGTTTCTCCATAAACTCGGACATATCGATACGCACCATGGCATCATCACTGTCGAACATAAAGTTTGCCAGCGCTTTGCACAGTTCAGTTTTACCGACACCGGTTGGGCCGAGGAACAAGAACGAACCAATCGGGCGATTTGGATCGGACAAGCCAGCACGGCTACGACGGATGGCGTTAGAAACGGCTTCCACCGCTTCGTTCTGGCCAATCACGCGGCTGTGCAACTGCTGCTCCATACGCAACAGTTTTTCACGTTCGCCTTCCAGCATGCGAGCAACCGGGATACCGGTCCAGCGCGCCAGCACTTCTGCAATTTCTGCATCCGTGACTTTATTACGCAGCAGACGCATGGTTTTGCCTTCAGACTGGGTGGCTGCTTCCAGCTGTTTTTCCAGTTCAGGAATTTTGCCGTACTGCAGTTCAGACATCCGCGCCAGATCGCCGACGCGACGCGCCTGTTCGATGGCGATTTTCGCCTGCTCCAGCTCAGCCTTGATTGTTTGCGTTCCCGAAAGGGATGCTTTTTCAGCTTTCCACTCTTCTTCTAATTCAGAATACTGGCGCTCTTTATCGTCCAGCTCTTCGTTGAGCATATCGAGACGTTTTTTACTCGCCTCATCAGACTCTTTCATTAATGCCTGCTGTTCCAGTTTGAGCTGGATAATACGGCGGTCGAGTCTGTCGAGTTCCTCCGGCTTGGAGTCAATCTGCATACGAATGCTGGATGCCGCCTCATCGATAAGGTCGATAGCTTTGTCCGGCAACTGACGATCGGCAATATAGCGGTGAGACAGCGTAGCTGCCGCAACAATCGCCGGGTCAGTGATCTGCACATGGTGGTGCAGCTCATAACGTTCTTTCAGGCCACGCAGAATCGCGATGGTGTCTTCTACTGAAGGTTCGGCTACAAATACTTTCTGGAAACGACGTTCCAGCGCCGCATCTTTTTCGATGTACTGGCGATATTCATCAAGCGTTGTTGCGCCTACACAGTGCAGTTCCCCGCGTGCCAGCGCAGGTTTCAGCATGTTCCCGGCGTCCATTGCGCCATCGGCTTTACCCGCCCCAACCATGGTATGCAGCTCATCAATAAACAGGATGACATTGCCTTCCTGTTTCGAGAGATCGTTCAGCACGCCTTTTAAGCGTTCTTCAAACTCACCACGATATTTGGCCCCAGCCACCAGCGCGCCCATATCCAGCGCCAGCACACGGCGACCTTTTAAGCCTTCCGGCACTTCACCATTGATAATTCGTTGGGCCAGCCCTTCAACGATAGCTGTTTTACCGACGCCTGGTTCGCCGATTAACACCGGGTTATTTTTAGTACGCCGCTGCAGTACCTGAATAGTACGGCGAATTTCTTCATCACGGCCGATGACCGGATCGAGTTTGCCCTGCTCGGCACGTTCGGTCAGGTCGACGGTATATTTTTTCAAGGCCTGACGTTGGTCTTCAGCCCCCTGGTCATTCACGCTTTCACCTCCACGCATTTGTTCAATTGCCTGAGTGATATTCGCGGTCGTCGCACCTGCTGATTTTAGTAAATCGGTCAGCGTACCGCGTGACTCAAGCGCCGCCAGTACGAACAGTTCTGACGAAATAAAGTTGTCCCCACGTTTTTGCGCCAGCTTGTCGCAAAGATTCAGTACACGCACCAGATCCTGAGAAGGCTGCACATCACCGCCGGTACCTTCTACCTGCGGCAACCGGCTCAACGCCTGGTCAATGGCTGTACGTAACTGGCCAGCATTAATGCCAGCAGACGTTAATAAAGGACGTACCGATCCCCCATCCTGATTCAGCAAGGCGCTCATTAGATGAAGTGGTTCGATGAATTGATTGTCGTGCCCCAATGCGAGTGACTGGGCATCGGCAAGAGCAAGCTGGAATTTATTAGTAAGACGATCCAGACGCATAACTCCTCCCATAACAGGTCAAAATTGCTACTGGAGATTAAATGAGGTCATCCCTCAATTATTCAAGGTGAATGACCTGAATTATGTGAAAAGAAAATTACACGTACCGGATCGTCTTGATTCTTTAGGTTATATCAGCCAAATAAAACTTGCCATACGACCCGTGGTATTGTCGCGACGATAAGAGAAGAACGTCTCACTTTCGCTGAAGGTGCAACGGTCGCCACCGTGGATGTTCTCTACTCCGATATTTGCCAGACGCTGACGCGCAAGCTGGTAAATATTCGCCAGATATTTATCACCATGCGGTACAAATGCGAGGTCCGCTTGCGGATCTTTCGCCATGAACGCTGCGCGAACTTCTGCTCCCACTTCAAACGCGTTCGGGCCAATCGCCGGGCCTAGCCAGGCAATAATGTTTTCAGGTTTGTCGGCAAAACACGCCACCGTCTCTTCCAGCACGCCGGCGCATAATCCGCGCCAACCCGCATGTGCCGCCGCGACTTCCGTTCCTGCGCGATTGCAAAACAGCACCGGCAGACAGTCGGCCGTCATCACGGCACACACGGTGCCCGGCGTATTGCTGTAAGAAGCATCCGCACGTTTGGAGGCATAAGGCTCGCCGGTCAGTTTCAGGACATCCTTACCGTGGACCTGCTCCAGCCAGACTGGCTTTGACGGCAGATTGCCCGCAGCAAACAGCCGCTTGCGGTTCTCTTCAACATGCTCCGGGTTGTCACCGCAATGGGCGCCCAGATTCAGCGAATCATAAGGCGGCATGCTAACACCGCCAATACGGGTAGAACTACACGCAACAACACCTTGCGGTATCGGCCACTGCGGGACAATTAGCTTACTCATAACCAGGCAATATCATCCTTATGTTCTTCGAAATCAGCGCGCATCACTTCAATCAATTGCACCATATCTTGTGGAATCGGTGCGTGCCATTCCATTTCGATACCTGAAATTGGGTGATATAAACGCAGCATAGTCGCGTGCAGCGCCTGACGATCGAACTTACGCAGCACGGAGATAAATTCGTCAGAAGCGCCTTTCGGGGGACGCGGACGACCGCCGTAGACCTGATCGCCCACCAGCGGATGGGTGATATGCGCCATGTGCACGCGGATCTGGTGCGTACGTCCGGTTTCCAGACGCAGCCGCAGACGCGTGTGCACACGGAAGTGTTCCATAATGCGATAGTGCGTCACCGCCGGTTTCCCCATCGGGTGTACCGCCATGTGCGTACGCTTGGTCGGGTGGCGGCTAATCGGTTCCTCAACGGTTCCGCCTGCCGTCATATGACCAATCGCCACGGCTTCGTACTCACGGGTAATTTCACGCAGCTGCAGCGACTCCACCAGACGCGTTTGCGCCGGAACGGTTTTTGCCACCACCATTAATCCGGTCGTGTCTTTATCCAGACGGTGCACGATACCAGCACGTGGAACATCCGCGATTGGCGGGTAGTAATGCAGTAATGCATTCAATACCGTGCCATCAGGATTACCGGCACCCGGATGCACTACGAGGTCACGGGGTTTGTTGATGACAAGAATATCGTCATCTTCATAAACGATATCCAGTGGGATATCCTGAGGTTCAAAACGAACCTCTTCATCAATTTCTGCAGTGATGGAGACGCGCTCTCCACCCAACACTTTTTCTTTCGGTTTATCGCAAAGATTGCCATTTACCAGTACGCGCTGGTCAAGGATCCATTCTTTTATGCGCGATCGCGAATAATCAGGGAACAATTCGGCCAAAGCCTGATCTAAGCGTTGACCGAGCTGATTTTCGGAGACTGTTGCGGTGAGTTCTACTCGTTGTGCCATAAACTGCTTCTTCGTTTAACGTTGGGTTTTACGGCTTTGCCGTTTAATATAGTGTGCTATTGTAGCTGGTCTTAACCGGGAGCAGGAACAGAGAATCTCCCGTAAAACATTTTGAGGAAAGTCAAAACGTCATGACGCGCATGAAATATCTGGTGGCAGCAGCCACGTTGAGCCTGTTTTTGGCGGGTTGCTCTGGTTCAAAGGAAGAGGTGCCCGATAATCCGCCAAATGAAATCTACGCGACTGCTCAGCAAAAGCTGCAGGACGGTAACTGGAAACAGGCAATAACGCAATTAGAAGCGTTGGATAACCGTTATCCATTTGGACCGTATTCTCAGCAGGTGCAATTAGATCTCATCTACGCCTACTACAAAAACGCCGATCTGCCACTTGCTCAGGCTGCCATCGATCGTTTTATTCGTCTTAACCCGACACACCCTAACATTGATTATGTCATGTATATGCGTGGCCTGACCAATATGGCGTTGGATGATAGCGCACTGCAAGGATTCTTTGGTGTTGATCGCAGCGATCGCGATCCGCAACATGCCCGAGCTGCGTTTAATGACTTTTCCAAACTGGTACGTGGCTATCCGAACAGCCAGTACACCACTGACGCCACCAAACGTCTGGTATTCCTGAAAGACCGTCTGGCGAAGTATGAATATTCCGTTGTGGAATACTACACTGCCCGCGGTGCATGGGTTGCCGTGGTAAACCGTGTAGAAGGCATGCTGCGCGACTTCCCGGATACTCAAGCAACACGCAATGCCCTGCCGTTGATGGAAAATGCTTATCGCCAGATGCAGATGAATGCGCAGGCAGAAAAAGTAGCGAAAATCATTGCCGCCAACAGCAGCAATACCTGATTTATCTCAGAATGCAAACGGCAGCCCAAAGGCTGCCGTTTTTTTATCCGTAAACACAACAACTGAAGCGGTTTAGCCGCAACGCATCTCATCAAATATGGCCTGCTTTCAGGTATTCCTCAAGTAAAAAATCGCTTGTTCCTGCGGTGCCTCACAAAAAGGTTTTCTTGACAAAAAGCGACAAAAAAATGTGATTAATATCACACATTTTGACATTAGGAACGGTATGCTGGAATCACCAAGACGGGAAAGACAAGAGGTAAAATTTATGACAATGAACATTACCAGTAAACAAATGGAAATTACTCCGGCAATTCGCCAGCATGTCGCAGACCGTCTCGCCAAACTCGAAAAATGGCAAACTCATCTGATTAATCCACATATCATTCTGTCTAAGGAGCCGCAGGGTTTCATTGCTGATGCCACCATCAATACACCGAACGGACATCTGGTCGCCAGCGCAAAACACGAGGATATGTACACCGCAATTAACGATTTGATCAACAAGCTGGAACGGCAGCTCAATAAAGTGCAGCACAAAGGCGAAGCCCGTCGTGCAACAACTTCAGTCAAAGACGCCAACTTCGTCGAAGCAGAAGAAGAGTAGTCCCTTACATTGAGTGTATCGCCAACGCGCCTCCGGGCGCGTTTTTTGTTGACAGGGTGAAAACAGTACGGGTACTTTACTGACGTAGCCAAAGGAAAATTACATGAAACTTGTCCCGTTCTTCTTCGCATTCTTTTTTACCTTCCCCTGAATGGGAGGCGTTTCGTCGTGTGATAAAGAATGCGAAGACGAACAATAAGGCCTCCCACAACGGGGGGCCTTTTTTATTGATAACAAGAAAGGCAACACTATGACATCGGATAACCCATTGCTGGCGCTGCGCGATAAGATCAGCACGCTGGATGAAAAATTACTGGCCCTGCTGGCTGAGCGACGTGGACTGGCCGTAGAAGTTGGCAAAGCTAAGCTGCTTTCGCATCGTCCAGTTCGTGATATCGACCGTGAGCGCGATCTGTTGGACCGACTGATTCAGCTTGGCAAAGCACATCATCTTGATGCTCACTACATCACTCGCCTGTTCCAGCTTATAATCGAAGACTCCGTCCTGACTCAGCAGGCACTGCTCCAGCAGCATCTGAACAAAATTAACCCGCACTCAGCACGCGTTGCTTTCCTTGGGCCAAAAGGGTCATATTCTCATCTTGCCGCACGTCAGTATGCTGCCCGCCATTTTGAACAATTTATAGAAAGCGGCTGCGCGAAATTTGCCGATATCTTTAATCAGGTCGAAACCGGACAAGCTGACTACGCAGTGGTTCCGATTGAAAACACCAGTTCCGGTGGGATTAACGACGTTTACGACCTGCTACAGCACACCAGCCTGTCTATCGTTGGCGAGATGACTATCACGATTGACCACTGCCTACTGGTGTCCGGCACGACAGATCTCGAGACCATTGAAACGGTATATAGCCATCCGCAGCCATTCCAGCAGTGCAGCAAATTCCTGAGTCGTTACCCACACTGGAAGATTGAGTACACCGAAAGCACCTCGGCGGCGATGGAAAAAGTTGCGCAGGCTAACTCACCGCGCGTGGCGGCTCTGGGGAGCGAAGCCGGAGGCGTACTATACGGTTTGCAGGTTCTTGAGCATATCGAAGCTAATCAGACGCAAAACATCACCCGCTTCGTGGTACTGGCGCGTAAGGCAATCAATGTTTCCGATCAGGTGCCAGCAAAAACCACGTTGCTGATGGCGACAGGACAACAAGCCGGTGCGCTGGTAGAAGCTCTGCTGGTACTGCGCAACCATAATCTGATTATGACTAAACTGGAGTCACGCCCGATTCACGGCAATCCGTGGGAAGAAATGTTTTATCTTGATATCCAGGCCAACCTGGAATCACCCCAGATGCAAAAAGCATTGAAGGAGTTAGGTGAGATTACGCGCTCGATGAAAGTACTTGGCTGCTATCCAAGTGAGAATGTGGTGCCGGTCGATCCAAGCTAACGTTTGACAATGCCGGATGGCGCTACGCTTCTCCGGCATTCTATTTAGCCGATCCTTGTATGACTGATACAACGCATCAGCGTTGCCATTAAGCATCGTATTTATTGGCGACTATCGTTAGCCTGGCGCAACAAAGTACGGCTTTCATTCTGGAAGCGTTTCGCATAATCACCAAACCAGTGCTCCACCTTACGGAAGCTGTCGATGAACGCTTGCTTATCGCCCTGCTCCAGTAAACCGATCGCCTCACCAAAACGTTGGTAGTAGCGTTTGATCAGCGCAAGGTTACTCTCAGACGACATAATGATATCGGCATAGAGCTGCGGATCCTGGGCAAACAGACGTCCGACCATCGCCAGTTCAAGGCGATAAATCGGCGAAGAGAGTGCCAGTAACTGCTCCAGTTGAACATTCTCTTCCGCTAAATGCAGACCGTAAGCAAAGGTCGCAAAGTGACGCAATGCCTGAATAAATGCCATGTTCTGGTCATGTTCAACAGCACTGATCCGATGCAGTCGCGCACCCCACACCTGAATCTGTTCCAGAAACCACTGATAGGCTTCCGGCTGACGTCCGTCACACCAGACGACGACCTGCTTTGCCAGACTGCCGCTGTCCGGGCCAAACATAGGGTGTAATCCCACCACCGGGCCGTCGTGCGCCGCCAGCATCGCCTGCAAAGGACCATTTTTCACCGAAGCCAGATCCACCAGGATGCAGTCGGACGGCAGACGCGGTAATTTGGCGATCACCTGCTCAGTGACGTGGATCGGCACGCTGACGATCACCATGCCAGCATCAGAGACGATCTCCGGCGCACGATCCCAGTCCTGCTGTTCCAGGATCCGTACCTGATAACCTGACAGGGTGAGCATTTTTTCGAACAGACGTCCCATCTGACCGCCGCCGCCGACAATCACCACCGGTCGCAGAGAAGGACAAAGCGTTTTAAATCCTTTGTCGTTCTCACTGGAGTAAGACTCGCGCATAACCCGGCGCAGCACATCTTCAATCAGGTCCGGCGGCACGCCAAGGGCTTCCGCTTCCGCCCGGCGGGAGGCCAGCATAGAGGCTTCCCGTTCCGGCACGTAGATAGGCAGCCCAAAGCGGCTTTTTACTTCACCGACTTCGGCCACCAGCTCCAGGCGACGTGCCAGTAAACCCAGCAGCGCCTTGTCGACTTCATCAATTTGATCGCGTAATGCGGTCAATTCAGCAACCATAACCAACCTCTTATGCTACACGCGCCGACAGCTGGCCGTTTAAATCCTGGCTAATTTCACGCAGTAGCGCATCCGTCATTTCCCAGCTAATGCAGGCATCAGTTACAGACACGCCGTATTTCATTTCGCTACGCGGCTGTTCAGAAGACTGGTTGCCTTCGTGAATATTACTTTCAATCATCAAGCCAATGATCGAGCGATTGCCATCTTTGATTTGTGCAATCACGGATTCAGCCACGGCAGGCTGGCGGCGGTAATCTTTATTGGAGTTACCATGACTGCAATCTACCATCAGAGAAGGTCGTAGTCCCGCCTGCTCCATCTCTTTTTCGCACTGGGCGACATCTGCCGGGCTGTAGTTCGGCGCTTTACCACCGCGCAGGATCACGTGACCGTCCGGGTTACCCTGAGTTTGCAGCAGTGCAACCTGTCCAGCCTGGTTAATACCAACAAAGCGGTGCGACTGTGCCGCCGCGCGCATCGCGTTAATGGCGGTCGCCAGGCTACCGTCAGTACCGTTCTTAAAGCCGACCGGCATCGAAAGACCGGAAGCCATTTCGCGGTGAGTCTGCGATTCCGTGGTACGCGCACCGATTGCAGACCAGCTAAACAGATCGCCCAGGTATTGCGGGCTATTGGGATCCAGCGCTTCAGTTGCCAGCGGTAGTCCCATATTCACCAGTTCAAGCAGCAGCTGACGCGCAATTTTCAGGCCAGCTTCAACATCAAAAGAGCCATCCATATGAGGATCGTTAATTAACCCTTTCCAGCCGACGGTGGTACGGGGTTTTTCAAAATAGACGCGCATCACCAGGTAGAGGCTATCGCTGACCTCTGCGGCAAGGGCTTTAAACCGACGAGCGTACTCAATAGCCATTTCAGGATCGTGAATGGAACACGGGCCACATACCACCAGCAGGCGCGGATCGCGACCAGAGATAATATCTGAAATGGTTTTACGCGACTGAGAGATTTGCGCTTCTTGCGCCTGGCTCAGCGGGAATTCAGCTTTCAGCTGCTCCGGAGTCATCAGAACCTGTTCGTCGGTAATATGTACGTTGTTCAGCGCGTCTTTTTGCATGATGGTGATCCTGTTTAGCTCGTTTGCGATAGTTGATCCTCAGCGAGGAGGTGATAACGATAACACAACAGGTAAAGATTTCAATCCACAAACCGTAAATTTTAATTTACAGAATGCAATTTAATGACAAACCACGCCCTCCACTGTGTACATTAAAATTTACATCATCCGATATATAGATCCACTATGCTTAAAAAAACGAGGGAGTACAGGCAATGAAGCAACTCATCAGCACCCTATTTCTATTACTTCTTAGCGGATGTCAGATAGATCCTTATACCCACGCCCCCACATGGACGGGAACCGCCTGGTACGGCGCCGGAATACAAGATGCCATTTCGGGGTATGCCGTTAAAGATAATGAAACTCTTGCCGACAACTACAATGACCCCGAAGTCGATCGTACGGAATATCTTAAGGGTTATGCCGAGGGACAACGTAAAATCTGCCAGCCGGATTTTGTTTACGCCAGAGGTTTGACCGGGAAAACCTTTCCCCCAAGTTGTGATACGGTCGAAAATATTGACCAGTTACACAGTGCCTGGCAAAAAGGAGCAAACGAAGGTGCCACCTCAATAAGATTAAATTAAACAATAGCTTATATTTTATAAATTACTAAGATTTAACTTAAATCACTAATAGCTTTCCACCTGGTATAATGACGGCTTAGGAAAATAATGTTATTTTGTCCTAAATAATCTTGAATGTATTTCGACGTTTTACGGCAAACGCTGGTAGGTAACTATTCATGAGCTATTCTTACCGACTCATACTTCTACTGGCACTGCTCCTGACCGGATTACCGCTGTACGCCCAAAGCGTTACGGAAGAAGCAAAATCTGTACGCGCTATGGTTTCCGGCATCGTCAGTTATACGCGCTGGCCTGCACTGTCCGGGCCCCCCAAACTGTGTATTTTCTCTTCATCGCGTTTTTCCAGTGTCCTGGGAGATACCAGTGCCGGAGCATTACCCTATCTTCCCGTCATCATTCGTACGGAACAAGAAATATTAGTTTCGCAGTGTGACGGTTTTTATTTTGGAAAAGAATCCCCTACTTATCAGGTGGAATTAAAGAATAAATATCCGTCTAAGGCATTGCTATTAATTGCCGAACAGAACCCCGAATGCGTTATTGGCAGCGCCTTTTGCCTCATAATTAAAGATGAAGATGTGAGATTTTCCGTAAATATGGATTCCCTTTCACGCAGTGGCGTAAGGGTCAGTCCGGACGTATTAATGCTTGCACGGAATCAGAAGCATGGATAAGGGCCATTCTCCCATAACACGCCCGACGTTTAAACGGACATTACGGCGTATCAGCATAATCAGCGTTCTGGTAACTATGACGCTGATCTGGCTGCTGCTCAGCATTTCTTCGGTGCTGGCATTGAGACAGTATGCGCAAAAGAACCTGGATCTGACCGCTGCAACCATGACCCGCACGCTTGAAGCAGCATTAGTTTTTTCTGATGGCGTCGCAGCAACTGAAACGCTGGCAGCACTAGGCCAGCAGGGGCAATTTTCCGTTGCAGAAGTTCGTAATAAAAACCAGAAGGTGATCGCCACCTGGCGCTATAACGCGCAGGATACCACTGAAAAAATCAGCGGACTTATCAGCCACTGGCTGTTCCCACAACCGGTCACTCAACCTATTTTGCATAATGGCAACGTCATCGGCGAAGTACGATTGACTGCGCGCGATAGCGTTATCAGCCATTTCATCTATTTGTCGCTGGCTGTCCTTACCGGGTGCATTCTGTTGGCCTCTGGCATTGCATTAATGCTCACTCGTTATTTACATAATGGCGTCGTGGAAGCCCTGCAAAATATAACCGAGGTGGTACATGATGTTCGTACCAACCGTAACTTTTCACGGCGCGTTTCAGAAGAGCGCATTGAAGAGTTTCACCTTTTTGCCCAGGATTTTAATAGTCTGCTGGACGAGATGGAGGAGTGGCAACTTAAACTGCAGGCAAAGAACGCCCAGCTTTTGCGTACGGCGCTACACGATCCGCTGACCGGCCTGGCGAATCGCGCCGCATTTCGCAGCAGCATTAACGCCCTGATGAATGACCATGCCGCCCACAGCAGCTCCGCACTGTTATTCCTTGATGGTGATAATTTTAAATTTATTAATGATACCTGGGGCCACGCAGCGGGGGATCGGGTCCTGATTGAAGTTGCAAACAGGCTGTCCGAGTTTGGTGGTAATCGACATCACCCCTACAGACTTGGCGGCGATGAGTTCGCTATGGTGCTGTACAGCGTTCACTCTGAATACGAAGTTCAGCGGATCTGCGCGGCACTGTCACACGAGTTTAACCGACCTTTTGACCTGCATAACGGTCATCAGGCAAGCATGACTCTCAGCATTGGTTTTGCGCTGACGTGGGAACATGCCTCTGCCGAGAAATTACAAGAACTTGCCGATAAAAATATGTATCAGGCCAAAAATTTGCGTTCTGAACGCATTATTAAAAAATAAGGACTTACACATGCTAAAACGTCTATCATCCCCTTTCCTTCTGCTTTTACTGATTTTGGCAGGCTGTCAGGCACCTCAGGGAAAATTTACCCCGGAGCAAATTGCAGCCATGAAATCGTACGGATTTACCGAAGCTTCCGGAGACTGGTCTCTTGGTCTGTCTGACAACATCCTGTTTGACAAAAACGACTATAAGCTCCGCCCTGAAAGTGAAAAGCAGATCCAGGAAATGGCATCCAAACTGGCAGCTACCGGGCTAAACCATGCGCGTATGGATGGTCATACCGATAACTACGGCGAAGACAGCTACAACGAAGCGCTGTCGCTCAAACGCGCGAATGTGGTTGCCGATGCGTGGGCACAGGGCGCCAACATTCCCCGCACTAATCTGACAACGCAGGGACTCGGGAAAAAATACCCGATCGCCAGTAATCAGACGTCAAAAGGTCGTGCTGAAAACCGCCGGGTTGCAGTCGTGATCGCTACGCCGTAAAAGTCTTCAACTGGCTGCGCGCCGCGCAGTCATCCAATTGCAATAAAACAAAAGAGTAAGGTCGGAATAAAAAAAGGGCCAGCCTTTCGGCCAGCCCTTTTCTAACAGGATGTCGCTTGCGCGAATCTTAGTTAAGACGCTCTTTGATACGAGCAGACTTACCAGTGCGCTCACGCAGGTAGTACAGTTTAGCTTTACGAACAGCACCACGACGTTTAACAGCAATGCTGTCAACTACCGGAGAGTGAGTCTGGAAGACACGCTCAACGCCTTCGCCGTTGGAAATTTTACGAACAGTGAATGCAGAGTGCAGACCGCGGTTACGAATAGCGATAACCACGCCCTCGAATGCCTGCAGACGTTTTTTGGAACCTTCAACAACCCATACTTTCACTTCCACGGTATCACCCGGACGGAAGGAAGGTACGTCCTGCTTCATCTGCTCTTGTTCAAGTTGCTTAATAATGTTGCTCATAATTTAATCTCTTATCCTGGGTAAACTGATATTTGGGGGTCTCAGACCAGCCCATCATGTTTATGCTGCTGTTGTGCGTGTTCCGTTTTGAACTCCGCCAGCAACCTTGCTTGCTCTTCAGTCAGAGCCAGGTTTTCCAGAAGTTCAGGTCTTCTAAGCCAGGTCCGGCCCAGCGACTGTTTTAAACGCCAGCGACGTATCTCAGCGTGGTTCCCCGACAGTAACACTGCCGGTACTTCCATCTGTTCTAACACTTCAGGTCGGGTATAGTGCGGGCAATCCAGCAACCCATCAGCAAACGAATCTTCGATTGCCGAAGCTTCATGACCCAGAACTCCCGGAATAAACCGAGAAACGGAGTCGATCAGCGTCATTGCCGGTAACTCACCACCGCTGAGAACGTAATCGCCGATTGACCATTCTTCGTCAATTTCGGTTTGAATCACGCGCTCATCTATTCCTTCATAGCGACCACACACCAGAATCAGCTTTTGATTCGTGGCCAGTTCGCTAACGCCCGCTTGATCAAGCTTGCGTCCCTGAGGTGACAGATAAATCACCTTTGCGCCTTCACCAGCCGCAGCTTTTGCTGCATGAATGGCGTCCCGTAAAGGTTGCACCATCATTAACATCCCCGGTCCGCCGCCGTAAGGACGATCGTCCACGGTACGGTGCCGGTCATGAGTAAAGTCACGAGGACTCCAGCTCTGGATGTTCAGCAGGCCATTTTTTACTGCCCGGCCAGTTACCCCGTAATCGGTAATTGCGCGGAACATTTCTGGAAACAGGCTAACGATACCTATAAACACAAGCCAATCCCCATAACGCCGACTTTTACCGTTTATCCGGTGGTTTAAAAACCAGGATCCCAATCTACTTCGATAGTACGAGTAGCGAGATCGACTTTCTTGATAACCTGCCCATCGAGGAACGGTACAAGACGTTCCTTGATACCAAACGCATCTTTCAGGTTTGCCTTAATGACAATGACGTCATTCGAACCGGTTTCCATCATATCGACGACTTTACCGAGATCGTAACCTTCAGTGGTCACTACCTGGCAGCCCATAAGGTCTTTCCAGTAGTAGGAACCATCTTCCAGCGCTGGCAACTGCGAGGAATCCACGACAATTTCGCAATTAGTCAGTAGATTCGCCGAATCACGATCGTCAACGCCTTTCAGCTTGATGATCAGATCCTGATTGTGGTGCTTCCAGCTTTCCAGCTGTACTTGCTGCCACTGACCCGCCTTCTGGATAAACCAGGGCTGATAGTCAAAAATGCTTTCGGCGTCTTCAGTGGAAGAAAACACTCTGAGCCAACCACGGATACCGTAAGAAGACCCCATTTTCCCCAAAACGATGGGTTCCACAGGAGCCTGCGCGGCGAGTTGCTTGCTCATCATGACCACCGTGACAGATTAAGCTGCTTTGTTTGCTGCTTTGATCAGCGTAGCTACGCGATCAGAAATAGTCGCGCCCTGGCCAACCCAGTGAGCGATGCGATCCAGATCCAGGCGAGTGCCTTCTTCTTTTTCGCTAGCGATTGGGTTAAAGAAGCCAACGCGCTCGATGAAGCGACCGTTGCGTGCATTACGGCTGTCGGTAACAACAACCTGGTAGAACGGACGCTTTTTAGCGCCGTGACGAGCTAAACGAATAGTAACCATAACATCCTCTTGTGTGAATAAAACACCCAGGCCCCATCGAGGAACGGAGCCCGGGTGTCATATTAAAAGCCCGAAAATTTTACTGATTTCTGGGAAAAAAGCAATCAACATGTGATGAGGCTTTATACTTGGGCATTACCGTTGCAGCCAGTTTGGCGTCGGTGTGCACGCAGAAAGCGGAACGTACATGCAGTACGTGAGCATTTCGAGCCCACCCCGACGTCAAAAAGGCAAATTAGGTAGCCCGATATATTTATCTACCAGGGAAGCCTGGCGGCATCATACCCTTCATGCCACGCATCATCTTCGCCATACCGCCTTTCTTCATTTTCTTCATCATGCGCTGCATGTCGTCGAACTGTTTCAGAAGGCGGTTTACGTCCTGTACCTGCATACCGCAGCCGGCAGCAATACGGCGTTTACGGGAACCTTTGATGATTTCCGGCTTAGCGCGTTCTTTCATCGTCATCGAGTTGATGATGGCTTCCATACGCACCAGCACTTTATCGTCCATCTGCGATTTCACGTTGTCTGGGATCTGCCCCATGCCCGGCAGCTTGCCCATCAGGCTTGCCATGCCGCCCATGTTTTTCATCTGGTTGAGCTGCTCAAGGAAATCGTTGAGATCGAAGCCGTCGCCTTTTTTCAGCTTGCTGGCTAATTTCTCTGCCTGCGCGCGGTCGACCTTGCTTTCGATATCTTCGATCAGCGACAGCACGTCACCCATGCCGAGAATACGCGAAGCAATACGATCCGGGTGGAACGGCTCCAGCGCTTCGGTTTTCTCGCCGACGCCGAGGAATTTAATCGGCTTGCCGGTGATATGACGAATAGAGAGCGCCGCACCACCACGAGCATCACCATCAACTTTGGTCAGCACGACACCGGTTAACGGCAGCGCTTCGTTGAAGGCTTTTGCGGTATTCGCGGCATCCTGACCGGTCATGGCGTCGACCACAAACAGCGTTTCAACCGGCTTGATAGAAGCATGGACCTGTTTGATTTCGTCCATCATCGCTTCATCAACGTGCAGGCGACCAGCGGTATCCACCAGCAGCACGTCGTAGAATTTGAGTTTGGCTTCTTTCAGCGCGGCGTTAACGATATCGACCGGCTTCTGGCCGACATCCGACGGGAAGAAGTCCACACCGACCTGCTCGGCCAGCGTTTCCAGCTGTTTTATCGCCGCCGGGCGATAAACGTCCGCGGAGACCACCAGCACTTTCTTCTTGTGCTTCTCACGCAGGAATTTCCCCAGCTTACCGACACTGGTCGTTTTACCCGCCCCCTGCAGACCAGCCATCAGCACAACGGCTGGCGGCTGTGCAGCCAGATTCAGGGTCTGGTTTTCTTCGCCCATTGCCGCAACCAGTTCGTTACGGACAATCTTGACGAACTCCTGACCCGGCGTCAGGCTTTTGTTAACTTCATGACCAACCGCTTTCTCTTTTACGCGATTGATAAACTCACGCACTACCGGCAGCGCTACGTCAGCCTCCAGCAGCGCCATGCGCACTTCGCGCAGCGTCTCTTTAACGTTGTCTTCAGTAAGGCGTCCACGGCCACTGATATTGCGCAGCGTGCGCGACAAACGATCGGTTAAATTATCAAACATTGTCTCTCGCCTGGGGTGGAAACGGTCGGTCGCGACAGCGACACATCAACAGAAATTTGTCGCAGTATAACATGAAGCCGCCTTTGTTGTTATGCAACGGTTGGAGCAGCGGTCACGTAACGCTATACTGCTTTTCTTTATCACTGGCCAACTGTCGACACCTATATGCCCGTTTTTGCTCTGCTCGCCCTTGTCGCCTACTCAGTCAGCCTCGCGCTGATTATTCCCGCTCTGCTGCAAAAAAACAGCGGCTGGCGGCGTATGGCTATTCTCTCTGCGGTCGTCGCGCTGGTAAGTCATGCTATCGCCCTGGAAGCGCGAATTCTGCCCGGCGGTGAAAGCGGACAAAACCTGAGTCTGTTGAACGTCGGCTCACTGGTTAGCCTGATGATCTGTACGGTAATGACTATCGTCGCTTCCCGCAATCGTGGCTGGCTATTGCTGCCCATTGTCTACGCCTTTGCGCTAATCAACCTGGCCTTCGCCACGTTTATGCCGAACGAGTTCATCACCCATCTCGAAGCTACGCCGGGCATGATGATTCACATCGGGCTATCGCTATTCGCTTACGCCACGCTGATTATCGCCGCACTGTATGCGCTGCAACTGGCATGGATCGACTACCAGTTGAAAAACAAAAAACTGGCCTTCAGCAATGAGATGCCGCCGCTAATGAGTATTGAGCGGAAAATGTTTCATATCACCCAAATTGGCGTGGTTCTGCTGACGCTCACCCTGTGCACAGGCCTGTTTTACATGCATAACCTGTTCAGTACCGAGAACATTGATAAAGCCGTTCTCTCTATCGTGGCATGGTTTGTCTATATCGTTCTGTTGTGGGGGCATTACCATGAAGGCTGGCGCGGACGTCGCGTCGTATGGTTTAACGTCGCAGGCGCAGGCATTCTAACGCTGGCCTATTTCGGCAGTCGTATCCTGCAGCAGTTCGTGAGTTAAATCTTTAAGGAACCCTACGTGGAACACATCTCCACCACCACGCTCATTGTCACGCTTCTCATCATGGTGGTCATTTCCGCCTATTTTTCCGGTTCTGAAACCGGAATGATGACCCTGAATCGCTATCGTTTACGTCATCGGGCCAAGCAGGGAAATCGTCAGGCAAAACGCGTTGAAAAGCTACTTCGTAAGCCGGACCGCCTGATAAGCCTGGTGCTCATCGGTAATAATCTGGTGAATATTCTGGCCTCCGCGCTCGGCACCATTGTCGGTATGCGCCTGTATGGCGATGCGGGTGTCGCCATTGCCACTGGGGTACTGACGTTTGTCGTGCTGGTTTTTGCCGAAGTACTGCCCAAAACTATTGCAGCGCTGTATCCAGAAAAAGTCGCCTATCCGAGCAGTGTACTGCTGGCTCCACTGCAGATTCTGATGATGCCGTTGGTGTGGCTACTCAATACCATCACGCGGCTACTTATGCGCATGATGGGCATCAAAACGGATATCGTGGTGAGCGGTTCGCTGAGTAAAGATGAACTGCGAACGCTGGTGAATGAATCGCGCTCGCAAATTTCACGCCGTAACCAGGATATGCTTCTGTCAGTGCTGGATCTGGAAAAAGTCAGCGTCGATGACATCATGATCCCGCGTAACGAAATCATCGGCATTGATATTAACGATGACTGGAAGTCAATCGTGCGTCAGCTTTCGCACTCTCCACACGGCCGTATTGTGCTGTACCGCGACTCGCTGGACGACGCCATCAGTATGCTGCGCGTACGTGAAGCCTGGCGATTGATGGCAGAGAAAAAAGAGTTCACCAAAGAGACCATGTTACGTGCCGCCGACGAAATTTATTACGTCCCGGAAGGTACACCTCTCAGCACCCAGCTCATTAAGTTTCAGCGAAACAAGAAGAAAGTGGGTCTGGTTGTTAATGAATATGGCGATATTCAGGGGCTGGTCACGGTCGAAGATATTCTGGAAGAGATTGTCGGCGACTTCACCACTTCAATGTCACCCACGCTTGCCGAAGAGGTAACGCCGCAGAATGATGGCTCGGTGATCATTGACGGCAGCGCCAACGTTCGTGAAATCAATAAGGCGTTTAACTGGCACCTGCCGGAAGATGACGCACGTACCGTGAATGGTATTATTCTTGAAGCGCTGGAAGAGATCCCGGTTGCCGGCACGCGTGTGCGCATTGGACAGTACGATATCGATATTCTCGACGTGCAGGACAATATGATTAAACAGGTGCAGGTATTGCCGGTCAAACCGCTACGGGAAAGCGTGTCGGACCAGTGAGAGTAATTCAGGCCGGGTAGCGCGTGAGCATTACCCGGCCTGAAGGCTGATTAGCCTTTGGCTTTAGCCACAGAGACCATCGCGGCGCGGATGGTACGTCCGTTCAGGGTATAGCCTTTTTGCATTACCATCAGCACATTACCGGCAGCAACGTCGTCGGACTCTACCATTGCAATTGCCTGGTGCACGTTCGGGTCCATCGGCACATCGATATCCGCAACCACCTGTACACCAAACTTCGCCACGACATCCAGCATTGACTTACGGGTCAGCTCAATACCTTCAACCATCGCCGCCATAGCGTCATTATCTTTGTCCGCCACTTCCAGCGCGCGGTCCAGGCTATCCAGCACCGGCAGCAGTTCGTTGACGAATTTTTCCAGCGCAAACTTATGCGCTTTTTCTACGTCCAGTTCGGTACGACGACGCAGGTTTTCCATTTCCGCTTTGATACGCAACACGCTGTCGCGCTCGCGAGTTTCGGCTTCAGCAAGCTGAGCTTCCAGATTCGCAATTTTTTCATCGCGCGGATCCACCTGCTCAGCAGAAGCGTCTGATTCAACCGCCTCAACTTCTTCGTGCTGATCCATGATAATTTCTTCCGGGGCTTGCCCCTCAGGCGTTTTCTGTTCTTTACTACTCATGAATTTCTCCGCGTTTTTTTCGCATTCATCTCGCTAACTTGGCTTATTATGGGGATCAGATTCAGGGATTCAAGGGAAGTACTCACATTGTCACTAATCTTCGTTACAAGGACCTCGAGAAAATGAACAAACATTTCAAGTGTATTGGCATTGTGGGGCATCCACGTCACCCCACTGCACTGACCACACATGAAATGCTCTACCGTTGGCTGTGCACCAAAGGTTATGAGGTTATCGTTGAGCAACAAATCGCCCACGAACTGCAGCTGAAAAATGTGAAAACCGGCACGCTCGCAGAAATTGGCCAACAGGCAGACCTCGCCGTGGTAGTCGGCGGCGACGGCAATATGCTGGGCGCCGCACGCACCCTGGCACGTTATGACATCAAGGTTATTGGCATTAACCGCGGCAACCTCGGTTTTTTGACCGACCTTGACCCAGACAATGCCCAGCAACAGTTAGCTGACGTGCTGGAAGGCCACTACATCAGCGAAAAGCGCTTTTTACTCGAAGCTCAGGTGTGTCAACAGGATTGCCAGAAGCGCATTAGCACTGCCATCAATGAAGTTGTGCTGCACCCCGGGAAAGTGGCGCACATGATTGAATTTGAAGTCTATATCGATGAAATTTTTGCCTTCTCCCAACGTTCAGATGGGCTGATTATCTCGACGCCGACCGGCTCTACCGCCTACTCGCTCTCTGCCGGAGGCCCAATTCTGACGCCTTCTCTGGATGCCATTACGCTGGTCCCCATGTTTCCGCATACGCTTTCCGCGCGGCCGCTGGTGATCAACAGTAGCAGCACCATTCGCCTGCGCTTTTCTCATCGCCGTAACGATCTGGAGATCAGCTGTGACAGCCAAATCGCCCTGCCTATACAGGAAGGTGAAGACGTATTGATTCGCCGCTGTGATTATCATCTGAACCTGATACATCCAAAAGATTACAGCTATTTCAACACATTAAGCACTAAGCTTGGTTGGTCAAAAAAATTATTCTAATTTAACGCGAACCTCTTTACTGTATAAAAAACCAGTTTATACTGTATGAAATCACAGTTATGGTTTTTCATACAGGAAAACAGCTATGTTGGCACAACTGACCATCAGCAATTTTGCTATCGTTCGTGAACTTGAGATCGATTTCCAGAACGGAATGACCGTTATCACCGGTGAGACCGGTGCGGGTAAGTCCATTGCCATTGATGCTCTCGGTTTGTGTCTGGGCGGACGCGCAGACGCAGACATGGTGCGTGCAGGTGCCATGCGAGCCGACCTCTGCGCCCGTTTTGCCTTAAAAGATACCCCCGCAGCCCTGCGCTGGCTGGAAGAGAACCAGCTTGAGGAAGGCCGTGAGTGTTTGCTGCGTCGCGTTATCAGCAGCGATGGCCGCTCTCGTGGGTTTATTAACGGAACCGCCGTTCCGTTATCGCAGTTGCGCGAGCTGGGTCAGTTACTTATTCAAATCCATGGCCAGCATGCGCATCAGCTCCTGACAAAATCAGAACACCAAAAATCCCTGCTTGATGGTTACGCCAATGAAGCGTCTCTGACCCAGGAAATGGCTGCGCGCTACCAACTATGGCACCAAAGTTGTCGTGACCTGGCGCATCATCAGCAACAAAGCCTGGAACGCGCAGCCCGGGCGGAATTGTTGCAATACCAGTTAAAGGAACTGAACGAATTCAATCCGCAGCCGGGTGAGTTTGAGCAAATTGATGAAGAGTACAAGCGCCTGGCTAACAGTGGGCAATTGCTCACCACCAGCCAACAGGCGCTGGCTATCCTGGCAGATGGTGAAGACATCAATCTGCAAAGCCAACTGTACACCGCAAAACACCTGGTCACTGAACTGGCAGGCATGGACGGCAAACTTTCAGGTATTCTGGATATGCTGGAAGAGGCCACCATCCAGCTCAGCGAAGCCAGCGACGAGCTGCGCCACTATTGCGATCGTCTGGATTTAGACCCTAACCGCTTGTTCGAGCTCGAACAGCGTATCTCCAGGCAAATCTCGTTGGCGCGTAAGCATCATGTTGCCCCTGAAGTGCTGCCACAGTTCTATCAGTCTTTGCTGGATGAACAACAGCAACTGGACGATCAGGCCGACTCGCTCGAAACCTTAACCCTGGCGGTGAACAATCACCACCAGCAGGCGCTGGAAACGGCAAAAATGCTGCACCAACAGCGTCAGCATTATGCGCAGGAACTGGGACAACTTATTACAGAGAGCATGCATGCTCTCTCGATGCCACACGGTGTCTTTTGCATTGATGTGAAATTTGAGGAACATCATCTGAGCGCAGACGGTGCCGATCGCGTGGAGTTTAAAGTGACCACTAACCCAGGTCAGCCGTTACAGCCAATTGCGAAAGTCGCTTCCGGCGGGGAACTGTCACGTATTGCGCTGGCTATTCAGGTCATTACAGCACGTAAGATGGAAACGCCTGCGCTAATTTTCGATGAGGTGGATGTTGGTATCAGCGGCCCGACGGCTGCGGTAGTGGGTAAAATGTTGCGACAGTTGGGCGAGTCAACGCAGGTAATGTGTGTTACTCACCTGCCGCAGGTTGCGGGCTGTGGTCATCAACATTTCTATGTCAGCAAAGAAACAGATGGCGCGATGACGGAAACACACATGCAGCCGCTTGATAAACGCGCTCGCCTGCAGGAATTAGCCCGTCTACTTGGCGGTAGCGAAGTGACGCGCAATACCCTCGCAAATGCAAAAGAACTGCTGGCGGCATAAACTTTTTTACCTTGTGAAGGTCTGAGTTCAACATAAAATCGCCGACCGACCCGACAGCAAAAGGTTTTAAAGTGGTGAAAGGTCTATTATCATCGGCATATTACATATGAGCCGCGTACTGCTCGGGCCCGAAAAGGAATCAAATCACTATGCGCTGTAAAACGCTGACTGCTGCTGCAGCAGTACTACTGATGTTGACTGCAGGCTGTTCCACTCTGGAGCGAGTGGTTTACCGCCCTGACATCAACCAGGGAAATTATCTGACACCTACCGATGTCGCTAAAGTGCGCACGGGTATGACGCAACAGCAGGTTGCTTATGCTCTGGGTACACCAATGATGTCCGATCCTTTTGGCACTAACACCTGGTTTTATGTGTTCCGTCAGCAACCTGGACATGAAGGCGTAACCCAGCAAACGCTGACGCTGACCTTTAACAGCAGCGGCGTATTGACCAACATTGATAACAAACCCGCTTTGACCGATAACAAGTAGGTTTGAGAGATCAAAAAAAGGTGCTCAATGAGCACCTTTTTTATTGTCTGTTACTTTTTAGCGGATTTCTCTGCTCGCTGTCTGCGCAGCTCTTTTGGGTCCGCAATCAGTGGCCGGTAAATTTCCACCCGATCGCCGTCATGCAGAACATCAGCAAGCTTTACCGGACGGCTGTAGATACCCACTTTATTTTTACTGAGATCGATATCGGTACGTAATTCCAGCAGCCCGGAAGCGCGGATAGCCTCTTCCACCGTTGCGCCCTGCTGCAGCGTTACGCGCTGTAAATACTGTTTCTCGGGTAGCGCGTACGCCACTTCAACGACAATTTTAGCCGACACTGACACTGTAAACCTCTTTCGCGCGAACCGTGAAGGCCTGCACCATATTTGAAGCCAGTTCTTTAAAGATACGGCCAAACGCCAGCTCGATTAACTTATTGGTGAACTCAAAATCGAGGTGAAATTCAATACGACACGCTTCATGACTCAGTGGCGTAAACTTCCAGCCGCCAATCAGTTTCTTGAACGGCCCATCGACCAGATGCATCAGAATGCTCTGATTACTGGTCAGTTGATTGCGCGTGGTGAACGTTTTGCTGATCCCTGCTTTCGAGACATCCACAGCGGCCGTCATTTGTCCCGGAGTCGACTCCAGTACGCGGCTACCGGTGCAACCCGGCAAAAACTGAGGATAGGACTTAACATCATTCACTAGCTGATACATCTGTTCCGCACTGTAGGGTACTAAAGCGGTCCGGCTAATCTGAGGCATAACAATTCCCATCAATATCAATCACACAAATAATACCATTTATCACCCGCTAAAAAAAACGCTATAGCCTAACTCGTGCTAAGATAGCGCCTTGCGCCCCGCTGGATGAAATGGGGTGTTTTTCGATTCCAGATTACCTATACTGAGCGGCATTATGACGAAGAAAAAAGCACACAAACCTGGCTCAGCCACAATCGCGCTAAACAAGCGCGCACGACACGAATACTTTATTGAAGAAGAGTTCGAAGCAGGACTCGCCCTGCAAGGTTGGGAAGTAAAATCCCTGCGCGCGGGTAAAGCCAACATCGGCGACAGCTATGTCATACTCAAAGACGGCGAAGCGTTCCTGTTTGGCGCCAACTTCACGCCAATGGCGGTGGCCTCAACACACGTGGTATGCGACCCCACCCGAACCCGTAAACTGTTGTTAAACCAGCGTGAACTCGACTCCCTGTATGGTCGTATGAATCGTGATGGTTATACCGTCGTTGCGCTTTCGTTGTACTGGAAGAATGCCTGGTGCAAAGTGAAAATTGGCGTTGCGAAAGGTAAGAAACAGCACGACAAGCGCTCTGATGTGAAAGAACGCGAATGGCAGTTAGATAAAGCGCGTATCATGAAAAATGCTGGCCGCTAAATGCTACTCCCCTGTGACCAGTCTCTCCTCCTGAGACTGGTTCTTATTTTTTAGTTATCGAAACCCACACAATACATTCACCGAGTTTATAGTTTATTTATGCTGAATCGTTCAGATATGAAATAAACCCCCTGCCATTACCGTTGCGGTCTATAGTCCAATAATATAAAAGTTCAAGACCATAGCATTCATATTTCCATTTATTTAATAACACTATTATTACTATTGTTTATTATATTGACATTCATTTCAATAAAAACAAAATCATTTAAATACAATTAGTTGCCATGAAAACAACCGTTAAAAGCAAACTGGAAAGTATCCTTTTCAAATGACTAATTACTTTTTTAATATGGATAAGTTGCAGAATACTTTCTTTCTGACTATATCATCTAATACGAAAGAACTATTCAGCCGAAAGGGCCCAGACGTATTTAATCAATAAACTAACATCTATGTGACCTAATCAATGAAATTACATGTGTAAATTCATCTTTATGATGAACGGAGCCCCTGTCTGCTCATTTTCCCAGCGCGCTGTTGCGGATTAATACTCCCGGCATGCCATCAGGAGTGAACATATGCGTCTACTCGCCGTTGTATCAAAATTAACTGGCGTTTCCACAAATGTTGAAGCCTCTGAAGTTACGCTCAGTTCACCTTCTATCGTGAAACTGTCTGTGTCGCGTGAGGAGGTGAGTCAACTCACGCGCGTTAATCAGGATCTGGTTGTCACACTCCGCTCAGGTGAAACCATCACCATTAAAAATTTCTACCTCGGAAAAGGCGAAGCGCAAAACCAACTTGTTCTGGAGGACAGTAATGGCGCACTGTGGTGGGTTCAGGATACTGACGGAGCATTCCATTTCCAGCACCTGGACGATCTCACACCACTGATGACGGCCGAAGGCAGTCATGAAGGCGGCGCCGTCTGGCCGTGGGTTCTTGGCGGGATCGCTGTCGCTGGCGGGATTGGCCTCGCTGCGGGTGGTGGTGGTGGTGGTGGCGGCGGCGGTGGTGGGAGTGATAATAACGCTGGAAACGGTAATGCCGGGAACGGCAATGGTAGCGGCGGCAATGGCAACGGTGGCAACGGCGAAGGTAACGGTAACGGTAATGGCGACGGTGACGGTGATGGCGGCACACCGCCAACGACAACCCCTAACAGGCCTGACGTCCCCGTTATCACCAGCATAATCGATAACCAGGAGCTGATTACTGGCCCTGTCAATCAGCAGGAATCCACCAACGATAATACGCCGACACTCCAGGGCACCGGCCCCGCGAATGCCACATTACATATTTTTGATAACGGCGTCGAAATAGGCCAGGTCACAATCGATGCCAACGGCAACTGGTCGTTTACGCCATCCTCTCCTCTGGCAGACGGCACACACCAGTTTACCGTCAGCGCTTCAAACGGTGCTGGCAGCAGCGGCATGTCGGACAGTTGGGAAATTATTGTCGATTCGCTTGCCCCCGACGCCCCCGTGGTCACTCAGGAAACCGACAATGTCGGTTCCATTACCGGCTTTATCGCCAATAACGGCGTAACCGACGATGCTACGCCGACGCTCACTGGTACAGGCGAAGTAGGTAGTTTCATCAGCATTTCTGATAACGGCATTCTGATCGGCATGGCCCAAGTGGATGACAATGGTAACTGGACATTTACACCGGACATTCCGCTCAGCGATGGTGTTCACAATCTGACGCTGACGCAAACTGACGCCGCAGGTAACGTGAGCGCGGAAACGCGCGTACCGACATTCACGGTTGATACCACCCCGCCTGCAGCCGCAGTCATTTCCTCCGTTAATCCAGAAGGTAACGAGGTAACTGGTCGCGCTGAGGCGGGAAGCCTGGTCATTATCATCGGCAGTAATAATCAGGTTTTGGGTTCAACAACGGTCGGTCAAACCGGCAATTTCGTCATCGCGATTTCGCCCTCACAGACGCACGGTGAAGCGCTGATCGCGAAAATTCAGGACCAGGCAGGCAACATCGGGCCAGATACCTCTTTCAATGCCACCAACTCTGGCTACCCGGGCGTGCCTGTTATCGTCAGCATAATGGATGATTTCGCCCCCTCAACCGGACCATTGAGCAATAATCAGGCCACCAACGATAATACCCCCACGCTCTCTGGCACTGCCGACGCCAACAGCACGGTGACTATTTACGACAACGGCACAATTATCGACAGCGTACTGGCTGACGGTAACGGTAACTGGACATGGACTTCCAGCTCCCCGTTATCAGATGAGCTACACGCCTTCAGCGCCACCGCGACAAACCAGTCAGGTACAGGAGGCATGTCACCAGCGTTCAATATCAGCATCGACACACAACCACCGTCAGCGCCGGACGATCTGAACGTATCTGCCGATGGCACTGTTGTTACCGGGACGGCCGAGCCGGGCAATACCGTGGTTATCACCGGCAGTGGCGGAACTCAGATCGGCAGCGGCGTCGCCGGAACGGACGGCTCATTTACCATCACCATTAACCCACCACAGACCAATGGCGAAACCATTGAAGCCATCGCAACCGATCCGGCAGGAAACCCAAGCCTGCCAGAAACGGCGCTTGCACCAGACATTACCGCGCCACAGCCCCCAACAAACCTGCTAGTTAATGGCACTGGCGACCAGGTCACCGGCAAGGCCGAACCCGACAGTACGGTCAATATTCTGGATCCAGATGGCAATATCATTGGTACGGCAACTGCCGATACGGATGGGGATTTCACCGCAACGCTGGTTCCGCCGCAAACCAACGGCGAGACCCTTACGGCAAATGCGACCGACACCGCAGGTAACAAGGGCGACAACGCCTCTGTCACCGCACCGGACACCACGGCACCTGATGCGCCAACCGGCGTCACCGTCGCCGGAGACGGCGGTTCTGTAAGCGGACATGCTGAAGCGGGAAGCACCGTCACCGTTAAAGACAGCAACGGTAACCCGATTGGCATAGGCCAGGCTGACAGCGGCGGCAATTTCACCGTGTCTATAGCGCCGTCGCAAAAGAACGGCGAAACGGTAAACGTCACAGCAACGGACAGCAGCAATAACGAGAGTCAGCCTACCTCCGCGTTGGCTCCGGATATCACTGCACCAAACCAGCCAGTTATTATTGCCGTTACTGATGATGTTGACGATTTCACTGGCCCCATCAATAACAATGGGTTAACCAACGACGATAAACCGAAAATTGAAGGCATCGCCGAAGCAGGTTCGCGGGTCAAAATTTATGATAATGGCACCCTGCTTGCGACCGTTAACGCTGATAACAACGGTAACTGGAACTATACGCCCACCGCAGCACTAAGCCAGGGCGCGCACGTATTTACGGTGACGGCAACAGACGCTGCCAACAACACCAGCAGCGCCGCCAGTTGGAAAATTATTGTCGATAGCATCGCCCCAACCGTTCCAGTAATAACGTTGGTTAACGATGATGTTGGCAGCATTACGGGCAACGTTGCAAATAACGGTTGGGTCACCAACGATAACACGCCAACCCTCTCGGGTACCGGTGAACCCGGTTCGCTGGTGAGCCTGTACGATGGCAGTCTGTTGATGACGGTTATTCTTGTCGACAGTTCGGGCACCTGGAGCTATACCGTTCCGGGAAATCAGGTGCTCGGCGACCGCACTCATCAGTTTACGGTATCGGCAACCGATGCCGCCGGTAATGTCATCACCTCACCCACAGTGGTCAGCGTTACCGTAGATACTCAACCGCCAGGCGATCCTGTCATTTTGGCTGCCACCGACGACGTTGGGAATGCGCCGATCGATCTGCCTTCCGGAAGCCGTTCAAACGATACCTTACCAGAGCTGAAAGGAACCGGAATAGCCGGTTCTACAATCACCCTCTATGAGGGTTCCACGCCAATTGGCAGCACAACGGTTTTACCCGCCGGCACCTGGAGTATTCAACTCAGCCAACCGCTCAGTGAAGGCGCACACAATTTATCCGCTATCGCCACGGACGCTGCAGGCAACGCCAGCAATGCAGGGAACTTTACGCTGACGATTGATACCACCCCACCAGTTGCCCCGGTTATCAGCTCTGCAGAAGGTCTGATTGGGACAAATCTACAAACGCTGAGTAACGGCAGCAGTACCAAAAGCTCGAATCCCGAACTCTCCGGAACCGGCGAGCCCGGCGCGAAGATTACGATTTATGATAATGGCGGTTCTATTGGCACCGTCACCGTACAGCCAGACGGCACCTGGACATTTACCCCAACCTCACTCGCCGACGGGCCGCATAAATTTACCGCCACGGCGACCGACGTCGCGGGCAACACGGGGATCCCGTCGGCCAGCTTTACTCTGACAGTAGACAATACGCCTCCCGCACAACCAGCCGCGCCAATCATTACCGACGATGTGGCTCCGGTAACGGGAGTGGTCACTAATGGCAACACCAATGACACCACGCCAACCTTTAGCGGCACGGGGAACGTCGGGGATCTGATTACCCTCTATCTTGCCGGTACTCCCCCATTGCAGGGAACAACAACAGTAGGTGCAGACGGTACCTGGAGCTTCACTCCGTCAGCACCGGT
The DNA here is from genome assembly GCF_030336805.1 of Citrobacter sp. Cb023. NCBI lineage: Bacteria > Pseudomonadati > Pseudomonadota > Gammaproteobacteria > Enterobacterales > Enterobacteriaceae > Citrobacter > Citrobacter sp. Cb023. The sequence continues at coordinate 21,898 of NZ_JAOWCV010000035.1, read as the reverse complement.
TGCTCCTGGTAGTTATCAGGTAACTCTCACCGCAACCGATCCAGCAGGCAACGTCAGCCTGCCATCTAACGCCATAACACTGAACATCGACACGACGTCGTCTGCACCACCGGTGATCATCGCCGCCAACGATAATGTCGGTGATGTCACGGGCGACCTTGCGACAGATGCCGTGACTGATGACACCACGCCAACCATTCGCGGTACTGGCTCAGACGGGGATACCATCACCCTGTATAACGGGGGGACGGTAATCGGTACTACAACGGTGGCTGGCGGAACCTGGAGTATTACGCCAGGGACTGCGCTGGCGAACGGAAGCTACACATTAAGCGCCACCGCAACCGATGCAGCAGGTAACATCAGCGACAATTCAAACAGCATTTCGTTTACGGTTAACAACACGAAGCTGACGTTGCCGCAGGTAACGGATATTCAGGATAACGTTGGAATCTTTACCGGTTCGCTAACCAATGGCAGCGTCACGGACGATACCACCCCGACCCTCAGCGGGACCGGCACACCGGGCAGTACAGTGTTAATTTTCGATGGCAATAATCCCGTCGCAATTGCTACGGCTACGGTTGCTGCTAACGGCACCTGGAGTGTGGATGTTCCCCTCACGCCGAACGTCACTCACACACTGACGTTCGGCGCAGTGGATGCCGCAGGTAACTCACTGGCTGCAGATAACCCGCTGACGGTGATTGTCGATACCCTGCCGCCTGCAACGCCTACGGTTACCAGCGTAGATCCTAACGGGACGCTGGTAAGCGGTACGGCCGATGCCGGCAGCACCGTGATTATTCGCAGCGGTAACACCATTCTCGGCCAGGGGGTGGCAGACGGTTCTGGTAACTTTGCTGTCACCATTTCGCCAGCGCAAACAACCGGTCAGGCGCTCAACGCCATCGCTCAGGATACCGCCGGAAATCAAAGTGATCCGACAACGTTTAACGCCGCTACCTCCAGCGTTCCGCATCCACCGACTCTTGAGATCGTTGATGACATCGCGCCCATCATGGGGGTGATTGGCAACGGTAAAACCACCAACGACACCTTACCGCTGCTGCAAGGGACGGCCACTGCTGGGGCATCGGTGACTATCTATCAAAATGGCGCATTCATCGCCACGGTAACCGCCGATGCCGTGTCTGGCGCATGGAGTTATCAGCTACCCACTGCGCTGACTAACGGCATTACCTATAACTTCACGGTTTCACAAACGGTGGACGGTACCCCAAGTGGTCTGTCGCCCAACTACGCAATCACCATCGACACCACGCCCCCGCAGGTGCCAACTATCACCAGCATTATTGACGATATTGCCCCCGGCACCGGATCGTTGGATAAAGGGCAAATTACCAACGATTCACGCCCGACGTTTAACGGAACCGGCGAAGCGGGGGCAACCATCACCCTTTACGATAATGGCATCGCTTATGCCACTACCACGGTAAACAGCAACGGATTCTGGAGTTTTACCCCGACCGCTCCGCTGGGAGAAGGCGACCATATCTTTACCGCTCGCGCAACAGATGCCGCAGGCAACCAGGGAGATCCATCCGGTGATTTCCAGATCATTGTCGATACCCTGGTGCCGAATGCCCCCTCTATTGTGACAGTCACAGACAACGTTGGTACAACCCAAATCCTAACCTCCGGGCAGTTGACCAACGATAATACCCCAACGCTTGCTGGCGTTACCGAGGCGGATTCGCTTGTTACCATCCGCGATAACGGGGCGGTCATCGGCACAACCATCAGCGATGAAAACGGCAACTGGAGCTTTACGCCTGCGCCTGCTCTCGGTGAAGGCAGCCACTCGCTGACTGCCACCGTCACAGATGGCGCGGGCAATATCAGCCCGGCAACGCCGCCGTTTGTGGTTGTCGTCGACACGCTGCCGCCAGCAGCACCGACCATTACCTCCGTAATTGACGATCAGCCAGGCAATACAACACTGGCTAACGGACAACTGACGAACGATGCGCAGCCTACGCTGAACGGCAAAGGCGAAATCGGTACCATCATCACGATCCGTGATAACGGCGACGCCATCGGTACAGCGCAGGTGGACGAGTCAGGCAACTGGCGCTTCACACCAGATGCACCACTGGGACAGGGACAACATATATTCACCACCGTTGCCACCGATCAGGCAGGTAACTCCGGCGGAGTATCATCATCGTTTACTATTGAGCTGGACTCAGTTGCCCCGTCAATCCCGGTCATCAGCTCAGTTCAGGACAGCACCGCACCGACAACAGGCCCGATAACCAACGGGCAGACCACGAATGAATCCCGTCCGGCCCTGAGCGGCACCGGTGAAATTGGCGCGACCATTACCGTCCTGAGCGATGGTCAGCCCATCGGCACCACCACCGTTGGGGCAAACGGCACCTGGAGCTTAACCCCAACGGATGCACTCAGTAACGGCCCGCATACGCTGACCGTCACCGCCACCGACAGCGCCGGTAATACCAGCCAGCCATCCAATAGCTTCACGCTTATCGTGGATACCGTGTTGCCTGGTACGCCAGCGATTACTCAGGTTGCAGATGATGTCGGCCCGCTGATCGGTAATCTGAACAACGGTCAGGCCACGAACGATCCACTCCCGACGCTTAGCGGCACGGCTGAAGCCAATTCCACGGTAAGAGTTTACGATAACGGATCGTTTATCGGCTTTACCTCAGCGGATGGCACGGGCGCCTGGAGCTTCACGCCAGGAACCGAGCTTGGCAACGGTAACCACGCGCTGACGGTGACAGCCACCGACGCTGCCGGAAACGTCAGCCTCACGTCCGCTGGATTTAACATCGTTGTTGATACCGTCGCCCCGCTTGCGCCAACGATTATCCAGGCTTTTGATGACGTGCTACCGGGAACCGGAACGCTGTCGAGCGGGGCCTTTACCAACGACACCCGTCCCGTACTCAACGGCTCGGCGGAAGCCGGTGCCCGGGTAGCCATCTACGATAATGGCACACTGCTGGCAACGGTAACTGCGGCGATAGACGGCACCTGGGAATATCTGCCTGCCGCGCTGGGTAACGGTCAGCATGTGTTTACCGCTATCGCCACCGATGCCGCCGGAAACGTAAGTCCTACCTCCGGCGGGTTTATTATTAATGTCGACACCATTGCGCCATCCGCCCCGCTGCTGGTCTCAGTGGTGGATGATATCGCAGGCGGCGTGTTCAATGCGGCGCTCAACAACGGACAACTGACCAACGATGCGCGCCCGACACTGAACGGTACCGCCGAGGCAGGCAGCACCGTCAGCATCTATGATGGAAGCACCCTGCTAGGTACGGCGCTGGTGCAAAGTAATAACAGTTGGTCGTTTACCCCAACTACGCCGCTGACGAATGGATCGCACACCTTCACCGTCACCGCGACAGATGCGGCGGGCAACACCAGCAGTGCGACGGCAGGCTTTAACGTGGTGGTCGACACCACGGCGCCGACGCAGCCTTCAATCAGCAGCATTATTGACGACGTCGGGCCAAACACCGGGGCGATTGGCGCTAATCAGCCAACCAACGACGCACGCCCAACGTTAAACGGCACCACAGAAGCCAACGCGCGGGTCGATATTTACGATAACGGCAGCTTTGTCATCAGCGTGACGGCGGACGGCAGCGGCAACTGGAGTTACACCCCAACCACCGCGCTGGCACAAGGTACCCACTCCTTTACCATCACCGCAACGGACAGTGCGGGTAATACCAGTGGCATATCGTCTGCGGCAGCGATCGTGGTCGATACCGTCGCCCCGGGCATTCCTACAGGGCTGGCGGTAAACGCCAACGGTACCACGCTCACCGGCGTTGCCGAGCCAAACAGCACGGTCATTATTACCTCCAGCGGTGGAACGGTGCTCGGCACGGCAACCGCCAACGCCTCCGGTAATTTCACCTTCACGCTGAACCCACCGCAAATCAGTGGGCAAACGCTGCAGGTCAGCGCCCAGGATGCCGCAGGCAACATCGGCACGGCGGGTAACGTTCTGGCACCGTTTACTGGCGTACCGCCTGCGCCGGTTATTGCCACCGTTCTCGATGACGTCGGTACGATCACGGGGCCCGTCGCGGCGGGTAAAACCACCAATGATACGCTGCCAACGCTCAGCGGAACGGCGCAGGCTAACGCCATCGTCAGCCTGTACAACAACGGCGTGCTAATGGGCACCACGACCGCAGACGGTAACGGGATCTGGAGCTTTACCCCATCGGGGGCGCTCAGCGAAGGTAACCACGCGTTTACCGCCACTGCAACAAACGCCAACGGCGCAAGCGGGTTATCCAGTTCGTTCAGCGTGATTGTGGACACCACGCCACCGACCGCGCCAACGATACTGATCAGCGCCGATGGCGGCACCGTCAGCGGCGTCGCCGAAGCGGGAAGCACGGTCACTATCTCCCTGCCCGGCGGCACCAGCGTGACGGCAATCGCCAACAGCAGCGGTGTCTACAGCGTCAACCTGCCGGTTCGCCAAATTGAAGGCCAGTCGCTGTCCGCCACGGCGACCGATGCGGCGGGCAATACCTCATCGCCGACAAGCGCTATCGCACCGGTATTGCCACTGCTGGCTGAAGACAACGTCACCAGTCTGCCGCTGCAAACCGATGTTATCGTCAGCACCGAGCATCAAAGCGATTATGGTTTCCTGCTGGTTAATGCGTTGGGGAATGTCGCCAACGTGCTGGGGAACGATACGGCAAGCGTTAATTTCAGCATCGCTTCTGGCGGCAGTGGGTCCATTACGATCAATGCCGCCGCGACCGGCGTGGTGCTGTCGCTGTTAAACACGCTTGAAGTCGTTATCCAGCGCTTTGACACCGGGCTGAATGCCTGGGTAACGGTGGTGGATACCGGGAAACCAGACTTCGCCAGCCTGCTCACCCTGGGTGCCTCGGGCGTAACGCTCAATTACAGCGGGCTGACTGGTGGTGATTACCGCGTGGTCAGCTACAACACCAACCTGCTGGCGACCGGCGCATACACCAGCCTTGATGTCTCGGTGGTGAAAGCCAGCGCAGGGACCATCATCGGCGGTACCACGGAATCCGGGAACATCATCACGGATACCGATCCCGCCAACGGGCAGGATAATGCGCCTTCCGGCACATTGGTCACCGCCATCACCGACGGTAACGGCAACGTCGTGAATATCCCGGCGGGCGGCATTGATGTGCAAGGGAAATACGGTATTCTGCATATCAATCAGAACGGTAGCTACACCTATACCCTGACCAATACGTCAATCTCGGTGTATGGGCGCTCCGAAAGCTTCACCTACACGCTGACGCATGGCAGCGATCACTCCTCGGCAAAACTGGTGGTAACGCTCGGTCAGGCTCCAACCACCAGCACGGTAACCGCGGCAGACGATGCAGCAGTGCTGACTTACGGAACGCAGGTCATCGCGGTTGACCACTTGCCATCACAACAAACCGGCTTCACGCTCGCCAGCGTCGGACTCGGCAATGTGCTGGACGTCAGTCTGGTCAACGGTCTGACTAACCCGATTAAGTTCAACGTTGACGATGGCGCAACCCGCACGCTGACCGTACAGGCGAATGTTCTCGGCGTGACGCTTGGCGGCTTCGATCTCTATGTTTATCGCTTCAACGAGTCAATTCAGCAGTATGAGCAGTACCGGGTACAGCCAAACTGGGTCACCGCCCTACTGGGCGGAAGTTCGTCAGCGTATACCATTACGCTACCAGGTGGCGATTATCTGTTCCTGCTTAACGCTTCCGGCGGCCTGACGCTGCTGACCAGCTATACCCTGAATATTCAGGCCGATCACACCTACGCCGTCGACAGCCTGAGTGCGACAACCAATGGCAATCTGCTGGTCAACGACTCGGCTCCGGCCAATACCGTTATCACCGAAGTTAACGGTATCGTCGTTAACGGGACGGCCACTACCACTATTAATGGGCAGTACGGCACGCTGACTATCGATGCGAAGGGGAACTACACCTACACGCTAAGAAGCGGACTGGGTGCAGACGGTATCAACACCCCGGACAGCTTCGTGTATAAGGTCAGAGCACCAAACGGCGATACCGGCAGCGCCTCGCTGAATATCAAACCAACGCCGCAGCCGCTGGACGCCGTAAATGACGTCAGCAGCACGATGGCGGTCACCACGCAGGCGGACACCTCCAGATTGTTTGCTGACAACAGCGTCGGGAACGCCAGTTGGAACGCCCAACTCCTTTCTCCCACCTCACAAAATGGCACTGGCGTCATTGAGGTCGCGACGGGAACGGCGGTGCAAAACGCCATACTGCATTTTAACGTTGCTTCAGGTCTGACGCTGGGCGGACTGACCGTCACCTGGGCGCTGTATGACAGCAACAACGTCAAGGTTGCCAGTAACTCATTCAACGGTGGATTGCTTATTGGCGGCAATATCGATATTGCCTTGGGGATCATGTTGCACCCCGGTAACTATCGACTCGACTACACCGGCAGCGTCGGGGCTTTAGGGCTGGGGAATATCACCATCACCCCTAGCGTGAAAGGCACGATAATCGACCTGCAGAACGTCGAAACGTCCGCGGCAAACAGCGTCGCCGGCAACATTTATGACGGGGACCATATTGCCAGCGTGCATACCTTGCTGACGGTGAGCGGCACGGGCGGTAGCACCGCCACGCTGGATCCGCTGAGCAGCACGACCAGCGCCATCATTAACGGGTTGTACGGCAAACTGACCATTGGCATTGATGGTCATTACACCTACGCCCTCAACAGCGATGTCTCACTTTCCACCATCCTCACCAAAGAGACATTTACTTACACCCTAAACGATCAGAATGGGCATACCGATACCGCTACGTTGACCATCAACATGAATCCGCAGGTTGTAAGCACCGTAGATGCCGATCGTTTTACCGGCAGTGTCTACGGCGATACGCTGATTTATCACCTGCTCAACGCCAACGACGCTACCGGTGGTAACGTTGGCAATGTTGGCGTTGGACCTACCGACAACTGGACCAACTTCTCGCTGGCCCAGGGCGACAAAATCGATATCGGCGACCTGCTGGTGGGCTGGAACGGGCAGAACACTACGCTCGGCAACTACCTCACCGTGACCACCAGCGGTAACAACACGGTGATTGCCATCGACCGCGACGGTACGGGCAACACTTATCACTCAACCAATCTCATAACGCTGGAGAACGTACACACCACGCTCGATGAGCTGGTGCAACAAAATCACATTGTGCCCTGAAGCTAACGCATAACGTTAAAGCGCCATAACTACAGCCCCGGATGCCATGACGTCCGGGGCAATAACAGTCGTCGCTGCCGTATTTTGTAAGGGATAAACTATGAGAAATGTCGCGCCTGTTGCCTTACTGCTGGCATTAACGCTCTGTACCCTGCGGGTGAATGCCGAAGATGAACCGCAAATTATTACGCCGGAAGGCCTGGCCACCAGCCAGATGCTGCCCTCGCTGGACGGCGCGGTTGCCGATCTGCCGCTGAGCGCCGCCGCCCCCGGCAGCCTGACGCTCAACGACGCAGTGAGCCGCGCCGTGAGCTGGCATCCTTCTATTCGTGAATCCATCGGCAAACTGCTCTCACAAAATGAGCAGATCGACGTGGCGAAATCAAAATATTACCCGCAGGTTTCTGCCGGGATGAACAACGGTTACAGCAATACTTATACCGATCACGGCTTTAGCCCGGCCCTGGTTATTTCAGTATCGCAAATGCTGTACGACTTCGGCAAAGTGGCAAGCCAGGTCCGCGCTGAAACCGCCGGATCCGCACAACAGCAGGCGAATGTGTTACTCAGTATTGATACCATCGCCCACGCAACCGCCAACGCGATAGTCCAGGTGCAGACGTGGCAGCAAATGGTGGACGCCGCCGAAGAGCAGCTCAGCGCCTTGAACGGTATTGGTCGGCTGACCCGTCAACGCAATGATGAAGGGGCAACCTCGCTATCCGACGTGGTGCAAACCGATGCGCGTATCGAGTCTGCACGTTCTCAGTTGGCGCAGTATCAGGCTAATCTCGACAGCAGCAAGGCAACGCTGATGAGCTTCCTCGGCTGGAACTCGCTTAACGGCATCAGCAACGAATTTCCGGTCAAACTGGACAGCAGTTGTGATGTGGTCAAACCGGACGATAAGCTGGTTCCTGCGGTGCTGGCGGCATGGGCGCAGGCGAATGTGGCCCAGGCAAATCTCGATTACGCCAACGCGCAGATGACGCCCACTATCTCCCTCGAGCCGTCGGTTCAGCACTATCTCAACGACAAATACCCCAGCCATGAGGTGCTCGATAAAACCCAGTACTCCACGTGGGTAAAAGTCGAGATGCCGCTGTATCAGGGGGGCGGACTCACCGCCAGACGCAACGCCGCCAGTCACGCGGTAGAGTCTGCACAGTACTCCATCCAGCGTACCCGACTTGAAGTGCGGCAGAAATTACTGGAATCCCGCAGCCAGGCGATGAGCCTCGCCACTGCCCTGCAGATCCTGCGTCGCCAGCAACGGCTGAGTGAACAAACGCGCGAGCTTTATCAACAGCAGTATCTGGACCTCGGGTCACGCCCACTGCTCGACGTGCTTAACGCCGAGCAGGAGGTATATCAGGCCCGTTTTGCTGAACTCCAGACTCAAAACCAGCTGCGCCAGCTCCAGTTGAACTGCCTCTATAACACCGGCTCGCTTCGCCAGGCGTTCGCCTTAAATAACCGCAGTATTCAATCGGTGGAGATAAAGCTATGAGCGACGTCGATACACATGCGGAAGATGCGATTGGCGAACACGCCCTGAGCCAGTGGGCGCTGGCGATGACGCATATTGCCAGCCACTATCGCGTTGCCTGTTCGCCCGGCGCAATCCAGGCCAACGCCCCGTGGTTTGCGGGAAAAAGCCGAGCTATGGCCCTGTCGCAGCTGGCGCGTCAGGCGGGGCTGTCATTTCATGCGCTGGATACCGCCACGCAGGCATTCGGCCAGTGGCGTCTGCCGGTGGTGGCGGAACTGCGCGACGGCCAACTGATGGTGATAGAACATTTCAACGGTGAAGATGCGTTGGATGTTTTTATCATCGCCGAAGAGGGCCAGCGTAACCGACTCACAGTTGCAGAACTTCTGCCGGAGATCGTGAGCATTACCGCGCTGCGCCCGCTGTCGGCGCTGAAGGACAGTCGGGTAGACCGCTATATTTCGCGCTTCAGGCCCGACTGGATGCGCGAACTGGTGTTACAGGATATCCGCCCTTACCTGCCGGTCATGATTGCCGCCTTTCTGATTAACGTCCTGTCGCTTGCCGGGATTATCTTTTCGATGCAGGTCTATGATCGGGTGATCCCCGCCCAGTCTTATCCAACGCTGTATGTGCTCTCCACCGGCGTTCTGGTGGCGGTGCTGTTTGGCTTTTTGCTGCGCGAAGCGCGTACCCACATAATGGACCTGCTCGGCAAACGCGCTGATATGCGCATTTCCGATCGCGTGTTCAGCCACGCATTGCGGCTGCGCAACAGCGCCGTTCCCCGCTCGACGGGGAGCTTTATTTCTCAACTGCGCGAGCTGGAACAGGTTCGCGAGATGATCACCTCCTCAACCCTGTCGACCCTTGTCGATCTGCCGTTTTTCTTTTTGTTTATCGTGGTGCTGGCCTTTATCGCCCCGCCCTTGGCGTGGATAGCCCCCGTCGCGGCCCTGCTGATGATCCTGCCTGGTTTGCTGTTACAGAAGAAACTGGCGGTACTCGCCAACCAGGCAGCGCATGAATCCACCCTGCGCAACGCGGTGCTGGTCGAGAGCGTTCAGGGGCTGGAAGATATCAAGCTGATGCAGGCGGAAAACCGCTTTTTACAGCAGTGGAACAGCTACATCCGTATTACCGGAGAGTCCGGGCTGCGCACGCGCAAGCTGACTCAGGGGCTGATTGGCTGGGGCATGTCGGTACAAAGCCTGGTCTACGCCGCCATCATTATGTTCGGCGCGCCGATGGTCATTGAAGGCACAATGACCACCGGGGCCGTGGTGGCCGCGTCGATGCTCGGTTCCAGAATGATTGCCCCGATGGCGAACTTGTGTGGCGTGCTGGCCCGCTGGCAGCAGGTCAAGGCGGCGAAGATGGGGTTAGACAGCATCATGCAGCTTCCCACCGAAACGCAGTACGATGAAGACCGGGTGCATCAGGAGATTTTTCACGGCCATTATCTGTTTGAAAACGCGCACTTTCGCTACCACAGCGACGATCAACGCGTTCCGCTGCGCATCTCACGTCTGGAGGTCATGCCCGGCGAACGGGTGGCGATCCTCGGGCGTAACGGCGCCGGGAAATCAACACTGCTACAGGCCATGGCGGGCGGCGTGGAGATTATCCAGGGCGATGTCCGACTCGATAACCTTAGCCTGGCGCAGATCGATATGGCCGATTTACGCCGCAATATCGGTTTTCTCAGTCAGAATGCGCGGCTGTTTTTCGGCACCTTGCGCGAGAACCTGACCCTCGGCGCACCGCATGCCAGTGACGCGCAGATCTTCGAAGCGCTGGAGGTCAGCGGCGCGGCGGCTTTCGTTAAACAACTCGCCAAAGGGCTGGCGCACCCCATTATGGAGGGCGGCAACGGTCTGTCCGGTGGACAACGGCAGTCGATCCTGCTGGCAAGAATGCTGCTGCGATCGCCCAATATCGTGCTGCTCGACGAACCCAGCGCCTCGCTGGATGAACATACCGAACGAGAGTTTATTCAGCGCCTGAACCAGTGGCTGGGCAACCGAACATTGATTGTCGCCACCCATCGCGTACCGGTTCTGGAGCTGGTCGAGCGCGTAGTGGTGTTAAAAGAAGGTCAACTGGTCATGGATGCCCCGAAAGCGCAGGCGCTGAATGCGAGCCGGGCACCAGCCCCTACTCACGGTCGGGAGTGGAAAAATGAAAACCAATCCGCATGACGCTGCCATGGACGACCTCGATATCCGCCGCGAGCACCGTTTCTCCGGGGCCAGCCGCATTATTCTGCTCAGCACGCTGCTATTTGCCGTCCTGGGTTTCTGGGCGTATTTCGGCAAGCTGGATGAAGTCTCGACCGGCAGCGGGAAGGTAATCCCCAGCTCGCGCGAGCAGGTTTTGCAGTCGCTGGATGGCGGCATTCTCGCCGAGCTCACGGTACGCGAAGGAGATAAAGTACAGGCTAATCAGATTGTCGCGCGCCTCGACCCCACTCGCTCTGAGTCCAACGTTGGGGAGAGCGCCGCCCGCTATCGCGCCTCACTGGCTTCCAGCGCAAGGCTCAATGCCGAAGTTAACGATCTGCCGCTCGTGTTTCCCGCTTCACTACGCGCCTGGCCGGATCTCATCGCCTCCGAAACGCGCTTGTATAAAAGCCGCCGCGCGCAGCTCGCTGATTCTATGGCAGAACTGCAGGATGCGCTGGTCTCGGTAAATAAAGAGCTGGCCATAACCCAACGGCTGGAAAAAAGTGGTGCCGCCAGCCACGTTGAAGTGCTGCGTCTGCAACGACAAAAAAGCGATTTAGGATTAAAAATCACCGATCTGCGCTCACAATACTTCGTGCAGGCGCGGGAAGCGCTGTCAAAAGCCAATGCCGAAGTGGATATGCTGGCGGCTATTTTGAAAGGACGCGAGGATTCCGTCACCCGCCTGACCGTGCGCGCGCCGATGCGCGGTATTGTGAAAAACATCCAGGTCACTACCATTGGCGGCGTTATCCCGCCCAATGGCGAGATGATGGAGATTGTACCGCTGGACGATCATCTGCTGATTGAAACCCGCCTGTCTCCGCGCGATATCGCGTTCATCCACCCCGGCCAGCGGGCGCTGGTGAAGATAACCGCTTATGACTACGCGATTTACGGCGGTCTGGAAGGCGTAGTCGAAACTATTTCCCCGGATACTATTCAGGACAAAGTGAAACCGGAAATATTCTACTACCGCGTGTTTATCCGCACCCATCAGGACTTCTTACAGAACAAACTGGGACGCCATTTCTCCATCGTACCGGGAATGATTGCCACAGTGGATATAAAAACAGGTGAAAAAACCATCGTCGACTATTTAATCAAACCGTTTAATCGCGCAAAAGAAGCGCTGCGCGAGCGGTAAATCCTTGAGGATTAGGGGTTGCGGGGGCTGGTCACGCGTGTCACAAGTCTGTTATACTTGCTCTAACACATTGGGGCTGATTCTGGATTCGACGGGATTCGCGAAACCCAAGGTGCATGCCGAGGGGCGGTTGGCCTCGTAAAAAGCCGCAAAAAAATAGTCGCAAACGACGAAAACTACGCTTTAGCAGCTTAATAACCTGCTCTGAGCCCTCTCTCCCTAGCTTCCGCTCTTAAGACGGGGATCAAAGAGAGGTCAAACCCAAAAGAGATCGCGTGGAGGCCCTGCCTGGGGTTGAAGCGTTAAATCTAATCAGGCTAGTCTGGTAGTGGCGTGTCTGTCCGCAGGTGCCAGGCGAATGTAAAGACTGACTAAGCATGTAGTACCGAGGATGTAGGAATTTCGGACGCGGGTTCAACTCCCGCCAGCTCCACCAAATAAAACAAGGGGTTACGTGAAAACGTAGCCCCTTTTTATTTAGTAGTGGCGGCAAAATGGCGACAGACATTTATCCATTAAAGGGACTACCGACGTGAAAAAATCTCTAATTGCCTTATTACTTATTACCAGCGCCAACTCCTATGCAGACAAGATTCCGGTTTCGATTGAGAATGTCATTGCTGGCACAAATGCTCGTGAGCATAGTCTTAAAAATGGTGAACTCACTGTCAGATATGACCGTTCAAAAGTGACGCAGGATATGGCTACCGCCATGTTTGACTGGATATGTAATGACTATTTCATGAATAAATGGAAGCCGGAGACAATAAAAAGGGTCACGCTTCTGAACGTCACACGCGATCAAGGTTACAAAATTGATGCTGGCGGGAATGAGTGTAAGAAAAGTGGCTCTATGACTTTTGAACAAGAGAAAGCCTATAAAGCCAATATCATCGAAAACGCTACTCAGTTCTAACGACACTCCATTTGTAAGCCAAATGGTGATAAAGACTCTTCAAAAATTCATGTGGCCTTGTCCGCCTGCTGCTGGATGAGGAGGAGCGTTATTTACTAGGGCTGGCGTAACGATAAACCGCACTACTGTTTCATGAGTGACAAAGGTGCTACCGCAATTGATATTCTGACACTGGCAGTAACGTTCTTTTGTGCTATCAGTTACCTGAAAGCTGCTCCTAGTGTGCGCTGAGTGTCCACACTTTGGACAATTCATCATCTTGAGTTTCTCCGCTGCCATTAAGTTCTCAATAATGATACACAAAGAATTAATATTGAGAACTCATTTATTCTATTTCTATATCATCAATCTTTACTTCTAGCTCCAGACTGGTAGTAAAACCATTATCCGGGCTGACCGTATGCGTCAACGTTGTAATGGTCCATTCGGCATCGTCGATAGGCTGTTTAAAGCCGCTCACCTTTACTGGCATTTCGGTGTAGAGATCTGCCCGGCCCTCTGCGAGCTGCAGCGAGAATGACGCAACCCCACGCTGCAGGCGCTCCCATTGCATTTTTGCTGCACGCTCAGCATTGCTGCGGTTTGCGTAAGTACGATTAAGAACCAGCACGTTTTCATCCGTTCCCACCAGATAATCACCCTGTTTTGCTTCCGGCTCTTTGGGCGAGGTGGTTTTCTTCCGGCGGCGCTTAACCTTGGTTGTTTCTTTTTTCTTGGGTTCGCGGGTATGCAGCCAACTAGCAATTACACCGGTATAAGCACCACGATCAGCCAGAGTAAAACGATGACCGTCACCGGCTTTACGTTCAATGGTGATAACCGGCAACAGCTTACCGCTCGCCGTTCTTCCCTGCCCCTGCCTGATAAACAGCAGGTTTCCATCCTTAACGGAAGCAATCGCCCCATACTGGCGCGCCAGCTTCATCAGGAAACTGGCATCGCTTTCATTGGTCTGGTCCATGTGATCCAGCGCCTTGTCCGTCAGGTCTTTACCCAACGCCATTTTGAGGTTATGCCGTGCTGCGATTTTCGTTACCACATCGCCAACGGTTGTCTGGTGCCATGACTTTTCGCGCCGGGTATTGAGGGTTTCACGGAAATCAGCGCTACGGGCACGGATAGTCAGACGATCAGGAGCACCGCTGTGCTCAATCTCATCCACCGTAAATGCCCCTTTTGGGAAAAGCGGCTGGCCCTTCCACCCCAGCGCCAGCTGAATAACGGCACCACGTCGCGGCAGAACGATCTGCCCGTCGGCGTCGTCCAGCTCCAGATCAAGCTGGTCAGCCTCAAAACCCCGGTTATCGGTCAGCGTCAGACTCATCAGGCGCGCATCCAGCGCGATGGTCACGTCCTTACCTTCAATAGTGATACTGAAAGCCGGGCTTCTGCTGTTCAGGTCAAAAAGATCAGAGCTAAAATTCACTGCAGCAACCCTCCAACCGTATTTTTAATATTACCTATCGCAGACGTTGCAGAGTCCTGCAGGTTACTGAGCTGATCACTGAGACTGCCGAACATATCAGACAGCGACTCATCAACCCTTTTCAGGGTCAGCGTAAACTCAATACGGCGAGGCATTCCACTTTCAAAAAACTCTGTTTTTGTCTGACTCAGGCTCTCGATCACAAACATGCCGTAAATGGTCCCGCTTCCCTCAATCAGAGGCCATGCTTTGCCCAGCTCGGCCATTTGCTCCAGCGCGAGCAATGACAGCCTGCCCCCAGTGACTTCCGGCAGCAGTACGCCAGATAACGTCAGCGAGTCATTATCCGGGCCAAGAAACTGCGTTGATGGTCGCCGGTTCACCCGACTGTTGGCGGCGTGTCGCCAGCTTCGCTGATACTGCAGTTCCTGATATGGCACTGTACGCAGCATGAAAACATATAACCCCAGCACCATCATCATGATTCATATCCCCCTTGATCACTGAAATTACTGCGCGCTTTCGCTCTGGCTTTGCGCTCGCGCTCATCAAGCTGCCGCGCGACTTCGCGGGCAATATCCTGCGCACTCTGCCCAGGCTGGGCAGTGATATGAATGGGCGCGTTAATCTCATAACGGATCACTGACGGTACACTGGCAGATTTCACAGGTTGACTTTGTTTGTATGCCATTGCTGGTAGGCTGTACGGATGCAAAGGTGCTGCCTCCGCAGGCGCTGCCGCTACGCCCATGACACCTGCAACGACGGAAGCCAGCGCGGCAGTGCGCCGTCTGCTGGTAACATTTGCGGGACCGTTCACAATTTCTGGGCCGTTCTCCCCGACGATGCCAAACTGACCACGCTGGATCGTGCCGCCATTGTCATACATTCCGGCAAACGGAACCGCAGCAGCCGCTGCTCCACCAATCACCTGCACCTGTGCTTTGCCTTGTGTTTTATCATTTCCGGTCATCCAGTCAGGCAGATAATCGGTGACTGAGGAAAGCTTGCTTTTAAGAGTCTCCCATTTGGCATTAATCCCATTGAGAATACTGTCAATAATGGCGCTGCCCATTTCCTGAAACTTCGCAGGAAGCGCGACAGCATCAGCCAGGATCGAATTCCATTTATCACTAATAGATTGTTTGATATTGGCCCACGCCTCAGAAACTCCAGTTTTTATTGCATCCCAATTTTTAGCTATTAATCCCGGCAAGGTATAATTAAAGAACAGTGACTTAATCCCCTCCCATGCGGCGCTGGCCTTTTCTTTAATCCAATCCCATGCCGTACTTGTGGCATTACATACGGCATCCCACATTGCCTTGAATTTTGGTCCAAGCGTGTCCCAGTTCTGCCAGATATAAATAGCACCAGCGGCGATCAGCCCAATGACAGCCAATATAGGATTTGCAAACATCAATCGGCCCAGCCATATAACTGACTTGCCAACAGAAGTGATTGCTTTCCCAATAAGACCAAATGCAGATGAAAATTTTAGCCCCATCACCCCTGCGCTCATTCGTACTACTGCCATCGGCCCTAGTACGGACGCCAGCGCCAGTGAAACAACTCCAGCGGCGGTGGCAACAATGGCAAACCCAGCTGCCAGCTTAAACAGCGCAGAAGTCAATTGTGGGTGTCGCTTAACAAAACCATCCAGACGTGACGCCAGTTCCCCCAACCAGTCAGCCAGCTTCTTTAATGCTGGGGCAACTGTTTCACCGATGCTAGCCATAGCATTGGTAAAGGAACCTGTAGCGGCTTCCCATTTATTACCAAGAGTATTCAAGGAGGCATCAACACGCTCGCGTAGAGAAGCCTGATTTTGTAGCTTTGAAGCCGTTTCACGATACCCTGAGATGCCTTTGGTAATCATAATATTTAGCACCTGCAGCGTTTCCGCATCATCCCCAAAAATACCTTTTAGAGTAGCTAACCTTTTCTCAGTATTAAGCTTTTGGAGTTGAGCTAACTGCGTGTACATTTTCTCCAGCCCGCCAAATTCCCCCTTGCCATCCGTAAAATCGAACCTAACGCCAGTGCCTTTTAGTTCATCATTAGCATCCTTCACTTTTTCCGTATTCATGACGGACTGAAATACTTTTCGGTAGGCATTACCGGCTGACTCTCCAGCCATACCAGCCTGATCAGCCATAACCAATAGAGGAGCAAATGTCTTAGCCGCGTCCAATCCCTTTTTATGAATAATATCCATCGCGCTGCTGATTTTTGAGAAACCCTGCAGCATATTTCCTGAATCTACCCCCGCGTAGAATCCTTTCTGGATCACGTCCATCAGATTCATCATGTCTTTTTCGGAGGTCTGAGTAGCATCTTGTAACTTAGCTGCAAATTCAGCAGCTGCAGTGGGGGCCATCTGTAACTGCACACCAAGATAAGCGGCTGACTCTCCCAAGCCGCCCAGGATGACCTGCGCCGACATACCCTGACGGCGTAGCATAGTCATCATGTTCTGAAAGTCGGCTGTTGTTCCCGGCAGCTTATCGCCCAAAGCAACTGCAAGCCGGTTAATTTTTTCAAATTCAGGAGCTACCTTTCCGCCCGGTCCCATCATTGAACCAGCGAGCTGATTCGCTGCATTTTCTGATTCCGAATAGGCTTTTACTGGAGCCAGCAACGTCATGCCAGTAGTTACCCCAGCCGCCATCGCCCCTGCACCATTACCTGCCAGAGAGTTCCTTAACTCGCGGGTCTTTTCTGCCTTGGATTTGATAGCGTTGAGCTTTCGCTGACGCTCGCCAACTTCACGCAGCCTGCGCTCTTGCTCAGCTAATTGTCGGTTATACCGCTCAGTTTCCCGTGCAATCCGCGCCGTCTCGCGCGCTCCGCCCCCAGCAGATAACCCCAGCCGATAAAGCTCAGCCCTGGCTGCCGCCATCTGGCGAGTTTCCTGTTGCTGTTTTTGTTCAAGACGTGAAACAGCACGCCACTGAGCTTCAAGCGCCTGCGTTTGTTTTTTTGTTGGGGATTCCAAAGATGACATTTCGCGCGTCATCATTTGAGCGCGTAGCCTCGCCTGATCCAGTTCGGCACCAGTACGGCTAACACTCTGAGTTAGCTGGTCGAAGGATTTAAGCTGACCTCCAGCATCACTCAGCTTTTTAATCTGATCGCGGGTTTGTCGAATAGCTGATGCCAGCTCCTTAGAGCCAGCCTGTGCATTTTTAAATGGGCGGGTCAACTTATCCACCGCCCCCAGAACTACCTGCAGTCGCAGGTTATTATCACTCATCGCTGGCCCCGCTTCGCTGAATTGCCTTATGCCGCCACTCCAGCACATCAGTCAGCGGCATAACGTCAGTGATGGACGGCGACCAGTGAAAGATGGTGGCAATGTCTGCCACCAGGTCATCAACCGTCAGGTTGTCGGCAAATCGGCAAGCACCGACTTCGGCAACAAAAAAGTCACCACCTCTACAGCCATTGCTGTCAGATCGGCAGGGTCCAGCTCTGCCATTTCCTGCGCGGTCAGCGTCGGGGTGGAGATACGCGGGATCACAGTCATCATCGCGCCCACGTCCATATCCATAATGGCCTGCAGACGGGTGCCACGCAGTGCGCCTGACTGCGGCTTGCGCAGCACAATCTCGGTAATTTCAGCTTTACCGCGCATGATGGGGGTATCCAGTTTTACGGTCTTTTCAGTCAGTTTGTCGCTCATGTTCGTTTCCTGTTAATGAAATACTGACGCGGCTGCCCGCGCCGTTAAGGTTAATCAGAGGCCGAGGGCATTACGGTGTTCTTCCATCAGGTCCACACCGTCAACGATTTCAACCATGTTGACCAGATCGACCTCATAGAGCACCTCACCGTTAATGGTCAGCTTCGCGTAGCTGTTGGTGCTGCTGACTTTGGTGGTGCTGCTCTCGCCGGTTTTCCACTCGCCGGAATCCACTTCTTTATGACGCCCGCGCACAACCAGCTCAACGGCCTGCACTTCGCCGGTATCGTCACGCTGAATGGAGCCGGTGAAACGCAACTGGATGCCGTCAACCGTGGCTTTGCCCATCTGCTTGAATAACAGCAGTTCGGTGCCGCCGATTGAAAATTCCGTGTCCAGTGCGCCGTCATCCAGCCCCATATCCACGTCCACCGCGCCCGGCATACCGCCGCCGCGATACTTCTCAAATTTGCGGGTGAATTTCGGCAGAGTCAGAGACTCAACGATCCCCTGCCAGTTGTTCCCGTCGTTGAACAGGTTCAGGTGTTTTAACTTGCGTGGTAAAGCCATGGTGTCCCCTTACGCGCTGACCTGGCTGGAGAAATCCAGCAGGTACTGATCGGTGATGCGCTGGCGCAGCATCAGGTTTTCAAGCGGCGGCACCGGCGTGTAGTCGTAGTCGATAGTGAGTTTCCCGGCTTTCAGGGAGTCTTTATTGTTCACCGACTCATCCAGCCAGCAGTCCGCGCCGATGATGTAGCCCTGCGTTTTCAGGCTGCGCAGCTTGGCGCGGATACCTTCGATAATGTCACGGGCCAGCGACGGGTTAAGCACGCCATCCACCGCCCACATGTGCGCTTCTGCGATGGTGTCAGCCAGTACCTGCGCCGTGCGGGTGTAATTCTCAAAGGCAAACAGCGGATCGTCACTGAGGCAGCGGGAACCCCAGAAGCGGAAGCCGTCTTTGCGGATAAGCGTGGTGACGTCATTCTGGTTCAGCAGCCCCGCATCGGTTGCCGGGTCCTGCAGATCCCAGAACACATCAGCGGAAATGCCGGTGACGCCGTTCACTCCCACGTTGGACAGGGTTTTGTGCCAGCCGGTCTGCTCGTCAATTTTGGCTCGCAGTCCGAGCGCACGGGCGGAGGCGTAGGCCGTCGCATCTGCATTCAACACGGTGTCAAAGTTGATGAAGTCAGGCCAGATCAGCATCCCCTCTCGCTGGCTGAAATTGTCACGGTAGGCAATCGCTTCTTCCACCGTTTTGCAGCCGTAGGCGGACAGGTAAGCAAAACCGCGCAAACTCTGCGCCACGCTCAGCAGCTCAGTGGCAACCGCCTGCGTGTCGTGTCCCGGTACGCCGAGAATACGCGGCTTGACGCCCAGTTGTGACTGCGCCGAAAGCAGCGCTTTCATGCCCGTTTTTTTACCGTCAGCAGTCACGCCGCCGATAATGTTGGAGGTGGTTTCCGCTTCGGTTTCGCCCTGCGCCACGCGTACAACGACAGTCACAGGTTTTGCCTGGTCTGCTATCGCATCCAGCGAACGGGCCAGCGTACCTGACTCTCCCGCTTTACCGCTGGCGGTCAGCACATCGGTCAGCAGGACCGGCTTATTGAGGGGAAACATGGACGCATCAGCATCATCGCCGGTGCAGACCATGCCCACGATGGCGGTGCTCACCGTGGTTATGGATCGGGTGCCCTCGTTGACTTCGACAACGCGCACCCCGTGGTGGTAATCCTGAGCCATAAGGCAGTCTCTCCGGTTTACAGGGGGTGTGCCTATGTTCTGGTTGATATGCGTGCGGCGCACGCACCGGGCTATGTGTGGGAAATGGCACAATTGAGATTGATGAAAATGATGGTTAGCAGTGCATTTAAATTCTTTGAAAGGTTGGTCTGGGAGAAGCGGCAAAACGAGGGGTTGGCACTGGGGTAAATCAGATACCAGATATGTCTTCTTTCGTATTCTCTGTATCCGGAGGGGTCAATATTTACCGATTCCCTAACCGAATGTGCATTCAATGGGGGAACAGCAACACGGATGCAAATGGTGGCGCTGTTGTTTCTTTACCCGTAGCAATGTCAGCGTATGTCCCTGTGGTGATTGAAGGATTATCTGGTAGCTGGACAGGTAGCGGTGGGGTGTATGACTTCTTCACGGTATATGGTGCGCAAGTTTCTACAACGTCTTCATTTCTCGCTAAATCATCTTCATATCGTGGCAGTGACGGTAAATTTGTCGCTCAGTCTACTAACTTTAACTGGGTTGTGGTGGGGACTATCTGATGCACACTTTCGTTTATAGCTCAGAACAGAACGCATTCTGGTTCGCTGATAGCACGTCAGCACCTGCTGATGTGGTTTCTGTTGAGAAATCTGTTTTTGAAGAGTTTTGTGTTACGCCTCTGGATGGAAAGCGTCGGGTTGCCGGTGATGATGGCCTCCCGTCATGGGAAGAGATTCCACCACCAACGGCAGAAGAAATTAAAGCCTCGGCAATTGCAGCGGCTGAGCAGCAAAAATCTCAGTTCCTCGCTGAAGCATCAGAAGTTACCAAAGGGTGGCAGATTGACCTGCTGCTTGGCACCATTAGTGATGAAGACAAGGCGAAACTAATTGAGTGGAGAACTTATATCAAGGAACTGGAGGGGGTAGACACCTCCAGTGCGCCAAAGATTAACTGGTCTGAGAAACCGGCGGTGTAGGCCAGACAGGATTTATAGTATCAACCCGCATCAAATCCAGCCTGTAATCCTGCCATTCAATCAAAGCGTCGGCTTCTTCCTCCGTCGCTTTGCCCTTGTCTACGGCGTATTGTCGCCAGGCGATTTCTGAATCCGCCTGAGCGCGCAATTGGGCTTTACGAAACTCATTTTCAGCGATATTTGCAGCTTTCAGTTTGTTTTCATCAGTCACCCAGGCGCTGCCATTCCATTTGTCAAAAGGTGTGGCTGGCGCAAGTGGTGTTGTGTTTTCAGGGTAATCACCAGGGGCTTTCACTTCAATTGGTTGGCCGCTCTCTGTGCTGTAAACCGTTTCGCCGCGATGGTCATCGACTAACTCCCACTTATCGCCGACACGGATTATCGCTTTTCCCGCTTCATCGGCCGGGGGTTCATCAATATATGCACCAGCAGGTAAGCCAGCAGTTGCCGGGATAAACTCATCAATAAAGCCGATATATTCCCCATCAGGTTTTGTCAGATAGCAAACAATCCATCCTGAAGTTTCTGCAAATCCCTGCGCATTAAGCGTGATGTATTCTTTCATTATTGCGCTCTCACGATGTAATTAAATGCCACGCTTTTAACGCGGTTCTCAGCAGCGGTTGGAACTTGAGTCGCAGCATTAATATTTAAGTTTCTGTAGGAAATACTCAGTCCTGTTCCACTCTGCCACGAGGTGATTCCAGTACCGGTGTAGGTAATGACGCCCGTCGCTAAATCTGGGTTTCCTGTATAGACGTTCGCGGCACTGCCAATAATGTTTCGGATCGCATCCCCCTGTTCGCTTAAAAGCGCCCGTCCGGTATCAATACCCCTTCCATCATCCCAGCCACGAATAGTTTGCGCACGTAAGTCGGGCAAGACTCCGGACGGGTACGCAAGGGCAAGCTTAGGGTTTGCAACCTTATCAAATGTTGCACCGTTCATTTTCAGAAAGCCGGTCGGCGGTGTTGCCAGCGGCCAGGGAATTGGAGTCCCAACCGGGAGCATAGAGCCTTCTCCCAGACCAAGGTAT
>NZ_JAOWCV010000034.1:0-443893 GCF_030336805.1 Citrobacter sp. Cb023 | reverse complement strand
TGGCCGCTCTCTGTGCTGTAAACCGTTTCGCCGCGATGGTCATCGACTAACTCCCACTTATCGCCGACACGGATTATCGCTTTTCCCGCTTCATCGGCCGGGGGTTCATCAATATATGCACCAGCAGGTAAGCCAGCAGTTGCCGGGATAAACTCATCAATAAAGCCGATATATTCCCCATCAGGTTTTGTCAGATAGCAAACAATCCATCCTGAAGTTTCTGCAAATCCCTGCGCATTAAGCGTGATGTATTCTTTCATTATTGCGCTCTCACGATGTAATTAAATGCCACGCTTTTAACGCGGTTCTCAGCAGCGGTTGGAACTTGAGTCGCAGCATTAATATTTAAGTTTCTGTAGGAAATACTCAGTCCTGTTCCACTCTGCCACGAGGTGATTCCAGTACCGGTGTAGGTAATGACGCCCGTCGCTAAATCTGGGTTTCCTGTATAGACGTTCGCGGCACTGCCAATAATGTTTCGGATCGCATCCCCCTGTTCGCTTAAAAGCGCCCGTCCGGTATCAATACCCCTTCCATCATCCCAGCCACGAATAGTTTGCGCACGTAAGTCGGGCAAGACTCCGGACGGGTACGCAAGGGCAAGCTTAGGGTTTGCAACCTTATCAAATGTTGCACCGTTCATTTTCAGAAAGCCGGTCGGCGGTGTTGCCAGCGGCCAGGGAATTGGAGTCCCAACCGGGAGCATAGAGCCTTCTCCCAGACCAAGGTATGTGAGAATGTCAGCAATAGTATTTTTCCCGATAATGTCACGGCCAACAGAAGTTAAATCAGTCTGCGCTGCTGTATCGTTTCCAGTGAAATACGGGAGTTTATTTGCACCGGTTGTGAGCCCAGCCAATGCCGTCAGCGTGGCATCAAGTGCCTGGAAATCCTTCCCAAAAGCGGTCCCCATTTTGGAGATAAAGCCGTTCAGGTCACCATCATCAAGCACATCCTGACCACTTTTGTTGGCAGTGTACTGTGCCAGTGCTGCCGCAATAAAACTGGCCTGACGAAGTGCTTTATTTACCTGGGCGCTTGACGCTTTGCCAGCCGTAAATCCAGAAAGAAGAGCAGGAAGCGCTTCCCAGTCCGCTTGCGCCGTCACGTTAGCATTTGCTGCTGTCGCGAACGGTTTGAAATCATTAGTTGCCATCAGAGTAAAGTCCCCCATGCTCCAACATCGAACCCGCCGATGTATTCGTTATCCATATCAAACCCAAAGAATTTAGAACCTTCTGACGGTGTTTCTACCGCCGGAGTTTCAACATCACCGGCCCATACGCCAGCAGCTTTAACGGTGAGATAGCCCTGTTTGATAGCGGCAATCAGTTCAAGAGACACATCAGAAATATCAGTCTCGGGGAATACCCAAACCGATATCGTCATGTCCTGGTTGTCGACAATTTGCATCCTCAAGCCTGAGCCTGCAGTCGCAGCGTCAAGGATGGGAGGCAGAGAATCGTTCCGGCCGTCCCAGTTGTTGATAGCGATTTTCGCTTTCAGAATGATGCGGTACGTCTCATCACTCAGCGTCGTATAGCCAGAATCAGGATCATATGGCCCCTGCCAGATGCCCTGGTCATATCCAAGCCCGTCAGTGTCCCAGCTGAAATAAACGCCGCTAATTGGCTGGCTGACTATACGACTACGACCGATCCACAGACCGAGGATATCGAGCTGTACACCGACGGCTGTATCGATATCAAAAGCGCTCACCAGTCCCCTGGTGGCCGTAGTGATATCAATCAGTGGTCGTGTACTCAGGTCAACGTGATCAAAGAACCTGGGCTTAGTGGCGTGATAATTGGTGATTAAGTCTGTGTACTTGCTCATGACGTCACCGTTAGAACAATGTTTTCAGGCTTACAGGATGCTGACTCGTTATATGCAATGTTGATATTTGCCGCCGCTACAGCTCCGGCTGATTTGCCAATTAGCAGCTCCTGAATATCGTAATAACGAGCACTACCACTACTGACCACGCCCAGGTTAGCCGGGGAGTAAATGCGGCTCAGCAGAACAGAATCACCGATCGTCAGACCATTGATGTAATCCGCGACGGCCTGCTGAATCTGCACGCCAATTTGCGACGTGTAGCCCGTGAAGGCTTTCAGCGTGATATGTCCGTAAATTGGGACATCAGTAGAACGCGAGAAGCTGATTACGTGAGGATTTCCGTAAGTGTCTGGTACCGTGACAGAGGTCGTCCCGTAAGTCGCAGTTCCCTGCCCTTTGTTTCCACGGATTGTCTGGGCTATCTCGGTAACATCACCTCCATCGACGATGGCGGAAATGGAGTGTGGTGGCAGTCCGTTACTGTCGGTTGCGCCAGTATCGTTCTCGTAGAGTTTGTGACGTGTCACGCCAGCGACATTGGCGATCGCACCATCAACACCCTCAAACGGTGTGATGGACGGTAGCGCGACGCTCTGCCCCTGTCTGATGCGCAACTCTGCGTCTGTTTCTGCTGGTGCGCCTACGGTGGCCGCTGTTGGGTTTGTTACCGATGTCCAGCCACGGGTCGGCGTGTTGATGATAGTGATGGTCCCTGTCAGCGCGGCTACCGCTCCACTGTTTGAGCAGGTAGCAGTTACCGTAACTGTGCCATCAACGCCAATAACTACCGAGGCAGGAAGACGCCAGATCACGTTATTGGTGTCTTTTACGGTGCCATTAGTGATGGTTGTCCCTGCGGTACCGGTCAGTACAAGATCCACGGTAGAGTTCGTCGCCCCTTTGCGCGCGATACCGTTAATTTTTACGTTACTGGTCAGCGCTGCGCCGTACCCTGTAGCAGGTGAAAAGCAGTTATAGACGGAAATAGCTGTGTTATTGGCATCGTGAATAGCCAGCGCCACCAGCGCCACCATCTGGCCGTCTTTGCTGTCTGGCTCCAGATAAGCATCACTGCCATAAATCTGCTGGAAATAGCTCGTCAGGGTATCGAGTATCGTCTGGTAATCAGGCGCACTGATCCCCTCAGCGGTTACCGTTGCCGATAAGCCGAGTGTGTCCAAATTGAGGGCCATTTATGCCTCGCTGGTTACTGTCGTTGTTCCGTAGATAGTGTCGATTTCAGCGAAGAACTGGACGCGGCGCGTCGTAGTGTTCACTGTCGTATTGAAAGAAATGATGGATTTAACGCCCCGCGTTTCGAGGATGCGCTTACGGATCGCCAGGGTGTAGGTTTCCGGCTTCTGCTTACCAAGTACGGACTGAATCCACGGTGTCCCCTCTGTGGTGTCGAGAAACCATTGCCCGTACCACAATTCGAATCGCGTTTTCACAGCCTGCGCCACGGCCTCAGGTGAGTTAATCAGCCAAGTATCATCGCCACTGCCAAAGGTGTAATCACCATCGGCATCTTCGCGTCGGTATCGCATCAGTTCACCTCATCCGTATCATCATTGCCGTGCTGTACACCACCGTGAGTGTGTTTATCGTCGATAGATTTACCGTTTGCTTTGACGGTACCTATAAACTCGACCACGCCAGTAATTTTGGATGCGACGCCTGAGACAACAGAACCCACCATGCCGCCCATCCAGGACAGGAGCCCGTGAATAGTGACTCTCTCCGAGAAGTCAGCCAGCGGGGTAACCACCTCAACGCCTCCCGGAGCCACAATTTTAATTTTTTTGGTAGAGGGATTGAGTTCAAAGAACGTGCTTCCGTCGTCGCTGCGCATCTGAGCGGCCCCCGTGTTGATTCCGCTGATTTTCTGCGCCTGTGACTGCGGCCCGACGATACAGAACGCATCCGATAAATCATGCACCCGGTCGTCGACGGGTTCCTGCACCCCGCCGTTCTGCCACCAGAAATCGATGCAGCGATCGGCGAAAATCACCAGGCATTCATCACCGGCTTTAACCGGGAACGTTAGCGTGCATCCCCCACCGCGCGGAAATACCACCGGCACATCCACCAGCAGCGGGTAATTTTTGGTAATGCGGTTCCCGTCGTTATCCGTTTCAACCGAACGGATAGCAGGCTGTACAACCGCCGTCACCGCGTCAGGATCGAATGACTGAACAATGCCAGGCAAGGCGACACGGATCTGGTTCTTTGTAGTTTCTCGCTCAGATTTGAATGTTTCGGCAAGATCGCCGCTGCGGGTCTGGTCAGATACTGCCATTTGATTGGCTCCAGAAAGCAAAAAACCCGCCGGGTGGCGGGTTTGACTTATGAGGAATTGCAGCTTAAGCGGTTAACGAATCGTCGCCAACCTTCAAAAGTTGATTAACGATTGTATCTACTTCTTCTGCGTCCTGAATCGCGCTTATCGCTGTAATTCGATTAACCTTTCGTTCAAGCTTGTAATCAGAATTAACACGTTGGGCATGTGTCATTTTCAGTTTAACGCCGATTTTTTTTACTGCGTTAACATCAACGTCGTTCAGTGCTGCTGCCTCACCGCTACAAAAGACGGTATAGACTCGCATGTGAACTCCACCTTTTAATTTTTCACCATCTTCTGTAGCAGTCGGTACAAGATTATTGGTGATCCTTAAGGCGGAATGGTACATGCCATAATATGCTCGGCTAATAGCGTTTCTTGTCCACATTTCACCGTTTAGAGTCAGGGAATGCTTCGCCAGTTCAAGGAAACAAGTATGCTCAACCGACATTAAAGTTCCCCCGCCTCAAAACATCCGACACATTCAGAATCCGCAAGACCAGCCATGATAATCTCATCAGCAAGGTCATTGTTCATCTGCGATAGGAGCGCTGGATCGTCTGTTTTGACTTCAACAAACAATGTATCAAGCTCAGACATTACATAAAAAGCATGGGCGCCAGCCAAGCGAACGCGATACTTATCAGATACGTTCAGCATAAGCTGCCCTATTTTTTTAAGATCCTGAGCATGCTCCTGATGGGTATGCAGGTAATCAAGTGTGTCATACCACTTTGCCATATCTTCAGGGCGAGGCACTTCCATAGCAGTCAGCATCGGCATCACCTTTTCAAGCAAATCGATATCAGCCCAATATGCAGAAATTGTAGCAACTTCAGCCAATATCGTTGGGTTAAGTGAGTTGGCCGCATTCTGAATCATCGCGTACTGACGAGCGTGCAAACCCAAGTTACGCAGCGCTATCGTATAGTTACAGAAAGAAACTGGATCGTTAGGCACAATTCTCAAACCCTGCTCACAGAGTGAACATCCCTCTTCTATTTCACCAAGAACAAGCTTAGCTAAGCCCTCAATTGATAGCCCCTGATAACGTTCAGGGATTTTCTTCGCTTCACGAATGATTCGATGGACTTCAAACTCACTCAGAAGGTTTTCACCCTTAGTTAATGAAGGAGTCAGAAGATCTAACAGTTCTCCTGATTTTGGCTGCGCTAAGCTCATGTTTTAGTTATTCCTGGCTTTTATGGGGGAGCATATCGATGGCAATTCACCATCAAAAAGTTAGAGCAGTGTAATCGCTAGTCTCAAAAAACGACAGTTTTTAGAGCACGTTTTGTTGTTTTTCAGATGAGACAGCTTTCAGGCTACCTTCACCCAGCAACCTTTTTACACGGGAAAGATCCGATGATTTTCGGAGCATCCATGCTGTTCTGCAGCAGTTGGACGTTCAGGAAACGCGTTTCTGTACCCGGACGGCGAATGAACTCAAAACCGTAATTATTACCGTCTTTGGCTGGCATAAGGCCCATATCCGCCTTCATTCCATTGCCGTTGCCGAGCGTTTTAATCTTCTGAGAGGTAACTGTCTCACCATTAATCTTGAACAGTGAATCAGGAATCAACTCTAATTTGTAGCCACCACATTGAAGCGTGATACCGCCAGGATTCGCAGCAAACGCTACCCCCGGAAGGAAACAGAGTCCGATAACAATCCACTTTTTCACTATCCTACCTCACGCTGTAAAGACGACGCCGAACGCAGATCCGCCGCGCCACGCGCTTCGCACATCATATCCATGTACCAAGCCTGGCCCCTTGTATCGCCAGTGTACATAATCCCGCGAACAATATAAACGCCATCCGTTGCGATGCTGGCAGGCTGCGCCGTGGTGCCGCTAAGCGTGATATTTCCGTCCGTGTTCTGGTCGGTAATCTGCCCACCAGCCATCGCGATATCGTTGTTCGACAGCGCGGTGCGATACACGGAAGCCTGATCCAGTTGAATGAGCCCGTTAACCCGGATGTTCGGGTTAATCAGCGCGCGGACGTTAACGCCGTTGCCGATAGTCTGCTGCGGCATACCGATAAGCCCGGTGGCGCTGTTGAGCACAATCGCGTCGTGAACATACTCGTTATTAGCCACCATCTGGCGCTGACCGTCCACGAACTGCCATGTTGCGCCACATTGTCCGGCCACGTTATCCATAAGATGCCGTGTCATGCCGAACAGCACCCGACCCCGAGGAAATACGGTAGCAGGCATTTCAGGCGTCAGCCCTTCGGTCGCGCCTTTGGCCTCGAAGTCTTTCATCAGCGCGCGGTTCACATCTGCGACCGTGTAACCGGCCGCCAGCGTCTGCGAGGTTATGCTGGTGGCAAATGCCAGATCCGTATCGGCTGCCTGAATCAGGACATAGGAATCAATAGGGCTGTCTTTTCCTGTGACCGAGTATCGAATTTCACCGCTGAAAATCAGCCCGTAGTTCCGGCCATCACTTTGGCCCACGTCCGCCGCGTCGACTTCGCGCACGGTCCCGACGTCGCTTGCCGGTACCTCCGGCGCAATACCGTCGTAACCAGCAATCAGCCGAACTTTATAAAACTCCTGGCCTGCAATACGATTTACCGTGTCAGTTGACAGGTTGTAGATTTTGAACGTTCCCACACGGGATGCGCTACTGATATTGAACCAGTCGATGGTGAAAGTAACTTTAAAATCGCTAAGGCTAATTCCCTGCCCGTTTGGATCAACTAACTGTAAATCGAAATGACGCATCCAGTTCTGTGACATACTTACTCCGTTGATACCAGTAAATGACTGCGGCCGCCCAGGTCGGTTTTCGTGGGATAATCCTGTGTGGTGTCATCGCAGACCAATACCAGCTTAAAACCAAGCCCCATATAGGCGTACTGCGCCAGCAGGTCAGCCCCCGTGACGAGAGGAATACCGGAGATTACTGGCTCGCCTCTGTCGTTCTGCAGGTCCATAATCCAGTACAGATCGCGCCATAAGATGCTAATCCGCCAGGTGACACCGCCCAGGACGATGCTGAACTGCTGGTTATCCGCTGTAAGCGGTATTTCCTGAATCGCCATTAACCAAGCCCCAGTAACGCCGCACCACTTTGCAATAAAGAGGTATTTGGCGGTTTTGTGGTTTTGTTGCCAGTATTCAGCACCGCCGACGTGCTGGCCCCGTCTTTCATGTTGGTTTTATCCGCAACGGTGATTTGCTGAGTCTGCGAGATAATGACTTCCCTCAGAGTGAGAACAGCAGACAGGACATTTTCGGTCGTCTTGTCAGTTGTTACTTCCAGCGCGCGGATCAGCATGTTGCTGTACAGCCGCTTACCTGTTACGACATCGAAAGGAATGCGACTTGCCTGCAGGTCGAGTATTTCCTGATATGTCTGCTGCGGACTCAGGCCGAGTAAGCTGGTAGCCGTCAGGTTACTGGCGAAATCCAGCAATGATCCGCCACCAGCGAAACCGACCTCCATAACTACTTCAGACGGCTTTTTATAGGCATGGTCTGCGATGGCGGCCCCGACCTCGACCGGGTGCTCTGTTATTTCCAGCGTGTCGCTGTGCTTCTCAGAAACTACCACGCTGGGGACAATAACCCCTATTTTCCGGCTCTGCTGCTGAAAGAGCGTAGAGAGAATATCCATTAGCCCACCTTCGTTTGATTACCACGCATAACCTGAGCGTTCGCAGACTGCTGCCGACGTTCGACCTCAGTACCGACAGAACGCGGATCACCTCCACCATAGATGTGATAAGTGTTTTTCTGGCTAACCTGAGCACCGCCAATTCCTGCGACGGCAGCCTTCCCGATTAGCTCCCTTGAATAGATGTTTCGCCCATTTTCATGGTGAATAATGCTACTCATTAATGCAGACATGGTTTGTGGATCTTTCATATTCAGAGCAACACGAGGATCTACCCCCAGCCGCTGAGAAACAGCCTGAATATAAGCAGCGGTGTTGTTGTTATCTGATGCGGGAGCCCATGTAGAGATAATTTTCTCCACACTGTTAATTCCTCGTCCGGCATATAACATCAACTGTCGCGAAAGCGCCCGTAAACCGTCAAAGGATGTTTCGAATCTGGCAAACCGTCCGCCAGGACTTTCCAGTGAAGCTCCCGCCTGACCTGCAAAATTCAAATTTCCGGGATTATTATTCCGTTCACCACGTTTAACGGCTTGTGCATGTTGTTCTGGTTCATCATCGCCAAACCAGCCGCGCACCGTTCGGCCCACGCTGCGAGGATCGAAGCCCCAGTGCTCTTTAATCCAGTCGGCGGTACCGTTGGCGCTGTCGGTCACCATTGGCATTGCTGACGGCTTATCGCTTCCCTGATTAAGCAACTGTTTGCCGATGCTGGCAGCATCAGCCCAGCGACCATCTTTAATGGCGTTGAGCAGGTCGGCGATCATGTTCAACATCTTGCTGAACTCGCCCATCTGGTCGATGAAGTTGCTGAAATCCCACTTCAGGGACCATGATTTCGGATCGATATTGAGTAGTTTCGTCAGTGCTTTCGTCAGGTCGTTAACGGTCGCTTTCAGGTCACGAACCATCTTCAGCGCGGCGTCGACTTCAGGTTTCCATTTCCCCCAGTCAATCAGGCTCTGACCGCCTTCCTTCCAGGTCTTGTAATCCTCCCACAGGAGAGCAATACCCGTCGCCATCGCGGTTATCAGGCCAATCGGTGACATCCAGAACGTACTGTTCAGAATGCGCAGCGCTATCGTCAGTGCGCCGAACAGCGAGATCAGCTCCCGCGTCTGCTTGTCCAGCGATTGCCACCAGGTGATAAGGTCTGATGCACCTTCGATAAGCCGGAAGAACAGCCGCCCGATAATATCCCCGAGTGCCAGAATGCCTTTTATGGCTTTCGTCAGGGTCTGCTCAATGCGCGGGAAGTTATCGAGGATGTGGCGGCGCAGCGTGTCCAGCGAACCCGCAAGGCCACCAGCAAGATTAGAGCCGATTTTGTCACGGGCCATGCCTGCCATCGCGCCGAACTCGCGCAGGGAGGTCATGAATTTATTGGAGCTTCTGGCCGCTTCGTCAGCATTGAAGCCGATAGCCTTCGCCATCGCACTGTACTGCCCGGAGAAACCGCCCACACCCCGGCGCATTGCCATGAGGGTATTTTCATCAATACCCAGCATCTGCGCATACTGGTTAGCCCGGTAATACGGCATGCTACTGAGCTTCTGGCCGACGCCCGTAAAAATGGCGGCCATGTCGCGCATGTTACCGCTGGCGTCTCTCGTCTGTACGCCCAGACGGTTCAGGAAACCTTCCGCACCGGGATTGTTACGTACAAACCGGGAGAGGCTTTCCAGTGATCCGCGTGCTGCGTCCACGCTGCCGCCCATTTGAGAAACAGCGTAACCAATCGACTGAATGCCCTGAACGGTGGCACCAGTACGTTGTGACGCCCAGTAGAGGTTATCCAGACCGGAGGCAATTTTCGCCGTGTAGGCCACTACCGAAAGCGCAGCCCCCTCGACGGCCAGTCCCATTTTGATGGCGTTTGCGGTCGTACCAGCAAGGACTGAATCAAATTTAGCCGCACCAGCCTCGTCGATATCGAAGCCGAGCGAGACGAGGAAATCTTTAATAGTCTCAGCGTTCATTATCCTCTCTCCATTTCTCAATACGGCGCTGGTTGTCAGCCTTAACGGCCAGATGGTCATTCATCAGCGCGATATCGCACAGATCGACTGATCCATCCTTCAGCGCGTAATAAGGGATTAACCCGGCATCAACCGGGTCAAGGAGATAAGACAGCCCGTCAGGCAGGCTGTTGAGGGTTAGCCCTGAGGCTGGTCCGGCGTCACGCTGGTAGGGCTCACGGGCAAAAAATTTCCCAGCGAATCGGCGACCACCCGCGCCACCAGCTGGAGCATGGTCAGCAGGTCGATATCGTCGAACATCAACTGCCCGCTGTTAAATACTGGCGTCCATCCGTCCATATGCTTACGTGAAACCACAGACAGACACGGATGAATAATCGCGTTGGTATCTTCTTCGCTCAGGGAAGACAGTACATCAGCGATGCGCGGTAGCAGGGTTTCAAACACCGGCTTAAGCGCATCAAACTTAGCGCTATCGATTTTACCGTCAGCAGGCAGAAGGGAGCGAATGCTCCCGAAATCTGCCATCATGCCCGCCAGTACCGGCAGCAGTTTGCGCGTCACTTTCAACTGATCAAACACACTGAGTTTTGCCACGCGGTAATCGTGGTCTTTGATTTTGCATTCCATCTATCAGAACTCCCCGAGAACCTGGTCGATTTTGCCGCAGTCAAACACCCAGGGCATCGTATTACCGGCTTTAGCGTTGGCGTTATCCGGCTGTTTCTGGAACGCCACGCTGCGCGCCGTGATGATGTCTCCGCTCACCTTGTTTCGGATCACAATGACGTTGTTCCCCCAGGTGCCTGAAGACTGACTCTGCGCGTTGTACGCCAGCGACAGCTTTTTGTTAGTCGGCGAGGTTTTCAACAGGTTGACGGTTACCGTGCCGCTTTTGTCTGCGTGCAGGCTATGCATCACTTCGCCGTCAGCACCAATTGTCATGGTGTTTTTAGGACCACCCATTGCAACGGTGATCCCCTCCTCTGAACTGGCGGAACCGTAGCCCAGATCAATCTCCCCGGTCGGGCCGGAGAGTGACGCCGTGACGTCCATAAAAGAATAGGTAGACATTCATGTTCTCCTTAGCGAACGACGTTGATCTGCACATCAGCGAAATGAACCGCACCCGCCAGCTTACAGGCCACCTGAATAACCGGTGCCTTACGTGCTTCACGGTCTGCCTGCGCCTGCTCGGAAATCGGCTGCGCGTAGACGTAATAGCCTTTTGTCAGCGTGTCGCCGGAATCCAGTTGCCCAATCGGGCCACCGTTCCATACGCCAGCAGCCACCAGCCCGTTCGTGACGGACTGATCCATCGACTGTTCAACATTAGAAAGCAGGCGCGTAACGCCAGCATCAGTCTGTGGGACTTTGGTTATGCTGGTGTAGAGCAGGTTATACAGGTTGGTCTGAACGTAGTTCTGCAGCCAGTCGAGCCCGTGGCGCTCATCGAAGAAATCGCCGCTGGACATGACGCCCTGCTGCAGGATGGCCGTATCGTTCTGGTAGTACACAAATACGTTGCAGTTTTTGGCATCCAGCGCCGCCGCCTGATTGGTGGTCAGGGTTTCATAGGTGATCCCCGGCTCCTGCTTGAATTTCAGGGTGATGGTGGTGTTGCTGCCGTTGAAATTCACCGTGAACGCGCGACCAAATGCAGACAGTGCGGCGTACTTGCTGCTGGTGGAATACTGCACAAACGTGCGAGCGTATTTTGCCGCCTTCAGCTTATAAGCCAGATCGGTAGTGGAGGTCGCGTTTACCGTCTCAGGCTCTGCAGTGGTAATAGCCAGAATTCGGCTGAGACTGGAGGCCTCGATCGCAGCGGCCACGCTCAGCCAGTCGGCATCGTCGATATCTTCATCGTCAGCCACGGCCAGACCGTACCAGTTCGTGTAATTCAGAACGGCGTTCACCGCCTGCAGCAGCGTTTCCGCCGAACCACTTTCAGCCGATACCAGCGTTTTAGCCCAGCGACCGACATATACCTGCTGAGGTTTCGGTGACTGCGAGAAATACACCGTAGCGGCTTCATATTCTGGACTATCCACGCCGAAATCTGTGCCGATATCTTCCGGGGATGAGTAGAGGCGAATGCGTTCAGAAACCGGGATAACCGTTGAGCTCCCGAGAATGAGCAGCGAACCAAAGTTTCGACCAGTAGCCGCACGCGGCCCAATGATCACGTCGACATTAACGACGTTAGATACAGGTAATCCCTGCGGCATAATTTAGCCTCCGAAAAATGAGACGGGCGCATCTTGCAGCGTCCGGACGTTGTAGGTACGAATGTTTTTGCGGGACAGCGTAATGGTGAGGTCGTAGCGCCTTACCCACTGGTTGTTAATGAGCTCTGGCAGGTTGTAAATAGTCCCGGTCTCCACCAGCGAAAGCCCCGAACGGTTCAGCTCGGCGTTGTTCTGCTCGACGAATATCCCCGCGCGGAAAGTTGATGCAGTGCTGGCTCCCTGAGGCCCATAAAAGCAGCAAATCACTGTGACCTGCTCCCATATCCATTGCTCGGACTGTTCTTCCGATACCTGAACATCGGACTGGCTTAACGGCTGCGGAACGGTAGTGATACCGAAACCGCACCACGTCACCCCGTTGTTGGGGATCTGCGGCTGCGGGTCTGTCCATCGGGGGAAAACCAGAGAGGCCGGCAGGCCAGAAACACCACGAATCCACCGGCTAATTTCACGCTCCAACGCCTCGTCATACTGGGGACCATCCCCGACAGGCGTCAGATACCCGCGCACTGTGCTGTCGTTACTCAACTGGCGTCCCTCCGTTAAAATCCACCAGCTCACAATGTGCCTGGACGAATCCGGCGCCGTAACTGGTGTACAGGTCGACGAACGTCACGCGATAGTCGCGTCCGTTATAGGTCACGATATCGGCATCAAGTCGCGGGGTGCTGTCTGTACCGGGCTGGCCCTGAGTTAATCTGAACTGCGTCACGATGAGGATCGCACCGCTGATGTTCTGGCCTGCCTCCATTCGCCTGGCTTCCAGAGAACGGTCAACCGTCACCACGCCAGAGAATGGGATATCCTGAACTGTGTTTTTCGCGAAATTGTCCTCATCCACCGTCTGAACCTGCCGATGACACACCAGACTGGTGTCCATGAAGTCGGGATCGAGAAGAACATCGCTCACATCGAGAAGAGGCATTATTTTTTCCTCACGACGTAGTTAATTGAACGCAACAGGTAACCGTGGGCATACAGCGGCTTGTCGCCGGGAATGCCCTCAGCCCGTCTGCGTTCGAGGGTTTTCTCAGAAAGAGGGTGCAATCGGTCGCCAGCACCGATAACAGCTTTTGCAGCATCACGGGCAATCTGTCCGGCGCTCTCCAGCTCACGCATTGCGGCTTCAGTCTGTCCCTCCAGCGCGGCGGTTGCCGCTGCTTTGAGGTGCGCAGTTGTTCGGGGTTTTGAGTCCTCGATCCCCATTTCCAGAAAAGGACGCGGGGGAAGCGTGACTGTCGTACCGTCGATTTCCACTGTTGCGCCCGTTGAGTGGAGGTAGCCCAGTTCCGCGTTATTAATCGGTGAGCCATCCTCACGCCCTGCCTTATCCTCAGGTATTCCCACCAGCACATCCATTCCGGATAACTGTCTGAGGGATTCTAGAACAGACACGGCATTATCAGAACGAACAGTTAACCCGCTTTTTTTCATAGCAGTTGCCTGCCACCAGCGCCGAACGCAGACCACCACCAGTAGAACTCGCGCCCGTAGGCGGTGCTATTCCAGAAACCGGCATCCGGATTGATTACCCCGGACACGTCATAGCTCACTGAAACCTTATCTACTGATTTAGAGGACACGACACCTGCCGCGCCGTTGCTGTTCACTCCACCTGCGGCAGCGGCGGCCAGCGTACGGCCGCGCAGCTCCGTATAGTGAGCTGTGAATAGTTCGGCCAGGTAGACGAACTGATCGCCCTGTACGTCCTGATTCAGGATTGTGTCTGCCTGCCCAAGATAGAAATTCACTGAGGGGTCAGGGTAGCGGGTGGTATCGGCGAACTCGGGAAAGTCGGTGCGGAACTGCTCGTTAGTTGGAAGCCTGCTGTTTTTTGGCATTTTTCGCGTCCCCACCGGTGGTATCGGCTTTGTCCGTGGCATCAGCATTACCGGCAGATGCCGCCTGAGCGGCCGCCAGCTGCGCTTTCAGATCCGTAATTTCATTACCCTGATCGGTGATGGTCTTTTCATGCGCCGCCAGCTGCGCTTTTAGGGTGTTATTTTCTTCTGCCAGGAGAACAAGGCTCGCGGTCAGGTCTTCAGTGCTCTGCTCGTTCGCCAGGTCGGACTCATCAATCGGGCGCGCATAAGCTTTAAAGGCCCAGTGGTCTTTGACTTCTTTCGGGAAAGATGAACTGTCGTGGATACCCTGAGACAGCTCGAATTTAGAACCGTCGGCAAAGCTGAGAGTAGCGCCACCGGAAACAACGTATTTCATGTTTTTGCTCCATAAAAAAGGCGGGTTTCCCCGCCTGTTTCAGGTTAAGACGCCGGAACGTCCAGGTAAGAGATCGTATTGGAATACGGGGTTTCCACCTGGCCCAGCTTGCCGTAGTAAGTGGTCAACTGCTGAAGGCCACGATACTCCAGCGGCGTGTTCAGCAGAGGAACCATCGGGAAGCGAACATATTTTTCGTCCTGGGTGTAAGCAACGATACGATGCGCGCCACCAGCGCCACGCTTGGAGGCCCACTTCATGGAGACGATTTCCAGTGGTGTACCATTTTCCTGGAACGCGATGGTGTTAATCTTCACGTATTCCAGCACGGAGATATTCCCCGCAGAGGAAACCTTTTTGCTCGCCAGCAGGCCGAACAGCTCCGGCGCCAGGCCTATTTTCGCCGGGCAGACCGCATAACCAGAACGAACCCAGCCATCAGACAGCACCAGGTTGATATCCTGAACAATGACATCAGGATCGGTGGTGGCGGTCCACGCTGCAGCTGCAGCAACCGGGGTAACATCCGGCAGGTTCAGCAGGCCACGAACGCCCAATTCGGTATCACCGATGTAAACCTGTTCGTCGGTATCCATTGCCCACTTCAGTTTCATGCCTT
The DNA here is from genome assembly GCF_030336805.1 of Citrobacter sp. Cb023. NCBI lineage: Bacteria > Pseudomonadati > Pseudomonadota > Gammaproteobacteria > Enterobacterales > Enterobacteriaceae > Citrobacter > Citrobacter sp. Cb023. The sequence goes on along the minus strand of NZ_JAOWCV010000034.1, from coordinate 429,008 downwards.
CATATTTCTGGACATCAACAGGACGGCCCAGTTTTTGCGCAGAGGCCAGCTCCAGCACCGTCCATCCGATTTCCTGTCCCCACGGGGTAAGGTTGTTACGGGTCGGCTGAATATCGAGTTCAATACCAGGAACGGCGGTGGATTTCTTACCAATCCAGTTTTTACCGTTAGGGTTCGGACCACCAACGCCGACAAAATCGGTGTTCGTGAAGGATGACACTTCATCAGCGATAGAAATATCGCTACGCAGTGGCATGTCGCGGGACCACTTAACGGAGGTCAGCGGCATGTTCAGCGTCTGATCCATGCGCTCCAGCTCTCCGACAAGAAACGCGCCGGTGGAGTCGATGGTCGCTCTGTCAACTGTAAACATTAATTATTCCCTCAGATGTTATAAGCGATTTCAATACGGCCGTCGGCTTCACCCGGCCCCATGACCTCTGCATTTGTCAGCTGAGGTGTATTTGATGCGGTGGAGTCTGGAGACAAAACAAAAGAGCCAACCGGGCTTTGAGTGGTGCCACCAGCCACGCGAACGTATACCGGATCGCCTTTCTTCGCAGTCGTCGCGTTGCCTGCAGTAGCAGTTACGCAGATGTAACCGCGTTTAAGGTTGTCGCCCACCTGATTAGCGGTCACGCCGATGTAAGCCAGGTCAAGCGCAGAAGTAATCGGGAACGGACGGACCAGAATCCCTTTCACTTTGCCGATAGTGTCGCCGGACTCCAGAGGAACGAATTTATCGTTCACGTATTTACCAGCCAGTCCGTAGGACGCGAACTGCTTCGAGTGGTCCAGGGTGACCGGCTCAATGGTGAGATCACGAGGACGGGTAACGCCCCCGGCAATGCCCAGGGGCATCCGCGTTAAATATGCAGTACCTGCCATGATGATTTACCTTATTTATTTTTTGCCCAGAAATCGGCGTTGAGCTTGTTCAGTTCTGCCGGGGAAAGGTGCTTTGTGCTGGTTGCCCGGTCGGTGGTGTGAGTACCGCTATTTAGCGGTGCAAGGTGGTTCTTCGCCTTATGCAGCGCTACAGCGGCAGTAAACACCGCGTCGACCGTAGCCTTTGGCGCTTTGTAGAAATCATCCACGCCGAACGATTTCAGGCTGTCACCGGTGCGCATTGCGTGATTCAGCACCTGACGTTTCAGGCTCTTATCGCCAGCAGGCTGGAAGCCAGGGCAGATAATTTCCGCATCGGCGATCAGGTTGCGCTTAAAGGCTGCGTCACCCGTCACTTTGCGGTTTTCTTCTTCGTCTTCGTCGGTGGTCATGTTGCCCGGGTCTGGATCGCCATCGGTGGTTTTACCCTCCAGCTTTTCCAGACGAACCAGCAATGCTTTCGCCCAGGCCGGAATTTCTTCATCGCCTGTTTTCTCTTTATCCGGATCGCCTTCGTCCGTGGTGGAGCGATTCGCCTCAGGGAGCGCGGTAGACTGCGCTGGAGCATTCATGTTGATAGTTACACCGGGGATTGAAGCCATGCCATCAGACGGCATATCCGGCGCTTCATCGATGAGTTTTGCCAGTGCATCCTCATCTTTCGTCTTAATGGCCTGAGCCAGTTTTTTAAGCCATGACATTACAGGCTTCTCCTTTGTTGTTGATGGGATGGAATCCCCGATTGCACAGCGGCCACCAGCACGCCCCCGGTCAATACCGACAGCGAGGTGGTTACCTGTGATTTGGTATTGCTTGCCCTTGCCGGGTGCCAGTTGCTTGTACTGCGCGTCATAGCCGCAACTGACATCGGTCAGGCCAGAATTCACCGCGTCGATTGCTTCCTGCCGTTTAATCAGCACGTCAGCAATGAGCAGATCCGATTTATCGCCGGTGCCGCGTCGGACGTTCTGAATATGTCCGTGCGCCAGCTCAGCAAAGTTAGATGGGTTAACGAATACGATGTTGCCCAGACTATCCTCTGGATGCCCCAGCGTGACGGCCACGCCCTCAAAGCTCGCCATCGTTTCCTGGGAAAACACCTCATCTTCCGTTCGCCAGACCGTCACTGTGCCGCTGGCGTCAGGCTCTAGGTCGATTTCTTCGGGTAAGTAGACCTGCGTTCCTGTACGTGCGATCGGTACGTCTTTACACAGCAGTGAGCCATCCGCCTGCAGATAACGCGTTTCTCCCAGGCGTGTAGTGAAGAAATATTTCATGGGTTACCTGCTCGATTACGGGCAACAAAAAGGCCGCTCAGTGGCGACCTTGTGAGATGGGAAAAATGTTCAAAATAACGGGCTATTTAACATAAGAGTTCTTACCCGCACCGACGAAAATAAACTCGATTAAAATGTCCCCTTAAAGCCGTAAAAGTAGCGATTAACTGGGCTGAAAATCGGCCTTTTCGAATACAACATTTTCATAACATTTAGCGGGTATTGCAGTTCGCATGAAATGATTGCTCAAAGCCGTATTTTTCATTTTCTCGGTGCAGGAATCTGTACTTCAGGCCAGCATTTGCAGTTCGGTAAACATCCGGCGTGTCCGGTCATACCGTCCAGCGTCGGCGGGTTATCCCAGCGCACAAATTTATCTTTCATCTTGCGGTGAGAATCGCGCGTGCCGGCCCCCTCGATACGCCACCAGTAGCCCTCTGAGCCAACCGAAAGGGCTCTGGCCTGCGTTAGCGCGCCGGTAGCTCGTCCAATCTCTGTACGGGCAATCAGCTGCGCCCTGCTGGCGGCCACGTCACCGGAGGCCATGATCATCTCGTAGAGCTCGTCCGGACGTTCACCCGTGATAACCGCCTGCATTGCGCGCTGTTGTATGTCCATCACACGATCGGCAGCTTCCAGAGGCAGGGATTTCATCAGTTGAATCTGTCGGTATACGATATCCTGCGCCACCTGCCCGACGGGGGTGTTACCCACCACATCGCGCAGACCGGCGCCAATTTCTTCAGATACCGATTTCCAATGATTCCATTCCTCCTGCTCGACCTGGGCAAACATTCTTCGCCCGACCTGCTCTGCCCAGTCGCTGATTACCTCGGAATAGTCCACTAGCGTTTTCGAAATGTTGGCAGCGCTAACCTGTGAACCATCGTAGGTACCACCGACGATCTGCCCTATCTGGTTTGCTATCGCCAACAGGCTTTTTCGATACTGGATCTCCGAACGGCGGCGGAGGGCTGGTTTCAGATTCATCCTCCGCCCACTGGGCCTTCGCATCTTCTATGTCCTTGTCAGTGATAGAACCACCAATGCCAATCACATCAGAAATGTTCCTGAGGTCGTTAAGTGCTGCTGCAGGCGTCATCCCGAGATCACGAACGGCGGTACCAAGTGCAGTAACCACATTGTTCGCCATCGTTGCGCGGTCCACGTCTGACATTTCCCAGAGCTTGTTAAACTCGAAAGTAAAATCGTCAGGCAGTGGTTCACCGAACAGAGAACGCCAGGAGATATCGAGCAGCCATCGGATATGGCGGCGTAAGCGTCTCTCCTGCAGCGAGTTAACCCGGCTGTAGTAGTTTTCCAGATCGCCGTCGCCAGTGTTGAAGCCTGCCGGTGACTGCCCGAACAGACGGACGAGAGGAATTCCCGTCGCGCCGGAAACCTGTTCAGCAAAGCGCAGAAGGACATCAGCGATACCCGCAAACGTATAGCTGTGGGTTTCGAACTTATCCTTACCATCCATGATGGTCATGCCTTCGATGGTCTGGAACTGACGTATCATGTCCAGGTGCTTCATCAGCGCCTTTTCAAGGTCGCCTCCGGTAGCAAGAATCTTGCGCAGGTCTTCAATGCTGTAAGTCCGCAAATGCGCTTTGTGGATCAGCTGGGTAGTGCCGACCGTCGCAGTATCAAACGCCTCGATACGCTCGAAAATACGCTCAACAACAGACATCCCCCAGCCGTTTTCCGTCTGGGCCTGCTGGAAAGGAAGCGTATCACCCTCCATGCGGATAACGCGGCTATGGTGGATCTTCCAGGGGGGAATCCCCTTCTGGTTCGTGATTACCTTGTAATATTTCGGTTTTCCAAAATCGGGACCGTAATCGGTAACGAGATCGTAATAACTCGGGTTAACCATCCAGCGGTCAAGGCTCATCACGCCCTTAAACTGCCCCTCTTTGATGCGATCCAGTTTCAGCGGGGAGGACATATCCTGCCCTTCAATCAGGACCACCAGCACTGCGCCACCGTACAATCGTGACCATTTGAGGTTATCGTTAAGCCCATCCCATATAGCGAGCTCATCCCAGAAGGTTTCGAGCTTGCCCTTCTGTCCGGGTTTCAGCTTTGAGCTGATGTTAATCCCCTTGCGGGTCATATCATCGGCCATCGCGTCCACACCGGCACCAACGAGGAACGATGAACGATACGCAAACTCCAGCATCACCCTGTTACGGCTGATGTACCCGGGCATGTACATTCCGCCCGTCTGTATGTTTCTGGTGTCGCTGCCAAGTTTGGCCGTGAAATTGTTGTACCCGTCAGCTGTCGCAACGGGCTTTTGTGCGCCGTTCTGGCGTTTCTTACGGGACATGTCACGCTCCGGCCAGTTTGGCCCAGTTATCAAGAGAGGAATCCATCGGCGCGTAGTTAATCATCACGGCGTCGGCGAGGTTCGGCGATTTTGTACCTTCCGGCTGTTTATCCACGAGGATTTTACCGACGGCGTTTTTCGACCACGTAGGCTGTGAAAGCTCCATCAGCAGGCGGTCAATATTTTCTATCTCGCTGCTTATAGAAATGATTTCGTCGGGGTTGTAGTCCATCCCGTTCAGCGCGCGGAAGGTGTTCCGAAACAGCTTGCGAAGATGCCACCAGCTCTGTGCTTTCGCGTTCGCGAAGAAATCTTTATTCAGGCGTGCCGCTTTACCGTTATCACCAGGAACGGCTTCATCTTCCGGATCGAATACGCTACCGCTACCACGGAAAGGCGTAGCTGTGATTGTTCCCCGGCCTTCAGCCTGCCTGAGCTCGTTTATCACGCGAGCATCGCCACGCGCACCAGCACCCAGACCGTCCTCATCGAAACGGAACTCATCCAGACCGTAATCGTCACAGTACCCAAACGATTTAACGACAGAGGCGTAGATGTCACTGCCAATGCCAGACCATTCGTGAACGTTCTGCAGAAGGAAGCCATAGCGGCAAGAAAAGCCGTTTTTGTCTTTCCCTTCGTCTGCGATATCCATTGCGCCGAGGCGCTGGCCGCTGGGCTGAATACCCAGTTTGATATGCGCGTCGACGGCAGCCTGTACCCATTCAGAAGGAATGAGAATCCCCTCTGTGGATGCGCTGTAGTTCAGGTCCAGTTCCTGAGCAACGATAATCGGATCATCAATTTTCAGACATTCGTTGCGGTACCATTCATCATCCTTGCGCGGGTCGCTGCGCCAGTGGAACGTAAACACCGGGATATTTCCGCTGTGGCGCTTACGTGCAAAGGGGTTATTCATACCGTTAACGGATGAGAGGTCTATACGGCAGCGGGTCGTCTGAGAGAGCGCAGCATCGATGATTAATGGCCGTTTGAGGAATGCCGACTCATCCACGAAATAAAGCGTGGTACGGTCACCACGGCCAATGTTATCGCCTGCCTCACCCTTAATGACCGCGCCCGTTTCCGGAAACTCCACGCGCATGTAAGGAGCATGCTTTTTGTCATTCCATGAACCGCGAAACTCAACCGGCAGCAACTCGACAAACTTACGCGCTTTCCAGAACAGTGCTTTCGGGTCGCCGGTACTGTCGACATATTCCTCTTTACGGGAACCAAACCCGATCACCATTTCTTTATTGAACAGGCAAAGCGAACAGGCCAGACCGATAGAGGTCCAGCTCAGCCCCATTTCGCGGCTTTTTTCTGTCAGTCCATGCTCAAGACTGGCGCGCCTGTCCATGATCCAGTGAATCCATTCCTCCTGGCGGGGGAACAGCAAAAACGGGATGGTGGCAGGCAGGCCATAATCGAGGTTACGCGGGTCCGTCGTCATGCCCCAGTCGATGATGAACTGGGCCGGGTTAGTGCGGTAAAACTCACGGAGTGCCGGAAGCATTTCAGGCGCTTTCCTGATCCGCTCCAGCCTCTCCATTCTCCACTCAAACACGGCGGTATAGTCCGGTTTGCGGAAGTCAAAGGGGAACGGGATCGGCACAGAAAAATTCCTCAAAAACGCCCCGATTTAACATAATGGTCGTTACCCGCACTGGCGCAACAGCACCCATCACGCAAACGGCGCGAAGCCTCTGTTTTGAACAGAAAAGTGGTCAAATCGGGATGAATAAAACGTGCATAAAACGGGTCAAAAAGTGCATAGCATTTTTTCGGTTCGAAACGCCTGTTTTTGCATTTTTCAGCCCAGGTATTTTTTGTAGATATCTGCAGCTTCCTGCGGGGTCAGATTCGCCGCGTCGGCTTTGGCTGCCTCGTCCATATTGGTGAACGATTCGAAAATTTTCGGTGCTCCCAGCTCCATAAGCAAAGTGGTCGGAACCTTTATCCCCTCAGCCTCAAGTAGCTGCGCCGCCTGCAGCGCGGAGTATTTACCGTCGACCTTATGTTTCATCACTTCACGAAGCACATCACGCTGACGGTCTTCTTCCCCATAAACGCTGCGACCGAGTCCAAGGGCTTTGGCAAACACCGCAACATCATTGTGTGTTGGCAAGACATCCTCGACCGTTGTTTTCAGGCCATCGGGGGATTTAGTGACAGTCTTTCGCTTACGAACGTCCAGGTTTTTACCTGCAACATTGTTAATCCTTTCCATCAGAACTTCGCGAGCCTCGGTAAAGGCACGGTTAAAGTCGGCATGTTCCTTACGCCAGTTGCGGATAGTAGCCTCGTCAATTTCCAGCCGCTGGGCAACCATGCGGTTTGAGATCTTGTTACGGGCTAAGGCCATGTCAAGAACGATACCGACGTAGGCCTTCTTAAAGCTATTTTTTCGGGCCATACGCTTACCTGAAATCGGGTGCTGTTTATATTTTGTTCAAAATCATTTTTCCGCATTTTGCGTGCGGAATAATTCTGAGAAAAAATCCACTCCGGGGCTGCAAGCCTGCTGGGTTTGAGTGCGGAATTAAAATGTCGAAAAAATGCGGAGTTATCTGTTTTTCGCCAAAACTGCGATTTAATGCCCGGAGGCCGCGCAGAATGGGGAGATAGTGGATCGCCCTAATATTTCCACTATGTGGATAACTCAATCCAAATCCATCTCTACCACCTCACCGAAAAGGTGACCGTAAACGTCCATCGTAGTTTTGATGTTCGAATGCCCAATAAGTCGGGAAACCTTCAGAATATCGACACCTTTATTTGCCAGGCGAGATACAGCAAAGTGGCGAAGATGATGGAATCGCTTAATGCCATAGTCGTTCAGGGTTCTGACGAGAACCCCCTGAGTGCCATAGCTGGTAGCGAGGCATGCGCCGGTAAACTGATTGCAGATAAGAGGCTCAGAGGAACCCAGCTTACTTTTATCCAGCAACGCGAAAAGCTCACGCGGCATCCGTACCCGGCGCTCCACACCTCTTTTCAGCCCCTCATGTATCACGCCGTCAACAACATGCCCCCGGATGTCGATCCAGTCGGCTGAAACGTCGTTATATGTAACCGCCAGAGCCTCACCGATGCGCAGGCCACAAATCCCGAGCCAGCATGCGATACGCTCACGAACTGGCGCGTTATTCAGTAGCTCTCTGACCGATGATGATGGCGGTATGGTGATGGGTCGACGCTTCCGGCGCGCGGGACGGTCAACAGGGTTAAAAGTGATGAGCCGTTTTTCCACCAGCAGGAAGAAAGCCGAACGAATCCAGCGATGGCAGCCGGTGCGAACCGAATCAACGATATCCCGATGGCTGATATGAAGAATATTTTTTTCCAGTATCGGCCCGTCTACAGCGAGAAGATCGTGACGGCATTTCGTATAAGACGACAGCCGTATGATATTTTTTTCCAGCTTGCCGGCCTGATAGCCCAGATAAAACAGAATTAACTTCCGGAAAGTCCAGGAATGGTCTATTCCGGTCCAGCTAGCAGTTCGACAATCCAGCTCAATATTCTGTTTTTGCCAGAAAAGATGTGCAGCATCATCAATATTCTTAAAAATGCGACGGCGTCCATGACCAGATTTTTCATCCTTCCAGTGGACGTAATATTTTGATTGTCCATTGGCATCAGTGGATTCTTTTATAGAAGCCATACTGAACAATCCTCTGATTTGAGCTATGTCATTACGATGGGGCTGCCCATTGTAATGACGATAAAAAACCGCCCGTAGGCGGTTGTTTTCATTTATTTTTCATAGCATTTTCAATAGCATCTGCTAGAGACTCAATATTTGCCACAGCAAACTTGATATCCTTTTCTAGCTTATCTCTGCCAGTATAGCTGGAAGATGCCGAAACTGAGGCCTTGATGACTTCTAACGCTGCCTTCACAATTTCACCACGGTTTCGCTCTTCTTTTGTAGAGTAAGCGTAATTTTCAAACATGTTTAACCTCCATATAAACCATGCGTATCATGGTATTTTTAATATTGGTGATTAATTTTAAATTTCAATGTGATGAGTCACTTAAATTCTCAAATTCAGTTGTTTTTCTGTAACGTTCAATCTCCCGAATCCCCGCTAACTGGTTATTCGCTTTTTCGATGGCGGCCAGTAGCGGCTTGATCCAGAGAACAGCCTGGCAATACGTCAGCGAGCTGGTGGAAGTGGCGCCATCACTGGCTGCGTCAGCGTCCCCGGAATCGGTGTGCATTGCGCTGGCACGTAAACTGTTCGCGTAGCTGAGCAGCCCACCAGCGACATCAGCAGGAACAGGCAGATCGCAGGTTTTTTCACGGCGTAGAATCTCCCGGTATTCGATAACAGTGTTATCGGAGCTGGCATCAATCAGTGAATTTAGTCGACTGGCGTTTTCGGCTACCTGGTTAAACCGGTTGAAGTTGAAAGCCTGAGCAGCGATAACCGTCCCCTGCAGGATGTTGTCACTTCGCAGAACGTCATTATCACTCTTCAGCGTAGCAACGTCAGAGCGGCTGTTTGCCAGCAGGATGCACAACACCGCAATAACAATCACCACGGCAACCAGCGCTATTGAACGCCGTGCAGCTTTGATATCGTCAAAGGTGATCATTTCAGACCATCCAGGCAGAGCGCTTCTTCTTTACCTGCGCGAGTAACCAGACCAGGCAGAACCCGACCGCCACCATAAACCCAGCGAGGAAATTGGTAGCACGCTGCCTTCAGGTCACCTTTTCGGAATAGGGAGAACATTGTCGAGCTCCTCATATTTCCGCACCCGGCACGAAATGTGACCGATACAGCCGCACTGAAAGTATCATCAGAAAGATTTCTGCCGTTGGCGTACCGGTTAACGCAGGATTCAGCATCGAGAATATTTTTTTCCCACTCAGCCGCGATTTGCTGGTCGTTCTTGATAGTGCCGGGCTTAACACCGTGCGTGTTACCCATGCCATCGGTAAGCACGCCAGCGGGACAGACATAAGGATCACGACGGCAGGATTCCGCATTACCTATGAGCTCAAGACCTCGCTCGTTAGTGCGAACGTGACCGGCGTTAATTACGATTGCGATAATCGTAGCCACGGAACAGACCACGCCTGCAGCCCCACTTTTCTTACTCAGTTTCAACTGTGCCACTGGAAATTCTCCGCATAGCCTCCATTACCACCTCGGCGGCAGCCGGACGATCGGAGTGTGGTTTTTTACCTACGTCAGATAAGTAGTTCGCCAGCAATTGGGTTCTTTTCTTTTCCTCTGCCATCCGTTCACGTTCTTCTTTACGCTTTGCGTAGTAGGTTTTTATCGTGAAAAACGCCGATACGAGGGCACCGATAATGAATACGTAATCCTGTAGGCTGAGCAAAGAGAACACCCCTAAAGCAGCCGACCACCAATACGGTAGGTCGTGTCCATTTGTTGGGTTCATACGTTGCATTCCACACCTCCGGGTTCGGGGTGCTGTGTGATGAAATGAAAAATTAAATTCGATGGAAAGCGTACGAAACGACGCCTTTACGCCCTAACTGGCATTCGATTGTGTTTTGCTCTGCGCAGGTGAAGCCCTGCTCTGCAAACCAGCGCCTGATACCTTCATCAGTGAAATACCAGATGTGCTCGTTCTTTCTGAAATGATGGGAGCGGAGAATGTCTCCGGCATCAGTGAAAATTGGGATCGACACGAACACGTATTCACTGGCCTGCTTTACCGCCAGATCCGGCTCGTCGATATGCTCCAGTACATCCCACATCGTCAGAGCCCGCCACTTATTGGCGTAGAGGTCAGCGAATGCGCCCCGCTCGTTCAGCCAGGCAATACCAGCCTGATTAACGTCATACCCAAGCGTTCCCGGTCGGGTAGAGACGAACTGACCAGCACCAATACCAACGTCGAGAACAGGGCCGTGAAAATGGCGCTCCACCAGATCAATACGGGATTGCGTTAAAGCTCTGCCCGTTTCAGTGTCGGCCAACTGCTGATACTTCGCGAAATACTGCTCGTCATACGGGCGTGATGCCGGAACGGGGTAATGTCCGATCCCCAGCTCCGGTAAAAATACCAGCCCGCTTTCCAGTTCCTGATAAAACGACTTCATGGAGCCAGGCCTCGAATTTATCGGAGAAATTTGAAATCCGCTTGTCGCAGTGGTGATTCCATGCTTCACAGCGGCAGTAATTATCGGGAATTGCCCAACCAACCCGGGAAAGGTCCATCGCCGGATCAGTTACGATTTCCGGTGCATTGTGGCCGCCTCTCCCACCAGCGACGACGTACACCGGCGTTTTATAGGCAATAGCAGCAGGAAGCGCCCAGCCCACTGGCGTAACCACTACGGCGGCATGCTCAATCAGGCGCATCAGCGATTTGAAGTTGAGCTGACCGGAGTGCATGCGCAGATTCGCTTCGGGAAATTCTCCAACGGCCCACTCCTCCCCCTCCTGCAGGTCCGCCACACTGATTACGCAAAAATGCTTTCTCAGTAACCTGGAAGCCTGCAGCAGGTAATCCGGATCAGGATTACGGGAATCACTGCGCCATTCACTGCGAACAGTTGCCGGGCGAATTACCGCGATCGGCTTTTCAGACGTAAATTCAGCGGGTCCGTAAGACGGCAAATCAAGTTCCGACGGCTCAGTGCCAAATTGCTGGCGCATCGCGTCAAATATTGAACCGCGACGAAGATGATCCGGGCCGTAGAAAATCCGCTTTGTCTGGCGCATATCTGGCGGCAGGTGAAAAGCGGCCTGCGTCCGGAACTCGTTTTTGCGCTGCGTCCGGAGCGTTGTAAAGCTGCGGACGGGCAGAACAGGCAAATCTTCATACAGTTCAGGCCAGGCGGTCTTGATATAACTACCGGCAGGTAACTGTTTAACGAAAGCACGCTGGTAGATGTTGTCACCCATGCCCAGCATGCCATCAATGAACAGAGGAACGTTTAGCATGCTACCTCGCGTAAAGCCTCATTGAGGCTAAGACGCCGGAAGCACTTAAGCGCTGTCTGGCGGCTACTGTTGATGATATTGACCTTTCCGGTCAGTGCTCTGGCGGTATTGGCAAACTCCCCACGCCATCGGGTAACACTCTCTGCTGTGGGGTTATCAAGACCGATATGATCGCCATGCCAGTGACTGCCCCCAGTAATGGAGCAGTCAAAACCTAAAAGAATGATGTTTTTCGCACCCTGGCTGACCGCAAACAGAATAGAGCGCTGCCCGGAGTTGAATGCCCACCGGGTATCTGTATCAAACAGATTTAGCCCATAGCGTTTATGAGCCCGGTAATTACAGGTCCAGCGAGAGGCGGAGGACGGCAGAACATCGATGTTTGCATCCCACCAGCGCAGATCACCCGCGTAAATGTATTCACAATCAGGTACGGCTTGCCAGGAGGAGTTAATAGCAATCACCGGCAGCCCCGATCCGGTGATTAGTTCGCAATCTGGTTTATTGAGGGATGGGCCTGATGCACAAATGATGAATGTATTCATTCGCGGCGACCAAATTTAGGCATAAAAAAACCCGCTCGGAGGCGGGTTTGATTTCGTGCAGGCGCAATAACCTACGATTTGAAGCATACACGACAAGTTCGGACAAAATCAAGCTTAATGTGGCTAATATGCTAAATTTTGTTCACATCATCACGAAAGCTCGTTGCGTCCTGAAACGCCGAGTCTGCTTTTTGTTCTTCCCTGTGGCAGACATTGACAAGCACCTCCAGAAACGGTTTCCAGTTACGGGTCCATGTTCTGACGTGCAGATCCGGGACTCGCTTCAGTATCGCTTTATAGGCTGCAGTAGACGGCACCCCAGAAAATCCATTTCCGCTGCATCGCTCACAGGTTTTAAACACCGGCGCGCCGCGCTCGCTTGTGGCTTTTCGGTCGAGCACCTCACCTTTGCCGCCGCAACGGCATCGGGCCAGCAGCTCACCTTTACCGTTACATGCCGCGCATGTACGCCTGACCAGTTCGTGCCTGATTTTCGGCGGTACGATTTCCATTCCGTCAGAGTTGAAGACTCCAGGATGTTTGATCACATCCTCATACTGAGAGGTTAATCCGCTGCCGCTGCAGCGGTGACATGTCACGCTGGTTTCCGCTGAACGGGAGTATTCAGCAAAAGCAAATTGTGCGAGCACCAGCATACACCAGCCAAACTCGCCTGCAGCTGCTTTACGTACATTCCTGGGCGCCGACTCCATCGCATGACGCGCCAGCGCCTGAACTGCGAGCTGCTCATCGCTTTTGCTGATCCCGGTCTTACCAAAGAAGGCAGCCAGACCAAACCGCGCGCGGCTGCTGGTGGTACCAATGGCCGCCATAACATCGGTGCCGGTGATACGATCCGGAGAGGTTCCTTTCACGTCGTCTCTGATATGCATTCCCTGAGGGCTGAAGTGTTTTAGCGATGCCTCAAGCTTCATTGTTCGCACTCCCCAACCAGATTAAGAATGACCGCAGCGCCGTTGTCTTCCATGTATTCGTCCTTTCCACTTGCCAGAAACCAGTTGCAAACCTCTACAGCTTCAGCACGTGTCACAGGTTTGATGGTCGCCAGCAATTTTTCCAGGTATCGCTCACGGTCGTACACAGATTCATGGTGCTCGGAATAACCAAATTCATAACCGAGTTCCTGACCTGAAGTGTGGCGAACGCTGTAGAGCCAGTCCCAGTAAACAAACTCACGAACAACATCTGACAGTGTATGAGGCTCTGGCAGAACGTCACGATAGCCATCAACATATGCGCGACGCTGATCATCAATTTCATTCATACGGCTGCCGTCAATACTTCCGTTTCTCTTTTCGGCTACTGTCCATCCCCACTGGTAATCATCAGTAAATTTTGGGGAAGACCTGATCACTCGCTCGGCCTCTACGTCCTCCATCGCTGCCTCATAGCTGCCGAACGTAGCGCGCACATCAGCAGCTTTCTTGATGTTCTTACGCGCATTTTCAATAGCCCGGGCCGGGTTATCCATGCCGATGGTACCGAAAGCTACCTGGAAAGGATCGCCGCCATTCGCCAGAAGATAACGGGAATACCGTTCCTCGGCCTCTTTTGGAGAGATTTTAATTTTCTCCAGCGCGGCTTCTGCTGCGTCCAGATGTGCCGGTTCATTCAGGCGGATAACCTCCAGTACCCACAGATAGGCATCAGTCTGTTTATGCCCGGTGATTCTCCGTTGCTCAGGTAGAGGTTTGATGTTTGCCAGGGCTGAGCTGTGCGCTGCCGTCGGGATGGTGAATAGTGCTTTATGTTCGTTGTTATCTGTACGCATTACGCAGCCGCCTTTTTCTTGTGGAAAACCAGCTCACGAACCTGATCGCCGTTCATGAGCATATTGTTGAAATCATCGTGATCGGGCCAGTACACGCTCACTCGCTGTAGGTCATTCTTTGCCAGCAGATTGGCATGAGCGCATTCATAGGCCGCAGCCAACCCGGTAGCGCTGTTCTCGTCACGGTCAGCAAAAATAATGAGGTGCTTAACGCCAGCCGGAACGCGGAATTTCTTCATGAAGTTGGCCGTCATGGTTGCCCAGGTGTTTACGTTATAAATCTGGTGCGCAGACAGAGCCGTTTCGATGCCTTCGGCGATACCAAGTGTGCTGGCCACCGGGAACATCCTGATCGCCACTGAACGGGCGTGATCAAGATAGTTATCTTCCTGCAGGGATTTTTGTCGCTTTGCACTGGTGCCGATATCTGCCTTTTTTGCGCCATCGAGTAATGTCTGGTGCAGATAGCACAGTTCTCCTTTATCGTCGGTGGCGAGGGAATAAAGCGACTGATACACCCTCCCTGCATGGCGCTGCTTGTCGTTGAAGCGAATCGCTTCAGGAGGCAGACTGAAAATACCGCGCGCATTGAGATACGCAGCACCAGAAGTGCCACGCAACGACTGCAGCTTCGCGAACTTATTCAGAACCTTTGTACGCAGGCTGGTAGCACTGCTGCTGACCGGGATTTTTACACGCTGAAAATCATTACCGATCAGGTGGTCTATTTCCCTGCAAACCTCATTAAATGGCTTCCCCTGTGTCAGTGTGACAAGCTTCATACCGTCACCGCTGCCGCAGGTACAAATCCACGTCCCCCGACCGTCGCGGTCGTCAATACGTAGCTTGCCGCGCGCTCCACATACCGGACATTCGCCTTTAAAGTGGTTTTTACCGGTGATCGGCGGAAGGCCGAAGTGCTCAAAGATGGTAGGCCAATGCCCAATTGCTGCTTCTGCCGTCTTCATGCTCGTTTTCCTAACTGCTGTTTGATATCGCTAATCACTTTCTGTGCTTGCCGAATGGAGGATGGCGCAGGTGCACCAGATGCCGCCTGCATACGTTTGGCCTTCTCCTGACCTTTCGCATAAGCGATCAATTTGTGCCGGATGAAATTCGAAACAGTCGGTGTGATCTCCATCGGGAAATCACTTAGCCCGTTAGGCCACTCGTCGAAACGTTCGCGAAAAGTGTTAGCGCACCAGCCATCACTAACGGGCTTTTTCCCCTGCGATACGCGCTGGCGCTGATAGAATTTGATCTGGCTCCACCAGGCCTGTTTCTCTGCCTTTGTGGGCAGATGCTGGTTTTTACCCAACTTTTTGAGTTTGCGGCCGGTGTCAGTATCGACGTCCTCACCGCCCAGCGGCTTATGTCCACATTTCGGGCATACGTACACACCAGCGGGTTTCATGTAGTGGCATTGAGAACATTCATGGGGGAGTTTTTCAGCCCGTTCCTCAGCTGCGCGGCGTGCGCTTTCCTCCATGCCGTCAGACTTACCGGGAAGATCGTCGTACTCGATAGAATCCGGATAACCGAGGCGGTGCACGGTGCCACTGTGATCGAAGATGAGGCAGGATTCTTTACCCGGTGCAGTGCGCAGGCCACGCCCGAGCGCCTGCAGCCAGCGAATTTCGCTTTTTGTTGGTCTGGCGTAGATGATGCAGCGAACGTCACTATCGAAGCCGGCCACCAGAACGCCGACACTAACGATGATTTTAGTTGCACCAGTTTCAAAGCGGTGAATGATGGTCTGACGCTCATCCACTGGAGTGTCGGCGGTCATGACCTCAGCGTTAACACCCGCCTGGTTAAACTGGATTGTCAGGAAATTGGCGTGGGCTACGTTGACGCAGAAAGCGATGGTAGGCAGATCCCGGCCATTCTCCAGCCAGTTCTGTACAATGTCGCCCACCAGCGTAGAGCCACACATAATTTCAGCCAGCTGCGTTTCGTTGTAATCGTTGCCGTATTCAAGCGAAGACTTGGTTTTTACGCCTTTCAGATCCGGCTTTGTTGGTGCGTAAAATTCGTATTTACTCAGATCGCCACGCTGGATTAACTCGCCAATGGTGGTCGGCTTAATCAGTCGGTCATAGTATTTGCCCAGGAACGGAGAGAACGGCGTACCCGACAGGCCAATCACCTTTACGCCTTTGCCGCGCAGCCGCTCGATATCCTTCAGGATGCGTTTTTTACGCAGGTGTGCTTCGTCGATAATCAGCAGATCAATATTTTCAGGAAAAACACGACGAATAAGCGTGTCGGCGCTGGCAATCTGAATTTTACGGGCTGGATCGTAGTTCGGGTGATCCGCCCAGATATAACCGATTTCATCCCCTGGTAACCCGTACTCCACAAAGCGATTGGCTGTCTGACCAATCAGGATGGTGTACGGTGCACAAAACAGAACACGCATACCACGGCTGACGAACCCGGCAACGATGAAAGCGGCCAAACCCGTTTTACCGCTACCGGTTGGCGAGTACACCATGAAGGTGTCGTTTGCCTTCCAGTCACGGCGCAACATGTTTAGCGCTCGTTCCTGTGCAAAATTCGGCGTGATCGTCAGCTCCATTGTGCTACTCCCGTGCTGATGAGATAATAATTCTGTGATGTGGTTTTCATGGATTCCCCCTCACATGGCTGGTGGCCTCCCCAAAGGCTGCCAGCCTCCCTTCTGATTCAGCTCCTCTGAAAAATCACTCTTCCAGGAAGAACCCTTTTCGTTTCTCAGCGCCTGAGCGCTTTGTACTACCTTGCTGATACAGGCGTTTTTTTAAATTGCGCCCTTAAGACAGTGATCTACTTAACCAATGGATCTCTCCTGTTGGAAAAGACCCTATTCCTACCCCTGCACCCAATCCCCCCTTACCCCCCTTTCCCTCTTCCCCATAAAAACGTACTACTTCCCTAGTACATATGAGGAGTTGGGTCAGTTGGTTGCCAACCTGAACAGGCACCTTTAAGCCTGCTTCTGTTCGGGTACCTTTAAACCCGAAACAATCAGGAGCGCTGTCGCGTTCCAGCCAGGGGAGGTTCGGCGGTATACCCCTGTAAAGCTCTGCCCTGATTTCTCACAAACAGGCGAAGCCTTGTGTTTGCTTCATGCCTTGCCCGGTTCTCCTTGCGGTAGGAAACAGGTTCAGCCTCAAACGTCTCCTGGTACACAGCTGCATAACGCTGGATAGCTTTTTGTCGTGCAGTTGGTGTCAGGCTAAGTAACTGTTGTTTAATCCACTCAGCATCCGCTTGGCTGAAATCGGAAGGTAAGATGCTGAGTAACTCAGGCTCTGGTTTCATCGCTTCGCCGCTTAGATGGGAATGCTTTATTTTCAAAAGCTGAAACAGCCCCTTCTTCAGAAATCACAACAAAGATTTCCCGACCGGCTCTTAATGCTTTGCTTATGGCAATTTGCGTTACTCCGAGCGCTGCGCCAGCTCTTACCTGGCCGTGCTCTTTCACGTATTCCTTAAGAGTAATCTGGTTCATACGTCCTCTACGATTAAATACTACTAAAAGTATTAAAATGAAGGGTACTATAGGTAGGAGACATAATCAAACTTTTGGTATTAAATCAGGCCATGGAAAAGAAAAGCAGATTGACCACAGAGCAGCTTCAAGACGCAATACGCTTAAAAGCTTTGTATGACTCGAAGAAAAAGGAGTTGGGGATCACGCAGGCTGATATAGCTGACGAACTGGACATCTCTCAAGGTGCAGTCGGTCACTACCTGAACGGGAGAAACCCACTGAATCTTCCAGTTGCAGCTAAGTTTGCGAAACTGCTTCACGAGCCGATTTCGAGTTTCAGCCCTGCGCTTGCAAAAGAGGCTGAGCTTTTATCTCAGGTATCAAACATTACTTATCATGGCCCATCCAAACCAAGAGGCACCTATCCGCTAATTAGTTGGGTAAGCGCAGGAGCATGGTGTGAGGCTATTGAGCCATATACTCTCAAAGAGATTGATGAGTGGTACGATTCCGACGCTCACATTGAAGGACAAGGATTCTGGTTAAAAGTACAGGGTGATTCAATGACCTCTCCTGTAGGAATGAGCATTCCTGAAGGTATGTATGTCTTAGTCGATACAGGCAAAGAGCCAACAAATGGAAGCCTAGTTGTCGCCAAACTTACCGACGCAAACGAAGCAACCTTTAAAAAGTTGGTAATCGACGCAGGCAAGACTTACCTCAAGCCATTGAATCCTCAATACCCTCTTACTCCTATCAATGGCAACTGCCGGATCATAGGGGTCGTCGTTCAAGCTATGATGTGGCTGTAATTTAGCTACTAACAGTACAAAGCCTGTCTATCCTGACAGGCTTTTTTTATATCCTTACATTTCAATAAGTAAGCATTATCTCGCCACAAAACTATACTTTTAGTATTGCAGATATTAAAACATCTAGTATTATTCATTTAACGGCAAATAACGGAGCCACGAAATGAGTATAGAAACGCTTATATCAAAAAACGGTAAGATCCATCAATTAGCCATGGATATTGACCGCGTAATTAACGCACTTGAATATGCTGAATCCGATCCTGAGGTTGCTTACAAGCCTGCATCAGTTATTAAAATTTGCATAAATCAACTTAAAAAAAATCTCTCCACGTTAAACAATGAGATTGGTCAAGATTGGCCGGAGAATAAACAATGAATGATAAAACCGTCACTTTGAATAAGGAAGAAACAAGCAGAACAATTCTAAGCTGGTCACATGATGTGCGGTGCTGCGAATGTTCGTTATGGCTTCTCTTGGAACAAATGACGAGCGCTAAAGAAGAACGAGAGCACGCTCTAATTACTTTGGTAGTCCAGACATTGAATAATTTAAACAAGAGCATTGCTGACTTCGACACTTATAAACTTTAAATAAAAAATAAATTTACAAACACTTATTTGAGTGGGTGCAAACTCACCTTGAGGAAATGAAATGCAAACTTCACTTTCTTTTAACAAGCCAATTAAAGCACCTCAAATGTTATTTGGCTCTGACAACATTAATGATTTTGGAAACAGAGTTAAGAGCTGCAGGATGGAAGGTGATTCAATGCAGCCGACTATCGAACCCTGTGAGGTAGTGGCTTTTGTTGATTGTGGAGGCCGCGTACTTACACCTGGTATATATGTTTTTACGGGCGATGTTTTCGGCCGTAGCTGCCTGTTCATTAAGCGAATAGAGCCATTGCCGAACGGCGCATTAAAGATTATTTCTGACAATCTCCATTACCAAACTTTCACGCTTAATGCTGGTGATCAAAAAGACATGCGTATCCACGGAAGGCTTGTCGCTTCTTTGGCTGTGAGGCACTTCATATGACTTTCATTATAGATAAATCGGCATATAGAACAGCATGCCTTTATGCGTCCTGCGGTTACGAGGTAATCGCGCGGCTTTACCTAAAAAAAGCATATGGGAGATAGAAAATGTGGAACCCAAAAACGGCAGGAATAGATGAAATTCTTTTAGAGGCGGAGAACCTTAACACCATTCTGGAAATAGTAATAAGCAATAATGAGTTAAACACAACTCAAAAGAATTCTTTACTAGGTATGGCTCTTAATGCTTCGGCGAATTTATTGTATTGGTGTGAAGCGGAGGAAAAGCGACGTGGATAACTTAATCAATACGTATCGCCACAGAATTCTTAAATCTGCGTTATTACGCCATCAGCGAAAAACAGGAAGCACCTGCATCATCATTAATATGCCTAAGGGTGGAATTAACACTATCGAATTAACAGAGATACTAATTGACGGCCTGTTGAGGCGATTCGAAAAAATGATCCTCAGTGAGTACGGAAATATTGAAGGTGTAAAAGCCATCCGAGGAATTTACAGCAACGCCGTAGATGTGAATGGCAGCGGTGAATTCCTGACAGAAAGCGGAAAGGCATTAATCGACGAGCTCATTTCTGAGCTGGTTGAGTTTGCCAAGAAAAAATCAGTCACAGCGGAGACAAGCCATGAGTGATCAGACACCAATTATCACGCACGAACCAGTAAATATCGTGCTGACGATCGAGAACGGAAAGGTTATCCACGCGCGCCCAGTTCAGAACGGCGAGGTTACAGCATCACTAGAGACATTTTTATGGATGGCAGAACAAGCCGGTTACACGGTAACCCCACCAGCAGGAGGCAATGACAATGACCCTGACAGCGATACGAATTCCTGAGTGGGTACACCTGCAGGCGGTCCATGTACTCCGCCAGTTCAGAGCCAGGCGGATTCATCCCTGCCGTATGCACGGCTCCGGGAACCTAAGCCTGCGGGTTAATCGCCGCTGGCGGCTGCTGTCCCGAGACGGCGGCCAGAACTGGGAAGTGATGAGCCATGAACGATACAGCAAACGGAAGGACAGAAAATGAAAATCCAATACCAGGACTATGGCGCCGTAGCGAACATCGTTATCACCAGTACGGTGTTTGAGTTCCGTAAACATAACCGGGTTGTCGATGCCACGCTGCTCTGCACACCAGGTATCATTGCAACCCGTAGTGGGATGTTCTTCATGAAGACGGCTTTATCAGGTAAATCTCGCGACATGCTACGTGCATATAAAACTGTTCAGCGGGAGGCTTCACGATGAAGTCATTCCTCCTATCTATGCTATTTGGCCTGTTATTGGTGGCCGCTATTTTCGGGGCGTTGATTGAGTACAAATTTATGACGAATTTCGGAGGTTAACAGTGGAAAAATCGCATATCAATACTGAAAACATGAACACAATTCACGACTGCCTGTCCCAGCTCGTGATAGCTGAAGAGACTCAGATCAGCATTGAAGATCAGTTGGCTAAGTCAAATAGCAGCAGTGAGTGGAGTGTTTGGCGTAAAAAGGCAGAGAACGCTTTACGGGTTGTAAAAGCAAAGCGTCGCATCATTACGGCTCGCCTTGCTGTTCTCCGCCAGATTGAAAAAGAGAACAACATGCAACTCCACCAGCAACATAACGATTACCTGGTTGCTGAGTTGAAAAAGATTGTTACCCCATCCTCTTTTGAATGCTGTGTTCGTCGGGCTACTGAAAAGCTGGGGGGGGGTTAATTGAATAAGGCATTTGAAATATGGGTGCGCCAACGGTACGGGAACCGTTACGACCTTACTCGAGACATTGAAGGGTTTTACTGTCGGGAAGTAACGAGAAGAATGTTTGATGTGTGGTGCCACTGTCGTGGCCTGAGCGTGGTGTGAGGTGGGTATGAGTGATATTGAAATGATAGACGAAAAAGAAGTGATGAAGATGATCCGGGTTTCGTCTCGTATGACCATCTGGAAATACACCAAGCATCATAATTTTCCGAAACCGATCCGCACCCACCCCAAACAGTACTTACAATCTGAGGTGGAAGCGTGGATTTTAAACGGCGGAATTAACCCGAAATCTTCCTGATATGCCAGAATATCTTTTCAGCATACAGCTCATAGGCGGCTTTCTGTTCAGCAATCCATTCATGCTTGTTATAAACAGAAAGTACGCCGCCCAGTTCATGTCCCAGCATTTTTTCAATTACGTGCGGGGCTACCCCTTCCTCTGATAATCTGGTCGCCAGGGTCCTTCTGAAATCATGTGCGGTAAACTCCCCTATCCCCAGTGACGCCTCAATCCTTCTAAGAAATCGATTTGCGCCGGAAATAGTCATAGATTTTTTTAAATCTGGCCCCGGAAAAAGAATATCCCCGTACGTCATTTCTGCTTTTTTCAGTAAACCATCTGCAGCGTCAAAAATTGGACGCCGGATGATCCTGTTCGTTTTACTTTTCTCTGCCGGTACCGTCCATACACCTTCATCACGATCAAACTCCCCCTTTACAGCCAGGCGAAGTTCACTGTTCCTAGCACCGTAGAGCATCAGTAACTGATGAAATAATCTGTTTGATGTTGATGCCCTGCTTCGTTCTATAGCCAACCATATCTTAGCCAACTGGTTATAACTGAGAGTCACTTCACCGACCGAAGATTTGACGCCAACATCCTTTGGTTGCAGCAACATCAATTCGGTTGTACTTATAAATTGTCGCCGCGTACACCAGCCAATCGCAGATCTAAGTTGTACCAGCAACTGACGAGCACGGCGAGGGTTTATTCTTTCTTCTTCAGTGAAACGCTCAACCCATAAACGAACCGGAATTTCTTCAATGGGCATGCCAGCAAAGGCATTACTCATGTGCTTTATAACAGTAGACTTATAGAGAGCTTTTGTTTTTTCCCTCAGCGCCGTATCAACATAGTTTTCTTCCCAGTAATCCAGACAGTCTTTTGCCGTTGGTTTTTTCTTTGACTTATTGATACCGGCCATTAATCGCGGATCGATACCTTTGTCGACTGACTCTCTTAAATCTGCGACCATGTTACGTGCATCACGTAGAGTAATTGCTGGATACCGCCCCAAGCCAAGACGGTGCTGCTTTCCATCCCATCGAAAACGAAACTGGAAGCTAATCACCCCCCTTGGTGTGATGCGGATGCCCAGGCCATCAGAATCAGTAATTTCAGATGGACCAGAATATGGTTTACCATAGATAGAACGTAGCTTAGTGTCGCTGATAGCCATTTTAGTATTTTGTACTCAATGATTTTGATGTTTATGTACTTACTATGTACTCAATATCGCATGTACCAATCTTAACAACAATATCTATTCGTGTACAAAAACAGACAATCAACGATAAATTCAAAGCATAAAACCAATTATTTCATATACATATTACATCAGGCGTGTACATCAGGTGACAGTTAAAAACGACAACATACAGAGCACATTCCTCTTTCACGATTACGAGACCTTTGGTACCCATCCGGCGCTGGACAGACCCGCGCAATTTGCGGCTATCCGCACAGATAGCGATTTCAACATCATCGGTGAACCTGAAGTCTTTTATTGCAAACCCGCAGACGACTATCTGCCGCAGCCTGAGGCGGTGCTGATAACCGGTATCACACCGCAGGAAGCGCGTGAAAAAGGAGAAAATGAAGCCGCCTTTGCTGCGCGCATCCACGCCCTGTTCACCGTGCCGAAAACCTGTATCCTGGGCTATAACAACGTGCGCTTCGATGATGAAGTGACGCGCAACATCCTGTATCGCAATTTCTACGATCCCTATGCCTGGAGCTGGCAGAACGATAATTCACGCTGGGATCTGCTGGATGTGATGCGCGCCTGTTATGCCCTGCGTCCCGAAGGAATTATCTGGCCGGAAAACGACGACGGCTTACCCAGCTTTCGCCTGGAGCATTTGACCAAAGCCAACGGTATTGAACATGCCAATGCCCACGATGCGATGGCCGATGTATACGCCACAATTGCCATGGCGCAATTAGTGAAGTCGCGCCAGCCGCGCCTGTTTGATTATCTCTACAGCCATCGCAATAAGCACAAGCTGGCCGCACTGATTGATGTCCCGCAAATGAAGCCGCTGGTCCATGTTTCGGGGATGTTCGGCGCATGGCGCGGCAACACCAGTTGGGTGGCGCCATTAGCCTGGCATCCTGAGAATCGCAACGCGGTGATTATGGTCGACTTAGCCGGTGATATTTCACCGCTGCTGGAACTGGACAGCGACGCGCTGCGTGAGCGGCTCTACACTGCTAAAGCTGATCTGGGAGATAACCCAGCCGTGCCGGTTAAACTGGTGCACATCAACAAATGCCCGGTACTGGCACAGGCGAATACCTTGCGCCCGGAAGATGCCGATCGCCTTGGCATTAACCGCCAGCATTGTCTGGATAATCTCAAAATACTGCGCGAAAACCCGCAGGTTCGCGACAAAGTGGTGGCCATCTTCGCCGATGCGGAACCCTTTACGCCATCAGATAACGTAGACGCACAGTTGTACAATGGTTTTTTCAGCGATGCTGACCGTGCCGCAATGAAAATCGTCCTGGAAACTGAGCCGCGCAATTTACCGGCGCTGGATATCTCCTTTGTCGATAAGCGCATTGAAAAGCTGCTGTTTAACTACCGCGCACGTAACTTTCCCGGAACGCTGGATGAAGCCGAACAGCAGCGCTGGCTGGACCATCGTCGTCAAATATTCACGCCGGAGTTTTTGCAAAATTACGCCAATGAATTGCAGATGCTGAGCCAGCAATATGCAGATAACAAAGAGAAACTGATGCTACTGAAGTCACTCTGGCACTATGCGCAAGAGATTGTATAACTCCCACGTATAAAAAAACCGGAGAACATGTCTCCGGTTTTTTTATCTAAATACAGCTATTACGCGATATCTTCGTCGTACTGTGGCACCGGGTTACGGAAGCTTTTGGTCACGCAAGCCAGGTAAATCAGACCAATAGCGGCCCAGATGAGACCCAGAACCATTGAGCTCTCTTCCAGGTTCACCCACAGCGCACCAACGGTCAGCGCACCGCACATTGGCAGGAACAGATACTGGAAGTGGTCTTTCAGCGTCTTGTTACGCTTCTCACGGATCCAGAACTGGGAGATCACCGACAGGTTAACGAAGGTAAACGCCACCAGCGCACCGAAGTTAATCAGCGCCGTCGCCATCACCAGGTCGAAGTTAATTGCCAGCAGAGCAATCGCACCAACCAGAATGATGTTCATGGACGGAGTACGCCATTTCGGGTGGACATAACCGAAGAAACTTTTCGGGAACACACCGTCACGCCCCATTACATACATCAGACGCGCTACGCCTGCATGCGCCGCCATACCTGACGCCAGTACGGTAATGGTAGAGAAAATCAGCGCGCCGACCTGGAAGAACTTACCAGCGACATACAGCATGATTTCCGGCTGCGAAGCGTCCGGATCCTTGAAGCGTGAGATATCCGGGAAGTACAGCTGCAACAGATAGGTGGAGACGATAAAGATCAGGCCACCAATCAGCGCGGTCAGGAAAATCGCCCGCGGGATCACACGTTCAGCGTCTTTGGTTTCTTCAGACAGGTTGCTGATACCGTCAAAACCGGTGAACGAGAAGCACAGAATAGTCGCTCCCGTGATCATCGGGATCACATGCGCATCACCTGACCAGAACGGACGGCTGCTCGCTAGCGTACCGGCACCTTCCCCTTCGAACACGCCATAAACGACCATGCCGAGGATCACTGCAATCAGCACCACCTGCAACAACACGATGACGGTGTTGAAATTCGCAACAGATTTCAGGCTGCGCAGGTTAAAGGCGGTCATAAAGGCCACCAGCGCCACCACGAATATCCATGACGGTATCGACGGCACCAGAGCTTCAAAATAAATTTTCGCCAACAGAATGTTGATCATCGGTGCGAACAGGTAGTCCAGCAGTGATGACCAACCCACCATAAAGCCAACGGTCGGGCTAATGGATTTCTGGGCGTAAGTGTAGGCAGAGCCTGCAGACGGATAGCGACGCACCAGTTTACCGTAGCTCAGTGCGGTAAAGAGGATGGCGATCAGTGCAAAGGCGTAAGCTGTCGGGACGTGACCATCGGTCATTCCTGATACGATACCGAATGTATCGAACAGCGTCATCGGCTGCATATAGGCAAGGCCCATCATGACAACCGGAACCAGCGTAAGCGTTTTACGTAATTCCACGCGAGAGGTGTTTGGAGTAGCGTTATGCGACATGGATATCCCCCATTACGGCGAAAACCGTCGCGTAAGCAAAAAATTGCCCCATTTTTTGTTAATCCTCAGCGACAACAACTGTCGATTTTTAAGTAAGTATCTATCCGGTACGAAGCCCGGCCTCTTTTATGAATGATTGGTTTGATGCAAAAAAATAACCGACGCGTATTAAAACGTCGGTTAATGTCATTTTTTGCAAGCGGCGTATTTTGCACTAATTTGGAGAGAAATAACAAGAGATTGAAGCTACTACAAAAGAATATTTTTTCTTAACTGATTGATTTATCAGCAGCCGTTTTAACGTACACCCCCGCAATAGCACTATTTGCTAAAATCTCATCCCGCCACCAGGCACTGGCCAACCCGGCAGTCTGTTCATTCCAACCTATCCACACGGGTTCAAAGATAATTTGTGCGACCACCTTTTTCTCAATCAGAGCGCCGCTCTCCAGAAATCGCTGCGCCAGATAGCGCGGAATATAGCCGCATCCCAGACCACTGATTTGCAGTTCCAGCTTGGTTTTGAAGTCAAAAACGGTGATGGCTTCCTGATCGTCGAGCACCTGAGAGCCCGAGACGTTGGCATGCTGTGCATTGTCGCCCACCACAATCGCGCGAAAACGCCGAATAGTGCGACGATTCAACGGCTCCTGTTCCTGCGCCAGCGGATGATGCGACGCAACCACAAACACCTGCTCCAGAACCCCTAGCTGCGCAAAGCCAAATTCGCTCGCGGCAGGCGGCTCATGTGTGGCGCCGACAATAATATCCGCCCGCCCCTGAGTGAGGGCATCCCAGGAGCCGCCCAGCACGCCATTGATAAATTTCAGGCGCGTCACACTGTGGTGTTGATAGAAAGATTCGATGAGTGGGGCCAGCAGCGAAAAGGGAAACGTATCATCTACGCCAATAACCAGTTCATTCTCCCAGCCTTCGTGAAGTTTAATCGCCTGCTTTTCGAGTTCGCGGACGGTGTGCAACACCTCCCGCCCCTTTTCCAGCAGCATCTGCCCGGTACGGGTAAACTTAGCCCGATGTCCGCTGCGATCGAGTAGCTGAATATTAAGATCGCTTTCCAGCTTATGGACGGTGTAGCTAAGCGCAGACGGCGTCTTAAACAATTTTGCCGACGCCGCTGCGAAACTGCCCTCTTTTTCCAACGCATCGAGGATGATAAGAACGTCCAGCAGTGGTTTCATACTCGCCCCCTGGCGGTATCAGCGGCACTCTGCTGGTCTGTCACTCCATCGGCATCACCAGCGGGTCAGGATACTGGTACTCAAACCCAAGCTCGTTACAAATACGGTTGCCATCAATGACTTTACCTTTACCGTTATCCTCATTGCCACGAAATTCCGGCGGCTCCATCCCCAACTGGCGGGCCATCTGTGGATAGAACACATTGCGCGCCGGATGCATAGGCGCACATATATTATAGATGTGTCCCCCTTTTGGCGCTTGCAGCAGCAAAGAGATGGCGGAAACCACATCATCCAGATGCACCAGATTGACGCCATGGTGTCCATCTGGCGCCGTCTTGCCAGCGAAAAAACGACCGGGATGTCTTCCCGGGCCGACAAGTCCGGCCAGGCGCAAAATATCCACCGAAGTGCCGGGTAAATTGTGCAACCAGTCTTCAAGTTCTTTCAAAACGCGACCACTTGCCGTGACCGGGTTACGCGGAGTCCCTTCTTTCACGATGCCTTGTGCATCGCCATAGACCGACGTCGAACTGGTAAAAATAATCCGCGGGATACGGTACGCCAGCGCACTGTCGACCAGCTCCTGCATAGCCTGCAGGTAAAATGTCTCCCCCGGACCGCTACGGCGCGCAGGTAGCGTAATAACCAGCGCGTCGGCGTCCATCAGTGCGTCGAGATCGTCTGTCTCACAGACCAGTTCAGGCTCCAGGCGCAGCGAGTAGCTCTCTATACCACTCATGCGGGCCGCTTCCACCCCATCCAATGTGGTTTTGCTGCCGGTAACCTGCCAGCCTCTCGCCGCCAGCGACATAGCTAACGGCATGCCTAACCAACCTAAACCGACAATTGCGACCTTTTTCATGCCTTCTCTCCTGACTTTTGGCCTATAACGCAAGGCTACGCTAGCCCACAGTGGCTGACAATTCATAGTATCAATATGAAATGAATTAATGATCAAAAAAAGCCCTTGCTTTCCGTAGCTAAAGTGGTTTAGGTTAAAAGACATCAAATGAATAAACATTCATCGAGAAAATTTATGACACGCGCTCAATTCAAACACCATCATCACCATCATCCTGACTAGTCTTTCAGGCGATGTGTGCTGGGAGACATTTAAATCTTCCAGCGGTGCATGAGCGTATGAGAAAGCCCCCGGAAGATTTCTTCCGGGGGCTTTTTTTTGTGCGTGACCCAAACTGATTCAGACAGGATAACGAGGAATAAAGAATGTTAGATAACACCCGTTTACGCATAGCTATGCAGAAATCAGGTCGTTTAAGCGATGATTCACGCGAATTGCTGGCCCGTTGCGGCATTAAAATTAATCTTCACACCCAGCGCCTGATCGCGATGGCTGAGAATATGCCGATCGATATTCTGCGCGTGCGTGATGACGATATTCCGGGTCTGGTGATGGACGGCGTCGTAGATCTCGGCATCATCGGGGAAAACGTTCTCGAAGAGGAACTGCTCAACCGCCGGGCCCAGGGTGAAGATCCGCGCTATTTTACCCTGCGTCGTCTGGACTTCGGCGGCTGCCGTCTTTCGCTGGCTACCCCGGTTGATGAAGCCTGGGATGGCCCGGCAGCGCTGAACGGTAAGCGTATCGCTACCTCTTACCCACACCTGCTTAAACGTTATCTTGATCAAAAAGGGGTGTCGTTTAAATCCTGTCTGTTAAACGGCTCTGTAGAAGTCGCTCCCCGCGCAGGTCTGGCTGATGCGATTTGCGATCTGGTGTCAACCGGAGCCACGCTTGAAGCCAACGGTCTGCGTGAAGTGGAAGTGATTTACCGCTCTAAAGCCTGCCTGATTCAGCGCGACGGCGAAATGGCCGAAGCCAAGCAACAACTGATCGACAAACTGCTGACCCGTATTCAGGGGGTTATTCAGGCACGTGAATCAAAATACATCATGATGCACGCGCCGAGCGAACGTCTGGACGAAGTCATCGCCCTGCTGCCTGGCGCTGAGCGCCCTACCATTCTGCCACTGGCGGGTGACCAGCAGCGCGTAGCCATGCACATGGTCAGCAGCGAAACGCTGTTCTGGGAAACGATGGAAAAACTGAAAGCGCTCGGCGCCAGCTCCATTCTGGTGCTGCCGATTGAGAAGATGATGGAGTGATAGCCATGAGCTTCAATACCCTGATCGACTGGAATAGCTGTAGCCCCGAGCAGCAGCGCGAACTGCTGATGCGCCCGGCGATATCCGCCTCTGAAAGCATCAGCCGTACGGTGGCCGAGATTCTTGAGAACGTCAAAAATAACGGCGACCGGGCGCTGCGTGAATACAGTGCTAAGTTTGACAAAACCGAGGTCGGCGCGCTGCGCGTCACCGAAGAAGAAATTCAGCAAGCCAGTAGCCGCCTGAGCGACGAGCTGAAACAAGCCATGCAGGCGGCGGTGCGTAATATTGATGCGTTCCACACCGCGCAAATCCTGCCGCCGGTGGATATTGAAACTCAGCCTGGCGTGCGCTGCCAGCAGGTTACTCGCCCTATCGCCTCCGTGGGGCTGTATATTCCTGGGGGATCGGCACCGCTATTCTCGACCGTATTAATGCTGGCGACCCCGGCGCGTATCGCCGGCTGCAAAAAAGTAGTGCTCTGCTCACCGCCGCCGATTGCCGATGAAATCCTCTACGCCGCGCAACTGTGTGGCGTAAAAGAGGTGTTCAACGTGGGCGGCGCGCAGGCCATTGCCGCGCTGGCGCTGGGTACCAAATCTATTCCTAAGGTCGATAAAATCTTCGGGCCAGGCAATGCGTATGTGACCGAAGCCAAACGTCAGGTCAGCCAACGTCTTGACGGCGCGGCTATCGACATGCCTGCGGGCCCGTCTGAAGTGCTGGTTATTGCCGACAGCGGCGCGACGCCTGACTTTGTTGCTTCCGACCTGCTCTCTCAGGCCGAACACGGCCCCGACTCGCAGGTTATCCTGCTGACGCCAGACGCTACGCTGGCCGAAGGCGTGGCTAAAGCCGTTGAACGCCAGCTTGCCGAGCTTTCCCGCGCCGACACCGCACGTCAGGCGCTCGCCGCCAGTCGACTGATCGTCGCCAGAGACCTTGAGCAATGCGTGGCCATCTCTAACGCCTACGGCCCGGAGCACCTGATTATTCAGACCCGTAACGCGCGTGAACTGGTTGACGATATCACCAGCGCTGGTTCGGTCTTCCTGGGTGACTGGTCTCCTGAGTCGGCTGGCGACTATGCTTCCGGCACCAACCACGTTCTTCCGACCTACGGCTATACCGCAACCTGCTCAAGCCTTGGGCTGGCTGATTTCCAGAAACGGATGACGGTACAGGAATTAACTCCCCAAGGTTTCTCTGCCCTGGCCTCCACCATTGAAACACTGGCCGCGGCTGAACGACTGACTGCCCACAAAAATGCCGTCACCCTGCGCGTTAACGCCCTGAAGGAGCAAGCATGAGCACTGACAACTTTCTCAGCGTCACTGATTTAGCCCGTAAGAATGTTCGCGAGTTAACGCCCTATCAGTCTGCCCGTCGTCTTGGCGGTAACGGGGACGTCTGGCTCAACGCGAATGAGTACCCAACCGCCGTTGAGTTCCAGCTACGCCAGCAGACGCTGAACCGCTATCCGGAGTGTCAGCCGAAAGCCGTAATTGAGAATTACGCGCAGTATGCTGGCGTCAAACCAGAGCAGGTGCTGGTCAGCCGCGGTGCAGATGAAGGGATCGAACTGCTGGTGCGCGCTTTTTGCGAACCCGGTAAAGATGCAATTCTCTACTGTCCGCCGACTTACGGCATGTACAGCGTCAGCGCCGAAACGATTGGCGTTGAATGCCGCACCGTCCCGACCCTGGATAACTGGCAGCTGGATTTACAAGGCATCGCGGACAAGCTTGATGGCGTGAAAGTGGTCTACGTATGCAGCCCCAATAACCCAACCGGCCAGCTGATAAATCCGCAGGACCTACGTTCACTGCTCGAAATGACGCAGGGTAAAGCCATCGTGGTCGCTGATGAGGCCTATATTGAATTTTGTCCTCAGGCCACGCTGGCAGGCTGGCTGTCTGAGTATCCGCATCTGGCAGTATTACGTACGCTGTCTAAAGCGTTTGCTCTCGCCGGTTTACGCTGCGGATTTACGCTGGCGAATGAAGAGGTAATCAATCTGCTGTTAAAGGTGATTGCCCCCTACCCGCTTTCTACCCCGGTAGCGGATATTGCCGCCCAGGCGCTGACGCCACAAGGGATTTCCGCCATGCGCCAACGCGTAGAGCAGATCCTGCTAGAGCGTCAGTATCTGGTGGAGAACCTGAAAACCATTCGCTGTGTAGAGCAGGTTTTCGACTCTGAAACCAACTATGTTCTGGCGCGCTTCACCGCATCAAGCAGCGTATTTAAATCTTTGTGGGATCAGGGCATTATCTTACGAGATCAGAATAAACAACCTTCATTAAGCGGCTGTCTGCGAATTACTGTCGGAACCCGCGAAGAGAGCCAGCGCGTCATTGACGCCTTACGTGCGGAGCAAGTATGAGCCAGAAGTATCTTTTTATTGACCGTGATGGAACCCTGATTTCAGAACCGCTAAGTGACTTTCAGGTCGATCGCTTTGACAAACTCGCCTTCGAGCCGGACGTCGTTCCCGTTTTGCTGAAGCTGCAAAAAGCTGGCTTTAAGCTGGTGATGATTACTAACCAGGATGGACTCGGTACGCAGAGCTTCCCGCAGGCCGATTTTGACGGTCCGCATAACCTGATGATGCAAATATTCACCTCTCAGGGCGTAGCATTTGATGAGGTGCTGATCTGCCCGCACCTGCCAGCGGACGCGTGTGATTGCCGTAAGCCAAAAGTGAAACTGGTTGAGCAGTATCTGGTTGAACAGGCCATGGATGTGGCAAACAGCTACGTCATTGGTGATCGGGCGACCGATATTCAGCTCGCAGAAAACATGGGCATTAGCGGATTACGCTACCACCGCGACACCCTGAACTGGGCGATGATCGGTGAGCAGTTGACCAAACGAGACCGTTACGCGCACGTTGAGCGTAATACCAAAGAGACGCAGATTGACGTCAAAGTCTGGCTGGACCGCGAAGGCCGTAGCAAAATCAATACCGGCGTTGGCTTCTTTGACCACATGCTGGATCAAATCGCCACCCACGGCGGTTTTCGCATGGAGATTGCCGTCAAAGGCGATCTGTATATTGACGATCACCACACCGTTGAAGATACCGGTCTGGCGCTGGGTGAAGCCTTAAGGCTGGCATTAGGCGATAAACGCGGTATCAACCGTTTTGGTTTTGTGCTGCCGATGGACGAGTGCCTGGCACGTTGCGCGCTGGATATCTCGGGGCGTCCGCACCTGGAATACCGCGCGGAGTTTACCTACCAGCGCGTTGGCGATCTGAGCACAGAGATGATTGAACACTTCTTCCGTTCACTCTCTTACACCATGGGTGTCACCTTGCACCTGAAAACCAAAGGGAAAAATGACCACCACCGTGTGGAGAGCCTGTTTAAAGCCTTTGGTCGTACGCTGCGTCAGGCTATTCGCGTAGAAGGCGATACGCTGCCCTCCTCAAAAGGAGTGCTGTAATGAACGTGGTGATCCTTGATACCGGCTGCGCCAATCTGCACTCGGTGAAATCCGCCGTCGCGCGCCATGGATACGACCCGGTTGTCAGCCGTGACCCGGACGTGGTGCTGCGTGCCGATAAACTGTTTCTGCCGGGCGTCGGTACCGCCCAGGCGGCTATGGACCAGTTGCACGAGCGTGAACTGATTGAACTGATTAAAGCCTGTACGCAACCGGTACTGGGGATCTGCTTAGGCATGCAACTGCTTGGCCGTCGCAGCGAAGAGAGTAACGGTGTCTCTCTGCTGGGCATTATTGAGCAGGACGTTCCGAAGATGACCGATTTCGGTCTGCCGCTGCCGCATATGGGCTGGAATCGCGTCTATCCGCAGGCGGGAAATCGTCTGTTCCAGGGCATTGAAGATGGCGCATATTTCTACTTTGTACACAGCTATGCTATGCCGGTGAACCCGTGGACCATCGCCCAGTGCCATTACGGCGAACCGTTTACAGCGGCAGTACAAAAGGACAATTTCTTTGGCGTGCAGTTTCACCCTGAACGCTCGGGCGCGGCTGGGGCGCAGTTGCTGAAAAACTTTCTGGAGATGTAATGATTATTCCGGCATTAGATTTAATCGACGGCACGGTGGTGCGTCTTCATCAGGGCGATTACGCAACGCAACGTGATTATGGCAATGATCCTCTCCCCCGTTTACAGGATTACGCAGCTCAGGGTGCCGAAGTACTGCACCTGGTTGATTTAACTGGCGCGAAAGACCCGGCGCAGCGGCAGATCTCGCTGATTAAAACGCTGGTCGCTGGTGTCAATGTTCCGGTACAGGTTGGCGGTGGCGTGCGTACTGAATCGGACGTTGCGGCGCTGCTTGACGCAGGCGTGGCGCGCGTGGTGGTAGGTTCGACGGCAGTAAAATCCCCCGAAGTCGTCAAAAGCTGGTTTGCCCGTTTTGGAGCCGACGCGCTGGTACTGGCGCTGGACGTTCGTATTGACGAGCGCGGTAATAAACAGGTAGCGGTTAGCGGCTGGCAGGAAGATTCCGGGGTTTCTCTGGAAGAACTGGTTGAGACCTATTTACCCGTCGGCCTGAAGCACGTGCTGTGCACCGATATCTCCCGCGACGGTACGCTGGCTGGCTCAAACGTCGCGCTTTATGAAGAAGTGTGCGCCAAATATCCGCAGGTAGCATTCCAGTCATCTGGCGGCATTGGCGGGATCGAGGACGTAGCAGCCCTGCGTGGAACCGGCGTACGCGGCGTGATCGTCGGACGCGCCCTGCTGGAAGGTAAGTTCACCGTTGAGGAGGCCATTCAATGCTGGCAAAACGCATAATTCCTTGTCTGGACGTTCGTGATGGACAGGTGGTAAAAGGCGTCCAGTTTCGCAATCACGAGATTATTGGTGACATTGTCCCGCTGGCAAAACGCTATGCCGATGAAGGCGCAGATGAACTGGTGTTCTACGATATCACCGCCTCCAGCGATGGCCGCGTAGTGGATAAAAGCTGGGTATCTCGCGTGGCGGAAGTGATCGATATTCCGTTCTGCGTTGCCGGTGGCATTAAATCCATCGACGATGCGGCGCGAATCCTCTCCTTCGGGGCGGATAAAATCTCTATCAACTCCCCGGCGCTGGCCGAACCGGAGCTTATCACCCGCCTGGCGGACCGCTTCGGCGTGCAGTGTATCGTGGTAGGCATTGATACCTGGTATGACGCCGAAACCGGCAAATATCATGTTAACCAATATACCGGGGATGAAAGCCGTACCCGCATCACGCAGTGGGAAACGCTGGACTGGGTGCAGGAAGTACAAAAACGCGGCGCAGGTGAAATCGTCCTGAACATGATGAACCAGGACGGCGTGCGTAACGGCTACGATCTGGAGCAACTGAAAAAAGTGCGCGACGTGTGCCACGTACCGCTGATCGCGTCCGGCGGCGCGGGCACCATGGAACACTTCCTTGAAGCATTCCGGGACGCCGACGTTGACGGCGCGCTTGCCGCCTCCGTCTTTCACAAGCAAATTATTAATATTGGCGAATTAAAAGCGTACCTGGCAACACAGGGCGTGGAGATCAGGATATGTTAACGAAGCAACAATGCCGCGAGCTGGACTGGGAAAAAACCGACGGACTGATGCCAGTCATCGTGCAGCATGCGGTTTCCGGTGAGGTACTAATGCTGGGTTATATGAACCCGGAAGCACTGGATAAAACGGTTGAAAGCGGCAAAGTGACCTTTTTCTCGCGGACCAAACAGCGCCTGTGGACCAAGGGTGAAACCTCCGGTCACTTCCTGAACGTGGTGAGCATCGCGC
Source organism: Citrobacter sp. Cb023 (assembly GCF_030336805.1). Lineage (NCBI taxonomy): Bacteria > Pseudomonadati > Pseudomonadota > Gammaproteobacteria > Enterobacterales > Enterobacteriaceae > Citrobacter > Citrobacter sp. Cb023. Next base: position 394,544 of record NZ_JAOWCV010000034.1, on the reverse strand, counting down.
CCGACTGCGACAACGACACCCTGCTGGTGCTGGTTAACCCGATTGGCCCGACCTGCCATAAAGGCACCTCAAGCTGCTTTGGCGATGCCAGCCACCAGTGGCTGTTCCTGTATCAACTGGAGCAACTACTGGCCGAACGTAAAACCGCTGACCCGGCAAGCTCCTACACCGCGAAGCTGTATGCCAGCGGCACTAAACGTATTGCCCAGAAGGTAGGCGAAGAAGGCGTAGAGACCGCGCTGGCCGCAACCGTGAACGATCGTTTCGAACTGACCAATGAAGCCTCTGATCTGATGTATCACCTGCTGGTTCTGCTGCAGGACCAGGACCTCGACCTGACGACGGTGATTGAGAATTTACGCAAAAGACATCAGTAATAGACAGATACCGGCACTATGCCGGTATCTTTATTTAACTGAGTGTTTAATCATTTCCGAATAAATCTCTGGTATAGACTTTATCGGCTACATCCAACAGTTCTTCGGCCATCCGGTTAGAGATTATAACATCGGACTCGCTTTTAAATTTAGCCAGATCACGCTCAACCCGCGAATTGAAAAAACTATCATCTGGCAATACAGGCTCATAGATTATGACCGGGATACCTTTCGCTTTAATACGCTTCATAATACCCTGGATAGACGATGCCCGGAAATTATCTGAGCCACTTTTCATAATCAATCGGTAAATACCGACGACCTTTGGCTTTCGTGAAATAATTGCATCAGCAATAAAGTCTTTTCGCGTCCGGTTAGCATCAACGATTGCTGAAATAATATTATTTGGTACAGATTTATAGTTGGCGAGTAATTGCTTAGTGTCTTTTGGCAGACAGTATCCACCGTAACCGAATGAGGGATTGTTGTAATGGTTACCAATACGCGGGTCCAGACAAACCCCTTCGATGATCTGTCGAGCATTAAGCCCCAGGGTTTCTGCATAGCTATCAAGTTCGTTAAAATAGGCAACACGCATCGCCAGATAGGTATTTGCAAAGAGCTTGATAGCTTCGGCTTCGGTTGAGTCGGTAAATAGGGTCGGAATATCTTTCTTCAGAGCCCCTTCCTGTAGCAGTGCAGCAAACGTTTCTGCACGGGAAGATCGTTCACCAATTACAATGCGTGAAGGGTACAAATTGTCATATAGCGCTTTACCCTCTCGCAGGAATTCTGGGGAAAAGATGATATTGTCTGAGCTATACTTTTGACGCATCGATTGAGTAAAACCGACAGGAACAGTCGATTTTATTACCATTACTGCATCTGGATTTATTTTAATAACATCCTGTATAACTGACTCGACGCTGCTAGTATCGAAATAATTAGTTTTGGGATCGTAATCTGTTGGGGTAGCAATAATGACAAATTCTGCGTTCTGATAAGCTTTGTGCTTATCCAGGGTAGCGCTGAATGTTATATCTTTTGATTGCAGATACTGTTCAATTTCTTGATCAACTATCGGAGATATCCGATTATTTAGCATCTCGACACGGGAAGGAACTATGTCCAGAGCAATGACCTGATGATGTTGGGCGATAAGAAGACCATTTGACAGGCCAACATATCCGGTACCAGAAATGGTGATTTTCATTTCATGCTCTCAGTATTATCTTAATAATTAATCATGATGTCGTACATCCTGATAAGAGAATAATGTTTTAACGTTTTGTTGAATATTGTGTCAACGAAGGTTAAAACAATTCAGATTTTCTTTATCAGTGTACGCTAGAAATATTAAGTAAAAATTAAGCAATCAACTTAAATCAATAAGATTTGGGATAAAAAAAAGCCCGGTCAAAAAACCGGGCCAGTGAACGTCAGAAGACTTATTCCATCCATTCAGTATGGAAAACACCTTCTTTATCAGTACGTTTATAAGTATGCGCACCGAAGTAGTCACGCTGGGCCTGAATCAGATTTGCAGGGAGCACCTCTGCACGATAGCTGTCGTAATAAGCGACAGCAGCAGAGAATGTCGGTACCGGGATACCATTCTGCACAGCATACGCAACAACATCACGTAGCGCCTGTTGGTATTCATCAGCAATGTTCTTGAAGTACGGGTCGAGCAGCAGGTTTGCGATACCAGGGTTTTTAGCATAGGCATCGGTGATTTTCTGCAGGAACTGCGCGCGGATGATGCAGCCCGCACGGAAGATTTTTGCAATCTCGCCGTAGTTCAGATCCCAATTATGCTCGTCAGATGCGGCACGCAGCTGTGAGAAGCCCTGAGCATAAGACACGATCTTACCGAGGTACAGCGCACGACGTACTTTCTCAATAAATTCTGCCTTATCACCCGCAAGCTGAGTTTTAGGACCGGACAGGACTTTAGAGGCAGCAACACGCTGATCTTTCAGTGAAGAGATGTAACGTGCAAACACAGACTCAGTAATCAGAGACAGTGGTTCACCGAGATCCAGAGAGCTCTGGCTGGTCCATTTACCCGTCCCTTTATTCGCCGCTTCATCCAAGATGAAATCCACCAAATATTTACCATCTTCATCTTTTTTAGTGAAGATATCTTTGGTGATATCGATCAGGTAGCTACTCAGCTCGCCGTTATTCCACTCGGTGAAGGTGCTAGCCAGCTCTTCGTTGCTTAGGTTCAAACCACCTTTCAACAATGAGTAAGCTTCAGCAATCAGTTGCATATCACCGTACTCAATACCGTTGTGTACCATCTTCACATAGTGACCAGCACCGTCGGCACCGATATACGTCACACACGGTTCACCATCTTCTGCAACAGCGGCGATTTTGGTCAGGATTGGGGCAACCAGCTCGTAAGCTTCTTTCTGGCCACCAGGCATAATAGATGGTCCCTTCAGCGCACCTTCTTCGCCACCGGAGACGCCGGTACCGATGAAGTTAAATCCTTCAGCTGAGAGCTCACGGTTACGACGGATAGTGTCCTGGAAGAACGTATTACCGCCATCAATAATGATGTCACCTTTATCCAGATATGGCTTCAGGGAGTCGATAGCAGCATCAGTGCCAGCGCCTGCTTTCACCATTAACAGGATACGACGAGGCGTTTCAAGGGATTCAACAAACTCTTTTACCGTATAGCAAGGAACCAGTTTTTTCTCCGGATTCTCGGCGATAACCTCTTCCGTTTTTTCACGCGAGCGGTTGAAAACGGACACGGTATAACCACGGCTTTCGATGTTGAGCGCCAGATTGCGCCCCATCACAGCCATACCAACGACGCCGATTTGTTGCTTAGACATTATGTACTCCTGTCAGGTGCGGTTCGCCCTGTAGACTATTACTGCAGGACTTTAGTGAACAATATGTTAACCCAGAAGAATCGCTTACGATAGTAGCATTAAATACTGAAGATACTTACCTTTGAAAACAGTACAATATTTACGTATTCAGTAAATTGGTATTATTTTTTGGTATCGAAAACGGCTCACTTTAATGGACGACTTTTAATGTGAGCGTTTTTAATCTTCCAACCCACAACTTATTTAAAAAAGTTAAACTTTGGGCCGCAACAATGAGAACAAAGGGCATGACAAAATACTTATAGCGCGGTTGAACTTAATAAGAAGATAAATCATGAAATTAACCAAACACACCATCATAATAAAATATAACTCTTTTGAAGGTTGAACACCTCTAATCATTGAGAGAAATACATCAGCTACACTGATTAAAAACAAACCAAGTATAAATGTGTAGTAAATCTTGTCAACAGAAATGAAAATATTAACCAAATCGTTCATGTAATGTTCTTTTCCGAATAACTTCACCGTCCTGGTAAGTTCACCATCATTAAATGTAAAATAAACTGGGCTTGGTGAGGACCACATGAAAGATTGCTTATCAAACACAAAACTCGCCACATCCTGAGGGGTTTTGTACGTTGCCTTAACATAATCAATAATTTCTTTTTTTCGTTCTGAGGCATCTTCCATCGCTAAAATATTAACATGAGAAGTATTCCACGCGCCAAGATGTTCTTTATCAAGACCAACCATAAATTTCCATTCAGGGTTTCTGTTATCAATTCCATATTGATTAACACCGGATAATTTGATTACGGAACTGGTCAGTAAATGAATGATGATATAAATAAAAAGAACTATATTAAATTTTGAAAATTCCCTTACCACATTGTTTCGGTCGTAACGAACACATCCAACAATCAAACAAAAAAAGCTGCAACTAAGACAATAATGATTTCTGGTCGCATTAGATCAGCCAACGCTAAAAAAATACCTGAGAAAACTAACGAGATGTAATTATTTTTAAGGAGGAAATAAATGCCAAGTAAAACAAAAAAGTAGATAAGTGCTGATTTGACAGCAACGGAGAATAAAAAATCATTTCCGGATATAGTGAGTACAAACATGCAGTAACAAAGGCGATTTTATGAGAAAAGATCGTGCTGCATATTTTGTATATCATCACAGAAGGTCCTGCCATGAAAAAAACATTCAAAAGCATCAAAGCATCAATAGAGTGGTATAGATAAAGAACTAATGCTTGGTATAAAGTATATACCGATTGATATGCCCATATATCATAATAACCACCAGGTCCAACATTAAAGGTGTTAACCGTACCATCAGCATACATACCTGCAGTCTGAAAAATTGTTTCAAAGTCGCTTTCTGGCTTGCTATTCACAAGCATTACAAATATTAATTTTGTAGTCAGACTAAGAATAAATATTATCCATACATGATTGGTTTGATGGAGCACACTATCTGATTTATTGATAAAAAAAGTCAGAACAACAATAAAAAGGAATACAAGTCCGATACCTAGGAAATTGAAATAGTGCGTAATATATGCAGAGTTTAGTGATAAAACATTTAATGATACAATAAACCCTACAAATAAGAACAAAACAAAAACACTTGTGAAGTTAATAAACGCAAACATCTTTCTCATTTAAGGAATACTCTCCATAAGCATCAGATAGCCAAAGCACACAAAAATCCCTTGCAGGCACAAAAATTAATATAATGACAATATTGATATTTATGATTTTCAAGGTCAATCATGCTCATCATTAAGGTCCGATTGAATCCACGTACACTTCTCAATAAAATAAGATGGTCGGTTTTTTACTTCTACATAAATTTTACCGATATACTCACCCAATATTCCAATACACAAAAGTTGAACGCCTCCCATAAAGAACAAGCCAACCATTACAGAGGCCCACCCTTCAATGGTATGACCTAATAATTTTTGCATTAATGCCGTAGAACCAATAACAAATGAGACTAAAGAAACCAAAAAACCTAACGATGAGATAATACGAAGAGGTTTTACTGATAGAGAGGTAATTCCATCAAGCGCAAGTGACAACATCTTCTTTAGTGGATACTTCGACTCACCAGCAAGACGTGCTTTTCTTGAGTAAAGAACTGTTGTGCTTTTAAAACCTAATAAAGGGATAATTCCACGGATATACAAATTTTTTTCTTTAAAATCGAGAAATGCATTTAATGCATTTCGCCCCATTAATCGATAGTCAGCATGTTGCTCGATTTGATGAACTCCAAGTCTGCCCATCAATTTATAGAACAATGCAGCTGTATTTCGCTTGAAAAAGCTATCCGTCGTTCTGTCATCTCTAACACCATAAACAATCTCATAGCCATTATGATACTCATCAACCATTTTAGTTATAGCAGTGACATCGTCTTGTAGATCAGCATCAATACTAATGGTAATATCAGCATCAGAAAATCTTAACCCTGCTCTTAAAGCAAGTTGATGCCCCTTATTACGGGATAACTTCAAACCACGGACATTTTCGAATTCAAGAGAAGCAGTGTTAATTTTTTCCCAAGTATCATCTCGACTGCCATCATCAACAAATAACACATAGCTATCTGCTGATACACGCTCAGTCTCAACCAAAGAATGAATGACATCCCTCAATTGAGATAGGCACATCGAAAACATATCACTTTCATTATAGCAAGGCACAACAATAGCAAGCAAAGGATGTTTCTTTTTTCCCAGAGTCATTTCATCGCCCATAGCTTATTAATTACAAAACAAGAGGTTGTATAGATTACCATACCTGAAAATTGAGACAGATATTCATTGAAAGACAGAAAATCAATCGCATACTTTATAGTTAAGATATTAAGTCCGTACGAAATTGCAACAGTAACCAAGAATTTTATAAATCGAGTTAACTTTATACCTACCAAAAAAGTAAATTTCGAATTCATGAAAAAACTAATTACAATACCAGCGATATATCCCAAACCGTTTGAAATAAACATCGGAATACCTATATGCATCAATGTAAAAATTATCAACATAGTGGTAATCGTATTCACAAAACCAATAATGCAAAATCTCACAAGTTGATTATTCATGATGTGCAGATCGTTTATATTATATTTCATTACATATTATTCTTATTAAAACCATAAGCCATACACAGGTTAAGTTAATATTAAAACCAACGCCAATGATGAATCCTAAAAAATGAAATCATTGATCTAAAGAACAAGATAATATGTTTCAATCCCTTACGTGCAGCATAGCCACCATGATGAATAACTTCAACTGAAGGTACATAAGCAATATCGCAGAACTGTTTAGCTCTAATGCTTAAATCGAAATCTTCGAAATATAAAAAATACCGGCGATCAAAACCCTGACATTTTTTCCATACATCGGTTTTGAAAAACATGAAGCATCCGCTTACCATTGGCGGATTCCAATAAACTTCATTGCTATTGATAACATCTACCATTTCATAGTTCTTTAATAACTTATAAAATATTTTTTTCATGAATGCTGGAGCAAATCCTCTCAATAAAAGAACCAATACCGAGGGATACTCTTTACATAACCTCTGGACCGTTCCATCGGTCCATTTTGCATAAGGTGTAATAAGACCACAACGTGAGTTATTATGCATAAACTGGATTGCATTAACAATCGCATCTCTACTTATTATCAAATCAGGGTTAATAATAAGATGGTAATCCGACTGTACGTCTAATGCCTGGTTGTGTGCGCTACCAAAACCGACATTCGTAGCATTTTTTGAATAGGTAAAATCAACGTGCTTAAAATAGCGACCAATATACTCCGTTGATAGTCCAGATTGATATTCATCTGGACTATTATCAATTACATAAAGGTGATAAATGCTCCCTGCATTATCTAAGCTTGTGACTAGGCTAGTAAGAGTATCATTCAATTGATTAAGCTCAGGCTTATAAACAACTAATGAAATAGTTAATTCAGTAACATTGTTCATTAATACACTCATAGCAAATACACTATACGAATATTTTTGGGAAAAGTTCAGAAAATCGATCTTCCCATGTAACACTTTCAAGACTATCTTCACAAAAATAAAGTGTATCGTTTGGAACCTTAAATGGACAATCCGTCCTATGGCCTTCTATTTTTTTATTATGCCAAAACATCTCACCGAATCGAGTTGAAAGTAACGGTATCTTTTTTGCCGAGTACTCATAAAATTTTATTGGATCAACAAACCTAGTAATATCATTGATTTGGAATGGTATTAACCCAACATCTATGTGTGACAATACAATCGGAACCTCATCATGAGAGATAGCTTTCTCTATCAGAATATTCTTCGGTAGATTAATGGGCTTTAGCGTTTTGAGTGGCCCAATTAAACGGATTTTTGATGATGGGTTAAGTTCAGCCAGCTCAATAACCCAGCTCCAGTCAAACCAGCTCGCAATTGTTCCAACATACCCAAACACAACCCCCTTCCCGCTTTCAATCCTTTCCCGGCGCAGTCCAGTAACGAAATCAGAAGTACATGCGTTTAAGCAAAGCTCAACATTAGTAAATCTTGAAAATTTTTCCTGTAACGGATGACTAGTACATATTACTGTATTAACAGTAGAAGCAATTTTTTTTTCTATGTTAGCCATACTAAAAGATGAATAACCTTTAAAAAAGGCAGGATAATTGTCCATTGCATCAAAGAAAATACTTTTCCAACCAGATTGCTTAGATAACTCCAGAGCCAAAAGACTAGGTTTCCCAATTACAAGTATTGTATTTTCATCTTTAAATTCATTCACTTGCTTTTTAACAAACTCCAATGAACCTTTATTAAAAAGTTTAAATAACAAATGAAAGGGTTCAATTGGAAATACAGCTGGAACAGGTACTACTGTAAAGTTAATAAAAGTACGTTTACTCGCTGGTTCCCTGGCATGCCTACCAGGGATAAGGTCGCCTAAATTTGGTAACCTACCGGGATAAGGTTCAACCCAAATAATTTCTTTTACTCCAGCATGAAAAGCATGCTGGATAAAGAAATGGGGCCTTTGACTCATACTATTCCAGGGTACTGGAGATAGATATACTAGCTTCATTCGGAAATTATTCCAAAATAACTACGAACAATTTTAACAATTCTGTCGCTCGATTTTCCATCACCATAAGGTGAAGCACCCTTGGCCATCGCCTGATAAGCTGATTGGTCATCAAGTAGGATAGATACCTGTTCGACAATATCATTCATTTCAGTGCCAATGAGTTTAACAACGCCTTCAGTAACTGCTTCAGGCCTTTCTGTATCTCGTCTGAGCACCAATACCGGTTTACCAAGTGCTGGAGCTTCTTCCTGAACACCGCCGGAATCTGTCAAAATGATATGTGCCTTTTTCATAGCAGAGACAAACGGACCGTAATCAAAAGGTGCTATTAGCTTAATACGTGGATGATTCTGGAGATATTCATCCGTAACCTTACGAATATTTGGATTTGGATGAACCGGAAATACAACAAAAATATCGTCATACTTATTTACTAGCTCAAGGATAGCTTTACAAGTATTGATAATTGGCTGGCCAAAATTCTCGCGGCGATGTGATGTCACAAGAACCATACGCATGCCTTCTGGAATATCTACTCCAATTGGGAAATTTTTTTCTGCTGTTGAGAGTAAAGCATCAATAACAGTATTGCCTATGACAAAAATCTTCTCCGAGTTGATCGCCTCTCGAAGCAAATTACTACGAGAGACCTCTGTTGGGGAAAAATGTAAACATGCTAAGTTACCAGCTAGGATTCTATTGGCTTCTTCAGGGTATGGAGAGTAAAGATCATGCGTCCTTAGGCCTGCCTCGAGGTGAGCAAAGGGGATTTTTTGATAGAAACATGCAAGCGCTGTTACAAATACCGTCGTTGTATCTCCTTGCGCGATCACCAAATCTGGTTTTACATCGGTTAAAGTTTTATCAATACCAACCATCAAACGAGCTGTTAACTCTGGTAAGCTCTGTCCCGGCTGCATAATATTAAGGTCGTAATCGCTCTTGATATCAAATAAAGATAAGGCTTGATCCAAAAGATCTCGGTGTTGTGCAGTAGCTAACACGCACACCTCAAAATCGGTAGCTTGTTTAAAAGCATTTACAACCGGAGCCATTTTAATGGCTTCCGGACGTGTACCAATTACACACATAACTTTTTTACCAAACATATCTAAATCCTATTTTTTATATCGAGAAGATTCAACCGCATCACGAGTAGCCTGCAAATAAGCATAGCCATACTCCCTATCAGGCTCAAGATATGCACCTTCACCCCATTCATTCCAGGCATTGATAAAGATCAACTTATCTTCAACATCAGTACGCTCATTGGCTTCGACAATCACATCCTGAAGCCAATTTTTATAGAGTGCTGGAGTCGATTTATGGAATATCATTCCTTTGTTATCGCGACGCGCAGTATTATCCCACATTGGCATTACAGCACGATACAAACGGTCATAATTATATTTAAAATATTTTTTATTAACTACAATATCTTCATAATCTAGGACTAAACCTTCAAATTTCGGCTGAACAAATTTTATTGAATGAGTTATATCACTACAGTGTTTGAACAAAGTGCCGGGATGAAATTCACTTTGCGCATCAAATCCTATAGCCAGAAGATCATGCTCCCAAGTATGCTCTTTCACGCCTACAAGATGAATATCTCCCACTCCCGCCTCATTACATTTATTCCTCCAGTGCTGAAGAACATTTTTACAGTCAGGAATAAAGGATGGGCGATATACTGTCAACAGCGGTTTTCCACCAACCTTGATATAGCGCGGATCCTGCATGTAAGGAATGACACTCTCAATGAAGGTTTTATAGCTATCAACACTATCGCTCTGCTTCATCAGAATTTCACCACAGGTACCATCAAAACGGCGCGTCCAAGACTCATTTGCCCAGCATAACGAAAATGGGAAATCAATATCAGGGTTACTCATAAACAAGTCTAGTGGTCTTTCAAGCAACCTTGCGCCATCAAACCAGTAATAGTAAAAAGAAAAACCGTAGACACCGTAATTTTTAGCGAGTTCCACTTGTCTAAGCATATTCTCTTTCAAACGTAGATCATAAAATCCTAGCTCGCCAGGCAACCGTGGCTGGGAATGTCCAACAAATTGTGGCTTAGCGCGACAAACATTATTCCATTCTGTAACCCCCTTCCCCCACCATTCATCATTTTCGGGGTTAGGGTGAAATTGCGTAAGATAGTAAGCAATTATTTTCGCATCACCTTCTTTACGTTCAAAATGGTCCATACTTTCGGCCACGTATTCAGAAGAGGCAGGTTTTGCAGAACTTAGTATCTGATGTATGTAATCATCTTTAGTCGTATCAACAAAGTCATTGGCTGTACTATTAGGTTGTTGTTTTGCATTACGTATGGCTCTTCTTACACGCCCTACGATAGCTTCTTTAGTTTCATCACTAAATGGTAGCTTCCAATAAACTTTTCTTACTAACTGATATAACTTGCGATTCATTTATACTTACCTTCAATATTTTTATTAACATTGACTCCGGCTAATTCCAGATATTCAAGTGTTTTTGATTGCCATGAGTTACTCAACGCTTCAGCATCTAATGTACTGAGATAATCTTGATCATTTTTTAAATTGATGGCTTTTTGTATGTTTTCTATAAAGTTATCGTAGTTCATCGACCCAGCCACAAGACAACTTTTATATTTCAGGCACTCCACAAGGTCTGTTGTAACAACAGGTTTACGTAATGCCATGTACTCAAACAATTTAACCGGTGATACTGATTCAGTTAACTTATACTTTTTAAATGGCAATATCCCTACGTCATAATAACAGGCATATTGTGGAAGTTCAAAATAAGACTTACTACCAAGGAAGTAAACATTTTCCCTTTCTGCTAATCCGCTGTCTCTAAACGAATTGTCGTGTTCATATCCGATTAATAACAGTTGTAAGCCATCAACATCAGCTATTCTCTTCAATAAATCATAATCTATCCATTTAGCTAAAGCCCCATGGTAACCAACAATAGTTTTCTTATTAGCCAATAATGGTTTAATATCTTCAGGAGGATTATTTGCAGTAACATGCCAGTGTTCGATATCAACACCATTGGTTGATAACAGCATATTTTTAGTTCGATGGTTTGCTACTTCTTCGAACAATTTAGTTGCTGTAGCAACAACAAAAACCGACTCATTCTCAAGTATCCATTTATGACGATTTATAATCGTATCCGGAAAATCGCCAACAATCTCTTCTGTTATTTCATCAATATACTCATATACAACCTTGAATCCCATATCTTGGAATTCCAAGATATCTTCTATTGTAGTTGCGAGATCGATTGATTGTATTCTTACAACTTTTTGCGCAAGTGTATTTGATTTCAACGCTTTCTTTATTTTTTCATTTAGCACGCTGTCGAGTGCATCGAAGACAATCACATTGCTATCTTCGCGTTCATAAACAAATAGTTTTTTATCAACCTGAATGTGCCCACCGTAAATAGCCAACCCACCAAGTCGAGCCGCCTGCAACGAAATATGCTGAAATCTTTGAAACAGCGGTGTGTGCCATCCCATCGGTACATGGAAAAGGTCAATGTAATTTTTTTCGTTAAGAATAAATTTTTCGAGTTCGTTAATTCTTTGCTGATACAATTTACTTTTTTGGATTTTTTTAAAATGATTAACAGATAAATTCCCGGCTGTTTTTATAGCCAGAGGGATTGCATTAATAAGACCATGTCTTTTTACTCCCCCTTGAATACGTTTTACTAAATAACCGCCTAACTGCTTTTTATTTCTTAACCAGTTAGCTATTTTACCTTCATATGGAATTTTAGCCAACATTCTCACCATTCTCAACGGTTTTGTTACCTTCCAACTAAGCGATGCCCGCATCAACTCTACGTTAATCTTATATTGTTCTACTTCGAGTTTATGTTGTTCTACTTCGAGTTTATGTTGATCTATTTCGAGTTTAAATTGTTCTACTTCCTTAACGAGCAACGATTCAGCTAATACCAGGCGCTCAACGCTGGTATTGAATTCTGACAATTCGATTGTTTGATTTTCGATCTGCTCTTTCTGGGCAGCAAGAAGCATACCGACGTTTCTAAAACGCTCTGCTTCATCAATATAGCTTCTACTTTTAATAATCTGTGAAGAATACCAGTTACCTAAATTAGCTTTGTTTCGGCCAGATACCAAACTCTGGAATTCAGATTCAAAATCAGCGCATCTTTCGAGGTCTTCAGGTGTAATATTAAAACCTAATGATTTATAACATAATTCGAAAAACTCTCGCCTAGTCAGATCATTAACTTGCTCATTATACCCAAAGCGAGTATTTGACTGAACAGTAATTAATAATACTCTAAATAACAACCAAGCTAACGACACCTCACCTTCATAAATCCATTCTTGATCAATTAAGCACCATGTCTCAAAATCTGACTCCGAAACGATTATATTTTGCGGAATACAGTCAATTAATTCCCCGGAAACTGTATTTGCCAACCATTCAGGGTCAAAATCACTCGAGCCTTGATTTTTTAAACCGTAGACAAACACCAAATATTTTTTTAAAATATTAATGAAATCATCTAACAACCAATATTCACTAGAAACTATTTGTGATATTTTCTCATTTAGCGACATTCCTACTAAATAGTCATCCTCAGCTTTAATATTATTAATTAATGAGCCATTTTTTTCTTTATCCTTAAATTCCGCAGCACATCGATACGTTTTAATCTTTATTTTATCATCACCATCAGAGATAAAATGACTTTGCTTACAGAAATTTTTGAGCCTTGAGGTACTATAGTGAAATGCTAAATATTCAGATTCAACAACAAGGTGGGGATCTTCTAAAGGACTTGCAACAATTAGAAATGAGTTCGCAAATTCCAGTCCAAGATTATTATCATGTATTACTTTCCATGTTTTTTCCTGTGAGAAAAGTAGATGGCTTGGTAATTGATGATCTTTAAGAGAATTTTCTATTGCAAAAGCTGCTGCATTGAATGAGTTATGCCGGTACGCACTCTCAGTAACAATTGAGTTTGCCGTTTTATAGTCCGGGAATGGAGCAAAAAATTGTAGAGAGTTGAAATTAGCACTTTTCAGAATGCTTTGTAACTTATGCTTACCAAAAGTCTCTGGATCATTTTTAGTATAACGTCCTTCGATACCATACATCACTTTCCATTTATGATCTTCAGGTGCACCAGCAAAGTATTTTAAGCCCAGTTGATTTTCAATTGCAATAATTAACCTACCATTTGGTTTAAGGTAACTATATACATCATCCAGCATCGTTTTTGTTGGAGTATCACTTGTAGTGAACAAATTCGCATACTCGAGAACGCCAATTAACGTGATAACATCAAACTTATGGTCTGTTTCAAGATCAGCAAATTTTTCTGCGAGAACAGTTACATTATCTAAATCTCTGGTACGAGAACGTGCTATTTTGGCCCGTCTAAGAGATCCCTCCACAGCTAATACATTCGCCCCACTTTCCCCAAGAAAACGAGTAATAGCACCGCATCCTGCACCAATTTCAAGTACATCAACCCCTTTAAGTAGACTTTCAAATGGTCTCAGGATATTCGCTCTTTCTGAACCAAGATGATAGACAGTAGGCCAATCAACACAATGACTTCTTAATTCAGTTGAAAGAACACTTAAGTCATTGGTGTTACTAATAATTTCATAGATTTTTTGTTCAATGCTATCTCCATCGCTATAGTTGATACTTTTGTATTCGTTATTGCAATAGACTTTGATATCATCGTTTAAGGAGTATTTCCGAGTATTAAAAAGGCTGGACATTATTTACTCATCCCCTGAAAGCTTATTCATTTTTAAATTCATATTTGACAATCCGAACATTGTCTTATCAGGTTCAACCTGTATATGGATAGCATCATAGCGTCGGTCATGTGGTTCGACATCTTCTGATGCTTTGCTCGCAATTCCCAAGGATATAAAATAGTCACCAGGTGCAAGATTGCATGTGAAACTCATATTAATAATCTCGACACTACCTTTTGAACCTGTAGACATTACGTCTTCAAATTCTAGTAACTCCGAGTTAGTACCATATACAGTGACACCCTCTTTGTTTTTTACTGTAAATCCAATAATCGGACGAAAGATCTCTTCTATAAACCGTACTGACATCGACAGTTCTATATTACTTCCTGATCTCAGTGCTGGGGGATAATTGATGCCTTCACAAGAAAGTATGTAATCCAGAATAATTGCTTTTCGATCTCCCCAACGATAACTTAAACTATTTGAATTGGGACGGCCTAAAAAGACATCTTCACTTTGGTTAAGAGTAACGACGTCGTCACTGCATACATTCTGTACTGTTTCAAGGGGTTGGTTTTGCTTCGCCTTAGATTTTACGCTGCGACCAAATAGTAAATCAAGATAGTAATTAGTGACCTGTCTGGGCTCCCCAATATCCATAACCACTCCGCTATCAATTAACACTGCTTTAGAACAGTGCGTTACTATTTGTTCAGTTGAGTGTGTCACTAATAGGATACTGGTGCCACTCTGCTTAAGCTGTTTTAATCGTTCAAAACACCTTGCTTGAAACTTTGCATCACCAACTGCTAGAGCTTCATCGACTATTAAGATATCCGGTTCGATCTGTGCCTGAACCGCAAATGCAAGACGAACCATCATACCGCTGGAGTAGGTTTTTACAGGTTGATCTATAAACGGCCCAATATCCGCAAAGTCAATAATGCTCTCAAATTTCTCGTCGATCTCTGCTTTACTTAAACCTAATAAGGCAGCATTCATATATACATTATCTCTACCACTGAACTCAGGGTTAAACCCTGACCCTAACTCCAGCAAAGCAGCTATGCGCCCCTTAGTAGTAACTTCACCAGATGTTGGATTAAGTGTCCCGCAGATTATTTGTAATAATGTTGATTTACCACTGCCGTTTTTGCCAACAATGCCAACTGTTTCGCCCTTTTTTACTTCAAATGAGATATTTCGTAGCGCCCAAAACTCTCTATAATATTTATGATCTTTTCTTGAGAGCATTTGTTTAAGTCTGTCTATCGGCTTATCGTATATCTGATAGCACTTACCTATATTCTCAACTTTGATTGCATAATCAAATGACATCAGCGAAACCTTTTCTTGTTTTCTGAAAAAAGAAGAAACCCATCCACAACATCAGCAGTGATGCCACAAAGCAAATTGCATAGAAAATATCTATTCCATGGCCGAAAAAGATAAAAGCTCTAAACGTTTCAACAAAATAGGTCAACGGGTTGATGAAAAGATAATGCCTGTAGTTTTCCGGTAATGCTGTTACTGGATAAAATACAGGTGACATGAAAAGTAACACAGTAATTATGATGTTAATAAATTGTGCTATATCTCTAATAAAGACACTTAATGCACTCAAGAGCCAGCATACACCAGCAACAAAGAATATAAATGGTAAAAGAATCAATGGAAATAGAAAAAATGTTATTGGTGGAATTCCATTCAATACAACATATGCAATTATCCATACAGAAAAACTAACTACAAAATTGAATAATGCACTTCCGACGCAAACTGGAACTAAAATTTCCAGAGGGAATACCACTTTTTTTACATAATTGGCATTTTGTATTATCAATGACGTTGATCGGGCGATGCATTCTGAAAACAAATTGAACATTATCATCCCAGCAAATAATACTAGTGCAAACTCTGTTTTTGATCCGCTATCTACACCCCATTTAGCTTTAAACACAACACTAAAGACAAAGGTATAAATTGCCAGCATAACAATAGGAGTAATTATTGACCAAAGCACTCCTATATATGAACCATTATAACGTGACTTTATATCTCTTATGACTAACCCTTTTAATAATGGGTAATTCTCAAAGAAACTCTGGAGTAAATATTTAAGTGTGGCATCGTGTTTTTTCATTTTTAAAAACTTATAGTTTCATTCAAAGACGAATGCAATTTATCTTTTTCAGAAAGAATTAGCTGTCCATCAAACTCAGGCCATTCAATACCAATATCAGGATCATTCCACATAATTCCACGATCGCTTTGTGGATGATAATAATTAGTGGTTTTATAAACAAATTGGGCTCTCTCGCTAAGCGTCAGAAAACCATGTGCAAAACCTTCCGGTATCCACAGTTGACGTTTATTTTCTGCACTTAAACTAACACCGACCCATTTACCAAATGTGTTTGATTTTTTACGAATATCAACAGCGACATCAAAGACTTCACCTTCAATGCACCGTACTAGCTTCCCTTGGGCATAAGGCTCAAGTTGAAAATGGAGGCCACGTAACACACCTCTTTGTGATTGAGAATGGTTATCTTGAACAAATTCGACACTGCGACCAACAGCCTCATCAAATATATTTTTGTTATAACTTTCGAAAAAAAAACCCCGAGAATCACCAAAAACTATTGGTTCGCAGATTAACACCTCTGGAATGTCTGTTTTGACTATATTCATATATTACTCTTTAAAATTTTCACTTACCAAGAATTTCAATAACAACTCGTTCTACACCCTGACTCCAGTGCGGCAAAACGACGTTGAATACATTTTGAAATTTATCGTTGGATAATCTTGAATTATGTGGCCGCTTTGCAGGGGTAGGGTAGGCAGATGTAGGAATACCATGTACCTCTTCCACAATTAATCTCTCATTGTTCTTTTTCGCAATAGCAAAAACGTACTCTGCATAATCAAACCATGTCGTTTCACCGCTAGCAACTAAATGATATGTGCCGTGAACTTGGCTATTTTGTCGTTCAACTCTAATCGCATGGGCGGTGCAATCGGCAAGCAATTCTGCACCAGTTGGTGCCCCGTATTGATCATTGATGATCGATAATGACTTTTTATCATTTGCAAGACGAAGCATGGTTCTAGCAAAGTTAGCCCCTCGCGCAGCATAGACCCAACTCGTTCTAAAGATTAAATGACGCGGGTTTAAGCGGCTAATAGCTAACTCGCCTGCCAGCTTTGTTTCCCCATACACATTTAACGGGTTGGGGAGTTCTTTTTCACTACGATAGTGCTGCCCTTCACCATCAAAAACATAATCAGTTGAATAATGAATCAACAGAGCACCAATCTTTGCTGTCTCTTTAGCTATAACTTCGACACTTTCGGCGTTGAGCAAATGCGCAAGCTCACGTTCACTTTCGGCTTTATCAACTGCAGTATGTGCAGCAGCATTGACAACGACATTAGGCTTCACGTCATTAATTGTTTTCGCAATACCAGCAAGATTCGTCAGATCGCCACAAATATCTGTATCGAAGTAATCAACGGCTGTAACTTTACCTAATAAGGAAAGAGAACGTTGTAACTCCCAGCCAACTTGACCATTTTTACCAATGAGAAGGATATTCATCGATGCTCCATACTATATAGTCATATATTTGAGTTACAAAGTTACTCATTAATTAACATATAAAGATAACGCCCATATTCTGTTTTTTGCAGCACTTGAGCTTGGGCCTCTACTTGTGCCTTTTCTAACCAACCTTTTCTATATGCAATCTCTTCCAAACAGGCAACTTTCATTCCCTGCCGTTTTTCAATGGTATGGATGAACTGCGACGCCTCAACAAGGCTATCATGTGTACCGGTATCAAGCCAGGCGAACCCACGGCCTAACAATTCTACCTGGAGATTTCCTTTCTCCAGATACATTTTATTCAGGGTTGTAATTTCAAGTTCACCACGTCTGGAAGGCTTAACCTGCTTTGCCATTTCCACCACATGGTTGTCATAGAAATAGAGTCCGGTCACCGCCCAGTTTGATTTTGGTTTTAGTGGCTTCTCTTCAATCGATAATGCCGTGTAGTTTTCATCAAATTCAACAACGCCAAAACGTTCAGGATCCAAGACCTGATAACCAAATACCATCGCGCCGCTCGTAAGCTGTGCTGCAGTTTCAAGTTTTTTACCAAAGCTTTGACCGAAGTAAATATTATCTCCTAGCACAAGCGCGCATGGCTCATTATTGATAAATTCTTCACCAATAATAAAGGCCTGTGCCAAACCATCTGGAGAAGGCTGAACTTCGTAGGATAAACTGATTCCAAACTGTGAACCATCGCCTAACAAACGTTTGAATGATGGCATATCATCGGGTGTAGTAATTACTAAAATCTCACGAATACCCGCCAACATCAGTACGGAAATAGGGTAAAAAATCATTGGCTTATCATAAACAGGCAACAGTTGTTTTGATACGCCTTGGGTTATTGGATAAAGGCGAGTTCCGGAACCACCTGCAAGTACAATACCTTTCATCATTCTTTCCTTTCTTATTCTACCGATCCCAGGCGCTCGCCTGTATAAGAGCCATCCATTATTCTCTGCCACCAATCTCTATTATTTAAATACCAGTGTACCGTTTCACGAATGCCTGATTCGAATGTTTCTTGCGGTATCCAGCCGAGATCATTTTGAATTTTACTGGCATCAATCGCATAGCGCAGATCATGCCCTGGGCGATCGGTTACATAGGTAATGAGATCTGCATAGTGATTAATTCCCGCAGGTTTATCCGTAATAATTTCATCGAGAATACTACAAATAGTCTTTACAACGTCTATATTTTTACGTTCGTTGTGGCCACCAATATTGTAAGTCTCGCCAACCTTCCCTTCAGACACTACTTTATATAAGGCACGCGCATGATCTTCTACAAACAACCAGTCGCGAATTTGTTCACCATTCCCATAAACTGGCAACGACTTACCCGCCAATGCATTCAATATAGTAAGAGGGATCAATTTTTCGGGGAAATGATATGGACCATAGTTGTTTGAACAGTTCGTCACCAGAGTAGGTAAACCGTAGGTTCGACGCCAGGCGCGAACTAAATGATCACTGGATGCTTTCGAGGAGGAATAAGGGCTACTTGGGGAATAAGGCGTTTTTTCAGTAAACAGTGGTAAATCGCTTCCGCTCGCTACTTCCTCAGGATGTGGCAAATCACCGTATACCTCATCGGTCGATATATGATGGAACCGAAATGCGGTCTTACGTGAGTCGTCCAGTTCTGACCAATACTGACGGGCCGATTCCAGAAGAACATAGGTACCGATAATGTTTGTTTCGATAAATGCCGCTGGACCTGTGATAGAGCGATCAACATGGCTTTCTGCCGCAAGATGCATGACCGCATCAGGTTGGTGCACAGCGAAAATTCGTGCCATGGCATTTCTATCGCAAATGTCTGCTCGCTCGAACGCATAACGCGGATCACTAGCAATGTCTACTAACGATTCTAGATTACCAGCATAGGTCAATTTATCTACATTTACCACATAATCATTAGTATTATTAATAATATAACGAACAACTGCAGATCCAATAAAACCTGCACCACCAGTGACGAGTATTTTCACAAGACTATTCCGTATTACGTCGCAATGTTTAAATTCAAACTTCATCCTGCAGAGCCAAACTGTGTTGCGTAAAATTATAAGCAAGCTACCGCCCCAGGCTCTACAGCTACCAGTATACTGAAAAGAATTACAACGTTATCAACTCTCCAGCCGAAACTGGTGAGCAATTTAATATAGGAGTTGGCACAAAATGCTAATCCTATATTCTCCCCTTAAACGCCCTTGAAAACAAGAAAAAATATCACCTTCAGACAAGTGCTAACGGGAAGTACTACTAACATTAACTATTGATTCAAATATAAAAAAAAGGTAGCAATGAGAACTTACTAAGCTCTGAACAGCTCAGAATCCTTCTCTGCTACCTACTTGCAACTATCAGTCAAATCTTCGGATTATGAATTTATCACGTAAGCAACTTCTCAATGCTCTTACGGAACTTCGGCCCTTCTTTCAGGTTACGCAGGCCGTACTTAACAAACGCCTGCATATAGCCCATTTTCTTCCCGCAATCGTAGCTGTCACCCGTCATCAGCATCGCATCAACCGACTGTTTTTTAGCCAGCTCAGCAATAGCATCCGTCAGCTGAATACGCCCCCAGGCACCGGGCTGGGTATGCTCCAGTTCTGCCCAGATATCAGCAGAAAGCACGTAGCGCCCTACTGCCATCAGATCGGAATCCAGAGTCTGCGGCTGGTCTGGTTTTTCAATGAATTCAACGATACGGCTGACTTTACCTTCGTTATCTAAAGGTTCTTTGGTCTGAATAACAGAGTACTCAGACAAATCGCCTTCCATACGCTTAGCCAGCACCTGACTACGCCCGGTTTCATTAAAACGAGCAACCATGGCAGCCAGGTTGTAGCGCAGCGGATCCGCGCTCGCTGTATCAAGAACCACATCAGGTAATACGACGACGAAAGGGTTATCCCCAACAATTGGGCGAGCACAAAGAATTGAATGACCCAGGCCCAGTAACTGAGCCTGACGAACGTTCATAATAGTCACGCCAGGAGGACAGATAGACTGCACCTCGGCTAATAGCTGGCGCTTAACACGCTGCTCAAGCAACGATTCGAGTTCGTAAGAGGTGTCGAAGTGGTTCTCAACCGCGTTCTTAGACGCATGAGTCACCAGCACGATTTCTTTGATACCTGCAGCTACAATTTCGTCGACAATGTATTGAATCATCGGCTTGTCTACGATCGGTAGCATCTCTTTAGGGATTGCCTTCGTGGCAGGCAACATGTGCATCCCCAGACCTGCTACCGGAATAACTGCTTTCAAATTAATCATTAAGTCATTCACCTATTCAATTGTTGCTGAATTATAGCTTTTTAGCTTGTTTTAGCCAGTATGAATTACATTACTCCGATGCAGCGTATGTTACGCCGCTTAACTTCGCAATGCAGTAATCTTAATCCCAGGGAGTGTCACTTTAGCCAGGAATGGTCGCAAAGTTACCTCTCCCGTCCCGGGAGTCGAAAATTCACCGCTTCGACATTCACCACCTGATGGTTTACCCGGTCGATGTCAACTGAGCTTTGCCCGGTTTCGTTTACCGCATGGACATTCGCCAGCGAGAGTAATGTGTCCTGTTTTGCCATAAACTTGCCGCGCACATCCTGACGGAGATCGAAGTGCATCTTAAGCGCGGGTCCCGTCGCGGATTGCTGCATAACCCTGATGTTACGTAAAAAAAGGTGCTGTGGTTGGTTATGCAACTCAAGCGTGGCACGTTTCATCTCCACATTGGTAATCGCCACAAATGATGTCGCATTACCAGAGGAGATCTGAATACCGCGCAATTTGTATTCACGTTTCGTATTATCCAGATGGATATTATTTAACTTAAAGTTTTGTGGAATGGATAAATAACGCCCTTTGATTACGCCGTAACCAATGAGCATACCTGCGCTATTCTCCATATTGATATTATCAATTACGAAATTATCACATCCGTAAATAGCGACCGTCGCATTATCAATGCCCGCTTTCTTACTATAATCCGGGGTGATATTTCGCGCGGTAATATTACGAATAATAAAGTGTTTGCCGTTCTCCACATGGACTAACTGTCGGCAGTCGCTACCGGTGATGTTCGCTACCACAAAGTTTTTTACCGCCAGATCATCGGGATAGGTATTGTCATAGGTACTCCCCGCCAGACCGATGCCGATGCCCCAGTTCACGTTGCCGTTGGTACAGTTGATACGTTCAATGACATTGTCAGAAATGAGGATATTGCTGTCGTTTATCGCCACATTCCACTCGATAGCATCACCCTGTAAATCGCTAAAACGGCTGTTCGTGATCTTTACGCCGTCCATTCGATTATGAAAACCCTGACGCAAAATGCCATAGTTAGCACGCGTGACGGTAATATCATCGATAGTCAGATTACGCATCAGCCTCGAGGTTTTACCGCCGATATAGATTTGCGTCACCGGACCGAAACCGCTCATGGCAATCCCTTTTATCACACAGTCCGACCCCCGCACATCGAGGGTAACGTTCCTCAGGCTCCCGCCCTGCTCGCCCATCACCTTGCATCCATCCTGCAGAACAAAGCGCCCACGGCCATTGCCGCTAATTCGCCCTTGCAGGAATAGCGTTTTGCCTGGCGGAATAACGATAGCGGTATTGATATCCTCACATTCCAGGCCTGTTGGTACGACGACCGTTTGTCCTTCTTTGAACGCCAGCCTGAAAGAGGCCACCCAATCCTGTGGGTTGTAATCCTGAATGTTGACGCTGCCCGGTGATTCTAGCGCCCGAACAACGGTAGAATGCAGCACGACAAGCGCAGAGCCTGCCGTCAGAAAAGTACGGCGTGAGAGTTTTTTCTCTGACATACAACCTCGATTTACATCGTTTGCAGCAGACTGGCTAACTGTTTATTGATCGCTAACTGATTAAATTCAGTTGCAATTTTTTCTCGCGCGCACTGCACAATCGGCTGCACCTGCTCACTGTCGAGCAGGCTAAATGCCGCTAATCGCTCGGCCAGCGCCTGCGCATCGTTTTCCGGTGCCAGCCAGCCAGACTTGCCCGACTCGACCAGTTCAGGGATCCCACTATGGACGGTGGAAATCACCGGGATGCCCACTGCCATCGCCTCCATCAGCGCCACCGGGATCCCCTCCATATCGCCATCCCTTCCGGTGATCGACGGCAGCAAAAAGACATCGGCCTGCTCAAGCATTTCCTTCACCTGATGGCTGGGTTTAAAGCCGGGCATCTCAATCACATCATCAAGTTGATATTGCTCAATTAGCGTACGCAGACGACGCTCCCAGGGGCCAATGCCAAGGATGCGATAACGGAATGAGACGCCCTGCTCTTTCAACTGACGACAGGCTTCGATGGCGACGTGCAGTCCTTTTTTCTCAGTTAACCGGGCGACAGAGATAATCTCCAGCGGTGCGGCTGGCGATTTCAACTGGCGGGGCGTAAAGCGCGTCATATCGATTCCCATGCGCGAGACCGCGATTTTCTGCGGCGGGCACCCCATATTTTTTAAACGTCCGGCCCAGAGGTTGCTGATGGGTAACATCAAATCCCCACGTTCAAACAGTTGCTGATATTCAGGGGTGTAGTGGGCAAGCACATCCCGATGCGAAACATCAATGCCGTGAAATACCGTGGCGATTTTGCCGCGGATCATCCCTAGCTCACGCAGTTTGGCGGCCGTTACGCCTGCGGGTCCAAAATGAGCGATAAAGACATCCGCTTCAAACGCCCGCGGGTTCGCGCCACAAATGGCCGCCAAAATCAGATTGCGCGCCTCATCGCCATAGCGTGAAACATTCAGCGCTTTCCAGGTGGCTGCGTGGGTAATACCGCGCAGGGCCGCCACTGCCCTATACTTAAGCTTAGCCAGTTTGCTGTTCGGCTCATTCAGTAACCAGCGCGTTTTTTCACCCAGACGGTAGGTATTAAATGAAGCATGGGTATTTTCAAGATCGCCCTTGTGCAACGCGACAATTTCCACGTCGTAGCCCATGTCGATAAATGCGGTAATCTGATTAAGTACAAAGGTCTCGGAGGAGAGCGGAAATTTAAGCAGGAAAAAGCCAACCTTCATTTTTCCCCCTCAATACGCGTTAAAACCGATTGCACCATGTTCACCCCACGTTCACGCTCACGCCTAACCGCGTCGCCGAGACGTATGTTCAGCTCAGGTAGCTGTCCGAGAGCATCGGCGACCTTCCCTTCCAGGCTGCCATCGAGCAGATGGCGAATATCGACGGCCATCTCTGCTAACCCCAGTTGTTGCATGATCCCTGCCGATTTATGCTCATAATTAATGGCGATGGCTGGCGTCATAAAATTCATCGAGATGATGGCCGAGTGCAAACGAGTCCCCACCGTCAGATCGCATGCAGCCAAAATTTTCCCCATCTCCAGGTCGTTGAGTTCATCCATCACCACGTGATAACGGCCCGGGTCGTTAATATACTGGCGCAGGTTCAACGCCACCATGCGGTCATCTTTGTTGTAACTATCAATTCCGGTACAGGTTGACAGCGCTATCACCTGGTAACCTTCATCAAGGATGCGGTTCACTACCCCAGCAAAAGCTTGCTCATAGGCCTGCTGCGTAGTCCCCAGACGCTTATCAAAAGGAGCCAGCTCACGCAGAGTAATGGCAACGGTCTTCTGTTTTGCCGCCATGTGTAACCAGTGCTGTACGGCATAACCAGGCTCATAATCCTCATCATGGTTATTTACCAGCCAGGCGGTATCTACCCCGGTTTCGACTTTATCCGTGTTTATTGCACTGCGTTTCATCAGATCCAGACTGACGGATTCACGCAAAATCAACGCATTACAGTGTCCAAAAACGTAGTTCGCCAGTTGATTAAACTGTTCATCCTGGAATGGCCCCACGCTGTGGCCAATCATGTACAGCGGTTTTTTCGCCATAAACGTACACAGAGCATGTTCAAACTGCGGTACGCCATACAAATCGACAAAAAACGATCCGCCGACCTGGATAATGGCGTCGTAGTGCGACAGCAGACGAACAAAATCGGTAAACCCCTGGGCGATCGCGATATTGCGCAGATTACCGGAATCGGTGACACGCGAGAGCAGCACCTGATGCTGATAGCGACGACGCAGCACTTTCTTCACGCGTCCCATGACGCCGGCAGCATTATTGTGTTGCTTCATCTGCGAATACAGCGGATCGCCCATCACCGGGCGGTTCAGCAACCACGAAGAACTCACCGGATAACGGCTCATAACATCCACTTCAGTCTCAGGACGCAACGCGTTAATGGCATCCAGCAAACCGCGCAGAATCGCGCTATCCCCACGGTTCCCACAGGTATGGTTGCCTAAAATTAATAGTTTCATTATGACCTCTTAAAGCGTTGTTCTTATCCTGCACGAAGCAAGGTTTTCATTTTTTCACTGCGGCAAAGCTGGCGTTTTATTTCCACCACTAACGGATGGCGCGACACCACAATCATCGCCGCAAACGCCAGCGCTCCTGCCGCTACCTGGATCCCCAGTAACGCACCTGGCGACAGTTGGCTGCGCAGCATTACGTCCAGCGCATAGCTCACCACAAGGGTAGGTAAAGAGAGATATAACGGCAGCCACAGACTGAGCATGTACTGGCGGTAGCTGGAGCCAAGAACAGGTTTGATCATCACGAAGTAACTGAGGATCGTGTTAATCACCTGGACCAGCAAAAAGCCCAGCGTCACGCCAATCGCCCCGGCCTGATGACCACCGATGAAAATGGCGGGAATAAACAGAAAGGTTTTGAACACATTGAATTTGAAGCTGATGTCGACCCGTGCTTTCGCCATCAGCAGTGAACCGATCGGATTCCCCACAGAGCGCAGCAGTCCAACAATGCACAGCAGTTGCAAGACGGGAATAATACCGTTCCACTTCTCGCCAAATACCAGCGGCACCACATTGTTCGACACCACCATCAATCCCAGGAGTACCGGGAAGTTGATGATCCCGACCACCGACAGCAGCTTGTAAAAATTCACCCGTAGCTTTTCACTATCGTCCTGAATTTTGGCAAACGCCGGAAACAGGACACGGGTAATAATCGGGTTCAGTTTGATCGGGGGAACAACCGCCACGTTCCAGGCGAGATTGAATCCGCCCGCCACGCCAGCGCCCAACGTTCTGGCTAAAACCAGCGTGGAAAGGTTGGTATTGAGGTAATTGATAATGCTGTCTGCCGTCAGCCACGCGCCAAAACGCAGGTTCGACGAAACGGATGCCAGCGAAAAATGCAGCCCCGGCCGGTAAATCCGGCGACCAAAATAGCCGAACAGCAGCGTTCGTAGCGTACTGTTCACCAGATACCCGAGAATGGCCGTCAGCGCGAGCGGCCAGAAATGGGCGCTGACCACGGTAAAGGTAAAACCGGCCAACACCGAACTGGTTTCAATCATGCCAATTTTGTTGAAGGCCAGCTCTTTTTGCATCAGCGCGCGAAACTGCTGCCCGTGCGGTATCACCACAAACGCCAGCGATAAGGTTTTGATGAGTGGCGCCAGTTCGGGATTATTGAGCACGCTGGCAATCGTCCCGCTAAGCAGAAACATCACCACACATACCACCATACCCAGCCCAACGTTGAGCCAGTACAGCGTCGTCAGCTCAAGATAACCGATGTCTTTGCGCTGAATAATTGAATTGGCGATACCGAAATCCGACAGCGTATCGGCCAGCGCAATGATCACCAGCGACACGGTTAACAACCCAAACTGGTGGTTATCAATAATCCGTGCCAGGACAGTCATCTGGATAAGCCCCAGACCAATAATGATCACCGTAGCAATCGCCGACCACTTTGCGCCATTAAGCGTTTTTTCTCGTAAGCTCATGTTAATACGCCGCTTTGTTCACAAAGCCTTTGAATACCGTCAGAAAAACAATTTTGATATCGAACCACACGCTCCACTCGCGAATGTATTCGAGGTCAAACTCCACACGTTTTTCCATTTTTTCCAGCGTATCGGTTTCACCGCGCCAGCCGTTTATTTGCGCCCAGCCGGTAATGCCCGGTTTTACCTTATGGCGTAACATGTAGCCCTCGATCAGTTGACGGTACTGTTCGTTATGCGCCACCGCATGCGGACGTGGCCCGACGATAGACATCCCCCCGGTCAGGACGTTAATAAACTGCGGCAGTTCATCGAGCGACGTCCGGCGCAGGAAATTTCCCACAGGGGTAACGCGCGGATCGTTTTGCGTCGCCTGCGTCACCACCGCGTCGTTCTCCATCACTTTCATCGAGCGAAACTTCCAGACTTTGATCGGCTTCCCGTCCATGCCATAGCGGGTCTGGCGGAAAATCACCGGACCTTTGGAGGTCAGTTTTACCAGCAGCGCAATACCACACAGCACCGGGGAAATAAGCAGCAGGATCAGTGAAGCCAGCACGATATCTTCCGCGCGCTTTAACAGGCGATTAATCCCCGAGAGCGGCGTGTCATACAGCGGCACTACCGGAACGCCGTTCATCTCTTCAATCCGTGAATGCAGGAT
Source organism: Citrobacter sp. Cb023 (assembly GCF_030336805.1). Classification (NCBI taxonomy): domain Bacteria; kingdom Pseudomonadati; phylum Pseudomonadota; class Gammaproteobacteria; order Enterobacterales; family Enterobacteriaceae; genus Citrobacter; species Citrobacter sp. Cb023. Next base: position 367,272 of record NZ_JAOWCV010000034.1, on the reverse strand, counting down.
GTTGAAGGTAAAGACATCAGGAATGAGGATCACCGAGCAGGTGGTGTCGGCCAACTCACGCACCAGTTTTTTTACGCTGGCGCCATCGCTCATCGACATGGCGATATAAACGTTATGAATGCGTGAAGCTTTGGCGTCGTCCACCAGTTGTTGCAGATTACCGGCCCAGTCGCGGGAGTTTTTTCCAGGGATTGGGTCGTGATAGACCCCCGCCACTTCAAATCCCAGCCACGGTTCATGGCGAAAACTGTCCAGCAGCATTTGTCCGGCGGGCAGGTCGCCAGCCACCGCCACCCGGCGGGTGTTGTAACCACGATTACGCAGCCACCCCGCACCGTAGCGAATAAACGAACGACTCAACACCAGGCCGACGCTTGAAAGCAGATACCATGCCAGCCAGACGGCGAGACGGTTATCGAAATCGTTATTAAAGGCGATCAGACCTGCGCTAAAAATCAGACTCAGCGTCCAGTTTTGTAGTAACAGCACCAGCTCAGTGGAAATTTTGACGCCGCGCCAGGAGCGATAAAAATCCGTTATGCCACCGAGCATCTGAAAAACGACCAGCGTGATCAGCGCCACCAGCAGGTGCATATACAGGAAAGGCAAACCGCTTAATTCGCAGATCACCCACAACCCGCCAAACATGATGGTGATATCTGAAAAGCGTTGCACCATCGAAATTAACGACGCATTGGTTTTGGCGCGTTCGCGCTTTTTTAGATGTGTCATCGTGGTTCCTGTTAGTCACCCTTTGCCCATAAGCGGGCAAAGGAAGCACCGGCATTACTGATTCAGTAACGCCAGAAGAGTGCGCGTTCGCGCTTCCATCAACGGAATATTTCCGCGCGATTCCACGTTCAGGCGCACCACCGGTTCGGTATTGGAAGAGCGTAAATTGAAGCGCCAGTCGACAAACGCCATGCTGATACCGTCCGTTCTGTCCACCGTCAGCGCCTCACGGGAAAAGTGCTGCTCCACACGCGCAATCGCTGCCGCCGGCTCTGCCAGCGTGCTGTTGATTTCCCCACTCGCCGGATAGGCCACCATCCGGTCACGGACCAGTTCACCCAGCGACTGTCCTTTCAGACTCAGCAGTTCCGCCACCAGCAGCCACGGGATCATTCCGCTGTCGCAGTAAGCAAAATCACGGAAATAGTGATGCGCGCTCATTTCGCCGCCATAAATGGCATCTTCATGGCGCATGCGCTCTTTGATAAACGCGTGCCCGGTTTTTGACATCACCGGTTTACCGCCTGCTGCCGTCACCACGTCCACGGTATTCCAGGACAGGCGCGGGTCGTGGATAATTTTCGCCCCCGGATTCTTCTCCAGAAACGCTTCCGCCAGCAGACCGACAATGTAATAGCCCTCAATGAACTGACCTTTTTCATCGAACAGGAAGCAGCGGTCAAAATCACCGTCGAAGGCAATCCCCATATCCGCACCGTGTTCAATCACCGCATTGCGCGTGTCGGCCCGGCATTCCGGCAGCAGAGGATTGGGGATACCGTTGGGGAAGTTGCCATCCGGCGTATTGTGAATTTTGATGAACTCGACCGGCACCCCCAGCGCCTGAAAACGGGCTTCAATGGCGTCAACCACTGGACCTGCCGCACCGTTGCCGGAGTTGAGCACCAGCTTCATCGGTTTCAGGCTGCCGGGATTGATGTAACCCAGCAGGTGGTCGATGTAGGCATCGCGGGTAGTAATACGCTGGTAGTGGCCACGTTTTGTCGCATCAACCGCCGGGAAGTCGTTGGCTTCCGCCAGGCGCTGCACGTCACGCAGACCGGTATCACCGCTGATGGGCCGCGCCCCTTCCCGCACCAGCTTCATGCCGTTGTAATCCATCGGATTATGGCTGGCGGTCACTTCAATACCGCCGTCAATGCCAAGGTGGAAGGTGGCGAAGTAAATCTCTTCGGTGCCCGACATGCCAATATCCAGCACATTCACCCCCGCATCCTGCAGCCCTTTCGCCAGCGCCAGCTTTAGCGTCTCGCTGGTCAGACGCACATCGCCGCCCAGAACGATAGATTTTGGCTTCAGGAACTCGCCGTAAGCGCGGCCAATGCGCCACGCAATCTCTTCATTCAGCTCTTCGCCCAGCCTGCCGCGAATATCGTAGGCTTTGAAACAGGTTAATTTCGTCATGATTTCCCCTTCTTCAGGCAACAGTTAGCCCTCTCCTGACTGGAGATATTTTTCCCAAAATGACTAGCCGTTAGTTTTTAGGCCGGATAAGGTGTTCACGCCGCCATCCGGCAACGATGATGTTGTGTTACGCGCGCCCGTAGCGATCCGCAAACCGCACCACATCATCCTCATCGAGGTAAGATCCGGAGCGCACTTCAATCAGATCGAGCGGGATTTTCCCGGGGTTCTCCAGACAATGGGTCGCCCCCAGCGGAATATAGACAGACTCGTTTTCAGCAAGCAGTTTGATATCATCATTGATTGTCACCTTCGCGGTACCGGCAACCACAACCCAGTGTTCAGCCCGGTGATGATGCATCTGCACAGACAATCCCTCACCAGGCTTGACGGTAATTCGCTTCACCTGGTAACGCTCTCCGGCATCAATTGAGTCGTACTTGCCCCACGGACGATAAACTTCGCGGTGAATATGATGCTCATGACGCCCGTCAGCCTTAATTTGCTCTACCACTTTTTTGACGTCCTGCACCGCGTTGCGATCGGCTATCAGCACCGCGTCTTTGGTCTGCACCACCACCAGATCTTTCACCCCGACGGTCGTCACCAGGCCGGATTCGGCATACACGTAACTGTTTTCCGTTTTATGGCTAATGACGTCGCCGTGATGCACATTGCCTTCAGCGGTATGGGCACTGATTTCCCACAGCGATGACCAGGAGCCAACATCGCTCCAGCCTGCGTTCATTGGCATCACCACCGCATCGGCGGTACGTTCCATTACCGCATAGTCCACAGACTCTTCCGGGCAGGCGAGGAATGCCTGTTCATCAACGCGGATAAAATCGAGATCGGGGTCGACCGTACTCATGGCATTCTCACAGGCTTCAAGAATGTCGGGACGATACTTTTTCAGTTCTTCCAGGTAACGTCCGGCCCGGAACAAGAACATGCCGCTGTTCCAGTAGTAGTCGCCGCTCGTCACGTAAGCCTGCGCGGTTTCCAGATTGGGCTTTTCAACAAACTGTGCCACTTCAAAAGCCACAGCGTCGGTATTCGTCGGCGAGACTTCCCCCCGGCGGATATAGCCATAGCCGGTTTCCGGCTGGTCCGGCACGATACCGAACGTCACCAGCTTACCCGCTCCGGCATATGGCATCGCATTGCGAACCGCCTCGCGGAATGCCTCTTCGTTGGCAATCATGTGATCGGCCGCCAAGACCAGCAGCAGCGGATCCTCACCCGGACTTTGACGTTTTGCCGCCAGCGCGGCCAGCGCTATCGCCGGTGCCGTGTTACGCCCGGCAGGTTCGAGAATGATGTTCTCAGTCAGTTTGTGCAGCTGTCGTAACTGTTCCGCTACGATAAAACGGTGTTGTTCATTACAGATAACCACCGGGCTTTCGCACTCCACGCCGTTCAGACGGCAAATCGTCGTCTGCAGCATGGTGAGATCGCCTTTCAGGCACAGGAACTGCTTTGGGTACAGCACGCGGGACAGTGGCCATAAACGGCTACCCGAGCCACCGGCCATCACCACCGGAAAGAGTTTGCTTTGACTCATCATGTACCCCGTATATCTGCAAGAAATTGACTCAGCACGTTTTCTTTATCCAGCGTGCGTTCGGCATAATCACGTGCCACCGTGTTTACTTTTGGCATCATCAATGCCCGTTTAATACCGCAAACCAGCGCGTTTACCGACTCCGGCTCCACGCACACCGCAATGCCAGGGTGAGCGTCACAAAGCTGACCCAGCTCGGTTTCTGGTTCGGCGGTAATAACTGCGTTACCACCAACAGCGAGGATATTGGTCAATTTGGAGGGCAGTACGGCATCAGCCGCACCACGCTTTTGCACGACCAGATGACAATCCGCAATCTTGAGCAACGCTGGCAGCGCGTCATATGATTGCAGCGGAAAGAACATCACGTTATTCAGGCCGCGTTCGCAGGCCATGCTCTCCAGCCGCGCTTTACCACCGCCCTGCCCGACAATCACAAACATCCAGGGGTGTTCGCTCAACTCGAGCGCTGCGTCTATCACGCTCTCCAGCCCCTGCTTTTCACCGATATTGCCTGAGTAAAGAACGATCTTTTGTTCGGCAGGCAATCCCAGTTGCTGGGACAACGCCAGGGCATCGGCGTCGCTCACATCACGAAAGCGCGTCACTTCTGACCAGTTCGGAAAGAAAATAACCTTGTGCGGCGCAACGCCTTTTTCCATGGCTTTGTGCATCATGGAACGGGAAATCGTCGAAATATGGTCCATATTCAACAGCCCACTGCGCTCAAAGGCGCTGGCCAGTTTTGCCACCATACCGCGCGTGCCTTTGCCCGCCATTCCTAGCCCCAACATGGCATCGACTTCGTAATCCTGAACGTGCAATAGCGTACGTGCGCCACAAAGCTTTGCCAGCAGGCGCATGCCCGGCGTGCAAAACAGCGTCGGCACCACGCCGATAATGCGATCCGGCTTCCAGCGACGTTGCGCCAGTAGCGGGAAAAAACTGCTCAGGGCGAAACTGCCCAAATGCAGCAGGCGCTTGAGCGTTGAGGGTTGCTCAGGCACATACAGCGGACAACGCCAGACGAGGGCGTCGCCCTCTTCGCGACGGTAGCGCCAGGATGAATAACTGCCGTTTACCTTCCACTGGGGATAATAAGGCGGCGCGGTGATCACCCGAACGTCATGCCCCTGCTGCGTCATCCACTCCACCATTTCACCGGTGTATTTGCCGATACCGGTCAACTCCGGCGAATAGTTGATGCCATACACGAGGATCTTCATAGCCCGGGTACTCCGGCCTGACTTGTTTTACAGAAGTAAGCCCGACTGTTGTCGTGCACGTGGTCACTGACCAGAATCTGTGTAGCCGCCATCCATCGGTACGCATCATGTTGGACATTGGGCAGTTGCAAGTCGTTTTCCGACACCCGCAGACGAAATCCCAGCACGATGTAATGCGTTGAGAAATCATCCCCAGAAAAGTTGTCGTCATAGAAGTGCTGCCAGACACCGTAAAACTCCGCAGCAGACAGCGGTAAACGTAACCCCAGCTCCGTTTCGGTAAGCCGCTCAAAGGCCACGTGCAGCGGTTCATCTTTTTGCACCCGACCGCCGGGCACAAACCAGTAACCCTGCGCCGGACGATTGAGACGCTTACCGAGCAGAAATTCACCGTGGGTGTTTTCCACGATCAAATCGATGGAAATCAGCGGAGTTGAACGTACTACGGTGGCAAAATCCTCATGACGTAAAAACATGCTTACCCCCGGTAGCGCTGCTGGTTTTCAAGGAACCACTGCCAGGTACTGGCAAGCCCCGCTTCCAGTGATATCTCGTGATACCAGCCCAACTGATGCAGACGCGTAACATCGAGCAATTTGCGCGGCGTTCCATCCGGTTTGCTGGCGTCGAACACCACGCGCCCCTTGTAACCCACGACCTGCGCGATGGTTTGCGCCAGTTCGCGGATAGTGCAGTCCACGCCGGTCCCCACATTGATATGCGACAGCATCGGCTGGGTATATTCCTGCAAGACTTCCTGAGCCAGCTCCATCACGTGGATACTGGCCGCTGCCATATCGTCAACATGCAGAAATTCACGCATTGGCGTCCCGCTTCCCCACACCACCACATCCGGCGTATTGTGCTCGCGAGCGTCATGAAAGCGGCGCAGCAGCGCCGGGATCACATGCGAATTACTCGGGTGGAAGTTGTCATGCGGCCCATACAGATTGGTCGGCATCACCGAGCGATAATCGCGGCCATACTGGCGGTTATACGATTCGCACAGCTTGATCCCGGCAATTTTGGCAATCGCATACGGCTCATTGGTCGGTTCCAGCTGCCCCTGCAACAGCTCGCTTTCGGCTATTGGCTGGGTGGCTTGCTTTGGATAAATACAGGATGATCCGAGGAACAGCAGTTTATTCACGTTATGCAAATGCGCAGCATGAATAATGTTGCTCTCAATCATCATGTTTTCATAAATAAAATCAGCAGGATAAGTATTATTCGCCACGATCCCGCCAACTTTAGCCGCCGCCAGATAAACCTGGTCAATACGTTCAGTGGCAAAGAACGCCTGCACCGCACTTGCGTCCAGCAGGTTAAGTTGGTCGCGGGTACGCAGCACCAGCTCGACATTATCTCGCTGCGACAATTGTCTGACGATGGCGGACCCCACCATCCCGCGATGGCCCGCCACAAAAATACGTTGTGTCTTCATCCTCAGTACTCCAGCGCGATGGCGACCTCGTAACCGTGCGACTTCAGCAGGGAATGCTTCTTCGCTGCTTCCAGATCGTTGGCAACCATTTCCGAGATCATCTGGCGCAACGTGATTTCCGGCTTCCAGCCCAGTTTTTCATGCGCTTTGGCCGGATCGCCCAGCAGCGTTTCCACCTCTGCCGGACGGAAATAGCGCGGGTCAACGGCAATCATGACATCCCCAGGTTTCACACCCGGCGCGTCGTGTCCGGTTACGGAAACCACAATGCCTTTCTCATTCACGCCCTCGCCTTCAAAGCGCAATTTAATCCCCAACTGAGCGGCGGCCATTTCCACAAACTGGCGCACGGAATACTGCACGCCGGTGGCAATCACGAAATCTTCCGGCTTGTCCTGCTGCAGCATCATCCACTGCATCCTGACGTAATCTTTGGCATGCCCCCAGTCACGCAGCGAATCCATATTGCCCAGGTACAGGCAAGACTCCAGCCCCTGCGCGATGTTGGCGATCGCACGCGTAATTTTGCGCGTGACAAAGGTTTCGCCGCGGCGCGGAGATTCGTGGTTAAACAGAATACCGTTACAGGCATACATACCGTAAGATTCGCGGTAGTTGACGGTTATCCAGTAGGCGTACAGCTTAGCAACGGCATACGGCGAGCGCGGGTAGAACGGCGTGCTCTCTTTCTGCGGGATTTCCTGTACCAGACCGTACAGTTCAGAGGTGGAAGCCTGATAAAAACGGGTCTTCTTTTCCAGGCCGAGGAAGCGGATAGCTTCCAGCAAACGTAAGGTGCCGATAGCATCGACATCCGCGGTGTATTCCGGTGAATCAAACGATACCGCGACATGACTCATGGCGCCGAGGTTATAGACCTCATCCGGTTGCACTTCCTGTAAAATACGGGTCAGGTTGGAGGAGTCCGTCAAATCGCCATAGTGCAGATGGAATTTGGGATTGCCCGAATGCGGATCCTGATAGATGTGGTCCACTCGTTCGGTGTTGAATGATGAAGCGCGGCGCTTAATACCGTGTACTTCATACCCTTTTTCCAGCAGGAACTCTGCCAGGTAAGAACCATCCTGCCCGGTTACGCCAGTGATGAGAGCGACTTTTGACATGTTATTACCTCTTAAATGATCCCCTCAGGGAGTAACTTTCTCGACGCGTTCGCGTGTGACTATTGCGGGATTTCCCCGACAAACGACATTGGCTGGCAGCGATTTAAATACACTGCTGCGTGCTCCGACGACGGTGCCATCGCCAATCGTCACGCCAGGCGCGACAAAGACATCTGTCGCCAGCCAGCATTTATCACCAACTACAATTGGTGTGGCGTTAATATCAAAATGTTGACTGGCATAATCATGACTCCCGGTGCATAAATAACTTTTTTGCGAAATAACCGCGTGCGCACCAATCGTAATATCACCCAGCGTATATAAAACCGCGTCATCACCCACCCAGGAATAATCTCCCAGGGTTAATTTCCACGGATAAGTAATTTTTACTGAAGGTCGAATAACTACGTTTTTTCCTATTTTTGCGCCAAACATTCGCAATAAAAACGCACGCCAGCGATACATTACCTGTGGGGACCAGCGAAATAATGTGGCTTGCACTGCCCACCATAATTGCACTTTAATGGCACCGCCGCCGCGAAAACCTCCCGGCACGTTGAAGCCGCTTAAATCCTGCATAATGTACCCTTACGCTTTTCCATATAAGGTTTTTGTTTTACCGGTTGTGCGCAGACGTAAATATTCTGACAACCCGGTCCAAAAACCTGGCATGTGTAATATCTGGCGCTGTACCTTTTTTGCATCCCGGCACAATTCCAGATTATTCGTCGTTGACACCCCACCCATGGAAAACTCTGACACCAGCCCGCTCAGCTTTTTAAACGCGTAACCTGACTTGTATAATTTGGCTGCCAGTGCGTAATCAGACGATATCTTATATTGCAAATCATAGCGCCAGACATTCAGTCCAGAGAGAGGAAAGAAGATTGCCTGATGGCTGGCGGGAAGGCTGTGATAAATATACCAACCCGGCTTGGCCCGCCGCTTAATTTTGTTACCATTACCGAAATCCAGCAACGCATCGCCAATGACCATCGCTTTATCGCTCTGCGTTTTTAGCTGGCGGATAAAATGAGCAGCATCTGCATGCAGAATATCCCCGGAGTTGAGGAACAGCGCAAACCGCCCGCGCGCCATAGCGATACCTTTATTCATTGCATCATAGATGCCCTTATCCGGCTCGCTGACAAACCGTAACCGGTGCTCTCCACTGAGCCCTTCAAGAAAGGCCGAGGTACCGTCAGAGGAGCCGCCATCAACAACAATCCACTCAAAACTGATATCACCCGCCTGCGTCAGATGAGCTAACGACGCGTGAGTTTTGACGATCCCTTCCAGATTACGAAAGGCGACGGTAATAATACTGAGCAGCATGCGTTCTACCTCGCTATATTCAGCGCCTTGCGCAAAATAAACGGACATACAATTAAAAATGCGTATTCCGGACTAAATACTGAACCTGTAAAAAACAGCGACAGCGGCGTAAAAAGATAAAGCTGCACCCGATAATTCTGATTATCACCAAACGCATTGATCATCATCTTCATGACTTTCCCCATGTACCACAGGGCTAATATCACCGCGAACCATGAGAAATAAATAATCAGCAGATACAAGCCATTGTCTATCGTTTTACCAACATCTGCACCGTTAAAAATTCCGAATGACGCAACATATTCATAAAGTGAGCCGAATCTCACTACCCCATCAACGTTAAGTAACGAATAACCGACCATTACTAATGGTCCCACGATACGATAATACGATGATGAGCCTTCAGTTCCTAAATCTCCAAGCCGTGTCGCGATGTACGGAAACGCAAATATCACACCAACAACAAACACGCATAATGAGATTATCGCCAGCGGCAACTTCTTTTTTATCGCATCTTTATTCAGATACTGGAACGCCCACTCCAGGAGGTAAAACAAAATAAATGTCATTACCCCTGAAAACGATCCTGATAATATTATCCCTGCCAGAATCATAGCATCGGACTTAGGCGTTTTGATACCAAACTGTTTGATACTGAGCCAAATTGAGATTAACGCCAGAGCGAAGAATGCCGGCTCGAAATAGAGTGCAGTGGTACGCTTCCCGCCAAACTTAATAAAGTTCAGAACATAGCTATTACTGTAAATAAGATATTTCGAAATAACTTCCATTAAACTGCTGCCGCCACTAAGAATTATCTGCGCCATTTCCACCGCAGCTAACCCCACCACCAGGCACACAACCAGCCAGAAAAAACGCAAGATCTTAATGTAGTTATGCGGCGAAATGGTTTTGAAGCGAATACTCCACACCATACCGATAATCACCACGGTATAGACAAACAGCATTGCGGACGTCACGTACTTGCTGGCATCCAGTGATTGTCCGAACAGATAGTTAAACGCCGTCAGTCCGCCTCCTACGCCCAGCGCAATCATTAATTTTTTAATATTGATGCGCTCGACAAACAGCAACAGCAGAACGGGCAAGAACGTGACGATAGTTATCGGGAAGCTCTCGCCAAGCTGGGCGAGTTTGACGTTAACCAGCAGATAAAGCAGCGGTAGCACCAGATAGCTACAGATTCTGATAGAACGAGACATACTCCTCCAGCATCTGTTGTCCACTGTATGCCACCCGGCTGCGCTGGCTGAACGCGGCAAGCGACGTGTCAAATACCGCCTGCGCAATGTCTGATCTTTTCAGTTGCACCAGGTGCAAAACGTCCGCTTCGCTGAACGTTTTGCCGCCCGATTTCGCCAGCACTTCCTGCGCGGCATCGCTGTGCGTAGCAATCACCGGTACGCCGATGGAAAGCGCTTCGCACAGAATCAGCGGGTAGTTATCAACGCGCGAGCTGAACACCAGCCCATCCATCTCGTTAAGCGCGCTCATCAACGTGCGCTTATCGCTCTCAAACCCGTGATTGATGACGTTATCCCCCACAAACGGGGAAAATTTGCCGAAGGTATGCAGCTCAATTTTTTCTCCGAGCGCAATCATCGCTCGCACCAGTTGCTGACTGGTTTTACCGTCATAGCGCAGGTCATGGGCCACTACGGCGATTTTTGGTCTGCCGCTTTCCTCATGCTTAGCGGGAAGTTCGGCAAGAATGGCTTCCGTTGCCACATCGATGCCGTTGTTAATAATGCGGCAACGACCGGCGCCATACAGACTGTTGAATGCATCGGCCACATGCTGACTGGGCGAGATGAACTGGCAGCCCAGCGCCAGCATGGCGCGAAACATCTGCCGTTTACCAGGCAACTGTTGATGGGCTTTATCGATTTTTACCGGCGGATAGTTACTGAGCGTTGGACATTTCTGACAGCCCGTTTTCCAGCTTTCGCAGCCATCGGTAAAGGCACAGCGCCCGGTCACACTCCAGTGATCGTGCAGCGTCCAGACGAAGGTGATATCCGGTTTATGCGCCTTCACTTTTTGGCAAAAGGCGACCACCTCTTCCAGATTCAACCAGTAGCTGTGCAACACATGAAAATGCAGTACCAGAGGGCCGGAAGTGCGGGTTACCGTACGGTACAACTTGTCGAGATTGCCAAACATGTCGCGGTTCGCGAAACGAAACAGCGCAATGTTCGCCGCCGACGTCAGACGTGGCGTATGTTTGATAACCTGCGGGTAATTCGCATGGCTGACGCTTTTCTTACCGCCTTTGCCATAGCCGTAGACAAAATGCGATGACAGCCCTTTTTCCAGCGCCCTCAGATGCAAATCTAACGCCACGCCTGCCGCCCCGCCTTCTGCGAGCCGCACATTAAACTGTAATATCTTCATTTTATTACCTTCACCCGTGCCTTCTCGCCCACGACCAACGTATTGTCCGGGATGCTATCCACTACGACGCTCCCGGCGCCAATCGTCACGTTATCGCCAATGGCAACGCCGCCAAGCAGAGTGACATTGGCCCCCAGCTCAACGCCGTTACCGATGACCGGACAGGACAGATCGTTGCCGCCAAGATTGCCGATGGTGACGCCATGGCGCAGGGTGAAATCATCCCCCGCCACCACGTGTTTATTGATCACCACCCCATAGCCATGATGGATGGTGAAACGACGACCAATAGATGCAGCGGCCTGGATTTCATAGCCAAACACGCATTCAGTGATAAGGCGATACATCACCAGCACCGGCGCCGCCCACAGGTTGTTCAAGACATTTTTTTTACGCCAGACGGAGCAAAAATGGGCAATCCGATAGGCCACCACCATGCAGCAGGGTCGCAGACTCCAGCCGTTCGCGCGCAAATCTTCCAGCATACTTAGCGTCCTCGCAGTCCGTCGGCCAGGCGCTTACTATTGCGAACAGAAAGCAGCGTCAGCAACGTGCGCCAGTTCATCCGTTTGTTGCGGATCTGGTAGAGGGTAAACAGCTGATATTTCTTGCTGGCCCGGTCAAATTTGCCTTTGTGCTTACGGTAGAACTGAAAGTAGCCGGAGAATTTATGCGGGGATGAGGTAATACGCATTTCACCGTGATTCACATGCAGGATCTGCGTTGCCTCTTTTACCTTCCACGGTTTGCCATACGCCACCACCATGCGCAGGAAAATGTCATAATCCTGCGCCGCTTTCAGCGTGGTATCGAACAGGCATGCTTTAAACCGCCAGGCCCAGGTAAATACCTGATTACCAATAATATTGCGCTTATAAAATTTACGGCGTGAATAAACGGCCTTCGGATAGAGCGGCAAACTGGTCGGCTGCGAATATACTTCGCCTTCACAGACATAGTCATTGGCATACAGAAACGCCCGCGTCACCAGATGATGGCGATAATTGAGAAATACGCTCAGGCGGTTCGGCGTCCATTCATCATCATCATCAATACCCGTAATATATTGCCCACTGGCCTGCATGATGGCCTGATTACGCACCGCACAGGCTCCGGAGTTAGTGGGATTACGCGTATACGACACACGCGGATCGTTGAGTTCTTCAACAAATTGCTGCAGTTGCTCATACGAGGAAGAGCAATCATCCACAATGATCATCTCCCAGTGAGGATAGTCCTGGCGCAGTACCGATTTAATCGCCCGGATGGCCAGTTGCTGACGGTTCCAGGTGGGCATATAAATTGAAATTAGCGGGTTGTCTGTCGTCATTTTCGTTTCCCAGATATCCCCGTCATACTTCGAGTTGCATCTGCGTTGGCTTTCCTGCAACTCGAATTATTTAGGGTATAAATATGTTTTTGTGGGCCGCTATCCGGCAATGTTCGTAACCTATTTCGTATCCGAGGTGTACTCGTATTCGTAGTAACCGTAATCCTGATACCCGCTGGCGCGGCGGAAGATCGAGTTCAGGATCACCCCTTTCACCTGAATGCCGTTTTGCTCAAAGCGACTCAGGCTGGTTTCCACCTCTTTCAGCGTGTTGACCGCGTAACGCGCCACCATCAGCGTGGTTCCAGCGTGACGCCCCACGATAGCCGCGTCGGTCACCGCCAGTATTGGCGGGGTATCGATCAGCACCAGGTCATAGTGCGAGCTGGCCCATGCAATCAGTTCGCCAAAGCGTTCACTCATCAGCAACTCGGAGGGGTTGGGGGGAATTTGTCCGCGAGGGATCAGATCGAAATGTGGAATCGATGTCGGTTTCGCACTGCATGAGATATCCCCCTTGCCGATGAGGATCTCAGACAGACCGTTAACGTTATTGGTCCCCAGCAGCTCGTGGGTATAGCCTTTGCGCATGTCGCAGTCGATCAACAGCACGCGTTTGTTGGTCTGACTAACGACCGCCGCCAGGTTGGCGCAGACAAATGTTTTACCAATCGACGGGCTGACACCGGTCAGCATCAAGACGTTGTTGCGCGCCTGCATCATGGCAAAGTGCAGGCTGGTACGCAGGCTGCGGATCGCTTCTATCGCAAGATCCGTCGGATTCCCCACTGCCAGCAACTGGCTTTGCTTGTAGCGTTTCACGCCTTTAATGGTCTGCACGTTATCGCGTGCTTTTTGCCATTCTGATAGCGGAATGCTGGCATACACGCTGATACCATGCTCTTCCAGCGCCTGTGGGCTTTCAATGCCGCGATTAAACAGGGAACGCAGCAGTACGCCCACCACTGAAAGCATCAAACCAAGAATGATGCTGCCGAGAATAATCAGCGTCGTTTTCGGCTTCAGCACGCCAGGCTGGGCAATCGCGGGATCGACGATGCGCACATCTCCGACCGTACTGGCCTCGGTAATCTTCAGCTCCTGTTGCTTGTTCAGCAGCTGCATATAGACCTGCTGGCCGGACTCCACGTCACGCGTCAGACGGACAATTTCCTGCTGCGTTTTCGGCATCGCCGTTACGCGCCCGTTCAGCTTGCTTTTCTCATCTTCCAGCGCCTGGCGTTTTTCCAACAAGGTGCGGTACGCAGGGTGCGCTTTGGTGAACAGCTTGGAAATCTCCGCTTCTTTGAAGGTCAGCTCATTAAGCTGCGCATCAATATTCACCATGGAATCCAGCACCGCTTTGGCTTCCAGCGGCAAATCCACGGAGTCTTTGTCCTGACGAAAGGCATTCAGCTTGTTTTCGGCAACGTCCAGCCGGTTACGTACCTCGGGCAACTGCTTTGCCAGAAACGCCAGACTTTTGGCGGCCTCTTCAGATTTACGCTCCACGTTTTGTTGCAGATAGTTGCGGGTAATACTGTCAAGGATCTGGCGGATTTGCTCGCGGTCTTCGCCGGTAAAGGTCAGGCTCAGTACGCCAGTGTCTTTGCCGGTTTCCGTCACCATCAGATTATTTTGCAAGGTGTTGATCATGCCCAGCGTGGAGAATTTGCTGACGGTAAATTGGCTCTCAGGGCTGGCATGGATCGCCTCGACCAGCATCGTCACGCCGTCATGTTTCAGCACCTGCCCAACCTGCCCCTGGGCGCTAAAACCTCCGTCACTCACCAGCTGATAACTTTTGTCATTCAGCACGCTTAGCGTGAAGGTCTGTTCATTCATTGCCTTTGGCAGCGTGAAAGTCGTCACGTTAACCGTTTCGTTCTGGCGACCCATCAACCGATCCCAACCCGCGCCAAAAATGGGGAACGTATCTTTGGTAACCGCGATATCCAGGTTGAGATCGTCTACCGTTTTCCCCAATACCAGCCGTGACTGGATGAGCTGAATTTCCGCTTCAGAGGCCGGAGGTTTGTTCGACAACGCCGAGCCAATATCCTGCACCAGTGAATTTCCGGTATTTTGCTCAATTTGCACCAGCGCGTCCGCACTGTAGATCGGAGTGGCAAATAGCGTGTAAACCGCTGCGCATAATGCAAATGCCGCAGTAATACCAAGCACCCACCAGCGGGCTTCCACCACCGTTGCCACCAGACGGCCAATATCGATTTCATCATTGCCCGTTACCGGCGCAGCAGACTGTTTTACTTTTTCTATCATTGTTTTCCCTGCTCTGCGTTCAGTGCCTGAGCCCATTGGCGTGCAGACCGTTCAAGTAATGCGTACACCGCGTCAAACGCATCACGGCTTTTACGATACGGATCGGGAATTTCGCGCTCGCTGTCCCAGTGACCAAACAACATCACTTTGCCGCGCATCTCCGGCACCATTTCACACAGGGCAGAGATATGGCGTTTTTCCATGGTCAGGATCAGGTCATACTCCCGGCACATTCGTCCCGAGATCTGCCGGGCACAATGATTCTCCAGTGACAGGTTGTGCGCCTGCGCCACGCTGATGGCGCACGGGTCCGCGCCTTTGCCTACCAACGCCCCGAGGCCGGCAGAAGAGACCGTCAGCGCCGGGTGAAATTGCCTTAACAAGCGCTCTGCCGTCGGAGAGCGGCAAATGTTCCCCACACAGACAACTAAGATTTTGTTAAACATGACGATTACCAGTTGTGAAGGTCGCTGGCCGTGTCCGTCATATAGCGAACACCGCTAATAGTCGGCAGCAACTGATTGATCAAACGGTTCCAGCGAGCAACCGGCGCGGTAGTGACGTACACCACATCGTATGGCTGGAGTCGGAATGACGTCGCCATCACCAGCGATGTCGCATCGGACATATCAAGCTGATAGATATTGGCAATCTTGCCGTTGTTCCCGCCCTCGCCTTTCAATGGACGAATAACGAAAATGCCGCTGGCGTTGGAGGTGGTCAGGTCGATACCTTCCGCGTTGCCGAGTGCTTCGGTGAGCGTCATGCCGCTGAAGTCCATTTTGAGGGTGCTCTGTTTTTTCACTTCCCCCATCACGAAGACTTTCAAATCGTCATTACGCGGAACAAACAGGATGTCGCCAGGATAGAGCAGACGGTTCTGGCTCAGGTCGCCATTTTGCATTAGCGCTTGCAGTGAAATGCGTTGCTCCTGCCCTTTATGAGTCAGTACAACGTTGCGCCAGTCTGCCGCCTCGGTGAGACCGCCTGCGGCGTTAATGGCATCGAGAATGGTAAGCGGCACGTTGGTGATGGCCTGCTGGCCGGATTTGTTCACCTGCCCGGAGACATAGGCCTTCTGCGAACGGAAAGCGGCGATATTAACGTCCACCTGCGGGTCAGCAATGTACTTCGCTAAGCGCCCGGTAATATCACTACGAATTTCGGCCAACGTTTTCCCTGACACGCTAACTTTGCCGATGTAGGGGTAAAACATGGTGCCATCAGGCTGCACCCAGTTGCCGGCATCACTTGAGCTACGATACTGCCCGGCCGGCGTGGTGAGTTCAGGATGATCCCAGACGGTAACATTCAGGACATCGCCCGGGCCAACCCGGTACTGATACCCGGCAATCTCCTGGTCGAGAGACATATTAGGCTGCGCAACATTTGGTCGGGGACGTAATTGTTCGACCAGTCGTGGGGTGAGTGGATAAACATTCACCATGCGATCGATATCAAAATCAGCGTCCTGCTGTTTAATCACATCTTTGCCCATCGTAGACATATTGCTGCCCGGAAGCACGGTACAACCGTTTATCAAGATTACCGATACCAATACAGGCATCAATTTAAGTTTGGATTTCATCATTGATTATTTATCACTTTGGCAGAGTAATTATCATGTGCGATCTAAATAGCGACTTCGCCTGTACGCATTTACCTTGCCGTTAATTGAAATGGAATTTAACTGGCATCTGTCCTAAAAAAAATGAATTCATCTGCGGTCTCTTGACAGAATAATTTAGGCTCGTCTCAGGCGACCAGACACGCTACCGCCCCTGGCTTCATTAGCTACCAATGCACTGATTAATTTAAATTTTTATCTTCTCCTTTATTTTCATAACATTCACAACGGGAACGCATCAGGAATAGCGCCGCTGGTTGATAAGGAAATATTTATCTTTTGATTATTACCGGAGGAATTGTTGCAGCTAAGCGAATATCAGGCAAGGTAACAAGTTACCGACAACTTGCTTTTAAGATTAATATTAAGCGTTGAATTTGTATATTTTTAGGATTTTATTGATATTGACAACATTAATATATAAATATCCCACCTGCGATATTTCTTAAAGAGCTTTGGATTAATAATATTATTTCCTGTAGTTACATTAAGGCTAATATCCCGTACCTGGTTGTAATAGCCTACAGAGAAATCCCTCCTCGCCATTGCATTTTTCGCCAGTTTTACCCATGATCGAATTGTGACAATTGTCATACAACTATGGGTATAGCATTTACTATGGAATGGATTGCCGATCCGTCAATCTGGGCCGGACTCGTCACGCTAATCGTGATCGAACTTGTTCTTGGCATTGATAATCTTGTTTTTATTGCCATCCTCGCGGAGAAACTGCCTCCTGCCCAGCGGGATAAGGCGCGTATTACCGGGCTACTGCTGGCGATGGTCATGCGCCTGCTGCTGTTGGCATCAATATCATGGCTGGTAACGCTGACCACGCCGCTGTTCAGCATTCGCGGCCTGAGCTTCAGCGCGCGCGATCTGATCATGCTGTTCGGCGGTTTCTTCCTGCTGTTTAAAGCCACCATGGAGCTAAACGAACGGCTGGAAGGCAAAGACAGCGAGAACCCGACCCAGCGTAAAGGCGCTAAGTTCTGGGGCGTCGTCGCGCAAATAGTCGTGCTGGACGCTATCTTCTCCCTGGATTCCGTCATTACCGCCGTAGGGATGGTCGATCACCTGGCGGTAATGATGGCCGCGGTGATTATTGCCATCAGCCTGATGGTGCTTGCCAGCAAGTCGCTGACGCGCTTTGTCAACAGCCA
Organism: Citrobacter sp. Cb023; assembly: GCF_030336805.1. NCBI lineage: Bacteria > Pseudomonadati > Pseudomonadota > Gammaproteobacteria > Enterobacterales > Enterobacteriaceae > Citrobacter > Citrobacter sp. Cb023. Next base: position 349,604 of record NZ_JAOWCV010000034.1, on the reverse strand, counting down.
TCCAACTATCGTCATTCTGTGCCTGAGCTTCTTGCTGATGATTGGTTTCAGTCTGGTCGCCGATGGGTTTGGTTTCCATATTCCGAAAGGTTACCTGTACGCCGCCATCGGCTTCTCGGTCATGATAGAAGCATTGAACCAGTTGGCTATCTTTAACCGTCGTCGCTTCCTGTCAGCCAACCATACCCTGCGCCAGCGCACCGCCGAGGCGGTAATGCGACTGCTGAGCGGGCAAAAAGAAGACGCCGAACTGGATGCCGAAACCGCGGCCATGCTGGCAGACCATCATGAAGGCCAAATTTTTGCCCCTCAGGAACGGCGGATGATTGAACGTGTGCTGAACCTTAATCAGCGTACGGTCAGCAGCATCATGACCTCGCGCCATGATATTGAGCACATCGACCTCAATGCGCCGGAAACAGAAATCCGCGCTTTGCTGGAAAAAAACCAGCATACGCGTCTGGTGGTCACCGGCGAAGATGAGCAGGAAGACCTGCTGGGCGTGGTGCATGTCATCGACCTGCTGCAGCAATCTCTTCGCGGCGAGCCGCTCGACTTACGCGTCTTGATTCGCCAGCCGTTGGTATTCCCGGAAACTCTGCCGCTGCTTCCGGCGCTTGAACAGTTTCGTAACGCCCGGACGCACTTCGCTTTTGTGGCCGATGAATTTGGGTCAGTTGAAGGGATTGTAACGCTCAGTGACGTGATGGAAACCATCGCCGGTAACCTGCCAAATGAGGTAGAGGAGATTGACGCCCGCCATGACATTCAGAAAAACGCGGATGGTTCATGGACCGCAAACGGACACATGCCGCTGGAAGATCTGGTGCAGTACGTGCCTATCCCGTTAGATGATAAGCGTGAATATCACACCATTGCCGGACTGTTAATGGAGTATTTGCAGCGCATCCCGAAAACCGGGGAGGAAGTTCAGGTCGGCGACTATCGACTAAAAACCCTGCAGGTGGAAAATCATCGCGTGCAAAAAGTCCAACTGATACCGCTGCACAGTGAAGAAGAGATGGATTACGAGGTGTAAATCACGAGCCGGAGGCGGCATCAACCGCCATCCGGCAATATGAATCAGAGTTTATCCAGCAACTTTTTAACATCTTTACCGTTGCGGGAGTCTTTATTGCGATCGGCCCAGTCGTTAAGGCGACGTTTCGCTTCATCCTGCAAATGCTTACGCAAAATCTGGTCGACCTGCAGACTGTAGTTTAGCGCCTGCCACTGACCGTAGACTCTGAGAGGAACCGGGGTAGCCTTCAGGAAGTTAATCAGCTTACTTTCGCCATCCCAGCCGCCCAGCACGCGAATGTTAAACAGCGTGTCGCAATTCAGCTTCACCAGATCCAGCGTTCCCTTGCCGGTCAGCGCCAGCATCGCCGACTCACCCGCCATGTTATCCAGCGTAACCTCGCCGTTATCCAGCGTCATATCGGTTACAAAATGATCCAACCGGGTCACGTTATCCAGGTTTTGCTGAGCTTTAACATCCCCACCGCTACGCTCGACGGCCTGTTGTATCATCTGCTGGAAGTTCATTCCTTCCATTCGCGTATCGCTCATTTCGACATGGGCCTGCCCTTGCCAGCTATGACGAAACGCCTGGGCATCAATATCTGAGCCAGAGAAATCCCCTGCCAGTGACAGCTTACCGGTGAGGGCGATGGGGTAGTCGAAGGCTTTCAGGATAGTACCAATTTCCACGCCTTCCAGGCGCGGATGGAAGACCGCTCGAGGCTGTCCTTTTCTGGCATCCAGCATACCAGGAAGCGACACCAGCCCGCCGTCACTTTTCCCCTGCAACTGCGTAACGTTCAATAAGCCGAACTGGTTGTCAATTTTTGCCGAGACATTGTCAAACGCCATTTTCCGCCACAGCACTTTGTCAGCTTGCAACGCGATGTCTGCCGAAAATCCCTTCAGCCCCTGATACGAAACGGCATCAACCTGGGAAGCAATGACGGGGCGCGCCAGCGTTGACTGACTCTGACCTTGCTGAACTTCACCGTTCGTCGTCACAGCCTCACGCTGTACGAGCAGATTGTCCAGATTGAGCTGACCAAACTTCAGGTCGACGGCCCATTCTGGTTTTTCCAACAATGTCACATGAACTTGCCCGGCGAGAGAGCTGTCGTTAGCGGTCAAATGAATCTGGCTAAACGCGAGCTTTTTTTTCTCTTCCAGCCACTGCGCCTGAAACTGTCCCTGACCTTTGATCCCCTGCGCCGGTAGATCGGCCCCCTGCAGTTGCCAGCTTAGCTGCTCAATATTCGCGGATAAGTTATGCGGATAGTCGGAGGCATCAACGCTGCCGTTGAAGGATAACGCGAGGTCACGCTGATCGCGGTTAACGCGCCCGGAGAAATCAAACGTGCCGCGGTGCTGGTTATCCTGTTCCATGTCCAGACGCATATCGCGAACCGTGACCTGTTCATCGTCTTCATGCTGGAATACCAGAACGCTATCGGCAACACGCAGGCGGGCAATATCAAACGACCATCCTCTGTCTTCAGCCAGGTCGGGCAAGGTATTGTCTTTTGGGGCAACGGGCGCATCTTCGCCGCGCACCGCTTCAGTTTGCGGGGTCAGTTGAATCACCGCGCCTTTGAGCATCACCTGCTTCACGCTGAGCTGGTGACTCAACAGCGGCCACAACGCGACGTCAAGACGCATATTGTCGGCACGAATCAGGGGTTCGCTGGCGCCTTCAGCCGTTAACACCATGCGCCCCGAGAGGATACTCAGCTGTGGCCATACGTGCCAACGCAGAGGGCCATCTAACTGCAGCTGATATCCGCTACGCGCAGCAACCTGCTTGACCATATATGCGCGGAAATCATTCGGATTAACCAACAGTACTAACGCAGAAAAACCGGCCACCAGCACGACCAGTAGAATCATCAGCGTCGTCAGAAATCGTCTCATGCTATCCCCAATGGACTGAAAATACTCAGTCTTTATCGATCCGGCTGGCAACGGCGCCCTGCTGATCGCGATACTTTGCATCCTGACGACGGTTGTAAGGTCGCGCCGCCGGACCGGAAAGCGGTTCGAAGCTTAATGCGCCAATCGGCATGCCAGGACGCAGGGCCAGCGGTAGTTTTCCGGAGTTGTAAAACTCCAGTACGATACAGCCAGACCAGCCCGGATCGATACGGTGTGCGGTGACGTGTACCATCAGTCCCAGACGCGCCAGCGAAGAGCGGCCATCTAACCAACCCACAAGATCGGAAGGCAGCGTCACGGATTCGAACGTCACTGCCAGCGCCAGTTCGCCCGGATGCAGGAAAAATGCCTCGCCGTCTTTGAGGACGATTTCATCACTCATCACGCGATCCAGCGCGGCGCTGACTTCATCTTTCGGTCCGCTCAGATCGATATACGCCGCCGTATGCCCGCGGAACGTACGGAATTTGTTGCCAAGGCGCACATCTACCGTGGCGCCGTTGATTCGCTCGACAGGAGGGCGTGGATTGATCGACAGACGACCTTGATCCAACCAGGCTTCAATATCTCGGTCACATAAACGCATGGCACTTTCTCCTTTCGTGCTTCAACCCCTTAATGCCAGGTGCATTAAGGGTGAACCAGGTTATCACTGAACGGTACACAATTCGCTGAACTTATTCAAAGAACTGACTGATTTTAGCCTTCAGAATATCGATGGCGATGCGGTTTTTACCCCCGCGCGGCACAATGATGTCGGCGTATTGTTTTGAAGGCTCAATAAATTGCAGGAACATTGGACGGACGGTTTTCTGATATTGCGCCATCACTGAATCCATTGAACGACCACGTTCGTTCACATCGCGCTTGATACGGCGCATCAGGCAAATATCCAGCGGGGTATCAACAAAAATAGAGAAGTTCATCTCATCACGCAAACGCGCATCCGTCAGCAGCAAAATGCCTTCCAGGATGATGACTTTCTTGGGTTCGATATGAATAGTGTCTTGCGTGCGCGTGTGCTCAACGTAGCTGTACACCGGCAGCTCAATGGCACTACCGCGTTTCAGCGTTTGCAGATGTTGGAACAGCAGGCTGTGATCCATCGCGTTCGGATGGTCGTAGTTGGTTTTTACACGCTCTTCCATCGATAGATGGCTTTGATCTTTGTAATAGCTGTCTTCGGGAATAACGCCAATATGTTCGTCACCGACTTGTTCACGCAATTCGCGATAAAGAGTACTGGCAATAAGACTCTTGCCGGAAGCCGATGCGCCGGCAATGCCGATAATGACGCACTGATGGGACTGATCAGTCATAAATTTAGCGACCTGATTAACCTGGATGTTAGGAAGGGCGGCGCCGAAACGCCAAACGCGGCAATTATAGGGATTTCAGCGGCGCGACGCCAGCCCAGGCTGCACCAATGCCTTCCCTGTCGCAAATTAAAACGGTCATATTTAAAGCATGCGCTACATTTATTCGCCAGCCTTAGTAATTAATAGCTTGAGAGTGTTAATTTATGAGCAGCTGGCGTATAAATTGTAAATTATTTGTACTAGCATAAACCCAGATTAAATGTGATGCGTCCGGCATCTCTACTGGGCGACAACGGCTATTTGGGTAGAGTGGTAATGAGTAAACAATCCCAACATGTTTTAGTTACCTTACCTCATCCTCTACTGCGCCTGGCCAGTTTAGGTCTGGTGGCTTTCATCTTCACGCTGTTCTCGCTGGAACTGTCTCGTTTCGGTGCGCAGCTGGCGCCGCTGTGGTTTCCGACCTCAATCATGATGGTGGCTTTTTACCGCCATGCGGGAAAAATGTGGCCGGGGATCGCGCTGGCGTGCTCATTGGGTAACATCGCGGGTTCTTTGCTCTTCTTCCCCGGAGAGTCGCTTAGCTTTACCTACACGGCCATCAACATTATTGAGGCTGTCGTGGGGGCAATGTTATTGCGCAAACTGCTGCCCTGGTACAATCCTTTACAAAATCTCAACGACTGGGCGCGTCTGGCATTCGGCAGCGCAGTGGTCCCTCCGCTGCTGGGCGGCGTATTACTCTGGTTATTATTACCGCAAGAAACGTCGTTAAATACCTTCCTCATTTGGGTGCTGTCAGAATCCATCGGCGCGCTGGCGCTGGTACCATTAGGTTTACTGTTTAAGCCACATTATCTGCTGCGCCACCGCAATCCGCGATTACTGCTTGAAACCCTGATTACGCTTCTGGTGACGTTAACGTTCAGTTGGCTGTCGATGATGTTCATTCCATGGCCGTTTACCTGCGTTATTGTCCTGTTGATGTGGAGCGCTGTCCGTCTGCCGCGTATGGAGGCGTTTTTAATTTTCCTCAGCACCGTGATGATGGTTTCGCTGATGTTGGCCGCTGACCCTTCGCTGCTCTACACCCCCAAACAGAACATGATGACCAGCATACCGTGGCTGCCGTTTTTGATGATCCTGTTGCCAGCCAATATGATGACCATGGTGATGTACGCGTTTCGGGCTGAACGCAAGCACATCTCAGAAAGCGAAGCGCGCTTTCGCAATGCTATGGAGTATTCCGCAATTGGCATGGCGCTGGTCGGGACCGAGGGGCAATGGCTACAGGCCAATAAAGCCTTGTGCCAGTTTCTGGGCTATAGCCAGGAGGAGCTACGTTCGCTCACCTTCCAGCAATTAACCTGGCCGGAAGATTTGAACAATGACCTCGAACAGTTAAACATGCTGGCGCGCGGGGAAATTAACAGCTATTCCATGGAGAAACGCTATTACACGCGCGCAGGCGAGGTGGTATGGGCTTTGCTGGCCGTTTCGCTGGTGCGCCATAGCGACAACACCCCACTCTACTTTATTGCGCAGATTGAGGACATTAACGATCTGAAGCACACCGAGTGGATGAACAAACGGCTGATGGAGCGCATTACGCTCGCTAATGAAGCCGGGGGGATCGGCATTTGGGAATGGGAACTGCAGCCTGATGTGATCAGTTGGGATAAGCGTATGTTCGATCTCTACGAAGTCCCGGCACATATCAAGCCCAGTTGGCAAGTCTGGTATGAATGCGTTGTGCCTGAAGATCGCGAACACGCCGAAAATGTGATTCGCGATTCGCTGGCCGCACGAGCCCCGTTTAAGCTTGAGTTTCGTATCGCAGTAAAAGGTGGCATACGGCATATCCGCTCGTTGGCCAACCGGGTACTGAATAAAGACGGTGAAGTTGAACGCTTACTTGGCATCAATATGGATATGACCGAGGTGAAGCAGCTCAACGAAGCGCTGTTTCAAGAAAAAGAGCGTTTGCATATTACGCTGGACTCCATCGGCGAGGCGGTGATTTGTATTGATGTCGACATGAATGTGACCTTTATGAATCCGGTCGCTGAGAAAATGAGCGGCTGGCAGCAGGAAAACGCAATTGGCATTCCGCTCCTGACAGTACTGCGTATTACTTTCGGCGATAACGGTCCGCTGATGGAAAATATCTACAGTGCCGACATGTCACGTAAGGCAATGGAGCAGGAAGTCGTCCTGCATTGTCGCAACGGCAACAGTTATGACATTCAGTACAGCATCACGCCCCTCAGCACCCTTGATGGCGGCAGCATTGGCTCGGTGCTGGTTATTCAGGATGTCACCGAGTCACGTAAGATGCTGCGCCAGCTTAGCTACAGCGCTTCACATGACGACCTGACGCAGTTGGCCAATCGGGTCAGCTTTGAAAACCATCTCAAACAGTTGCTGCATACGGTGCACGACGCGCACCAGAGTCATGTGCTGGTTTTTATCGATCTTGATCGTTTTAAAGCGGTGAACGATAGCGCAGGTCATGCCGCAGGCGATGCCCTGCTGCGCGAACTCTCTTCACTGATGCTAAGCATGCTGCGGTCCAGCGATATGCTGGCGCGCCTTGGCGGCGACGAGTTTGGTCTGTTGCTGCCGGATTGTAATATCGAAAGCGCCCGCTTCATCTCAGGTCGCATCATCAGTGCTATTAACGATTACCACTTCATGTGGGATGGCCGCTTGCACCGCATTGGCGCCAGTGCGGGAATTACGCTGATTGATGACAAAAACCATATCGCGACTGACGTCATGTCTCAGGCGGATATCGCCTGCTACGCGGCGAAAAACAGCGGACGTGGGCGTGTCTGCGTCTATGAACCCCAGCAAAGCCAGGCGCATGCCGCGCGTAGCCAACTGTCATTGGACGAACAAAAGCATACCATTACGCACAGCCCGATGCTGATGATCGCCAGAGGCGTGGCTTCTCCACGTATACCTGAGACGTTTAGCTTCTGGCTTATATCGCTACGCTTAGGGACCGCTGAAGGCGAAGTGATTGAAGAGCAGACATTCCGTACCGGGCTGGTCGATCCCACATTGAATCAAGCGCTCGACCGTCGGGTATTCAGCGAATTCTTCCAGAATGCGGCCCCAGCAGTCGCCAGCAAGGGCCTCAGTGTTGCGCTCCCCCTTTCCGCCGCCGGGCTGCTCAATTCAGAACTTGTTGATGAGCTGCTGGAACAATTGCAACATAGTCCGTTACCGCCGCGGCTGCTGCACCTGACCGTTCCGGCCAGCGTCATCAAAACGAATCCAACGCAGGCGATATCCGCCCTGCATCGGCTACGTCAGTTCGGTTGTCGAATTGTGTTAAGTCAGGTCGGTCGTGATTTAGAGCTTTTTGACAATCTGAAATACCGCATTGTCGATTACCTGTTGCTTGACAGCGAGCTAAGCGCCAGCGCTCACGGAGACCTGATTGACGAGATGTGGGTGTCCATTATCCAGGGCCATGCCCAGCGTCTGGACATTAAAAGCATCGCCGGTCCGGTGCAGTTGCCGCTTATCATGGATGCGCTTTCTGGCATCGGTATTGACATGATTTATGGCGACATTATTGCCAACGCCCAACCGTTGGATCTGCTACTGAATACCAGTAATTTCGCCATCAACTGACGGTTGCCAGCCATCCGTGTACCAGATATGCAAGAGTGCATAGGAGCGCCAGGGTTTCCAACGCTCTGCATACCGCCGGATCTGGGCTGGCGTCATGCCGGGAAAACGCTGTTTAATCAGATAATCATCCGGCAGAAAAACATCCTTCGCCTGCCAACCACGCAGCGCAAAATAGTTGGCGGTCCAGCGCCCTATTCCGGGAAACGTTTGTAGTTGCTTAACGCCTTGCTCAATATCGTCAGGCGCTTCTGTCGCAAGCGTTCCTTCAAGCGTTGCACGCGCCAGGTGAATCAACGCTTCAGCGCGTTTGAGCGGCATCCCTAACGCTTTCAGGTGCAACGGTTCGGCGTCAGCAAGCGCTTCAGGCGTGGGAAAACAAACATACCCTGGCGCATCCTCCAGCGTGTCGCCATAAGCATGGGCGACTTTCGCTGTCAGTTTTGCCGCCATAGCCACGCTGACTAACTGCCCTAAAATCGCCCGTACCCCTTGCTCAAAAGCATCGACACATCCCGGCAGGCGCAGTCCCGGACGCGCCGCACCAAGGCTTCCCAGCGCGCTGACAATTTGCTGCGGGCAGCAGGTAAGATCAAACAAACGGGTTATTTTCGCCAGGCACTCGGGGGCGGCGGGTTGTAATCCCGAACTTAACGTCACGTGTAGCACATTGGCGTGCAAATCCGGTACGACGCGCACCAGACCCCGATGCTCCCCTACGGACAGGCTTCTGGTATAACTCAGTTCCTCCACCGTTTCGACACCGTTAACCGCACGGGCGGCAAGAAATCCCAGCATCCAGGGCCAGTCATAAGGCGGTTGCCAGCTCAGCGTGAACATTCAGTTTTCCTTTTTATGCAAACCTACAGCATAAACGGTATTCAATCGATGCGCCTTGCTTTCATATTCCAGTTGTCGGAGCGTCAACATTTCGTTAAAGTCACGCCCCTTCTTCACTGGCATGGGGATTTTTACGGTGTTTATTGGTTTTGACTACGGTACGGCAAACTGTTCAGTGGCCGTTATGCGTGACGGGCAGCCTCACCTGCTCAAAATGGAAAATAACAGCACGCTTCTGCCTTCAATGCTGTGCGCGCCAACGCGCGAAGCGGTCAGCGAGTGGCTGTATCGCCATCACGACATCCCAACCACGGACGACGAAACGCAGGCGCTGCTTCGCCGCGCGATGCGCTATAACCGCGAAGAAGACATTGACGTTAACGCCAACAGCGTGCAGTTCGGTCTGGCATCGCTGGGTCAATATATTGAAGACCCGGAAGAGGTGTACTTCGTTAAATCGCCAAAATCATTTTTGGGTGCCAGCGGTCTGAAGCCGCAGCAGGTTGCGCTGTTTGAAGATCTGGTCTGCGCGATGATGCTGCACATACGCAACCAGGCACAAAATCAGTTGCCGGAAGCCATCACCCAGGCCGTTATTGGTCGTCCCATCAACTTCCAGGGGTTAGGGGGCGATGATGCCAACGCCCAGGCGCAGGGTATTCTTGAACGTGCGGCTAAACGCGCCGGTTTTCAGGATGTCGTCTTCCAGTACGAGCCGGTAGCGGCTGGTCTGGATTACGAAGCCACGCTGCAGGAAGAAAAACGCGTGCTGGTGGTGGATATTGGCGGGGGTACAACCGACTGTTCACTGCTGCTGATGGGGCCGCAATGGCATCAGCGCGCCGATCGCGAAAACAGCCTGCTGGGGCACAGCGGCTGCCGCGTTGGCGGGAACGATCTGGATATTGCGCTGGCGTTTAAACATCTGATGCCGCTGCTCGGTATGGGGGGAGAAACGGAAAAAGGGATCGCCTTACCTATTCTGCCCTGGTGGAACGCGGTCGCGATCAACGATGTTCCCGCGCAAAGTGACTTCTACAGTAGCGCCAACGGTCGCTTGCTCAACGATCTTGTCCGTGACGCGAAAGAAGCCGATAAAGTCGCCCTACTGCTTAAAGTCTGGCGCGAGCGTCTGAGCTATCGCCTGGTGCGCAGCGCAGAAGAGAGCAAAATCGCGCTCTCCGATCAGACCATTGTGACGGCGGCGATACCGTTTATCAGCGACACGCTGGCAACCGATATCAGTCAACACGGGCTGGAAGCTGCGCTCAATCAGCCCCTGGCGCGCATTCTGGAGCAGGTTCAACTGGCGCTTGAAAACGCGCAGGAAAAACCGGACGTGATTTACCTGACCGGCGGTAGCGCGCGTTCGCCGCTGATTAAAAAAGCCCTCGCCCAGCAACTTCCCGGGATTCCGATCGCGGGGGGCGATGATTTCGGTTCCGTTACTGCCGGACTGGCCCGCTGGGCTGACGTTGTTTTCCGCTAAGCGGCTCGCATGCTGAAAAGTACGCGTATTGACATCACCATTGCTGTGGCTTAATTTCAGGAGTGAGGGTTAGGGAGGGCTTCCCCTCCTCCTGGTGTCTTAGTAAGCCGGTAAGCTAATCACTAAGAGTATCACCAGGATGATGACCTGCTTCATCATAACCCTTTCCCTATTTTGGCCCCTTCCTCGGGAGGGGCTTTTCCGTTCCAGCGTCCTGCTGAAATCTCTGGCTCTCCTCCTTTTTGCCTTGTCAGCACTCTAACGCACAATCACGTATTCGCTATCTTCACCACCGATTGTTGCGTAACGCTTCGCAAAGCCGCATCAGCATTCAGACGAATCCCGACAGTGTTTCATAATTCCTCCATTTTTCTCCCTTGTTCGCTGGCTAAACTAGTATCATTCCGCGAATCGTTTCAGGATGAGAAACTTATAACAATGAAAGGCAGTAAAAAATCCCGCTGGGTTATAGCAATCGCGATCGTTGTGGCCACCGTCGCCGCCATCTGGTTCTGGCAAAGCCGTAACGACGCCCAGGAAAACGCACCGGGCGCGACCAAACCAGCGCAGCACACGCCAGGTTCGGGACGGCGTGGAATGCGCTCCGGGCCGTTGGCTCCCGTTCAGGCTGCCACCGCCGCCATGGAAGCCGTTCCGCGTTACCTGACAGGGCTGGGTACCATTACTGCCGCAAATACCGCCACGGTACGTAGCCGGGTGGATGGTCAGCTCATTGCCTTACACTTCGAGGAAGGACAGCAGGTAAAAGCCGGCGACCTGCTGGCAGAGATAGATCCCAGCCAGTTCAAAGTTGCTCTGGCTCAGGCGCAGGGCCAACTGGCAAAAGATAAAGCCACGCTGGCAAATGCCCGTCGCGATCTTGCCCGCTATCAACAACTGGTGAAAACTAATCTGGTCTCCCGCCAGGAGCTGGATGCCCAGCAGGCGCTGGTAAATGAAACGTTAGGGACAATCAAAGCCGATGAAGCCAGCGTCGCCAGCGCCCAATTGCAGCTTGACTGGAGCCGGATAACCGCGCCTGTAGAGGGGCGTGTCGGTCTGAAGCAGGTCGACGTCGGTAACCAAATTTCCAGCGGCGATACCACCGGAATCGTCGTCATTACGCAAACCCATCCTATCGACCTGATATTCACCTTGCCTGAAAACGACATTGCCACCGTGTTGCGGGCGCAAAAATCGGGGACTCCGTTAAAGGTCGAAGCCTGGGACCGAACCAATTCGCAAAAACTGAGCGAAGGCGTCCTGCTCAGTCTCGACAATCAGATTGATGCCACGACCGGAACCATCAAAGTTAAAGCCCGTTTTAACAATCAGGATGATGCTTTATTCCCTAACCAGTTCGTTAACGCCCGCATGCTGGTCGACACGGAACAAAACGCCGTGGTGATCCCAACGGCCGCCCTGCAGATGGGCAATGAGGGCCATTTTGTCTGGGTGCTGAACAGCGAGAATAAAGTGAGCAAACATCTGGTTAAACCAGGTATTCAGGATAGCCAAAAAGTAGTGATCGCCGCCGGGTTGTCCGCAGGCGATCGGGTCATAACCGACGGTATTGACCGCCTGACGGAAGGCGCAAAAGTAGAAGTCGTAGAGGCGCATGACGCCTCTGCTCAGGATGAGAAAACTGCGCCCCGCGGATACGGCAAAAAAGGAGCTAACTCCTGATGCAGGTGTTACCTCCGCACAACACAGGCGGGCCATCACGCCTGTTTATTCTGCGACCTGTCGCCACCACGCTGCTGATGGTCGCGATTTTGCTTGCCGGTATTATCGGTTATCGTTTCCTGCCGATCGCTGCCTTACCGGAAGTCGATTACCCCACGATTCAGGTCGTTACGCTGTACCCGGGCGCCAGCCCGGACGTCATGACCTCGGCGGTAACCGCGCCGCTTGAGCGTCAGTTCGGACAGATGTCCGGCTTAAAACAGATGTCCTCGCAAAGTTCCGGCGGCGCATCGGTCGTCACGTTGCAGTTTCAACTGACGCTGCCGCTGGATGTTGCCGAGCAGGAAGTTCAGGCTGCGATTAACGCCGCCACCAATTTATTACCGGGCGATCTGCCCAATCCGCCGGTCTACAGCAAGGTAAACCCGGCAGATCCACCGATCATGACGCTGGCGGTCACGTCCAGCGCCATGCCGATGACGCAGGTGGAAGATATGGTCGAAACCCGCGTCGCGCAGAAAATCTCTCAGGTTTCCGGTGTCGGTCTGGTAACACTTTCCGGCGGGCAACGACCGGCGGTCCGCGTGAAGCTTAACGCACAGGCTATTGCCGCACTCGGTCTGACCAGCGAAACCATCCGTACAGCCATTACCGGGGCTAACGTCAATTCGGCAAAAGGGAGTCTTGATGGCCCAACGCGTGCTGTCACCCTTTCCGCCAACGACCAGATGCAGTCCGCAGACGAATATCGCCAGCTCATCGTGGCCTATAAAAACGGTGCGCCGGTTCGTCTGGGCGATGTCGCCACCGTCGAACAAGGGGCAGAAAATAGCTGGCTGGGCGCATGGGCCAATAAGCAACAAGCCATTGTGATGAATGTTCAGCGCCAGCCTGGGGCGAACATCATCTCCACGGCAGACAGTATCCGTCAAATGCTGCCGCAGCTCACCGAAAGCCTGCCCAAATCAGTTAAGGTCAGCGTGCTTTCGGATCGTACGACCAATATTCGTGCGTCCGTTGCAGACACCCAGTTTGAGCTAATGCTGGCGATTGCGCTGGTGGTGATGATCATCTACCTGTTCCTGCGCAATATTCCGGCGACGATTATTCCTGCGGTCGCCGTTCCGCTGTCGCTCATCGGCACCTTCGCGGTGATGGTATTTCTTGATTTCTCCATCAATAACCTGACCCTAATGGCGCTAACCATCGCGACAGGATTCGTAGTGGATGACGCTATCGTGGTTATCGAGAATATTTCTCGCTATATCGAAAAAGGCGAAAAACCGCTGACTGCCGCCCTGAAGGGGGCTGGTGAGATTGGTTTTACCATCATCTCTCTGACATTTTCGCTAATCGCCGTGCTGATCCCACTGTTGTTTATGGGTGATATCGTTGGCCGATTATTCCGCGAGTTTGCCGTTACGCTGGCCGTGGCAATTCTGATTTCCGCCGTCGTCTCGCTCACCCTCACGCCGATGATGTGCGCGCGCATGCTTAATCAGGCCTCGTTGCGTAAGCAAAACCGCTTTTCCCGTGCCTCGGAGCGAATGTTCGATCGCGTCATTGCCGGGTACGGTCACTGGCTGGCAAAAGTGCTGAACCATCCGTGGCTCACGCTGGGCGTGGCGCTCGGCACGCTGGCACTGAGCGTTATGTTATGGGTCTTTATCCCCAAAGGGTTCTTCCCAATCCAGGACAACGGCATCATCCAGGGTACGCTGCAGGCGCCGCAGTCCAGTTCATTTGCCAGCATGGCCCAGCGCCAGCGCCAGGTTTCCGATGTCATCCTTCGAGATCCGGCGGTAGAGAGCCTGACCGCTTTTGTCGGCGTGGATGGTACTAATCCGGCATTGAACAGCGCGCGTCTGCAAATCAACCTTAAGCCGCTGGACGATCGCGACGATCGCGTGCAGAAAGTGATCGCACGCCTACAGGACGCGGTTGACAGAGTACCCGGCGTTGATCTCTATCTTCAGCCCACCCAGGACCTGACGATTGATACCCAGGTCAGCCGGACGCAATATCAGTTTACGCTGCAAGCAACGTCCCTTGACGCCCTCAGCACCTGGGTTCCACAGCTGTTAGAAAAACTTCACCAGCTACCGCAACTGTCTGATGTCAGTAGCGACTGGCAGGACAAAGGGCTGGTGGCGTATGTGAACGTCAATCGCGATAGCGCCAGCCGTTTAGGCATCAGCATGGCGGATGTCGATAACGCCCTGTACAACGCCTTCGGCCAGCGACTGATTTCAACCATCTACACCCAGGCCAACCAGTATCGCGTCGTGTTGGAGCATGACACCAATAGTACGCCGGGACTTGCTGCACTGGACACTATCCGTCTGACCAGTAGCGACGGCGGCGTGGTTCCGCTCAGCGCAATCGCCAGCATTGAACAGCGTTTCGCTCCGCTGTCGATTAACCACCTCGATCAGTTCCCGGTCACCACCATCTCGTTCAACGTACCGGACGATCATTCGCTGGGCGATGCGGTGCAGGCAATTCTGGATGCCGAAAAAACGCTCAATCTGCCAGCAAATATTACCACCCAGTTCCAGGGCAGTACGCTCGCTTTCCAGGCCGCACTGGGTAATACCATCTGGTTGATTGTGGCTGCGGTTGTCGCGATGTATATCGTCCTCGGCGTGCTGTATGAGAGCTTTATTCACCCGATTACCATTCTCTCCACGCTACCCACGGCGGGTGTCGGTGCCCTCCTGGCGTTAATGATTGCCGGCAGTGAACTGGACGTCATCGCGATTATCGGCATTATTTTGCTCATCGGTATCGTCAAGAAAAACGCCATCATGATGATCGACTTCGCCCTTGCCGCGGAGCGCGAACAGGGCATGACCCCACGCGACGCTATTTTCCAGGCCTGTCTGCTGCGTTTTCGCCCGATTCTGATGACTACGCTGGCGGCACTGCTCGGTGCGTTGCCGCTGATGTTAAGTACCGGCGTGGGGGCCGAATTACGTCGTCCATTAGGAATTGGTATGGTCGGCGGTCTGCTGGTAAGCCAGGTATTAACCCTGTTTACCACCCCGGTGATTTATCTGCTGTTTGACCGTCTGTCGCTGTACGTGAAAAGCCGCTTCCCGCGTCAGGAAGAGGAAGCGTAAATGAAATTTTTCGCGCTTTTCATTCATCGTCCGGTGGCGACCATTCTCATTTCGGTGGCCATCACCCTGTGCGGGATACTGGGCTTTCGTCTGCTGCCGGTAGCTCCGCTGCCGCAGGTGGATTTCCCGGTGATCATGGTCAGCGCATCATTACCCGGCGCTTCCCCTGAAACGATGGCGTCTTCGGTAGCCACCCCGCTGGAGCGCTCACTGGGGCGCATCGCGGGCGTGAACGAAATGACCTCGAGCAGTTCCCTTGGCAGTACGCGCATTATTCTTGAATTCAAATTCGACCGTGACATCAATGGCGCGGCGCGGGATGTTCAGGCCGCGATTAACGCAGCGCAAAGCCTGCTACCCAGCGGTATGCCAAGCCGTCCCACGTACCGCAAAGCCAACCCTTCCGATGCGCCAATCATGATCCTGACGCTCACGTCGGACACTTACTCGCAGGGTGAGCTGTACGATTTCGCATCAACCCAATTAGCACAGACCATCGCGCAAATCGACGGCGTGGGTGACGTCGACGTTGGGGGCAGCTCTCTGCCTGCCGTGCGCGTAGGGCTTAATCCGCAAGCGCTGTTTAATCAGGGCGTGTCGCTGGACGACGTGCGTAGCGCGATTGCTAACGCCAATGTGCGTAAGCCGCAGGGAGCTATCGAGAATGATACCCACCGCTGGCAGGTACAAACCAACGATGAGCTGAAAACCGCCGCCGAGTACCAGCCGATTATCATCCACTACAATAACGGCGCTGCGGTGCGGCTGGGCGATGTTGCGTCTGTGAGCGACTCGGTGCAGGACGTACGTAACGCGGGGATGACCAACGCAAAACCGGCTATCCTGCTGATGATCCGCAAGCTGCCAGAAGCCAATATTATTCAGACGGTAGACAGCATTCGGGCCAAATTACCGGAGTTACAAACGCTGGTCCCGGCCGCCATCGATCTGCAAATTGCCCAGGACCGTTCACCGACCATTCGCACCTCGCTGGAGGAAGTCGAACAGACGCTGATTATCTCCGTTGCGCTGGTTATTCTGGTGGTCTTTGTTTTCCTGCGCTCCGGGCGCGCGACCCTGATCCCTGCGGTAGCGGTTCCGGTCTCGCTGATCGGTACCTTTGCCGCCATGTATCTGTGCGGATTCAGCCTGAACAACCTGTCATTAATGGCGTTGACCATTGCCACGGGATTTGTCGTTGATGACGCAATCGTGGTGCTGGAAAATATCGCCCGCCACCTGGAAGCGGGAATGAAGCCACTGCAGGCGGCGCTACAGGGTACGCGCGAAGTGGGATTCACGGTGCTCTCAATGAGCCTGTCGCTGGTAGCGGTGTTCCTCCCGCTGCTGTTAATGGGCGGATTGCCTGGGCGCTTGCTGCGCGAATTTGCCGTCACGCTGTCAGTTGCTATCGGTATCTCGCTGCTGGTGTCGCTGACATTAACGCCAATGATGTGTGGCTGGATGCTCAAATCCAGCGCCCCGCGTGAACAGTCTCGTAAACGGGGTTTTGGTCGTGTGCTGGTGGCACTGCAACAGAGTTACGGCACTTCGCTTAAATGGGTGCTGCGCCATACGCGACTGGTTGGCGTGGTGTTACTTGGCACCATTGCGCTGAATATCTGGCTTTATATTTCCATCCCCAAAACCTTCTTCCCGGAGCAGGATACGGGCGTGTTGATGGGGGGGATTCAGGCCGACCAGAGCATCTCTTTCCAGGCGATGCGCGGCAAACTGCAGGACTTTATGAAGATCATCCGCGACGACCCGGCGGTGAATAACGTCACCGGTTTTACCGGCGGTTCCCGGGTTAACAGCGGGATGATGTTTATCACCCTCAAGCCACGCGATGAGCGCGGTGAAACCGCTCAGCAGGTGATCGACCGCCTGCGCGTCGCGCTTGCAAAAGAGCCTGGCGCGAATCTGTTTCTGATGGCGGTGCAGGATATTCGCGTCGGCGGTCGCCAGGCCAATGCCAGCTATCAATACACATTGCTTTCTGACGATCTGGCGGCATTGCGCGAGTGGGAACCGAAGATCCGTAAGGCGCTTGCCGCCCTGCCCCAACTGGCGGATGTCAACTCCGATCAGCAGGACAATGGCGCGGAAATGAACCTGGTCTACGATCGCGACACCATGTCTCGTCTGGGGATCGACGTTGCAGCCGCTAACAGCCTGTTGAACAACGCTTTTGGACAACGGCAAATTTCAACTATTTATCAACCGATGAACCAGTACAAAGTGGTGATGGAGGTCGATCGACGTTACACCCAGGACATCAGCGCGCTGGATAAAATGTTCGTCATCAACAATGACGGTAAGGCAATCCCGCTATCGTACTTTGCCAAATGGCAACCGGCGAATGCCCCGCTGTCGGTAAACCATCAGGGCTTGTCTGCTGCCTCAACCGTGTCGTTTAACCTGCCAACAGGTTCTTCACTGTCTGAGGCGACAGAGGCTATCAACAGAACCATGACCCAGCTCGGCGTCCCCTCCACGGTTCGCGGTAGCTTTGCCGGCACGGCACAGGTATTTCAGGACACCATGAACTCACAGGTGATCCTGATTATCGCCGCCATTGCCACAGTCTACATCGTTCTGGGGATGCTGTATGAAAGCTATGTCCATCCCCTGACCATTCTCTCCACGCTACCTTCAGCTGGCGTCGGGGCTTTGCTGGCGCTGGAGCTGTTCAATGCCCCGTTCAGCCTAATCGCCCTGATAGGGATAATGCTATTAATTGGCATTGTGAAGAAAAATGCCATCATGATGGTCGATTTTGCGCTGGAAGCACAGAGAAACGGCAAGCTGCAGCCAGAAGAAGCCATTTTCCAGGCCTGCCTGCTGCGCTTTCGCCCAATCATGATGACCACGCTGGCGGCGTTGTTTGGCGCGCTGCCGCTGGTGTTATCCGCCGGGGATGGCTCCGAACTACGTCAACCTTTGGGGATAACCATTGTCGGCGGGCTGGTCGTGAGTCAACTCCTGACGCTGTACACCACGCCTGTGGTCTATCTCTTTTTCGACCGTCTGCGTTTTTCGCGTAAAAACAGCAAACCGGTAGCAGAGTTATGACAGAACTTCCCGACAGCACCCGCTGGCAGCTTTGGATTGTGGCATTCGGCTTTTTTATGCAGTCGCTGGATACCACCATCGTGAATACTGCGCTTCCCTCGATGGCGGCAAGCCTCGGGGAAAGCCCGTTACACATGCATATGGTCATTGTGTCATATGTTTTAACCGTTGCCGTGATGCTGCCCGCCAGCGGATGGCTGGCGGACAAAGTTGGCGTGCGTAATATCTTCTTCACCGCCATCATCCTGTTTACGCTTGGCTCGCTGTTTTGCGCCGGGTCCAGCACACTCAACGAGCTGGTGATGGCGCGCGTCTTACAAGGCGTTGGCGGTGCGATGATGGTGCCGGTCGGCAGGCTAACGGTGATGAAAATCGTCCCGCGTGAGCAATATATGGCGGCGATGACGTTTGTCACATTGCCCGGTCAGATTGGCCCGCTACTGGGACCGGCATTAGGCGGTATTCTGGTTGAGTACGCCTCCTGGCACTGGATATTTTTGATTAACATTCCGGTTGGTATTGTCGGCGCGATAGCGACGTTAATGCTGATGCCCAACTACACCATGCAAACCCGACGCTTCGATCTCTCCGGATTTGCGATGCTGGCAGTCGGCATGGCGGTACTGACGCTGGCACTTGATGGCAGTAAAGGAACCGGCATCTCCAGTATCTCGCTGGCAGCGTTGGTTATCTGCGGAGTGCTGGCTATTGCGCTGTATCTGAAACACGCCCATCGTAATCCACGCGCGCTGTTCAGCCTGAATCTGTTTCGCACACCGACCTTCTCGCTGGGTCTTTTCGGCAGTTTTGCGGGACGCATCGGTAGCGGTATGCTGCCGTTTATGACGCCGGTGTTTTTACAAATAGGCCTCGGTTTTTCGCCCTTTCATGCCGGGCTGATGATGATCCCGATGGTGCTCGGCAGTATGGGCATGAAGCGCATTGTGGTGCAGGTCGTTAATCGCTTTGGCTACCGTCGCGTACTGGTCGCTACAACGCTTGGCCTGTCGCTGGTCAGTCTGCTGCTGATGACCACCGCGCTGCTCGGCTGGTATTACGCCCTGCCCTTCGTACTGTTCTTACAGGGAATGGTCAACTCAACGCGCTTTTCATCCATGAACACCCTGACGTTAAAAGACCTGCCTGACGATCTCGCCAGCAGTGGTAACAGCCTGCTGTCAATGATCATGCAGCTGTCGATGAGTATCGGGGTGACCATCGCGGGCCTGCTGCTAGGCATGTTCGGTCAGCAGCATAGCGTCATCGACAGCGGAAGTACGCATACCGTCTTTATGTATACCTGGCTGTGCATCGCATTCATTATCGCGCTGCCCGCCATTATTTTTGCCCGCGTGCCGAACGACACGCAAACCAACGCGGTGATTTCACGGCGCAAAAGGAGCACCTGATGAAGTTCTGGCGGCCCGGTATCACCGGCAAACTGTTTCTGGCGATTTTCGCCACCTGCATCGTATTGCTGATCAGCATGCACTGGGCCGTACGCATAAGCTTCGAACGCGGTTTTATTGACTATATCAAGCACGGTAACGAACAGCGGCTGCAAATGCTCAGCGACGCATTAAGCGAGCAGTATGAGCAGCACGGCAACTGGCGATTCTTACGCAATAACGATCGGTTTGTTTTTCAGATCCTGCGTTCTTTTGAACACGACAACGACGATGATAAACCCGGCCCCGGCATGCCGCCGCACGGCTGGCGTACGCAGTTTTGGGTTGTCGACCAAAATGCCCGCGTGCTGGTCGGTCCGCGTGCTCCGGTCCCCCGTGACGGTATGCGCCATCCGATCCGCGTCAACGGTAGCGAAGTCGGTGCCGTGATTGCCTCTCCCGTGGAACGCTTAACGCGCAATACGGATATCAATTTCGACATGCAGCAAAGACGTTCCAGTTGGCTCATCGTCGCGCTTTCCACGATCCTGGCTGCGCTGGCAACGTTTACGCTGGCGCGCAGCCTGCTGGCCCCGGTCAAGCGGTTAGTGGAAGGCACGCACAAACTGGCGGCTGGCGATTTCACCACTCGCGTTGCGCCGACCAGTACGGATGAGCTGGGCAAGCTGGCGCAGGACTTCAACCAGCTTGCCAGTACGCTGGAAAAAAACCAGCAGATGCGTCGTGACTTTATGGCCGATATTTCTCACGAACTGCGTACGCCGTTAGCGGTGTTGCGCGGTGAACTGGAGGCCATTCAGGATGGCGTACGCCAGTTCACCCCTGACTCCGTTGCCTCTTTGCAAGCTGAAGTGGGTACGCTCACCAAGCTGGTGGACGATCTGCATCAGCTCTCCATGTCCGATGAAGGCGCGCTGGCCTACCAGAAAACATCGCTGGATCTCATCCCGCTGTTGGAAGTGGCAAGTGGCGCATTTCGTGAACGCTTTGCCAGCCGTGGACTGACGATACAACTTTCACTCCCGGACAGCATGACGGTATTTGGCGACAGGGATCGTCTGATGCAGTTGTTCAACAATCTGCTGGAAAACAGTCTGCGCTACACCGACAGCGGCGGCGGGCTGCACATCAGCGCCGAACAACGCGAGCGTATGGTTTTATTAACCTTCGCTGATTCCGCTCCCGGCGTAAGTGACGACCAGTTACAGAAGCTGTTTGAACGCTTTTATCGCACCGAAGGCTCGCGTAACCGTGCCAGCGGTGGTTCCGGGCTGGGGCTGGCAATTTGCGTCAATATCGTACAGGCGCATAATGGTCTGATTCGCGCCGCCCATTCGCCTTTTGGCGGGGTGAGCATTACAGTAACATTACCGCTGGAACGCGATTTACAGAGAGATGTATGACTGAGCTACCCATTGATGAAAACACGCCGCGTATTCTGATCGTGGAAGACGAGCCCAAGCTGGGGCAACTGCTTATCGACTATCTGCGCGCGGCAAGCTACGCTCCTACGCTCATCAGCCACGGCGATCTGGTTCTTCCTTACGTGCGTCAGACGCCGCCCGATCTGATCTTGTTGGATCTGATGCTGCCTGGTACCGACGGCCTGACTCTGTGCCGGGAAATCCGCCGATTCTCTGAAGTCCCCATCATGATGGTAACCGCCAAGATAGAAGAAATTGATCGCCTGCTGGGGCTGGAGATCGGTGCGGATGATTATATTTGCAAACCCTACAGCCCGCGTGAAGTTGTTGCTCGCGTAAAGACGATTCTGCGCCGTTGCAAGCCGCAGCGCGAACTGCAACAGATGGATGCTGACAGCCCGTTGATCGTCGATGAAGGTCGTTTTCAGGCGTCCTGGCGTGGGAAAATGCTCGACTTAACGCCTGCTGAATTTCGCTTACTCAAAACGTTGTCGCATGAACCGGGAAAAGTGTTCTCCCGTGAACAGTTGCTCAATCATCTCTATGACGATTACCGTGTCGTTACCGACCGAACCATCGACAGCCATATTAAGAACCTGCGACGCAAGCTGGAATCGCTGGATGCGGAGCAGTCGTTTATCCGCGCGGTCTATGGCGTAGGGTATCGCTGGGAAGCCGACGCCTGCCGGATTGTGTAAACACTCCCGTCCTGCAGGACTCCGCGGCTTCGTGGAGTCCTGTTGACTAGCAACTCTCCAAATATCGCTCATACTCTTTGTGGCAACACTGTCGTCAATAACTGTTTGATATAAAACTTTAATCAAGGAGTTCATATGGCTGGTTGGTTTGAATTAAGCAAGAGTAGCGATGATCAGTACCGCTTTGTTCTTAAGGCTGGAAACGGGGAAACTATCCTTACCAGTGAGCTTTACACGACAAAAGGCGCGGCAGAAAAAGGGATCGCATCTGTCCAGGCTAACAGCCCTCTGGCCGAGCGTTATGAGAAAAAAACGGCAGCTAATGGCAAATTGCATTTCAATCTGAAAGCAGCAAACCACCAGATTATTGGTAGCAGTCAACTGTATGCGAATGAACAGTCGCGCGAGACCGGTATTGCTTCAGTTAAGACCAATGGTGTAAGTCAGACGATAAAAGATAAAACCTGATAATGACTCGCTCAGCCGGGTAACGCCACGCTGTCGCCCGGCGTTTTTCTTTACCTGTCTTCCCCACAGCGCTACAATGCCCGCCCTTAATATGGGGGCACTCCCCTAACCGCCTCATTGAGTGAGGCGAGTCTGACCTGTCATCAGAACGAGATAATTATGTTTAAACCGGAACTCCTTTCCCCGGCGGGAACGCTGAAAAACATGCGTTACGCTTTCGCCTATGGCGCAGACGCTGTATATGCGGGCCAACCGCGTTACTCACTGCGCGTACGCAACAACGAATTCAATCACGAAAACCTGCAGCTAGGCATTAATGAAGCCCATGAACTGGGTAAAAAATTCTATGTGGTGGTTAATATTGCCCCGCATAACGCCAAGCTGAAGACCTTCATTCGTGACCTGAAACCGGTGGTGGAAATGGGACCGGATGCACTGATCATGTCCGACCCTGGTCTGATTATGTTGGTGCGCGAAAACTTCCCTGACATGGACATTCACCTTTCAGTACAGGCTAACGCCGTAAACTGGGCGACGGTGAAATTCTGGAAGCAGATGGGATTGACCCGTGTGATCCTGTCCCGCGAACTGTCGTTGGAAGAAATTGAAGAGATCCGCACCCAGGTGCCGGATATGGAAATTGAGATCTTTGTTCACGGCGCGCTGTGCATGGCTTACTCCGGCCGCTGCCTGCTCTCTGGCTACATCAACAAGCGTGACCCAAATCAGGGTACCTGTACCAATGCCTGCCGCTGGGAATACAACGTGCAGGAAGGCAAAGAAGACGTGGTGGGCAATATCGTGCATAAGTACGAGCCTATCCCGGTACAAAATGTTGAGCCGACGCTGGGTATTGGCGCGCCGACTGACAAAGTCTTTATGATCGAAGAAGCCCAGCGTCCGGGTGAGTACATGACCGCGTTTGAAGACGAACACGGCACTTACATCATGAACTCGAAGGATTTACGTGCCATTGCCCACGTTGAGCGCCTGACTCAGATGGGCGTGCATTCGCTGAAAATTGAAGGCCGTACTAAATCATACTATTACTGTGCACGTACCGCGCAGGTTTATCGCAAGGCCATTGATGATGCCGCTGCCGGTAAACCGTTCGACCCGCAACTGCTGGAAACGCTGGAAGGTCTGGCGCATCGCGGTTACACCGAGGGGTTCCTGCGCCGCCATACGCATGACGACTATCAGAACTACGAATACGGCTTCTCTGTTTCCGAGCGTCAGCAGTTTGTCGGCGAATTCACTGGCGAACGTAAAGGTGAACTGGCGGCTGTGCTGGTGAAAAATAAATTCACCGTCGGCGACAGCCTGGAGCTGATGACCCCACAGGGCAACATCAACTTTACCCTCGAACAGATGGAAAACGCGAAAGGCGAAGCGATGCCGGTTGCGCCGGGCGATGGTTACACCGTGTGGATGCCTGTACCGGAGGATATCGATCTGAATTATGCATTGTTGATGCGTAATTTTACCGGTGAGTCCACGCGCAACCCACATGCTAAGTAGTTAATTACGGTTATTTTTCAGCGTTCGGAAGATTCTTAGAAATCGATCACATACCGCTTCGTTCATTAAGGGTATTATCTCATCCGCTGAAAAACATAACCCATAAATGCTAGCTGTACCAGGAACCACCTCCTTAGCCTGCGTAATCTCCCTTACGCAGGCTTATTTTTTGCCTGCCGTTTAACTCCCCCTATTCAAATCACGACTTACAGGCGAAAAAAAACCGGGCATTACGCCCGGTTCATTAGGTGGTTAGATATTAATGCGCTGCTTCTGGCTTGTGCTTTTGCGCACTCTGGAAACCATAGGTCAGCTCATTTTTCTCTTTATCCAGCGCAACGGTCACCTGACCGCCATCCACAAGCGAGCCGAACAGCAGTTCGTTAGCCAATGGTTTTTTCAGGTTATCCTGGACAACGCGCGTCATCGGGCGTGCGCCCATTGCGCGGTCATAGCCCTTCTCAGCCAGCCAGTCACGGGCTTCCTGACTCACTTCCAGAGAGACACCTTTTTGATCCAACTGAACCTGAAGTTCGACGATAAACTTATCAACAACCTGATGAATCACCTCAGTAGAGAGATGATCGAACCAGATAATGTTGTCTAGACGGTTACGGAATTCCGGCGTAAACACTTTTTTGATTTCGCCCATCGCATCAGTACTGTTGTCCTGATGAATCAGCCCAATCGATTTACGCTCAGTTTCACGCACGCCGGCGTTAGTGGTCATGACCAGCACCACGTTGCGGAAATCCGCTTTACGCCCGTTATTGTCGGTCAGCGTACCGTTATCCATCACCTGCAGCAGCAGGTTAAAGACGTCCGGATGCGCTTTTTCGATTTCATCCAGCAGCAGTACCGCATGCGGATGCTTAATGACAGCATCCGTCAGCAAACCGCCCTGGTCGAAACCGACATATCCTGGAGGCGCACCAATCAGGCGACTGACGGTGTGACGTTCCATATACTCGGACATGTCAAACCGCAGCAGCTCAATACCCAGCGCTTTGGACAACTGCACCGTGACTTCGGTCTTACCGACGCCAGTCGGTCCGGCAAACAGGAACGAACCGACAGGTTTATGCTCGTGTCCCAGACCAGCACGGCTCATTTTGATCGCTTCAGTCAGCGCCTCAATGGCTTTATCCTGTCCGAATACCAGCATTTTCAGACGGTTGCCCAGGTTTTTCAGCGTATCGCGATCGCTCTGCGAAACGCTCTTCTCCGGGATCCGCGCAATGCGGGCCACGACGGACTCGATATCCGCCACGTTGACGGTTTTCTTGCGCTTGCTGACCGGCATCAGACGCGCCCGCGCGCCCGCCTCATCGATCACGTCAATCGCTTTGTCCGGCAGATGACGATCGTTAATGTATTTCACCGCCAGTTCGACCGCTGCACGCACTGCTTTGGCGGTGTAGCGAACGTCATGGTGCGCTTCGTATTTCGGCTTCAGACCATTGATGATCTGCACGGTCTCTTCTACCGACGGCTCAGTGATATCGATTTTCTGGAAACGGCGTGCTAGCGCGCGGTCCTTTTCAAAGATATTGCTGAATTCCTGATAGGTTGTTGAGCCTATCACACGGATTTTACCGCTGGAGAGCAACGGTTTGATCAGGTTAGCTGCATCCACCTGGCCGCCCGATGCCGCACCCGCGCCGATAATGGTGTGGATCTCATCGATAAACAGAATGCTGTTAGTATCCTGTTCCAGTTGTTTCAGCAGCGCCTTAAAGCGTTTTTCAAAATCGCCACGGTATTTGGTGCCCGCCAGCAGCGAGCCGATATCCAGAGAGTAAAGGGTACAATCAGCCATCACTTCCGGCACGTCGCCCTGGACGATACGCCAGGCTAGGCCTTCCGCAATAGCGGTTTTACCGACGCCAGACTCACCTACCAGCAGCGGGTTGTTTTTTCGACGACGGCACAGTACCTGAATGGCGCGTTCCAGCTCTTTGTCCCGTCCAATGAGCGGATCAATTCCGCCCACACGGGCAAGCTGGTTAAGGTTAGTCGTGAAGTTCTCCATACGGTCCTCCCCGCCAGCTTGCTCTTCGTTATTCGGCTGATTACCAGAGTCAGAGGACTGACTTGGTTCGTCTTTGCGCGTGCCATGAGAAATAAAATTCACCACATCAAGGCGACTCACTTCATGCTTACGCAGCAGATAAGCCGCCTGAGATTCCTGCTCGCTGAAGATGGCGACCAGCACATTAGCACCGGTAACTTCATTGCGCCCGGAGGACTGAACATGAAAGACCGCGCGTTGCAACACACGCTGAAAACTCAACGTTGGCTGCGTGTCGCGCTCTTCTTCACTGGCAGGCAATACGGGTGTGGTTTGTTCAATGAAGGCTTCGAGTTCCTGACGCAGCGCCACCAGATCCACAGAACACGCTTCCAGCGCTTCGCGGGCCGATGGGTTACTGAGCAATGCCAGTAGCAAGTGCTCGACGGTCATAAACTCATGTCGGTGCTCGCGCGCTCTGGCGAAAGCCATGTTTAAACTGAGCTCCAGTTCTTGATTGAGCATAGGCACCTCCCCCAATATTTATGCCTGCATTTAGGCTTTTTCTAGCGTACACAGCAACGGATGCTCGTTCTCCCTCGCATACTTGTTCACCATCGCAACTTTGGTTTCAGCCACTTCGGCAGTGAATACGCCGCAAATCGCTTTACCTTGATAGTGAACGGCAAGCATCAGTTGCGTTGCACGTTCTACATCATAAGAAAAGAATTTTTGTAACACGTCAATAACAAACTCCATCGGAGTGTAATCATCATTGACTAATATCACTTTATACATAGATGGCGGTTTTAGCGCGTCGCGCAATTTATCTTCCGCCAGCAGATCGAAATCCAGCCAGTCGTTAGTCTTACCCATTGTCAGTCGTCATCTTCAGTTACGGTTTCCGGCAGAAAATCTTGCCGCTGACAAGCAGCCTATGCGCACAATCAATCTACCTCAAGTATTAGATAACTATCATCTATTAGTGCCATCCGCGACATCTGTCACATAACCGACAATAGCGTTAACTGCTTCAAATTTTGATGCATTTTTACCCTATTCCGTCAGCCTGGCGCTTGACGCCTCGCCTGATTTCTCTAAATTGTAGTTTCGAGAGTTGGCGAGGTTTTGAACAGCCCCCACTCCGCCACCGGTTCATTCCATCTTACTTATATAAGATTTACGAAGGATGTCGAAGCATGGAAACGGGTACTGTTAAGTGGTTCAACAACGCCAAAGGGTTTGGTTTCATCTGCCCCGAAGGCGGCGGCGAAGATATTTTCGCCCATTACTCCACCATTCAGATGGATGGTTACAGAACGCTAAAAGCCGGGCAGTCTGTCCAGTTTGATGTCCACCAGGGGCCAAAAGGCAATCATGCCAGTGTCATCGTGCCTGTCATTGAAGCAGAAGCTGTCGCATAGCTCTTCTGTTTCATTGTGTACATCCCGCAGTCAAAATGCCAGCCTTTGCGGCTGGCATTTTTATCTCGATGGTATTATTCCCGCGCCAGAGCATCTACCGGATCCAGCCGCGCCGCATTTCGCGCCGGTAGCCAGCCAAACAAAATCCCGGTCGCAGTCGAACACAGAAACGCCGTCAATAAGGCTACGGGTGAGAAACCTATTTCCCAGCCAGGCAGGAATAGCTGAAGCGTAAAGGCGATCAGCATCGACAAGCTAATGCCCAACGCGCCGCCAACCAGACACACCAGCACCGCTTCAATTAAGAACTGCTGCAGTACGTCACTGGCGCGGGCGCCAACCGCCATACGAATGCCAATCTCGCGCGTTCGTTCGGTTACCGAAACCAGCATAATATTCATCACACCAATTCCACCGACCACCAGCGAAATCACGGCCACCAGCGTCAGGAAGAGTTGTAATGTACGTGTGGTCTTTTCGGCGGTTTTCAAGACACCGTCCATATTCCAGGTGAAGAAATCCTTCTTACCGTGGCGTAACGTCAGTAGTCGGGTGAGCTGCTGCTCGGCCTGGGCACTATCAAAACCGTCTTTCACCCGCACGGTGATCGAGTTCAGCCACGACTGCCCCATAATTCGCCCGGACATGGTGCTGTAAGGCAGCCAGACCCGCAGGATCTTGCTACTGCCAAACATCGACTGTTTCTCTTCTGCAACACCAATCACCGTGGCAGGCATATTCCCCACCAGCACGACTTCGCCGACAACTTTCGCTTTGTTGGGGAACAATTGACGACGGGTATTGCTGTCGAGCACCACCACCTGAGCGCGCCCCGCCAGTTGTTCAGCGTTAAAAGTGGTCCCTTCGCTAAACGTCATGCCATAGACATTGAAATAGTCGCCGCTAACGCCATTAGCACTGGCGGCCACGTCGATATTGCCATAGCGTAGCCGCAGGTTTTTCGACACCGCAGGCGTCACCGAACTGACCCAGGGCTGCTTCTGTAACGCCGTTAAATCGTCATACTTCAGCGCCTGTTGATATTGTGGGTCGTCGTCGCCGAAATCTTTGCCAGGATAGATATCGATGGTATTGGTGCCAATAGCGCGAATATCTGCCAGTACCAGCTGTTTAGCCGCATCGCCTACCACCACAATCGACACCACCGAAGCAATACCGATGATGATCCCAAGCATGGTCAGTAGCGTTCGCATTTTATTCGCAGCCATTGCCAGCCAGGCCATAGTGAGCGCTTCGCGAAAACCGCTGACAAACTGCCCCCAGCCGGACGCCGTTTTCACCGTCGGCTCCGCGATATCGTGCCCGGTAGAGGGTTTGTGCGACGGCGGATTGCGCACAATCTCGCCGTCACGAATTTCAATGACGCGTTCGGCCTGTGCGGCGACCTGGCTGTCGTGAGTGACGATAATCACCGTATGCCCGCGATCGCGCAGCTGATGCAAAATCGCCATCACCTCTTCGCCTGAATGGCTGTCCAGCGCGCCGGTGGGTTCGTCGGCGAGGATAACCTGTCCCCCGTTCATCAGCGCACGCGCAATACTGACCCGCTGCTGCTGACCACCGGAAAGCTGGGAAGGCTGATAGTCGACTCTGTCGCCCAGACCCAGTCGCTGCAGGAGTTCTTGCGCACGGGCCAGGCGCTGCTTACGTTCGGTGCCAGCGTAGACTGCAGGCACCTCAACGTTTTGCGCGGCGGTTAAATGCGACAACAAATGATAACGCTGGAAGATAAAACCGAAATGTTCGCGACGCAGCTGGGCTAACGCATCGCTATCCAGCGTGGAGACATCGCGCCCGGCAACCCGATACGTACCGCTGGTGGGTTTGTCCAGACAGCCGAGAATATTCATCAGCGTCGATTTACCCGAGCCAGACGCCCCGACAATCGCCACCATTTCCCCGGCCTGAATGCTCAAGGATACGTCCTTCAATACCTCGACCTGACCTTCGCCTGACGGATAGCTGCGGCGGATATTGCTCAGTTCAAGCAATGCCGTCATTTTGGCGCTCCAGCGTTGCCCTCACCGGTGATGACTTCATCCCCCTCTTCCAGCCCTTTCACGATCTCCACATCGGTGTCATTACGCGCGCCGATAACCACTTCACGTTCACGGGTTTCGCCGTTACGCAGCAGCCTGACGTTATAACGATTGTTGCCAATAGGATCGCCCAGCGCCGACAGCGGGATCGTCAGGACATTTTTCACATCGGTGAGCTGGATATGGACCTGCGCGGTCATATCCAGACGCAGGATCCCTTTCGGGTTGGGAACTTCGAAGCGAGCATAGTAGAAAATTGCATCATTCACTTTCTCTGGCGTCGGAAGAACATCTTTGAGCTTACCTTCGTAGCGCGTCTGAGGATCGCCCAGTACGGTAAACCAGGCCTTTTGCCCGGGATGCAGGTGAATCACATCCGCCTCGGAAACCTGCGCTTTCACCAGCATGGTGCTCATATCTGCCAATGTCAGAATGTTAGGCGCCTGCTGGGCAGCAATAACGGTTTGCCCCTGAAGGGTAGTAATTTGCGTGACTTCGCCTGCCATTGGCGCGACGATGCGGGTGTAATCAAGGTTGGTTTTTGCCGTATCGAGAGAGGCTTGATTACGCTTAATTTGCGCATCAATTGTGCCGATTTGCGCCTGTTTGACCGCCATCTGAGTAGCCGCCGTGTCGAGATCCTGCTGCGAGACAGCCTGGGTTTTCGCCAGCTGTTGCTGACGGGAAAGCGTTACCCGCGCCAGTTTCCACTCGGCTTCAGCCTGTAAACGCTGAGCGCGTAATTCCATCAGCGTCGCTTCAACCTCTTTAATCTGGTTTTGCGCCTGTTCAGGATCGATAACGCCAAGCAGTTGATCTTTTTTTACTTTGTCGCCAATCGCGACCGACAGCGTTTTTAACTGCCCGCTTACCTGCGCCCCGACGTCAACTTTCCGCAACGCATCCAGTTTGCCGGTTGCCAGTACGCTTTGCTGCAGATCGCCCGGACGCACAATTAACGTTTGATACTGAGGTAAAGGCGCATTAAGCGTTCGCCAAAGTGCAATTATCGCCACAATAATGATGATGGCGAAGAGAAAATAGCGCTTTTTGATTTTTCCCTTGAGCTTCATAAATGTCCCAATTTCCCCCAATACGTCCACCAGAGTGGAGTGGTAAACATCAACGTTAAATAAATAGCCGTTGAAAAACGCAAGAATAACAGAGTTATTGATGAATGGTTAAGATCCGCTGTGTTGAAATTAGTACCAGAGTATCCATCGGATTGTTATTATGAGCCAGCTAACTGACAGCACTTTTCATTCTTCAAAACCCGCCACAAGTTTTAGCCTCTTTTGTAGCCTGATGACCGGACATTGGCGCCCTGGAAAATTTTGGCATCAGCGTAGCTTCCGTCGTAAGTTTTTGTTGCGCTCAGCGCTTATGCCACGATTAATGCATGAATGGATGACTGAACTGGCGCAGTGGCCTGATCTCGATAGCGTACTGGCACGCCAGCCTCGTCTGCCGGTTCGCCTACATCGCGCCTATCTCGCACAAAACCTTGATCGGAAAATGAAACTGGATGCTGTGCGTTTTCATTACAATGCTATCCGCAGCTCTTTTTCAGCCACTGAATATAAAGCTTATTTAAGTGCGGATGGATTACAACTGGCACAAATTGAAGGCAAAAATAGCGAAATATTTAGCGTAATACTGGGCTCATTTATCTCACTGGATAAAGAAGGTGAAAGTACCATTCTGGTACGCAATAGCGCTGGCGAGACTTTAGCGGAAATGACGTTTACGCTGTGCAATTATCAAGGAAGCAGCACACTGTTTATTGGCGGGTTACAGGGAGGCAGTCGATTACTGCCACATGAAGAAATTCAAAAAGCGACCAAATCATGCTACGGAATTTTCCCTAAACGTATTGTGATGGAAGCCATTTGCTGTTTTGCAGAACAATTGAATATTAAACAAATTCTGGCTGTCAGCAATGAACAGCATATCTTTCGCAGCCCGCGTTACCACGATAAAAACAAGGTGATACTTTCCGACTACAACGCATTTTGGGAGTCGGTTGGCGGTGAGTGCGACAGTCACGGCTATTACCATATCCCACGCACAATGGCGCGAAAAAGCGAAGCGGACATTGCCAGCAAAAAACGCGCGGAATACCGCCGTCGCTACCAGTTACTGGACAGCATCCACTCGCAGCTGTCGTCGATGTTTCGCAACTAATCCGCTCTGCCGCGTGCCAACCACAGCACGCGGGAAAACATTTTTCGCAGCAGCGTTGGCACCGCGTCAACGCCGCGCCGCCCGGCTTCCATCGCCACCTCAATGGCTAAATCTGGTTTTGACGACCTGTGAATCGCCTTCGAGATAATTTTGCGCATATTCATGGGCACGTTTTCGGGGATTTGCGCCACCCTGTGGAATACGTCAGCGAACCCCTGGCGATACATAAAGTGTTCCATGTCCAGCGCGGGAAGCATGGTTAAATGATCGCGCTCTTCTTCTCTGTCGTTATTCAACAAACTCCGCACCGTAGCGGCATACTTTTTCCCGGCTTCATCACCATCAACCAGCACATGCCACTCGATACCCATCCGGCGGGCGAACTTAACCAGCGGCTTAAGGCCGGACTGGGCAAATTCAATGACTTTGATACCTTCCGCATCAAAGTGGTGCCCACACTGGCGGGCCAGTTCGTTAATGACCCAGGTTTCCGTTTCGCCTTCCACCAGCAGCCAACAGCGGGCAAACAACGACGATGCACGGTTAAAACGAATATGAAAGGCAATACGCCGACCATCTTCTGCGCTGATCCCACCTGGCCCAAGCCGCCAGGCGGCGACGCGGGAGGACTCACGCACCAGGCGGACAACATGTTCCACGGGGGTGAGGGACAGTAACTCACCTGAGTTGGTGGTCGCCACCCGTTGCAGAGGAAGCAAATTCAGCAGGTGCCAGGCAACCGACAGCATAATCGGATGTAAACGCGTTTCAGGATCTTCTACCAACAGTAACGGCCGGGCGTCTTTATCGAGCCTCAGCGTACCTTTGGCCTGTAACAGCGTCGAAAACAATCCCAACAAGATCACGCGGTGCGTGCGTCCGCCCGGCCTATCAATCATACGGTTGATAATATCCAGATAGCGCCAGCTACGTTGTTCGTTATTGGAACGTCGACGCATCAGACGATAGCGGGACTGACTGGAACCCTGCTCAGAAAAATAGTGTTCCAATAGCTGTACCATGGCCGATAACCCCTGACGTATCTGCCCATCTGTCAGGTTTTGCGGTCGGGTAGCCAGTTCACGTGCCAGAAAATCCAGTTGCCGCGCGGTCACTTCGACATCCGCCGAATCCGGCACCGTCCCGTTACGGATCCGTCGCATAAAACGCGCGTCGCGCAGGCGCAGTACTGGCATCAAACGCACGAGGTGCCGCGCCTGATCGTTAATGTCGTCGAGGGGAAGCTGATGGCCCTCGCCATCCAGAAAACTGCGTAACGTCAGAACGCTACCGTCGTCCGCACATTCACCTTCCAGCCGATAGAAAATGCGGTGATAGCCATCCTGACACAGCGTCCAGCTGGCTTCCAGAGGACGATACCTGCGCACGCGGTGGCGACCCGGTTGAGACTCACGAAACGTCAGGATGATATGCAGATGATGTTCCCGGCCTTGAATATCGCCCGGCGGGAACCAGAAATCTTCGCGGTCAAAGTGGTACAAATCAGTTTCCGGCGACAGCAACAGGGTTAAAGCATCCAGCAGACTGGACTTACCCCACGCGTTCTCCCCAATCAGCACGTTGCTTTGCTCCAGCATCAACGACAGACGGTTAATACCACGAAATCCAACAATCTCAACGCGTTCGAGAATCATATAGCCTCCGGAAATGCTAACTTTTTCCTTCAAGTTATCAGGAGTATAACGGCAAGCGGGCGCTCAGGACACCCGATATGATCAGGAGGTTAGTCGCAGAAATCAAAAAATATAAGAATATTCTTCTTATGTTTTCTCCAGAATATTATTTCAGAACTCAATCATCGCCGTTTTGCTAATTGAACTATGCTTCATTCATCCAATATTCAAAAAGGAATCACAACATATTGCCTTAAATCAAATTTTTTCATCAATTTAACTGGCGAAGGGATGATGTTTTTTTCTAAAATACCGGCTCTTTCATCATCGTCCCTTTTAGCGATGAATTACCGGGTAAGGAACACGAACCCGGAACTTTTTATTGAGGTGGTTATGTTCAGGAAATTAGCAGCCGAATTCTTCGGTACGTTTTGGCTCGTCTTTGGTGGGTGCGGTAGCGCAGTTCTGGCCGCAGCATTCCCGGAGTTGGGTATTGGATTTGCCGGTGTCGCGCTGGCGTTTGGTTTGACCGTATTAACCATGGCATTCGCCGTAGGTCATATTTCCGGCGGACACTTTAACCCGGCGGTGACCTTCGGTTTATGGGCGGGCGGTCGCTTCCCGGCAAAAGACGTTATTGGTTATGTTATCGCTCAGGTTGTGGGCGGTATTGTTGCAGCAGCGGCACTGTATCTTATTGCCAGCGGTAAAGCTGGTTTTGACGCAACTGCCAGTGGTTTTGCCTCGAACGGCTTTGGTGAACATTCACCTGGCGGCTATTCAATGATGTCTGCCGTCGTAATTGAAATTATTTTGACCGCTGGTTTCTTATTAGTGATCCACGGTGCGACCGATAAACATGCTCCGGTAGGTTTTGCACCCATTGCGATTGGTCTGGCGTTAACCCTGATCCACTTGATCAGTATTCCGGTTACCAACACCTCCGTTAACCCGGCACGTAGTACCGCTGTAGCCATCTTCCAGGGCGGCTGGGCATTACAGCAATTGTGGTTCTTCTGGGTTATGCCGATTATCGGTGGGGTCCTCGGCGGTCTTATTTACCGCACTCTGCTGGAAAAACGCGATTAATCGATAACAAAAAAGGCCTGGCGCAAGTCAGGTCTTTTTTTTCCCGCTATATTTCCTTTTATTTGCAACTTTACTCCCTTCTTTGCATTGAGTAGTGTGTGCTGGCGCATTTCGTCTTACTCTCAGCAAGGATCTGGTTTTCATGTTTTCAGGGCTGTTAATCATTCTGGTTCCCCTTATTGTGGGCTACCTTATTCCGCTTCGGCACAGGGCTGCATTAAAACTCATCAATCGCCTGTTGAGCTGGATCGTCTACCTTATTCTCTTTTTTATGGGTATCAGCCTGGCGTTTCTGGATAATCTCACCAGCAACCTGTTAGCCATTCTTCATTATTCTGCGGTCAGCGTGACGGTCATTTTGTTGTGTAATATTGCGGCGCTGTTCTGGCTGGAGCGTTCACTGCCCTGGCGACATAACCACAAGCAAGAAAAGCTACCCTCGCGAATTGCGATGGCACTTGAGTCGCTCCAGCTTTGTGGCGTCGTCGTCGTGGGTTTTCTGCTCGGCCTCACCGGTCTTCCTATTCTGCAGCACGCCACCGAAGCCAGCGAATATACGTTAATCTTTTTACTGTTCCTGGTCGGGATTCAACTGCGCAACAGCGGTATGACCTTAAAGCAAATTGTGCTGAATCGCCGGGGGATGATTGTTGCGGTGGTCGTCGTCGCCAGTTCGATGCTGGCGGGGGTTATCAATGCGTTGATCCTCGGCCTGCCGCTGAAAACCGCGCTGGCGATGGCATCAGGTTTTGGCTGGTATTCCCTGTCCGGTATTCTGTTAACCGAATCCTTCGGGCCGGTGATTGGTAGCGCCGCCTTCTTTAATGACCTGGCCCGCGAGCTGATTGCCATTATGTTGATTCCTGGAATGGTGGGCCGCAGCCGCTCAACCGCGCTGGGGCTATGTGGCGCGACATCAATGGATTTCACCTTACCGGTGCTACAACGCAGCGGCGGTCTGGAGATGGTTCCGGCAGCCATCGTCCACGGCTTTATTCTGAGTCTGTTAGTGCCTTTGCTGATGGCGTTTTTCTCCGCCTGAAGTCAGGACAAATACCTCTCTGGCGGTAGTCATCTACCGCCAAAATTGCGCTAAATCAATCTCCCTGCAAGTTGTAGCAGAAATCCCTTTTATCCCTTCGCGCACAGGCATAACCTTAAACATGTATATTAAATATAACTTTAAAAGGTGTGACCATGTTTTGTGTGCAATGTGAACAAACCATCCGTACTCCGGCAGGAAACGGCTGCTCTTACGCGCAGGGTATGTGCGGTAAAACGGCTGAAACCTCCGATTTGCAGGATCTGCTGATTGCTTCCCTACAAGGTCTGTCTGCATGGGCTGTTAAGGCACGTGAATACGGCATCATCGACCATGAGGTTGATAACTTTGCGCCGCGTGCATTCTTCTCCACGCTGACCAACGTTAACTTCGATTCCCCGCGTATTGTTGGCTATGCCCGTGAAGCTATCGCCATGCGCGACGCCCTGAAAGCGCAATGCCTGAACATCGACGCGAACGCAGCGGTCGCTAACCCGATGGCCGATCTGCAACTGGTCAGCGACGATCTGGGCGACCTGCAACGTCAGGCCGCTGAATTTACCCCGAACAAAGACAAAGCAGCCATCGGCGAGAACATTCTCGGCCTGCGTCTGCTGTGCCTGTACGGCCTGAAAGGTGCGGCAGCTTACATGGAGCACGCGCACGTTCTCGGTCAGTACGACAACGACATCTACGCTCAGTACCACAAAATCATGGCATGGCTGGGAACCTGGCCTTCCGATATGAACGCTCTGCTGGAGTGCTCAATGGAAATCGGCCAGATGAACTTCAAAGTGATGAGCATTCTGGATGCTGGCGAAACCACTAAATACGGCCACCCGACGCCAACTCAGGTCAACGTCAAAGCAACCGAAGGTAAGTGCATCCTGATCTCCGGTCACGACCTGAAAGATCTGTACAACCTGCTGGAGCAGACCGAAGGTACCGGCGTTAACGTCTATACCCACGGTGAAATGCTGCCGGCGCACGGCTACCCGGAACTGCGTAAGTTCAAACACCTGATCGGTAACTACGGCAGCGGCTGGCAGAATCAGCAGGTTGAATTTGCCCGCTTCCCGGGCCCAATCGTAATGACCTCTAACTGCATCATCGACCCAACCGTTGGCGCCTACGATGACCGTATCTGGACTCGTAGCATCGTCGGTTGGCCGGGTGTAAGCCACCTCGAAGGCGACAACTTCGCTCCGGTAATTGCTCAGGCTCAGCAGATGGCGGGCTTCCCATACAGCGAAATTCCGCACCTGATCACCGTTGGTTTCGGTCGTCAGACTCTACTGGGCGCTGCTGATACCCTGATCGACCTGGTAAGCCGCGAAAAACTGCGTCACATCTTCCTGGTTGGCGGTTGTGATGGCGCGCGTGGCGAACGTAACTACTTCACCGACTTCGCCACCAGCGTGCCGGACGACTGCCTGATCCTGACTCTGGCGTGCGGTAAATACCGTTTCAACAAACTGGAGTTCGGCGATATCGAAGGCCTGCCGCGTCTGGTCGATGCAGGTCAGTGTAACGATGCATACTCTGCCATCATCCTGGCAGTAACCCTGGCTGAGAAACTGGGCTGTGGCGTGAACGATCTGCCGCTGTCTCTGGTGCTCTCCTGGTTCGAACAGAAAGCGATTGTCATTCTGCTGACCCTGCTGTCTCTGGGTGTGAAAAACATCGTCACTGGCCCGACTGCGCCTGGCTTCTTCACGCCGGACCTGCTGACCGTTCTCAACGAGAAGTTCGGTCTGCGTTCCGTGACCACCGTTGAAGAAGACATGAAGCAACTGCTGAGCGCGTAAGGAGTAAAGAATGACAATGCCAACTCATCAGTGCCCATGGCGGATGCAGGTTCATCACATCCATCAGGAAACGCCGGATGTATGGACAATTTCGTTGCTGTGCCACGACTATTATCCGTACCGCGCCGGGCAGTATGCACTGGTCAGCGTACGTAATTCAGCGGACACGCTGCGTGCTTACACCCTCTCTTCAACGCCGGGCGTTAGCGAATACATCACGCTGACCATCCGCCGCATTGACGATGGCGCAGGCTCACAGTGGTTAACCCGCGACGTGAAGCGCGGCGACTATATCTGGCTGTCCGATGCAATGGGTGAATTCACCTGTGAAGATAAAGCGGAAGACAGGATCCTGATGCTGGCCGCTGGCTGTGGCGTCACGCCAATCATGTCAATGCGTCGCTGGTTGGCAAAATACCGCCCACAGGCAGATGTGCAGGTGATCTTTAACGTCCGTTCACCGCAAGATGTCATTTTTGCCGACGAATGGCGCGAGTATCCGGTGACCTTAGTTGCTGAAAACAATGCCACTGACGGTTTTGTTTCCGGCCGACTGACCACCGAACTGCTGCAAAGCGTACCGGACCTGGCTTCGCGCACCGTGATGACCTGCGGCCCGGCTCCGTATATGGATCTGGTCGAGAAAGAAGTCAACGCGCTGGGCGTGACACGCTTCTTTAAAGAGCAGTTCTTCACCCCGGTAGCTGAAGCCGCCACCAGCGGTCTGAAGTTCACCAAACTGCAGCCGGCAAAAGAGTTTTATGCGCCGGTAGGCAGTACGCTGCTGGAAGCGCTGGAAAGCAATAAAGTGCCGGTTGTCGCCGCATGCCGTGCGGGCGTTTGCGGCTGCTGCAAAACCAAAGTGGTTGACGGTAACTACACGGTCAGCAGCACCATGACGCTGACCGACGCAGAAATTGCTGAAGGTTATGTGCTGGCCTGCTCCTGTCATCCGCAGGGTGATTTAGTGCTGGCGTAATTGACCGATATCTGATGTGCAAAAGGCTACCCGGTTATATCGGGTGGCCTTTTTTTATGCTGTCAGACGCTGCAAAATTCCGATTTTTTCACCCTCCGAGGCAAAATACCGCCCTCTTCCCGCGAATTATCGACCACACTTACCTGGCACAGGTTAAGCAAAACCCCGACTACCACGTCGAACTTTCTACAAAGGATCCCCATGAAAAAAGTGGCCATCGTCGGCGTAGGTCCCACCGGAATTTATACGTTTCATGCCCTCGTTGAGCGCGGTGAACCGCTGGAGATACAGCTTTATGAGCAAGCTGAGGAAGCTGGCGTAGGCATGCCTTATAACAGCGACAACAACGCAGACCACATGCTGGCCAATATAGCCAGCATTGAGATCCCGCCGATTTATATCAGTTATCTGACGTGGCTACAGAATCAAAGCGATGAATACCTGGCGCAGTTTCGGCTTGAACGTACATCGTTGCATGAGCGGCAATTTTTGCCCCGCGTGATCCTCGGCGACTATTATCGCGATCGTTTTTTAGCCATCGTCGATAAAGCGCAAAGATCCGGGTTCACAATTCGCGTATATGAATCAAGTAAAGTCACCGACCTGCAAGCAAACCCGACCGGGGTCTCCCTGTGGATCAATCACGCGTCACAGCCCGTCGAAGTGGATTTCGCCGCTATCGCCAGCGGTCATCTGTGGCCAGAAACTGATGCTCAGGCACGCAAGTTTTTCCCCAGTCCGTGGACCGGCCTGATGGAGGCGCAGATTAGCGCTTGCAGGGTGGGTATTCTGGGCACCTCGCTAAGCGCTATCGACGCGGCGATGGCCGTGGTCAGTCAGCATGGTACCTTCACCACCAATACCGACCGTTCACTGCAGTTCACGCGTAAACCCGACAGCCAAAACCTGAAGCTGACCCTGATGTCGCGCAGCGGTGTACTGCCTGAAGCGGATTTTTACTGCCCTCTTCCCTATGAACCGCTGAATATCGCGACGCAAGAAGCGATTGAAAACGCCATTGCCGAGGGCCAAAACGGATTACTGGACCGCATCTTCCGGCTTATTGTGCAACAACTGCAAGACGCGGCCCCAGGGTGGTGCCAACAGGTTGCACTTGCAACGCTTAACGCCGACACATTCCCCGAGGTCTATTTTGCCGACAGGCTCAAGCATGACCCTTTTGACTGGGCGAGGCGTAACCTGGTGGAGGTTGAACGCAACAAGCAGGAACAACATACCGTCGCCTGGCGCTATACCTTATTGCGCCTACACGAGGTTATTGAAGAGATCGTTCCTCATCTTGATGCTCGCGACGAAAAACGTTTCAGGCACGGACTGGCGCGCGTCTTTATTGATAACTATGCGGCAATCCCGTCTGAATCTATCCGCCGATTGCTGGCTCTGCACGATGCCGGGCTGATTGAGATCCTCGCACTCGGCAAGGATTATGAGCGTACAAATGAGCAGGAAAGGACGGTCATTTACCACCACGGTCAGCGCAGTGAATTTGATGTATTTATTGACGCCCGAGGACAACGGGCATTGCAGAGCAAAGATATTCCGTTCCCAACGCTACGCGATCAACTGATGGCCTGTGGCGATGAGATCCCGGATATCGGCGAAGATTACACGCTGCAAGCACCGGAAAACGCCCGCAACCGCATCGCCTTTGGCGGACTGCCGTGGTTGATGCACGACCGTCCCTTTATTCAGGGGCTGGTGGTTAGCGCTGAAATAGGTGCGGCGATGGCAAAGGCATTGACGCAACGAGCACTGAAACGTCGGCACAAACTGTGGAGCAGTGACGAGATGGATTAGCGGCCAGATTTCATGGCGAGGCGGAGATAGGTAATGCGTCCCGCCTCTGTCTTGATTCTCGGATGGCAAACTATCGCCAGGCCGAGTTTCCAGCAACGGAGAAACGCCCCGCGCCCAAAAATGCCACGGCCAGAGCGCCGATGAAGAAATAGACCAGACTTTCAATTGCCCATGCGCCGGTTTTATCCAGTGACCAGGTTTCACCCATCCCGACCATCAGCCATGCCACCACCATCGTAAACGCCAGCCCCAACGCCGCCGGACGCGTCAGGATCCCAAGAATAATCAGGCAAGGTGCCACAACCTCTCCCAGCAGAACGCCATACGCAATGAAGCCAGGAAAACCTTTCGCTATCAGCATGCCACTGATGCCATCAATACCCGCGAACAGTTTATGCAGCCCATGAAACAGCATTAATCCACCCACGGCAATACGTAACAAAAACTTGCCAAAATCTTCATGAGTCAGTACCCGGTTAACTGTATTTAATAGTTTTATAACCATTTGAATTTATTCCTTGTTTCACCATGACCAATAACAAACTACGCTTAATACAGGCTTAATGAAACCTGCCGGAAATAAGAGGTAATGATAAGCATAACTATTATCTTCATCTAAACTTGTAACCGGTATCACATTAAAGGAGAAGGAAAACCATGAAACAAACGGTTGCCGCTTTTATTGCTAAAACACTCGAACAAGCTGGCGTTAAACGCATTTGGGGTGTGACGGGTGACTCGCTAAATGGCCTTAGTGACAGTCTGAATCGTATGGGAACGATTGACTGGATGCCAACACGTCATGAAGAGGTTGCGGCCTTCGCCGCGGGAGCTGAAGCGCAGTTGACGGGAGAACTGGCCGTCTGCGCAGGCTCGTGTGGGCCAGGCAACCTGCACCTGATTAACGGCCTGTTTGATTGCCACCGCAACCACGTCCCGGTGCTGGCAATTGCTGCACACATTCCATCCAGTGAGATAGGCAGCGGTTATTTTCAGGAGACCCACCCGCAAGAGTTGTTTCGCGAATGTAGCCACTATTGCGAGCTGGTTTCCAGCCCTGAACAGATCCCACAGGTGCTGGCAATTGCCATGCGTAAAGCGGTGCTCAACCGCGGCGTCTCCGTGGTGGTATTACCCGGCGACGTTGCGCTGAAGCCAGCACCTGAAAGCGCCAGCACTCACTGGTATCATGCGCCGCTCCCGGTGGTCACTCCGGAAGAAGAAGAGCTCAGAAAACTAGCGCAACTGCTACGCTACTCCAGCAATATCGCCCTGATGTGTGGCAGTGGCTGCGCCGGTGCGCATAAAGAACTGGTTGAGTTTGCTGCTAAAATAAAAGCGCCGATTGTGCACGCCCTGCGTGGTAAAGAGCATGTGGAGTACGACAACCCTTACGACGTGGGCATGACCGGGCTGATCGGCTTTTCATCCGGCTTCCATACCATGATGAATGCCGACACGCTGATCCTGCTCGGTACCCAGTTCCCCTATCGCCCGTTCTACCCCACCGACGCCAAGATTATTCAGATCGATATCAATCCGGCAAGCATTGGCGCGCACAGTAAAGTTGATATGGCGCTGGTAGGCGATATTAAATCCACACTCCGCACCCTGCTGCCGCTGGTGGAAGAAAAAACCGATCGGCAGTTCCTGGATAAAGCGCTGGAACACTATCGTGAGGCGCGTAAAGGGCTGGATGATTTAGCCAAACCCAGCGATAAAGCCATTCATCCGCAGTATCTGGCGCAGCAGATCAGCCATTTTGCCGCTGACGACGCCATCTTCACCTGCGACGTAGGCACGCCAACGGTGTGGGCGGCACGTTATCTGAAAATGAACGGTAAACGCCGTCTGATCGGTTCGTTTAACCACGGGTCGATGGCCAATTCCATGCCCCAGGCGCTCGGCGCGCAAGCGACCGAACCGGGACGTCAGGTTGTCGCAATGTGCGGTGACGGCGGTTTTAGCATGCTGATGGGCGACTTTCTGTCGGTTGTGCAAATGAAGCTGCCGGTGAAGATTATTGTCTTCAACAACAGCGTGTTGGGGTTTGTGGCGATGGAGATGAAAGCTGGCGGTTATCTGACCGACGGCACCGAACTGCACGATACAAATTTCGCTCGGATTGCCGAGGCCTGCGGCATCACAGGCATTCGCGTGGAGAAATCCTCAGAGGTTGATGAAGCGCTGCAAAGGGCGATGTCGATTGACGGTCCGGTGCTGGTCGATGTGGTCGTCGCGAAAGAAGAACTGGCGATCCCGCCGCAGATCAAACTCGAACAAGCTAAAGGTTTTAGCCTATATATGCTGCGCGCAATCATCAGCGGGCGCGGTGATGAAGTGATCGAACTGGCGAAAACTAACTGGCTCAGGTAAAACAGAGGGCATTACCTCACTTAAAAAGGAATGCCCGTGATTGATTTACGCAGTGATACCGTCACCCGACCAAGTCGCGCCATGCTCGAAGAGATGATGGCCGCCCCGGTCGGGGACGACGTCTACGGTGATGACCCTACCGTTAATGCCCTCCAGCAATACGCAGCCGAGCTTGCTGGTAAAGAAGCCGCAATTTTCTTACCCACAGGCACTCAGGCGAACCTGGTGGCTCTCCTCAGCCATTGTCAGCGCGGCGAAGAATATATCGCCGGTCAGGGCGCGCATAACTATCTCTACGAAGCGGGTGGCGCAGCGGTACTCGGCAGCATTCAACCGCAACCTATCGACGCCATGCCGGATGGCACTTTGCCGCTTGACAAAGTTGCGGCAAAAATCAAAGCGGACGATATCCATTTTGCCCGCACGCGTCTGCTCAGCCTGGAAAACACCCACAACGGCAAAGTGCTACCACGCGTGTATCTGAAAGAAGCCTGGGAATTTACCCGTGAGCGCAATCTTGCGCTGCATGTCGACGGCGCGCGTATTTTTAACGCCATCGTCGCCTATGGCTGTGAGTTAAAAGATGTCACGCAATACTGCGATTCATTCACCATTTGTCTTTCCAAAGGTTTAGGAACGCCGGTAGGCTCACTGCTGGTCGGCAGCCACGAGTACATCAAGCGCGCCATTCGCTGGCGTAAAATGACCGGTGGCGGAATGCGTCAGGCCGGTATTCTGGCGGCGGCCGGACTGTATGCGCTGAAAAATAACGTGTCGCGCTTACAAGAAGACCATGACAACGCCGCCTGGATGGCGGAACAACTGCGCGAAGCAGGAGCGGACGTCATGCGCCACGACACCAACATGCTGTTTGTCCGCGTTGGCGAAGAACACGCTGCGGCACTGGGCGAGTACATGAAAGCGCAAGGCGTGCTGATTAACGCCTCGCCGATTGTGCGTCTGGTGATGCATCTGGACGTATCGCGTGAACAGCTTGCTGAAGTCGTCGCCCACTGGCGCGCTTTTTTAACCCGCTAAGGAGATGGGCGTGCCGCAACGGATTTTGGTTCTTGGCGCCAGTGGCTACATTGGTCAGCATCTGGTACAGGTGCTCAGTCAGCAAGGGCATCAGGTGCTGGCTGCGGCACGCCGCATCGAGCGACTGGAAAAGCAGCAGTTGGCCAACGTCAGTTGCCATAAGGTCGATTTGAATTGGCCAGATAACCTAACGCCGCTGCTGACCGGCGTTGATACGGTCTATTACCTGGTCCATGGCATGGGAGAAGGCGGTGATTTTATCGCCCATGAGCGCCAGGTAGCAATGAACGTGCGCGATGCGCTACGTGATACGCCAGTCAAACAGCTTATTTTCCTGAGCTCATTACAGGCTCCCCGGCATGAACAATCCGATCATCTGCGTGCGCGACAGATAACCGCGGACACCCTGCGCGAATCAGGCGTGCCGATGACCGAATTGCGCGCTGGTATTATCGTAGGGGCAGGTTCTGCCGCCTTTGAAGTGATGCGCGACATGGTCTACAACCTGCCGGTACTCACCCCTCCGCGCTGGGTGCGCTCGCGTACCACACCTATCGCGCTGGAGAATTTAATGTACTACCTGGTGGCGTTGTTGGA
The DNA here is from genome assembly GCF_030336805.1 of Citrobacter sp. Cb023. NCBI lineage: Bacteria > Pseudomonadati > Pseudomonadota > Gammaproteobacteria > Enterobacterales > Enterobacteriaceae > Citrobacter > Citrobacter sp. Cb023. The sequence continues at coordinate 305,896 of NZ_JAOWCV010000034.1, read as the reverse complement.
CCATCCTACACGCCAACACCGCGTGCTCGAAGCCGCCGGGCCGCAGGTATTGAGCTATCAGGAGCAGTTCGAGCATTTTATGGCGGTCAGCGGTAAACATCGCCTGCTCATCCCTGTCCCCTTTCCTACCCGCTGGATTTCGGTCTGGTTTTTGAACGTCATAACGTCAGTGCCGCCGACCACGGCAAAAGCGCTGATACAGGGGTTAAAACACGACCTGCTGGCCGATGACACCGAATTACGCACGCTGATCCCGCAAAAGCTGATTGCCTTTGATGACGCGGTGCGCAGCACGTTGAAAGAAGAAGAGAAGCTGGTCAATTCCAGCGACTGGGGTTACGACGCGCAGGCATTTGCCCGCTGGCGCCCCGAATATGGCTATTTCGCTAAACAAGCTGGCTTTAGCGTTGAAACCTCCGCCAGTCGGCAGGCGCTGTGGCAGGTGGTGAATCGCCTCGGCGGCAAAGAAGGCTATTTCTTTGGCAATATTTTATGGAAAACGCGCGCGGCGTTGGACCTGCTGGTCGGCCATAAGCTGGCGAAAGGCAGACCGCAACACTCTCTGTTGCAGGTTGGCGATACCGTTGATAGCTGGAAAGTTATCATCGTTGAGCCAGAAAAACAGCTGACGCTGCTGTTTGGGATGAAAGCGCCAGGATTGGGTCGTCTGAGCTTCACGCTGGAAGATAAAGGCGACCACCGACGCATTGATGTCCGCGCCTGGTGGCATCCGCACGGCATGCCAGGTCTTTTCTATTGGCTGCTAATGATCCCGGCGCATCTGTTCATTTTCAGAGGGATGGCGAAGCGTATTGCTAAACTTGCAGAACAAATCACAGACTCATGATAAAAAGAGCCTGTATTCTTTCATGTTTCCCATTGCATACAGACGAAATTCACGGAAGAATGCGCACGACGTTTTTTAAACACAGTGGATTGATATGAAGGTACTGGTTACCGGAGCCACCAGCGGCTTAGGCCGAAACGCGGTTGAGTTTTTATGCAGCAAAGGCGTCAGCGTCAGAGCTACCGGTCGCAACGAAGCGATGGGCAAGCTGCTGGAGAAAATGGGCGCAGAGTTTGTGCATGCCGATTTGACCGAGCTGGTCTCTTCGCAGGCAAAAGTGATGCTCGCCGGTATCGATACGCTGTGGCACTGCTCCAGTTTTACCTCACCCTGGGGAACTCAGGAAGCCTTCGATCTGGCCAACGTTCGCGCAACCCGCCGTCTGGGCGAGTGGGCCGTGGCCTGGGGCGTTCGTAACTTCATTCATATCTCATCACCGTCGCTCTATTTTGATTATCACCACCATCGCGATATCAAAGAGGACTTCCGCCCCCAACGCTTCGCCAATGAATTCGCCCGCAGTAAAGCGGCTGGCGAAGATGTGATTGCGTTGCTGACACAGGCCAACCCGCAGACCCGTTTTACGGTATTGCGTCCGCAAAGCTTGTTCGGACCACACGATAAAGTCTTTATCCCACGCCTGGCCCATATGATGTACCACTACGGCAGCATTCTGTTGCCGCACGGCGGAAGTGCGCTGGTGGATATGACCTACTACGAGAATGCGGTGCACGCGATGTGGCTGGCAAGTCAGCAAGCCTGCGATAATCTGCCGTCGGGTCGTGCGTACAACATTACCAACGGCGAGCATCGCACCCTGCGCAGTATTGTGCAGAAACTCATCGACGAGCTAAATATTGATTGTCGTATCCGCTCCGTACCCTACCCGATGCTGGACATGATTGCCCGCAGCATGGAGCGGTTAGGCAATAAATCGGCGAAAGAGCCAAAGCTTACGCATTACGGCGTCTCGAAGCTGAATTTTGACTTTACGCTGGATACCACCCGCGCTCAGGAAGAATTAGGTTATCAGCCCGTTGTGACGCTGGATGAAGGGATTGAGCGTACCGCGGCCTGGCTGCGTGACCACGGCAAGCTGCCGCGTTAACCCTGCCCGTATTTCTCCAGTAACGCTTCGGCAATCGCCTGAGTTTCTGCATCCGCCACGCCGTTCCACAAGGTCGGGCGGAAGTGCATCTGGAAGGCCATAATCACCCGCCGCTGTTCACGCGGCGTCATTTCAGGTTTTACCTCATAACCATAGCGCGACAGCAGATCGAGCAATGATGAGGTTTCTACCGGTGCATCGGGCGCTCGCCCGGCAAGATAAAACGCCACCCGCTGAGCATCCGGCCACGCGCCAATTCCTTGCGCAGCCAGTTCTTCCCATGGAAACAGTGGACCTGGATCGTCCTTGCGCTGCGGTGCGACATCCGCATGGGCCACCACGTTCTGCGGTTTTATGTCATAACGGGCAATAATATCTTTCGCCAAGGGGATTAACGCCTGAATTTGCGCGGGTTCAAACGGCGCAAAATACTTGCTGCCCGCCGATTTTTGCCAGCCGCGGTTTTCCAGCTCAATGCCGATCGAGGTATCGTTAATTCGCGTAGCGCCGCGCCAGAAGCTAATCCCCGCATGCCAGGCCAGATCTTTTTCCGCTACCAGTTGCCAGATACGCGGTTTGCCGTGGTAGAGCGGCGGCACTGCCGGGATCAGATAGTGCGAGCTGACGTTTTTATCGGTCAGCGTAGCCAGAGAAGAGTCGAAATCATCGGCCGTGTAATGGATAACCAGCACTTTAATGCGCGGGTAAGCAGCCTGTGCCTGACGACGGGTATCTAACTGATACCCGTCTTTGTCGACAATCCCTTTTTCGCCAGCACATCCTACCAGCAGCAGTGTTAATGCCAGCAGAGACAACAAACGCTTCATCGGCGAGTTTTCACCGCGGTGCCGCTGACGCTCACCATCAGCATGCTACCGTCTTTGCCCACGGTTTCGTAATCGATATCGATACCGACTACCGCATCAGCACCGAGCGCTTTTGCCTGTTCACCAAGCTCCTGAAAAGCAATTTCACGCGCTTTACGCAGCTCTTTTTCATACGCGCCGGAGCGACCGCCGACGATATCGCGAATGCCGGCGAAGAAATCGCGGAAGATATTCGCGCCTAAAATGGCTTCGCCAGTCACAACACCGCAGTATTCCACGATGCTCTGCCCTTCCAGCGTAGGGGTAGTCGAAAACTGCATGGTTAATCTCCTTTTTGCGCTAAGAGCACGATCTCAAAAGCATTATCGAACCGATCCACTATCATTGAAAGGATATATTCTTTACACAAAATAATTCGAGTTGCAGGAAGGCGGCAAGAGAGTGAATCCCCAGGAGCATAGATAACTATGTGACTGGGGTGAACGCACGTAGCCAACGCACAAGCAACTTGAAGTATGACATGTAAATCAACGTAGAACACTAATAGTAGAAAGCTAATAAGGAAATCATTATGCGCTACTCGAAACTCTCTCTGCTGGTTCCATGTGCACTACTTCTCAGCGCCTGTACTACCGTAACGCCGGCCTACAAAGATAACGGCACGCGTAGCGGCTCTTGCGTAGAAGGCGGGCCAGACAGCGTGGCTCAACAATTCTATGATTACCGTATTCAGCACCGAAACAATGACATTACTCCCCTTCGTCCGTACCTCAGCGACAACCTGGCGAAACTGCTGAACGATGCCAGCCGTGATAACGCGCATCGCGATCTGTTTAACAGCGATCCGTTCTCTAGTCGCGCTACGTTACCGGACAGTGCCAGCGTCGCCAGCGCATCGACCATTCCGAATAGTGATGCACGCAACATTCCGCTGCGCGTAGAGCTTAAACAGGGTGACCAAAGCTGGCGTGATGAAGTGCTGATGATCCGCGAAGGCCAGTGCTGGGTAATTGACGATGTCCGCTATCTGGGCGGCAGCGTACACGCGCCAGCCGGGACGCTGCGCCAGTCTGTCGAAAACCGCTAACCGCCCCATTCACCCGCCTGAATCATAACCCCCATAAATTGTCTGGCATTCTGCATAGAATGCCGACAATTATTCTTGCCCACTGGTGGCCCCGCTATTTTGTGCTATGTTTAGATAAGAATGCGGTTTGCATTTAACTTTTAACGCATAAATATTGCATAACTATTCTGTCAAAGGTAGTATCTGCGGCTTCAATAGCTATCAGACTGCCAGTATCGAGTGTCAATGAGTATTCAATTAAACGGCATTAACTGCTTCTACGGCGCACATCAGGCGCTGTTCGATATCACGCTGGATTGCCCTCAGGGTGAAACACTGGTGTTACTTGGCCCAAGTGGAGCCGGGAAAAGCTCGCTGCTGCGCGTACTCAACCTGCTTGAGATGCCGCGCTCGGGCACACTCTCTATTGCGGGAAACCGTTTCGACTTCACGAAGACCCCATCAGACAAAGCCATTCGGGAGCTGCGTCAGAACGTGGGCATGGTCTTCCAGCAATACAACCTTTGGCCGCATCTCACGGTTGTGCAGAATCTGATTGAAGCGCCCTGCCGCGTACTGGGTCTGACAAAAGATCAAGCGCTGGCGCGTGCCGAAAAATTGCTGGAACGTCTGCGCCTGAAGCCGTACAGCGATCGCTACCCACTGCATCTCTCCGGTGGCCAGCAACAGCGTGTGGCCATTGCCCGTGCGTTGATGATGGAGCCGCAGGTGCTGCTGTTTGATGAACCTACCGCAGCGCTTGATCCGGAAATTACTGCCCAAATCGTCAGCATCATTCGTGAACTGGCGGAAACTAACATTACTCAGGTGATCGTCACCCACGAAGTGGAAGTTGCACGTAAAACGGCCAGCCGTGTGGTGTATATGGAAAACGGTCATATCGTCGAGTTTGGGGATGCGAGCTGCTTTGCCAACCCGCAAACCGAAGCGTTTAAAAACTATCTCTCTCACTAAGATTCGGGACAATACAATGAAAAAAGTTCTGATTGCCGCGCTAATCGCAGGTTTTAGCCTTTCCGCTACCGCAGCCCAAACCATCCGTTTCGCCACCGAAGCGTCTTATCCTCCGTTTGAATCTATTGATGCGAATAACAAAATCGTAGGGTTTGACGTTGATCTGGCGAATGCGCTGTGTAAAGAGATTGACGCGACCTGTACCTTCACCAATCAGGCCTTCGACAGCCTGATCCCGAGCCTGAAATTCCGTCGTTTTGACGCGGTGATGGCCGGTATGGACATCACGCCAGAGCGTGAAAAACAGGTTCTGTTCACCACCCCGTATTACGACAACTCTGCCCTGTTTGTTGGTCAACAGGGTAAATACACCAGCATTGACCAGTTGAAAGGCAAAAAAGTCGGTGTACAAAACGGTACTACGCACCAGAAATTCATCATGGATAAACATCCGGAAGTGACCACCGTACCGTATGACAGCTACCAGAATGCCAAACTCGATCTGCAAAATGGTCGTATTGACGGCGTATTTGGTGATACCGCAGTGGTGACCGAATGGCTGAAAGACAATCCAAAGCTGGCCGCTGTTGGCGACAAAGTGACGGATAAAGATTACTTCGGTACGGGTCTGGGCATCGCTGTGCGCCAGGGCAATACCGAGCTGCAGCAGAAATTTAACGCTGCGCTGGAAAAAGTGAAGAAAGATGGGACTTACGAGACCATCTACAACAAATGGTTCCAGAAGTAATACTTGATGAATGAATTTTTTCCTTTAGCAAGCGCCGCCGGGATGACCGTCGGCCTTGCCGTTTGTGCGCTGATTATTGGCCTCGCGCTCGCCATGTTTTTTGCCGTCTGGGAGTCAGTAAAATGGCGTCCAGTGGCATGGACGGGTTCAGCTCTGGTCACCATCCTGCGTGGTCTGCCGGAAATTCTGGTGGTTCTGTTCATCTATTTCGGCTCTTCACAGCTGCTGCTGACGCTGGCCGATGGCTTTACGATCAATCTCGGGTTTGTACAAATCCCGGTTCAGATGCAGATCGAAAACTTTGACGTCAGCCCGTTCCTGTGCGGTGTGATTGCGCTGTCATTGCTGTATGCGGCTTACGCGTCGCAAACGCTGCGTGGCGCGCTGAAGGCCGTACCACTCGGACAATGGGAATCAGGTCAGGCGTTGGGTTTGTCTAAAGCCGCGATCTTCTTCCGCCTGGTGATGCCGCAGATGTGGCGCCACGCTCTGCCGGGACTGGGTAACCAGTGGCTGGTATTGCTGAAAGATACCGCGCTGGTCAGCCTTATCAGCGTGAACGATCTGATGCTGCAAACCAAAAGCATTGCCACCCGTACCCAGGAGCCGTTTACCTGGTACATTGTGGCGGCGGCTATTTACCTGGTGATTACGCTGGTGAGTCAGTACATTCTCAAACGCATTGACCTGCGCGCGACACGATTTGAGCGGAGACCAGGCTGATGCTTGAGTATTTACCTGAATTGTTAAAAGGGCTGCATACCAGCCTGACGCTGACGGTCGCCTCCATCGTAGTTGCTCTGGTGCTGGCGCTGGTTTTCACCGTCATCCTGACGCTAAAAACGCCGATTGTGGTCTGGTTGGTTCGCGCCTATATCACGTTGTTTACCGGTACTCCGCTGCTGGTGCAAATCTTCCTGATCTACTACGGGCCAGGGCAGTTCCCGACGCTACAGGAGTATCCGGTACTGTGGCACCTGCTCTCTGAACCGTGGCTGTGCGCCTTAATTGCGCTATCGTTAAACAGTGCGGCTTATACCACCCAGCTGTTCTACGGTGCTATCCGCGCAATCCCGGAAGGCCAGTGGCAGTCCTGTGGAGCGTTGGGGATGAGTAAGAAGGATACGCTGGCGATTCTGTTGCCGTACGCCTTTAAACGCGCCCTCTCCTCGTATTCTAACGAAGTGGTGCTGGTGTTTAAAAGTACCTCACTGGCATACACCATCACGCTGATGGAAGTCATGGGCTATAGTCAGCTGCTGTATGGTCGCACTTATGACGTCATGGTTTTCGGCGCGGCGGGTGTGATTTACCTGATCGTCAACGGTTTGCTGACGCTGATGATGCGCTTGATCGAACGTAAAGCGCTGGCGTTTGAACACCGGAATTAAATCGGTTTTTATGTCTGATGGCGCTACGCTTATCAGGCTACGATTCATCTTCCGTTGTACACTCTCCGGTGAATATGCATAAAGCCAAAATAAAAAAGACGGACAACAACCTAAATTGTCCGTCTTTTTTTATATCTTTAAAAATAACTAATCATTTTTATTGCATATAAATTCATTAAATGGCATTGTTAATTCACGCCGCAGACACGGTAAATAATCATAAGATTGACAGACGGGAGTTCCACCATGAAAAAGTTAGTACTGGCCGCATTACTTGCTACTTTCGCCGCAGGCGCCTCAGCTGCTGATAAAATTAGTTTCGGTGTATCAGCGACTTATCCGCCATTTGAGTCACTGGATGCAAGCAATAAAATTGTCGGTTTTGACATCGACCTGGCAACGGCACTGTGCAAACAAATGCAGGCTGACTGTACTTTCACCAATCATGCTTTTGATAGCTTGATTCCCGCGCTGAAATTCAAAAAATATGATGCGGTGATTTCCGGAATGGACATCACGCCTGAGCGTAGCAAGCAGGTGGCATTTACTCAGCCTTACTATGCAAACTCCGCGCTGGTGATTGCGAAAAAAGACACCTATAAAACCTTTGCCGACCTGAAAGGGAAACGCATTGGCATGGAAAACGGCACCACGCACCAGAAATACCTGCAGGACAAACACCCTGAAGTGAAAACCGTGGCCTACGACAGCTATCAGAATGCGATTATCGACCTGAAAAATGGTCGTATTGATGGCGTATTTGGCGATACCGCCGTGGTTAACGAGTGGCTGAAAACCAACCCGCAGTTAGGCGTAGCCACTGACAAAGTGACCGACACACAATACTTCGGTACTGGTCTTGGCATTGCGGTTCGCCCGGATAACAAAGCCCTGCTGGAAAAACTGAATAGCGCGCTGGCCGCAATCAAAGCTGACGGCACGTACCAAAAAATCAGCGATCAGTGGTTCCCACAGTAACGTCTGCCCAATCTGAAAAGCCGCATTCTGCGGCTTTTTTTATCTCTTCGCCTTCGCTTTCAGTCAGTTCTTACGCCATAAACCCATTCCTGGCGTACACTTGTTAAAACGAAAAAAAGTGAGGCAAACGGATGATAGCGTTCCCTGCCAGTTTACTGATCCTCAACGGAAAAAGTGCTGATAATCTTCCCCTGCGTGATGTCATTGCAGAGCTACGCGATGAAGGCGTGGAAATCCATGTTCGCGTTACCTGGGAAAAAGGCGACGCCCAACGCTACGTTGATGAAGCTCGCCAGTTAGGTGTTGCAACGGTGATTGCCGGCGGCGGCGACGGCACAATTAACGAAGTCTCGACGGCGCTGATCCAGTCGCAGGGCGGCAATATCCCGGCGCTAGGTATTTTACCGTTGGGAACGGCGAATGATTTTGCAACCAGCGTAGGCATACCCGACGCCCTTGATAAGGCGTTAAAACTGGCTATCGCCGGAAATGCGACTGATATCGATATGGTTCAGGTCAATGATAAAACCTGTTTTATCAATATGGCGACCGGCGGCTTCGGCACACGCATCACCAGCGAGACGCCAGAAAAACTCAAGGCCGCATTAGGTGGCGTATCGTACTTTATTCACGGATTAATGCGCATGGATACGCTCAAACCCGACATCTGCGACATTCGTGGGGAAGATTTTCACTGGCAGGGTAAGGCGCTGGTCATTGGTATCGGTAATGGTCGTCAGGCCGGTGGTGGGCAACAGCTTTGCCCAACGGCGCTGATCAACGATGGTCTGCTGCAACTGCGTATTTTTACCGGCGAAGAGCTGCTGCCAGGGCTGCTTTCGGCGCTCACGCAATCCGAAGACAACCCTAACATCATCGAAGGCGCATCATCGTGGTTTGATATCCGCGCCCCGCATGAAATTACGTTTAATCTCGATGGCGAACCGCTTAGCGGACAAGAATTTCATATTGAAATCCTGCCCGCAGCGCTACGTTGCAGACTGCCGCCGGGTTGTCCGCTACTGCGTTAACACGACGACACCCCAACTGGGATCAGGCAATGGTGACTTTGCTGTCCAGATAAACATCCTGCACGGCGTTAATCAGCTTAACGCCGTCAGCCATGGTTTTCTTGAATGCTTTTCGTCCAAGAATCAGCCCCATGCCGCCAGCACGTTTGTTAATCACCGCCGTACGTACCGCATCGCTCAGATCGGTTTCGCCGCCAGCCGCACCGCCAGAGTTAATTAATCCGGCGCGCCCCATATAGCAGTTCGCCAGTTGATAACGCACCAGATCAATTGGGTTGTCGCTGGTCAGCTTGCTGTAAACGCGATCGTCGGTGTAGCCAAAGTTGACTGCTTTATACCCGCCGTTATTTTCCGCCATTTTCTGCTTAACGATATCCGCCCCGATAGTGGCTGCCAGATGGTTAGCCTGCCCGGTGAGATCGGCGGAAACATGGTAATCCACGCCATCTTTTTTAAACGCGGAGTTACGCAGATACGCCCATAGCACGGTGACCATCCCCAGTTCATGAGCGCGCTCGAACGCCGCAGAAATCTCTTCAATCTGGCGACGGGACTCCTCTGAACCGAAATAGATGGTTGCCCCTACCGCAACCGCGCCCATATTGAATGCCTGTTCTACGCTGGCATACAGCGTCTGGTCAAACGTATTGGGGTAGCTCAGCGTTTCGTTGTGGTTAATTTTTACAAGAAACGGAATGCGGTGCGCGTAGCGACGGGAGACGGAAGCCAGCACGCCATAGGTCGATGCCACGCAGTTACACCCTGCTTCGATAGCCAGTTCCACAATATTCTTCGGATCAAAGTACAGCGGGTTAGCCGCAAACGATGCCCCCGCGGAGTGTTCCACGCCCTGATCCACCGGTAGAATTGACAGATAACCTGTCCCAGCCAGTCGGCCCGTGTTATACAGCGTTTGCATATTACGCAGCACCGCTGGCGGACGGTTGTTATCCACCATCACGCGATCGACGTAATCATGTCCAGGCAGGTAAAGTTGGTCAGAAGGAATGGTCATACAACGATGCTGTAAAAGGTTGTCGGCATCTTTGCCAAGCAACTGCGCAATATCAGTCATAGCTATGCTCCCGTAAGTTCCGATTTGAAACCGGAATGTGGATTGTCCTGACCCGCTTTGTTGCGGGCAGCAATAAGCCTGGTACCGACTGCGTTTTTTTTCCATCTTTAGCGCACTTTTCAGCAACTTCTGCTGGCTCGATTCAGGAAGAAATAATGTTAAGGCGGTCAAATTTAGACCTCAAAGGTATTTTAAAGGTATTATCGAATGGTACTATCAGTGCGTACCTTACCTGTCATGAAGGATTTAAAGATGAAAACTACAGTTAAGCTGTCGTTCATGATGTTTATAGAGTGGTTTATCTGGGGCGCCTGGTTTGTACCGCTGTGGCTGTGGCTGAGTAAAAGTGGCTTTAGCGCCGGGGAGATCGGCTGGTCCTACGCCTGTACCGCGATTGCTGCGATCCTGTCGCCCATCCTGGTCGGTTCTGTCACTGACCGTTTTTTCTCCGCGCAAAAAGTGCTGGCGGTGCTGATGTTCGTCGGCGCTATTTTGATGTACTTCGCCGCCCAGCAAACCACCTTCAGCGGATTTTTCCCACTGTTACTGGCCTATTCGTTGACCTATATGCCGACGATTGCGCTGACTAACAGTATCGCTTTTGCCAATGTCAGTGACGTTGAACGTGATTTCCCGCGCATCCGTGTAATGGGGACCATTGGCTGGATCGCCTCTGGTTTGGCCTGCGGTTTCTTACCGCAAATGCTTGGCTATAGTGACATCTCCCCTACCAATATTCCTCTGCTAATCACTGCCGGAAGCTCGGCTCTGTTGGGCGTCTTTGCGTTCTTTTTACCGGATACACCGCCGAAAAGTACCGGCAAAATGGATTTCAAGGTCATGCTGGGTCTGGATGCGCTGATCCTGCTGCGGGATAAGAACTTCCTCGTCTTTTTCTTTTGCTCTTTTCTGTTCGCGATGCCGCTGGCGTTCTATTACATCTTCGCCAACGGTTATCTGACAGAAGTCGGGATGAAAAACGCCACCGGCTGGATGACGCTGGGCCAGTTCTCTGAAATCTTCTTTATGCTAGCGCTACCGTTTTTCACCAAACGCTTTGGCATTAAAAAGGTATTGCTGCTTGGTCTTATTACTGCAGCTATCCGCTACGGATTTTTCGTTTACGGCGGCGCGGAAGAATATTTCACTTACGCTCTGCTGTTTCTCGGCATTCTGCTGCACGGCGTCAGTTACGACTTCTACTACGTCACAGCCTACATTTATGTCGATAAAAAAGCGCCCGTACATATGCGCACCGCGGCGCAAGGGCTTATCACCCTCTGCTGTCAGGGATTCGGTAGCCTGCTCGGTTATCGTCTGGGCGGCGTGATGATGGAAAAAATGTTTGCTTATCAGGAACCGGTGAATGGCCTTACCTTTAACTGGGCTGGCATGTGGGGATTTGGCGCGGTCATGATCGCCGTCATTGCCGTAATGTTTATGATTTTCTTTCGCGAGTCAGATAAAGAAATCACCGCCATTAAGGTGGACGATCGCGATGTAGCGTTGAAACAAGGGGAAGTAAAATGAAAGCAGAACGTATTCTCGGTGCTCTTTATGGGCAGGCGTTAGGGGATGCGATGGGTATGCCGTCGGAACTGTGGCCAAGAACCCGGGTTAAAGCCCATTTCGGTTGGATCGACCGTTTTTTACCCGGCCCTGCGGAGAATAATGCCGCCTGCTATTTTAACCAGGCGGAGTTCACTGATGACACCTCCATGGCGCTGTGTCTGGCTGATGCCCTGCTTGAGTGCGACGGAGAGATTGTACCCGACGTTATTGGCCGCAATATTCTGGCCTGGGCCGAACGTTTTGATGCTTTTAATAAAAACGTGCTCGGCCCGACCTCAAAAATTGCCCTAAAAGCCATTCGCGACGGCAAACCTGTCGCCGAACTGGAAAATAACGGCGTTACCAACGGAGCGGCAATGCGCGTTTCACCGCTGGGATGTCTGCTCCCCGCGCGCGATCTCGATGCCTTTATCGATGATGTGGCATTAGCCTCCAGCCCGACGCATAAATCGGATTTGGCTATCGCTGGCGCAGTGGTGGTCGCGTGGGCGGTATCACGCGCTATCGACGGCGGAAAATGGTCAGAGATTGTCGACGCGCTGCCAGCCATTGCCCGGCATGCGCAGCAAAAAAGGATCACTACCTTTAGCGCATCGCTCTCTGCACGCCTTGAACTGGCGCTGAAAATTGTCCGTAACGCTGACGGCATTGAATCTGCCTGCGAGCAGTTGTATCAGGTTGTAGGGGCCGGAACCAGTACCATTGAATCCGTGCCATGCGCCATCGCTATGGTTGAGCTGGCGCAGACCGATCCTAACCGCTGCGCCATTCTGTGCGCGAACCTCGGGGGCGATACCGACACCATCGGGGCGATGGCAACTGCCATTTGTGGCGCGCTCCACGGCGTAAGTGCGATTAATCCGGCATTGAAACATGAGCTCGATGCGGTAAATCAGCTGGACTTTATCCGCTACGCCAGTGGATTGATGCGACTGCGCGAGCAGCGGGAGGCACTATGAGCACCACGCGTCTGCAACAACTTCTCCCGCAGTTACGCACACAGCGACCCGTTACGGTGGTGGGTGCGGCGGTGATTGATGTCATTGCCGATGCGTATGCCCTTCCCTGGCGCGGATGTGACATTGAACTCAAACAGCAAGGGGTGAACGTTGGCGGCTGCGCGCTCAATATCGCCGTAGCACTCAAGCGGTTAGGTATCGAGGCCAGTAATGCTTTACCGCTGGGTCAGGGAGTGTGGGCCGATATTATCCGCAACCGGATGGCAAAAGAGGGACTGCACAGCCTGATCGATAACGCCGCAGGCGATAACGGCTGGTGTCTGGCTCTGGTCGAGCCGGATGGAGAACGTACCTTTATGTCCTTTAGTGGCGTCGAAAATCAGTGGAACGCTGACTGGCTGGCACAGCTGGAGATCCCACGTCACAGCCTGGTTTATCTCTCGGGCTATCAGTTAGCCTCTCCGTGTGGTGAGTTGCTGGTGCATTGGCTGGAAGGGCTGGAGGAAGTGACGCCGTTTATCGATTTTGGCCCACGCATCGGCGACATTCCCGAGCCCTTACTGGCAAGAATTATGGCCTGCCGTCCACTGGTATCGCTCAATCGGCAGGAGGCGGAAATTGCCGCCGAGCGGTTTGCATTAAGCCAGGATATAGAAGGTTTTGGCGCACAATGGGTGCAACGTTTTGCCACACCGGTGGTGGTACGCCACGATAAAGACGGTGCGTGGTATTTCAGCACGCAAACTTCCGGTTGCATACCGGCATTTGCGACAGCAGTCGTTGATACCATTGGCGCTGGTGACAGCCACGCTGGCGGCATGCTGGCGGGACTGGCGTCTGGCTGGTCGCTGGCTGACGCTGTACTGCTTGGAAACGCCGTGGCGTCCTGGGTGGTAGGGCATCGCGGGGGCGATTGCGCCCCTACGCGCGAGGCGTTACTCCTCGCACACAAACACGTATAGATCGCTTCGACAATAGCTGATGCTGTATTCAATGGGCCGTTGCTGCTGGTCAAGCGCTACCTGCTTGATCACCAGCACCGGCACTTTGCTGTCCATTTGAATGTGCGCCTGGAACTCTGCGTCAGGCATTCGGGCACTGACACGTGAGCGGGTGCGCTGCGGGAAAATATGCTGGCTGCGAAAATAGTCATACAGTGAAACGCCGATGGCATCCACGTCATGAATTAGATGGGCAGGAACCCATGACTCTTCAATAGAAACCGCATCTTCATCTACGTAGCGAATGCGCTTGAGCAGGAAGACGTCACTCCCCGTGGCAACAGCCAGCTGCTGCGCTACCTCTTCCGGGCAAGGCACAATCCGCTTGTTAACCCACAGCGTATCTGGTTTTTTACCGCGCAACACCACCTGCTGTGAAAAACCACGCGCTTCTTTTAGCGAATACTCGAAGATGTTGTTGATCTGCGTCCCGTAACCGCGGGCGCGCGTCACGACGCCTTCTTCTTCCAGGGCTTGCATCGCCTTACGAACCGTAATTCGCGAAACGCCGGTTAACTGGCTGAGATCGCGCTCGCCAGGCAGGATGTTTCCATGCTCCAGAATCCCGCTGCGCACAGCGTTTTTCACCGTTTGCGCAAATTTCATATACAGCGGCGTGTTATCTGCCGCGGAAATACGTTCATTCAGTTGCGCGATAAGCTGGGTATGCGCTTGTTCCATTTATCTTTTTCCTGCAGCCGTTTCTGCAGCCAGTATACTCATTACCACCACGCGTGGAAATGATGCACCGGACCAATTCCCTCACCGACTTCCAGGGTGTCGGCCTGCGCCAATGCCGCTGAAAGCCACAACTTAGCTTCCTGCACTGTCTGTGCCCAGTTGTCATGGCGCGGACGCAGCGCCGCCAGTGCCGCCGATAGCGTACAGCCAGTACCGTGGGTATTTTTGGTCATCACCCTTGGCGCGGTAAAACGCTGCTCGCCATCACGGGTAAAGAGCCAGTCGGGGCTTTGCGCATCCTCCAGATGACCGCCTTTCATCAACACCGCCTCGCAACCCAGCGCCCGCAGCGCCCTTCCCTGCTCTAACATCTCCTGCTCACTCTGCGCATGGGGAGCCCCGAGCAGCGCCGCAGCTTCGGGTAAATTTGGGGTGATAATCGAAACCTGCGGCAGCAAATGGGTACGCAGAGTTTCAACCGCCGAAGGAGACAGCAACGGATCGCCGCTTTTCGCCAGCATCACGGTATCCAGCACGACATTTTGCACCCGATGGCGACGCAAACGTTCGGCGACCGCTTCAACAATATCCGTTTCCGCCAGCATACCGATTTTAGTGGTGTCGATACGCACATCACTGAACACCGAATCCAGCTGCGCGGCGACAAAGTCAGGTTCAATGCGATACACCGACTGCACCCCGCGCGTATTTTGCGCCACCAACGCCGTGATAACCGAGCAGCCGTAAGCGCCAAGCGCCGAGAACGTTTTTAAATCGGCCTGAATACCCGCACCACCGCTTGGATCGGTTCCGGCAATCGTTAATGCGTTAATCCGTTTCATAGTTGCTCCTGCGCGTTCAGGTTATAGAGGGCGTCAATAAATGCCGGGACAAAACTGCCCGGTCCGGTTGATTGTCGAGTGGCTATTTGTCCGGCCTGTTTCATCCAGCTACAGGCGGAGGCGACGTTATCAAGCCGGTCACCGTGCAGGGCGCAACTGGCCGCAACGACCGCCGACAGCGCGCATCCGGTGCCCACCACGCGCGTCATCAACGGGTCACCCCCGTTCACGCAGACGGTACGCTGACCATCGGTGACATAGTCAATTTCGCCGGTAACCACGACAATGGTCCCAACCTGACGAGCCAGTGCCTGCGCTGCGGGAAGCGCAGCGGCTGCCGTATCGGTCGTATCCACGCCGCGTCCCCCGCCGTTCATACCCGCCAGAGCCAGTATTTCCGAAGCGTTGCCGCGGATAGCTGCAGGCTGTAGCGCCAACAAATCCAGACAGAAGCGACGACGAAACTCCAGCGCCCCCACGGCAACGGGATCGAGCGTCCACGGAGTTTTAGCAAGTTGTGCCCGCTCAACTGCGGCGCGCATCGCCGTAGCCCGTTCCCGGGTTAAGGTGCCGACATTAATCAGTAATGCACTGGCAATAGACGCGAACTGACTGGCTTCCTCAGGCTCGATTACCATTGCAGGTGATGCGCCCAGCGCCAGCAGCGTATTGGCCGTAAAGCTTTGCACGACCTCGTTGGTCATGCAGTGTGTGAGAGGGGAAAGCGTTCTAAATTGGTGTAAGGTGTGAGCCGCGAGTGCGCGGCTGTGCAGGTCAGGCTGCATGGTTCAGCTCCTGCCCGCGCGAAGAAGGGACACGAGCAGTGTCAGACTTCCCTACGCTGGCATTATCCAGATCAGGTGGTACGGGTATTTCTCAGCCCATCAGCGATGGGGCACCCCGAGTCGTTGAAACACAAGTTTCGGTAACAGAATACTGCCTACGCTTGATGATGTAAATTAGCGCAGCACCATGGCCCTCCACGAAATTACGGGGTAAGGTTGCAGCTAATCTGTACATTCATTTACACTTTTTACGAAATGACTGGCGTGATCACAAAAAAGTTCTTGTCAGATGCCCTATAAGCCAGGAATGATACACGACTGATGTTGATGACCCGAACAGGTAAAGAGGATGGGTATGAAGAATAAAATGTTGCTGGGTGCACTCCTGCTTGCAAGCAGCGTCGTCTGGGCCGCGCCGGCCGCAACAGCTGCTCCCACCGGAATTGATAAGTATGAGTTGAGCGGTTTCATCGCCGATTTTACCCATTTTAAACCTGGTGACACGGTCCCACCGCTGTACCGTACTGACGAATATGCGATTAAGCAATGGAACCAACGCAACCTGCCAGCACCTACCGCCAGTACCCACTGGACCTACATGGGTGGTGCGTACGTGCTGATCAACGATGCTGACGGTAAGATCATTAAAGCCTACGACGGCGAGATTTTTTATCATCGTTAATAGAAAAAACACGTACTTTCAGCAAGAAAGTACGTGAAATACCCGCAAATCAATTAGTCATAAGATACTGCAAATATCACTTTACTTTGTATTTCACCAGGCAGTAATGATTCCCCTGTCACGCGAACGTATTTCGCAGTGATAGGGAAAGTGTACTGATTACTGATTGCTTCCAGTTTGGTCATTCTGTTCATCAGATTATCCCCCTGTTTTAGAGGAGAAGTCGCGGTGCCATTATATATCTGGAACCCCACCCCTTTGGCGCCATTCGCTATCGTGTTTTTTAGTATTTTCCCGCTTTCATCCCAGTCACCGCGCACCACTTTAAAAGTGACGGGATTGGTAGTAACGTTATATATACTTTCGCAATTCAATACCAGATTTGTGGAACCCGATTTGGTATTATTAACCGTGAGCATCTCATTCAATGTGGTATCTGGCATTTTAATTTCGTATCGGGGTAATGAAAACTGACACGTGGTGGGTTGATGCGTTACTGTAAAGCTTAAATTCTGTGTAAAAGCTGAATTACTCGATAAACGTCCGGTAACCCAGCAATAAAGATAAGCTAGCCAGTTTGAAGTACAAGAATTATCAGAGGTAATACTTACTGCCGGGTCGCTCAGACTAAACGCATCACCGGATACTGTCTGCTTAATAGTCCCTGAATTTACATATCTTGCTGAGATGGTGAAACTTTTGGTATCCAGCACTTCGCCGGCACTAACCGTTTTCTTACCAACACTTACTGGAAAATCATTGCTGGTCAGATTGATATTAATTAAAACCTTCTTGCCGCTGCCCCCCTGAATTGCAACAATGTAATCCTTAAGCGGTGTTGTATAATATAAGCTATCACTGTTGGCTGTACACACTATGTTGCCACTGGAACTGAGATTAATTTGATTTATTGCCGTTCCAGATGTCATATCCAGATTAATTGTCGCTAACCCGCCATTTTTCGTCTGAAATGTACACCCGGCATCAGCGCCAAAGGATGACAGCAGCAAAAATATCAAAAATACGTATCCTTTCATATCTTGCATCCTTATCGGCAAATATAGACTTTATTCTCATCAATCACCCTATCGAAGGTAATTGTACAGAACTGTCCCTGCTGTTTATTAACTGCAACATGTACCGACGCGGGAATGTCGTTGGTGCGAATAAATAACCGACTACCCTGCCCCACCAGGCCAACATTATTACCGATATCATCTTCCACTTCATAACCGAAAGATAACGGAGAGCCGTCCGGACGCTCGGCAAGGAAGTACCAGGGTTTGCGCCGATCGGTTTCAAACTCCGTCATCACGACCGCACCGCGATAAGGTACTGTACCTTTTCGATTGCCCAGTAATGCCACATCGCTATTAGTGTCGGAAAGATCCAGCATCAGCATATTTTCACGGTACGGCGTCAGACTGTCGTAAACCGCGTAACCTTTACTGTTGGTTGTTAGGTAACGATGCCCTTGCACAGCCGCACCCTGTAACCCAGGCGCTTTAACAATGGCGAATGTATCTGAAAGCCGGGGAGTCAGAGCCACGCCCTCAGACCACACCACGATCCCCCCCTGAATATTGCCGCTGGCCTGTTGATACTTATTCGATTGGCTGTAACTACTGCCTACAGTCGCCACTGGCGCGCGCCAGACCATGCTAACGCCCGCCGTTGTCTCGTTCCCCTGTCGTTGCTGACTGAGGTTGGCACCATAGCTGAATTGATCGCGATGACCCGTCACCCCGCTTAAGCTGGTGTTATTCGACTGAAAGCCGTCACTATCAAACGTCGTGGAATTAGAGACGAACAGATCGCGTCGAGGATTGGAAATACCGTCCCCCCACGAGAACGGGATGGAGATATACAGGTTAAAACGCTTATCCTCGTGGTTATCCTCATCGTACGTTTGACTCACGGCAACGGTATAGCTAACTCGCTGCCAGGCGTTAGAGTAGCTAAGCTGATAATCTTTGCCGTTTCCACTGCGTTGCCAATAGTCGCGCCACAGGCCGCTAACCGCCAGGGATCCCCAGTTTTCGGGTAACGCTTGATTTATATTCAGTGAAAAACTGTTCTTGCGGCCAAAGTCGTTTTGATAGTAGTCCGCAATGTCATAAACATCGTTTTTATCGCGATTATAGTTATTTTTATTATTCGCCCACACGTAGTCATTAAAGGTACGATAATCCCGCGAGGAGTAACGATAAGCTGCCAGTGCAAACTGCGTACCGGTCTGCGTGACATATTTGTTCCAGGCAACCTGATAGCTCTGACCATCAAAAACATCACCATTATCCTGCTCGCTATGCGATCGCGTGGCGTCTACCGATACTGCGCCAATGGGGGTATTCCAGCCAGTCCCAAGCACAAATGAAGAATAGTTTTGCGACAGCATTGTACCGCCATAGACCGTTAGCAGATTGTTCAGACCATACTGATAACTCCCTTGCAGGAAATCATACTGATTGCCAGCCCCTTCAATATGGCTACGCCCTGCAGCGAAATCATATTTCGATACGCCAGACTGCAGCATATTTGGCACAGATGAAAAAGGCACCAGATAATGAGATATCGAACCGTTAGCCTCTTTCACACTGACATCTAAATCCGAACCGCCACCAGCGAGTTGTAGATCATCAATAGCAAATGGGCCTGGTGGCACTTCTTTCTGGTAAATAACAAAACCATTTTGTTCGATGGTTACCAGGGCGTTGCTCTGAGCAATCCCACGAACTACAGGGGTAAAATTCTGTTTTGAGTTTGGTAACATTTGCATATCGCGCCAGATACGCACACCACGAAAACGTACGGCATCAAAAATATCTGCCCCGGTATACATGTCACCAGCGCGCAATGTACCAAGAATCGACGGCACACCACGTTCCACATATAACGTGTTGCTCTTCCATTTGCCGTTGCCCTCGTTACCTTTCGTATAGTTGTCACTTGAATGCAACTGCCACCCCAGCAGGTTCAACCCGCTATTCAGGTTCACATAGCTGCTTTTATCATCACCACCGTGTTTATAATTACTGTAATACTGGCTGGCGTAATAAGAGGTATAAAAAGCGTTCACCCCACGATCCCAGGTTTCAGGCGGCATATATCCTGGTTCATATTCAACCACATACGCCTGAGGCACGCTTAAATTTAGAATAAACTCCCCAATGTCATAACTGACACTGCCGCCCTGCACTGCTGCACGCAGCGGCACGCAGCCTTCTTGTTTATCCGTTTTAATGTTCCCGGTGCGAATACCAATTTGCTGCAATTGTGCCCAGGGCAGACATGTCAGTTCGGGATCATCTTTAATATCAATATCGTACCGACCACGCCACTTATTATTAAGATAAACATCCATTTCATATATACCGGGCATTGGCTTATCGCCATCAATTTGATAGCGAGAGATTTTCTCACCATTCAAACCGCCGATCATAAAGTGGGTATCAAACGTGTCTTCTTCAGCCCATACGGATGAAGCGGCCAACACCGACAGGATTGACAGTGTAATAGAATTTATCTTTGACATAATCAATCCTTGACTATCTTTCCGTTTTTATTTTTTCACTTAAGTAGTTTCCGTGATCATCAATAAGAGTAACCTTGTAATGATTAACGACAGTAGTGGTGACGACCTTTTTATCTGACCACGGAGAAAGTAACACTGTCTCGCTGTTTATTTTTGAATTACCCACTATTTCAGGAATAGTAATCCAGTTGGCAGAATTATTTTTGATATTAATGCCACCACTGACATCTCTGACGTTTAAGCGAGAAAAGCTTTTTTCATCTACACCGGCAATACCCTGCGGGCGATATATAAATTTGATGCGATTCTGCATAGCAAATTTAATCATGTTCTTGCCTTCTGATTCCGCAGAATTAGGAGGAATATCTAACACATTCAGGAAAAAAAGACTTTCACGATCTTCCGGTAGCGTATTTGCCAATTGCTTAATTTTCAGTTGTTGACCAGAGCCTCCGATGACCTTTGCCACCGGAGGGCTCATTACAAATGGCACGTGGATTTTTTCGGGTGGCAGACTGGTATCTCCGTCATCTATCCAGGATTGAACCAGCGAGCTGCGACTGCCTTCATTCATTAATTGCACGGTAATTTCTTTTTTCTGTGCCGGATAAATGACACGGGTGCCGTAAATGTATATGCCGCCCCACGCAGGCATTACTGTACCGGCCAGTAAAAACACGAGTATTTTTTTCATTATAATTATCCTTACTGCGGAAATAATCGGCGGCCGGAGCCGCCGACAAACAGGATAGTCATCTTAATCAGTAACAACCGTCATCGTCAGCGAAGAAGCCACATCACCAGCGGAGACATCGGCAGTACCAATTTTCGCGTAGCGTGCGCTAAAGTTCAGAGTATATTTATTGTCCGCAGTTTTAGTTAACTCAATACCTGTATCGGGGTTAACCTGTTTAGTAAAATCATCACCATAGTAAACGGTGAAGCCAGCACCATTATTTGCTGCGGTATTTCGTGTAATATATTTATTATTGCTGTCAAATTGAGAACTGGAGAAAGTAATTTTTGGTGCTTTACTTCCTGTACATTCAACCGTCAATGGCACGGTGGTTTTATTTGAGTATCCTTCATAAACACCACCAGCACTTAAGGCATTTAATCTGTCAGCACCAATTTGGTTCATACCAATGGTCGCAGTGGTATCCCCAGTAAATTTACAGGTGGTCCCTACTACCTTACCAGTAATAATCAGTTCACCCTGATCAGAATCAGCAGCAAAAGCCCCAGCGCTCATAACTACAGCGGACAGAACAGCAGCGGAAATAATTGAACGTTTCATCGTATATTCCTTAATGAATTAACTTCCAATTGGTTAAGAGGACTTAACCCGTGAAATTAAATTCGCACACCAGAAACGTTACCGCAATGTAAACGCGTTGTTTTATTGATTTAAAACAAATTGCAAAGCGCAATATAATAGAAACAAATCAGTCGATTTTTTTATTCTTTTAAATTAATAAATTTACGAGATTAACTGTCGAAATGGAATTCTTCAGAGAAATGATCAACCACGTATTATTCACAATAATAATGCATGGCTGATAAAAGACGTTTAATCGTAACGCGTCATCACAATTTGTCGTGTAGCGTCACCGGTGATAGTAACAATTTCAGTTACCGCACCTTTTGTTGGATTGTAAACACCCGCTCTGACGTTTGAAAAGGAAATGGCATTGCCACAGCGTTGCTGCACTTCGTTATTTACAACATCAGCGCTACAGGTGGGTTCAGTTACCCGACCATTGATATTCAGGGTGGCAGTATCTGTGGCGAAAGCAGAAGCGCTCATTCCATAAGCCAAAGTAATAACTCCCAAGAATAAATTTTTTTTCATTACGTTCATTATTCCTGTATCGGTTGGGAAACAGCACACAAGCCGTCTTTCCAGTAGATTATGGATTAACTGCCTCGCTAAGGCTAATTGAGATTGTAGATTAATTCGACCAATTTGATCAATTTAAATGATGCATTGAGGGTATTTATTCAGAAAAAGACATGAATTATACAGTCCGGATAAATAATTGAGTGAGATTTTTCATCCAATATATTCACCGCATCAATGCATTATTGATACGGTGAATATTTTTAACGCTATTAATTACACCGCGCGGAAGGCAATTTCACCCGGGATCACTTCCCCTTGCCAGTAGAGCTGGGCAGCGACACGTCCTGCAAGGTCGCGGTAAATGGCGGTAAATTCGCTGTCAGGACGGCTGATGACCGTCGGCGTACCACGATCCAGGTCTTCACGCAGAGAAATATGCAGCGGCATCTGTCCCAGCAGTTGGGTGTGATACTGCTCAGCCAGTTTCTGCGCGCCACCGGTGCCGAAGATTGGCTCGTGATGACCGCAGTTGCTGCAAATATGCATACTCATATTCTCAACAATACCCAGCACTGGCACTTCGACTTTTTCGAACATCACGATGCCTTTTTTCGCATCGATCAGCGCGATGTCCTGCGGAGTGGTCACCACAACAGCCCCCGTGACCGGAATGTTTTGCGCCAGCGTCAACTGGATATCACCCGTACCCGGCGGCATATCCAGTACCAGGTAATCAAGATCCGGCCATAAGGTTTCTTGCAGCATCTGCAGCAGGGCTTTGCTGGCCATCGGGCCACGCCACACCATCGCATTATCGTCAGTAACCAGATAACCAATAGAGTTTGTCGCCAGGCCGTGAGACATGATCGGCGCCATATGGGTACCGTCTGGAGAGGTTGGACGCTGGTTTTCCGCACCGAGCATCGTCGGGATTGACGGGCCATAAATATCGGCGTCCAGTATCCCTACCTTAGCCCCTTCCGCAGCCAGCGCCAGCGCCAGGTTCACGGCAGTAGAGGATTTACCCACGCCACCTTTACCCGAACTGACGGCGATGATGTTTTTTACACCATTAATGCCCGGCTGGTTTTTCACGCGTTTCAGCGTCGCAATGTTATGCGACAGTTTCCAGTCGATCGCTTTCGCACCAGTAATACGCAGCAGATCGGCGCTACATTGCTCTTTTAAGTCCTCAAACGCGCTCTGCCAGACAAACGGCATGACCAGCTCAACGTGCAACGTGTCATCCATCCAGGCGACGTGATGCAACGCTTTAAGCGTCGTCAGATTATGTTTCAGGGTTGAATGCTGAAAATTCGCCAGCGTCCCGGCAACCATCGCGCGCAGGGTCTCTGGTGATTTGGCCTGGGATTGTGCGTTCATCCCGACTCCTTTTTGTTGTTCTGAAAATACAATAGTCACCAGGTAGTTTACTCCAACCGCAACAATTATTCATTTACGGATAAATGCCCTTATCGCTTGGCGCAGTAATTACCATTTTGGTACTATCAAAGCCCTTTTCACTACAAAAGAAGTAATTGCCCACTATGACTCAAGTCGCGAAGAAAATTCTGGTAACGTGCGCGCTGCCGTACGCCAACGGCTCTATCCACCTCGGCCATATGCTGGAGCACATCCAGGCTGATGTCTGGGTCCGTTACCAGCGAATGCGCGGCCACCAGGTTAACTTCATCTGCGCGGACGACGCACACGGTACGCCAATCATGCTGAAAGCACAGCAGCTTGGGATCACGCCAGAGCAGATGATCGGTGAAATGAGTCAGGAGCATCAGACTGATTTTGCGGGTTTTGACATCAGCTATGACAACTACCACTCTACGCACAGCGAAGAGAACCGTGAGCTGTCTGAGCTGATTTATACGCGCCTGAAGGAGAACGGTTTTATTAAGAACCGTACTATCTCCCAGCTTTACGATCCGGAAAAAGGCATGTTCCTGCCGGACCGTTTCGTTAAAGGCACCTGCCCGAAATGTAAATCTCCGGATCAGTATGGCGATAACTGTGAAGTCTGCGGCGCAACCTACAGCCCGACCGAACTTATCGAGCCGAAATCCGTCGTTTCTGGCGCGACGCCGGTAATGCGCGACTCCGAACACTTCTTCTTTGACCTGCCGTCATTCAGCGAGATGCTGCAGGCCTGGACACGCAGCGGCGCGTTGCAGGAGCAGGTCGCCAACAAAATGCAGGAATGGTTCGAATCCGGCCTGCAGCAGTGGGATATTTCCCGCGATGCCCCATACTTCGGTTTTGAAATCCCGGATGCGCCAGGCAAGTACTTCTATGTCTGGCTGGATGCACCAATTGGCTATATGGGTTCGTTCAAAAACCTGTGCGATAAGCGCGGCGACACGACCAGTTTTGATGAGTATTGGAAGAAAGATTCCGACGCTGAGTTGTATCACTTCATCGGTAAAGACATCGTCTACTTCCATAGCCTGTTCTGGCCGGCGATGCTGGAAGGCAGCAACTTCCGTAAGCCGACCAACCTGTTCGTACACGGTTATGTGACGGTAAACGGTGCGAAGATGTCCAAATCTCGCGGTACCTTCATTAAGGCCAGCACCTGGCTGAAGCACTTTGACGCCGACAGCCTGCGCTACTACTACACAGCGAAGCTTTCTTCACGCATTGATGACATCGACCTGAACCTGGAGGACTTCGTTCAGCGTGTAAACGCCGATATCGTCAACAAAGTAGTCAACCTGGCATCACGTAACGCAGGCTTTATCAGCAAGCGTTTTGACGGCGTACTGGCGGCTGAACTGGCCGACCCGGCGTTGTATAAAACCTTCACTGACGCTGCTGCGGTGATTGGCGAAGCATGGGAAAGCCGTGAATTTGGTAAAGCTATCCGTGAAATCATGGCGCTGGCCGATGTGGCAAACCGCTACGTTGACGAACAGGCTCCGTGGGTCGTTGCTAAACAGGAAGGCCGCGATGCCGACCTGCAGGCGATCTGCTCCATGGGTATCAACCTGTTCCGCGTCCTGATGACTTACCTGAAACCGGTTCTGCCAACGCTTGCTGAACGTGTAGAAGCTTTCCTGAACAGCGAGCTGAGCTGGGATGCCATTAAGCAACCGCTGCTCGGTCACAAGGTCAACACCTTTAAGGCGCTCTACAATCGCATCGACATGAAACAAGTTGAAGCGCTGGTGGAAGCGTCGAAAGAAGAAGTGAAGGCCGCTGCCGCACCGGTAACCGGCCCGCTGGCGGATGACCCGATTCAGGAAACCATTACCTTTGACGATTTCGCCAAAGTTGACCTGCGCGTGGCATTGATTGAAAACGCCGAGTTTGTGGAAGGTTCTGACAAACTGCTGCGTCTGACGCTGGATCTCGGTGGCGAGAAGCGTAACGTCTTCTCTGGTATTCGTTCTGCCTATCCGGATCCGCAGACCCTGGTTGGACGTCAGACCATTATGGTTGCTAACCTGGCACCTCGTAAGATGCGCTTCGGCATTTCTGAAGGGATGGTCATGGCGGCAGGTCCTGGCGGGAAAGATATCTTCCTGTTAAGCCCGGACGAAGGCGCAAAACCTGGCCAACAGGTGAAATAAATCAGACATCTCGAGCGCTGCAACTGCAGCGCTTTTTTTGCTGAGTGATTTACCTTTAATCTTAAACACACTCCCCCACTCCATTTTCGGACTGCTTAGCCATCGCTATTAGATTTATTCTATACTGCTCTGCTATTAAGGCCGCCCGGCCCTCATATTCATTGGCGTTATTATTTAGCATTCGATATTCATAAAATGGAGTTTTACATGACAGCGTTACAAAAATTAGTTTCTCTCGCCGTGGCATCGGTTGTGGTTTTTTCCCTGGCGGGTTGTGGTGATAAAGAAGAAACGAAAACATTCAATGCCAATCTTAACGGTTCGGATATCACCGTCTCTTACACCTATAAAGGTGACAAAGTTCTGAAACAAAGCTCCGAAAGTAAAATCAGCTATGCGTCTGTCGGCGCCAGCAATAAAGAGGAAGCCGCAAAAGTATTCGATGCGTTAAGCGCCAAATATCAAAATATTGCAGGCGTAGAAGAAAAGCTCACCTATACAGATACCTACGCACAGGAAAATGTCACTATTGATATGGAAAAAGTCGATATAAAAGCGTTGCAGGCAATTTCCGGAATGAAGCTTTCTGAGAAAGCCGATAAAAATATCAGCATGAAGCAAATGCAAACGGTAATGGAATCGGCGGGTTTTAAAGAAGTGAAATAACATCCTGGCGACCCGAAATTCATCGCGGTCGCCAGCGTCGTTTTACGCTTTCGTTTTGTGCACTCGCGACGTCAAACCCCGCAGGAAGTAACGCAGAAACTGATCGCCGCATTCGCGATAGTTCTTATGGTCCGGCGCGCGCATCATGGCGGTAATTTCCGGCATCGACACACGAAACTTCTGCTCGGTCATAATGGCCAGAATATCATCGGTTTTCAGCGAAAAGGCGATACGCAGCTTTTTCAGCACCGTATTGTTGTTAACACGACGCTCAAGCGCCAGTTCCGGCGCAGACTCGTCTTTACCACGCAGATGATAAATCAGACCGTTTAAAAATCCGGAGAGAATGATATCCGGGCAACGAATAAACCCGGCTTCATCTTCTTTTGTCATCCAGGTATCAAAACCTGCGGAGGTGGATTCCATGTCAGCAAGCGCAAGAATACGCACCATGTCGTTATTGTTCGCTTTCAGGGTGTAGCGCAGGCTACGAAGAATATCGTTACTTAGCATAGAGCCTTCAACTGTCGGTGATGCAATGGCGCGCAGTGTATCAGTTTTACAGTCCAATCGCCTCTTTTAGACTTTTAAGATAACGGCGACTCACCGGAACTGTCAGCCCGTTGCGTAAAATCAGTTCGGCCTGACCGTTTTCTTCCAGACGGATCTCCCGCAATTGCGCCATATTCACCAGATACTGCCGATGGCAGCGCAGCAAAGGTGTACGGCTTTCCAGCGTTCTGA
The DNA here is from genome assembly GCF_030336805.1 of Citrobacter sp. Cb023. Classification (NCBI taxonomy): domain Bacteria; kingdom Pseudomonadati; phylum Pseudomonadota; class Gammaproteobacteria; order Enterobacterales; family Enterobacteriaceae; genus Citrobacter; species Citrobacter sp. Cb023. Next base: position 278,959 of record NZ_JAOWCV010000034.1, on the reverse strand, counting down.
GCGTCAGTTCGGTGAAACCTTCTTTACCATCGCTGCTGGTCACATACACGCCGCTCATGCGGCTGCTGATAAACGCCACGTCATCCATTTGCAGCAGATAGATTCGGCTGTGGCCGCTGCACGGAATAAACTTCAGCGCCTGCTGATTCTCCGGCAGTAGCGATACATCCTGCTTCGTGCGCTCCTGACGCAAACGGCTCAGCGTTTTTTCCAGTCGCGCCTCTTCAATCGGTTTGAGAAGATAATCAAACGCGTGTTCTTCAAAAGCTTTCACCGCATATTCATCAAAGGCAGTAAGGAAAACAATATACGGACGATGCTCAGGATCAAGCATGCCAACCATTTCCAGACCGCTGATACGCGGCATCTGAATATCAAGGAACAGGACATCCGGACGCAGTTTATGTACCGCGCCGATGGCTTCCACCGCATTCGAACATTCGCCGACGATCTCGATGTCGCTTTGCGCCTGCAACAGGATCCGCAGATTCTCCCGCGCTAACGGTTCGTCATCGACAATCAGCACTTTGATCATGCCAGTTCCTCCAGAGGAAGTCGTAAAGTGATTCGGGTAAAGCGGTCAGGTTCACACGCTACGCTGATGCCAAAATCGTCGCCAAACCGCTCGCGCAGTCGTTTATCAACCAGATTCATACCCAATCCGCTGGCCTCAGACGTTGGCTGATACAACCCGGCGTTATCTTCAATATCCAGCATCAGATACTGCCCTTCGCGGCGGGCGGTGATCGACACTTCGCCGGTATCCAGTAGCTGAGAGGTACCGTGCTTAATGGCATTCTCCACAATAGGTTGTAGGGTAAAGGCAGGTAATTGCTGATACGAAAGCGCATCTGGCACCGTCAAAGTCACCTGCAGGCGCGACTGAAATCGCGCCTTTTCAATTTGCAGATAGGCATTAACGTGCTCAATTTCATCAGCCAGCGTCACAATCTCCGACGGACGTTTTAAGTTTTTGCGAAAGAACGTCGACAGATACTGCACCAGTTGGCTGGCCTGCTCGCTATCGCGTCGGATCACGGCTTTGATGGTGTTGAGCGCATTAAACAAAAAATGGGGGTTCACCTGAGCATGCAGGAGTTTGATTTCCGACTGCGTGAGCATCGCTTTTTGCCGCTCATACTGCCCGGCCAGAATCTGCGCCGAAAGCAGTTGGGCGATCCCTTCCCCCAGCGTGCGGTTGATCGAGCTAAAGAGGCGGTTTTTGGCTTCATACAGTTTGATGGTTCCCATCACCCGCTGGTTTTCACCCCGCAAAGGGATCACCAGCGTCGAGCCTAATTTGCATTGCGGGTGCAAAGAGCAGCGGTAAGGGACTTCATTCCCATCGGCATACACCACCTCTCCGGTTTCTATCGCCCGTTGGGTGTACGACGACGAAATAGGTTTTCCGGGTAGATGGTGATCGTCACCAATGCCGGTAAATGCCAGCAGCTTCTCGCGGTCGGTAATTGCCACAGCACCGATATCCAGCTCTTCATACAGCACCTGAGCGACCTTCATGCTGTTAACCTCGTTAAACCCCTGGCGCAAAATACCCTCCGTTGAGGCGGCAACTTTGAGCGCAGTGGCGGAAAAAGCAGAGGTATATTTTTCAAACATCGCCCGTTTATCGAGCAAAATACGCATAAATAAGGCTGCACCCACGGTATTCGTCACCATCATCGGCGCGGCGATATTACTGACCAGCCGAAACGCATCGTCAAACGGCCGGGCGATTAACAAGATGATCAGCATCTGCACCAGTTCGGCGACAAAAGTAATGGCACCCGCGGTCAGTGGGCTAAAGACTTTATCGGTACGGCCACGACGGGTGAGCACGCTGTGCACCAGCCCGCCGAGCAAACCTTCCACAATGGTCGAAATCATGCAACTGAGCGCCGTCATTCCGCCCATTGAATAGCGATGTAAGCCACCGGTTAGACCGACCAAACCGCCGACCACCGGGCCGCCAAGCAGCCCACCCATCACCGCGCCGATAGCACGGGTATTAGCAATAGAATCATCAATGTGCAGCCCGAAATAGGTGCCCAAAATGCAGAAAATGGAAAAGGTAACGTAGCAAAGCAGCTTGTGCGGGAGCCGGATCGTGACCTGCATCAGCGGGATAAACAAACGCGTTTTGCTCATGAGCCACGCGATAACGAGAAACACACACATCTGCTGAAGCAGCAGCAACACCAGATTAAACTCGTACATACCTGCCAACCACACATCACTTAAAAGCGCGTAACATACATGGGCTGCGCGTAACTTTCTTTGAAGTGTTGCAAAAAAAAAGGAATTTGTGAGAACGATCACTCGAAAGCGCGAGCATGACTACAAACTCACCCATTTGTTGATCAAAAAACAGACAAAACTACCTGGTTCGCAAAAGAGCGTCTAAAGTAAAACTGGGACCTCGCGAGCATAAGTGAGACGACGATGGCGCTTTACACAATAGGTGAAGTGGCTTTGCTTTGTGATATCAACCCTGTCACTTTACGCGCGTGGCAGAGGCGTTACGGATTACTGAAACCGCAGCGAACAGACGGCGGGCATCGCCTGTTTAACGACGCGGATATTGACCGGATCCGTGAGATAAAACGCTGGATAAATAACGGCGTTCAGGTCAGTAAGGTAAAAATGTTGCTCAGTAACGAGAACATTGATGTGCATAACGGCTGGCGCGAACAGCAAGAGACGCTGTTGAGCTATTTGCAAAGTAATAATCTGCATAGCCTCAGGATGTGGATCAAAGAGCGCGGTCAGGATTATCCCGCACAAACGCTCAACACCCATTTGTTCATTCCGTTACGCCGCCGCCTGCAATGTCAGCAGCCGATCCTGCAGGCGTTACTGGGGATCCTCGACGGTGTCCTCATCAACTACATCGCGATTTGTCTGGCCTCGGCGCGCAAGAAACAGGGTAAAGATGCCCTGGTTGTCGGCTGGAACATTCATGATACCACTCGCTTATGGCTGGAGGGTTGGGTAGCCAGCCAGCAGGGATGGCGCGTTGACGTCCTCGCCCACTCGCTAAACCAATTGCGACCGGAACTGTTTGAAGGGCGAACCTTACTGGTCTGGTGCGGCGAAAGCCAAACGCCTGCTCAGCAGCAACAACTGAACGAATGGCGCGCGTTAGGTCACGATATTTATCCGCTCGGTATTTAAAGCCAACCAGGATCGGCTCTTAATATTCTGTTAACAAACGTGTACAATCCTTAGATTCACATAAGGAGTGCATAATGAGCGCAGCTAAAATCGGTGTCATTACCCTCTTCCTGCTGATGGCCATCGGCGGTATCGGCGGCGTCATGCTGGCAGGCTATACATTCATTTTACGTGCCGGGTAAGGTGGCTCGCTAATCGCTCAAACCCGCGGTCAACTATCACCGCAGCCAGCGCGACCAGCAGCGCCCCCTGAATCACATAGGCGGTATTGAACCCGCTCAGCCCGATGATAATCGGCGTGCCCAACGTGTTCGCCCCGACGGTTGACGCGATCGTAGCGGTGCCGATATTAATAATCACCGACGTGCGAATTCCCGCCAGAATAACCGGTGCCGCCAGCGGCAACTCCACTTTACGCAGCCGCTGGCCCTGACTCATGCCCATTCCGCTGGCGATATCCATCACGCTGGGAGGAATTCCACCGAGTCCCGCCAGAGTTGCCTGCAAGATTGGTAACACGCCATACAAAATCAGCGCGATAATCGCGGGTTCAAGCCCAAACCCCATCACCGGTACGGCGATCGCCAGCACGGCGACCGGAGGAAATGTCTGCCCCACGGCGGCAATCGTTTCCACCATCGGCCTGAATTCCGCGCCCCAGGGCCGGGTTACCGCTATTCCCGCTCCGGTGCCAATGATGACGGCAATAAGGCTTGAAATCCCCACCAACGCAAAATGACTCAACGCCAGCGCCGTAAAACTTTCCTGCTGATACACGGGACGCGGCAGCGCCGGAAATAGCGAACTAAACAGGGCCTGACTGTGAGGCAACCCCACCAACAGGATCAGAAACAGCGCAACAAGCCATAGCAATGGATCAGCAAGACGTTTCACGGGTCGGCGTCTCCGAAAGCAAATCGCGAAAATGAAGCGTCCCGCAGGGCACCCCCTGAGGCGTCACGACCGGCAAGACATCGCAGCCACGCGCCACGAACACCGACAATGCATCACGTAGCGTCATCTCATCCACCAGCGGCTCGCCGTCTGAGTGTTCGCCGCGACGGATAAAATCCCCTACCGTACGCAGCGACAACAGCCTTACGCCCAGTTCACTGCGGCCAAAAAAAGTTTGCACAAAATCATTCGCTGGCGCAGTGAGCATCGACAGCGGCGTGCCTTGCTTCACAACTTTTCCCGCATCCATCAAAATCAGATGCTCCGCCAGTCTCAGCGCCTCGTCGATATCATGCGTCACCAGCACAATGGTACGTCCCAATAAACGATGGATACGCGTCATCTCCTGCTGCAGCGCGCCGCGGGTGACCGGGTCCAGCGCGCCAAAAGGCTCATCCATCAGTAGCACCTGCGGATCTGCGGCCAACGCTCGCGCAACCCCAACCCGCTGCTGTTGTCCGCCGGAAAGCTGATGCGGATACCGGTGACGTAAACTCGCCTCAAGGCCCAGCAGCGCCATTAGTTCATCTGTTCGGTCATCAATACGTGAACGTGACCACTTTTGCAGCTGCGGTACGGTGGCAATATTCTGCGCGACAGTCCAGTGGGGAAACAAACCAATAGACTGAATCGCGTACCCCATGCGCCGTCGTAACTCCAGCACCGGCAGGCTGCGGATCTCCTCCCCGGCAAAACGGATCTGCCCGCTGTCATGTTCAACCAGCCGGTTGATCATCTTTAGCGTGGTAGACTTGCCCGAACCTGACGTGCCAATTAATACCGAAAAGCTGCCCTCTCCTAACTGCAGGTTCAGGTCGTCGACGGCTTTTTGCTGGCCATAGGTTTTACTGACATGGCGAAATTCAATCATTATTCGATACCTTTAGCAGCGCGATCCCTAAATCAAACAGCGCATCAATCAACACAGCCAGCACAACGACCGGGATCACGCCCAACAGCACTAAATCAACGGCGCTACTGAGCAATCCCTGAAAGACCAGCGCGCCAAATCCCCCTGCACCAATCAGCGCGGCTATCACCGCCATCCCCACCGTCTGGACCATCACCACTCGCAAACTGCGCAAGAAGACCGGCAGCGCCAGTGGAAACTGCACCGAGATAAACCGCTGACGCGCGCTCATCCCCATCGCCCGGGCGCTTTCAAGTACATCGAGTGGAACCTGATTCAATCCAGCCACTACGCCGCGAACCAGCGGTAAGAGCGCATACAGCACCAACGCAATAAGCGCAGGCGTCAGACCGGTTCCCGCTACGCCAAGCGAACCCAGCAAGGGAAAGTGCTTCACCAGTCCGGCAAGCGGCGCAATTAACAGGCCAAACAGCGCGACGGAGGGAATAGTCTGGATGATGTTCAGTACCGCGAATACCGGCCCCTGACGGGAGACAGAAAAAGTACACCAGACGCCCAGCGGCACGCCAATGAGCAGCGCGGGCACCACGGTAGCGAACAGAATCGTCAGATGCTGCGCCAGCGCGTCGTTAAAGACATCCTGGCGGTTGGCATATTCTTTAAGCAGAGAAAGATCGTTAAACGTACCGGAGAGCAGTAACACCAGCGGCAAAATGAATATTTGTGCGTGCAATAACCAACGCCACGACGCCCGTTCGGTGATGCGACGAATGGCGTCACTGGCTGCCAGCAGCATCACTCCCAGCCCTAACCAGAACCCACTGCCCAGGCTGGTTCTGGCCAGCGGGCTACCCGTCTGAGCCAGATACGTTGCCGTTGTGCCGGCGATGACCAGCACCGCAATCACCAACAGTTGGCTAACGATAAGCGTCAATATATTGCCGGATTTTCCCGGTACAAAGCACAGAAGAAACAGCAGCACACAGGCCGCCGCTAATCCCCATGCCATGTCGGGTTGGATATCCCAGAGTTGACGCCCTTCACCGGAAACCAGGCGATTGGGAGCATAGCTGATGAAAGGAAGCGCTGCCGCCGCGATGGTAAGAAACACCAGCAGCAACAGCACCCGATTTACTGAAATATTCGACAAAACACCCACCTGCTGCAAACTCCGTTACTTCACCCATCCTTTTTGCTTCAGGTAGTCTGCTGCGACTTTTTTCGCATCCAGCCCCTCCACGGCGATACTGGCATTCAGCCGTTGCAGCGTTTTTTCATCCAGGCTGGCAAATACCGGTTGTAGCCATTCTGCCATTTGCGGGTAGTCCTGCAGCACCGATTCACGCACAACGGGCGCTGGCGCATAAATGGGCTGTACGCCTTGCGGATCGCTTAATGTTTGCAGACCGAGCGCCGCAACCGGACCGTCGGTACCGTAGGCCATCGCCGCATTGACCCCAGAGGTCTGCTGCGCCGCTGCTTTAATCGTCACCGCGGTATCCCCCCCCGCCAGCGACAACAGCTGATTCTGATTCAGTTTGAAATCATAGGCTTTTTCAAAGGCAGGCAGCGCGTCAGCCCGTTCGATAAATTCCGCAGAGGCGGCAAGTTTGAACGTCCCCCCGTCTTTCAGGTAACGGCCTAAATCGGCAAGAGACTCAAGCTTATTCTTTTGCGCGACATCCTGGCGAACCGCAATGGTCCAGGTGTTGTTGGCGGGCGCAGGCGTTAGCCAGATCAGCTTATTTTGCTCTGCGTCCAGCTTTTTCACTTTGTCATAACCGGCCTGCGCATTTTTCCATGCAGGATCATTCTCATCTTTAAAAAAGAATGCGCCATTGCCGGTATATTCCGGATAAATATCCAGTTCACCAGAGGTAATTGCCCCACGCACCACCGGAGTGGTACCCAGCTGTACTTTATTAACGGTTTTCACGCCGTGACTTTCGAGCACCTGCAAAATAATGTTGCCGAGCAGCGCCCCTTCGGTATCTATTTTTGAACCGACCGTGACGGGTGACGCGGCCTGTAAGGGCAAGCTGATCGCGGCTAATAACGCCAGCGAACCCACCCAAACTTTTGAAATTATCATGCTGCACTCCTCATTCTTTTACGGCCCTTTTCAGAGACTTGAGGAAAAAGCATAGTCGAAAAATCAAGCCTTAACCTGGCAATTGGGTAGTAACACTGAGAGTTACTCGCGGTAAGGCGATAATACAATAAAAAAAATCCGGCAAACCCAAAGTGAGTTTACCGGATGGTACGATTTCGCAGGCCTGATAAGCGTCACGCTATCAGGCATGATATCAATTACAGCAGTTCAAATTCGCCCTGCTTCACTCTGGCAGAATCCACGCCGATAAAGACGTTGAACTTGCCCGGTTCGGCATCGTATTGCATACGCTGGTTCCAGAATTTCAGCGCTTCAACATCAATTGGGAAGCTAACGGTTTGGGTTTCACCCGGCTTAAGATTCACTTTCTCAAAACCTTTCAGCTGTTTTACCGGACGACTCATTGAAGCGGTAACATCCTGCAAATACATCTGAATCACCGTCGCACCTTCGCGTTTGCCGGTGTTGGTCACCTGCACGCTGGCCATCACGGTCCCGTCACGCTTCATCGTCGGAGAAGAGAGTTTCACATCAGAAACCGTGAATGTGGTGTAGCTCAGGCCATAGCCAAAGGGATACAACGGACCGTTCGCTTCGTCAAAGTAGCGCGACGTGTACTTATTCGGCTTATCGGCATTATACGGGCGACCGGTATTAAGATGGCTGTAATAGACCGGGATCTGTCCGACAGAGCGCGGGAAAGACATCGGCAACTTGCCTGACGGGTTGTAATCGCCAAATAGCACATCGGCGATGGCGTTACCGCCTTCCGTCCCGGCAAACCAGGTTTCGAGGATCGCATCGGCCTGTTGATCTTCCTTAACCAGCGCCAGCGGACGACCGTTCATCAGTACCAGAACCAGCGGTTTACCCGTGGCTTTCAGCGCGGTAATCAGGTCACGCTGACTCTGCGGAATGGTGATATCGGTGCGGCTGGAGGCTTCATGCGCCATTCCCTGCGCTTCACCAACTACCGCGACCACCACGTCAGACTGCTTCGCGGCGTTAACGGCTTCATCAATCATCGCCTGCGGCGAACGCGGGTCAACCTTCACCGCCTCTTCATACTGGTTGAGGAAGTCGACAATGCCTTTGTCGTTGGTGATGTTCGCCCCTTTGGCGTATACCACTTTGCCCTGCTCGCCGATGGCATTTTTAATCCCCGTCAGCACCGTTACTGACTGATCGGCAACCCCGGCAGCAGACCAACTGCCCATCACATCACGCTTGCTGTCGGCCAGCGGACCGACAACCGCTACGGTGGCGGATTTTTTCAGCGGCAATGTTTCCAGACGGTTTTTCAGCAGCACCAGGCTTTCACGCGCCACTTCACGCGCCTCTTTGCGGTGCAAACGGCTTTCCGCGTTGGTGTCCTGCGGGTCAGATTCTTTAGCCCCCAGATGGCTGTACGGATCGTTAAACAGCCCCATATCATATTTCACGTTCAGCACATGACGCGCAGCGTCGTCCAGCTCCGCCATCGTCACCTTACCTGACTTAATCAACCCCGGCAGGTATTTGCTGTAATACTCATCGCTCATGCTCATGTTGATGCCGGACTTGATCGCCACACGCACCGCATCTTCAGGATCGGCGGCGGTACCGTGCTTAATCAGTTCCTTAATCGCGCCGTGATCGGAAACGGTAATGCCCTTAAAGCCCCACTCATCGCGCAGCACGTCTTTTAACAGCCATGCATCCGAAGTCGCCGGCGTGCCGTTCAGCGAATTAAGCCCCACCATCACCGCACCGCTACCGGCGTCCAGTCCGGCTTTGTACGGTGGCATATAGTCGTTGAACAAACGCTGCGGGCTCATATCGACAGTGTTGTATTCCTTGCCGCCTTCAACCGCGCCATAGGCGGCATAGTGCTTGACGCTGGTCATCACCGAATAGCGATCGGCCGGGCTTTTACCCTGCATCGCTTCCACCATGGTTTTGCCCATCGTGGCGGTCAAATACGTATCTTCGCCAAACCCTTCCGAGGCGCGGCCCCAGCGCGGATCGCGCGAGACATCGACCATCGGCGCCCAGGTCATATTCAGACCATCATCGGCGGCTTCATACGCAGACACTCGACCAACGGTTCTGACCGCATCGAGATTAAAGGAGGATGCCAGACCGAGGCTTATCGGGAATACGGTACGCTGACCGTGCAATACGTCGTAGGCAAAAAAGAGAGGGATTTTCAGGCGACTGAGATCCATCACCTGATCCTGCATTTTGCGGATATCCTGGCGCGTGACGGTGTTAAAAATTGCCCCAACCTGCCCGTCTTTGATCATCTCGCGGATGGCTTCTTTCGGGTTATCAGGCCCGACGCTTATCAAACGGAGTTGCCCAATCTTCTCATCTACGGTCATCTGCTTAAGTAAATCGGTAACGAAGGCATCCCGCGCCTCTGGCGTCAGTGGATGGTTACCAAACAGAGTGTCCGCCAACGCTGGTTGCAATGCCAGACTCACCGCGACACCTACAGAACATAGCCATTTCATGTTGATTCTCTCTTTATTTTTTCCCGACGAGGCAGCGAAAATATAACAAAAACCGCAGTTTGCCGTAAGACTAAACGGGAGCGATAAAGAAAGCTAAGGTTATTCTCCTAATTTTCGAAACCAGCGCGAATCAGTAAAAGACGAACCAGAGACAATATGAATGAGAAAGCGTATTGTCATACAAAGCGCTATGCTTGTTCCTGATATTGAGTCCCACCACAAGGAGTGGAGAATGTCTTCCATTACAACAGATAATAAAGCTTTCCTGAATGAACTGACCCGTCTGGTGGGTCATTCACACCTGCTGACAGAACCTGCTAAAACCGCCCGCTATCGCAAGGGATTCCGCTCCGGCCAGGGCGATGCGCTTGCCGTCGTGTTCCCCGGGTCGCTTTTAGAACTGTGGCGCGTTTTGAGCGCCTGCGTCGCCGCGGATAAAATTATCCTGATGCAGGCCGCTAACACCGGCCTGACCGAAGGGTCTACGCCGAGCGGTAATGATTACGACCGCGAGATTGTCATTATCAGCACCCTGCGTCTTGATAAGCTGCACGTCATCGGCAAAGGTGAACAGGTGCTGGCCTATCCAGGAACCACGCTCTATTCGCTGGAAAAAGCGCTCAAACCGTTTGGCCGTGAGCCGCATTCGGTCATCGGATCTTCCTGTATCGGCGCTTCGGTTATCGGTGGCATTTGCAACAACTCCGGCGGCTCGCTGGTACAGCGCGGCCCGGCCTACACGGAGATGTCGCTGTTTGCGCGTATTGACGAACAGGGAAAATTACAGCTGGTTAACCATCTGGGTATTGAGCTGGGCCAGACCCCGGAGCAGATCCTGAGCAAACTGGATGACGAGCGTATTAGAGATGACGATGTTCGCCACGACGGGCGTCACGCGCACGATCACGACTACGTTACCCGTGTCAGAGATATCGACGCAGACACGCCCGCACGCTATAACGCCGACCCGGATCGCTTGTTTGAATCGTCCGGTTGTGCAGGCAAGCTCGCGGTCTTTGCCGTGCGTCTGGACACCTTCGAAGCCGAAAAAAACCAGCAGGTCTTTTACATCGGCACCAACCAGCCAGAGGTGCTGACGGAGATCCGCCGTCATATTCTGGCAAAATTCGAGCATCTGCCGGTCGCCGGTGAATATATGCACCGCGATATTTACGATATCGCTGAGCAATACGGCAAAGATACGTTTCTGATGATCGACAAGCTCGGCACCGACAAAATGCCGTTCTTCTTCACCCTGAAAGGCCGCACCGATGCGATGCTGGAAAAAGTGAAAATTTTCCGTCCTCACTTCACCGACCGGGCAATGCAGAAATTTGGTCATTTGTTCCCCAGCCACTTACCGACGCGCATGAAAAGCTGGCGCGATAAGTACGAGCATCACCTGCTATTAAAAATGGCCGGTGGCGGCGTGGCTGAAGCCCAAAACTGGCTAAGCGAGTATTTCAAAACCGCTGAAGGCGACTTCTTTGTCTGTACGGCGGAAGAAGGCAGCAAGGCGTTCTTGCACCGCTTCGCGGCGGCTGGCGCGGCTATTCGTTATCAGGCCGTACATGCGGATGAGGTGGAAGATATTCTGGCGCTGGATATCGCGCTGCGTCGTAACGACACCGAATGGTACGAGCATCTGCCCCCAGAGATCGACAGTCAACTGGTGCACAAACTCTATTACGGTCACTTTATGTGTTACGTCTTCCATCAGGATTACATCGTGAAAAAGGGCATGGATGCGCATGCGCTCAAAGAGCAGATGCTGGAACTCCTGCGCGAGCGTGGGGCGCAGTATCCGGCAGAGCATAACGTCGGGCATCTGTATCAGGCACCGGAAACCTTGACCCGTTTTTACCGTGAGAATGACCCCACCAACAGTATGAATCCGGGTATCGGGAAAACGAGTAAGCAGAAGTTCTGGAAAGAATCGTAAACCTGAAAAAGATAAGCGCTACCGGGCATGTTGCCGGGGCGCTTTGCTTGCCCGGCCTACTGCTACATTCGCTATGCGTAGGCCGGATAAGACATCTTATTTAATCGTTCTGTGCGGTTTGCTCGCCCTTCGCCGAACCTGCCGCCGCCATCTGCGCAGCTTTTTGCTTTTTATAGCTCAGCGCCGCCGCCGGAACCGGCATCACCTTGCCCGTTTCAATCCAGGTACGTAAACGACTGGCATCGGCAAAGTGAGTATATTTGCCAAAGGCATCCATCACCACCAGCGCCACCGGTTTGTTGTTAATCACCGTGCGCATCACCAGACAGTGGCCTGCCGCATTGGTAAACCCGGTTTTCGTTAACTGAATATTCCAGTTATCGCGGTATACCAGATGGTTGGTGTTACGAAACGGCAGCGTATACGCAGGGTTGGCAAACGTCGCCATATCTTCACGCGTGGTACTTAGCTGGCCGATCAGCGGATACTGTTTGCTGGCGATCAGCAGCTTGGTTAAGTCACGGGCGGTCGAGACGTTATGAATCGACAAGCCAGTGGGTTCCACAAAGCGTGTCTGAGTCATGCCGAGCGCTTTCGCTTTGGCATTCATGGCTTTGATAAACGCGTTGTATCCGCCCGGGTAATGATGCGCCAGACTCGCCGCCGCACGGTTTTCTGATGACATCAGCGCCAGCAATAACATGTCTTTACGGCTGATTTCGCTGTTCAGTCGTACGCGAGAGTAAATGCCTTTCATCTCCGGCGTCTGGCTAATATCGACTTTCAGCTTTTCATTCAGCGGCAGTCGTGCATCAAGCACCACCATCGCCGTCATTAATTTGGTAATCGACGCAATCGGACGCACAAGGTCCGGGTGGTTCGAATAGATAACTTTGTTGGTATTCAGATCAACGATCATCGCGCTACCGGACGCTATCTCAGGTTGAGAAGCCGCTGCGGTAGTTGCCGTTTTCGCCACGGCTTGGGGTGCAAAAGGAACGGCCAGCACCAGGGCAAGGCTTAATAATGAAACTCGGAATTTCAGCATGATGAGATTTCTGATAATGGTTCACGCACGTCACAACGCACACCGCCAGAGATTAAGTATTATCTCAAGCTAGCTCAGGCATCATAGCGATCCGGCAGGTTTGCTGCCACAGGAGAATCGTCTCGAAATGCTGCGTTGCTGACTTTTACGTCAACAACGCAGCGTAGACAGGTTTATCCGTCAGAATAACCGATAGCCGTAACCCCACAGGATTACCGTAATAGCCAGCAGAACTTCCAGTACCAGCACACCGATCGCCAGCGTCGAACTGGAAAAACTCAACCCTTCCTCACGAGTGATATTCAGGAACGTCGGAATACCGAGATAAAGTAAATAACCGGTGTAAAACAGCGCGAGAGTCCCGACTAATGCGCACAGCCAGACCAGCGGATAAAGTGCGACCAGCCCGCTTAAAAACAGCGGCGTCGCGACATATCCGGCAAAGACCATACAATGCGCCAGCGACGGACGCTGCGGGTAGTTACGCGCCATCCACCAGATAACCCGGCCCATGACGGCAACGCCCGCCAGCATCACCCCGTAAAACAGAATCGCCATTGCAAATCCAGTCAACAGGGATAATTTCAGGATATTGCCATCGCCAAAATCCCAGCCGATTTGTGTGGTACCGATGAACGCACAAACAACCGGGATTGCCGCCATCAGCAGTACATGGTGGGTATAGTGATGCGAAACGCTTTCGTTTTCGCTGTTGATCACATGCATTTCACGATCGGGATGGGAAAACAGCCCCCAGACATGGTTCATACCGCCCCCTTCTTGTCAGCTCCGGACCTCAACAGTTCAAGTATAATTCAGCTTTGGATTAATTTTTGTACAACAACAAAAATGACGAACCGCTAATTCAGCGCTTTTAAACCCCACGATGATTCACAGGGTGTATGCTTAACGTCGGGAGGTCATCCAGACATATGGATATAAACAGTCTTATTGCACATTACGGTTACGCCGCATTGGTCATTGGCAGTTTGGCCGAAGGTGAAACCATTACCCTGCTGGGCGGCGTGGCGGCACATCAGGGATTACTTAAATTTCCTCTGGTGGTTATCTCTGTGGCCCTGGGCGGGATGATTGGCGATCAATTGCTGTATCTGCTTGGGCGTCGTTACGGTGGAAAAATTTTGCGTCGTTTCTCAAAACATCGCGACAAAATCCGCCGGGCGCAGAAAATGATCCAGCGCCGTCCTTATCTGTTCGTGATTGGCACCCGTTTTATGTATGGTTTTCGCGTGATCGGCCCGTTGCTGATTGGCGCAAGCCATTTGCCGCCTAAAATTTTCCTGCCGTTGAATATCCTGGGGGCGCTGGCGTGGGCGCTGATATTTACCACTCTGGGTTACGTGGGGGGAGAAGTCATTGCGCCGTGGCTACACAATCTCGACCAGCATATTAAGCACTGGATATGGCTGGCTCTGGTGATTGTGCTGGTGCTTGGCGTTCGGTGGTGGTTAAAAAAACGCAGCAGCAAAAGTACAGCCCGGTAGCGCGATGTCTACCGGGCGGGTGCGTTACGAAGCGTGGTAGCCGCCCCCCAGCGCACGGTTCAACTGGATTGAGGCATCCAGCCATTGCCCTTGTAAAAGCAGAGCGTTGCACTGTTCACGTAATGCCGGGATCTTTGCCTCACTGACCCGGGAGCCCGCAATAATTCCGGCATTGAAGCGCGCCTGCGCCAGACCCACTACGCGCAGTGCATCATGCTCAATCTGCTGCTGATGCTGATTCTTCTGCGCCAGGGTTTCTACCTGCGATGCTGCACGCGCCACGTCATTCACCGCATCCACCACGGCTTTGTTGTAATTCGCCACCGTCAGGTTGCTTTGCGCTTGAGTAATGTCGAGATTCGCGTTCAGCCTGCCGCTATCAAAGATAGGCAGCGTCAGCCCGGCCGTTACGCCCATTTGCTGCGCGGAATGGCGAAACAAGTCGCTCAGATGTAACGCATCCTGTTGTAAAAATGCCATCAGATTTACATCGGGATAAAACGCCGCTTTCGCCGCATCAATGCTGCTCAGCGATGACTCAATGTACCAGTGCGCCGCCTGCAAATCCGGTCGGCGGGCCAGCAGCGAATAACCTAGCTGGGACGGGAGCTGGCTTTCCACCGCGGGCAGCGGGGTCGAATGGAGTTTCAGGGCTGTGGACTGCGAGTTGGTCAGCGCGCTCAACCGCGCTTCAATTACCTTCATTTTACCGCTGACATCGTTCAGCTGCTGCTCTGTTTTGCTGGAATCAATATCGGTTTCAACGCCTTCCACCGAAGAAGTAAGACCATTTTGATACAGTTGACGATCAACGTTAATGACGTTCTGCTGCTCGGTTTCGATTTGCGTCAACACGGTTTTCAGCCCGGCCTGCGTTTGCCATTCCCAGTAAAGACGAGCCACACCGCTCGCCAGCACCTGTCGCGTTTGCTCGCGCTCGGCTTCACGCGCCTTAACGGCCCCAATACGTGCCGTCACTTCGGCCCGATTTTTACCCCACAGATCCAGATTCCAGCCAGCAGTTAAACCCAAGGTGCCGTTGGTGTACCACGGCCCGGTCGTCCCGGCGGCCGGATCGGTAATGGCAAACGGACCCATCAGCCCTTCGGCTGACATTCTCTGACGCTCCACATCTGCTGAGAAATCGATCTCCGGGCCATCCTGCGCCTCCACAGCCTTAGCCTGCGCCTCCGCCAGTTGAATGCGCTGTTCCGCGACCTGCATATCAGGGGAGTTTCGTAACGTGCTGTCAATCAGCGCATTAAGCTGGGGGTCATGGTATGCCTTCCACCATTGGCTGTCCGGCCAGCCATTTTTTAACGCCGCAGGCAATGTGGTATCGACATTCGCAGCGGGGGTCTGCTGTGACAGAGACTGGCGGTCATCATGCATCGGCGCGCAACCTGACATCAAAATAAAAAGCGGCAACAATGCCGTCGTGACAAAAGCAGAATTACGATTCATGGAGAGACACAGGTAAGAAAAGATGTGCTGAGATTACGACTTGTCGCGTTTCCTTTTTTAGTTACGCGTGGCAATACACCTTTGGCAATAAAAATATATAATCGGAAAAATATACACCAAACAAATAATTTAGATTAATTAATTTTAATAATTTATGGATGGAGACATTATGTCACAGAATATCTATGACGATCCCGAGTTCTTTGCCGGATATGCCACGCTGGACCGTTCAGTAAAAGGGCTCGACGGTGCGCCAGAATGGCCGACAATACAAGCGATGCTCCCCGCTCTGCAGGGAAAAAATATCCTCGATTTGGGTTGCGGATATGGCTGGTTTTGCCGCTACGCGCGCGATAACCAGGCGGCCAGCGTAGTGGGACTGGATATTTCACAAAAGATGTTAACCCAGGCGCACAGCATGACGCAGGGTAATGGCATCGTTTATCGCCGTGAAGATCTCGAAACGCTTTCCCTGTCGCCAAATTCCTTTGACCTGGTTTATAGCTCACTTGCCCTGCACTATTTGCGCGATATCGCGCGATTATTCGTAACGATTTACCAGTCGTTAACACCGGGAGGCATGTTGGTATTCTCTGCCGAGCATCCCATTTATACTGCACCGCTTAACCAGGGTTGGATAAAAGATAAAACCGGGCAACAGTCCTGGCCGGTCAATCATTATCAGCAGGAAGGCACACGCATCAGTAACTGGTTCGCGGAGGGTGTCAAAAAACAGCACCGTAAGCTGGCGACCTGGATTAATGCGCTGATAGCCGCCGGATTCGAAATCGTTTGTGTCGATGAATGGGGACCGTCCGCTGAACAGATTGCTGAAAACCCGGCGCTGGATGAAGAAAAAGAGCGGCCAATGGTGTTTCTGCTCAGCGCACGTAAACCGGAGTAAGGTCATTACAGGAAGATTTTCAGAGGCTTTCCTATACTTAACCTGAACTCACCAAAAAAGGAACGCTGATGAAAATCTTACTGTGGATTATTTTAGTTATTTTTCTGATTGGGTTATTGGTGGTAACTGGCGTGTTTAAGATGATTTTTTGAAAAAAAGGCCACTCCGGTGGCCGATTAATGTGTTAATGCAATTTAGCGATATCAATGGCCTGAATCGCGCGCGCGATATCCGGTGAATTGTTTAATGCGCGGATTTCCTGAAACAGCGCGGTTGCTTCTGAGTATTCTTTACGCAAATACCCTAACCATTGTTTAATCCGCGCCACGTGATACAGCCCGGTATCACCCTGCTTTTCAAGACGGGTATATTTTTGCAATAGCATCACGACATCAGGCCACGGCATACGTGGCTCGTTGTATTTCACCACACGGCTCAGGTTCGGAATATTTAATGCCCCACGGCCAATCATCACCGCATCGCATCCGCTGATAGCCATACAGTCCTGGGCGCTTTGCCAGTCCCAGATTTCGCCATTTGCGATAACCGGAATGGTAAGCCGCTGGCGGATCTCACCGATCGCCTGCCAGTTGATATGCTCGGCCTTATAGCCCTGTTCCTTGGTTCGGCCATGCACCGCCAGCTCGCTGGCGCCAGCCTGCTGAACGGCATCAGCAATTTCAAACTGCCTGTCGCTGTTGTCCCAGCCCAGACGCACTTTCACCGTCACGGGCAGATGCGCAGGCACCGCCTCGCGCATGGCTTTTGCGCCCCGGTAGATGAGTTCAGGATCTTTTAATAACGTTGCGCCACCGCCGCTGCCGTTGACCAGCTTCGACGGGCAGCCACAGTTCAGATCGACACCAAACGAGCCCAGCTCTACCGCGCGCGCCGCGTTCTCCGCCAGCCACTGCGGATACTGCCCCAGCAACTGTATGCGCACCCGCGTGCCGGATGGCGTCCGGCTATTGTTATGCAGTTCCGGGCAGAGCCGATGGAATACTTTTGCCGGCAGGAGCTGATCCACCACGCGCACAAACTCGGTGATGCACAGATCGTAATCATTCACTTCAGTCAGCAGCTCGCGCACCAGTGAGTCGAGCACGCCTTCCATCGGCGCCAGTAAAACACGCATATCGTCACCCGCAAAAAAAGAGGCGCTATGGTAGCGCCTCCGTTCGGGAGATTAAAGAGGCTCAGCGCGGCAACAGGCAGTTATCTTCTTTCCAGCCGTACAGCCATTCCATACCACGATAAAATTCCGCCTGAGATTTGCCTTTCCACAGCAGATTACGCACCTTGCGCTCGACGCCTGCGGCGTGGTACACACGTCCCATTTCGCGCGTCGACCAGACGATGCGCGCAGTACGCGGAATACGTACCGACTCATACAAGGCAAAGGCATCAGCCGCATCGCCGTCACACTGCTGTAACGCCTTACCGAGAGTGACAGCATCTTCAAGCGCCATACAGGCGCCCTGCGCCATATATTGTGCCACCGGATGCGCAGCATCACCCACCAGCGTAATGCGGTCGGTCCCCCATTTCTCTACCGGTTCGCGGTCAGCGGTGGACCAGCGACGCCATGAGGTCGGCTTATCCAGCATCTGGCGCGGACGCGCATGAATACCGGCAAAATAGGAGAGCACTTCCTCTTTACTGCCATCCTTTACCCCCCACTCCTCCTGCTGACGACTGTGGAAGGTCACCACCAGGTTATACTGCTTGCCGCCACGCAATGGATAGTGCACCAGGTGGCAGTGCGGTCCGGCCCACAGCACCGGCGCGTTAATGCGCAAATCTTCCGGCATATCATCGCAATCAATCACCGCGCGATAGACCACGTGCCCGGTCACGCGTGGCGCATCGCCAATCAGAGACTGACGCACAACCGACTTCACACCGTCACAGCCCACCAAAATATCCGCTGTCCAGCTGTTACCGTGCTCATCAAATACCGTCACATCATCTTCTGTCTGGCGAATATCAACCACGTTAGTTGAAGTGCGATACTCAACGTTGGGATGAACCAGTGCCGCTTCCCAGACAGAAGCATGAATATCAACCCGATGGATAACCGCATAAGGACCGCCAAAGTGATCGCGGAACGCCTGCCCGGTTTCAATGCGTACAACCTCTTTCGCGTTTACCGCATCCATCATGGTGATGTGATCGGTAAAAACGGCGCGCTTGCGGGCGACGTCACCCACGCCAAGGCTGTCCAGAGCAGAAAACGCGTTCGGCCCGAGCTGAATACCCGCACCAATCTCACCAATCTCGTGCGCTTTCTCCAGCAACATCACTTTAATGCCTTGACGGGCCAGCGATAGCGCGGTCGCCGCGCCGCCAATCCCGCCACCCACGATAATTGCGCGTGTCACTTTAGCCATTGTCGTTCTCCTTATCAGGCTGGAATTTTGTCTTGTTGATTCTCGGGCGCGGCGGCGATAAACGCCGGAAGCTGGGTACAGGCATCGTATACCGCCTTACAGCGCGGATACCCGCTCAGATCACAGCCCATACGTAACGCGTTCGCCCACTGCGGGATCAGACAGCAATCCGCCAGCGTCGGCGCATCCCCCACGCAGAACGTCCCCGAGTGACTCTGGCGCAGCATCTGTTCAACCGCGCTTAACCCTTGCTGGATCCAGTGCGCATACCAGCGTTTTTTATCCTCTTCACTGACCTTTAGCTCTTCGCTCAGGTAGCGCAGTACCCGCATGTTATTCACGGGATGGATATCACAAGCGATGGCATAAACAATTTCCAGCACCCGGCTGCGCGTCGGGAAGTCGGCTGGCAGCAGCGGCGACTGCGGAAAGTGACCATCCAGCCAGTCGGTTATCGCCAGCGACTGCCCGAGTGATTCTCCCTCATCAGTGACCAGCGTCGGTACAAGCCCTACCGGGTTCATCCGCCGGTAGGCCAGCTCGTTCTGCTGACCGATGCGAATGTTGACACCCACCGTCTGGTAATCAAGCCCCTTCAGCGCCAGCGCAATACGTACGCGATATGACGCGGAGCTGTTAAAGAAACTGTACAGCTTCATCATCCACCTCAGACAATCTTCACAGCGATGGGGGTTAAACCGTCTACATTGCCGGTGATCACATCTCCTTTCACCACTGCGCCCACGCCCTCTGGCGTGCCTGTGTAGATTAAATCACCCGGCTGTAGTTCGAAAAAGCCGGACAGATAGCTAATCGTTTCATTAACCGACCAGATGAGGTGGCGAATATCGCTACGCTGATGATCGTCGCCGTTGACCTGCAACCAGATAGGCGCGTTGTTAACATCCGCACTTTCGCTGGCTTTATGCAGCGGCGCGATGGGGGCTGAGAGATCAAATGCTTTGCCGATTTCCCACGGACGCCCCATCTGGCGCATCTCCATCTGCCTGTCGCGGCGGGTCATATCCAGACCAGTGGCATAGCCCCAGATATATTCGTGCGCTTTTTCCAGCGGTATATCGCTGCCCTTTTTACCGATCGCCACCACCAGCTCTATCTCATAGTGATAGTTATCGGTCTGCGACGGGTATGGCAGCTCGAGGGTTTGACCGGCCGCCACCGGAACCACCGCATCGGCAGGTTTACAGAAGAAGAACGGCGGTTCGCGATCCGGATCAAAACCCATTTCACGCGCATGAGCGGCATAGTTGCGGCCCACGCAGTAAACGCGACGCACGGGAAACTGTTCATTACTGCCAACTACCGGAACGGTAACAGGCGCTTGTGGTTCGAATACGTATTGCGTCATTTTCTCTCTCCAAAATTAATAACGTGCTTCACGGAACAACCCCAGCGCTTCCTGAACCGGTCTGTCCGAAAAACTAAATAAGACGGCATCTTCGTGGGCCTGGAACGACACGCCGTGCCAGGTTGGCACCACGAAGATATCTTTTGGCGAAAAATTGAAGATCTCGGTGCCGATGGTGACCTGCCCGCTTCCTTCCACCACGTGATAGATAGTGCTGTCGGTGGTACGCGCCATCCGCGAGGAAAAGCCCTTCGGCAACAGTTGTAAAAAGGTCCCCATTGAAGGCATGGGATAACCACCGGTTACCGGGTTGACGTAACGCATCTTGTAACCGTCCCACTCATCGGCGTCGCCCATGCGGGTCAGGTCATGCAGCGCTTCACGGCTGCGATCGTAGCGATAGTTGAAAATTGGCGATGAGTTACCCTTCTGATGACGCAGCGGCAGCATATTGGCCGTGTAGCGTGGTAAGTAATCCCCTTCCTTACGCGTGACTGGTTGCTGATCCTCCGGGTAATCTTCCGCAAAGCCGCAACCCAGCAGATTCACCAGTGGCAGATCCAGACCGTCCAGCCACACCACCGGTTCACTGCCTGGGTTGCCGTGGTCGTGCCAGCGCCACTGTGGCGTCAGAATAAAATCGCCTTCATGCATTTGGGTGCGCTCGCCATCCACCGCAGTAAATGCCCCTTTCCCTTCGACAATAAAGCGCAGCGCAGACTGATTATGCCGGTGACTCGGGGCAACCTCGCCCGGCATGATTAACTGCAATCCGGCGTACAGCGTTGGGGTGATTGAAGACTGTCCGCGCAGCATGGGGTTTTCCAGCACCAGTACGCGACGAATTGCCTCTTTCGCGCCAATCAGATCGCCGCTTTCCAGCAGCAGCGGGCGGATCTCCTGGTAGTTCCAGTACGCAGGAGCACAATGTGCGTTCGGCGTTGGCGGTACCAGGCGGTGCAGCGACTCCCACAGCGGGGTCAGATTCTGCCCGGAAATATGCTGGTAAAACTGCTGACGGCTGTTCTTAACATCCTGATTAAGTTCTGACATAGAGATTCTCCTTATTTGTTCACGATGCCTACGCGTGACAACGCGTCAGGGACAGAGGTCGACTGGCGGATAACAACCGTCAGCAGCATAAGCATCACCGCGCTGATGGCCGCCGGAACGGCAATAATGAAAAACAGGTTATCGAATGAGAAATTCATCGCCATCATCACGCCGCCGGAGAGCGAGCCGACAATCGCGCCGCAGCGGCCAATCGCATTAGACCAGCTGACGCCCGTGGCCCGGCTCTGCGTCGGATAAAGCGTGGCGGTTAAGGCATTCAGGCCCACCTGCGAACCGCTGATGCCGATGCCGGTGCCAAAAATGGCCAGCGCCATCAGCCACAGACCGTTCTCGCTCAGGCCAATCATGACAATACACACCGCACCCAACGCATAGCTCACTGCCAGCACGCGGAAAGGGTTGTATTTATCCATCAGCACTCCCAGCACCAGCGCACCGAGCGTACCGCCAATCTGAAAGGCAGCGGTCACCCATGAGGCATGCTGCAGGTCAATTCCACGATGGTTAAGCAGCGTTGGCATCCAGCTGGAGAGCAGATAAATAATCAGCAGGCTCATAAAGAACACCACCCATAACATCAGGGTAATGGGCAACTGTTGCCCGACGAACAGCTGGCGAATGCTGCCTTTGGCAATCGCGGCGCCTTCGTTGAGATAAAATTGGGTATTGTCATAACGTTCCCGGGTGATGGCGCTGACGGTTCTGGCAATCACGTTTTGCGGCAACTGACGACGAACCTGCCAGCGCGGGGATTCCGGCAGCGCAAAAAGCAGAGCCACAAACAGCATCAGCGGTAGCACGCCTCCCAGCACCAGGATGCCGTGCCAGCCAATAACCGGCACCAGCTGTGCGCTGACAATCCCGCCCATCGCCGAGCCCAGGGTAAAACCGCAGAACATCATTGTGACCAGTGCACCACGCCGACGCGCTGGCAGGTATTCTGAGGTCATAGTGATAGTATTTGGCATCGCGCCGCCCAGGCCTAACCCGGTAAGGAAGCGCAAAAAAACCAGCGTTTGCAGATCGGGGGAAAAAGCCGAGATCAGGCTCAGTGCGCCGAACAGCGCCACGCAGAGTTCAATCACCCGTTTGCGGCCAAAACGATCCGATAGCGGACCGCAGAGCAGTGCGCCAGCGGTCAGACCCAGCAGGCCTGCGCCAAACAACGGCGCCAGATCTCCGGCCGTCAGTTGCCAGTGGGTGCGAATATCAGGCGCGATAAAACCAATAGCTGCGGTATCAAAACCGTCGAGCATGACGACCAAAAAACAGCAAATGATAACGCGCCACTGGGTCTTACCGACGGGGGCGGAATCGATCAGTGCTTGTAGATCACGTTGTTGAGTCATAGTGAATGCCTCAGTGCAGGTAGAGTAGATGTCTGTTTTGTTTTAGGTATGTTGCGACTTTGTATGTTTGGAGATGAAATGTACAATGGCTTTTCATGCAGAGGCATAACCTGGAGGTTATAGCAAATGGCTAACTGGGCGCAGAAACTTAAGTTACACCACCTGCAAACGCTTATTGCGCTGGGCGAACAGGGGAATTTGACTCACGTCGCCCGAATGATGAATATCACCCAGCCAGCGTTGTCAAAATGGTTATCACAGCTCGAAGATGAGATGGGTATCACACTCTTTGAACGTCATAGCAAAGGCTTACGCCCTTCAGAAGGCGGCAAGCTGCTACTGCAGCATGCCCAACGCCTGATCAATGATATGGAACGTTCACAGTATGAAATCGCCCGTTTTAAGCAGGGAGGCCTGGTAGGGAGTCTGAAGATTGGCTGCTCGCCGGTGGCGACGGACTGCGTTTCACAGGCGATACTGGGTTTGCTCACAGAGCTGCCGACCTTGCATCTTAATATTGAAGAGAAGGTGATGACCCCGCTGTTGCACGATCTGCTCGCGGGTTCGGTGGATGTGGTGGTCGGACGCGTCGGTGGCCGGGCGCTTCAGTTGCCGCTCAATTACCAGGTGCTGTATACCGAGCCGGTCTGTTTCGTCGCGCGCCCCGACCATCCACTGGCAAAATATCCCCTGCTCACCTGGCATGATCTGGCTAACTGGCGCTGGATTGTCTGGCCGACGGGAACGCCCATCCGGATAAGCATTGACAACGCGCTGGTAGATAACGGCGTCATGCTACCGGAAAACATCATTGAGTCGGCGTCGATAAACGTCAGCACCAACCTGCTGCAAAGTAGCGACATGATCTCTATTCTTTCTCTACGCCTGGCGCAGCGTTATGCCGCCCAGGGACAGCTGGCTATCCTGAATCTGCCGAAGATTGAACAAAAAGGCAGCGTAGGCGTGTTCTGGCGCAACAATGAAACGCCCACGACCGCCCTGAATCGTTTTCTGTATTACCTGGCACAGGTTTAACGTGAACAGTTAGGGCCATCGCCCGATGTTCCAGATATCTATTTCTTCTATGCTTAGAATTCATGATGTGATCGGTAGCACGTTTTGAAGTTTAATTGTATGATGAATCAGTCTCGTCAAGGGTTTCAACTATGAGCAAAGCACTGAACATTATCTGGCAATATTTGCGCGCATTCGTCCTGATTTATGCCTGCCTCTATGCAGGTATTTTTCTTGCATCGCTACTCCCCATCACCATTCCGGGCAGCATTATCGGCATGCTGATTCTGTTTGTCTTACTGGCTTTGCAGGTGCTACCGGCAAAATGGGTTAACCCCGGCTGCTATGTGCTGATTCGCTATATGGCCCTGCTGTTTGTCCCGATTGGCGTGGGGATCATGCAGTACTTTGATCTGCTCCGTGCGCAATTTGGTCCGGTGGTGGTGTCCTGTACCATCAGTACGCTGGTCGTTTTCCTGGTGGTGAGCTGGAGTTCTCACATTGTGCACGGTGAGCGCAAAATCGTTGGGCAAAAAGGGTCTAAAGAATGATGTCGTATATCTGGTGGTCGTTACCCCTTACGCTGGCGGTATTTTTTGGCGCACGTAAGCTGGCTGCACGATTTAAAATGCCGCTATTGAACCCGCTACTGGTCGCCATGGTGGTGATCATTCCCATTCTGATGCTGACCGGAATTCCCTACGATCACTATTTCAAAGGCAGTGAGGTGCTGAACGATTTACTGCAACCTGCCGTGGTCGCGCTGGCCTATCCGTTATACGAACAGCTGCACCAGATTCGCGCTCGCTGGAAATCAATTATTGCCATCTGCTTTGCGGGGAGCCTTGTGGCGATGGTCACAGGTACAACAATCGCCTTGTTGATGGGCGCATCGCCGCAAATTGCTGCGTCAATCATGCCGAAATCGGTAACCACGCCTATCGCTATGGCAGTGGGAGGCAGTATTGGTGGTATTCCGGCCATCAGCGCCGTGTGCGTCATTTTTGTTGGTATCCTCGGGGCTGTGTTTGGTCATACTTTGCTCAATGCGATGCGTATTCGCACCAAAGCCGCACGTGGACTGGCTATGGGTACCGCGTCGCACGCCCTGGGTACCGCACGCTGTGCAGAGCTGGACTATCAGGAAGGCGCGTTTAGCTCTCTGGCGCTGGTTATTTGCGGCATTATCACCTCGTTGGTCGCCCCATTCCTGTTCCCGATTATTCTGGCCCTGGTCGGTTAACCTTCAATTTTTGGCTAATTATTTGCGATGCGTTGCACATTTTTAATTTAAGTTTCATAAGTTGCATACACAATGAGATTTGGATCACATATAAAGCCGTAACAGGCCCGTAAACTACGATTCCATTACATTGTTATGAGGCATCGCCATGCATCCACGTTTTCAAACTGCTTTTGCCCAACTCGCGGATAACTTGCAATCAGCCCTGGCGCCTGTTCTGGCGGATGCGCATTTCCCCGCCATGCTGACTGCTGAGCAGGTCTCTTTGCTGAAACGCGAATCGGGACTGGACGAAGACGCGCTGGCATTCGCTCTACTGCCGCTGGCTGCGGCCTGCGCGCGTACTCCGCTGTCCAACTTCAACGTTGGGGCAATTTCTCGCGGCATCAGCGGCACCTGGTACTTCGGTGGGAACATGGAGTTCCTGGGGGCGACCATGCAGCAAACCGTTCATGCCGAGCAAAGCGCCATTAGCCATGCCTGGCTGCGCGGTGAAAAAGGGCTCGCCGCCATCACCGTCAACTACACGCCGTGCGGCCACTGTCGCCAGTTTATGAACGAACTGAACAGCGGACTGGATTTACGTATTCATCTGCCGGGACGTGCGCCACACGTGCTGCGCGATTACCTGCCAGATGCCTTCGGACCGAAAGATCTGGAGATTAAAACGCTGCTGATGGACGATCAGGATCACGGCTTCGCGCTGCAGGGCGATGCGTTGACCCAAGCGGCTATCACAGCCGCCAACAGATGTCATATGCCGTACAGCAACTCCCCAAGCGGCGTGGCGCTGGAATGTAAAGATGGTCGAATTTTTAGCGGTAGCTATGCGGAAAATGCCGCCTTCAACCCGACCCTGCCGCCGCTGCAAGGCGCGTTAAACCTGTTGAACCTTAATGGTTATGACTACCCGGATATCCAGCGTGCTGTGCTGGCTGAAAAAGCCGATGCGCCGTTGATTCAGTGGGATGCGACCTCCGCTACCCTGAAAGCGCTGGGCTGCAATAATATTGAGCGCGTGCTGCTCGGTTAATTGCCTGGCGCTACGCTTATCTGGCCTGCAATCGCTCCAGGTTGTCGGCCAGATTTGCTGTTGCTACCATCCAACAGGGCCGTTTTGCTGAAAATCCCCTCAATCAGATTGCTGTTTCTTGCGCTACGTCTTCCGGTACAGTAGCCTGATTGAAATTCCATCCAAATAACGAGTTTTCTGCATGTTAAAGCGCGTGTTTTACAGCCTGTTAGTCCTGGTAGGCTTGCTGCTTTTGACTGTGCTTGGGCTCGACAGGTGGATGAGCTGGAAGACCGCTCCTTACATCTACGACGAATTGCAGGATTTACCCTACCGCCAGGTCGGTGTGGTCCTTGGCACGGCGAAATACTATCGCACCGGCGTCATCAACCAGTATTACCGCTACCGCATTCAGGGCGCATTGAACGCCTATAACAGTGGAAAGGTAAACTATCTGCTGCTGAGCGGCGACAACGCACAGCAAAGCTACAACGAACCCATGACGATGCGTAAAGATCTGATTGCCGCAGGTGTCGATCCCGCTGACATCGTGCTTGATTACGCCGGGTTCCGGACGCTCGATTCAATTGTACGAACCCGCAAGGTGTTCGATACCAACGATTTCATCATTATTACTCAGCGATTCCACTGTGAGCGCGCCTTGTTTATTGCGCTGCATATGGGCATCCAGGCCCAGTGCTATGCGGTGCCCTCACCAAAAGATATGCTCACCGTGCGGGTACGTGAATTTGGCGCCCGCTTTGGCGCACTGGCCGATCTCTATATTTTCAAACGTGAACCCCGCTTTTTAGGTCCGCTGGTGCCCATCCCTACCATGCATCAGGTACCGGACGATGCACAGGGATATCCGGCGGTCACGCCTGAACAACTACTCGAATTACAAAAGAAACAAGGAAAATAAGCATGGATGTACAAACCCTTTTCGTCGTGTTGGCCTTTCTGCTCATTCCCGTATTTTGTTTTCGCGAAGCATGGAAAGGCTGGCGCTCTGGGGCAGTAGATAAAATTAAAAAGAATGCGCGCGAACCGGTTTACGCTTATCGCAATCAAGAGCCCCTGCAATTTTGGTCTTATGTGCTGGTTTATGCCGGGTGCGGATGTTTATCCTTCGGGATGGTTATTTACTTAGTCTTTTATCGCTAAAGAATTTTCCTTTATATTAGCATTTGAGAATAGCTAATATTTTGATAATAGTTACCATTTCAATGTAAGGGATTAATGCTGCCCGCCAGCATTTCCCTCAGACTATCTTCTATTTGTGAATCCTTTCACAGAATACTCTTCCTGCAGTGCTTAGCCTTAAGAATAGCCTTCACTTTTTATATTTTGTTATTAACGGTTTGCCTTAATTTACTCAAGCATTAAGGAAGAAAATATGCCACAACAAAATTATCTGGATGAGCTCACGCCTGCTTTTACCCCATTATTAGCAATAAAAGAGGCTTCCCGCTGTTTATTATGTCACGACGCCCCCTGTAGTCATGATTGCCCAGCGCAAACAGACCCAGGGAAATTTATTCGCTCTATTTATTTTCGTAATTTTAAAGGCGCTGCCGAAACTATCCGCGAAAATAATGCGCTCGGTGCGGTGTGCGCCCGGGTTTGCCCAACCGAAAAATTATGCCAGCGCGGATGTACGCGCTCAGGAATTGATAAACCTATCGATATTGCACGTCTGCAACGCTTTATTACCGATTTTGAACAGCAGACCGCAATGAAAATCTATCAGCCGGCAACAAAAACGCTCGGCAAGGTAGCTATCATCGGGGCGGGTCCGGCAGGGTTACAGGCCAGCGTAACGCTAAGTAATCTTGGTTATGATGTCACAATCTTCGAAAAACAGGCCCAGCCAGGTGGCTGGTTGCGTTATGGCATTCCTGAGTTTCGTCTGCCGCAAGCAGTTTTGGATCTTGAAATTGCCCGTATCGTTGAAATGGGCGTGACCATCAAGTGCAATTGTGAAGTCGGCAATGCCCTTTCCGTTGAGCAACTCAAAGCAGAATACCGCGCCGTACTGGTTACCGTTGGGATGTCTTACGGTTCAACGTTGCCTCTGTTTGAGAGGGCGAATCACGTAGAAATCGCCGTCGATTTTCTGCAACGAGCCCGGCAATCCAACGGCGATATTACCGTCGCACAAAGTGCATTAATCATCGGAGGTGGCGACGTGGCGATGGATGTCGCCAGTACGTTGAAGCTGCTGGGCTGCCCGTCAGTCACCTGTGTCGCGCGTGAAGAACTCGCCGACTTCCCGGCCAGCGACAAAGAATTCAGCAGCACACAGGCTTTAGGGGTGTCGATAATTGACGGCTTCACGCCCGTGGCGGTTAGCGGAAATCGAGTCACCTTTAAGCACGTACGTCAGCCTGGAGAACTCACGCTTGAAGCCGAACAGATTATTCTCGCCGTCGGCCAACATGCTCAGCTTGATAATTTCGCCATGTTAAAGCCACAGCGCAATCTTATCGATACGCACAATTATCAAACCGCCGATCCGGCTCTGTTTGCTGCGGGCGATATTGTTAAAGGCGATAAAACCGTTGTTTACGCCGTGAAAACGGGAAAAGAAGCCGCTCAGGCCATTCATCACTATTTAGAGGGAGCTTGCTCATGTTAACGAAAGATCTTTCTATTACTTTTTGCGGCGTCAAATTCCCCAACCCGTTCTGCCTCTCTTCCTCTCCGGTGGGCAACTGCTATGAAATGTGCGCCAAAGCCTATGATAGCGGCTGGGGTGGCATTGTTTTTAAAACGATCGGGTTCTTTATTGCTAATGAAGTCTCCCCACGCTTTGACCATCTCACCAAAGAAGATACCGGCTTTATTGGCTTCAAAAACATGGAACAAATTGCCGAGCATCCGCTGGAGGAGAATCTGGCCGCAATTCGTCGGCTGAAACAGGACTACCCGGACAAAGTCCTGATTGCGTCGATTATGGGGGAAAATGAGCAGCAATGGCAGGAACTGGCCCGCCTGGTTGAAGACGCGGGTGCCGACATGATCGAGTGTAACTTCTCGTGCCCGCAAATGACCTCACATGCCATGGGTAGCGATGTCGGGCAAAGCCCTGAGCTGGTTGAAAAGTATTGTCGGGCCGTTAAACGCGGCTCGTCCCTGCCGATGCTGGCGAAAATGACACCGAACATTGGTGATATGTGTGAGGTGGCTCTGGCAGCAAAACACGGAGGTGCCGACGGTATCGCGACCATCAATACGGTTAAATCCATCACGAATATCGACCTGAACCGAAAAATCGGGATGCCGATCGTCAACGGTAAATCCAGTATTTCCGGCTACTCCGGCAAGGCCGTTAAACCTATTGCTTTGCGATTTATCCAACAACTGCGCATGCACCCTGAACTGCGCGATTTCCCGATTAGCGGCATCGGGGGAATTGAGACCTGGGAAGATGCCGCCGAGTTTTTACTGTTAGGCGCGGCCACGCTGCAGGTGACCACCGGGATCATGCAGTATGGCTACCGGATTGTGGAGGACATGACCAGCGGGCTGTCACATTACCTCGCCGATCAAGGGTTTGATTCACTGGAGGAGATGGTTGGTCTTGCCAATGCCAATATCATCCCCGCGGAGGATCTTGACCGTAGCTACATCGTCTACCCGAACATCCATCTTGATAAATGCGTTGGCTGTGGCCGCTGCTACATCTCCTGTTATGACGGCGGACATCAGGCGATGGAATGGAATGAGGAAACCCGCACACCGCATTGCAACACAGAAAAATGTGTGGGATGCCTGTTGTGTGGGCACGTTTGCCCGGTAGCCTGTATTGAGCTGGGTGAGGTGAAATTTAAATCCGGTGAGAAAGAGCATGCGTTAACGTTGTAACGCTGACAAAAAAGCCCGGTACAGATTACGCTGCACCGGGCTTTTTGCGGTATACGATTACTTCTTACGCGCGTACTTCAGTGAGTCCAGCGCGACCGCGAAGATGATAATGCCGCCCTTGATAATGTACTGCCAGTAAGGGTTCACGCCAATGTAGGTCAGACCGTAGTTGATGACGGTGAAGATAATCACACCGGTCACCACGCCAAACACGGTCCCTACCCCGCCGCTGAACGACACGCCGCCAACCACGCACGCCGCAATCGCATCCAGCTCATACATAAAGCCGAGGTTGTTAGTCGCCGAGCCGATACGCCCGGCTTCGAGCAAACCACCGAAGGCATAAAACACGCCAGACAACGCATAGATAATCAGCAGGTTCAGCGCAACGTTGACCCCAGACACTTTCGCGGCTTCAGGGTTTCCGCCGATGGCGAAAATGTTTTTACCGAAGCGGGTCTTGTTCCACAGCACCCAGACAAACGCCACCGCAATCAGCGCATAGAAGGTGATGTAGGAGAGGCGGAAACTACCCAGCGCAATAAAGCCCTGCGCGAAGGTGGAGAATCCGCTGTCAAAGCCAGAAATTGGCGATGCGCCGACAAAGTCGTAGTACAGGGAGTTGATCCCGTAAACGATGATCATCGTACCCAGGGTGGTAATAAACGGCGTCACATTCAGATAAGCAATGATAATACCGTTCACCAGACCGATAATGGCGCCAATCACGCAAACAATCAGCACCACCACGATGATTGGCATTGTAGCCATTTCCGGGAACACCTTGTTGGCGTTCTCCATCGACTGTAGCAAGGTTGCCGCCACGACTGCCGCCAGGCCAACCTGACGTCCCGCCGACAGGTCTGTCCCTTGGGTAACAATCAGCCCGGCCACACCCAATGCGATAATAATACGCACCGAGGATTGCGTCAGAATATTACTCAGGTTCAGTAAGCTTAAGAAAGTGGGATCCTGGAAAATAATAATCGCCAGCAAAACCAAAAGAACAACGTAAATTCCGCCTTCTTTCAGATAAGTAAGAAAACTTTTCTTATTTAACGCACTCATGAGGAGCCCCTAATCTTAAAGGTGCAAAGACGCAAGACGGAGGATTTCGTTTTGCGTTGTTGTTTTAGTGTCAACAATTCCGGCAACGAGACCATTGCTCATCACCAGAATACGATCGGTAATACCTAGCAGCTCCGGCATTTCAGAGGAAATAATAATAATCCCCTTATCCTTTTTCGCGAGTTCGGCAATCAGCTGATAAATTTCAAATTTCGCGCCAACATCGATACCACGCGTGGGTTCATCTAACATCAGGATTTCTGGCTGCGTTAATAACCAGCGACCAATAACCACCTTTTGCTGATTACCACCGGACAGTGAACCGATTTGTGTACGATGGCCCGGCGTTTTCACCCTCATTGAGTCAATTACCCACTGGGTATCACTCTTCATGCGGGAATTATCCAGCAGACCAACTTTATTTTTATAGTTTTGGATATTGGAGATTAACGAGTTAAAACCAATATCCAGATACGCGTAAATACCGGTTGAGCGGCGCTCTTCCGTGACCAGCGCAAAACCATGATTAATGGCCTCATTTGCGCTGTGGTTATTAATCTTTTTGCCGTGTAGCGTAATCGTACCCGATGATTTCTCTCGAATACCAAAAAGCGTTTCAACGATATCGGTACGTTTTGCGCCGACCAGCCCGGCAATCCCGAGAATTTCCCCTTTGTGCAAATCAAACGAGATATCACGAATCGACGGCTGACGCAGCGAGGTCAGGTTACGCACTTGCAGAATGACTTCACCGGGTTTGTTTTCTTTATCCGGAAAACGTTGGTTCAGTGAACGGCCGACCATCATGGAGATGATCTTATCCATATCCAGCCCTTCCAGCGGCTGGGTCGCAATCCACTGACCATCGCGCAGCACGGTAATTTCATCGCATAGCTGGAAGATTTCTTCCATCTTGTGAGAAATATAAACAATACCGCATCCACGCTCTTTCAGCTTACGGATAATGGTAAACAGATGATTAACTTCTTTCTCGGTTAACGATGACGTTGGCTCATCCATGATGACGATTTTTGCGTCATAGGAGAACGCTTTCGCAATTTCAATCATCTGCATTTGAGAAACGGATAATGTACCAACACGCGCACGCGGATCGATATCAATATCCAGCTCATCAAATATCGCTTTGGTATCGCGGTACATTTTATCCTGATCGACAAACATGCCTTTGGTGGGATAGCGTCCCAGCCACATGTTATCCATCACAGAACGTTGTAATACCAGGTTTAATTCCTGGTGTACCATCGAAATACCATTCTCAAGCGCTTCTTTAGCAGAATGAAAATCGATTTCTTTACCCTGAAATAAAATACTACCGGAATCTTTTTGATAGATACCGAAAAGACATTTCAATAATGTTGATTTCCCCGCGCCATTCTCCCCCATTAAGGCATGAATGGAATGTGGGCGGACTTTTAAATTGACATTATCAAGAGCCTTAACGCCGGGGAAGGACTTGTTGATGCCGGTCATTTCCAACAAGTATTCGCCTGACGACTGAGTATGTGTGCTGACCATAATTATACCTTGTTGGCCTTGCAGAGTGCGTTATTAAGGGCGCAATGACATTGCGCCCAAAGACGGAGTATTTACTTATTGGTAAACTCTGCCAGATTATCTTTATCGACACCTACATACGGAACGCGAACAATTTTGTTCTCAATTTTCCAGTTAGTGCCATCTGCCGCACCTTTACCGTCAGCCAGGTTTTTCGCCAGATCGAAGGTGGCTTTCGCCTGGTTGTTGGCGTCGTTCAGCACGGTACCAGCCATTGCGCCAGATTTCACCAGAGCCAGCGCTTCAGGCAGCGCATCCACACCAAATACCGGTACGCTGGTTTTGTTGTGCGCTTTCAGTGCTTCAACTGCGCCCATTGCCATCGCATCGTTGTTTGCGATAACCACTTCGATTTTGTTGGCATTCGGACCGGACATCCACGCATCCATTTTATCTTTTGCCTGAGCGGTATCCCACATTGCAGTATCTAACTGCAGTTGCTCAGTTTTAATGCCTTTATCGTTCAGCTCTTTAATCACGTAAGTGGTACGTGCTTCAGCGTCCGGGTGTCCCGGTTCGCCTTTCAGCAGAACAAACTGAATTTTGCCGTCTTTGTTCAGGTCCCAGTTCGGGTTCGCTGCCCAGTGTTTGGCGATCAAATCCCCCTGAATAATACCGGACTCTTTAGAGTCGGTACCGACGTAAAACGCTTTGTCATAGCTGTCCAGCGCCTTACGAGAAGGTTCTTTGTTAAAGAACACGATCGGTACGTTCTGCCCGCGTGCTTTTTCAATGACCGTGCCTGCCGCTGCCGGGTCAACCAGGTTAATCGCCAGTGCCTTAACGCCTTTTGCCAGCAGCACGTCGATCTGGTCGTTTTGTTTGGACTGGTCGTTCTGCGAGTCATTCATCAGCAGCTGTACATCTGGCGCCGCTTTGGCATCTTTTTCAATAGCCTTACGTACTACAGACATAAAGTTATCGTCATACTTATAGATAGTCACACCAATGCGGGTATCAGCAGCGTGCGCAGCCGCGCCGAATAACATGCTTGCCATTACAGCAGACAGGGTCAACACCTTCTTATTCATGGTATCTCCGGTTTTATTATGCAGGGTAGTACTTGAGATAAATGCTCGGCAGGCAGAACGTTACTGAAGTGTTACTGAACGCCGAAGCTCACTTTTAAAAAATATTTCTTCCGTGTCTGGCAACGCTCCAAAAACAGGCTTTAATTTTTGTTTAAGGCACCTATACCTCGGTGAAAGTGATTATTCACCGTTACATAGTAGTTACAGCGCAACAAACAGTGTCATCATAGCTATCGCATTGTTAATATACTGTGAATTTACTCACATATTGAAAGCGGTTACATCGCGCAACGTTATGAGTTAGTGATCGGTGCCGCATTCTGCCGAAGCGCCACTGAATGACGACGCACCAGCGTCGGCATAAAGCAATGCGTCGCCTCCGGGTCTAACGTGCCTGCAGCCCCCTGTAGCGCAAGCTCCGTCGCCATTTTTGCCATGGAGGCAATGGGATAGCGTACGGTGGTCAGTTGCGGATCGGTGTAACGCGCGATAGGAATATCATCAAAGCCAATGATAGAAAGGTGTAATGGAATAGCGATGCCGTTGTCTTTTAGCGCGGTCAGCGCGCCGGCAGCCATATTGTCGTTATAGGCGAAAACCGCCGTCAGTTGTAAGTTACGTCCCAGCAGTTCTACCATCGCAGACTCTCCGCCCTGCATATCGGGCGAACCGGTGCCGACCCAACTTTCTGCCGCAACAATCCCCTGCTCTTTCAGGGCTGTTAACCACCCTTCTTTGCGCATGGTATCATCTTCAATGCGATGGCTTGACGCCAGATAACCGATGCGTTGATGACCATTATTCAGCAGCATTCGGGTCGCCATTTTGGCACCGCTGATGTTATCCAGGCAGACGCAGCGGTGGGCGTAACCCGGCACCAGACGATTTATCAGCACCATGCCGGGGATCTGATCCATAAACTCGGCGAGTTCCCGATCGCTCAGTGCTTTAGAGTGTACAATCAGTGCGTTACAGCGCTGACGAATCAACACCTCAATGGCATGACGTTCTTTTTCAGCCTCATGGTAGCTGTTGCCAATCAGGACATACTTCTGATGCTGCTGGGCAACCATATCCACGGCTTTTACCAGCGCGCCAAAAAAGGCGTCTGATACATCCATGACCACAACACCAATCGTGTCGCTCACCTGCGTCGCCAGCGCTTGCGCGTTGGCATTAGGTCGATAGCCCAGCAGAGTAACTGCCTTCATTACCGCTTCACGCGTATCGGGACTCACCAGCGCACTGTTATTCAGTACGCGGGAAACGGTCGCTACAGAAACGCCAGACTGTCGTGCCACATCACGTATGGTGATCATATTCACTGCCCTGTTTTAGATTGCGGTTGCCCGCAGACACCCCAGACTGGGTATTTTGTCAGCACAATGAAACGCACTGCGTGAGAGATGTCACAGGAATGAAAGCGCTTACATCCGTTTTGTTAATGAATGTGATCCAGATCGTTATCTGGATGTACGCGGCAATGATGTCCCCGCAGCACGCAGGGTTAATTGACGCCACAGCCATTCCACCGGGCCCTGCCGGTAAAAACGTAGCCATATGACGGAGAAAAGTAGGTTAACGGCCCAAACAGGAATGACGAAATACAGCAGCTCCAGCCGGTCAAATTTCATAAATAAGCCGACCTGGTAAAACAGCGTGGTGCAGATTAAGGTTTGTAACAGATAGTTAGTTAATGCCATGCGCCCCACACAGGCGATGGCAATGACCCATTTTAAGCGGCTAAGCTGCGGCCAGAAGCCGAACATCAGCGCGGCGTAACCGATGGTTTGCAACGGCGCGCCCAGCTCTCGCGGGGCTTGTAGCAAGAAGGCACACCAGCGATATGCCCAGCCCAGATGCCACTGAGCGACGATAGCAGGCAGGTTAATCGCCATCCCGAGAATGACCAGCAGTACACCGGTGCGTCGGTAATGCTGTAAGCTGTACTGCCCTTTTAACCAACCGCTGCGCATCAATGCCGCGCCGAGCAGCATCATCCCCGCCAGTTGCCAGCCGTACTGTGCGCCCAGCGCTAGCAAGCTATTGGACATCATATCCACGCGATTGCTGACGGCTTCCATTCCACCGTTTATTTTCCAGTATTTTTCATACAGCAACGCTGAGGCATCCGGCGTCCAGGCACGACTGGTTTCACTCCCGGAGATTACCCCCAGCAGCAGCAATACGCCAACGCCCACCAGATAAAGCAGTACGCCGGTGTTAAATAAGCTTTTTACCGACGGCGCATCACGGATCAACCGCCAACAAATCAGGCCGATTAAGCCATATGCCAGCAGGATATCGCCATCCCAGAAGAGTAAACCGTGAATAAAACCCAATAGAACCAGCAGCGTAAGCCGCGACTGGATCCAGCGTTTACCGCGCGGGAGCAGCATTTGCAGACCGGCACCGAACAGCAGCGCAAACAACGTGAGGAATTTTACCTGCGCAAAGAGATCGAGCAGCGCCCAGGTCCAGGCGTCGGATAAGGTGATGTTGCCATACCACGCGGGATTGAGGTATGCCGCCTTTGGCAAGCCAAAGGCGCTAATATTGAGAAGCAGGATACCAAGAATGGCGACGCCACGAATAAAATCCAGCGTGACATTACGCTCCATGGTCCCTGCCCTAATCAGTTGTGATGACGTACTGCGCGCAGGAATTCCTGACGCGTGTTCTGGCTGGACTTAAACAATCCGCCAAGAGAAGTGGTCGTGGTCGCACTGGTCGCATCGCGAATGCCGCGCGCTTTCACACAGTAATGTACCGCATCAATCGACACCGCCACATTATTCGTCCCGAGCAGCGTTTGCAGCGCGGTGAGAATTTGCTGGGTGAGACGTTCCTGTACCTGCGGACGCTGTGCGAAAAACTGCACAATGCGGTTAATCTTCGACAGACCAATAACCGAATCTTTCGGGATATACGCCACCGTCGCTTTGCCATCGATAGTAACAAAGTGGTGTTCGCAGGTGCTGGTCAGCGTGATATCGCGGACCGTGACCATCTCGTCCACCTTCATTTTGTTTTCAATGACGGTAATTTTCGGGAAGTTGGCGTAGTCGAGGCCGGAGAAAATCTCATCGACATACATTTTCGCAATGCGATGCGGAGTTTCCATCAAACTGTCATCGCTCAAATCGAGATTGAGCAACTGCATAATCTCGGTCATATGGC
The DNA here is from genome assembly GCF_030336805.1 of Citrobacter sp. Cb023. NCBI lineage: Bacteria > Pseudomonadati > Pseudomonadota > Gammaproteobacteria > Enterobacterales > Enterobacteriaceae > Citrobacter > Citrobacter sp. Cb023. The sequence goes on along the minus strand of NZ_JAOWCV010000034.1, from coordinate 242,317 downwards.
CCGAGATAAGACGTTTGCGCGTTTCGTTATCCATCTCTTGCACGGGCGGGCGTAGTGGCGTTTCAAGACCACGCGCGACCAGCGCTTCATGAACCAGGGCCGCTTCTTTACTGAGTGATGACATTTCTTCTTCTCCTGCAGGTGGGGCGCCTCTGCCCTGCATGGGGCAAAGTTTTTAGGCTGTATCACAGCCAGAACATTGTGCGTGAGGCGGCGCACATAATCCAGTATTCACCGCGATAATTATTGAAATTGGCACAGCCTTTCAGCGTAGCGATTTCACTTGTCGTTCTACCCGGTGACGTCGAGTGTTAATGTAAAGTTATATAGATGATGAAGTATGTTTGCTCAATGCGGAAGTGAAAGTTGCTCACAGTGCCATGAATAATCTGTATTATGGTGAGTTCGCAAACATATTCAGGTTCAACACAACAAGGAGCCCCGCATGGAAATGCTTGAAGAGCACCGCTGTTTTGAAGGCTGGCAGCAACGCTGGCGTCACGACTCCGCCACGTTAAATTGCACCATGACCTTCAGTATTTTTCTTCCTCCCCCGCGCGATAACACTCCGCCTCCGGTGCTGTACTGGCTGTCGGGTCTGACATGCAATGATGAAAACTTCACGACTAAAGCCGGCGCACAACGCATCGCGGCTGAGCTGGGCATTGTACTGGTGATGCCGGACACCAGTCCGCGCGGCGAACAGGTTGCCAATGATGATGGCTACGATTTAGGCCAGGGGGCGGGATTTTACCTCAATGCCACCCAACAGCCATGGGCAACGCATTTTCGCATGTATGACTATCTGCGTGATGAGCTGCCGGCACTGATTCAATCGCAGTTTAACGTCAGCGATCGCTGCGCCATCAGTGGACACTCCATGGGCGGTCACGGCGCATTGATTATGGCGCTGAAAAATCCCGGGAAATACACCAGCATTTCCGCCTTTGCGCCGATCGTAAATCCTTGCCGCGTTCCGTGGGGGGAGAAGGCTTTTAGCGCGTATCTGGGTGAAGATAAATCACATTGGGCCGCGTGGGACAGCTGCGAGTTAATGTTGGCCAGCAAGCCCGCAGACGCGATTCCGACGCTTATTGATCAGGGAGACAGCGATCAGTTTCTCGCCGATCAGCTGCAACCCGCGGTACTAGCCGAAACGGCCCGTCAAACCGCATGGCCAATGACGCTACGCATCCAGCCAGGTTACGACCATAGCTATTACTTTATTGCGTCGTTTATTGAGGATCACCTGCGCTTCCATGCCCAGTATTTGTTGAAGTAACGCCTGAGTGAGGGCGCCAGCCCTCTTCATTTCTCCATCATTCCTTCACTTTTTCTCCTTTTTTCTTTCCCCACTATCCTATTGATTTAAAAAGCATTACCCTCAAAACAAGATCAAACACAAATGATTTCGATTATCATTTGTGTTTACAAACATTCATACTTTTGTACAATCCATTCGCTTCTTTACAGACAAGAGTCCTTAAAAGACAAATACATACAATTGTCATGGCCTTTCACATGACGCGCTGATCGTTACCCTAAATAATTCGAGTTGTATGAACGCGCGTAGCCACGCATCTGCAACTTGAAGTATGCCGGGTAAATTCATTTAAATGGAATGATACAAATGACTATACCTCACGTTAAGGCTGTAGCTGCCGCAGTATGCGTCGCCAGTCTCCCATCACTCGGGCATGCCGCTGAACAAGACACCGTGGTGGTTACCGCCACCGGCTTCGAACAGAAAATTCAGGACGCTCCCGCTTCGATATCTGTTATTACCAAGCAGCAGATTGAGGACAAAGCCTATCGCGATGTTACCGATGCGCTAAAAGATGTCCCTGGCGTCGTCGTCACCGGCGGGGGTAGCAGCAGCGATATCAGTATTCGTGGTATGGCTTCGCAATACACGCTCTTCCTGGTCAACGGTAAACGCATCAGCACACGCGGCACACGTCCTAACAGCGACAACTCAGGTATTGAGCAAGGTTGGCTGCCGCCGCTGGAATCCATCGAGCGTATCGAGGTAATCCGTGGCCCAATGTCATCTCTGTACGGCTCCGATGCGATGGGCGGCGTCATTAACGTCATCACCAAGAAAGTGTCGAATACCAAAGCCTGGACCGGCTCTCTGCACGGCGATGCCACTTTCCAGGAAGACAGAGACTCCGGCGATATTTATCAGACCAACGCCTATGCGTCTGGGCCACTGATTGACGGATTACTCGGCGCAAAAGTGACCGGATTATTCTCTCATCGGGCAGAGGACAAAATCCTCAATGGCTACAATGAACAGCGTATGCGTAACGGGGGCTTAACCCTGAACTTTACGCCAGATGATAAAAATGACATCGACTTCGATTACGCACGTGAACTGCAGGATCGCGACAGTACGCCAGGCAAATCCATGGCCGAGGAAAGCTGCCGCAACGGAAGCTGCAAGCCCAACAGTAAAAGCGAAAACAAGTATGTGCACACAACGTATTCACTAACCCACAGCGGTTATTACGACGACTTCAACTCCACCAGCTATGTCCAGCAGGAAGAGACCGAAAACCCAGGTCGCCAGATGAAGTCCTACAACACGATTTTCAATAACCAGAACCAGGTCTTCCTTGGGGCGCACACCCTGACGTTGGGCGGGCAATACCGTTATGAAAAACTGAGTGATAACGGCAACCAGCTGCAAGCTGCTGATGGACTGAACAAACTGACCCGCTGGAGCTGGGCGCTGTTTGCTGAAGATGAGTGGGCCGTTACCGATACCTTCACGCTGACTGGCGGTCTGCGTATGGATAAAGATGAAAACTACGGCGACAACTGGACGCCGCGCGGTTATGGCGTATGGCATCTGAGCGATCAATGGACCTTAAAAGGCGGCGTTTCAGCGGGCTATCGCGCACCGGATCTGCGCCAGTCGTCTGCCAGTTGGGGACAGGTCACCGGCGGCGGTAGACTGAACGGAATCATTGTCGGCAACCCGGACCTGAAGCCGGAGAAAAGCCTCAGCGAAGAGATCGGTTTACTGTGGGATAACGGCAACGATCTCAACGCGGGCGTCACGCTGTTCAATACTGACTTCAAAGACAAAATCACCGAAGTGCGCCGCTGTAACAGCAGCTCCGATCCGGCCTGTACCATCGGCAATACCCACTATGACTTCGTCAGCGATCGCGTTAACGTCGATAAAGCCAATATGCGCGGCGTAGAATCCACTTTCGGCTGGAAGATGACTTCCGACATCAACTGGACGGCGAATTACACTTACACGGAATCTGAACAGAAAAGCGGTCAGTTCTCCGGTCAGCCATTGAACAAAATGCCAAAGCATATGTTCAACACCACGCTGGACTGGCAGGCCACGCAGGATCTCGGTTTCTGGAGCCGTCTGAATCTGCGCGGGAAAACGTCTGAATACCTGAGCCGTACCTCCATGGCGCAGGGCACCCCATCCTATACTCAGGTCGATGTTGGTTTGCGCTATTATGCAAACAAAGATCTGCTGATGACCGCTGGCGTGTATAACGTGCTGGATAAGCAAATCGATTACGATACCTACGACACTGTTCTCGATGGTCGTCGTTACACGGTTGGCCTGACTTACAGCTTCTAAGTCTGGCGCAATAAAAAAACCCCGGCACTCATCATGCCGGGGTTTTTGTTATGCTTTTTATACTGTTATTTCTTCACGCGATCCGGGAATTTCATTTCGCTGTAACGAACAAAATGAGTTCCTTTCGCCAGCTTATAGCCAAACCAGATAATCAGGAACAGCGGGATACCGATATAGGTTGCCATCACGCCGCCCCAGTCAATGCTATCTTTCAGGAACGCTTCGTAGTTCTGGCCCAGAGTGATAATCAGGCACAGCACAAAGGCGAAGATCGGACCCAGTGGGAAGAAGCCAGAACGGTACGGCAGATCCTTCACATCGCGCCCCTGCAGCACATAACCGCGACGGAAACGATAGTGGCTAATAGCGATCCCCAGCCAGGCGATAAAGCCCGTCATCCCGGAGGTGTTCAGCAGCCAGAGGTACACGGTCTGGTTACCAAACATCGAGGTCAGGAAACACAGCCCCGCCACCACAGTCGTCGCATACAGCGCGTTACGCGGTACGCCGCCACGAGACAGTTTGCCGAAAATACGCGGCGCTTTACCGTCGCATGCCAGGGTGTAAAGCATACGCGTGGAGGCATACATCCCGGAGTTACCCGCTGACAGTACCGCCGTCAGGATAACCGCGTTCATTACTGCTGCGGCTGACAGCAGACCCGCATGCTGGAATACCAACGTGAACGGGCTAACGCTGATGTCTTTCACATCGTTGCGCAGCAGGCTCGGATCGGTGTACGGGATAATCAGGCTGATAATCAAAATCGCGAACACATAGAACAGCAGGATTCGCCAAAACACCTGACGCACCGCACGTGGAATGTTCTTTTCAGGATCTTCAGATTCGCCTGCCGCGATACCGATCAGCTCAGTTCCCTGGAAGGAGAAGCCGACGATCATCGCCACGCCAATCATAGCGGCAAAACCCCCGGCAAACGGTGCATCACCGGTCGTCCAGTTGCTCCAGCCCACTGGCTGAGTGCCTTTGAAGATACCGAAAATCATCATCACGCCAACCACGATGAAGATAATTACAGTGGTAACTTTGATCAGCGAGAACCAGTATTCCGCTTCACCAAATCCGCGAACGGAAATGTAGTTCAGCAGGAAGATAACGCCGAGGAACAGTGCGCTCCAGATCCAGCCCGGCGTGTCCGGGAACCACCAGCTCATCACCAGTTGTGCGGCCACCAGGTCAACGGCAATCGTTACCGCCCAGTTGTACCAGTAGTTCCAGCCCAGCGCGAAACCAAAGCCTTCTTCTACGTAGTTTTGACCGTAAGTGGAGAACGAGCCGGAAACCGGCATATAGGCAGCCAGCTCACCGAGGCTGGTCATCAGGAAGTACACCATCAGACCGATCAGGATATAAGAGAACAACGCGCCGCCAGGACCCGCCGCAGAAATAGTTGCACCAGATGCAACGAAAAGACCTGTACCGATGGAGCCTCCAATGGCAATCATCGTCAGGTGACGCGCCTTCAGTTCACGACGTAGCGTGGGCGCTTCTGTGGTTTTAGTTTCGGAAACCATGTGAAAATGCTATCCATCCAAAAAATGAGGCGCGATTGTAGCAGACGAAATGGCATTCTTCCGGCACAAATGCGCTGTTATAAGAGACCTTCATGACTGGCCGCGGATTATAAGTAAAGCAGAAAACGGGCGGCACAAGGCGGTTAAGACGTAACAGCCATTATGGATAGGGTGGCCTGACGAGAGTTAGCGCGCTATTCGCCCTACTCAACCTGGTCGCTGTAATATAAAAAACGCGTAATGGCATTGGAGATATGTTTTTGCCGGTGATGAACGCGCCAGAGAGTGCGCACTAAACGCGGCAGTGGCACGGTAACTTCGCTCAGCGTCCCTGCCTGTAACTGCTCCGCAATGACCCGACGCGACAAACAGCTGATCCCGAGACCATGGCGCACCGCATGCTTAATGGCCTCGGAGTTCCCCAACTCCATCGCCATCTGAAATCTTGGCAGATGAGACAACAGCAGGTAATCCACCAGTTCACGCGTACCCGATCCTCGCTCACGCAAGATCCACGGCGAAGCAGCCAGCTGTTCCAGCGTAACGGGCCCCTTTGTGAGCGGTGACGACGGTGCGGCAAACACCACCAGTTCGTCCTCCAGCCACGGTTCAGAGATGATTTCCGTACTGTGACACGGCCCTTCAATCAGCCCGATGTCTACCCGAAAATCCAGCACCGCATTGATCACGTCCTGGCTGTTGCCCACGCTAAGCTCCAGCGGCAAATCGGGGAAGTCCTGGCGATAACGAGCGATCATGGCGGGCAGAATATAATTACCGATGGTGCTACTGGCATAGACCCGAATGGCGCCATTATCTTTGCGAAAAAGCTGTTCGATTTCGGTCGTTTGCTCAAGTAACGCCAGTGCGCGCGGATAAAGCAAGCGTCCGTGTTCGTTAACCACTAGCCGTTTGCCGACACGGTCAAATAGTTGCACGCCAAGTTGCCCTTCCAGATCGGTAAGCGCCGCACTCACCGCCGACTGCGACAATGCCAGCATGACAGATGCCTGGGTCGTTGAGCCGCTTTTTAGTACCTCAGCAAACACTTCAAGTTGTCGCAGGGTGATATGCATAGTCGTTTTCCACCGGATAGCCGTTACTTATACCCTAAATAATTCGAGTTGCAGGAAGGCGGCAAGAGAGAGCATCCCCCGGAGCGTACTTAAGTACGTGACTGGGGTGAACGAGCGCAGCCAACGCACATGCAACTTGAAGTATCACGGATATACCACTTATATAGATTAATTATAAATATATAATCAATTTTATTTTTAAACCACTTCGCCTTACTCTTTTACCCAGATAAAGGAGAAGGATATGACAGAACTCACCTTACAGACTCATCGTCGTACAGCGTGGCATTTTATTCCGGGGCTTGCCCTGAGTGCAGTTATCACTGGGGTCGCCTTATGGGGAGGATCCATTCCCGCCGTCGCAGGTGCCGGGTTCAGCGCCCTCACCTTAGCCATCTTATTGGGGATGATTCTCGGCAACACCGTCTATCCGCACATCTGGAAAAGCTGTGACGGCGGCGTGCTGTTCGCGAAACAACATTTATTACGTCTGGGGATTATCCTCTACGGTTTCCGCCTCACCTTCGCGCAAATTGCTGACGTCGGCGTCAGCGGTATCGTGATTGATGTGTTAACGCTAAGCAGTACCTTTATGATTGCCTGTTTCCTGGGGCAGAAAGTATTTGGTCTGGACCGTCACACCAGCTGGCTGATTGGCGCGGGTAGCAGCATTTGTGGTGCCGCCGCCGTGCTGGCAACCGAACCAGTGGTGAAAGCAGAAGCCAGTAAAGTGACCGTCGCTGTCGCCACCGTGGTTATCTTCGGTACTATCGCTATCTTCCTGTATCCGGCGATGTATCCGTTGCTTTCACACTGGTTTAGCCCAGAAACCTACGGCATTTACATTGGCTCCACCATGCATGAAGTTGCACAGGTTGTGGCTGCCGGGCACGCCATTAGCCCGGATGCGGAAAACGCCGCGGTTATTGCCAAAATGCTGCGCGTCATGATGCTGGCACCGTTCCTTATCCTCCTGGCCGCACGCGTTAAACAACTGTCTCCGGCCACGGGCGGTGAGAAGAGCAAAATAACCATTCCATGGTTTGCCATCCTGTTCATTGTGGTCGCAATTTTTAACTCGTTCCACCTGCTGCCACAGTCAGTAGTGAACATGCTGGTAACGCTGGACACCATTTTGCTGGCAATGGCGATGGCTGCCCTGGGGCTGACCACGCACGTTAGCGCGCTGAAAAAAGCCGGTGCCAAACCGTTACTGATGGCCCTGCTGCTGTTTGTCTGGCTGATTGTGGGTGGCGGTGCGATTAACGTCGCTATCCACGCGCTGATGGCATAAACGATCACGACTCACCTCTATTAACCCGCTATACTCTCCCTTTTTGTATTTGAGTATGGCGGGTTAAATTTATGAAATATATCGGAGCGCACGTAAGCGCCGCTGGCGGTCTGGCTAACGCCGCTATTCGAGCCGCAGAAATCGAAGCGACCGCATTCGCCCTGTTCACCAAAAATCAGCGCCAGTGGCGTGCCGCGCCGCTGACCACCGAAATCATTGATGATTTTAAATCTGCCTGCGAGAAGTATCATTATACTGCCGCCCAGATCCTGCCTCACGACAGTTACCTGATTAACCTCGGTCATCCGGTTAGCGATGCGCTGGAAAAATCACGTGATGCGTTTATAGATGAAATGCAGCGCTGTGAACTGCTGGGCTTATCCTTGCTGAACTTTCACCCGGGCAGCCATTTGATGCAGATCCCGGAAGATGAGTGTCTGGCGCGCATTGCCGAATCCATCAACATCGCCCTTGCTCAGACCCAGGGCGTTACGGCAGTTATCGAAAATACCGCCGGACAAGGCAGCAACCTTGGATTTAAGTTTGAGCACCTTGCCGCCATTATCGACGGCGTCGAAGATAAGTCCCGCGTCGGCGTCTGTATTGATACCTGCCATGCCTTCGCGGCCGGTTACGATTTGCGCTCCGTCGAGGAATGCGAAAAGACGTTTGCGGAATTTGAACGTATTGTCGGCTTCAGGTACCTACGCGGTATGCACCTGAACGACGCCAAGAGCGCATTTGGCAGTCGAGTTGACCGTCACCACAGCTTAGGTGAAGGCAATATTGGCCACGATGCCTTCCGTTGGATCATGCAGGACAATCGTTTTGACGGCATTCCGCTGGTGCTGGAAACGATTAATCCGGATATCTGGGCAGAAGAGATTGCCTGGCTGAAAGCCCAGCAAACAGAAAAAGCGGTGGCATAAGCATGAACGACAGGGAAAAGCAGATCCTTAAGATCCTGCGTCGCAATCCGTTGATTCAGCAGAATGAAATCGCCGATATTTTGCAGATCAGCCGTTCACGCGTCGCTGCGCATATTATGGATTTGATGCGTAAAGGCATGATCAAAGGTAAAGGTTATATCCTTACCGAACAGGATTATTGCGTGGTTGTCGGGGCGATCAATATGGATATTCGTGGTGTTGCTGACATCCACTATCCTCAGGCTGCCTCTAACCCTGGTAGCATTCACTGCTCGGCAGGCGGCGTGGGACGTAACATCGCCCACAACCTGGCGCTGCTGGGCCGTGACGTCCACTTAATTTCCGCTGTTGGCAGTGATTTCTATGGCGAAACATTGCTGGAACAAACGCGTCAGGCCGGTGTTAACGTTTCCAGTTGCATACGCCTGCATGGACATAACACCTCAACTTACCTGTCGATCGCTAATCAGCAGGAAGAGACCGTACTGGCAATTAACGATACCCATATCCTGCAACAATTGACGCCGCAGTTACTGAACAGTTCGCGAGATTTGATCCGCCATTCCGGTGTCGTACTGGCAGATTGCAATCTGACTGCCGAAGCCATTGAGTGGGTCTTTACTATTGCTGATGATATTCCGGTATTCATTGACACCGTTTCAGAGTTCAAAGCGGCAAAAATGAAGACCTGGTTTACGCGTATTCATACGCTAAAACCAACGCAGAAAGAGCTGGCGATTTTGTGGGGTCAACCTATTCATTCAGATGCCGATCGCGTACTGGCCGTTAATAGTCTCCATCAGCAAGGGGTAAAACGAATCTTTGTTTGCCTGGAAGATGAATCCGTTTTTTGCAGCGAAAAGGACGGAGAACAGTTTTTACTGACGCCTCCTGAGCATACGGTTGTAGACAGTTTTGGCGCCGACGATGCTTTTATGGCGGGATTGCTGTACAGCTTTCTGGAAGGTAGTGAATTTCGTGAAAGCGCTCACTTTGCCATGGCCTGCGCGGCATTATCGCGAGCCAGCGTCAGCATCAACAACCCAACCCTCTCAGCAGATAACGCCTTGTATTTGCTGCAAACTGCTTAAATGTAATGCCGGATGGCGCTACGCGTATCCGGCATTATTTTCGCTATGCCAGCCCAATAAAGAAACCGGCTATAGTGGCGCTCATCAGGTTTGACAGCGTTGCTGCTGCCAGCGCGCGCATGCCAAGCTGCGCGATTTCCGGGGCACGCTGTGGCGCTATCGCCGAAAATGCCCCGACGACAACGCCAATCGAACCAAAGTTAGCGAAACCGCACAGCGCAAACGAGATAATCGCAATGGTCTTCACATCCAGCGTTCCACCCGTTTGCAGATACGGCGAGAAGTTGAGATAAGCGACAAACTCATTAATCGCCAGCTTCTGTCCGATCAAGCTGCCTGCCAGCGTCGCATCGCTCCAGTCCACACCCATAATCCACGCCAGCGGGGCTAGCGCATAGCCAAAGATCCCTTCCAGAGTGGCGTGACCAAAGCCAAACCACCCACCAATTCCGCCAATAATGCCGTTAATCAGCGCGATAATGGCGACAAATGCCATTACGACCGTCGCCACGCCAGCAGCAATTTTCAGCCCGGTCATCGCTCCGCTCGCCGCTGCTTCGATGATGCTTTTCGGTGGCGTTTCAGTAAATGACAGGTTCTCAAAGGTGACGCGAGATTCTTCAGTTGCCGGACTCAGCATACGCGCGAACAAAATACCGCCAGGAATTGCCATCAACGATGCCGCCAGCAAATAGTCAATCGGAACGCCCATTCCGGCGTAACCAATCATCATTGAGCCAGCAATCGAGGCCATCCCACTACAAATAGCGGTAAACAGCTCATTGCGATTCAGGCGGTCAATAAACGGCTTCACGATCGCCGGGATCTCGTTTTGCCCGAGGAAAATCGTCGTTACGGCGACAAATGACTCGATCTTACTGATGTTCAGCGCTTTCTGGAAAATACCGCCGAGGATGCGGATCAACAGCCCCATCACGCCAATGTAGTAGAGAAGACTGATCAGTGCGGTCACAAAAATGATGGCCGGAAGCACCCGAAAAGCGAAGATAAACCCGGCTCCGTCAAACAGCACATCCATTTTTGGCCCAACCAGGGAGCCAAAGATAAATGCGCTTCCCGCGTCACTGTATGACATCACCTTGTGGACACCGAGCGCAGCCTGTTCAACCAGCCATTTTCCCGGCGGGAAGTACAGCATAATGCCGCCGATTGCGATTTGCAGTACCAGTGCAGCCCCGACCGTGCGCAGACTTATACGTTTTTTATTTACTGACAGCAGAAACGCGATGGCCAGTAATACCACCATACCCACAACACTTCTCATTATATCCATAATGAAATTCCCTTCATGCCAGGAAACCCGGCGTTATCGCCAGGTTTTGGTAGGTTTGATATTCGCGGGCGACCGCATTCTGCCCGGGAAACTCTGTCAGACGAGGCGCTGATACTCCTTCGCAATTTCACAGGCCAGTACCGCATTGTTGAACACCAGCTGAATATTTGATTTCAGGCTGTCACCACCGGTCAGCTCTGCAACCCGCGCTAACAGGAACGGCGTACTCTCTTTGCCCACAACGCCCTGATCTTCCGCTTCTTTTACCGCCCGATCGATTGCCGCATTAATTTTCTCTTCAGCCATCGCAAACTGCTCTGGGATGGGGTTCGCAACAACCAGACCGCCGTCGAGACCCGTTTGCCATTTCACCGCCATGGCTCGGGCAATCTCTTTCGCACTGTCCAGACGGATGCTGACCTCAAACGGACTGGTACGGCAGAAAAATGCTGGCAACGCGTTGGTTTGATAACCAATTAACGGCACACCAAAGGTTTCTAAATATTCAGTAGTTAAGCCGAGATCAAGAATAGATTTCGCCCCGGCACAAATTACCGTGACATTGGTATGCGCCAGTTCTTGCAGATCCGCGGAAATATCAAAGGTATGTTCAGCACCACGATGAACTCCACCTATTCCCCCTGTCGCAAATACTTTAATTCCCGCCAGGGCGGCAATAATCATGGTTGAGGCAACCGTCGTTGCACCATTTTTTCCTGCCGCGACCACAAACGGCAAATCACGACGACTTACTTTCGTAACGCTATGACCTTCTCGCCCAAGCAGCTCAATTTCATCTTTGCTTAAACCAACTTTCATTATTCCGCCAATAATGGCAATGGTCGCAGGAACCGCACCGTGTTTACGAATAGTTTCTTCTACTTCAATCGCTGTCTGGGCATTCTGCGGAAATGGCATACCATGAGAAATAATGGTTGATTCAAGTGCAACAATCGGCTTCTTACTGTTTAATGCTTCCTGTACTTCTGGAGATATTTGTAATAATTCAGAGGAAAGAGTTAATTCAGACATTCTGTGTTCTCCACTAATGTGCTTACATTCGCAACAGACAAATCAGGGTTATTGGTATATTCACAGGCTAACGCCATTGATGAACAACCCTGCGCAAATCGAACCGAATCAATAAAGGGCATGCCGTCTACCCAGCAGGACGCCAGTCCAGCCATCATTGCATCGCCAGCCCCGGTAACATTAATGACGTGAGTTTTAATCGGCAGTGACCAACCACGGCTCCCCGCAATATCACTGTAATAAACACCGTCACCGCCCATGCTGAGCACCAGCCTATTTAAGCCGCGATCATGAAACCAGGCGGCGACTTTACCCACGTCATCACGCCCGGAAAGCGCAATACCGCTTAGCGTTTCGGCTTCAAGCCGGTTGGGTTTAAGAGTGTGAATTTGTCCAAGCCGCTCGCGAATTTTGACGCATTTCCATGCCGATACCGGGTCAACAAACACCGGAACCTCTCCGGCATTTTCCAGCACCCATGCCAGGGCATCTTCGCTGATATTGCAATCGGCGACGATGACTTTCGCCTGCCGAATAAAATCATGATGCTGTGATAAAAAATCTGCTGAAATATGTTCGGTGATGCTCATATCATTAATGGCAACCAACATTTCACCGGTATTATCAAGCAATGATAAATAACTGGACGTATTCTCTCCGGGAACGATAAGACACTTATCAACATGAACTCCGGATTGATTGGTTTGCGCCAATAACGATTGTCCATAAAAATCATTACCAACCGCCGTCAGTAACCATGAATTTTTCCCGAGCAGCGCGAGATTATGTGCAATGTTACGTCCAACTCCGCCGGGGGTGAATTTTATCTTTCCTGGATTCGAATCCGCATAATTTAGAGAAGCATGCGAATACCCAGCAACATCCATATTGGCCGAGCCAATAGTTACTATGTATTCCTTTTCACGCATAGCACGTCCCCTGGCAATTAACTTGCCACAAATGAGTTCGTTAAAAATAACCAACGCCACACATCAGGTTATTAGAGCACATGTTCACTATCAAACATATGTTCATAGTAAGCGTGTTTTTGACAAAGTAAATCCATATTCAAGATCTAAACTCAATAGATATGAACAGAATCACAATTTTTTATAGATACAGTCTGTAAAGGAAAGAAAAAATGAGAGGTAGTACACAATTCAAGCAGTCTAAAGAGTTTAACTCCGGCATAACCGGAGATTTTTCAGATGCGCCAGGGGATCCGGTTCGTATCAACTGAGCGAAACAAGGTCTTCTGGCATATGGTTGTACAAAATCCGCCAGAAGTGCTCAGCCGTTTTATTCAACCGGGTATCCATTCGGTAAATATAAGCCTGAATAGGCACCATCAGTTCCGGCGTCTGCAGACAAACCAGCCGCTTTTCGCGCAGTTCGTTTACGATTGTCCACGCCGGCAGCCAGGCGATACCATGCCCATCCAATGCCATATTTTTTAATAACTCACTCATCGAAGACATAAACAGCGTTCGGGCTGAAATGCCGCCTACTTCCGCCAGATGACGGTTTACCAATCTTCCCATGTAGGATGTGCTGGTATAGTTCAGAATCGGCGCCTGCGACTGATAGATATCAAACAACGCCTTACCCTGCGCATCAGCAGCACACACGGGGTACAGTTCAGACTCAAAAACCTTCAAGCCGCAGAAAGGTGACTGCATTAAGTCTTCATCCCGAAAGGAGATAATAAAATCGCTTTTCCCCTCGCGCAGAGTATTCACCGCCTGAACAACATCAATAGCTTCAACGTGATAGACAAACTCCTCCCCCCAGGCCGCCATTGAGTGCACCAATCTGGGCAACATCGTCAGCGACAGAGAATGTGCCGCCGCTATTTTGATATTGGGTACACCCAGTAAATTGTGGCCGCTTAGCTCATCCAGATTGCATTCCAGCTGTTGCAACAAACTACGGGTTTGCGAATGAAATAGCTTGCCCTCTTCCGTGAGTTGCAGTGGGCTCGTTGTGCGATCAAAAAGCAGCACACCCACGGCTGATTCGAGCGCCTTGATCCGCCGGCTAAATGCCGGTTGGGATATGTTGCGCTCCTCAGCCGCCTGGGAAAAATGACGGCATGCCTCCAACGTCAGAAAGTCATATAACCATTTTGTCTCAATATTTTTCATGCTTATCACGCGGATATTTAAATATGCCTATTAGCCTTAAAGCATCATGCCTGAATAGTTCCGGAGATGACATTCATCATTAGCGCCTGGTGATTCGTTTTTTGCATCAAGGCTTCATTTTTAACATTAACATATTTCTCTCCCTATCGGTTACGACCGGTTTTCCACCGCGTAACGCGGAGCCTCTGGCCGAATACCGGCCTGCTGAGGTTACACAATAAACCACAGTCATGCGGTTTTTGCATTGAACCATACATTATTGCATTTCTCCTCACCTCTCACTGCTGTTAAACATTATCAGCAGACACAACCCGGCTCTGAATATTAATTATCGGTGAATTGAGGTATATATCGTGAAAGGTTTAATTGGCGTGCTTGGTGGTATGGGACCTGCTGCAACGGTCGATCTGTTTAATAAATTCGTCACTTTTACCGCTGCGCAACGTGACCAGGAACATATCCCCTTAATTATTTCATCTATTCCTGACATTCCTGACCGAACCGACGCGTTAATGCATCATGGTCATTCCCCACTTCCGGCAATGCGCGATTATATGCATAAACTCGAAGATGCTGGCGCCGAGTGTATTGTGATCCCCTGTAACACCGCCCACTTTTGGTTTAATGAATTAAAAGCGTGCTGCCATACAGAGCTGCTCAGTATCGTTGAAACGACCATCAATGAGGTTAAAAACTGCGGGAAATCGCAAATCGGATTACTCGCCACCAACGCCACTTTATACATGGGCCTCTATCAAAAAGGCATAGAATCTCTTGGGTTAACCTGCATCAGCCCTGACTCATCCAGTCAGGAAAAAGTGATGGAAAGCATCTATTGCTTAAAAGCTGGTGATGCTAAGCGGGCGCAAACGCTGATGAATGAACAGGCTGAAGCACTCTTCTCACGCGGGGCACAAGTCATCGTGCTCGGATGTACTGAAGTTCCTGTCATTCTTGCTGAAGCCGTCAAAAAGTCACCTGAAAAATATATTGATTCAACCGGTTCGTTGGTTCGTGCCGGTATTAAATGGTACGAGAAACGCGTGGGTAAAAATCACCTTTTGGCACAATGAATGTCCATACCTGTTTAATTGTTGCATTAAATAAAAACCCATTTTAATTACAAATTACTCTCTGGCGGAGGCCATTATGATTTGGCTAGAAATTATCGTAGTGTTGGGCGCAATATTTTTCGGTATCCGTCTTGGCGGAATTGGTATTGGTTTATGCGGCGGGCTGGGGCTGGCTATTTTAACGCTGGGATTTGGGCTGCAAATTGGTTCACCACCCGTTGACGTTATTCTTATTATTATGACGGTGGTGGTGGCGGCATCGGCGCTACAGGCCGCCGGAGGCATGGATTATCTGGTTCGCATTGCCGGTAATTTTATGCGCCGTAACCCTAAATATATCAATATTATTGCGCCGATTATTACCTGGTCGATGACGATTATGGCGGGAACAGGGTTCATCGTCTTTTCTACTCTGCCGGTGATTGCCGAAGTTGCCAAAGAGTCAGGTATTCGCCCTTCCCGTACGCTCGCAGGGTCCGTAGTCGCTTCTCAGGTGGCGATATCCGGTTCACCGATCAGTGCCGCAATGGCCGCTATGCTGACTATTATGGAAGGCAACGGTATCAGCTTTATTCAGGTTATGGCGGTATGTCTGCCTGCCTCATTTGTCGCTGCGATGGTCGCTGCTTTTATCGCCTCACGTCAGGGATGTGAGCTACAGGATGATGAAGTCTATCTGGAACGCCTGCAAAAAGGACTGGTGCGTAAATATACAGGGCAAAACAGCACAACGCCAGGTGCCAGACTGTCAGTCGCCCTGTTTATGCTGGCAACGGTGGTCATCGTTATTCTTGCCGCATGCCCTCAATTGCGCCCTGGATTCGATGCAGGTAACGCAATGAATACCCGGGATATTATCATTATCTGCATGCTAGCTGCCGCGTGTCTGATGGTGGTGCTATGCAAAACATCAACAGACGCGATTGTCCTGACATCCACGTTTCGCGCGGGTATGAGTTCGTTGGCTGTGATTCTGGGGATTGTTACGCTGGGCACAACCTTCATTGATGCCCACTTAACGGGGATAAAGGATATCGCGGGCGATATTCTACGGGCTTATCCGATGCTGTTGGCGCTGGTGCTGTTTGGTACCTGCGCGCTTCTCTATTCGCAGGGAGCCACCACGCCGCTGATTATCCCTCTTGCCGTCGCGCTCGGCGTACCTACATGGGCCATTCTGGCTTCCTATGTCGCAGTGACCGGCGTGTTTGTTCTGCCAACTTATCCGACTTCGCTGGCGGCAATGGAGTTCGACACCACCGGGACAACGCGCGTGGGTAAGTATGTCTTAAACCATCCGTTTATGTTGCCAGGGCTTGGCGGGATCATTGCTGGCGTTGCCTTTGGTTTTATCATCGCGCCAATGATTGCCTGAACCGGTTAACACTACCGGGCAGATTTAATGGATAAAAAAAGGGGCAGAGAAATCTCTGCCCCGGATGTCAGCGTTAAATCAGGCCGCCTTTGCCACAACCTCTGCTTCCGGGCGTTTCAGCACCGCGTAGGAGAGACCGGCTACCAGCGTACCGGCAATAATGGCCAGCAGGTATCCAACCACCGGAGTGATTGCGCCAGGGATTAACAGCACGAACAGACCGCCGTGCGGCGCCATCAGCTTAGCCCCCACCGCCATCGAGATAGCTCCGGTAATCGCGCCGCCAACGATACAGCAAGGCAGAACGCGCATCGGGTCACGGGCAGCAAATGGGATAGCCCCTTCGGTAATAAAGCACAGGCCCAGTACCAGCGCAGCTTTACCGCCTTCCTGCTGCGCTTTGTCGAACTTACGACGCGCCACCAGCGTTGCCAGCCCCAGGGCCAGCGGAGGCACCATACCCGCCGCCATAATCGCCGCCATCGGCGCGTAGGTTTGCGTACTAAGCAGGCCCACACCGAAAGCATACGCCGCTTTGTTAACCGGACCGCCCATATCGGTACACATCATGCCGCCCAGAATCGCCCCAAGCAGCACCGCGTTCGCGGTTCCCATGGTTTGCAGCCAGTGGGTCAGACCTTCCAGAATGCCCGCCACTGGTTTACCGATCAGGTAGATCATGGCCAGACCAACCACCAGGCTTGAGAGCAGCGGAATGATCAGGATCGGTTTCAGCGCTTCCATACTCTGCGGGAGTTTCAGCTTCGTGCTGATGAGCTTCGCCACATAACCGGCAAGGAAACCGGCAATAATCCCGCCAATAAAGCCGGAACCGGTGCTCACCGCCAGCATACCGCCGATAAGACCAGGCGTCAGACCCGGACGGTCAGCGATGGAAAACGCGATGTAGCCCGCCAGAACCGGCACCATCAGCGCGAAAGCTGAACCACCGCCAATCTGCATCAGCGCCGCCGCCAGCGTACCCTGCTCCTTGAACGCTTCGATACCAAAAGCGAATGAGAGTGCAATACACAGACCGCCAGCAACCACCATCGGCAGCATGTAGGATACGCCCGTCAGCAGGTGACGATACGCGCCAGCGCTCTCTTTCTTACCTTCAGTGGTTGCAGACTGCGCTTTGCCGGCTGGCTGGTACGGCGTTGCTTCTTCCAGCGCTTTATCCAGCTCCTGCTTCGTTTTCTTCAGCGCAAGGCCAGTAGAAGTACGGTACATTGGTTTTCCGGCAAACTTCGCCAGATCAACTTCAATGTCAGCCGCCACAATCACCAGATCCGCCTGAGCCACCTCTTCCGGCGTAATGGCATTGCCTGCGCCAACAGAACCACGGGTTTCAACCTTCACCCACCAGCCACGTTTTTTCGCTTCTGTTTCAATAGCTTCAGCGGCCATAAACGTATGGGCAACGCCAGTTGGACAAGCCGTCACCGCCACCACGCGTTTTGGACCGCTACTGGCCACGGACGCTGT
Source organism: Citrobacter sp. Cb023 (assembly GCF_030336805.1). Classification (NCBI taxonomy): domain Bacteria; kingdom Pseudomonadati; phylum Pseudomonadota; class Gammaproteobacteria; order Enterobacterales; family Enterobacteriaceae; genus Citrobacter; species Citrobacter sp. Cb023. The sequence goes on along the minus strand of NZ_JAOWCV010000034.1, from coordinate 224,370 downwards.
CGCAACCGGAGCGCTATAAGGTTTTGCGTGGCCTTTCGCTTCGCTGAGGAAAAGTTCAGGATGCGCAACCGCACGACCAATATCGCCCAGCCACACTTTTTTGCCGTTCAGCGAACTGTCGGCAGGAAGCGTGTCGCCCAGAACAATTGCCAGTTCGGCATCATTAGGATTATCAATAATTTCCAGATGTGCTTTCTGCGCCGCCGCTCCAAGCAGGGTTTTCGCCATATAAGCGCGAGCCTGGCCGAGATTAGCGTCAATAATCAGCAGCGTTTTCATTATGCCTCTCCTGCTGTCAGTTAAACGGTTTTAAGTCGACACGCGCCATCATTGCGGCCAACTGAGGACGATCGGTAATGCCCACATTGCTTTGGCTTACCGCCAGGGCGGCAACAGCGGTTGCCAGACGCAGGGTGTGTTCACTGGATTCACGCATCAGCAGGCCGTAAATCAGGCCGCCAACCATTGAATCACCCGCGCCTACGGTGCTTACCACCTCGACTGACGGCGGTTTAGCAATCCACTCACCCGAAGCGTTAACCCACAGCGCACCTTCCGCGCCAAGTGAAATCACCACGTGAGCAATACCCTGCTCGCGCAACGCATGTGCAGCTTCAATCACATCTTTCATTTCTGGCAGCTTACGGCCTGCCCAGATTTCCAGTTCACGACGGTTTGGTTTCACCAGCCACGGTGCCGCTTTCAGACCGGCCACTAATGCTTCACGACTACTATCAAAGATAATGCAAGGACACTGACTGCGCAGGCGCGTCATCCAGTCGGTGAATGCTTCCGGGCTAACGCCGGTCGGCAAACTGCCGCTGACGCACACCATGTCGAACTGGCCCAGCCAGCTCAGCGAGTCATTCACAAAGCGTTCCCAGTCAGCCGGGGTGACTTCAAAGCCGGAGAAATTGAAATCGGACACTTCGCCGTCTTTTTCGGTCAGCTTGACGTTGATACGGGTACGCCCCTGTACAACCTGAAAACGGTTGGCGATACCCAGTTCGCTGAACAACTGCTGAAAACCATCCTGGTTGTCTTTACCGAGGAAACCACCCACCGTTACATCGATACCTAAATCTTTCAGAACCTTAGCGACGTTAATCCCTTTCCCTGCCGCGTGAAGACCGGTCGTTTTAACCAGGTTCACTTCACCGCGTTCAATTTCCGGGCAGAAACCCACCAGATCGTAGGCTGGGTTAAGGGTGATAGTAGCAACACGTCTGCTCATTACGCGCCCTCCCCAAGACCCGCCGCGATGGCTTCGCCAATCGCTTTCAGCGCCTGTTCAGCATCTTCACCCTGGGCGGTAAAGCGCAGGTGATGTCCTTTCTTCACGCCTAATGCCACAACTTTCATCAGACTGCGTCCATTCGCCGGCTTGCCGGTTCCATCAAGATTTGTCACGGTAATTTCACTGTTAAATTGTTTAATCGTATTCACCAGCATGGTGCCCGGGCGGGCGTGTAAACCATGCTCATTGCGCACAATAAATTCGGCGCTCAGTACATCATCAGTTAAGGCATCATCGCTGGTCAGCAGCGCCAGCACCGTTGCCGCATCGGCTTTCAACAAACGGTCAGCTTTATTATTCAGCAGCAGATCGCCAAGGCGCTTCAGCACCGCAACCGGTTGTTCGTCATTCATGGCGACGGTCACCAGCAGGGCTGCCGCTTCACCTTGTACATCGAACGCTGTTGCTGCGCGGCTGACCGCAATGGCGCTGCGCACATTGCCTTCAGCACAGTCATTCAGCCAGATCCCCTGACCGAGATTCATCGGTTGCTCATTAATGGCTCTGGCCACAAAGGTGGCGTCAACCGCGCCGACCTCTTTCAGCCGTGCGGCGTTGAGAGCCTGCAGCGTGACCAGCGAGTTGGCAACGACGTCCAGCGACAGCGTTTCGTTATCAAGCTTCAGCTGTTCGCTTTGCTTTTCCCCCATCAGCAACGCGCGCAACTCTTCCGCCGTGGTCGCAGATTTCAGCTGTTCAGCGACGGAGTCATCGCTCAGCACATGCGTCAGCTGACGCAGTAAACCGAGGTGCTCATCAGAGCTGGCGGCGATGCCGATTGCCACATAAGCAACCTGCCCTTCACCCCAGATCACGCCCTGCGGAAACTGAAACACCTGCACGCCGGTTTTCAGCACCCGATCGCGCGTGTCCGTCGTACCGTGAGGAATAGCAATACCGTTGCCGAGGAACGTGGACGTCTGTTGTTCACGCGCCAGCATGCCATCGACGTAGCCTTCCGCTACGTTACCTGCCAGCACTAAGGCAGCGGCAACCTGGCGAATAGCCTCTTCTTTATTCCCGGCCTGTTCGCCCGGGTGAATATCCTGAACAGATAACTGGAACATGGTTCTCCTCTCCCGCTGATTTGAAACGATTCAGCTAACATGAGAAAAAAGGCGTCACCTGACTCCATCAGTTATGGCGAGATGACGCTGAAACGTTTCAAGAAGTCTTGCTCTTTTTTCTTCAGCACACAAGTAAAGTTGACAAATTACTTGCTGAATTTAGAGATAACGCACATTTTCTCCGCGGAGGAGAAAAAATTGCTGACGCAAAAACGGCGTCAGCCTGTCAGATTCAGCAGCGTCAGCAAACTGCTTTCTCTGACTGAAATGCTATTTTGATTTTTGATGCCGATTTTGATTTGGCTCCCTGTTTATTTTCTGACAAGCAGCGTAAACTCCGCGTCTCTTCACATTATTGATATCAAAACATGCACAACACCCCCGTAGCCGCCACACCCAAGGCGTTTGATTTAACGTCTTCGGCGTTCCTGCTTGTCGCGTTTCTGACGGGTATCGCCGGTGCGTTGCAGACGCCAACGCTCAGCCTTTTTCTGACGGATGAAGTCCATGCCCGTCCCGGCATGGTCGGGTTCTTTTTTACCGGTAGCGCCGTAATCGGCATTTTGGTGAGTCAGTTTCTGGCCGGACGTTCGGATAAAAAAGGCGATCGCAAAAACCTGATTGTGTTTTGCTGCGTGCTGGGGATGTTGGCCTGCGTGCTGTTCGCCTGGAACCGTAACTATTTTATTCTGCTGTTTGTCGGGGTATTCCTCAGCAGTTTTGGTTCGACCGCCAACCCGCAAATGTTTGCTCTCGCCCGCGAGCACGCCGACCGTACGGGTCGGGAAGCCGTCATGTTCAGTTCAATATTACGTGCGCAGGTTTCGCTGGCCTGGGTGATTGGCCCGCCGCTGGCCTACGCGCTGGCCATGGGGTTTAGCTTTACGGTGATGTACCTCAGCGCGGCGGTGGCGTTTGTTGTCTGCGGCGTAATGGTCTGGCTGTTCTTACCCTCGATGAGTAAAAATGTGCCTCTCGCGACAGGCGCGGTAGAAGCCCCGCGCCGCAATCGACGCGACACGCTGCTGCTGTTTGTTATCTGCACATTAATGTGGGGGACTAACAGTCTCTATATCATTAATATGCCGTTGTTTATTATCAACGAACTGCATCTGCCGGAAAAGCTGGCGGGCATCATGATGGGAACTGCCGCGGGGTTGGAAATCCCAACCATGTTGATTGCCGGATACTTCGCGAAGCGTCTGGGCAAACGCCTGTTGATGAGAATCGCCGTTGTCGCCGGATTTTTCTTTTATGCCGGCATGCTGTTGGCCCACTCTCCGGCGATATTGCTTGGCTTACAGCTGCTGAACGCGATTTACATCGGCATCCTCGGCGGGATTGGCATGCTCTATTTCCAGGATCTGATGCCGGGACAAGCGGGTTCAGCCACAACTCTCTATACAAATACCATTCGCGTGGGCTGGATTATTGCCGGATCGTTGGCGGGTATTGCCGCTGAAATCTGGAACTATCACGCGGTATTCTGGTTTGCGTTGATGATGATCGTCGCCACCGTCGCGTGTCTGACGCGCATCAAAGACGTTTAAGGTGCGGTCAGCGCCTCGAGCTCAATGAGATAGACCATGGCCTGGTGCGTCGTCTGTCCGCACATTTCCGCACTGGGCTGTAAACCGGCGCACACTTTTGGCCGCAGAGGCGAAGCAAAAATTTTACAACGCAGGGATTCATCCAGCTGAACGCATGGTGTATTAGCGGGCTTGCCATCAGGCATGCCGGGGATGGCACTGGAAATTGAAGGCGCGGTGCAACATGCACCACAATCCGGACGGCATTCCATACAGTACTCTCTTTATCGTAAACCATCGGATTGTGCAGGAAGCGCACAGTAACACCTTTTTTGCACCAGCAAAAGCATCAATTCCGCTTGCCTGAATGCCCCGGCGCGAGTAGTTTTACGCGATATTTTAGACACTCCTCATTACAGGATTTTTTCGATGCCAAGAGCGAACGAAATTAAAAAAGGTATGGTACTGAATTACAACGGCAAACTGCTGATTGTAAAAGATATTGATATTCAATCACCAACCGCACGTGGCGCCGCCACGCTGTACAAAATGCGTTTTTCTGATGTTCGTACCGGTCTGAAAGTTGAAGAGCGCTTCAAAGGCGATGACATCGTTGATACCGTCACCCTGAGCCGTCGTGGCGTTGATTTCTCCTATGTCGATGGCAACGAATACGTCTTCATGGATAAAGAAGACTATACCCCTTATACCTTCACCAAAGACCAGATCGAAGAAGAATTGCTGTTCATCCCGGAAGGCGGAATGCCGGATATGCAGGTACTGACCTGGGACGGCCAGCTGCTGGCGCTTGAACTGCCGCAAACGGTAGACCTGGAAATCGTTGAAACGGCACCAGGCATTAAAGGCGCGTCAGCAAGTGCGCGTAACAAACCAGCGACCATGAGCACCGGTCTGGTTATCCTGGTTCCTGAATATCTGAGTGCAGGTGAAAAAATCCGTATTCATATCGAAGAACGTCGCTATATGGGCCGCGCAGACTAACTTTTCTGCTGCGACAGCGGTGAAAAGGGACAGCATTTGCTGTCCCTTTGTTCTTTTCAGCCCTGGCTGCTGAGGTAAAAATCATCCACCAACATAGATTCCAGATACAGCTCATCCTCACGCATAAAATGCGTTATGACGTTAACCGCCTGAGGATAAACCCCCTCTTCGTCCCGGTGTAAACAACTTTCCCGTAGCAGGGGTGCCCAGCACATAATGTGATGATGCAAAAAGTAATATTGTGCCGATAACGTCTCCTTTTTGGTAACCATTCTCGCCATCAGTGCCAGCTGTACAGCAATATGGTCGGCAGGCTCGTTGTCCTGCGGGGTCAGCCCATACTCGACTAACAGCACATTCATTTCCTTGCGTTCTTCAGGCGCGGTCGTATGCGGATAATACCCCGCATAAGGTGAAACACCGCCAGGAGGTGCCAGCAAAAACAACGAGGCATAGTCCGCCGCCAGCTCCAGCTGTCGGCTTTCCCGGCGCAGCGCCCGAACGAGACTACGTTCCAGGTTTTTGACATCAACGGATAACCCAGGGATAGCCGTCAACGACGCCAGCCACTTTCGGCTTTCCCCACTTTCCAGGCGGATGAGTTGCTCCTCGTCCAGCTCGCGGAACAGCAGTTGCGAAAACCACTGGTACACCGCCGCCCGCTGTCGATGAATATGATTATGCTGCACTTGCCCCCTCCTCTTTCACAACCTCCGGCCCGCCAAAGCCTGTGACCTGCGGGGCATTCTCCTGGTACCGCTCCACCTCGACCAGCACCGTATGCGCCGAAGGCCCCTGCGCCAGTTGTGATGTACCGATATCCGCACTCAGCACATTCGGATCGCCATAAGTGCATAATGTGCCCGCTTTCCCGCCTTCCTGCGGCGAATACCACGCGCCTTCATGAATCCGGACGACGCCAGGCGCGTAATCCGGACTGATCACCACCCCGGCCAGCACCTGGCCTCTGGCGTTAAACACGCGCGCAATATCCCCGGCTTTCAGGCCACGTGCGCGGGCATCCGACTCGCTCATGTACAGCGGCTCTCTTCCTGCCACCGCATAGGTGTTACGAAACGCCTCGCTTGAGCACAACTGGGAGTGCAGACGTTTATCCGGATGGCAGGACTGCAGATGCAGCGGATATTTATCTGTTTTGCTGCCATGGGTACGCTCAAAGGGTTCCATCCACACCGGATGCCCCGGGCAGTCCTCGTAGGCAAAGCCCGCGATGGTTTTGCTGTAAATTTCAATCAGACCAGAGGGTGTTCCTAACGGGTTGATATCCGGCTGTTCGCGAAATTCTCCGTGACGCACCCACGGCTTCCCGGCAGGATATTCAATGTATCCTTCGCCCTCCCAGAAACTCTCGAAGTTCGGCATACTCACGCCAAGGGACGCTCCCGTTTTCGCGCCCTCATCATAAATGGCTTTTATCCACTGCATTTCATCCCGCTTTTCGCGGTATGTCTCTTCCTGACCAAAGCGTTTGCACAGACCGGCAAAGACATCAAAGTCATGTCGCGCTTCAAACTGCGGTTTAACCACCTGATGTATCGCCATCAGCCCTTTATTCGAGTGTGTACCGAACTGCTCAATGTCATTACGCTCAAAGCGCGTGGTCACAGGCAGGACGATATCGGCAAAACGACAGGATGCTGTCCACTGATGATCCAGAACGACCACGGTTTCCAGCTTCTTCCACGCCTCGATCATGCGGTTACGATCCTGCTGCGCATGGAACGGATTGGCAGCGCTGAAAATCGCCATTTTGATATCAGGGAAAGTTAATGTTTCACCATTGAAAGCGATCTTTTTGCCTGGCGCCAGCAGACAATCGATCATTCGCGAGGTAGGAATATGCTCTGAAGCGCCGCGGAAATCCGCTTTGTATTTCGCGGCCGGGGGATTGTTGATGCTCCCGAGGCCGGACAGGACGGGACCGGCAGAAGTGACCGTCCCGCCGCCGTTATAGTGCCAGCCAAACCCTACTCCGCCGCCCGGCAAGCCAATTTGGCCAACCATGCTGGCCAGCACCACCAGCATCCACGGATACTGCTCGCCATGGTGCATACGCTGCACGCACCAGCCGCCCATAAACTGTGTCCGGCCTTTGACCAGCAGGCGGGCGAAGTCGCGGATCTGCTCCGCCGTCAGACCGCAGATTTCCGCCGCCCATTCGGCGTTTTTCGGCTGCTTGTCGCTTTCCCCAAGCAGATACGGCAAGAACTGTTCAAAGCCCACGGTATAATCGTTAATGAACGCCACGTCATACAGTTTTCCTTCGTACAGGGTATGCGCCAGCGCCAGCAATAACGCGACATCCGTTTGCGGTCGCAGCGCCAACTGCTCACAGCCAAGATAGTTTTGCGACTTGCTACGCACCGGATCAACGCTGATAACGCGCATCTTACCCTGCGCAACCGCTTCTTTAATCTGCTGCCAATAGCCAAACGCATCGTGATCGGGAACCAGGAACTCGATCTGCAGATTCTTGATAGGATCGCAGCCCCACAGCACGATGGTTTGGGTATTTTCGATAACCATCGGGAGTGACGTTTGCTGCTCATAAACTTCCAGCGAACCAATCACATGCGGCAAAATCACCTGCGCTGCGGCTGCCGAGTAGTCGCCGACGGTCGTTACATAGCTACCGTGCAAGCCGAGTCCCCGATCCATCGCGCCACCGGCCTTATGAAATTTGCCAACAATTTGCCAGTCCGCCAGCCCGGTAAAGACACCAGAAGATCCGTAGGTCTTTTGTACTCGTTCAAGCTCTTCATAGAACAGATCCAACGCCTGATCCCAGCTCACACGGACAAAGCGATTATCGCCGCGCTGGTTGCGATCTGACTTTTCACGCTTGCGCAGCCAGTCCAGCCGCACCATCGGGTAGCGCACACGCGATGGGTTGTAGACCACCTCCCGAACGGCATTGAGCATATCGCAGGGGTATTTGTCATGTTTGAAGGGGCGGGTATCGACCCATTCACCGTTCACGACTTTGGCTTCAAAAGCGCCAAAGTGCGAGCCAGACTGGATCCATTGCTCCGGGTTTTCACCCGCTGCCCAGACCTTTGAGATCAGTGGATTTGGCCCTAAAGCGCTGACGGCACCGACTGCCAGCATTCCACTTAAAAACCGTCGACGTGACGGATTAAAATCATGAATATCCATAAATTATCCTTTTGAATTGTTAGGTTGAGGTATATCGCTGGCGTGAGTCTGGAGATATTTCAACAACGTACGGTCTTCCACCGGATTAAGCCGGTAGTAGGTGGACATGGATTTCAGTCCGGCGATCCAGCCATTCGCGGAATAACGGGTCGGCGGCGGCGTGCTGTGGCAAGCGCTACAGGTGGATTGCAACATCTGATCGGCGTATTGCCAGAGGGGGTCAATATTGTCGGTAAAACCCTCCGCCGAACTCCAGGCCATCACGCTGACCTGCTGCCACTCCTGATGTGACTCCGGATCAACCTGTGTTTGCTCAACCTTCACGTTGCTCATCAGCGAGGCATCTAATACGGCAGCAAAAACGCGTTTACCCATATACTGGGTAATCACCCGTCCCCGTCCTTTGCTTTCCCGCCAGCCGGTCAGCTCTATCTGAACGTTTTTTCCTTCTCTTTTCAGCACACGCACTTGCGTTGCCGGGTACAGCATGGCTTTACCTGCCGGGCTCTCTGCTGTCGCAGTCAGTGATTTTTCGCCTAACGAATACAGCGTCGTCGCCGTGGGTAACTGCTCTCCCTGACGCTGCAGCTGCTTGTAACGATCGCGAAAACCGCTGCTCATATCGGGTTTGTGATGGGCAATGCCTTTGTGACAATCGATACAGTTACTGTCTTTTGCCGCCGCCGCGGTCATTTGCGCCGCTGCATTTGCCGATTGCTTGCCGTGATCCATCGCCTCGTAGCTATGGCAGGATTTACACGCCGCTGAATTATTCGCGCTCATGCGCGCCCATTCTCGCTGGGCCAACTCCGCCCGCTTTGCGGCAAATTTTTCCGGGGTATCGATCGAAGGAGAGATAAAGGTGTGGTAGAGGTCGTTTAAGGCTTGCGTTTTACGAACCAGCGTTGGGACGATGCCTGGCGGAATATGACAATCCTTACACTCCGCACGCACACCAGAAGCATTACGAAAATGCACGCTGGTTTTATACTCCTCGCCAGATGTGCGCATCGAGTGACACGATAAACAAAACTCGGTAGAACTGGTGTAATGAACGCCTTGCCACGTTCCCCAAATAGCCAGGGCCATTGCTACCGCCCCGGCGAATGCGCACCATAGTGCGTTTTTTCTTATCCACGACATGCTTGCCTCCATTTTTTTAATAGCGACACGCTAAGGGATAATAAAAATCAAAAATAGAGACAGCGAAGGCAGATTATAGGAACAGCATCCACTCTATGAGGTTCGTCAAATAGTAAAGAGCAGAAGTCCGTAATATAATCACCATCTATAAATAAGGAATTTATCATGCTCAAACTGACTCTCGATAGAGAAAGCCGGACTCCGCTGCAGTTGCAGATATTTCAATTTTATTTACAGGCCATTCAGCGGGGTGATTTGCTGTGTGGAGATAAACTCCCCTCTATTCGCGAGCAGGCTCAGGCATTGAACATTGCCAAAATAACGGTAGTGATGGCCTATGATAAGCTGATGGCGGCTGGATTAATTAAGAGCCGACACGGCATTGGCTATGAGGTGATATTCACCACGCCTGTACGTGTAACCCCAGCGCATGTGTCCGTACCCCAGGGCTCTCCGCCAGTAACACCAAAAGCGGCCGGGGTCTCTACCGATGTTTACGCAGAGCCTGGGCGGGAGTGCTACTGCCGGATGGGCGTCCCCGATCCCAATGCTTTTCCCTGGGCAAGCTGGCGAAAATGGAATAACGCGCCAAGCGTACTTAAAGAGCAATTGTTTACCCGATATCATTCATCAAATGGATTATTTTCACTGCGTGAGCAACTAGCCAGGTACCTTAATTTATCTCGCGGCATTAATACCCGGGCGGAGAACATCATCATTACCAATGGGATTCAGGAAGGATTGTCGCTGCTCAGTCAAATATTTATTGTTCATCATGCCGTCAGTCAGCAAAAAAGGTGCCACGTTGTGGCCGAATCCCCTTGCTATTCTGGCGCATGGCATCTGTTTAATTATTACGGTGCAGACATTACGTCAATTGCTGTAGATAACCACGGGCTGCAAACAGATAAATTACCCGAATATGAAACCCAGCTTTGCTATGTGACTCCGGCTCACCAGTATCCAATGGGAAGCGTCCTTTCGCTGGAGCGCCGTCAGTCATTATTGACGTGGGCGCAGCGCGTCGGCGCTTATATCCTTGAAGACGACTACGATGCTGTTTTTACCTATGGCGAGAACCCCCTTCCTGCCCTGAAAGCTATGGATTATCACAACCGGGTTATCTACATGGGGACATTTTCCAAAACGCTGGGGCCGGGAACGCGTCTTGGCTATCTCATTTGTCCTGATGAACTGCTCCCGGCAGTAAAGAATATGAAAGCACTCAATAACAATGGCAGTCAGTGGTTATTGCAGCAATTTTTAGCCGAATTAATGCAAAATCAGGTGTTTTACTCGCACATCAGCAAGCTGGCCTGCAACTATGCGGCGCGCCTCAATCTGTTACGCGATGGCCTTTCTGTTCTGTTTCCGTCAGGGAAAATCGCTGGCGCAACGGCGGGTCTGCACCTCTCGTTACGCGTTGACAGACACCCAGATATGATAGCCAGGCTGCAACAGCGCTGCCTGCTGGCAGGGATCCGCTTTGACACTCTGCCAGATATTGAAAATGGCTCAGGAGCCGCATGGCGTAGGGAGAACAGCGATGCTGTTATGTTTTTCGGGTTTGGCGGATTGCAGATACAGCAGATCAAAAAGGTGCTGTCGGTACTGGAGCAGGCGCTAGCGCAGCCTTGATGAATTTCAGGGATCGCGCCTGCGGCACAATCCCTGTTGTTAACCTTACAGCAGATCGCGGAACTGCGTTTGTTTTAACGCCAGCTCAACGCCGCGAACTTCCGCCAGCCCTTTCAGGCGACCAATCGCGGAGTAGCCTAGGTTGGTTTTCTTGTGCAGGTCGTCAAGCATCTGGTGTCCGTGATCCGGACGCATCGGAATAGGACGCAAATCGCCCGCCTTTTTACGGCGCTGTTCTTCGCTCAGGATGGCAGCAACCACCGATACCATATCCACATCGCCTTGCAGGTGCGCACCTTCGTGGAAGGTTTTCGGGTTATCTTCACGGCAGGTGGAGCGCAGATGCGTGAAGTGGATTCGATCGCCAAAGGTTTCGATCATTTTCACCAGATCGTTATCGGCGCGCACGCCGTAGGAACCGGTGCACATGATGAAACCGTTATTGATGCTGTCGACGGTTTCTTTCAGCCACTGCATATCTTCGATAGTCGAAACAATGCGCGGCAGGCCGAGGATCGGACGCGGCGGATCGTCAGGGTGAACAGCCAGACGCACGCCGACTTCTTCCGCCACAGGCACAATCTCCCGCAGGAATACCGCCATATTATCGCGCAGATCGTCTTTGCTGATGCCGTCATATTCAGCGAGGCGCGCACGGAACTGATCCAGCGTATAGCCCTCTTCCGCACCGGGCAGGCCGGCAATGATATTGCGGGTCAGCTTTTCGATATCGGCATCGCTCATAGCATTGAAGTAATTCAGCGCCTGGCGTTGTTCTTCTGCGGTGTAATCCGCTGCGGCGCCTGGGCGCTGAAGAATATGCAGTTCGAAGGCCGCAAAAGCAATCTGGTCAAAACGTAGCGCTTTGGAGCCGTCCGGCAGCTGATATTCGAGATCGGTACGTGTCCAGTCGAGGATCGGCATGAAGTTATAGCACACGGTATCGATGCCGCAGGTCGCCAGATTACGGATACTTTGCTGATAATTGGCAATCCACGTTTGATACTGGCCTGAACGCGTTTTGATATCTTCGTGGACAGGAATACTTTCCACCACCGACCAGGTCAGCCCTTTTTCAGCCAGAATAGCCTGACGCTGTTGAATCTCTTCTACCGGCCACACTTCACCGTTGGGAATGTGGTGCAAGGCGGTCACAACACCCGTTGCGCCAGCCTGACGCACATCATCAAGCGATACCGGATCGTTAGGTCCGTACCAACGCCAGGTTTGTTCCATTGTTTCACCTCACAAGTTGTTATACCAAATTAAACTACCTGAATGACGACTACCATACAGCCATCCCGGAGATGTTCAACAGATGGCCTATCATTGATTGATCCAGCTCACATTCCCCGGATAAATGAGGCACACCAATTCAATTTGCTGTCATATAACTTTATACTGCCATTGTTAATTAATGGTTAATCAGGTGTATTTAATGAAAACTATTGCCTCAGCGCCACTGGCGGAAAATGTCATGATGCCGCAGTACGACCGCCAAAAATTAAAAACGCGGATTGTACATTTTGGTTTCGGTGCTTTTCATCGCGCCCATCAGGCGTTATTAACCGACAGGGTGCTGAATGCGCAGGGCGGAGACTGGGGGATTTGCGAGATCAGCCTGTTCAGTGGCGATCGGCTGATGCGTCAGCTTCGCGAACAGGATCATTTATTTACCGTGTTAGAAAAAGGGGTTAACGGCAACCAGCCTATTGTTATCGGTGCCGTTAACGAATGCCTGAACGCCACACTGGATTCGCTGGCGGCCATTATTGAAAAATTCTGCGAGCCTCAGATCGCGATTGTCTCGTTAACCATCACTGAAAAAGGCTACTGCATCGATCCGGCGACGGGTTCGTTAGATCTCTCTAATGCGCGTATTATTCACGATCTGCAGACACCGGCTGAACCGCACTCCGCCCCCGGTATAATCGTAGAAGCGCTGCACCGCCGACGTGAACGTGGACTGCAGCCGTTTACCGTCCTTTCCTGCGATAACATCCCGGACAATGGTCATGTGGTAAAAAATGCCGTACTGGGGATGGCGGAAAAACGCTCTCCTGAGCTGGCGCACTGGATCCAGGAACACGTCAGTTTCCCGGGTACTATGGTGGATCGGATTGTTCCCGCCGCCACCGAAGAGTCGCTGGCTGAAATCGCCCGTGAGCTGGGCGTTGCCGATCCTTGCGCAATCAGCTGCGAGCCGTTTATTCAGTGGGTGATTGAAGACAACTTTGTCTGTGGTCGTCCGCAATGGGAAACCGCGGGTGTCCAGATGGTTGAAAACGTCTTGCCGTGGGAACAAATGAAACTGCGGATGCTGAACGGCAGCCATTCGTTTCTCGCTTATCTCGGCTATCTGGCCGGATTCCAGCACATCAGCGACTGTATGCAGGATAGCGCATTTCGTGAAGCCGCTTACCGGCTAATGCTCACCGAACAGGCCCCCACGCTGCAAATTACCGATGTTGATTTAAACCAGTATGCCTTAAGCCTGCTGGACCGCTTTGCCAATCCGGCGCTGAAACACAAAACCTGGCAAATCGCGATGGATGGTAGCCAGAAATTACCCCAGCGAATGCTGGAAGGGATCCGCGTGCATTTAGCACGTCAAAGCGAGTGGCCGCTGTTGGCGCTCGGCATCGCAGGCTGGATGCGCTACGTGAGCGGTGTGGATGATTCAGGCGCTACGATTGATATTCGTGACCCGCTCAGTGAGAAAATTGCCGCTCTGGTGGCACAGAGCACTGAATCAGAACGCGTCAGCGCCCTGCTTTCGCTGCATGAGATTTTCGCCGCCGATCTCGTACAGAATCCGCAGTTTGTCGCGGCCATTCAACAGGCCTGGCAACGTATTGCCCAATACGGTGCGCATCAGGCTGTCATTGAAACGTTAAAAAATTAACGATTTCTGCCATTAAACAGGACGAAGCACGTCTTCGTCCCCTCACCCCTTCTCTTTTTCCCCATTTTTCGCCAGGATTGTTAAATGCCATTACGGTAATTTATGATTCTGGAGTAATTGTGACTAAAACCAATCTCATCACTGGTTTTCTCGGCAGTGGCAAAACCACCTCTATTCTTCATCTATTGGCGAACAAGGATCCCGCAGAGAAGTGGGCCGTGCTGGTCAATGAGTTTGGTGAAGTAGGTATTGATGGCGCCCTGTTAGCCGACAGCGGCGCATTGCTAAAAGAGATCCCCGGCGGCTGTATGTGCTGCGTTAACGGTCTACCGATGCAGGTTGGCCTCAATACGCTGCTGCGTCAGGGAAAACCCGATCGATTGCTGATTGAACCCACCGGCCTCGGACACCCCAAACAAATTCTGGATTTATTCACCGCACCGGTTTACGAACCGTGGATCGATCTGCGCGCGACCCTCTGTATTCTTGACCCCCGGCTGTTACTGGATGAAAAAAGCGTCGCCAATGACAATTTCCGCGATCAGTTGGCCGCCGCAGATATCATTGTTGCCAATAAAGCCGACCGCGCCACAGCGGAAAGCGAAAACGCCTTGCAAACATGGTGGCAACACTACGGCGGTAATCGCCAGTTGGTTCATGCCGACCATGGGCAAATTGACGGGCAGTTACTGGATTTACCCCGACTAAACCTGGCAGAGCTTCCTGCAAGCGCAGAGCACGCCCATAGCCATGCAGACAAAAAGGGACTGGCGGCATTGAGTCTGCCGTCACAGCAGCGCTGGCGGCGCAGCCTGAACAGCGGCCAGGGCCATCAGGCCTGCGGTTGGATTTTTGACGCCGATACGGTGTTCGATACCATCGGTCTGCTGGAATGGTCCCGTCTTGCCCCCGTGGGGCGCGTGAAAGGTGTCATGCGTATAAAGGAAGGGCTGGTGCGCATTAACCGCCAGGGAGACGACTGGCATATTGAGACGCAAAACGTCGCGCCACCGGATAGCCGTATTGAACTCATCGCCGATACTGAGACCGACTGGAATACGCTACAGAGTGCATTGTTGAGACTTCGTTTAGACGCTAACGCGTAAGGTTGCCTTCGTTTTTATAGCAATGGTAAACGATGATGAAAACCCGATACCCTCTTATTCTCCTACTCAATATTGCGGGGCTGGCGCTGTTTCTGTCCTGGTATCTTCCTGCCGGACATGGGATCTGGTCTTCATTGGATACGGGCGTTTTCCGCTTCTTTAACCAGAAACTGGTGGAAAGCCCGCAGTTCTTGTGGATTGTTGCTATTACCAATAACCGGGCATTTGATGGTTGCTCATTGCTGGCAATGGGCGCCTTGATGCTGCATTTTTGGCTGAAAGAAACGTCGGAAGGTCGCCGACGCATTGTCGCTATTGGCCTGGTTATGCTGCTCACCGCAGTGGTATTAAATCAGTTAGGCCAGGCGCTTATTCCCGTTAAACGCGCCAGCCCTACTCTGATGCTGGATAATATTTATCGCGTCAGCGAACTGCTGCATATTCCGACTAAAGATGCGTCCAGAGACAGTTTCCCCGGCGATCACGGTATGATGCTGCTTATTTTTTCCGCATTTATGCTGCGTTATTTCGGAAAAGTCGCCGGAATAATCGGCCTTATTATCGCTGTGGTTTTTGCCTTTCCACGCATAATGATTGGCGCTCACTGGCTCACCGATATCGTGATCGGTTCCATGACTGTCGTCTTGATTGGTCTGCCCTGGTGGCTAATGACACCGTTAAGCGACCGATTAGTCACTCTGTTTGCGAATTATCTGCCCGGTAAAAACAAACATTTTTTAAACAAATAACGCACATTAATTAACATCATCAGGGAAAACTCTGATTCCCTGATGATGCTTGTCGATATTTCATCATTCTGGCTGTCATTCTCCCGTCATCTTATTCATCTTTAAAATGATTGGGTTGCGTCTTTTTTATCCCGATTGTTCTTAATTTAGGCAATGCCGGTTATTCACTTTCTGTATCAATTTTTCTTATAAGAAATCACGTAAATTCACTCGCAATGACCGGACCGATCGGGTAATCTCGAACTCGTTTTGCCTCGCGGGATAATTATTCTCTTCAGGAATAAATTTGTGCGTTCTGCCACAGATTTGACCTTAAAGAATTGTCTCATCGTGCGATGGTAATTAGTCTCGTCACGTTTGGCATTTTTTATAACGATATTTATCGTTAAGGACTTCAAGGGAAAACAAACAAAATGGTCAAATCTCAACCGATTTTGAGATATATCTTGCGGGGCATACCCGCGATAGCAGTTGCGGTTCTGCTTTCTGCATGTAGCACAACGAACACCGCCAGGAATATGCATTCTGAGACGCATGCTGTGGGCAATGGAGATAACTCTTCACTGCAAGCCTCTCAGGATGAATTTGAAAATATGGTCCGTAATATAGATGTTAAATCACGTATTATGGACCAGTATGCTGACTGGAAAGGCGTGCGTTACCGCCTTGGCGGCAGCACCAAAAAAGGTATTGATTGTTCAAGCTTCGTACAACGTACGTTCCGCGAGCAATTTGGTTTAGAGCTTCCTCGCTCAACCTACGAACAACAGGAAACGGGTAAATCCGTTTCGCGCACTAACCTGCGCACAGGCGATCTGGTTCTGTTCCGTGCTGGCTCCACTGGCCGTCACGTCGGTATTTATATCGGCAATAACCAGTTCGTACACGCCTCGACCAGCAGCGGCGTTATCATTTCCAGCATGAACGAACCTTACTGGAAAAAACGTTACAACGAAGCTCGCCGGGTCCTGAGCCGCAGTTAATTTCGTTTGGCAGCTATCCCTTGGCTATCCTGATGAGACATTTTGAAAAGCACTGCTTCGGCGGTGCTTTTTTTTTGCTTTGTCTTGTGACTAAGAAAAATCTCACAAGGTGAGTCATTTCAGGTTATATTCATACAGAATAAGCGGTTAACTCAGGTAAACATAAGGAACTATGTTTAAACGCTCCTCTTCATCCAATCAGAAAATCCTGCTTTCCTGTATGTTAACGGGGCTTATCGTCGCGCTCCTGGTGAGTACCCTGCAATTTTTCGTGACCTGGCATAAACGAGACATTAAGTACGACACGCTCCTTTCCGATATCCAGAATTATGTCAGCAGCTACTTCGCCGATCTCAAATCCACCACAGATGACCTTCAGCCACTGGTCGCCAACAGTTGCCAACAAGTCGCTGCTCAACTGACCTCCAGCGCGGCCTTTAGCCTCAACGTTCGCGCATTTTTACTGGTCAAAAACGGCATTGCTTTCTGCTCCTCCGCAACGGGCGCAATGTTCACCCCGATTTTAGATCTGGTCCCAAGCCTCGATATCAGCAGAAATATTGATGTGGAATTACTCCCCGGCACGCCCATGATGCCGAACAAGCCGGCGATAATGATTTGGCACCGGAACCCATCGTTCACTGATAGCGGCGTGTTTACCTCACTGAATATTAATCTGGCCCCTTACCTGCTTTATACCGCCCGACAGGATGATTTTAATGGCATTGCCATAGTCGTCGGTGATAACGCGATTTCAACATTTTCATCACGGATTATTGATGCCTCCGCTCTGCCCCACTCTCACTGGCGGCAGGCGACCGTGGAAGGTATTCCGCTACAGATTCGTTTATATGCCGATGAGTGGACCTATACCGACATCTGGTATTCGATTATGTTGGGATGCATGGCGGGGATTATTGCCGCGCTTCTTCTCTGGTACTACATCTACACCATCCGTTTACGTCCGGGCAAAGATATACTCAACGCAATCAAACATAACCAGTTTTATGTGGTGTACCAGCCCGTGGTAGAGGTGCAGACACTGGAGGTGAAAGGTGTAGAGGTGTTATTACGCTGGAATCATCCGACAACGGGTGAGATCCCACCGGATGCTTTTATTCACTACGCTGAATCCCAGAAAATGATTGTCCCGCTGACCCAGCATCTCTTTAAGTTGATAGCCCAGGACGCACCGATGCTGCAAAAAGTGTTACCCGCTGGAGCAAAATTGGGGATCAATATCGCGCCAACGCATCTGCACGGCGAGACGTTTAAAGACGACATTCATCACCTGCAGGCCTCGCTTCCCGCAAACCATTTCCAGATGGTGCTGGAAATCACCGAACGGGATATGCTTAATCAACACGAGGCCACAAAGCTTTTTGAATGGCTTCATTCCGCAGGTTTTGAAATTGCCATTGATGATTTTGGCACCGGTCATAGCGCGCTGATTTATCTGGAACGCTTTACCGTTGACTACCTGAAAATCGATCGCGGCTTTATTAACGCCATTGGAACAGAGACCCTGACCTCTCCGGTTCTGGACGCCGTGTTGACACTCTCTAAGCGTCTTAATATGCTGACGGTTGCTGAAGGGGTTGAAACGCCTGAGCAAGCCCGTTGGCTGCGCGATCGTGGAGTGCATTTTTTCCAGGGATACTGGATTAGCCGACCATTAAAACTTGCTGATTTCGTGCGTTGGATGGCGCAGCCCAATAAGCCGACGTGGTGATCGCAGTATGCGAATCATATACTCTCACTCGCCGCCACATCCCTTATCTTTCAGGCATGATGCCCGTCGGGTTGTGGCAGGAAAAGGAAATCGCATTTAATGATCCCTCGCGTATTGCTGCTGTTTATCGCCCTCATCGGGTTTAGCGCCGAGGCGCAGTCCATCAAAGAAAGCTATGCTTTTGCCGTACTGGGCGAACCAAAGTACGCGTTTAACTTTAATCACTTTGATTACGTCAACCCTGCGGCCCCCAAAGGCGGGCAAATCACCCTCTCCGCCATCGGCACGTTCGATAACTTCAACCGCTATGCGATGCGCGGTAATCCCGGAGCACGTACCGAAACGCTTTACGATACGCTGTTTACCACCTCTGACGATGAACCTGGCAGCTATTATCCGCTCATCGCCGACAGCGCACGCTATGCTGATGACTATTCCTGGGTAGAAATCGCCATCAATCCGCGAGCGCGTTTTCACGATGGCTCCCCCATTACCGCCAGCGATGTCGCATTCACCTTCCACAAATTTATGACTGAAGGCGTGCCGCAATTTCGCCTGGTCTACAAGGGAACAACGGTAAAAGCGATCGCGCCATTAACCGTACGTATTGAATTAGCCAAACCGGGTAAAGAGGACATGCTCAGCCTGTTTTCATTACCCGTGATGCCAGAGAAGTACTGGAAAGATCATAAGCTCAGCGATCCCTTATCATCGCCTCCGCTCGCCAGCGGTCCTTATCGCATCACGAAATGGAAGATGGGTCAGTACATTGTCTATTCGCGCGTCAACGATTATTGGGCCGCTAATCTGCCCGTCAACCGTGGCCGCTGGAACTTTGATACCATCCGCTACGACTACTATCTGGATGACAACGTCGCCTTTGAAGCGTTTAAGGCCGGAGCGTTTGACCTGCGTCTTGAAAACGATGCCAAAAACTGGGCGACACGTTATACCGGTAAAAATTTCGCGAATCATTACATCATCAAAGATGAGCAAAAAAACGAATCCGCCCAGGATACGCGTTGGCTGGCGTTTAATATTCAGCGCCCGGTGTTCAGCGACCGACGGGTGCGAGAAGCCATCACCCTGGCCTTTGATTTTGAATGGATGAATAAAGCTCTGTTCTATAACGCCTGGAGCCGGACCAACAGCTATTTTCAGAATACCGAGTATGCCGCTAAAAATTACCCCGATGCGGATGAACTGGTAATACTTGCGCCCTTGAAAAAAGATCTCCCTCCTGAGGTCTTCAGCCAAATTTATCAGCCGCCGAAATCAAAAGGCGATGGCTACGATCGTGACAACCTGTTGAAAGCCGATGCCTTACTGGAGCAGGCAGGATGGGTACTTAAGGGACAACAGCGCGTAAACAGCGCCAACGGTAAACCCCTGAGCTTTGAACTGTTGCTCCCGGCGGGCAGTAACAGTCAGTGGGTGCTGCCGTTCCAGCACAACTTGCAGCGCTTAGGCATTACAATGAACATCCGCCAGGTTGATAACTCACAAATCACAAACCGGCTGCGCAGTCGTGACTATGACATGATGCCGAGATTGTATCGCGCAATGCCGTGGCCAAGTTCGGACCTGCAAATTCTCTGGGCCTCTGAATATATTGACTCCAGCTATAACGCCCCGGGCGTGCAAAGCCCGGTGATTGATAAACTGATCAACCAAATCATCGCGGCGCAGGGTGATAAAGCCAAACTAATCCCACTTGGTCGGGCACTGGACAGGGTATTAACCTGGAACTACTACATGTTGCCGATGTGGTTTATGGCAGAGGATCGCATCGCCTGGTGGGATAAGTTTTCGCATCCAGCTATTCGCCCCATTTATACCATTGGTCTCGACAACTGGTGGTACGACGTTAACAAAGCGGCGAAACTGCCAGCAGCCAGACGGCAGGGAGAATAAATGGGCGCTTATCTGATTCGACGTCTGCTACTGGTGATCCCAACGCTTTGGGCCATCATCACCATCAACTTTTTTATCGTGCAGATTGCCCCCGGTGGTCCAGTTGAGCAGGCCGTCGCCGCTATTGAGTTCGGACAAAGCGGGGCATTACCCGGCGCGGGTAGTGAAGGCATTCGCGCCAGCCACGCGCAAACCGGCGTCGGCAATATCAGCGACAGTAATTACCGAGGTGGCCGTGGTCTTGACCCGGAAGTGATCGCCGAAATCACTCGCCGTTACGGGTTCGATAAGCCCATTCATGAGCGTTATTTCAAAATGCTCTGGGACTATATTCGTTTTGATTTCGGCGACAGTCTGTTTCGTAGCGCCTCAGTGCTGACGCTTATCAAAGACAGCCTGCCTGTTTCCGTCACGCTGGGGCTATGGAGTACGCTCATTATCTATCTGGTGTCGATACCGCTTGGGATCCGCAAAGCCGTTCACAACGGCAGCCGATTTGATGTCTGGAGCAGCGCATTCATTATTATTGGCTATGCCATACCGGCCTTTTTGTTTGCGATTTTACTGATCGTCTTTTTTGCCGGGGGCAGCTATTACGACCTGTTCCCGCTTCGCGGACTGGTTTCCGCCAATTTTGATTCCCTGCCCTGGTATCAGAAAGTGACCGACTACCTTTGGCATATTACCCTGCCAGTGCTGGCGACGGTGGTTGGGGGGTTTGCCGCGCTAACCATGCTGACCAAAAACTCATTTCTGGATGAGGTACGCAAACAGTATGTCGTCACCGCGCGCGCCAAAGGGGTCAGCGAGAAAAACATTCTGTGGAAACATGTGTTTCGCAATGCCATGTTGCTGGTAATCGCTGGCTTCCCAGCAACGTTTATCAGCATGTTTTTTACCGGTTCGCTGCTGATTGAAGTGATGTTTTCACTTAACGGTCTGGGACTACTGGGTTATGAATCCACCGTATCACGTGACTACCCGGTAATGTTTGGCACGCTCTATATCTTCACCCTGATCGGTCTGCTGCTGAATATCCTCAGCGACATCAGCTACACGCTGGTCGATCCCCGTATTGATTTTGAGGGACGCTAATGTCGCGATTAAGCCCCGTCAATCAGGCCCGCAGGGCGCGTTTTCGCCATAACCGTCGCGGCTATTGGTCGCTGTGGATTTTTCTACTGCTCTTCGGCCTTAGCCTGTGTTCAGAACTGATTGCCAATGATAAGCCGCTACTGGTGCGCTACGACAGTAGCTGGTATTTCCCCCTGTTCAAAAACTACAGTGAAAGCGACTTCGGCGGACCATTGGCGACCCAGGCTGATTATCAGGATCCGTGGTTACAGCAGCGCCTGGAAAACCGGGGCTGGATCCTGTGGGCGCCGATACGCTTTGGAGCCACCAGCATTAACTTTGCCACTGATAAGCCCTTCCCTTCCCCGCCTTCTGCACAAAACTGGCTGGGAACGGACGCCAACGGTGGTGATGTTCTGGCACGGATCCTCTACGGCACACGTATTTCTGTCCTGTTTGGATTAATGCTAACCCTGTGCTCCAGCGTGATGGGGATCATGGCTGGCGCAATCCAGGGCTATTATGGCGGCAAGGTGGATTTGTGGGGGCAACGATTCATTGAGGTTTGGTCAGGTATGCCAACGCTGTTTTTGATCATACTGCTGTCGAGCGTGGTCCAGCCAAACTTCTGGTGGCTACTGGGCATTACCGTGCTGTTTGGCTGGATGAGCCTGGTTGGCGTGGTACGCGCGGAATTTTTACGTACCCGAAACTTTGATTACATTCGTGCCGCTCAGGCGCTCGGCGTGAGCGATCGCAGTATTATTCTGCGCCATATGCTGCCCAATGCGATGGTCGCCGCCCTGACCTTTTTACCGTTTATATTATGCGCCTCGATCACCACTCTGACCTCGCTGGATTTTCTTGGCTTCGGCTTACCGCTTGGCTCGCCATCGCTGGGAGAACTCCTGTTACAGGGTAAAAACAACCTGCAGGCACCGTGGCTTGGCATCACCGCGTTCATCTCCGTTGCCCTGCTATTATCGCTACTGATATTTATTGGTGAAGCGGTACGCGACGCGTTCGATCCCAACAAGGCGATTTAAGATGACACAACCACTGTTAGCTATTGAAAATTTATCGGTAGGTTTTCGCCAACAGGAGACCGTGCGCACCGTGGTCAATACCCTCTCACTGAGGGTTGATGCCGGGCAAACTCTGGCGCTGGTGGGCGAGTCCGGTTCAGGTAAAAGCGTGACCGCGCTTTCTATTCTACGGTTATTACCGACCCCTCCCGCAGTCTACCTTTCCGGCGACATCCGTTTTCATGGCGAATCATTGCTTCATGCCGATGAGCAGACGCTTCGCGGCGTTCGTGGGAATAAAATCGCCATGATTTTCCAGGAGCCAATGGTGTCGCTAAACCCGCTTCACAACCTTGAAAAACAGCTGTATGAAGTGCTGTCGCTGCATCGGGGAATGCGTCGGGAGGCCGCGCGGGCAGAAATACTGACCTGTCTGGATCGGGTCGGCATCCGTCAGGCGGCCAAACGTCTCGCAGACTATCCGCACCAACTGTCCGGCGGCGAACGCCAGCGCGTAATGATCGCCATGGCGCTGCTTACGCGACCGGAGCTGCTTATTGCCGATGAACCGACCACCGCGCTGGATGTATCCGTACAGGCGCAAATACTACAGCTGCTGCGGGAGCTACAGCGCGAGCTGAACATGGGATTACTGTTTATCACCCACAACCTCAGCATTGTGAAAAAACTGGCCGATACCGTTGCGGTGATGCAAAACGGCCAGTGCGTTGAGCAAAATCGAGCAGCACAGCTGCTCACTGCGCCAACGCATCCCTACACGCAGAAATTGTTAAACAGCGAACCTTCCGGCGATCCGGTGCCTGTACCTGCCGGGCAAGCGCCATTGCTGGAAGTGGAAAAACTCTGCGTTGCCTTCCCCATCCGTAAAGGTATCCTGAAGCGCGTGGTGGACCATAACGTTGTGGTTAACAACGTCAGTTTTTCCCTCCGACCCGGTGAAACGCTGGGGCTGGTCGGGGAGTCAGGATCGGGGAAAAGCACTACCGGGCTGGCGTTACTGAGGTTAATCACCTCACAGGGAAGCATTGTGTTCGATGGCCTCGCGCTGCATACCTTAAATCGCCGCCAGCTGTTACCGGTACGTCACCGCATTCAGGTTGTTTTTCAGGATCCCAACTCCTCGCTGAACCCGCGCCTGAGCGTGCTACAGATTATTGAGGAGGGACTACGCGTTCATCAGCCAACTCTGTCAGCCGAACAGCGCGAAGCGCAGGTGAAAGCGGTAATGGCGGAAGTGGGACTGGATAGCGAAACGCGGCATCGTTACCCGGCGGAGTTTTCCGGCGGTCAACGTCAACGCATAGCCATTGCCAGAGCCTTGATTCTCAAGCCTTCCCTGATCATTCTGGATGAACCAACATCGTCGCTCGACAGAACCGTACAGGCGCAAATCCTGACGTTATTAAAGTCTTTACAGGAAAAGCATCGCCTGGCTTATATCTTTATCAGCCATGATTTGCACGTAGTACGCGCGTTATGCCATCAGGTTATTGTGCTAAGGCAGGGAGAGGTCGTGGAGCAAGGACAATGCGAGCACGTATTTAATGCGCCACAGCAGGCATATACGCGTCAGCTGCTCGCGCTAAGCTGACGCTCAAAACGGATTGTTATTTGAAAACGGCTCTGCGATGGCCACGCCGAAATTTTTCAGTCTGCAGGTCGCGGCAAATTCATCCTGACGATTCACAAACAGGCACGGCTCCCCTTCGCATTCCAACACGGAACAAGGTACCTCAATGTCGCTGAGGGCCTGGCTGAGTTTATGCATGACTGACCACGCGCTGTCACCATCAGGGCTAAGCAATTTGAGCGCCACCAGGCTGTTCTCATTGCTCTGACCGTTTTGCGGAATCGGTTCAACCTTTGAACCTGCGAAACCCACCGACCAACGATAGCACTGTGGCAGACGATGAACGATTGAGAGTTGTAATGTCATCACTTTCTTTCCCTGGAAGTACAATCACTTCACAATTATTTTACATCAATATTAACACATCATTGACAATACGTCTTTAAACAGTTCGTAAACGTTTACACCCTGACTTTATGCCACTTTCCGAACCAAATATTTAAATTTATTCAACGGTTCTGGCATATTTCCGCGCTATATGTACTCGTTTCTGCGATCTAACTCAACCTTTTTAACTACAATGATGTGACTTTTTACATAAATTGATTTTACATAAAATAAACATAAGCGGGGAAGTTGATAGATTTTCGGTTGATGTACATCAACTCTGGAGGCCCTATCGCCCCCAGGTTGTGTAATAGATCACCGTTTTTTGGCGCGGCTGGCGTAGAGATAGAAGAGAATTGAGCAGGTAGCGCAAAACGCTATCGACCAGATCATCGGCCAGGCCGAGTTAAAAGTCGCCAGTGACAGCAGCGCCCCAACGATGGCACCAATGCCAAAACGGAACGTCCCTGCCAGCGATGACGCCGTTCCCGCCATATGCGGAAATTCATCCAGAATGACCGCCATGGCGTTGGATGACACCATCGACACGCAGCCAACAAACGCCGCAACGCCCACCACCAGCGCCCAGAAACCAACCCCGAACAGCGCGCTAAAGACCATCCAGCCCGCCATCACGAATTGGATCCACAGGCCAGTACGGAACATATTCAACGCCCCAACCCGACGAACAAAGCGGCTGTTGATGATAGTCATCACGAACAGGAAAACAATGTTCAGAGCGAAGTAATAGCCGAAATGCTGCGGTGAAACGTGGTTAATCTCAATGTAAACAAAAGGTCCGGCGCTCAGGAACGAGAACATCCCGGCAAAACTAAACCCACTGGCCAGCATATAGCTCAGTACACGCTTGTGGCGAAACAGCGAGGCAAAGTTGCCGAGAGTAGTACGCAAGCGAAACGGCTGGCGGCGCTCAACTGGCAAGGTCTCTTTGATAAGCGTAAAGATCATCACCGACGCCAGAATAGCCGCCACGGCGAGGATCCAAAAGATGTAGTGCCAGCTCAGCCATACCAATACCCAGCCGCCCACGATGGGTGCCAGTAAGGGTGCAATTGTCGTGACCAGCATGACAAATGACATCATGCGCGAAAACTCTTCCTTCGGATAGATATCGCGCATCAGGGCGTTGATAACCACGCTCGCCGCAGCCGCAGCCAGACCATGGAAGAAACGCATCACGATCAGTTGATCGATAGTTTGTGCCAGCGCACAGGCAACTGCCGCCGCCGCAAACACCAGCGTCCCGCCCAGAATCACCGGCTTGCGCCCAATGCTGTCAGCCATTGGACCATAGAGTAACTGCCCCACCGCGAACCCAAGAATATAGGTACTGAGGGTCATCTGCGCGCTACCTGCAGGCACACCAAACTGTTCAGAGATAACAGGTAGTGCCGGAAGATACATATCAATCGACAACGGCATCAGCATGGCTAACAAGCCAAGGATAAAGACAATGGCAATTGACGAGTTCTGCCGGGTGGTCACATTTAGCTCCTGAAATTAACGCGGGGTTAAGTTAACGCTGGCGATTTCTTCTTCGGTCAATGGACGGTATTCACCCGGCTCCAGATCCTCATCAAGCTTGATGTCACCAATCCGTTCACGGTGCAGTTCAACAACGTGGTTACCGACGGCGGCAAACATACGTTTAACCTGATGATAGCGCCCTTCGCTGATGGTCAATCGCACCTGAGTTGGCGTAATAACCTCCAGCACGGCCGGTTTGGTCAGGTCTTTCTCATTATGCAGTTGTACGCCATGGGCAAACTGTTCGGCGGTGTCATCTGCCACCGGCGACTCCAGCGTCACCAGATAGGTTTTCTCACAATGGTGACGTGGCGAAGTGATGCGATGCGACCACTGTCCGTCATCGGTCATCAGCACCAGTCCGGTGGTGTCGATATCCAGGCGCCCTGCCGCATGCAGTTTGTAGGCAACCGGCTCATCAAGGAAATAGAGCACTGTCGGGTGATCCGGGTCATCCGTTGAGCAAACATAACCCTGAGGTTTATTCAGCATAAAATAGCGCGGGCCATTTTGTTGAATCAGGGAATTGCCGTCATATTCTACGTCGTGTTCTGGCAGCAGCTTAAAGGCACTGTTTTTGACGATTTCACCGTCGACGGTAACGCGGTTAGCACGGATCTCACGCCCGGCAATAGCGCGGCTGACGCCGAGTTGCTGAGCGATAAATTTATCAAGTCGCATGAGTGTGATTTTTGCCTGTAAAAAACAAGAAGCGGGATTGCGCCCGAAAAGTGGGACGATTATCCGCCCAGTATAGCGGCGTTACACCATCCCTCAAGGGAAATGATTCATGGCATACTATACATTGTTGCTGCTTACCTTAATGAGCCCATGATTTTTACTCTTCGCCCGTACCAAAAAGAAGCCGTGGATGCCACGCTCAACCATTTCCGCCACCATCGCACGCCAGCGGTTATCGTCCTGCCAACCGGTGCGGGAAAAAGCCTGGTGATTGCTGAACTGGCCCGCGTGGCGCGTGGTCGCGTGCTGATACTGGCGCACGTTAAAGAACTGGTCGCGCAAAACCATGGCAAATATCGCGCGTTGGGGCTGGAAGCCGATATTTTTGCCGCAGGACTGAAGCGTAAAGAGAGCCACGGGAAAGTGGTATTTGGCAGCGTACAGTCGGTGGCGCGTAATCTTGACGCCTTTCAGGGAGAATTCTCGCTGCTTATCGTCGATGAATGTCACCGTATTGGTGATGACGACGAGAGTCAATATCAGCAAATCCTCACTCACCTGACCAAAGTAAATCCCCACTTACGCCTGCTCGGGCTTACTGCCACTCCTTTTCGTTTGGGCAAAGGCTGGATTTATCACTTTCATTATCACGGTATGGTGCGCGGCGATGAAAAAGCGCTGTTTCGTGACTGCATTTATGAATTACCGTTGCGTTACATGATTAAACACGGCTACCTGACGCCGCCAGAACGCCTCGACATGCCGGTAGTGCAGTATGACTTCAGCCGCCTGCAGGCGCAGAGTAACGGCCTGTTTAGCGAAACGGATCTGAATCAGGAACTGAAAAAGCAGCAGCGAATAACGCCGCATATCATCAGCCAGATTGTCGAGTTTGCCCAGACGCGCAAAGGGGTGATGATTTTCGCCGCCACAGTGGAGCACGCCAAAGAAATTCTGGGCCTGCTGCCTGCTGACGATGCCGCGCTAATCACCGGAGACACGCCTGGTGCAGAGCGTGATGTGCTGATTGAAGAGTTCAAAGCCCAGCGCTTTCGCTATCTGGTGAATGTGTCGGTCCTGACCACTGGCTTCGATGCCCCGCACGTCGACCTTATCGCCATTCTGCGCCCGACGGAGTCAGTTAGCCTTTACCAACAAATTGTCGGTCGCGGCCTGCGCCTGGCACCGGGTAAAACCGACTGTCTGATCCTCGATTATGCCGGTAACCCGCACGATCTTTACGCGCCGGAAGTGGGGGCGCCGAAAGGGAAAAGCGATAACGTTCCGGTGCAGGTGTTCTGTCCCACCTGCGGGTTTGCAAACACCTTCTGGGGCAAAACAACGGCAGACGGCACGCTGATTGAACACTTTGGCCGCCGCTGTCAGGGGTGGTTTGAAGATGATGACGGCCATCGCGAACAGTGCGATTTTCGTTTTCGTTTTAAAAACTGCCCACAATGCAACGCGGAAAATGATATCGCCGCCCGCCGTTGTCGGGAGTGCGACACGGTGCTGGTTGATCCAGATGACATGCTGAAAGCCGCGCTCAGGCTCAAAGATGCGCTGGTCCTGCGCTGTAGCGGCATGGTGTTACAAAACGGCCAGGATGAAAAAGGCGAATGGCTAAAAATCACCTATTACGATGAAGATGGTGCCGACGTTAGCGAACGCTTTCGCCTGCATACTCCCGCGCAGCGTACGGCTTTCGAGCAACTGTTTATTCGCCCGCACACCCGAACGCCCGGCATTCCCTTACGCTGGATAACCGCCGCCGATATCCTCGCCCAGCAGGCGCTGTTACGTCATCCTGATTTCGTGGTGGCGCGCATGAAAGGTCAGTACTGGCAGGTCCGTGAAAAGGTCTTCGATTATGAAGGACGCTATCGTCGGGCACATGAATTACGCGGTTAATCGTACTTTTGATTGATGTACCAGCCGTTTAAGTATAGAATCTCGCCCGCTTTTGCATACGCAAAGCAGATCACTTACCTGTTGCTGGGTCGCCTGTAGCAGGAATTATTAAAGAGAGATTTAAATGTTTACTATCAACGCTGAAGTACGTAAAGAGCAGGGTAAGGGTGCGAGCCGCCGCCTGCGTGCCGCTAACAAGTTCCCGGCAATCATCTATGGTGGCGCAGAAGCCCCGGTTGCTATCGAACTGGATCACGATGCAGTTATGAACATGCAAGCTAAAGCTGAATTCTACAGCGAAGTTCTGACCATCGTTGTTGACGGTAAAGAAGTGAAAGTTAAAGCTCAGGCTGTACAGCGTCACCCGTTCAAGCCGAAGCTGGCACACATCGACTTCGTTCGCGCGTAATCGCTTACAAGTTGAAAGAAAAACCCCGCCTCGGCGGGGTTTTTTTATGGGATTTTGTTGGCGGTAAAGATGAATCACGCAAGCCGGATAAGGCGTTAACGCCCCCATCCGGCAAACGGCTTTATTTCCCGCCCGAGGTACGACGCTGTAGCTGATCGCGCAGGTTCGGCGGCGTACCTTTGATGGTCAAAGTATCTGTGGCTGGATCCCAGAAAATACGCTCACCCAGTAACATGGCGTCGAAGTTGATGGTTAACCCGCCGCCGCTTCCGGCAAATTTGGTTAACTGGCGCAGCGTGCTGCGATCTGCCGGGAAGCTCTCTTCCAGTTCGTAGCCTTTATCAGCGGTAAATTCGCTGAAGCTGACTTCACTGACGCCGGAAAGCTCTTTGGACAGCGACTCCAACTCGATCTCTTCACCGGCCTGCAGTTGCTCGTTACAGTAGCTGTACACCTGCTGACGCACGTTCTGGCGTTCTGCTTTATCGAGTTGCGCCTCGGCGGTAAAGTCATCGACCGCCTGCAACAGGCCGCGGTTTTGCGCTTTGGCGTTAAGCCCCTCGCTGGCACCCAGGAAGTCCATAAAGAAATCGGCGACTTTGCGCCCTACCCGCCCTTTCAGGAACGTCAGATAGCGCGTGGACTCCGGGTTGGTTTCCCACTCGGTTAAATCAATACGCGCCACGATATCCGCATGATTGATATCCAGATAGTGCGTCGGGTTGATATCCAGATTTTCATTGACGCGCATACTGCTTAAATTGTTCAGCACGGCGACCAGCAGATACTCTACCGCCAGATAGCGGTAATGGCAGAACAGGACAATGCCGCCATCAGCAAAAGGATATTTCGCCAGTTCGTCTCGCAAGCGCCCAGTCGCTGCACGACTAAAGGCCAGAAAATCCTCTTCGCCCTGACGCTGTAAACGCAGCGTTTGCGCCAGTTCACTCTCTGCGCTAAACAGGCCATAAGCTTTATTCTTGGCGCTGTACACCCGATGCAACTCAGCCATCATATCGACAACGGTCGCTGTCGGTTCCAGTAATGAATCGCGCAAGACCAGCTCAAGGTTCTGCTCGTCACGTTTGATAAGCTGGTGCAGGGCAATCTGGTTGATATCCAGACTCATGATAAACTCTCCTTTTAGACCGGGCGGTATTCAACCACCTGCCGGGCAGTGACGCAATAGAAGATAAAAAAGCAGAAAAAAAACTGTCTGTACGGTAATATGTTGCCCTTTCATGAACAGACTGATTTCGATTTATGCCACAAATTTCCCGCTATAGTGACGAACACGTTGAACAACTGCTGAATGAGATGCTCAACGTACTGGAAAAACATAAGGCGCCGACCGACCTTTCCCTGATGGTACTGGGAAATATGGTGACTAACCTTATCAATACAAGCATCGCACCGGCCCAGCGCCAGGCGATTGCCAACTCTTTTGCCCGCGCATTGCAGTCTTCGGTAAACGACGACCAAGCGCATTAAGAGCCTGCTCCGGGGAAACGAACAACAGTTTATGGTAACTCATCGTCAACGCTACCGTGAGAAAGTCTCCCAGATGGTTAGCTGGGGGCACTGGTTTGCCTTGTTCAACATTCTGTTGGCCATGGTGCTCGGTAGCCGTTACCTGTTTGTCGCCGACTGGCCGACAACCCTTGCAGGTCGTGTTTATTCCTACCTGAGCGTTGTCGGGCATTTTAGCTTTCTGGTGTTCGCCACCTATCTGCTGATCCTGTTTCCCCTGACGTTTATCGTCATGTCCCAGAGGCTGATGCGATTCTTATCAGCTATTCTGGCGACGGCTGGCATGACGCTGTTGCTAATCGACAGCGAAGTTTTTACCCGCTTCCACCTGCATCTCAATCCGATCGTCTGGGAACTGGTCATCAACCCAGACCAGAATGAAGCGGCGCGTGACTGGCAACTGATGTTTATCAGCGTACCGGTTATTCTGTTAATTGAAATGCTGTTTGCAACCTGGAGCTGGCAAAAGCTGCGCAGCCTGACGCGTCGTCGCCATTTTGCCAAACCGTTAGCAGCATTCTTCTTCGTTTCCTTTATCGCCTCGCACGTGGTGTATATCTGGGCGGATGCCAATTTTTATCGCCCGATTACCATGCAGCGTGCGAATCTGCCGCTCTCCTACCCGATGACGGCACGCAAATTCCTGGAAAAACATGGCCTGCTGGATGCTCAAGAGTATCAGCGTCGCCTGATCGAACAGGGCAATCCGGAAGCGGTTTCCGTGCAGTACCCGCTCAGCGAACTGCGCTATCGCGATATGGGCACCGGTCAGAACGTGCTGCTGATTACCGTCGACGGTCTGAACTACTCACGCTTTGAAAAACAGATGCCTGCGCTGGCTGAATTCGCCGGGCAGAATATCTCGTTTACGCGTCACATGAGCTCAGGCAACACCACGGATAACGGCATCTTTGGCCTGTTCTATGGTGTTTCGCCAAGCTACATGGACGGCATTTTGTCGACCCGTACGCCTGCGGCGCTGATTACTGCACTGAACCAGCAGGGTTACCAGTTAGGGCTATTCTCCTCGGATGGCTTTACCAGCCCGCTGTATCGCCAGGCGCTGCTGTCAGACTTCTCCATGCCAAGCGTACAAACGCAATCTGACGAACAAACCGCAAGCCAGTGGATTAACTGGCTGGGACGCTACGCGCAGGAAGATAACCGCTGGTTCTCGTGGGTCTCCTTTAACGGGACGAACCTTGATAACAGCAACCAGAAGAACTTTGCCAAACGCTATGCCAGCGCCGCTCAGGATGTGGATGCCAATATTAACCGTGTTCTTAGTGCCCTGCGCGACTCCGGTAAACTGAACAACACAGTGGTGATTATTACCGCAGGTCGGGGCGTGCCGCTGACTCAGGAAGAGAACAATTTTGCCTGGTCGCGTGGTCATCTGCAGGTTCCGCTGGTTATTCACTGGCCGGGAACACCTGCCCAACGCATCAATAGCCTGACCGATCATACAGACCTGATGACAACGCTCATGCAGCGCCTGCTGCACGTCAGCACGCCTGCTAACGAATACTCGCAGGGGCAGGATCTGTTCAATGCAAACCGCCGCCATTACTGGGTTACCGCCGCCGACGGCAGCACGATGGCCGTTACCACGCCAGACATGACGCTGGTGCTGAACAACAACGGTAATTATCAGACCTATGATTTACGCGGCGAAAAAATAAAAGATCAGAAACCGCAGCTAAGCCTGCTGCTACAGGTTCTGACGGATGAGAAACGATTTATTGCTAACTGATTAATTATAAATCACTTAGCGATGCTTCCCCTTGCATTCGCAGCGGAAAGCAGTAGTATTAGCAGCCATAGCGTCGGCACGTAGCGCAGCCTGGTAGCGCACCGTCATGGGGTGTCGGGGGTCGGAGGTTCAAATCCTCTCGTGCCGACCAAAAATCCCAGAAAAACCAACCTTCATGGTTGGTTTTTTTATGCCCGCGATTCCACGTTCCTTATTATTACCCCGGCCTTTAGCACAGGTTTTACTACTTACCCATGCACAAATTGGGGTAAAATTTACCCTCTCATCAGCGCGATGAAACTAGACGAGTGATGCGCTGAAAACAATAATGATACTAATAAAAACTCAGGAGAATAGTATGCCTGAAGCAACGCCTTTTCGGGTGCTGATTGTCGACGACCACCCACTAATGCGGCGAGGAATTAGTCAATTATTGCAACTGGATCCCGCATTTAACGTAGTCGCGGAAGCAGGTGACGGTGCCAGCGCTATCGATCTGGCTAACCGTCTGGACCTGGATGTGATCCTGCTGGATCTCAATATGAAAGGCATGAGCGGACTGGACACCCTGAACGCGCTGCGCCGGGATGGCGTCACCGCGCAAATTATTATTCTTACCGTCTCGGATGCAGCCAGCGATGTGTACGCCTTAATTGATGCCGGCGCGGATGGTTATTTACTCAAAGACAGCGATCCTGAAGTCTTGCTGGAGGCCATTCGCAGTGGCGCCAAAGGCGGTAAAGCTTTTAGCACACGCGTCAGCGAATATCTGCGCGAACGCGATCTGTTCGGCGCACAAGAAGATCCCTTCAGCATTCTCACCGAACGTGAACTGGATGTATTGCATGAACTGGCTCAGGGGCTGTCGAACAAACAGATTGCGTCAGTGCTGAATATTTCCGAACAGACCGTGAAAGTGCATATTCGCAACCTGCTGCGCAAACTCAATGTGCGCTCTCGCGTTGCTGCCACTATCCTGTTTTTACAAACGCGTGGAATGCAGTAATCCATGAAGAGGCCGGATAGCCCCGATATGCGAAGCGCTATCGGGGCTATTCTGGATACTTATTTCTCCTGCGGCGTTAGCTGCTCCATCGCCTGCTTAATGCTCCGTTCTATTACCGCCCGACGGGTATCGTTGGCAGGTAATAGTTTCAGCATAATCTCCCACGCCGCAACCGCCTCGCCGAAGCGCTGCTGTTCAAAGGCGTTGAAAGCGTACATGCTGAGAACTCGCACGTTGGCATGTTCGCCACGCACCAGTTGGCGTAACAGCTCCCCTCCCCGACGGTTATCATCAGGATCGGAAGAACGGGTCAGCGCTTCCGCATAGCCCAGCGCCGCATCGCTGTTTTTAGGATCCAGTCGATAGGCATTGGCATAGGCTTCAGTGGCCGTACTGGCGTTACCGAGAACCATGCCAATGCGTCCAAGCATGATCCAGCCTTCAACATTTGCGGGATCGGCTTGTAAACGTGTGCGCAGCCCCAGCGCCAGACGCGCCATATCTTCTTCATTGAGCGGCTCCGCTTTCGGATCCAACGCCCGCTCCAGCAGCGCCGGAGCCTGAGCGGTGGCCTGCTGCCAGACCTGAACCTGCTTATAGCTGCCGGTTTGGTAATAGCTTACTGCGCCAACCACCAGCGCCACCACGATACCAGGCACAAACAGCCCGAATCCACCGCGCTTGCCATTCGGAATAACATCGTCAGGAAACTCTTCCTGTTTCACCCGAACGCGTCGGCGAGTACGGGCGAAAATAATCCAGCCCCCCAGACCAATCGCTACCACCGGCATCACCCACAGCAGCACGGTGAGCGGCGTTAACGGCGGATCGTAAGTGACGAAGTTGCCGTAGCGCGCCACCATGTAATCGACAATTTCTTTCTGGCTTTTTCCTTCCTGCATCAGTTCGTACACTTTCTGACGCAGGTCGGTGGCAATCATCGAGTTAGAATCGGCAATGCTGTTGTTCTGGCATTTAGGACAACGCAGTTGTTCAGTAAGCTGGCGGAACTGCTGCTCCTGCGCTTCGTCCTTAAACTGCATCACGTCGATAGTCGCAAGCGCAGATCCCGAGATAACCAGCATTAGCAGGCCCAGTAAAAATCTCATTGCGCAGCCTCCTTACTGTACTTGTCCCATAACGGTTTGATCTCGCTCTCCCACACCCGGGCGTTCAGATCGCCGGCATGGCGATAGCGAATAATGCCTTTGCCGTCGATTAGGAACGTCTCAGGAGCACCGTACACGCCAAGATCCAGACCGAGCATACCGTCGCCGTCAAACAGACTTAATGAGTAAGGATTACCCAGCTCTTTCAGCCAGACAATGGCTTTCTGACGATCATCTTTATAGTTCAGACCCACTACCCGCACGCCTTGCGCAGACAGCTGATTCAGATACTGATGCTCGGCGCGACAGGTCGGGCACCAGGTCGCCCAGACGTTCAGCAATACCGGTTTGCCCTGCGTCAGCACATCGGCCTGATAGTGCTGACCCGGATTTTCCAGTGACTCCAGGCGGAATGTCGGAACAGGTTTGCCGATCAGCGCCGATTCCAGATTAGTGGGATCGTCCCCCTGAGCGTTACGCGCGAGCTGCCACAACAGCGCCGCCGCAATGATGAGAAAAATAATAAACGGAATTAACAGTGCGTTGCGCTTCATACAGCCTCCGACGCATTTTTTTGCACCGCGGCGCGAGGACGCGTCCGCTGGCGATAGCGTGGATCAAACAGGCAGAACAACCCGCCCAGCGCCATCAGCAATCCTCCGGCCCAAATCCAGCGAATAAACGGTTTGTAGTACAGGCGTACAGCCCATGCGCCATTATCCAGTTCTTCACCCAGCGCAGCGTACAGATCGCGCGTGAATCCGCCGTCAATTGCCGCTTCGGTCATCATCGAACTGGTGCTGTTATAGAAGCG
Organism: Citrobacter sp. Cb023; assembly: GCF_030336805.1. Lineage (NCBI taxonomy): Bacteria > Pseudomonadati > Pseudomonadota > Gammaproteobacteria > Enterobacterales > Enterobacteriaceae > Citrobacter > Citrobacter sp. Cb023. Next base: position 189,290 of record NZ_JAOWCV010000034.1, on the reverse strand, counting down.
TTTTTCCGCATGCAGCGTGGCTTCCGGCTTACCGTCTCGGGTAACGCCAATAATGGCAACGCCGCCCCGGTAGTTTGGCCCGGTAATATCTTTCACTTCGCGGAAAGTGAACTGATAGTTATGGATACTAACGCTATCACCCGCTTTCATGCGCACATCGCGTTCAACGCTGTAGTTCTGGCTAAAGGCAATACCAACAATGGTAATCGCCAGCCCAACGTGACCCGATACCATGCCCCAGTAGCTTGGCGTCAGCTTTGTCCCACGGGAAATACGCAGGAACGCTTCGGACATCGCCAGTACGAATATCCAGCACGCCATCGCCAGCCCCACCACTGTCATGGCGGCAATGCGATCCTCAAGCAGCCACGGCAGCAGCAGCGACAGAACAAGGGTGGTGACAAACGCGATAAGCAATAACGTTTTCAGTTTACGCGGTCGGTCACGGCCCCAGCGCACTAATGGCCCAATCCCCAACAACAGTGCGAACGGCGCCATCAGCCAGGTGAACATGGTGTTGAAAAACGGCTCGCCAATCGAAATGCTGCCCAGTCCCAGCTGTTTGTGCACCAGCGGCAGCAGCGTGCCCAGTAGCACCACCAGCATGGCGGCAATCAGCAGGACGTTATTCCCCAGCAGCAGCGATTCACGCGACCACAGCGCGTTGTTTACCCGTGAGCGAACCTTGTGACCGCGCACCGCAAACAGCAGCAGAGAGCCGCCAATTACCAGCACCATAAAGGCCAGAATAAACATCCCGCGCGACGGATCGGAGGCGAAAGCATGCACCGACACCAGTACGCCGGAGCGCACCAGGAAAGTACCTAACAGACAAAGTGAGAATGCGCAGATTGACAGCAGCAGCGTCCAGGCTTTAAAGCTGGCGCGCTGCTCGGTTACCGACAACGAGTGCATCAGCGCCGTTCCCACCAGCCATGGCATAAACGAGGCGTTTTCAACCGGATCCCAGAACCACCAGCCGCCCCAGCCCAGCTCGTAATAGGCCCAGGCCGAACCGAGCACAATGCCCAGCGTCAGAAACACCCACGCCGCCAGCGTCCACGGACGCGAAAAACGGGCGAATGTGCTGTCCAGTCGTCCGCTCATCAGCGCAGCAATCGCAAACGCAAAGGCAACCGAGAAGCCGACATACCCCATGTACAGCAGCGGCGGATGGAAAATCAGCCCCGGATCCTGCAACAGCGGGTTCAGGTCACGTCCTTCAATCGGGAAGTTCGGCAACGTGCGGGCAAACGGGTTGGAGGTAAACAGAATAAATAGCAGGAAACCGACGCTGACCATTCCCATGACCGCCAGCACGCGGGCGACGATATCCAGCGGCATGCGCTGGCTGAACGCCGCAACGGCGAACGTCCAGCCACTCATCAGCAGCACCCACAGCAGCAACGAGCCTTCATGCGCCCCCCACGTCGCCGCCACCCGATACCAGACCGGAAGCTGGGTGTTGGAGTTGCTGGCGACGTAGGTCACGGTAAAGTCATTAACCACGAAGGCGTTGACCAGAATCAGGAACGCCCCCATCACACAGATAAACAGTACCCAGGCAAAGGGACGCGCGGAGGCCATCATCCGCACGTCGCCGCGCGCTACGCCCCACAGCGGATAGACCGACAGCAGTAATGCAACGCCAAGCGCAAGGCACAACAGCGCATTGCCAATTTCAGGCATCATGACGTTTTATCCTTATAAACACTTTCCGGGCGACGGTGGTTTTCCTGCATCGCTTTTTCGACTTCCGGCGGAGTGTAATTTTCATCATGTTTAGCAAGCACTTCTTTGGCCTGCACATGATTTCCCCCGTCCAGTTCGCCCTGAACGACGACGCCCTGCCCTTCGCGGAACAGATCCGGCAGAATGCCTTCATAGGTGACATCCACCACACCTTCGGCGTCATAGATGCTGAAATTCACCTTCAGCGACTGCGGATCGCGCTTTACGCTGCCAGGCATAACCATACCGCCCACGCGCAGGCGCTGGCCGACTTCAGGCATTTGCTGCGTTTCGCGCTTACCGTAGAGTATCTCTCCCGGCGTATAGAATAGGTCGATATTGGAACGCAGCGCGTAGAGCACCAGCGAAATGGTCAAAGCCAGACCTGCCAGGACCGCACAGGCTATCCATAACCGATTTTTACGTCGAATGTTCACGCCGCCTCCCGTTGCACTTGCGCCGCGCGCATGCGCGCTTCTCTCGCCCGCTGCTGCGCGACACCGCGTAAGATTGCACGATGCTGTAACGCAGAATGCAGCACCAGCGCCACCAGCGGGACAATGCTCATCGCCACAGCCAGCCAGACATACAAGGCGTAACCGCCCATCGCGAAAAAATCACTCCATGATGCAAATGCAGGGGTCATTGGCGGCCTCTTTTTAAGATCAGTTCGCTCACCCACGGGCGGCGTTTTTCCATCATCAAAATCAGGTTACGCATGCGCATCAGCGCCAGCGTGACAAAAAGTAACAGGTAGCCGACGATCGCCAGACGCAGCGGCGCACGCATTGCCGGATCGATACTCTGCTGCATACGGGTCGACCCCTGATGCAGCGTATTCCACCACTCGACCGAGTAGTGAATAATCGGCAAGTTGACCACGCCAATCAGCACCAGAATGCCGGCAGCGCGACCAGCCAGACGGCGGTCGTCAAAGGCATGCCACAGCGCAATGGCGCCGACGTAGAGAAACAGCAATACCAGTTCAGAGGTGAGTCGGGCATCCCAGACCCACCAGGTGCCCCACATCGGTTTGCCCCATGCAGAGCCCGTCACCAGCGCAATAAAGGTAAACACGGCACCAATGGGCGCCATCGCGGCCAGCGCCAGATTGGCCATTTTCATCTGCCAGACCAGGCCAATAAACGCGGCAACGGCCATCGATGCATAAATACCCATCGACCAGATTGCCGCCGGAACGTGCAGATAAATAATGCGATAGCTCTGCCCCTGCTGATAATCCGCAGGCGCGAAGCCAAAGCCCCAGATCAACCCGGTTATCAGTATCACCGCGCTGGCAATCGCCAGCCACGGGATAAACCAGCCACAGATCTGATAGAGCCGAGGAGGCATCGCCAATTGATGAAGTGTTTTCCACATAGTTCAGTCACCAGACTCCGTAAATTAATATCCGTTGTGCCGGGGCGCCTTGCCCGGCCTGCATATCTCAACTGCGCTACTGCACGCTGATCCGTAACGCCGCAGCTGTGGCAAACGGGCTTAGCGTGGCGCTGCCGACCAGCAACGCGCCCAGAATCGCCATGTACCCTTCAACCGGTAAGTGCATGGAAGCCGCATCCATCGCCGCGGTCGCAAAAATCAGTAAGGGTATGGTGAGCGGAAGTACCAGCACGCTTAACAGCACGCCGCCGCGCTTTAAGCCCACCGTCAACCCCACGCCCGGCGCGCCGAGGAAGCCCAGCGTCGGCGTCCCGAGTAACAAGGTCAGCGCCATAATTTTCCAGCCGTACATATCCATGCCCAGCAGCAACGCCACCAGCGGCGAGAGGATCAGCAGCGGCAGGCCGGTCACGACCCAGTGCGCCATCACTTTCGCCAGCACCACTGCCGGCAGCGGCAGCGGCAGCAGCATCAGTTGCTCAAGGCTGCCGTCCTGCAGATCATCACGAAACAGGCGCTCCAGCGCCAGCAACGACGCCAGCAGCGCCGCAACCCAGATGATGCCCGGCGCAATACGCGCCAGCAGTTGCGGCTCCGGCCCAATGCTCAGCGGGAACAGCGTAATAACAATCAGGAAGAACCATAAAGGATTGGCGATTTCCGCACTATGACGAAACGCAACTCGTAGTTCTAAACGGAAGATTCGCCACATCATTGCGTTGCCCTCTCGCTGGTCAGCGCAATACGTCGCACTTTATCGGTCTCTACATTGAGTGGTTGGTGGGTGGTGAGAATAACAATACCGCCCTGCTCCGTATGCTGCGCCATACGCTGAGTCAGTCGCTCAACGCCGTTCACATCAATGGCGGTAAAGGGTTCGTCGAGGATCCACAGCCGGGCGCGGGTCAGCCACAAACGGGCCAGCGCCACGCGCCGCTGTTGTCCGGCGGAGAGTTGATTCACCGGGATATCTTCATATCCGGCAAGCCCCGCCTGCGCCAGCGCAGCCAGACACTGTGCGACGTCGCCGTCATGGTGGAAGAAACGCAGGTTTTCCAACGCCGAAAGCCGGGTTTTTATCCCCGGCTGATGTCCGATCCACAGCAGTTGTTGATGGTAGCTGTCCCGCACGTGATGCAGCGGTTGCTCTTGCCAGCAAACCTCCCCTGCGTCGGGACGCGCCAGCCCGGTAAGTAACCGCAGCAAAGTGGTTTTCCCTGCGCCGTTGCTGCCGGTAATTTGTACCCATTCCCCTGCGTTGACGCGAAATGACAAATCGCTGAACAGTATTCTGTCATCCCGCTCGCAAAGTAATTCTCTGGCTTCAAGCATACCTGGTTATCTACATCCTGTTAAAATCCCGGTTTGACTTCGCGCATATCAGGCAGTTTGTGCGCTATCCCTTTATGACAGTCAATACAGGTTTGCCCGTCTTTCACGGCCTGGTCGTGCATTTTGGCCGCAACGCCTTTCTGGGCGGTTAAATCCATAAACTCGAAGTTGTGACAGTTTCGACACTCTTGCGAATTGTTATCTTTCATACGCCGCCACTCATTTTGCGCCATCGTTAAACGATGGTCTTCAAATTTCTGCGGTGTATCTATCAGCCCCAGTGCTTTCGCGTACAGCTCTTTACTGGCCTTGATCTTACGAATCATTTTCGGACCCCACTCATGTGGGACGTGGCAATCAGGGCAAGTCGCTCGCACACCACTACGGTTGTTGTAGTGTACGGTTTCCATGTATTCCTGGTACACCGTATTGCGCATTTCGTGACAGCTAATGCAGAACTCTTCTGTATTGGCCTTTTCCATACCGGTATTAAAGCCGCCCCAGAAAATAATGCCGCCCACAAAGCCGATTAACAACAGCGTGCCGAGCGCCAGACGGCTGGGGCGACGCCACCATTGCCAGACGCGCTTAATCCAGCCTGGTTTACGGTTAGAATTTTCCATAATGACCTCTTATTTCCCGTAACCTTTCGAGGGGGTGAAGGTATTTTCAACAATCGGCGCGGCGTCAGCCTGCGGCACGTGACATTGCAGGCAGAAATAACGACGCGGCGCGACTTCAGCCAATACCTTACCGTCGCTGTCCATAAAGTGCGTCGGACTGATACGTGGCGCACCGGTGGTGCGATAGCTTTCCACACCGTGACATTGCAGGCAGCGGTTAGTGTTAGTCGTCACCTGATACCCTTCAACGCTGTGCGGAACCATCGGCGGCTGATTCACATAGTTCAGCGGCATACGCACTTGCTCTTTCGGCATGCGAATCGCCCCTTCTTGTGTCCCTGAGACTTCCGGTGACTGGCTCAGATCCACTCCGTTTGCAGCCCAAACGGCCCCACTGACTACCAGGGCCAGCGCAGCCGTCCATTGACTCAGCGCTTTAATCAGGTCATGGCTTTTCATGATTTCGCTCCCGAACTCCATCGTGTTGTTATTGTAAAAACATCCTCAGAACAGACATCCACACAGCGACCGCAGGCCATGCAATCGCGGCTGGTTACCTGCACCGGACTTTGCTCATCCAGCACCGGCGCACGTAGCACATGCGGTTCCGGGCAAACATGAAAACAATCCATACAGCGGTTACATCTGTTACGTTCTTTTGCCGAAACGGTTAATGCACCTTTACTCCCCACCACGCTATACAGCGCACCCAGTGGGCAAAGATGCCCGCACCAGCCATGCTCAACGACCAGTAGATCAAATAAAAACAGCGCGAGGATCAGCAGCGCCCCGCTGCCAAATCCCATGACCAGGCTCCGTCCGAGCAGAGAGACTGGATTTATCCACTCCCACAGCAGCGTACCGGTCACGGCGGAACCGACCAGGATAACCACCAGCAGGACGTACCGTATATGGCGCGGCAGGGTTGCAGACTGATTCAGGTCAAACCTTCTGCGCAACCAACTGGCTAAATCGGTGACAGGGTTCATGGGACAAACCCAACTGCAAAACAGTCGCTTACCCGCCAGGGCATACAGCACCGTGATGATGACCGCCCCCGTTAACGCAACCGTCGCCGGCAGGTGTCCGCTGGCCAGGCTTTGCAGGGTAATCAGCGGATCGGTGAACGGGATGGAGTCCAGCAACAGGCTGCTACTGTAATTGCCATGCAGGATCCAGACGCCAAGCCACGGGCCGCTAAGGAACATCGCCAGTATCAGAAACTGGCTCAGACGACGCAGCACCAGCCAGCGATGACTCTTCCACCATCCTTTTTTTGCCTGCGCTTCACGCCCGGCGTCACGTTTACGATTTGCCATTGTTCCCCTCCAGCCAACCGAAGCGGTAATGGTGTCCTAACTCCCCTTTCGCCAACGACAGGGGCAGCACTTTTATTGCTGGCTGCTCCAGGACGCAGACTTTTTCGCATTTCCCGCAGCCGGTACAGGCATCGCTGTGTACGGTCGGAATAAACCGCGCATGCTTGCCGGTACGCATGTTGCGGTCCAGCTCAAGGGTGATAGCCTCATCGATTTTCGGGCACTCGCGATAGCAAACGTCGCAGCGTAATCCCTGATAGTTGAGGCAGTTTTCGTGATCCAGCAGTACCGCCAGCCCCATGCGTGAATCGTCAATAGATTCAATGTCCCTGTCCAACGCGCCGCTGGGGCAAACTTTGGCGCACGGAATGTCTTCACACATTTCGCAGGGAATATCACGCGCGACAAAATACGGCGTACCGGCAGCCAGCCCTGAGGCCAGCGTCGCCAGCTTCAGCGTGTCATACGGGCAGGCCTGAACGCACTGACCACAGCGCACGCAGGCACTGGCGAATGCCTCCTCGCTCAGTGCGCCTGGCGGGCGTAGCCGCACGCCGGTTGCTCGTGCGGTTTGCTGTTGCAACCCCAGCGCCACGCCAACGACGGCCAGTCCGCCCGCTGCGCGAACCATATCGCGCAGAAAGCGGCGGCGGCCATTTTGGGGTTTTGCTGACCGGGACATAACGCGTTACACCTTCGCCAGTTTCACAGCGCACTTCTTGAAATCCGTCTCTTTGGAGAGCGGATCCGTCGCATCCAGCGTCAGGTTGTTCACCAGTTGTGCGGCGTCGAAGAACGGCATGTAGACCAGCCCCTGCGGTGGACGGTTACGCCCGCGCGTTTCAACTATCGAGATAACTTCACCACGACGGGAAACCACTTTGACTTTGTCGCCACGGCGCAGATCGCGTGCTTTTGCATCCAGCGGATGGATAAACAGCACAGCTTCCGGGAAAGCACGGTGCAGCTCAGGTACGCGACGCGTCATGCTGCCGGTATGCCAGTGCTCCAGCACTCGTCCGGTAGACAGCCACAGGTCGTACTCTTTATCCGGCGCTTCTGCGGCAGGTTCAAATGGCAACGCGAAGATGACCGCTTTGCCGTCCGGCTTACCGTAGAACTTGTAGCTTTCACCCGCTTTCACGTAAGGGTCGTTGCCTTCGCTGTAGCGCCACTGGGTCTCTTTGCCCTCAACGACCGGCCAGCGTAAACCGCGCGCTTTGTGGTAATCGTCAAATGGCGCAAGATCATGCCCGTGACCGCGGCCAAACCAGGCGTACTCTTCGAACAGCCCTTTTTGCAGATAGAAACCCAGCTCGCGGGATTCATCGTTCAGCTGATCTTCTGCCAGTTCAGCCACCGGGAATTTCGTCACTGCAGGCGTGGCAAACAGGACGTCATACAGCGTTTTGCCGCGCAGTTCCGGTTTCTGTGCCAACAGCGCTTCCGGCCACACTTCTTCTGTTTTGAAGCGACGAGAGAACTGCACCAGTTGCCACAGATCCGATTTCGATTCACCCGGCGCTTTAATCTGCTGACGCCAGAACTGTGTACGACGTTCCGCGTTACCGTAAGCACCTTCTTTCTCTACCCACATCGCGGTCGGCAAGATCAGGTCGGCCGACAGAGCGCTGACCGTCGGGTACGGATCGGAGACGATGATGAAGTTGCGCGGATCGCGCCAGCCCGGCATACGCTCTTCGTTGATGTTCGGACCGGCCTGCATGTTGTTGGTACACATCGCCCAGTAGACATTGAGCTTGCCATCTTTCAGCGCACGGTCTTGTGCCACGGCATGCAGACCGATTTTTGCCGGAATGGTCCCCGCCGGAATATTCCAGTGCTTCTCGCAGATATCGCGGTGTTTTTCGTTCGTAACCACCATGTCCGCAGGCAGACGGTGGGAGAACGTACCGACTTCACGCGCGGTACCGCAGGCGGAAGGCTGACCGGTCAAAGAGAACGGACCGCAGCCTGGCTGGGAGATTTTACCGGTCAACAGGTGCAGGTTATAGACCAGGTTGTTGGCCCACACGCCGCGGGTATGCTGGTTGAAGCCCATCGTCCAGTAGGAGATGACTTTTTTCTTCGGATCGGCATACAGCTGCGCCAGCTGTTCCAGCTGATCTTTCGGTACGCCGGTCATTTCGGCGGTTTTATCCAGCGTGTACTCGGCAACAAAGGCTTTGTAATCCTCAAAGCTCATCGGCTCAGAGGCATCGGATCCCGGGTTTTTCGCCGCTTTTTCCAGCGGATGGGTTGGACGCAGACCGTAGCCAATGTCCGTCACGCCTTTACGCAGATTAACGTGCTTGCTAAAGAAATCCTGGTTGATCGCATTGTTTTGAATGATGTAGTTAGCGATGTAGTTGAGGATCACCAGATCGGTTTGCGGCGTGAAGACCATGCCGTTATCCGCCAGCTCAAAGCTGCGGTGCTGGAAGGTGGAGAGCACCGCGACATTAACATTGGGATCGGACAGACGACGGTTGGTGATGCGCGACCACAGGATCGGGTGCATCTCCGCCATATTCGCGCCCCACAGGACGAAAGCATCTGCATGCTCGATATCGTCATAGCAGCCCATCGGTTCATCCATACCGAAGGTACGCATAAAGCCGACTACCGCTGACGCCATGCAGTGACGCGCGTTCGGGTCGATGTTATTCGAACGGAAACCCGCTTTAAACAATTTGGCAGCGGCATAACCTTCCCAAATCGTCCACTGACCCGAGCCGAACATACCGATAGACTCCGGGCCTTTCTCTTTCAGGGACGTTTTGAATTTCTCTTCCATCACGTCAAAGGCCTGGTCCCAGCTAATCGGGGTGAACTCGCCTTCTTTGTGATACTTACCGTCCTTCATGCGCAGCATCGGCTGCGTTAAACGGTCTTTTCCGTACATGATTTTCGGCAGGAAGTAACCTTTGATGCAGTTAAGCCCACGGTTAACCGGCGCATCCGGATCGCCCTGGCATGCCACAACACGCCCTTGCTGCGTCCCGACCAATACGCCACAGCCCGTCCCGCAAAAACGGCACGGGGCTTTGTCCCATTTGATGGCTTCTTGCTGACCGACTACCGCACGGGCTACGCCCGGCACGCTTAACCCGGCAGCCGCCGCAGCGGCCGCAACGGCGTTAGCTTTCATAAAGCTACGACGACTGAGTTTCATGGTGTTTCCTCACCTTGCTCATCCTGCTGGTGATAAACCAGCGACACCGCCAGCACGCCCGCAACGTTGCGCACTGACTCAATAGTTTTCATTAACGTTTCGCTGTGCTCAGCTTCCACCACCACGATCAGTTGACCGCTTTCCACATCGCTGAGTGCAACTTCGCAACCTGGGAACGAACGCAACTGCGTGGCGATATCATTGATATGCTGACTTTTGGCCTGAACGACCAGGCTGCAGACCTGCCAGTTATTGTCCATGGTTGTACTCCGCGTTAATGGCTGATACCGGGCAGATAGCGACACATGCGCCACATCCGTTACAGTCCTGATTGTCGAGCTGCGGCTGATAAATGCCGGACAGCGTGGGACGAAAGGTTATGGCCATGGGTTCACAGCTATCCTGACAGCGATGACATTCAACGGACTGATGTGCGAGACAGTTTTCCCCAATCGTAAAATTCAGATCCCATGCCCTGGTGTGGCGCGGAAGAAAAAGGGATTCAGAACAGGCCTCTGCGCAGGCATAGCAAAAGCTACACTCGCCGTGTTTGAAATTTACGCTCGGGTAACCGCCCTGGCCTCGCTGCAGGATGTCGGTTTCACACGCCTGGATGCAGGCGTCACAACGAAGGCAATGGGCCAGAAAGTGAGAGTCTTCCTTGCTCCAGGGCGGACGGATCCCTGAGTTGGCGTTTCGCCAACTGCCTGTCAACATGCCTCGACGGGATAAATCAACCATGACATTGTCCTTCCATAATGACGCCCTCCGCTGGTGGGGTGAACGCCATAAAAAACTGCACTATTTATGAGTAGTTATTTTTAGTCGTAAGATATTTCAGGATGTGTTAGAGGTGCATACCCCAATCGGGGTAAATGCTGTTGCCGGATCAAAGGAGTGTTGAGTTGGCGGGAAAAAATGCGCTTTTGCTCACATTTCAATGAGTTATATAACACTGTATATAACGAACCACTCAAAAAGAGAATGATTTTATAATTAAGATTATTCTTAGAATATATCGCTAGTCTGAAAGCAGACCTCTACCAAATACACTTAAAATATAAGTAAATACAGATTAATCGATTATGTAAATATGTTAACCTGCCCCAGACTCGTTCATAAGACAGAAGAAAGGAAACACTGTGAACAATAAGATGAAAACAATTGTCCCTGCCGTACTTTTCGCCGCCTTTGCCAGCGCCTCTGCATGGGCTGCCAGTAACGATGCCGGCGCTCAGCCGCTGGAAAAAATCGCCCCTTATCCTAAGGCGGAAAAGGGTATGAAGCGCCAGGTTATCCAGCTTACTCCTGAGAAAGATGAATCTACTCTGAAAGTAGAACTGCTTATCGGACAAACGCTGGAAGTTGACTGCAACCAACACCGCCTGGGCGGAGAACTGGACAGCAAAACGCTGGAAGGTTGGGGATATGACTACTATGTCTTCGACAAAGTGACGTCTCCGGTTTCAACCATGATGGCCTGCCCGGACGGTAAGAAAGAGAAGAAATTTATTACCGCGTATCTGGGTGATGACGGCATGCTGCGCTACAACAGCAAGTTACCGATTGTGGTCTATACGCCGGAGAACGTGGAAGTGAAATACCGTATCTGGAAAGCGGAAGAGAAGATTCAGGACGCAGTCGCGCGATAAGTAAGAATGTGCCGGAGGGCGGCGTACCGCCTTATCCGGCATTTTATTTACAGTGCGATATCCGCTACAGCTTTCTGCTCAGGCTGCGGTTGCGCCTGAGGTTTCAGCTGAGGTTTCGGCGCTTCATCAGCAGCCTGCGGCTTGTCATATTTCAGCCCCAGAACGTCACTGGTGTATTGCAGCTCTTGTTCCGTAGCTTCAACGTTACCGTTCAGCTTGGTACCATAAGACGGAATAATGGTTTTCAGTTTCGCCTGCCATTCAGGGCTGGCCACTTTATCTTTAAACACTTTTTCCATCAGATGCAGCATAATCGGCGCCGCGGTTGATGCCCCCGGAGAAGCGCCCAGCAGCGCGGCAATGGTGCCCTCTTTATCGCTGACGACTTCGGTACCCAGACGCAGCACACCGCCCTTCTCCGCATCACTTTTAATGATCTGCACACGCTGGCCCGCCTGCCATAAACGCCAGTCTTCTTTTTTCGCCTGTGGATAGTACTCTTGCAGCGCGGCAAAACGGTCGTCATCGCTGAGCATCACCTGGCTTACCAGATATTTCACCAGATCGAAGTTATCCAGACCCACGTTGACCATCGGCATAAAGTTCGAGGTGGTGGTCGAGCTGAGCAGATCCCACAATGAACCGTTTTTCAGGAACTTGGTGGAGAATGTCGCGAATGGCCCAAACAGCACGACGCGCTTGCCATCAAGGATACGGGTATCGATGTGCGGCACGGACATCGGCGGCGCGCCAACGGAGGCCTGACCGTACACTTTCGCCAGGTGGCGATTCACCACGTCCGGATTATCCGCAACCAGGAACTGCCCGCCAACCGGGAATCCGGCATAACCTTTCGCTTCAGGAATGTCGGTTTCCTGCAACAGCTTCAGCGCAGCGCCACCGGCACCGATAAAGACAAACTTCGCCTTGATATCGTGTTCCGCTTCGTTATTTTTCAGATCGGCGACCGTGACGGTCCAGCTATTGTCGGCATTGCGTTTAAAGCCACGCACTTCGGTACTCAGCTGCAGCGCAAAGTTGGGCTTTTTCTGCAACGAGGCAATCAGCTGGCGCGTGATTTCGCCGTAGTTTACGTCAGTACCAATCTCGGTACGCGTTGCCGCGACTTTCTGCTTCGGATCGCGGCCTTCCATGACCAGCGGTGCCCACTCTTTAATCTGCGCGTGATCTTCGGAATAACGCATGCCACGGAATAACGTGCTCTGCTGCAGTGCGGTGTAACGGGCACGCAGGAAGTTCACGTTCTCGTCACCCCAGACAAAACTCATGTGCGGAACGGTGGTGATAAATGAGCGTGGTTCATGCATTACGCCATTATTGACCTGATAGGCCCAAAACTGGCGGGAGATCTGGAAGGCTTCGTTGATTTCGACTGCCTTTTCAATGCTGATGCTACCGTCGGCCTTTTTAGGCGTGTAGTTCAGCTCCATCAGTGCGGAGTGGCCTGTTCCGGCGTTATTCCAGCCGTTAGAGCTTTCCTGCGCTACACCATCCAGTCGCTCAACCATGGTCATTGACCATTGCGGTTCCAGCTCCTGTAAATAGGTTCCCAACGTGGCGCTCATGATGCCGCCGCCAATCAACAGTACATCCGTTTCCTGCTCTTCCGCCGCTTTCGCTTTTGCCGCCATCGAGACAACATTCAGCCCAACGGCCATGGTGAAGAGCATGGCAGTCACTTTTTTCATAATGTTAATGCCTTACTTTTAGTATCGCTTTTTTGCTTTTAATGCAGGTGAAAATCGAGCGGTATCAACGGTAACACTTAAGTAAAAATATTTAAATATTGTTTATAAATTATATTTAATTTTTAAAAATGTTATTAATACGTTGATAGTTTATACGGTTATTGACAATCATTTCTGGAAACCGATCCGTCAGACAGGTACTATGCTGCGCTTTGCTATTCACCGCACGGATGCCTGTCGGTCTGCTTTACCGGGCCATTTTTGACCTAAGAGTAACGATGTCTGCAACTCAACCCTCCTCTGTCGCAGTAGCGGAGCACGCGACGCGCGCAGTGCTGCGCCAACCCCGTTTACTGGTTCGCGAAACGCTGGCCGGTGTGGTAACCGCCCTGGCGCTGATCCCGGAAGTGATCTCTTTTTCCGTTATCGCCGGCGTCGATCCTAAAGTCAGCCTGATAGCCTCAGTCGTACTGTGCCTGGCAATGTCATTTTTAGGTGGCCGTCCGGCAATGGTTACCGCAGCGGCAGGATCGGTCGCGCTGGTGATTGGCCCGATGGTGCATCAACACGGCGTCCAGTACATCCTGCCTGCGGTGGTGCTGGCCGGGATTATTCAGATCCTGTTTGGCGTATTGGGGATGGCGCGTCTGATGCGATTCATTCCTACAGCCGTCATGACAGGTTTTGTGAACGCGCTGGGTATTTTGATTTTCTTTGCCCAGGTCCCGCATTTCTGGGGTAAAAGCCCGCTAATCTGGGGGCTGTTTGTCCTGACCCTGCTGATTGTGCTGTGGGTTCCGCGGTTTATTAAAGCGATCCCCGCGCCGCTTATCGCCATCGTGCTGCTGACGGTGTTCACTGTCACCAGCGGACAACTATTACCGACCGTCGGTGACGAAGGTTCAATGCGCGGCGGCCTGCCGGGATTCACGCAGTTATTGGTACCACTCAACCTGCAAACGCTGGCGATTATCTGGCCCTGCGCGCTGAGCATCGCTTTTGTCGGATTAATGGAGTCGCTGTTAACCGCCCGTCTGGTGGATGACCTGACGGTTACGCCGTCGAATAAGAATCGCGAGAGCGCCGGGCTGGGGATAGCCAATATTCTGGCCGGTTTTTATGGCGGCATCGCCGGGTGTGCGATGATTGGTCAAACCATCGTTAACGTCGAGATGGGCAAAGGACGCAGCCGCGTCTCGACGGTCGCCGCCGGGCTGGTGCTGTTGTTGCTGGTCACTGCGTTAAGCGAAGTAATGGCGAAAATCCCCATGTCGGTGCTGGCGGGAATTATGGTGATTGTGGCGGTGAAAACCTTCAATTGGCACAGCATCCAGCCCGCTACGCTGCGGCAACTCCCCGTTACTGAAACGCTGGTGATGCTGATGACCGTCGCGGCGACGGTGTCAACCGGCAACCTGGCGCTTGGCGTGGTTGCCGGGGTGATGACGATGCTCATTTTGCCGCGTATCGTCAGAGGCAAACGTGCGGCTACATCAGAAACAGCGTTGCCAGACCGAGAAAAATAAAGAAACCACCGGTATCGGTGATTGCCGTAATCATGACGCTCGAGCCGACCGCCGGGTCGCGCCCGAGCTTCACCATCGTCATCGGAATAATAACGCCCATCAACGCCGCCATCAGCAAATTGAGCATCATCGCCAGGGTCATCACGCCGCCGAGCGCCATGTCATCGTACAGCCACCAGGTAATGCCGCCCATAATTCCGCCCCACACGAGGCCATTAATCAACGCCACGCCCATTTCGCGCAGGATCAAAAACGTCAGGTTTCCCGGCTGAATATTTTGTAGCGCCAGCGCGCGAACAATCATGGTGATGGTTTGATTCCCGGTGTTGCCGCCGATCCCCGCCACAATCGGCATCAGCGAGGCCAGCGCGACCAGTTGCGAAATTGTATGTTCAAAGCCGTCGATCACTCGCGAAGCAATAAAGGCGGTACAAAGGTTAACGGCCAACCACGCCCAGCGGGTTTTTACCGCTTTCGTGACGGGGGCAAACACATCCTCTCCGGCGCTTAAGCCGCCCATTCGACGCAGATCGGTATCGGTTTCTTCATAGACCACATCGACGATCTCATCGATGGTTAAACGGCCCATCAGTTTACCTGAAGAGTCAACGACCGCGGCACTGACCAGGTCGTCACGTTCAAAGGTTCGCGCGGCGTGTTCGGCGATATCTTCCGGAGAAAAGGTGAGCGGATCATCCTCCATCACCTCGCTGACTTTTCGCTGCACATCATTGAGCAGAATACAGGTGAGCGTCAGTTCCCCGACCAGCACTTTATTGCGGTCGGTCACGAAGAGTTTATCGGTGTTCTCCGGCATTTTTCCCAGCCGCCGCAGGTAGCGTTGCACCACTTCCAGCGTCACGTCCGGACGCACGGTGATAACTTCGAACTCCATAATCGCACCGACGCGATTCTTCTCGTAGTGCAGCACCTGGCGGACGCGCGCCCGCTCCTCGGCCGGTAACGTCGCCAGCAGTCGACCCGTGAGGTTACGAGGGAGGTGCTGAACCAGATAAATCTGTTCGTCGATATCAAGGTATTGCAACGCATCCAGCAGCTCACGGTCGCTCATCTCATCGATCAGGTCGTCCCAGACGTTTTCTGACGCCTCAAGCAGGATGTTACCGCGCTTTTCACTTTCGACCAGTCGCCACAGGGCGTGACGCTCTTCAGAAGGTAATGCTTCGAGGGTATCCGCCAAATCGGGCGGCGGCAGGTGGGCGACCAGCGCCCCTACCTCAGCAATATCGTCGGCTAACGTGCCGACGTCATATTGCTCAGCCAGGGTAAGCTTGCCCAATAGCGTTGAAACAACGGCTTTATCAGTGGTCAGCAGCCAGATAAGACGCGCACGCTCTTCATCACGCAGTCTGGCGCTGTTTTTGTTTGTTACAGGCATTAATCATAAATCCATGATATGAAATATCATTAATCATGATGCCGATTTATGTAAATAACAATAAACAGTGCCGCCGGGTGGATAAAAAACCGGCGGCATGTGGGATCACGCGGTGCGAGCCACCGCGTCACGCGAGGCGGCATCACGCTCATCGCCCAGCAGTTCACTCAACTGTCCGTTACGCATTTCCAGCAGACGATCGGCGTGAATAAAATAGTGATCGTCATGGCTAATGGCGAAGATAGTTTTACCCATTTCTTGCATCAGCGGTAACAGGACCTGATAGAACTCACGACGGAAATGGGGATCCTGATCGGCAGCCCATTCATCCAGCAGAATGATGTCGCGCTCCTCCGCCAGAGCCAGCAGCAGCGCCACGCGTTTCTTCTGCCCTTTCGACAGCTTCAGATTGAGGATGCGACCATCGTTCATCTCCAGCTTGTGACCCATCTTCAGATGTTCCAGCCACTTCGCTACCAGCTGCGGATTGGCTTCTTTACCTTCCGGCCCCAGCAGTTTGTCGAACAGCCAGACGTCGGTAAACACGGCGGAGAACAGCTTGCGATAATCTTCCGGCTTTTCAACGGCCACGGCCTTACCATCAAGCAAAATTTCACCTGACTGCGGCTGGTATAGCCCGGTCAGTAACATCGCCAGCGTAGATTTTCCGCTGCCGTTGCCGCCAATCAGGAAAATCAGTTCACCGCGATGAATCGTCAGATTGACCGGCCCTACGGAAAAGGCATTATCCTGATAGTGGAAAACCACGTTACGCAGTTCCAGCGTTTGCCAGTTTGGAAAAGCGGTTGGGCGCGGGAATTCGGCCTTAAAAGGTGCCAGTGCGAATTTATTCAGCTTGTTGAAAGCCACCTGCGCAGTGAGCAGGGTCGGTAGCGCGCCAACGGCAGAGAGCAGCGGCGTACGCAGGAATAACAGCGTCAGTGAGTAAGTCGCCGCCACGGCGGTATCCGCCCAGCCCAGACTATTGGCCATCCAGAATACCAGGCCAATGGCGCCCAGCATCATAATGTTTGACCAGTTGACCGCGCTCAGGTGGAAGGTATCGGCGCGAATAATATGGTGACGGTACTCTTTGGCATCCGGGACGTACATCTGATTAAAGATATGCTCGGCGCGCTCGCGGTTGAGCGTCAGCTCTTTGCGCCCTTCCAGCACCGTCTGATAATCGTTGTACAACTTGTCTTCTGTTTCGCGCAGGGTAGCCATGTGCTTATACACCCGCGCCACCAGCACAAATCCCCCCCAGATGGTGATTGCCATCCAGATAGCCGTCACCAGCAGCATTTTGGTCGACAGCATCGCCAGATACGCCGCCGATCCGATGGTCAGGATAATCCCCTGCACCAGCTCAGGCAGACGAACAAAGGCGATGGTGATGTTGCGAATGTCGCTGGTTAAACCGGCCAGCAATGAGGCGCTGCCAAGCTGTTCAATACGCTCGACGTGGGTATCCAGAATACGTTTGATAAATTCGCTACGCAGACGGTAGACAAAGTGGTGGCCGAGCGTGGTCAACGCCAGCTGAGAGCCGAGAGTGACAACCATCAATAGCAGCAACAGGCCAAGAAACTCCGGCAGCACCATCAGCGTGGTGTCGACCGTTTCAATCAGACGCTGGTTGATAAACGCAATCAGCCCAATCCCCAACGCGGCGCTGGCGAGGCTGAGCGCCATGACGCTGATAAATGGCCAGCGATACTGCCGCCAGACAAGAAGTAAAAGTTCCATGCGAACAACCCGGACAAGTAATAACAGCCCGCAGTTTAAACATCTCTTCGCTGACAGCAAAAATAATTCTTATTTTTATTCTTTTTTACCCGCCTGACGAAACGTCAGATTGTAGCGACAGTCTCCGGTCAACGGATGATACCCCGTCTTAAGCGGCTGGATCCCATGATAAAACAGCCGCGAAGTACCGCCCCACACCACCACATCGCCATGCTCCAGCAGCAAACGCTTTAAGGGATCATTACGGCGCAAGCCGCCAAATTGAAAGATGGCCGGCAATCCTAGCGACACCGAGACAATCGGCGCCCGCAGGTCGGGTTCGTCTTTATCCTGATGTAAGGACAGCTTTGCCCCTGGCGTGTAGCGGTTAATCAGACAGGCATCGGGTTGAAAATCAGCATAGCCCGCCGCCGTCGCTGCCTGTTGGCACAGGTCAGCGAATGCATCCGGCAGCGGCGGCCAGTGCGCGCCGGTTAGCGGATCAAAAGGAGAATAAAGGTAACCATGTTGATCGGTCGTCCAGCCCAGACGACCGCAGTTGGTCATTGCCACCGACATCGTGTAGCCGCCGGGCGTCACCATCTGGCGAAACGGCGACTGTCTGGCGATAGCCGCTATCGCCTGCAGCAGAGACGGTGCGCAGTCAAAAGCGAAGCGTCGCAGAATAACCGCGCCTGACGCCAGCGGCTCCTGCCAGGGTTTCGCATCCGCAAAGAGATCGAGCATTATGTTTCCTCGTCAGTCGTTTCACGTTGCAGTAACTGTGCTTTGCGCGCAATGCCCCACCGGTAGCCCGAAAGCGCGCCATCGCCGCGGATCACCCGGTGACACGGGATGACGATTGCCAGTTTATTCGCCCCACAGGCGCTGGCCACCGCACGCACCGCCTTCGGTTTGCCAATGGCGCTGGCCAGTTGCTGGTAGCTCATCGTTTCGCCGCACGGAATTGCGCGCAACGCCTGCCACACCTGCTGCTGAAATGCGGTTCCCCGGATATCCAGCGGCAGCGATAACGGCGCGTCACGCGCATTGATTGCGGCGATCACTTCGCGCACGCGCTGCTGAAAATCGGTATCTGCTGGCACATCCTGAGCGGCCGGAAACAACCCATGCAGATCCGCAACCAACGTAGCGTCATCATCACCAAGTAAGATCGCGCAGATACCACGTTCGCTTTCCGCCACCAGACAGCGACCCAGAGTGCAATCTGCCAGGGTATAGCGTACAGAAACGTTGTCACCACCTTTACGAAATTGCTTTGCGGTCATGCCTAACGTCTGATCCGCTTTTCGGTAGTAGCTGCTGCTGTCGGGAAATCCGGCGTTGAGAATTGCCTGCGTTACCGGAACGCCTTTCGCCAGCGCATCGCGCAGACGACGGGCGCGCCAGGACTGCTGCCACGCTTTGGGGGTCATGCCCGTTGTGGCTTTGAACAGGCGATGTAAGTGATACGGGCTCATCGCCACCTGCTGCGCCAACTCGTCCAGCGTGAGGGGAGATTCCTGCTCCAGCAACTGGCAGGCGTGGGCTATTTTCTCCAGCCGATGCTGGTGGGCGCTGTCTTTATCCGGCTGACAACGTTTACAGGGACGAAAACCGGCGGCCAGCGCCTGCCGGGCATCGGCAAAGAAAGTGACATTTTTGCGCAGCGCATGTTTCGCCCGACAGGACGGACGGCAGAAAATGCCGGTGGTCTGGACGGCGAAAACAAACTGACCGTCAGCGTCGGCGTCACGATCCACAACGGACTGCCAGCGGTCATCATCAGTTATGTGTAAACGATTTTTCATTATGGACTCCTTTGTTAAGCATAGCGCTTAGCCTCAGTGTGTCCCCATAGCCGGATACGAAAACCCGCAATCTTGCTTTTTAATTTTTTTCGCTGAGCAGGAAGCTTTTAAACTGCGGCGACATCCAGGTTTTAAACCCCTCGCCCTCTTTTATAATCATATAGACCGCGAGTCCTTCACGACGCACCACCTCTTTGGCCTTTTCCGGGCCGAGAACCATCAAACCGGTATCCCAACCGTCAGCCTCCAGCGCCGTTGGTGCGATTACCGTTACAGATACCAGGTTGTGTTCAATCGGACGACCGGTTTGCGGATCGATAACATGGGAAAGGCGCTTACCATCCAGCTCATAATAGTTACGGTAGCTGCCGGAGGTGCTAATGCCATGCCCGTTAATGTCGACGATCGCCTGTACCGCGTTTTCGCGATCGGTCGGTTTCTGAATCGCGACTCGCCACGAAAGCCCGTCTGCATTCATACCGCGGCTGTTCAATGCTCCACCAACGGAAACCAGATAACGGGCGATCCCTTCCTGCTCCATTAATCGTGCCAGATGATCGGCGGCATAACCTTCGCCAACGGTCGAGAGATCCACGTACAGCTCGGGCAAATCTTTTTGCAGGTAGTTCCGATGCGCCTCATTAACAACCTTCAGATGTGAAAGCCCGGTTTGCGCTTTTGCGGCGTCAATTTGCGCCTGCGTAGGAATATGCACCGGTTGCTGATCCGGGCCAAAGCCCCACAGATTGACCAACGGACCCACGGTAATATCCATGGCCCCACCGGTTTTTGCGCCAATGCGTAGCGCCGAAGTCACGATATCGGCCATAGCATCATTAACCGGCCATGGCGACAGGCTTTTCGACAGGTTAAAGCGCATTAACGCAGAATCATTTTTATAGGTAGAGAGAAGCTGATCGTCGGCATCCAGCTGAGCCTGGATCTTCGCCTGCAGTTCCCCGGCGCGTTTGGCATCTACGCCCACCGCACTGACCCGCCAGAAAGTGCCCATGGTTTTACCTTCCAGAACGGTGGCAGGTTGTGTGGTCTGGGCAGGTTTCGGGGCTTCATCGCACCCGACAAAAAAGATCGTCACAGCCAGTAGTGCTGCGCGATAGAAATTCACTTCCATACGTAATTATCCTCATGCGAACGGGCGCAAGAGTACACCAAAAATCGTTGTTTGTACGACGAAAAAACGGCATTAAAAAAGGCCCCGCAGGGCCTTTTAACGACATGAGCGCAGATTAGAACTGGTAAACCAGACCCAGCGCTACGATATCATCGGTAGCAATACCTGCTGCCTGGGTAAACGCATTGTCATCCAGCAGGTTGATTTTGTAATCAACATAGGTAGACATGTTTTTGTTGAAGTAGTAAGTCGCGCCAACATCAACATATTTCACGATATCCTGGTCACCGTAGTTGGTGAAGCCATTGCTGATGTCTTTGCCTTTTGACTGCAGGTAAGCCACGGAAGGACGCAGACCGAAATCGAACTGGTACTGTGCCACAACTTCAAAGTTCTGTGCTTTATCTGCGAAGCCATATGCAGCAGTCCGGTTGCTACCGTTAGAGGTACCGAAACGGGTTGCGTTATAGGACTGGGAGTACTGTGCAGCCAAGTAAACGTTGTTAGCGTCGTATTTCAGACCACCGGTATAAACCGTTGCACGGTCACCATTACCGTACACGCCAAGAGCATTCTGATCAGCGGTACGTTTAGAGGTAGTGATCGCACCACCGATACCAAAGCCAGAGCCGAGATCGTAAGTCAGAGAGCCGCCGTAACCATCGCCATTCTGGGTCAGCAGGCTACGACCACCTTCGTTTTCACCACTTACGCTGCCGTTTTTACCCTGGTACTGCAGGGCAAAGTTCAGACCATCAACCAGGCCAAAGAAATCTGTATTACGGTAGGTCGCATAACCGTTACCACGCTGCTGCATGAAGTTGTCCGCACCGTAGGTGTCACCGCCGAATTCTGGCAGGACGTCGGTCCAGGACGTTACATCATAAGTTACACCGTAGTTACGACCGTAGTCGAAAGAACCTGCATCAGCGAATTTCAGGCCTGCGAATGCCACACGCGTCCAGGCGTCGTTGCTGGATTCACTCTGGTTGCCTTGAATCTGGTATTCCCACTGGCCGTAACCGGTCAGTTGGTCGTTAACCTGGGTTTCGCCTTTGAAGCCGATACGCATGTAAGTCTTATCACCATCATCACCTTTGTTATCGGAGAAATAGTGCAGACCGTCGACTTTGCCGTACAGGTCTAATTTGTTGCCGTCTTTGTTATAAATTTCAGCCGCATTTGCTGCGCCTGCTACCAGCAGTGCTGGTACCAGGAGGGACAGTACTTTAACTTTCATGTTATTAACCCTCTGTTATATGCCTTTATTGCTTTTTTATGCCACTGCATACTGATTAAGGTCATTAACCAGTCGGCAACTTCATTCTCCGCAAAAACACAGAATAATCCAACACGAATATGATACTAAAACTTTTAAGGTGTTTCATTTATCGACATAGATGTTTCAAAATATTAATAAGAGGGAACTTTTTTAAAATCAAAAAACAGGCAAAATAAGCACAAATAATCAAGAACTGTTTTAATTAAATTTAAAATCAATAAGTTACATTGAAAATAGTTATAGCACTGAATGACAAAACAAAATCTTCACTCGCAACTAAAATAGACCCGCTATCATCATTAACTTTATTTATTACCGTCATTCATTCATGAATGTCTGTTTACCCCTATTTCAACCGAATGCTTCGCGTTCGGTTTTTTTTTACCCTTCTTTACACAAAACTTACCGTTCTGTGCTACCGATGCAAAACTATAACAACTATTAACTATCTCATTGCGTCGTATTCAGATATAAATCTGATTAATAATTTCTTGTTATTTAATGCTAAATGTATACATTCCGTACAAATATTTGTACCCGCCTTTATCCACTGTACACCTTTGCATTGTGATGGCTGCAACAGAATGGAGCGTAAAAAATGCGGGCCATCCGGCGTGGTGTAAGTGTGGCAATTCATATATTACCCTTTATACTGCCCCATCATCTTTCGCGTCGTTTAACAGGTCATAAACACGAATGAGTCAGTCTGACACAACGGCTTCTACCCGATTCTCCCTGCTACCGGGAAGTATTACCCGTTTCTTCTTATTACTGATCGTTGTGCTGTTGGTGATGATGGGCGTTATGGTCCAGAGCGCCGTCAACACCTGGTTAAAGGATAAGAGCTATCAGATTGTCGATATCACCCATGCCATTCATAAAAGGGTCGATACCTGGCGATACGTGACCTGGCAAATCTATGACAATATTGCCGCCACGGCCAGTTCACCTGGTGCAGAAGGACTGCAGGAAACGCGTCTGAAACAAGACGTCTATTATCTTGAGAAACCGCGCAGAAAGACCGAGGCGCTGATTTTCGGTTCCCATGACAGTTCTACGCTGGAGATGACCCAACGCATCTCAACCTATCTTGATACGCTGTGGGGCGCGGAAAATGTTCCGTGGTCTATGTATTACCTGAATGGTCAGGACAATAGCCTGATCCTTATCTCAACGTTGCCGCTAAAAGATCTGACTTCCGGTTTTAAAGAGTCGACGATTGGTAATATTGTCGATTCACGGCGCGCGGAAATGTTACAACAGGCCAATGCGCTGGATGAACGTGAAAGCTTCTCTTCACTGCGCCGTCTGGCGTGGCAGAACGGGCATTACTTCACGCTACGCACGACCTTTAATCAGCCTGGACATCTGGCAACGGTTGTCGCCTTTGACCTGCCGATTAATGACTTGATCCCACCCGGCATGCCGCTGGACAGCTTCCATCTGGTTCCAGATGCCACGTCAACAACCGAGCATCTGAATGAAAAAGAGTCGCCTGACAGCGTCAGCATTAATTTCAACAACAGTAAAATTGAGATCTCTTCGGCGCTAAACTCAACGGATATGCGGCTGGTGTGGCAGGTTCCGTTTGGCTCATTGCTGCTCGACACCTTGCAAAGCATTCTGCTGCCGCTGTTACTCAACATTGCTTTGTTGGCCCTGGCGCTGTTTGGCTATACCACCTTTCGCCACCTTCCTGCCCGTTCCACCGAAGTGGCACCAAACCTTGCGGCAAATAATGAACTGCGTGTTCTGCGCGCCATCAATGAAGAGATTGTGTCCCTGCTGCCTCTGGGCTTGCTGGTGCACGATCAAGAAGCAAACCGCACGGTTATCAGCAATAAAATTGCCGACCACCTGTTACCGCATTTAAATTTGCAAAACATTACCAGTATGGCGGAGCAGCATCAGGGGGTGATTCAGGCCACCATCAATAATGAGCTGTATGAGATCCGGCTGTTCCGCAGCCAGATCTCATCGAGAACGCAGATCTTTATTATTCGTGACCAGGACCGCGAAGTGCTGGTTAATAAGAAGCTGAAGCAAGCGCAGCGACTGTATGAGAAAAACCAGCAGGCCCGGGCGGCCTTTATGCAGAATATCGGCAGCGCACTGAAAGACCCGGCGAAAACACTTGCCGCTAATGCTGCCGCACTGAATAGCCCGGACAGCCAGAAACTGGCTAATCAGGCAGACGTTCTGGTGCGTATGGTAGATGAAATCCAGTTGGCCAACCTGCTGGAAAGCGACGCCTGGAAAAGTGAATCGACGCTGTTTTCCGTGCAGTCGTTAATTGATGACGTGGTTCCGGAGGTTCTGCCAGCCATTAAACGTAAAGGGCTGCAGCTACTGATTAAAAATCACCTTAGCGCCCATGATGAACGCCGCGGCGACCGCGATGCCCTGCGCCGTATTTTGCTGTTGCTGATCCAATATGCGGTAACCACCACGCAAATTGGCAAAATCACGCTGGAAGTCGACCAGGATGAATCGGAGACTGAACGCCTGACCTTCCGAATTCTGGATACCGGGCAAGGTGTCACGTTGAATGAAGTTGATAACCTGCACTTCCCGTTCATCAATGACACCCAGGGCGATCGGTATAGCAAGGCCAACCCGCTGACGTTCTGGTTATGCGATCAGCTCGCCCGCAAGCTAGGTGGACACCTGAACATTAAAGCGCGGGAAGAACTTGGAACACGTTATATAGTCCATGTTAAAATGCCGCTGCACGATCAACATGCTGAAAGTGAAGAGCGTTTGTTAGATGACGTCTGCATAATGGTTGATGTCACCTCTAATGACGTACGCAGCATCGTATTACGCCAACTGGAGAACTGGGGAGCAACCTGCATCACGCCTGATGAGCGGTTGAATAGTCAAGAATATGATCTCTTTTTAACAGATAATCCGTCTAATCTTACTGCCTCAGGCCTTCTTTTAAGCGATGATGAGTCTGGCGTGCGGAAAATTGGCCCTGGTCAGCTGCGCGTCAACTTTAATATGAGCAATGCTATGCAGGAAGCTGTCCTCGAGCTGATAGAAGAGCAGCTGGCACAAGAAGAGATCCAGGAACTCCCCCTCGGCGGAGATGAAAACGCCGAACTTCATGCCAGTGGTTACTATGCACTCTTTGTAGACACAGTACCGGATGATGTTAAGAGGTTGTATACTGAGGCAGCAACCAGCGATTTCGCTGCGTTAGCCCAAACGGCCCATCGCCTGAAAGGCGTGTTTGCCATGCTTAATCTGGTACCCGGCAAGCAGTTATGTGAAGCGCTGGAACATCTTATTCAAGAGAAAGATGCTCCAGGTATAGAAAAATACATCAGCGACATTGACGATTACGTCAAGAGCTTGCTGTAGCAAGGTAGCCCAATACATGAACACTATGAACGTAATTATTGCCGATGACCACCCGATTGTACTGTTCGGTATTCGTAAATCACTTGAGCAAATCGAGTGGGTAAACGTTGTCGGCGAATTTGAAGACTCCACTGCACTGATCAACAATTTGCCTAAGTTAGATGCTCATGTGTTGATTACCGACCTCTCCATGCCGGGAGATAAATACGGTGACGGGATCACGTTAATTAAGTATATCAAGCGCCATTTCCCGAGCCTGTCGATTATTGTTCTCACCATGAACAACAACCCGGCAATCCTGAGCGCGGTACTGGATCTCGATATTGAAGGAATTGTCCTGAAGCAAGGCGCGCCAACAGATCTGCCGAAAGCGCTTGCCGCGCTGCAGAAGGGTAAGAAATTCACCCCGGAAAGCGTTTCTCGTCTGCTGGAAAAAATCAGCGCCAGCGGTTACGGCGACAAACGTCTGTCACCGAAAGAGAGCGAAGTTCTGCGCCTGTTTGCCGAAGGTTTCCTGGTTACTGAAATCGCGAAAAAACTCAACCGCAGTATTAAAACCATCAGTAGCCAGAAAAAGTCGGCAATGATGAAACTCGGTGTGGAAAACGATATCGCCCTGTTGAATTACCTTTCTTCCGTCACGCTGAGTCCGTCAGACAAAGAGTAATTCTTTTAACATCGACGTGCCTGATGGCACGGCGTTTATCAGGCCTACGAATGACACGATGTTGTGCGTGTTACGTAGGCCGGATAAGGCAAACGCCCCATCCGGCCTCTTTTATTCCCGCGCCTTTCTCACTCTTTCCGCATAGACCGTCAGCGTTTGCTTCAATACATCTAACGTCACCGGCTTAGACAGACAGCTATCCATACCTGACTCCAGACAACGCTGCTTCTCTTCAGCCAGCGCGTTGGCCGTCACGCCGACAACCGGCAGGGTTAATCCTAACTGGCGAATACGCTGGGTCAGACGATAACCATCCATGTTCGGCATGTTAACGTCGCTCAGCACGATGTCGATATGGTTTTTACTCAGTACATTGAGTGCGTCCACGCCGTCATTCGCGGTTTTACACTGATACCCCAACGATCCCAACTGATCGGCCAGTAAACGCCTGTTGATAGGATGATCGTCGACCACCAGAATCATCATGTCATCGTTAGTTGCAGCAACTTTATCCGGGGCTGGCAACGCCGTTGAAAGCTCTTCACTGCTCAGCTCAAGGCTGTAGATATGCGCCAACAGCGCGGGCAGTTCGTGAGGCGATGCCACGCTGTGCACCCACTCCCCGGGCCCCCTTTCCAGCGGAATACCGATATGACGACGGCAGAAAATCACCGCGGCGCGTCCCTGCCACGCCTGCTCCAGCACATCGTCGGCAATCAGCAGGTCATCCGCATCCGGTTGCTGTCCCTCATAGCACTGCACCGTCATCCCGTTACGCGCCAGACTGGATTCAATAAACTGGTACAGCGACGCGTTACGCACCGCCAGCCAGCAACGTTTGCCGACAAGCCCTTCGATACCTTTTTTCAGCGGGTACTGCGCGCCATAAAGCGGAATACGCAGCATAAACTGGCTACCCATTCCCGGTTCAGAATCGACGGAAATATCCCCATCCATCATGCTGATCAGTTTTTCACAGATAGCCAAACCAAGCCCGGTACCCTGGAAATTACGCTGTACGCCGGTTCCCACCTGGAAGAAAGGATCGAACAAGCGGACGACCTCTTTAGCTGGGATCCCAACCCCGGTATCACGCACGCGAATACTGAGATAGTCTTCGTTGCACTGCACGTGCAGCACAATGCAGCCGGTATCGGTAAACTTGATAGCATTACTCAGCAGATTGGAAATCACCTGCTGCAAACGCATAGGATCACCATTGAGCGCCACCGGTACATTAGGGTCGATAAAGCAGTACAACCCCAGCTGTTTGCGAACCACCAGCGGCAGATAGTTAGCCGTAATATGATTCATTACTTCACGCGGTGAAAACTCGCGCGGTTCAATCTTCAGCTGTTCAGATTCAATTTTCGAGAAATCGAGAATATCGCTGATAATTTTCAACAGCAGGCTGGAAGAGTTGTTCATCGCCGTCACCAGGCGATCCACTCCGTTGGGTAACTCTTTGGTTTGCAACAAATCAAGGTTACCGATAATGCCATACAGCGGCGTACGCAGCTCGTGGCTTACCGTCGCAAGGAACATCGATTTGGACTGGCTCGCCTGCTCCGCCGCCTGCGCCATCTCCTGCAACGACTCTTCCATTTTAACGCGCGCGCTGATGTCAACCAGCACACAAATTGCCACGTTTTCATTACGATAGCGCGAGTGCACAAAGCTGATTTGCAGATTGGTATTGTTGCTGGTCAGCACATCAACAAAATTGACCTGCTGGCCGCAGATAATTTGCGTTAACCGTTGCCGGTCTTCATGCGTCAGCATATTGAGATAGGTGTGCGCCAGCTCATTACTCAGGATGTTAATGCCATCTATCGTACGCAGAATACAAATCCCAACCGGCGCAGAAGCCACGATTTTACGGTTAAACTGCTCGTGCTCTTCCAGACGCTGGGCATCGCTTTCCGCAGGAATAAAAATGCGCCGCTCATACATGCGCGTGAGCATAAATAACGCCGCGCCAACCAGCA
Organism: Citrobacter sp. Cb023; assembly: GCF_030336805.1. Classification (NCBI taxonomy): domain Bacteria; kingdom Pseudomonadati; phylum Pseudomonadota; class Gammaproteobacteria; order Enterobacterales; family Enterobacteriaceae; genus Citrobacter; species Citrobacter sp. Cb023. The sequence continues at coordinate 161,449 of NZ_JAOWCV010000034.1, read as the reverse complement.
CATTCAGCAGAATAGCGTTCAGGATCATCATGCGGATCCGCTCCAGTACCAGGTCAACCGGTACGGAGTACACAATGCTTAGCGATGACGGTGGCAGGTTTTTCTTCAGCACCAGTTCGTGAAAACCCGACGTATAGCCAAACCAGGAGCGCTCCTGCATCCAGCGAGGTTCAGCCTTAATATTCCCCTCGGGGCCGGTGAGCGAAATCAGCGCATGACCATTTTCATCAAGGATGGTCACTCCCATCGGCAAACTGCCCGGCGTGAAAAAGTTCTCCATGCGGATAGGCTGTTCCACACCCAACAGCGCCTGCAGGCGATTAGCGAGATAAACCGGCGTCAGCGCATAGAAATAGCCTATCCCCGGCCGCGGCCCCTGGCTAATCCAGAACAGGTTATTACCGTTTTCGTCCTGCGGTGCATTGCGATACTTAATAATGCGCTCATGCAGCGCCTTCAACGCCCCGTCACGTTCGACAGGCATATCACGCAGACCGAAATTGGCCATGCAAAGGTTGTCGCTGCCGATCAGGAACACACGATTCAAATCATAGGCCGCGGAAAAGTTATCCCGCCAGTAGCGCATAAACCACGCCAGCGATTCCAGCGAACCTCGCCAGGCGTTGCCCATCACCGAGCAGTCGGAGTCGGCAAACAGCGGCTCGAAGTTTGGCACGGCAGTTTTATCATCCCGCGCGCGCAACGACATCACGCCGTTTTCCGCCGTTAAGCGATTCTCCGCGATATATTTCAGCTCTTTAATCACATCAGAGGTGCGCTGAATGTAACGTTGGGCCTGATCGGAACTGAGGTTAAGCTCCTGGTGAATCTCGGACTCTCTCTGGTGCAGCGCATTCACGATGTAGAAAACGGAGGCAAATGCGATTAGCCCCCAGATCAGGAGCGCCAACGCCCTGAACAGATAGCGTGAGACTTTTAGCGTTGAATGAACGGAAGCAAGGTATTTCAAAGGGGCGAAGCTCCGCCTCAGGGCATTAATAGAGTGTGGTTAAGGTAGCGGTAAATGTCCGGCGTCGCAATGCCCTCTCTTTACGGGAATATGATACACCGCTCTGAAACCATTGTCTTAACCCGTGATAATCGTCGTTTGCCTGAAAAACACTGCACGGATGTCAGAATGCGCGACCTGAGATGGCTGGCTCGTCGGTTATACCCACGACGATTACGCAACCAAATGATCATGATGGCCATCCTGATGGTCATCATTCCGACGATATCTATAGGTTATATCGTAGAAACTGAAGGCCGTTCAGCAGTCTTATCTGAAAAAGAGAAAAAACTGTCATCGGTGATAACCCTGCTAAACGATGCGCTGGGCGACCGCTTTAGTCACTACCCAAATTTGCCGCGTGAAGCACGCATTCGCGCGCTTAATCAAGAGTTGGCCCCCATCACCGAGCGCATTACGCAAGCGTTTCCCGGCATTGGCGCCGGGTATTATCACAAAGCGCTGGATGCCATTATCACCTACGCCCCCTCCGCGCTTTACCAAGGCAACGTAGGTATCACCATCACCGAGGATCATCCCGGACGCGAAGTGATGAGTAGCAACGCACCTGTGGTCTATTCCGGGCGACAGGTTCGCGGCGACATACTCAACTCGATGATCCCAATAGCGCGCCAGGGAGAGGTTATTGGGTATATCTGGGCCAATGAGCTCACCGAAGATATCCGCCAGCAGGCCTGGAGAATGGACGTCAGGATTATTGCCGTACTGGTTGCCGGGCTCATCTGTAGTCTGCTGCTCATCGTGCACTTCTCCCGCCGACTCAGTGCGAATATCGACATCATCACCGATGGGCTTTCCACGCTGGCACAAAAAACCCCTACCCGACTGCCTGAACTCCCCGGCGAGTTGGGACAAATCAGCCGTAGCGTCAATGCGCTGGCACAAACGCTACGGGAAACCAAAACCCTTAACGATCTGATCATTGAAAATGCCGCAGATGGCGTGATCGCCATCGACAGGCAAGGCGACGTTACCACCATGAACCCGGCGGCAGAACAGATAACGGGCTACACGCTGCATGAGCTGGTCGGACAGCCCTATGCGACGCTCTTTGCCAATACGCAGTTTTATAGCCCGGTACTGGACACCCTTGAGCACGGTACTGAACATGTGGCCCAGGAGATTAGCTTTCCAGGACGAGAACGCACCATTGAGATCAGTGTAACCACCAGTCGGATCCATAACGCACACGGCGAGCTGATTGGCGCGCTGGTTATTTTCTCCGATTTAACCGCCCGTAAAGAGACCCAGCGTCGACTGGCGCAAACCGAAAGGCTTGCCACCCTGGGTGAGCTGATGGCCGGCGTCGCGCATGAAGTGCGAAACCCGCTGACTGCAATTCGTGGCTACGTCCAGATCATCCGCCAGCAAACCTCGCTGCCGGAACATCAGGAATATTTATCTGTTGTGCTGAATGAAATTGATTCCATCAATAAAGTTATTCAACAACTGTTAGATTTCTCTCGCCCACGACAAAGCCAGTGGCAACAGATTCGGCTCAATGCGCTCATTGAAGAGACGCTAATCCTGGTGCAAACCGCTGGCCTGCAGGCACGGATCGCCTTTACAACGGAATTAGATCCCAGCCTGCCGCCGATCGTCGCCGATCGCGAGCTTCTCAAACAGGTGATCCTCAATATTTTAATCAATGCGGTGCAGGCGATCGCTGCGCGAGGCGAAATTCGCATCCGTACCTGGCAATACTCGGCCTCGCAACAGGCCGTGATGATTGAAGATAATGGCAACGGTATCGATCTCGCCATACAGAAGAAAATATTCGATCCCTTTTTTACGACAAAAGCATCAGGCACCGGTCTTGGACTGGCGCTGAGCCAGCGCATCATCAACGCACATCAGGGGGATATCCACGTAACCAGCCAGCCTGGCTGCGGGGCGATATTCACTCTGATTTTACCTCTTAACCCGCAGGGAAATCCGTCAGAATGAAAACGACCTATCGTATTCTCATCGTTGATGATGAAGAAAATGTTCGCCGTATGCTTGCCACCGCATTTTCCCTGCAAGGGCATGAGACACATTGCGCCAGCGACGGGAAAGCCGCGCTGAGCCTGTTTAGCGAAACGCAGCCAGACGTGGTGCTGATGGACATTCGCATGCCGGAGATGGACGGTATCGACGCGCTGAAAGTTATGCGCACGCAGCAACCACGGATCCCCGTCATTCTGATGACCGCTTACGCTGAAGTAGAAACCGCAGTAGAAGCTTTACGTAGCGGCGCATTCGACTACGTGATTAAGCCCTTTGATCTCGACGAGCTAAGCATGGTGATTCAACGCGCATTGCAACTGCAGGAGATGAAACAGGAAATCCGCAATCTGCATAAAGCGTTGACCACCAGCTGGCAGTGGGGACACATTCTGACCACCAGCCCGCGTATGATGGATATCTGTAAAGACACGGCGAAAATCGCTCTCTCCCAGGCAAACGTGTTGATTAGCGGTGAAAGCGGCACAGGAAAGGAGCTGATCGCCCGCGCCATTCACTACAACAGCAAACGCGCCAATGGCCCATTTATCAAAATTAACTGCGCGGCCCTGCCGGAGTCGTTGTTGGAAAGCGAGCTATTTGGTCACGAAAAAGGCGCGTTTACCGGGGCACAGACATTACGCCAGGGATTGTTCGAACGCGCTCATCAGGGAACTTTATTGCTTGATGAAATTGGCGAGATGCCGCTGGTGCTGCAGGCCAAGCTGCTGCGCATTTTGCAGGAGAGAGAGTTTGAACGCATCGGCGGGCACCAGACCATTCGCGTTGACATTCGAATCGTCGCCGCCACCAACCGCTGTCTGCAAACGATGGTGAAGGAAGGAACGTTTCGCGAAGACCTGTTTTACCGGCTCAACGTTATCCATCTGACTTTGCCGCCCTTACGCGAGCGTCGTGAAGATATTGCCTTATTAGCAAACCACTTTTTACAAAAATTCAGCTCTGAAAATCAGCGGGATATTATCGAGATCGACCCGACGGCGATGTCGATCCTCACCGCCTGGCCCTGGCCCGGTAACATTCGCGAACTGTCAAACGTCATCGAACGTGCAGTCGTTATGAATACCGGTGCGGTGATCTTTGCCGACGATCTCCCCGACCCGTTGCGCAACCCGGTTAGCGCCACAACAGAGGCAAAACCGACTTACTCCGGGGAACGCAATCTGAAAGAAGAGATTAAGCGTGAGGAAAAACGAATTATCCTCGAAGTCCTCGACAATCAGGACGGCAATCGCACCCGCACGGCGCTGATGCTGGGAATTAGCCGTCGCGCTTTAATGTATAAATTACAAGAGTACGGCATCGACCCATCGGGTTCCTGATACGCAAATTTGCTATGCAGAATTTTGCACACTGCGCAAAATTCTGCATAACCCCTCGTGGTCTCCTTTCACCAAGACCACAAAAATAAACCAATAAATTCAATCAACTAAACATTAATACGTTTCTTTAGTCATTCTGGCACCCTGCTTGCAATTCCCTGAGCGTACCCAAAATGGAGTATGCAAAAAGGGAAACATAATGAAAACAAAACTGATTACCTTACAAGACGCTGCGGGCTTCTTTCGTGACGGCATGACCATCATGGTCGGTGGTTTTATGGGCGTTGGCACACCACCTCGTCTGGTTGAAGCCCTGCTGGAGTCCGGCGTCAGAGATCTGACGCTGATTGCTAACGATACCGCCTTTGTCGATACCGGTATCGGCCCCCTGATCGTCAATGGGCGGGTGAGCAAAGTGATTGCCTCGCACATTGGTACAAACCCGGAAACCGGTCGTCGCATGATTGCCGGCGAGATGGATGTACAGCTGGTTCCGCAAGGTACCCTGATCGAGCAGATTCGTTGCGGCGGCGCGGGTCTTGGCGGCTTTCTGACCCCCACTGGCGTTGGCACCATCGTGGAAGAAGGCAAGCAAACCATGACGCTTGAGGGTAAAACCTGGCTGCTTGAACGCCCATTACGCGCCGATTTAGCGCTTATTCGCGCCCACCGCTCTGACATGCTTGGCAACCTCACCTACCAGCTCAGCGCCCGTAACTTTAACCCTCTGATTGCCCTCGCCGCTGATATCACGCTGGTCGAACCGGACGAAATGGTTGAAACAGGGGAGCTGCAGCCTGACCAGATTGTGACCCCCGCCGCCGTTATCGACCATATCGTCATTCCACAGGAGAGCTAATCATGGATGCTAAACAACGTATTGCGCGCCGGGTGGCGCAAGAACTTCGCGATGGCGATATCGTCAACTTAGGTATCGGCCTGCCAACGATGGTAGCTAACTATTTACCTGCTGATATTCACATTACGCTGCAATCTGAGAACGGTTTTCTGGGACTGGGCCCAGTCACCACCGCCCATCCTGACCTGGTGAACGCGGGCGGCCAACCGTGCGGTATTTTGCCGGGCGCGGCGATGTTTGATAGCGCCATGTCGTTCGCGTTGATTCGCGGCGGTCATGTTGATGCCTGTGTGCTTGGCGGGTTGCAGGTCGACGAGCAGGCAAACCTCGCCAACTGGGTGGTTCCCGGCAAGATGGTGCCCGGCATGGGTGGCGCAATGGATCTGGTGACCGGTGCGCGTAAAGTCATTATCGCCATGGAGCATTGCGCAAAAGACGGCTCAGCAAAAATCCTGCGTCAATGCACCATGCCGCTCACCGCGCAGCATGCTGTGCATATGCTGGTCACCGAGCTGGCTGTATTCCGCTTTATAGATGGCAAGATGTGGCTGACTGAAATCGTCGAAGGATGCGACATCGCCACGCTATGTGAAAAAACCGAAGCACAGTTTGAAATTGCCGACGATCTGCGCATCCTGCGAGGTGACGCATGATTGGCCGCATCGCTCGCTTTATGACACGGGTAGTCAGCCGCTGGCTGCCCGACCCACTGATTTTCGCCATGTTATTAACGTTGCTGACCTTTGGCATCGCGCTGTGGTTAACGCCGCAGACCCCCATCAGCATGGTGAAATTCTGGGGTGACGGTTTCTGGAACCTGCTGGCGTTTGGTATGCAGATGGCGCTGATCATCGTAACCGGCCATGCGTTAGCCAGTTCCGGGCCGGTGAAAAGCCTGCTGCGTACGGCGGCATCAGCCGCCAAAACCCCCGCTCAGGGCGTCATGCTGGTGACTTTTTTTGGTTCAGTTGCCTGCGTTATTAACTGGGGATTTGGTCTGGTGGTCGGGGCGATGTTCGCCCGCGAAGTTGCTCGTCGGGTACCGGGTTCCGATTATCCGTTACTGATTGCCTGCGCCTACATCGGGTTCCTGACCTGGGGCGGCGGCTTCTCCGGCTCAATGCCTTTGCTGGCGGCAACGCCTGGCAACCCGGTCGAGCACGTAGCGGGCCTCATTCCTGTCGCGGATACCCTGTTCACCGGCTTCAATATTTTCATCACGCTCGGCCTGATTGTGGTGATGCCGTTTATCACCCGGATGATGACGCCAAAACCTTCAGATGTGGTGAGCATCGATCCGAAACTGTTACTGGAAGAAGCTGATTTTCAGAAGAAACTACCGCCAGATGCGCCGCCATCTGAAAAACTGGAAGAGAGCCGCATTCTGGCGCTGATCATCGGTGCATTAGGGATTGCCTATCTGGGTATCTACTTTGCCGAGAAAGGTTTCAACATCACCATCAATACCGTCAACCTGATGTTTATGATTGCCGGTCTGCTGCTGCACAAAACGCCGATGGCCTATATGCGTGCCGTCAGTGCTGCGGCACGCAGCACCGCCGGGATTCTGGTGCAATTCCCCTTCTATGCCGGCATTCAGTTGATGATGGAGCACTCCGGCCTCGGTGGGCTCATTACTGAATTTTTCATCAACGTTGCCAACAAAGATACCTTCCCACTGATGACTTTCTTCAGTTCAGCCCTGATTAACTTTGCCGTGCCATCCGGCGGTGGCCATTGGGTTATTCAGGGACCGTTCGTCATGCCTGCCGCTCAGGCACTGGGGGCGGACCTCGGCAAGTCGGTGATGGCCATCGCCTACGGTGAGCAGTGGATGAACATGGCACAACCGTTCTGGGCGCTACCCGCGCTGGCCATCGCCGGTCTCGGAGTACGCGACATTATGGGCTACTGCATCACTGCCCTGCTCTTCTCCGGCGTCATTTTTGTTATTGGATTGACCTTGTTCTGACGGCAACAACTTAATTAAAGGAACTGAAAAATGAAAAACTGTGTCATCGTCAGCGCGGCACGTACCGCAATCGGCAGTTTTAACGGCGCACTGGCAACTACGGGTGCCGTCGAGCTTGGATCAACCGTCATTAGAGCCGCTCTTGAACGCGCGCACCTTGACCCACAGCGCGTGGACGAGGTGATTATGGGCAACGTGCTGCAGTCAGGACTCGGGCAAAACCCAGCGCGTCAGGCATTATTAAAAAGCGGCCTGTCCGACACCGTTTGCGGCTTTACAGTCAACAAAGTGTGCGGCTCTGGCCTGAAAAGCGTGGCGCTTGCCGCCCTCGCTATCAAGGCCGGACAAGCCCAGGCGATCGTCGCGGGAGGGATGGAAAACATGAGCCTTGCCCCCTACCTGTTAGATGCAAAAGCCCGCTGGGGCTATCGCCTCGGTGACGGGCAATTGTCCGACGTGATTCTGCGCGACGGCCTGATCTGCGCCGAGCATGGTTACCACATGGGGATCACTGCAGAAAATGTTGCCAAAGAGTATGGCATCAGCCGCGAAATGCAGGATGAACTGGCTCTGCAGTCGCAGCGTAAAGCCGTTGCCGCAATCGAGTCTGGCGCATTTGAGGCTGAAATCGTGCCCGTCAGCGTGTCATCACGGAAGAAAACCATCATCGTTGAGCGTGACGAATTCCCCAAAGCTGACTCGACGGCCGAAGGCCTCGCCGCATTGCGTCCAGCCTTTGATAAAGCAGGAACCGTCACCGCAGGTAACGCCTCGGGGATCAACGACGGTGCAGCGGCATTAGTGATAATGGAAGAGTCCGCAGCACTGGAGGCTGGGCTGAAGCCACTGGCGCGAATCAAAGCCTGGGCCAGTGGCGGCGTAGCTCCGGCTATGATGGGCATGGGGCCGGTTCCCGCCACGCTGAAGGCACTGCAACTGAGCGGCTTACAGCTTTCTGATATCGATCTGATCGAAGCTAACGAGGCATTTGCTGCTCAGTTTCTTGCCGTTGGTAAAACGCTGGGATTTGATCCGCAAAAGGTTAACGTCAACGGTGGGGCAATTGCGCTGGGACACCCTATTGGCGCCAGCGGCGCGCGAATACTGGTGACGCTGCTGCATGCGCTACAGGCACGGGATCAAACGCTTGGACTGGCCACGCTGTGCATCGGCGGCGGTCAGGGCATTGCGATGATAGTGGAGCGAATGAATTAAAAAAAAGGGCCGGATATTTCCGGCCCTTTTTATCACGTCTTAATTACTCTTCAGCGTCGTCCGCTGCATCGTCATCGCTTTCCGCTTCAGGCGCGATATCCTCGTCCCCTTCAGCAGCGCTACCGTCGATGGAGTCGAGCTCTTCATCATCAACCGGTTCAGCAACGCGTTGCAGACCCACAACGTTTTCATCTTCCGCAGTACGGATGAGGATAACGCCCTGGGTGTTACGCCCTACCACGCTGATTTCCGACACGCGAGTACGCACCAGCGTACCTGCATCGGTGATCATCATGATCTGGTCGGTATCTTCAACCTGCACTGCGCCGACAACGGAACCGTTGCGCTCGGTGACTTTGATGGAGATAACGCCCTGGGTCGCACGAGACTTGGTCGGATACTCTTCCGCCGCTGTACGCTTACCGTAGCCGTTCTGGGTAACGGTGAGGATAGCACCTTCACCGCGCGGAACGATCAGCGATACCACGCTGTCGCTTTCCGCCAGTTTGATACCGCGTACGCCGGTCGCGGTACGTCCCATCGGACGAACAGCCCCCTCTTTGAAGCGCACCACTTTACCGGCAGCAGAGAACAGCATAACTTCGTCACTACCAGACGTCAGGTCAACGCCAATCAGCTCATCGCCTTCGTTCAGGTTAACCGCAATGATACCGGCTGAACGCGGACGGCTGAACTCGGTCAGCGCTGTTTTCTTCACGGTACCGCTGGCGGTTGCCATGAAGACGTTGACGCCTTCTTCGTACTCACGTACTGGCAGAATTGCGGTGATACGTTCGTTAGCTTCCAGTGGCAGCAGGTTGACGATAGGACGTCCACGCGCACCACGGCTTGCTTCCGGCAACTGATAAACCTTCATCCAGTACAAACGACCGCGGCTGGAGAAGCAGAGGATCGTGTCATGGGTGTTGGCCACCAGCAGGCGGTCGATAAAGTCTTCTTCTTTAATTCGTGCTGCAGATTTGCCTTTACCGCCACGACGCTGCGCTTCGTAATCGGTTAACGGCTGATATTTCACGTAGCCCTGATGAGACAAGGTCACGACAACATCTTCCTGGCTAATCAGATCTTCGATGTTGATGTCAGCGCTGTTCGCGGTGATTTCGGTCCGACGTGCGTCGCCGAACTGTTCACGAATCAGCTCCATCTCTTCACGGATGACTTCCATCAGACGATCGGCGCTGCCCAGAATGTGCAGCAGTTCAGCGATCTGCTCCAGCAGCTCTTTGTATTCGTCGAGCAGTTTTTCGTGCTCAAGGCCGGTCAGTTTCTGCAAACGCAGATCCAGAATGGCCTGGGCCTGCTGTTCAGTCAGGTAGTACTGACCGTCACGCACGCCAAATTCCGGTTCCAGCCATTCAGGACGCGCGGCATCATCGCCGGCACGTTCCAACATGGCAGAAACGTTACCCAGCTCCCACGAACGCGCGACCAGCGCTGCTTTCGCTTCTGCCGGGGTCGGCGCACGGCGGATCAGTTCGATGATCGGATCGATGTTCGCCAGCGCAATCGCCAGTGCTTCAAGGATGTGCGCACGGTCGCGGGCTTTACGCAGTTCAAAGATAGTACGGCGGGTTACGACTTCACGGCGGTGACGTACAAACGCAGCAATAATATCTTTCAGGTTCATGATTTTCGGCTGTCCATGGTGCAACGCAACCATGTTGATACCGAAAGAAACCTGCAGTTGGGTCTGGGAGTAGAGGTTATTCAGAACCACTTCCCCGACTGCGTCGCGTTTCACTTCAATCACGATGCGCATACCGTCTTTGTCAGACTCGTCACGCAGCGCGCTGATACCTTCAACGCGTTTGTCTTTTACCAGCTCGGCGATTTTCTCGATCAGGCGCGCTTTGTTCACCTGATACGGAATTTCATGGACGATGATGGTTTCACGGCCAGTTTTGGCATCCGCTTCGACTTCCGCGCGTGCGCGAATGTACACTTTGCCACGGCCGGTACGGTAGGCTTCTTCAATACCACGACGACCGTTGATGATCGCGGCGGTCGGGAAGTCCGGACCCGGAATATGTTCCATCAGCCCTTCAATGCTGATGTCTTCATCGTCAATGTATGCCAGGCAGCCGTTGATCACTTCCGTCAGGTTGTGCGGCGGAATGTTGGTCGCCATACCTACCGCGATACCGGACGAGCCGTTCACCAGCAGGTTAGGAATTTTGGTTGGCATGACGTCAGGAATTTGTTCGGTGCCGTCGTAGTTATCGACGAAATCCACCGTTTCTTTTTCCAGGTCAGCCATCAGCTCATGGGCGATTTTCGACATACGGATTTCCGTATAACGCATCGCCGCTGCGGAGTCGCCATCGACAGAACCAAAGTTACCCTGACCATCTACCAGCATGTAACGCAAGGAGAATGGCTGCGCCATACGAACAATGGTGTCGTAAACGGCGATATCACCATGAGGGTGGTATTTACCGATTACGTCACCAACGACACGGGCAGATTTTTTATAGGCTTTATTCCAGTCGTTGCCCAATACGTTCATGGCGTAAAGTACGCGACGGTGAACCGGCTTCAGGCCATCTCGGACGTCCGGCAGCGCACGGCCAACAATGACCGACATCGCATAATCCAGATAGGAGCTCTTCAGCTCTTCCTCAATGTTGACCGGTGTAATTTCTCTCGCAAGGTCGCTCATCTAACCGCTATCCCTCTACTGTATCCCGGATTCAAAGGTCGCAAATTATAACACATCCGTGCAGATTCAGGTAAATGGATTCCCCCTGACAGAGGCTTTATTCATCCCGTCAGGCTGATATACTCATTTGCATCGCAAATTTAGGAGTAGAAGCCCCAATGAATGCCGAAAAACCTCCGGTAACTCACAACGTTGATCAGGAAGAAATTGCCAAGTTTGAAGCAGTCGCGTCACGCTGGTGGGATCTTGAGGGTGAATTTAAGCCACTGCACCGTATTAACCCACTGCGCCTGGGCTATATCACGGAGCGCTCAGGCGGCCTGTTTGGTAAAAAGGTACTCGACGTCGGCTGCGGCGGCGGCATTCTGGCGGAAAGCATGGCGCGCGAAGGCGCAACCGTCACCGGGCTGGACATGGGCTTTGAACCGTTACAGGTAGCAAAACTGCATGCGCTGGAGAGTGGCATCCAGGTGGAATACGTTCAAGAAACCGTTGAAGAACATGCGGAAAAACATGCGCATCAGTATGACGTTGTGACCTGCATGGAAATGCTGGAGCACGTACCGGACCCGCAGTCGGTGGTCAGGGCCTGCGCCAGACTGGTCAAACCGGGCGGCGAAGTGTTTTTCTCCACGCTTAATCGCAACGGCAAATCCTGGCTAATGGCGGTGGTCGGCGCGGAATATATTTTGCGTATGGTGCCGAAAGGCACGCATGATGTGAAAAAATTCATTAAGCCGGCTGAACTGTTAGAGTGGGTTGACCAGACCGTGCTGAAAGAGCGTCATATGACCGGCCTGCACTACAACCCGATCACCAACAGTTTTAAACTCGGCCCCGGCGTTGATGTGAACTATATGCTACACACTACCGCGCAAGCAGATTAACCACCTCCACCCGGCCGGATAAGGCGTGCAACGCCGCAATCCGGCACCGTGCCCGATAGTGCGCAGCTTTCGGGCCTGCGCATCGCCTACCAATCCTGAGTAGGATCGTCAGGGCAATTTTTGCGCCAGGTCATAAGAACTTACCTTGCCTTAGATGAAGAAATCAGCACTCGATCAAATTTTCTATTTTTTTTCTCAATTATTGACATCCTCGCCAGGCCTTATAAGACGCGCACTTAGCGATTATTACCCTTTTGCAACCTCAATTTAACCTCAAAATCAACTCTTGTACTGAAAAGAATCCCTACTAGAATACTCACCATATAGCGTTTACTTTATCAAACAACCCCTACATATAGTATTTATCCACAGACTTAGTCACAACATGACTTTGTGGATAATATGGGGGATATTTTTTCTTTCACGGACAGGTAAAAAACCACATGAATCAGAGTCTGCTGGTGACAAAGCGTGATGGTAGTACAGAGCGCATCAATCTCGACAAAATCCACCGAGTTCTGGATTGGGCGGCAGAAGGACTGAATAACGTATCGATTTCTCAGGTCGAGTTGCGCTCCCACATTCAGTTTTATGACGGTATCAAGACATCCGATATCCATGAAACAATCATCAAAGCTGCCGCCGACCTGATCTCCCGCGAGGCACCGGATTATCAGTACCTGGCTGCTCGCCTGGCGATTTTCCATCTGCGCAAAAAAGCCTACGGCGAGTTTGAACCGCCGAAACTGTTCGACCATGTCGTGAAAATGGTTGAAATGGGCAAATACGACAATCATCTGCTGGAAGACTACACGGAAGAAGAGTTCAAGCAGATGGACTCGTTCATCGTACACGACCGTGATATGACCTTCTCCTACGCTGCGGTGAAGCAGTTAGAAGGTAAATACCTGGTACAAAACCGTGTTACCGGTGAGATTTATGAAAGCGCGCAGTTCCTCTACATTCTGGTAGCGGCCTGCCTGTTCTCTAACTATCCGCGTGAAACGCGTCTGCAATACGTAAAACGTTTCTACGACGCCGTTTCTACGTTTAAAATTTCGCTGCCGACGCCGATTATGTCCGGCGTGCGTACCCCTACCCGTCAGTTCAGCTCCTGCGTACTGATCGAGTGCGGCGACAGCCTGGACTCCATCAACGCCACCTCCAGCGCGATTGTGAAATACGTTTCCCAGCGCGCCGGCATCGGTATCAACGCCGGTCGCATCCGTGCGCTGGGTAGCCCGATCCGCGGCGGTGAAGCGTTCCACACCGGTTGTATTCCGTTCTACAAGCACTTCCAGACCGCGGTAAAATCCTGCTCCCAGGGCGGCGTACGCGGCGGTGCTGCAACGCTGTTCTACCCAATGTGGCACCTGGAAGTTGAAAGCCTGCTGGTCCTGAAAAACAACCGTGGCGTCGAAGGCAACCGCGTGCGTCACATGGACTACGGCGTACAGATCAACAAACTGATGTACACCCGTCTGCTGAAGGGCGGCGACATCACGCTGTTCAGCCCGTCCGACGTTCCAGGCCTGTATGATGCGTTCTTCGCTGACCAGGACGAATTCGAACGTCTGTACACCAAATATGAAAACGACGACAGTATCCGCAAGCAACGCGTGAAAGCCGTTGAACTGTTCTCTCTGATGATGCAGGAACGTGCCTCTACCGGGCGTATCTATATTCAGAACGTTGACCACTGCAACACCCATAGCCCGTTTGATCCCATTGTCGCTCCGGTGCGCCAGTCTAACCTGTGCCTGGAAATCGCCCTGCCGACCAAACCGCTGACCGACGTTAACGACGAAAACGGCGAAATTGCGCTGTGTACGCTGTCCGCATTTAACCTCGGTGCTATCAACAGCCTGGACGAGCTGGAAGAGCTGGCCGAATTGGCGGTGCGCGCGCTGGATGCGCTGCTCGATTATCAGGATTATCCGATTCCTGCCGCCAAACGCGGCGCGATGGGTCGCCGTACGCTGGGTATTGGCGTGATCAACTACGCCTACTGGCTGGCGAAAAACGGTAAGCGTTATTCTGACGGCAGCGCGAACAACCTGACTCACAAAACCTTTGAAGCCATTCAGTATTACCTGATGAAAGCCTCTAACGAGCTGGCGAAAGAGCAAGGCGCGTGCCCGTGGTTTAACGAAACGACCTACTCCAAAGGTATTCTGCCGATCGATACCTATAAAAAAGATCTCGATGCTATTGTCAACGAGCCGCTGCATCTGGACTGGGAACAACTGCGCGAATCCATCAAAACGCACGGTCTGCGTAACTCCACGCTGTCAGCCCTGATGCCATCGGAGACCTCTTCGCAGATCTCTAACGCCACCAACGGTATTGAACCACCGCGCGGCTATGTGAGCATCAAAGCGTCGAAAGACGGTATTCTGCGCCAGGTCGTGCCGGACTACGAACACCTGCACGACGCGTACGAACTGCTGTGGGAAATGCCGAACAACGATGGCTATTTGCAGCTGGTAGGTATCATGCAGAAATTTATCGATCAGTCGATTTCTGCCAACACCAACTATGATCCGTCACGATTCCCATCCGGAAAAGTACCGATGCAGCAGTTGCTGAAAGACCTGCTCACCGCCTACAAATTTGGTGTCAAAACGCTGTATTATCAAAACACCCGTGACGGTGCGGAAGATTCTCAGGACGATCTGGTGCCGTCCATTCAGGACGATGGCTGCGAAAGCGGCGCATGTAAGATCTGATGAACGATGCCGGGTGGCACCAGGCTCACCCGGCCTACAGTAGCTTGGTTTGTAGGCCGGAAAGGGTACTTGTAACGCCATCCGGCACTCATCCCACAAAGGATTCACATCAATGGCATACACCACTTTTTCACAGACGAAAAATAACCAACTTCTGGAACCGATGTTCTTCGGCCAGCCGGTGAACGTCGCCCGCTACGATCAGCAAAAATATGACATCTTCGAAAAACTGATCGAAAAGCAGCTCTCTTTCTTCTGGCGTCCGGAAGAAGTTGATGTTTCTCGCGATCGCATCGACTTCCAGGCGCTGCCGGAACATGAAAAGCATATCTTCATCAGCAACCTGAAATATCAGACGCTGCTGGACTCCATTCAGGGACGTAGCCCGAACGTGGCGCTGCTGCCGTTAATCTCGATCCCTGAGCTGGAAACCTGGGTGGAAACATGGGCGTTTTCAGAAACGATCCACTCCCGTTCCTACACCCACATCATTCGTAACATCGTGAACGATCCGGCGGTGGTGTTTGATGACATCGTCACCAACGAGCAGATCCAGAAACGCGCGGAAGGCATTTCCAGCTATTACGACGAATTGATTGAGATGACCAGCTACTGGCATTTGCTGGGCGAAGGCACGCATACCGTTAACGGTAAAACGGTTGTCGTAAGCCTGCGTGAACTGAAGAAGAAGCTGTATCTGTGCCTGATGAGCGTGAACGCGCTGGAAGCGATCCGCTTCTACGTCAGCTTCGCCTGCTCCTTCGCCTTCGCCGAACGTGAACTGATGGAAGGCAACGCGAAAATTATTCGCCTGATCGCCCGCGATGAAGCCCTGCATTTGACCGGGACCCAGCATATGCTGAATCTGCTGCGCAGCGGCGTGGACGATCCGGAAATGGCGGAAATCGCCGAAGAGTGTAAACAAGAATGCTACGACCTGTTCGTACAGGCCGCGCTGCAGGAAAAAGAGTGGGCGGATTATCTGTTCCGTGACGGCTCAATGATTGGCCTGAATAAAGACATTCTGTGCCAGTACGTTGAGTACATCACCAACATCCGTATGCAGGCTGTCGGACTCGACTTGCCGTTCCAGACCCGCTCTAACCCAATCCCATGGATCAACACCTGGCTGGTGTCTGATAACGTGCAGGTTGCGCCGCAGGAAGTGGAAGTCAGCTCTTACCTGGTCGGCCAGATCGATTCGGAAGTCGATACCGACGACCTGAGTAACTTCCAGCTCTGATGGGCCGCGTTACTCTGCGCATCTCTGGCACACAACTGCTGTGCCAGGATGAACACCCTTCCCTGCTTGCCGCGCTCGAATCGCACAATGTTGAAGTTGAATACCAGTGCCGCGCAGGTTATTGCGGCTCCTGCCGTACCCGTCTGGTAGCGGGACAGGTCGACTGGATTGCCGAACCTCTGGCCTTCATTCAGCCAGGTGAAATTTTACCCTGCTGCTGTCGGGCAAAAGGCGATATTGAAATAGAACTGTAACGCGTGGCGGGATAAAAATTACGACTAAAAAAGAGCCGCCGATGGACGGCAGCTCTTTATTTCTCCTGGAGGCAGGTATGGCCACGTTGACGGCAGACGGCCTTATCTAGCCGTTAATAACATTTGATCCAACCAGGCCTGTGACCGGAGGTGCATCACAGACCTTGTGCCATTACTCTTTATTCAGGAATGTCACTGCTTTGTCGGGGAAGTCGGTGAACAGCCCGTCAACGCCCGCCTTGTTATACAGAATGTCATACAGCTGGTTTACATCAGTGGTGTAATCCGGCAGTTGATCGGCACGAACGGTATAAGGATGCACCACCATCTTATTCTGATGCGCGTCCTGTACCATACCCGTTAACGAGATATTGCCTTTCTTCGACTTCTCATCAATCAGCATGTGATAGTCCGGCCCAATGCCGTCCGCATACTGCGCAACCTGCTTCATGGCACCCGGTTTAAACATCCAGTCGTAGTTGTAATTAACCCAACTACCGTCCGGCTTTTTCTCCTGAGTTTCATTCCAGTCAGTGTACGCAATCAACTGTACCAGATTGAGATCCATCCCCATCTTCGGTTCCAGTTCATTCTTAATGCGCTTTAACTCTGCGACATCAAAACACTGTAGATAAACCTTGTCATTCTTGTCGGTGTACCCGTACTTTTTCAGCACTTCCAGCGTTTTAGCCGCAATGTCCTTCCCTTCCTGATGATGGAACCACGGCGCTTTCATTTCCGGGTAAATGCCAATGTTTTTACCGGTTGAATGATTTAATCCCTGAACGAACTCAATCTCTTCTTCGAAAGTGTGCACACGGAAATCAGATTTACCCATCGGGAAACGCCCTGGGTAGGTCTGGACCTTTTTGCCATTTTCGATATCAAAGCCTTCGGTAAATTTCAGCGATTTAATCTCATCCAGCGTAAAGTCGATAGCGTAGTAGCGCCCATCTTTACGCGCACGATCCGGGAAACGCTCGGCAACATCGGTGACGCGGTCAAGGTAGTGGTCATGCAGGACAACCAGATGGTCGTCCTTGGTCATCACCAAATCCTGTTCCAGGTAATCAGCCCCCTGAGCATAAGCCATCGCTTTTGCTGGCAGCGTATGCTCCGGTAGATAACCGCTGGCGCCACGGTGCGCAATCACGATTTTTTCTGCGGCAACCGCCGCGCTGCTCATCACCATACCTGTCAGCATTAGCGCCACGCTGAGACTTTTCAATGTGGTTTTCATCTATTAGCCCCCGTTACGCTTCAGTGCGATCTCTTCGTGATGGCGTTTTTCGCCAATCATGACGACCACCAGCAGAATAACTGCCAGCACGCTACCGCCAATCATCACCATAAAGCCGCCGTCCCAACCGAAGAAGTCAACGGTATAGCCAACAATAGCGCTCGCCGCTACGGAACCGCCGAGATAACCGAACAGACCGGTAAAGCCAGCCGCCGTACCCGCCGCTTTTTTCGGTGCCAGTTCCAGCGCATGCAGACCAATCAACATTACCGGACCGTAGATCAGGAAGCCGATGATGATCATACAAGCCATATCCACGTTCGGGTTGCCTGCCGGGTTCATCCAGTAGACGATAGTCGCGATAGTCACCAGCGTCATAAAGAACACGCCGGTCGCACCACGGTTGCCACGGAAGACTTTATCCGACATCCAGCCGCACAGCAGCGTGCCCGGAATACCCGCATATTCATACAGGAAGTAGGCCCAGGATGATTTATCCAGCGCGAAATGTTTCACTTCTTTCAAATAGGTCGGGGACCAGTCCAGGATGCCGTAGCGCAGCAGATAAACAAACACGTTGGCGATAGCGATGTACCACAACAGTTTGTTCGGCAGTACGTATTGCATGAAGATCTGCTTCGCAGTCAGCTCTTCTTCCGCTTTCTCGTTGTAATCGTCCGGGTAGTCGTTCTTGTACTCTTCGATAGGCGGCAGGCCACAAGACTGCGGCGTATCACGCATCAGAGCAAAAGCAAACAGCGCGACGACGATCGCACCGAAAGCAGGCATGTACAGCGCCGCTTTCCAGTCATTGAACCAGGCCATACCCAGCAGGAACAACAGAGGAGGCAGACCACCGCCCACGTTGTGCGCACAGTTCCAGACGGAAACAATGCCCCCACGCTCTTTCTGCGACCACCAGTGCACCATGGTACGACCACACGGCGGCCAACCCATTCCCTGGAACCATCCGCAGAGGAACAGCAGCACAAACATAACCGCAATGCTCGAAGTCGCCCACGGCACAAAGCCCATGAACAACATGACAGCGGCGGCCAGAATCAGACCCGCTGGCAGGAAAACGCGCGGATTCGAGCGATCCGAAACGGACCCCATGATGAATTTCGAAAATCCGTAAGCAATGGAGATACCGGATAACGCAAAACCCAGATCGCCACGCGAGAAACCTTGCTCAACCAGATACGGCATCGCAAGGGCAAAGTTCTTACGTACCAGATAGTACGCGGCATAGCCAAAGAATATCCCCAGAAAGATCTGCCAACGTAATCGACGATATGTCGGGTCGATCTCCGCTGCAGGCAAACGCGCCGTGTGTGACGCTGGTTTAAAAATGCTCAACATAGTGTAGCCTCCGTGGCCGTCTTTCATTCGAAGTAAACACTGCAGTTCGTCATTACTACCCTACCGCTCCCAGTGTGGCCGCGATGTTAAGGAAAGATACATAACAAAAATGTGAAACGCTGCACATATTGTTACAGATTTATGACAAATGTTCATAAAGGCGCACGAAATCACGTTTCATTTTCGAATAATGAGCGATTATGCGCGAAATCAAACAATCCATGTTTTTTATGTGGCTAAATGATAAAAAACGAACTGTGAGGAAAAACAATGAAAATTCGCGACTCGCAAACAAGTGACGTGATTATCATTGGTGGAGGAGCAACAGGTGCAGGGATCGCACGCGATTGTGCGCTGCGCGGGTTGCGCGTCATCTTAGTGGAACGCCACGATATCGCCACAGGGGCGACCGGACGTAACCACGGTCTGCTGCACAGCGGTGCACGCTACGCCGTCACCGACGCTGAATCTGCCCGGGAGTGCATCAGCGAAAACCAAATTCTCAAACGTATCGCCCGTCATTGCGTTGAGCCGACGGACGGTCTGTTTATTACCCTGCCGGAAGATGAACTCTCCTTCCAGGCAACCTTTATTCGCGCCTGTGAAGAGGCCGGTATTCGCGCAGAAGCCATTGACCCTAAGCAGGCGCGCATTATCGAACCTTCCGTCAACCCACAGCTGATTGGCGCGGTAAAAGTGCCGGACGGCACGGTTGATCCTTTCCGCTTAACCGCCGCCAACATGCTGGATGCGCGTGAGCATGGCGCAGTAATCTTAACGGCGCACGAAGTGACGGGACTGATTCGTGAAGGGGCAACGGTTTGCGGCGTGAACGTACGCAATCATCTGACGGGGGAGATGCAGTCTCTGCATGCACCGGTAGTCGTCAACGCCGCCGGGATCTGGGGCCAGCGCATTGCGGAATATGCCGACCTGAGCATCCGTATGTTCCCGGCCAAAGGTTCGCTGCTGATTATGGATCACCGCATTAACCAGCATGTCATCAACCGCTGTCGTAAGCCATCTGACGCCGATATCCTGGTGCCCGGTGATACCATTTCGCTGATTGGCACCACCTCACAGCACATCGATTACGATGATATCGACAGCAACCGCGTCACCGCAGAAGAGGTCGATATACTGCTGCGTGAAGGCGAAAAACTGGCGCCGATTATGGCGAAAACGCGCATTTTACGCGCCTACTCCGGCGTGCGTCCTCTGGTAGCCAGCGACGACGATCCAAGTGGCCGTAACGTCAGTCGTGGGATTGTACTGTTCGATCACGCCCAGCGTGACGGACTGGACGGGTTTATCACCATTACTGGCGGCAAATTGATGACCTACCGCCTGATGGCAGAGTGGGCCACCGATGCCGTTTGCCGTAAGCTGGGCAATACCCAACCTTGCACAACGGCAGACACGGCGCTGCCTGGCTCACAAGAATCGACCGAGCATACGCTCAAACGCGTGATCTCGTTGCCCGCGCCACTGCGCGGCTCAGCGGTCTACCGTCACGGCGATCGCACCCCTGCGTGGCTTAGCGAAGGTCGTCAGCACCGCAGCCTGGTCTGTGAATGCGAAGCGGTCACTGCAGGTGAAGTGCAGTACGCCGTCGAGAATTTGACCGTCAACAGCCTGCTGGATTTGCGTCGCCGTACCCGTGTTGGAATGGGGACCTGCCAGGGCGAATTGTGTGCCTGCCGCGCCGCAGGTTTGCTGCAACGTTTTAATGTCACCACCGCCGCGCAATCTATCACTCAGCTTTCCGATTTCCTCAATGAACGCTGGAAAGGCGTGCAGCCTATCGCCTGGGGAGATGCGCTGCGCGAAAGCGAATTCACACGCTGGGTCTATCAGGGATTGTGCGGTCTGGAAAAGGAGCACCAGGATGAAATTTGATACCGTCATTATCGGCGGCGGCCTGGCCGGACTACTGTGCGGCCTGCAACTGCAAAAAAGCGGTTTACGCTGCACGATTGTCACTCGCGGCCAAAGCGCCCTGCATTTCTCCTCCGGCTCACTGGATTTGCTCAGCAACTTACCCGATGGCCAACCGGTGACGGATATAGAAGCAGGCCTGAATGCGCTGCGCACTCAGGCACCCGCGCACCCGTACAGCACCATCGGAACGCACAACGTCCTGGAGCTGGCCCAGCAGGCGCAAAATCTTCTCGAAGAATGCGGAACGCATTTGCAAGGCAAGGTACATCAGTCACATCAACGCATCACCCCGCTGGGAACGCTACGCTCAACCTGGTTAAGTTCCCCGGAAGTTCCGGTCTGGCCGCTGTCCGCGCAGCGTATCTGCGTTGTAGGTATTAGCGGTTTACTGGATTTTCAGGCACATCTCGCCGCGGCGTCACTGCGTCAACGCAATCTCAGCGTCGAGACGGCAGAAATCGATCTGCCTGAGCTGGATGTCCTGCGTGATAACCCGACCGAGTTTCGCGCCGTCAATATTGCGCGCCTGCTGGATAACGAAGATAAATGGTCGCTGCTCTATGACGCTTTACTGCCAGTAGCAAAAACCTGCGACATGATAATTATGCCGGCCTGCTTCGGTCTGGCGGATGAACAGCTCTGGCAATGGCTTAACGAGCGCCTCCCCTGCTCGCTGACGCTGTTACCGACCCTACCGCCTTCGGTACTGGGTATGCGTTTGCATAACAAATTGCAGCGCCAGTTTGTGCGCCAGGGCGGCGTCTGGATGCCGGGTGATGAAGTGAAGAAAATCACCTGTCAGGACGGCGTAGTCAGCGAAATCTGGACCCGTAATCATGCCGATATTCCTTTGCGGCCACGTTTCGCCGTGCTCGCCAGCGGCAGCTTCTTCAGCAGCGGGCTGGTCGCCACGCGTGAGGCCATCTACGAACCTATCCTGGGGCTGGATGTACAGCAAACCGCCACGCGCGCCGAGTGGTATGAGCGTGACGTCTTCGACCCACAACCGTGGCAGCAGTTTGGCGTTACGACCGATGCCGGGCTGCGCCCGTCGCTGGCGGGACAAACGATAGAGAACATGTATGCCATCGGTTCCGTTCTCGGCGGATTCGACCCTATCGCCCAGGGTTGCGGAGGCGGCGTGTGCGCTGTTAGCGCCTTACACGCCGCACATCATATTGCGAAACGTGCAGGAGGCCAGCAATGAGCGACACACGTTTTGAAAGTTGTATCAAATGCACGGTGTGCACCACGGCCTGCCCGGTAAGTCGCGTCAATCCGAACTACCCTGGTCCTAAACAGGCCGGACCGGACGGTGAGCGTCTGCGCCTGAAAGATGGCGCGTTATATGACGATGCGCTGAAATACTGCATCAACTGTAAGCGTTGCGAAGTAGCCTGTCCGTCAGATGTGAAGATTGGCGATATCATCCAACGCGCGCGCGCCAAATACGACACAACGCGTCCGTCGCTGCGTAACTTTGTCTTAAGCCATACCGATTTGATGGGTAGCGTGTCCACACCGTTCGCCCCGATAGTGAATACCGCCACCTCACTCAAGCCGGTGCGTCAGCTGCTGGATTACGCGCTAAAAATCGACCATCGCCGTACGCTGCCGAAGTACTCTTTCGGTACCTTCCGCCGCTGGTATCGCAGCGTTGCCGCACAGCAAGCGCAATATCAGGATCAGGTTGCCTTTTTCCACGGCTGTTTTGTGAATTATAACCATCCGCAGCTCGGCAAAGACCTGATCAAAGTGTTGAATGCGATGGGAACTGGGGTGCAACTGCTGAGCAAAGAGAAATGCTGCGGCGTACCGCTGATTGCCAACGGCTTTACCGATAAAGCGCGTAAGCAGGCGGTGAGCAACGTGGCCTCGCTCAGAGAAGCAATTGACGGTAAAGGCATTCCGGTGATCGCCACCTCATCAACCTGCACCTTTGCACTGCGTGATGAATATCCGGAAGTGCTGGACGTCGACAACTCAGGTCTACGCGAACACATTGAACTGGCAACCCGCTGGCTGTGGCGCAAGCTGGATGAAGGCAAAACGCTGCCGCTGAAAACGCTGCCGCTGAAAGTGGTCTACCACACGCCATGCCACATGGAGAAAATGGGCTGGACGCTCTACACGCTGGAACTGCTACGACAAATTCCAGGGCTGGAGCTATCGGTGCTGGACTCGCAATGTTGCGGGATTGCCGGGACATACGGCTTTAAAAAGGAAAACTACCCGACATCGCAATCCATTGGCGCACCGCTGTTCCGCCAGATTGAAGACAGCGGCGCTGATATCGTCGTCACCGACTGCGAAACCTGTAAATGGCAGATTGAGATGTCTACCAGTAAGCGCTGCGAACACCCCATCACCCTGCTTGCCAAAGCGTTAGGTTAATTCTGTTGCCCGGTGGCGTTGGCTACCGGGCTTTAGCACCTAATAACTACTTTTCAGCGGTTGAATTGCCGGTCCTGATTTAAACATTGCCAGCCTGCGATCCAGCGCTTCGGTATAAAGCATGGTATCCACGCCTACCGCGACAAAATTTGCTCCCCATTGCAGACATTTATGCGCCATTGCTGGGTCAACAGCGAGGAAACCGGCTGCTTTTCCGGCTGCGCGGATACGGCGAATGCTTTGCTCAATGATCCGCTGCACCTCCGGGTGTCCGGCATTATCCGGATAGCCCAACGACGCAGAAAGATCCGCCGGGCCAATAAAGACACCGTCAATACCGTCAACGTCCAGAATGGCATCCAGATTATCCAGTGCCGCTTTGCTTTCGACCTGTACCAGCAGGCAGAGTGATTCATTAGCCTGGGCCATATAATTGTCGATACGCCCCCAGCGCGCCGCCCGTGCCACGCTGGCGCCGACACCACGCTCGCCGAGCGGTGGATAACGAGTCGCGGAAACCACCTGAAGCGCCTGCTCTGCGCTGTCGACCATCGGGACAAGCAGCGTCTGCGCGCCAATATCCAGCACCTGCTTGATCAACGCTTTACTGCCCTCCACCGGGCGAACCACAGGCTGGCTGGCATAAGGCGCAATCGCCTGCAACTGATGGTAAAGATCCTGCACCGTGTTCGGCGCGTGTTCTCCATCAATCAGCAGCCAGTCATAGCCCGACGTCGCGGCAATCTCCGCCATGTAGGAGGTGGTCGAACTGAGCCACAGGCCGACCTGGACTTCCCCTTTGCGTAATCCTTCTTTGAAGGGATTTGATAACAATGCGTTCATAACGATCCTTACAACGTAGATAAGATTAATGATGCGCAGCGCCTGCTTGTGAAACTGAACGGTTCACACTCAGCGTAAAGATGATTAGCGAGCCAATAATCGCGACGCCCGCGAGGACCAGCAGGCCCGCCGCATCGCTGGCAAACACCGTTTCGGCTTTGACGCGCAGAATGGGAGCAATAAAGCCGCCGACGGCACCAAACAGGTTGACGAAGCCGATCCCCGCCGCCAGAGCTGTCCCGGAAAGAAGTTGCGTTGGCATCGTCCAGAACACCGGCTGTACCGCAATGAAACCGACCGCCGCGACGCAGAGCGCCACAATCGCCAGTACCGGTGAAACCAGCCCGGAAAGGCCAATGCCGATTCCTGCCGCCAGCAGCGTCAGCGCGGCAACATTACGCCGGTCGCCGGTGCGATCGGAGTAACGGGGAATAAGCCAGGTACCAAACAGCGCCGCCACCCACGGTATTGCCGCCACGACCGAAGCCGTAAAGCCCACTTTTGTCCCTAACAACGCAGCAACCTGAGTTGGCAGGAAGAAGATCAGGCCATACACCGCCACCTGGATCGTCAGATAGATAATCGCCAGTTGCCAGACACGGCCATTACGCAGCGCATCCGACAGGCGTGAAGTAACCTTTTTTTCCTCTTCACTTGTCAACTGGCTAATGAGCACAGCCTTTTCCTCCGCGCTCAGGAAACGCGCCTGCTGCGGGGTATCATCCAGCCAGAAGAAGGTGAAAATGCCCGCGCCTACCGCCAGTAAACCTTCGATAACGAACATCCAGAACCACCCTGGATGCCCCATAAAGCCGTGCATCTCCAACAGCGCACCGGAAAGCGGCGATCCCAGGGTTAACGCCAGCGGCGCCCCCATGTAGAACAGCCCCATGATGCTGGCGCGGTTACGCTGGGGGAACCACTGGGACGTCAGGTAGATCATACCGGGGAAGAAGCCCGCCTCTGCCGCCCCCAGCAGAGTACGGATAATCAGAAATTTCGATTCAGTATCCGCCCATGCCATCGCCGCAGAGAGGAATCCCCACAGCAACGTGGTGGTACCAATCCAGGTTCTGGCACCAAATTTACGCATCAACAGGTTGGCAGGAACCCCCAGAAAGGCGTAAACCACAAAGAAAATCCCCGCGCCCAACGCATAAGCTTCGTTGCTCAGACCGGTATCAATCTGATAGGTCTCTTTGGCAAAACCGATGTTCGAGCGGTCAAGAAACGCCAGCACATACAGCGCCAGCATAAAGGGAATCAAACGGGCGCGGTTTTTCTTCACCACACCATCAAGTAACGTGGTACTCATAGCAAGATCCTCAAAGAAATGAGGGCGTTGCCATGGTATTGGCAACGCACTGGTCATTAGTGGCTATAAGGGCGCTTCAGATTGCAGTCGCGGTTAAGCTCGACGCCAAATCCTGGTTTGTCGAGCACCGACTTATGAATGCGGCCATTGACGGGTACCGGTTCGTCCAGAAGGATCGGATCAAACTGTGGGCGCATCGTTGAACAATCCGGGCTGGTCATCAAAAACTCGCTGAACGGGGTATTGGTGAACGTGATCACCGCATGGTGCGAGTAAACCGAGGAACCATGCGGCACCACCAGCTGTCCGCGCGATTTAGCAATAGCGGCAATTTCCACCAGCGTGGTTAACCCACCGCACCAGCCCACATCCGGCTGCATGATATCGATGCCGGTTTCTGAGAGCGTGCGGAAGGACTGCAGCGTCCCGTGGTGTTCACCGCTGGTGACCATCATCCCCGCCGGGGCGTTACGTTTCAGCTCGCGATAACCTTCATACTGCTGCGGCGGCAGACACTCTTCGATCCACTTCAGGTTGGACGGTGCGCAGGCATGGGCCAGTTTGGTGGCATAGTTCACGTCCTGACTCATCCAGCAATCGAGCATCAACCAGAAATCCGGACCGCATTTCTCACGCATGTCGGCTACCATTGCCGCATCTTTGCGGATCCCCGCATCCCCGTCGTGCGGCCCCCAATGGGTTGGCATTTTGCCGCCAATAAAGCCCATCTCTTTCGCCAGATCAGGGCGCGCACCGGTCGCGTAGAATTGAATTTCGTCGCGTACCGCGCCGCCCAGTAGCTTGTAGACCGGTAACCCCACCACTTTGCCAAACAGATCCCACAGCGCCAGATCCACGCACGAGATGGTGTTCATCACCAGACCGCCGGAGCCGGAGTAGTACATCGTTGCGCCCAGCATCTGGTCGTGAATGAGTTTGATATCACTGACGCATTTCCCTTCAATAAAACGATTGAGATGCTTTTCCACAATAAAGCACCCCATCTCCCCTGCCGTGGAAACAGCAAAACCGGTCTGTCCGTTTTCAGCTTCCACTTCAACAATCAGTGTTCCTAATACGTTGATGCCAAAGGACTGGCGCGATTGCTCATATTCACGATATTTGCTCATTGGCGTGGCGATATGATCGTCAATCCAGTGGTTAGCCCCCTGATCGTGATAGTCGCCGCCGCCAGCGCCTTTATCCGCCGTAGCGCCACCGGTAAACCAGGCACGAACATGTTTAATTTTAGGTAGGGTCATGGTGTTCTCCTTTTTATGAAGCGAGTGAGTCGAAGGGACTTTTCCATCCCAACAGGCGTGAAATATCCCTGGCGCAGGCAATCGCTTTACCGGCCAGATAATCACGGTTCTCTTCGTTAATTTGCAGACGAGTGCCGACCACTGAAATCGCGGCGGTCAGTTCATTGTTAGCGTTAAAAACAGGCGCTGCGACGCAGCGAACATCGGGATAATCTTCGCCATTATCAAAGCTCCATCCACGCTGTCGAATACGCTCCAGCTCATCATTCAACTGCTGTGGCCTGGTGATAGTGGTCGGCGTTGCCTGTTCCCATATCAGCTGTTCAATAATGGCTTTTCGTGCGGCTGCCGGTTGCCAGGCCAGCAGGCATTTGCCAATACCCGAGCGATAGAGCGAAAGACTTTTCCCTTCGTGGGAGCGCACGCTGATAGTGGATGACGATTCCACTTTCAGAATGTAATACGCGCTTTCGTGGTCGATGATCCCGAGATGGCAAAGTAACCCTGTCTCATCCATCAGCTGTGTCAGCCGGGGACGCGCCAGTTCACGTAAATCCATCTTGCTCAGCGCATGCCCGGACAGCTCAACCAGCTTGGTCCACAGGCAGTAATTTTCCTGATGATCAATGCTGATAAAGCGCTGACGCTTCAGTTCGTTAAGTAACAGGTACGCGGTGCTTTTTGGAATACCCAGCGCCTCTATGATGGTGGCGGCGCTACATGGGCCGATACGCGCAATGAGATTGAGTATTTCGATCGCCCTGGTGAGCGCGGGAACTTTGCTTGATTCCAACATACTGGACTCCAGTCTGAGATACTGGAATCAGTGTGGTAGGTTAAGGGGGTTAAAATTGTGAAGCGCATCAAATCCTCTCGTTCTTCCAGCTGGCTGGAGAAAAAACGAGCATAATTGTGAACTAACGCACGGATTTTTTTACAGAGAGTACAACAGGTTGGACTGATAACGGGAAGGCCAGAATGCCTTCCCATAACAAGCGCGTGAGAGAGTGCAAGTCAGGAAGGCAGCGTCAGGGATTCAACCACTTCTATCCAACCGTGTTCGCTGGCAATATCCTGCCCGTTGAGCCAACGGCGCAGCATATTGAGCGCCATCATTGCACACACTTCCTGACGCACCGACAAACTATAACGATTAGCGTTCAGCCGTACGCGTAAGGCATGCGTTCCATCAGGCGTTGCCAGCGCAAAGTTAATATGTTCGTTTTCGAAAGCCGATACCGCCAACGCCAGCCCGGCATAATGGTTGCCGCGTCGTTCGGTTATCCAGTGTGCCGTTTGCGCCAGCGTTTCTTCCTGGGGCGGAACCACTTCGCTCGCCAACAGCGGAGCATTCGCGCGCGAAAGCTGCAGCGCCACCAGACCACCGGTGAATTGTTCGCTTAGCGTCAGGCTGTATTGCCGTTCCTGCAACGTGCGGGCGATTTGCGCGGGTAAACCTTCCGTACCTTCGAAAATCATATTCTGCCCGGCAACCCGCTTAACTTCTGGCCACAGCGCCAGCATCGCTTCCCGTTGGGAATCCGGCCCGGTCAGCTTTAGTTCGATAATCGGCATTGACGAGCGGTAGCCCATTGTCACTCCCGGAGGCAATTGCAGCGGATCCAGGCTCTGCGCCAGCTCGCTTTCAGAACGACCAAAGGTGGTTAATCGCAGGCATAGCGGGGGTTGAGACAGCGAAAAACGCTCACGCAAACGCGGCAGGATCTCATGCTCAACCATAACTTTAAATTCTGATGGCACTCCTGGGGTAAAGAACATCAGGCAGCGGTTAAGCTTCAGGGCAAACCCACACGCGGTTCCTACCGGATTATTGATGAATTCCGCGCTGGCAGGTAGCTCAGCCTGTTTGCGGTTACTCGGTGCCATCACGCGTCCACGATCGCGGAAATAACGCGCCATCTCGGCGAGCCATGCTTCATGCAGCACCAGCCCTTCACCTTTTGCCGTGGCCGCCGCCAGCGCGCTCAAATCATCGCTGGTTGGTCCCAGACCGCCGTTAACGATCAGTACATCGGCATGTTCGCTACGCTCACGCAAAACGGCGACCAAATCATCAAGATTGTCGCCTACCGTGTTGCGACGGGTTAGCGGTAACCCCTGATTAAAGAAAAAATCGGCCAGCCAGGCGGCATTCGTGTCGACGATTTGTCCGTGCAACACTTCATCCCCGGTGGATAGCATCTCCACGTTTAACATCGTGTTCTCCTGCTTTTATGATGAAAACACTATAACGCATGGAGGGGGGAAGGCGCGACTGAACGCCGCGCCGGAAAAATCAGAAACTCGCGTTAACCCCAACGTACGGGCCGTCAGCAATCGCGTTATCGCGGTTACCGTCTTTGCCTGCCAGGTTCAGGTAGCGATAACCGGCTTCAATGCTCAGCGGACGCATAATGGTCAGACGCGCACCTGCATTCGCTTCTTCATAGCTGTCGATACCGCTGGAAAGAGAATCGGGAGAGTAATAATACTCACCAAACAGGCGGAGGCTGTCGCCAATCGGCCACTGCAAACCGCCACCGACCGCCGCCGCGTAACCCTCGTCACCATCATTCGGGTTAGTATAAATGCCTTTCCCACCGACCGTTGCCAGCAGCGGACCGAGAGGAATATTCAGACCCAGTCCCAGACCGGCCGCATCGCCGTCGTCATCGTTATGCATCCAGTTACCGCTGACGGCCAGACCGGTGGTCTCAGTACCCATACCGAAACTCAGGTTGGTGTAGTCTTCGCCAGCCTGGCCGCTGATGCTAATCGCGCTCGCCGACGCGGAAACAAACAGCATTCCGGCAAAACCCAACATTAAACTTTTTTTCATTTTCTATCCTTTCCAGCAAGAATCAAAACATAGCCCCAAAACCGGTGAATTGTACTGTCAGATCACGAGGAATCAATGCACTAAAAAAGCGATGCAATAACATATTGTAAGCAAATACTACTCACAAGATTTAGATAAGGTTAAATTCTTGTAGCAATTACGCCACTGATGGCAGCAGAACGCCATTTTCTACAAACATCCTGTTTTCCCTGCCAAAGCGGCGTTATTCGTCGATGAAGCGTTTTTTCTACCGCCAGCAAAAGGTAAGATGCATGCACGATGGAATTTTCTATACCTCCCCCTACAAGGATTCGACTTATGCGCCAAAGAACAATTGTTTGCCCATTAATTCAAAACGATGGCTGTTATTTACTGTGCAAAATGGCTGACGACCGCGGTGTGTTCCCCGGTCAGTGGGCGCTTTCTGGCGGCGGCGTTGAACCGGGTGAACGTATTGAAGAAGCTTTGCGCCGTGAAGTAAGAGAAGAGCTGGGCGAACAACTGGTGTTATCAGATATTACGCCATGGACCTTCAGTGACGATGTTCGCACCAAAACGTACGCCGATGGCAGTCAGGAAGAGATTTATATGATTTATCTCATCTTCGATTGTGTGGCGGCTAATCGTGAAGTGAAGATTAATGAAGAATTCCAGGCATTCGCCTGGGTTAAAGCGGAAGATCTCGGCTCCTACGATTTAAATATCGCCACGCGTAAAACGTTAACCTTGAAAGGGTTACTGTAAATCATCATTTTAATAACGGCATATAATTAACATTCTTAATAGCGGCATTGCGCTCATCAGTCTGCAGATAACAGCAATGTCGCCCAAACTACTCAAGAACCTACATGATCTTTTTTTCATTAAGATAAATAAAAACACGCTATTCCTCTCTCTTTCCCAAACCTTAAACTCTTAAGGATAAATTAACCTTCCGTCATTACCCTTTGAAGCCTGATGAAATAATTAACGACGCCCCTGTTTATCACTAAAAATAAAACGTCGGTGGCGTTAAATGGCTTGAAGGAATAATGATGTCTGACTTTTTGCCTTTCTCTCGCCCGGCAATGGGGGCTGAAGAACTTGCTGCTGTGAAGACGGTTCTGGACTCTGGATGGATAACCACCGGCCCGAAAAATCAACAGCTGGAAGAAGCCTTCTGCCAGCTCACGGGAAATCAACACGCCGTCGCCGTCTGCTCCGCTACGGCAGGTATGCACATCACGCTGATGGCGCTGGACATCGGTGCAGGCGATGAGGTCATTACACCGTCAATGACGTGGGTTTCTACCCTCAACATGATTGTCCTGCTGGGTGCGACGCCAGTCATGATCGACGTCGACCGCGATACGCTCATGGTCACACCGGAGCAAATTGAGGCCGCCATCACCCCGCGAACCAAAGCCATTATTCCGGTACATTACGCAGGCGCCCCCGCCGACCTGGACGCGATTTATGCCATTGGCGAACGCTATGGCATTCCGATTATAGAAGATGCGGCCCACGCCGTAGGGACGTTGTATAAAGGTCGTCATGTCGGCGCGCGCGGCACGGCAATATTCTCGTTTCACGCCATCAAAAATATTACCTGCGCCGAAGGCGGGTTGATCGTTACCGACGACAGCCAGCTTGCCCAACGGCTTCGCAGCCTGAAGTTTCACGGTCTGGGCGTTGATGCCTTTGATCGACAAACCTATGGCCGGGCGCCGCAGGCCGAAGTTCTTGCGCCAGGGTACAAGTACAACCTCACGGATATCAACGCCGCCATTGCGTTGGTACAGCTAAATAAACTGGAACACCTGAACTCACGCCGGGCGCAAATTGCCCGCGAGTATCAACAGGCGCTGGCCGATACGCCATTCCAACCACTGAGTCTGCCCCAGTGGGCGCACGTTCACGCCTGGCACCTGTTCATCATTCGCGTTGACGAAGCCCGCTGCGGTCTGAGCAGAGATGCCTTAATGGAGACGTTAAAGGCCAAAAATATCGGCACCGGTCTGCATTTTCGTGCGGCCCATACGCAAAAATATTACCGCGAACGCTTCACTACCCTTTCGCTCCCTAATACAGAATGGAATAGCGCGCGCATTTGCTCACTGCCGTTATTCCCCGACATGACCGCCAATGACACCCAGCGGGTAATTACGGCACTTCGCGAGATTGCAGGACAATAACCATGTTTGAAGCAGCACCGATCAAAAAAGTCTCGGTGGTCATTCCCGTTTTTAATGAACAGGAAAGTTTGCCGGAGTTAATCAGACGCACCAGCGCTGCCTGCGAAAAATTGGGCAAAGACTATGAAATTTTGCTAATTGATGACGGCAGCAGCGACCATTCCGCACAGCTGATGATGGACGCTTCCCTGGCACCGAACAGTCATATTGTTTCTATTTTATTGAATCGCAATTACGGGCAACACTCGGCGATTATGGCCGGTTTCAGTCATGTCACCGGCGACGTGATCATCACACTGGATGCCGATTTGCAAAACCCGCCGGAGGAGATCCCACGGCTGGTCGCCACCGCAGATGAAGGCTTCGATGTGGTCGGCACGGTACGTCAGAACCGTCAGGACAGCGTATTTCGTAAGACCGCATCGCGAATGATTAACCATCTGATTCAGCGCACCACCGGTAAAGCGATGGGCGACTACGGTTGCATGTTACGCGCTTATCGCCGCCACATCGTCGATGCCATGCTGCATTGCCAGGAGCGCAGTACCTTTATCCCGATTCTGGCCAACATTTTTGCCCGGCGCGCTACGGAAATCCCGGTACACCATGCAGAGCGAGAATTTGGTGACTCCAAATACAGCTTTATGCGTCTGATCAACCTGATGTATGACCTGGTGACCTGTCTGACCACAACGCCACTTCGTATGTTGAGCCTGTTGGGCAGCGTAATCGCCGCCACTGGCTTTACCTTGTCTATCCTGCTTGTGGTTCTGCGTCTGACGCTCGGTCCACAGTGGGCCGCGGAAGGGGTATTCATGCTGTTTGCCGTCCTGTTTACCTTTATCGGCGCACAGTTTATTGGCATGGGTTTACTCGGCGAATATATCGGTCGCATCTATAACGATGTCCGCGCCCGCCCCCGCTATTTTGTTCAACACGTTATCCGCCCACAAACCACGCAGCCAACCGAGGAAAACCGCGCATGAAAGCCATCGTATTTGCCTATCACGATATGGGATGTCAGGGTGTCCAGGCTTTGTTGGATGCCGGTTATGAAATCGCTGCCATTTTTACGCACACCGATAATCCGGGCGAAAAAGCATTTTTTGGTTCGGTTTCCCGCCTTGCCGCCAGCGCCGGAATTCCGGTTTACGCCCCGGACGAGGTCAATCATCCCTTGTGGATTGAACGCATTAGCCAACTGGCGCCGGATGTTATCTTCTCGTTCTACTATCGTCATTTACTGAGTGATGAGATCCTCAGTCTTGCGCCTGCGGGAGCTTTTAATCTGCACGGTTCGTTGCTGCCGAAATACCGTGGTCGCGCGCCGCTGAACTGGGTATTGGTCAATGGCGAAACCGAAACCGGCGTCACGCTTCACCGCATGGTCAAACGCGCGGATGCTGGTGCCATTATTGCCCAGCAGCGCGTCGCTATTTCGCCAGATGACGTGGCGTTAACGCTGCACCATAAATTGTGTCAGGCTGCGCGTCACCTGCTGGAACAGGCACTGCCCGCGATTAAAACCGGGGATTATGCAGAACGCCCCCAACAGGAAGCAGATGCTACCTGTTTTGGTCGCCGTACACCGGAAGATAGCTTCCTCGACTGGAACACACCTGCCGCGGAGTTGCATAACCAGGTCCGCGCCGTCAGCGATCCGTGGCCGGGCGCATATAGCTATGTCGGCACACAAAAGTTCACCGTCTGGTCATCGCGCGTTTGCGTAAATAACTCAGCGGCCCAACCGGGTACCGTCATCTCCGTTTCTCCTTTGCTGATCGCCTGTGGCGATAGCGCCCTGGAAATTATTACCGGACAAGCTGGCGATGGTATTGCAATGCAAGGCTCGCAACTGGCTCAGGTTTTGGGCCTGGTACCAGGTTCTCGCCTGAACAGCCAGTCGGTTGCCACCAGCAAATGCCGCACCCGTGTGCTGATCCTCGGCGTTAATGGCTTCATTGGTAACCATCTGACCGAACGCCTGCTGCAAGAAGATCATTACGAAGTGTATGGGCTCGATATTGGCAGTGACGCCATTGGACGTTTTCTGCAGCATCCGCGATTCCACTTCGTCGAAGGCGACATCAGCATTCACTCCGAATGGATTGAATACCATGTTAAAAAATGCGACGTCGTGCTGCCGCTGGTGGCGATCGCAACGCCAATCGAATATACCCGCAACCCGTTGCGCGTATTTGAGCTCGATTTTGAAGAGAACCTGAAAATCATTCGCTACTGCGTGAAATACCGCAAGCGCATCATTTTCCCGTCAACGTCCGAAGTCTACGGCATGTGTACCGACAAAGTTTTCGATGAGGACAGCTCGAATCTGATCGTCGGTCCGGTGAATAAACCACGCTGGATCTACTCCGTTTCCAAGCAGTTGTTGGACCGCGTAATCTGGGCATACGGCGAAAAAGAGGGATTGCGTTTCACCCTGTTCCGGCCATTTAACTGGATGGGACCGCGTCTGGACAGCCTTAACGCCGCGCGTATCGGCAGCTCACGCGCCATTACCCAACTGATCCTCAATCTGGTGGAAGGTTCACCGATTAAGCTGATTGAAGGCGGCAAGCAAAAACGCTGCTTTACCGACATTCGGGATGGTATCGAAGCCCTGTACCGCATCATTGAAAACGAAGGCGGACGCTGCGACGGTGAGATTATCAACATCGGTAATCCGCAGAACGAAGCGAGTATTCAGGAACTGGCAGAAATGCTGCTTACCTGCTTTGAAAAACATCCATTGCGTAACCACTTCCCGCCGTTTGCCGGTTTCCGTGACGTCGAAAGCAGCAGCTACTATGGTAAAGGTTATCAAGACGTTGAACATCGTAAGCCCAACATCCGCAATGCGAAACGCTGCCTGAACTGGGAGCCCACCATTGAGATGCAGGAAACGGTAGAAGAGACGCTGGACTTCTTCTTACGCAGTGTGAATATCACGGAACACACATCATGACCCAAGTCGGCTTGCGCATAGATGTCGATACTTTCAGGGGGACGCGCGAAGGCGTACCCCGCCTGCTGGAGACATTGAACCGACATAACGTGCGGGCAAGTTTTTTCTTTAGCGTTGGACCGGACAACATGGGACGCCACCTCTGGCGTCTTGTGAAACCACAATTTCTGTGGAAGATGCTGCGCTCAAACGCCGCATCACTTTACGGATGGGATATATTGCTGGCGGGAACCGCCTGGCCGGGAAAAGAGATCGGCCAGGCCAACGCGGCGATCATTGCGCAAACCGCCCTGCTTCATGAAACCGGTCTGCATGCCTGGGATCACCATGCCTGGCAGGCGCGAAGCGGAAACTGGAATGACAAACAGCTGATTGATGATATTTCACGAGGCATCACGGCCCTTGAAACTCTTATCGGACAACCCGTCACTTGTTCTGCCGTTGCCGGATGGCGTGCCGACGATCGCGTCGTCCACGCCAAAGAAACGTTCCATCTGCGTTATAACAGCGACTGTCGGGGAACGTCGTTATTCCGTCCGGTGCTGACGTCCGGGAAAACAGGTACGCCGCAAATTCCCGTCACGCTACCCACCTGGGATGAAGTGGTTGGTCAGGAAGTCCAGGCGGTGGACTTCAACGCTTACATTCTCTCCCACATCCAGATGAGCAGAGGAACACCGGTGTATACCATTCATGCGGAAGTTGAAGGCATCGCCTTTCAGCAGAATTTTGACGAGCTGCTTACTCGCGCCGCAGACATGGGGATAACATTTTGCCCGCTCGGCGACCTGTTACCGGACGATGTCAGTTCGCTGCCAACAGGGCAGATCGTGCGTGGCAAAATACCCGGCAGAGAGGGATGGGTCGGCCGCCAACAACCGGTGAGTGTGACAAGATGAAACATACTGTCCGCTACACCCTGGCATTTATCGCTTTTATTGCGCTGTATTTTATTCTCCCCATCAACAGTCGCCTGCTGTGGCAGCCTGATGAAACGCGCTATGCCGAAATCAGTCGGGAAATGCTGACCTCTGGCGACGGGATCGTTCCGCACTTTTTAGGGCTGCGATATTTTGAAAAACCGATTGCCGGATACTGGTTAAACAGCATCGGGCAATGGCTGTTTGGCACCAATAATTTCGGCGTCAGAGCAGGAGCCATCTTTGCCACTTTGCTGACGGCGCTAATGGTAGCCTGGCTAGCCATGCGGTTGTGGCGGGATAAGCGCACCGCCGTACTCTCTTCGGTTATCTTTTTAACGTTTTTTTCGGTTTACAGCATCGGCACCTACGCGGTACTTGATCCCATCATTGCGCTCTGGCTAATGGCGGGCATGTGCTGCTTTTGGGAGGGGATGCAAGCCACCAGCAGAACGCGCAAAATTACCGCCTTTCTGCTGTTAGGGTTAACCTGCGGCATGGGCGTGATGACCAAGGGTTTCCTGGCACTCGCCGTTCCTGTGCTCAGCGTACTGCCGTGGGTTTTCGTACAAAAGCGCTGGAAAGATCTCATTATCTACGGTCTGCTGGCAGTAGTCGGTTGCATCGTGACTGTGCTGCCTTGGGGAATAGCGATTGCCCGGCGTGAGCCGGATTTCTGGCATTACTTCTTCTGGGTCGAGCATATTCAACGCTTCGCGCAGGAGGATGCCCAACATAAGGCCCCCGTCTGGTACTACATTCCGGTATTGGTGGCTGGCGCATTACCGTGGCTCGGGCTGCTCCCCGGCGCGCTGCGTACGGGCTGGCGTGAACGGGATGTTCCGCGCAGCGCACTGTACCTGCTAAGCTGGCTTATCATGCCAATTCTGTTTTTCAGCATCGCGAAAGGAAAACTGCCGACCTATATTCTTTCCTGCTTCGCGCCGCTGGCAATATTGACGGCGCGTTTCGGCCTGCAGGCCGCGGAAAAAGGCGCAACCGCGCTGCGCGTGAATGGCTGGATCAACGTTCTGTTCGGAGTGACCGGCATTGTCGCCACGTTTATTGTATCTACTCTGGGTCCATTAAAGACGCCGGTCTGGTCGCATATCGAAACCTATAAAGTGTTTTGTGCGTGGGGCATTTTTATCATCTGGACGCTCTTTGGCTGGTATACGCTAAATAACCGAGAGAAGAACTGGACGTTCGCAGCGCTGTGTCCATTAGGCCTGGCACTGTTGTTTGGTTTCTCCATTCCTGACCGGGTGATGGAATCTAAACAGCCACAATTTTTTGTCGAGATGACCAAAGAGTCGCTGGAGTCGAGCCGTTATATTCTCACCGACAGCGTTGGCGTCGCCGCGGGGCTGGCCTGGAGCCTGAAGCGTGACGACATCATAATGTACGGACAAACGGGCGAGTTAAAATATGGCCTTAACTACCCGGATGCCCAGGGGCGTTTTGTCGGTCGGGGGAACTTTGCCGAGTGGTTAGCGCAACATCGTCAGCAAGGAAACATTACGCTCGTGCTTTCAGTCGATAAGGATGAAGATATTAATCGACTTGCTATCCCTCCCGCTGACTATATCGATAATCAGGGGCGTCTGGTCCTGATTCAGTATCGGCCGAAATGATCTGGATAGC
This sequence comes from Citrobacter sp. Cb023, assembly GCF_030336805.1. NCBI lineage: Bacteria > Pseudomonadati > Pseudomonadota > Gammaproteobacteria > Enterobacterales > Enterobacteriaceae > Citrobacter > Citrobacter sp. Cb023. Next base: position 124,352 of record NZ_JAOWCV010000034.1, on the reverse strand, counting down.
CTTAGTTCTCGCCAGTCTGCTCAGCGTCTGCGGTCAGTTATGTCAGAAGCAGGCGTCGCGACCCGTTCCCGTTCGAGCGCGAAAACGCCACATTACGCTATGGATTGGGCTTGCTCTGGCAAGTCTCGGTCTGGCCATGCTGCTATGGCTGGCGGTGCTGCAGAACATTCCGGTCGGCATCGCCTACCCCATGCTGAGTCTTAATTTTGTATGGGTGACTCTGGCTGCCTGGAAAATCTGGCGCGAACCCGTCACCCCGCGCCACTGGCTGGGAGTGGGGTTAATCATCACCGGCATCTTTATTCTTGGGAGTGCGGTGTAATGGGCATCTTTTGGGGATTATGCAGCGTTATTATCACTTCAGCCGCCCAGTTGAGTCTCGGCTTTGCGATGGATAATCTGCCGCCAATGCTGCAGCCGCAGCAATTCATTTCTGCCGTATTCTCTCTTAGCGTTGGCGCGTTTGCTCTGTATGCCGGACTGGCAGGGTATTTACTGTCGGTGATTTGCTGGCATAAAGCGCTGCACCAGCTCGCACTGAGCAAAGCGTATGCCCTGCTCAGCCTGAGCTATGTACTGGTGTGGGTTGCATCAATGATCCTGCCCGGCTGGCAGGGAATATTTTCAGCGAAAGCGCTCGCCGGTGTGCTGTGCATCATGGCAGGGCTACTGACGATTTTTTTACCTTCACACCAGCGCCAACCCTGAGATTTTTTATCTTCAGACAGTCGTAACAGGCGTTCCCATTCGTCGCACATGTACTGTCTGGCATCAACTATTTTGATTAACCGTGAGGTATCGCGATTAATGCAATACAGTGCATCTTTCAGCGGTGAAAGGAGGTCTCCGGGCTTAACCCACTCGGAAGATTGCGCCTCAGCCAGCATCTTTAGCGAACCGCCGCTATCACAAAGTACGATATAGAGCCTGCCTGCTTTTTTGTGACAGCAAGACTTCTTCACATGCCATTCCATAGCGCACCTTTTGTTAAAAGATTTCACAACAGGTTACACTTTAGCAGATAAACAAAATGACAATAGCGACTTAATGGTGAAAGTGAGAAATGTAATTACTGTTTGCTTAATTTTAACAATGAAGCACTTACCCAATCTGACAGCGCACGACGAGAGATTTTAATCCCTCCGGATTTTAGTTCGGGTGGCAATGTCAGCCAGCATACCGGTTGCTGAAAGCGGGCCAGCTTATCTTTCACCCACTCAGCCAGATTGGTGTCACCCGCATTGGTGTCATACTCAACGACCGCCACCGGGCGATGACCAAACTCTTTGTCTTCTATCGGCACAATGAAGGCTTGCAGAACATGCGGATGTGCAGCAATCACGCGTTCCACCTCTTCCGGCTGTATGCCTTCCCCGCCGCTAAAGAACAAATTGTCCATCCGACCGACAAGGGTTAACTTGCCGTCCTTCAACACCCCGCGATCGCGGGTGGCAAACCAGCCTTCCGCGTTTACTAAAGGAATCAACTGCCCGTTACGCCAGTAACCTTGCGCCATGCTGGCGGCACGCAGCCAGACTTCACCATCAACGATTCTGACTTCTCTGCCTGCCAGGGGCGACCCCACATCCGCCAGGCCATCTGCTTCTTTCGCACAGACCGTAGAAGCAAACTCCGTTAAACCGTAACCGCACCAGCAGCGAATCCTTTGCTCGCGCGCCTGTTCCGTCAATTCAACAGGAATTGCCGCGCCACCCAGGAGCACTGCTTTGAGCGTTACCGCCGTTTTGTTGACCAGCAGGCGCCACAGCTGCGTGGGCACCAACGAAGCATGGGTGCATCCAGCCAGCATTTGCTCCAATGGTTGCTTGTCGCGCACGGTCATTCGTGCCCCGGCAAACAACCAACGCCACAAAATACCCTGGCCGGAAACATGAAACAGCGGCAGCGAGAGCAGCCAGTCATCTTCAGCGTCAAACGGCATTAATGACAGCACGCCCTGCGCGCTTGCCAGATGAGCCTGACAGGTATGCACCGCTGCCTTTGGCAATCCGGTAGAACCTGAGGTTAACGTCATCGTGCTCAAACGCTGGGGTAACCACGCGGCGGCATGCTTGCCTGGCACTGCCTGCATCTGCAAAGGATGGAGTCCCGCGAGAACATTAGCTGCCTCAAGATCCAGCGCAAAACGCAGCGTTAAGCCCGGGACCAGCGCGTCAAGCAGCGATTGAGGCAGCTGTGGGTTCACAGGTAAAACCCGCGCCCCACATTGCAGCAATGCCAGCCAGGCCAGCAAAGCACGTGGATGATTCCAGGCGCGAAGCAGGACGCCATCGCCCTCTTCCACGCCCTGAGCGGCAAAACCGCTGGCCAGATGGTCAACGCGCGTGCAGAGCTCGCTCCAGCTTAATACTTCATCGTTGAGGCGTAGAGCAGGCACCTCTGCACGAACCTGTCGCCAGTGACGCCACGGCCAGTCATCGGGTTGTACCAGGCCCGATATGCTTACGCTATCGGGCATTTCCCGCTGGGTCATAGCAGGCGTTCCAGCGCATCAACATCGATACACGGCAATGCGCTACCCGGCCAGGTGCGTACCTGCTGGCACTGCATCAGGCTCAGGGTATCCAGCCCCGGAATGGTCTGCGGCGTCAGCCAGGCGGCAATTCGCGCCAGTTGGGTTAAGCCCAGGCTCGACTCGATCGACGAACTAATAACAGCGGTGAGACCAAGTGCATGCGCCGCCTCCACCTGTTCTCGCACTTTATCGAGACTGCCCGTCAGCGTAGGTTTGATAACCACTGCCTTGACGCCCTCTTCGGCTTCGAAGATGAAATCCGCTTCACGCAAGCTTTCATCCCAGGCAATGGCAATGCCGGTTTCACGCGCAAAAGCACGAGAGTCATCGCGGGTTTTGCATGGCTCTTCGAGAAAAGCGATGCGCCCACGGTACTCTGGATTAACGTACTTCGCGAACTGCTGGGCTTTCAACGGCGTCCAGGCTCGGTTGGCGTCAAGTCGCAAATGCAGCTCCGGGATAGCCTCAAGCAGCAGGTTGGCGACCATACCGTCGCGAACCGCTTCATACAGTCCGACCTTAATCTTCGCTACTTTTTCACCCGGCATGTCCGCCAGTTGCAGTACCAGATCATCAGGATCGCCCGTACACAGCGGTGCCGCACGGTAGTCTGCGTCTTCTGGCAATACGCCAGCCAGTTCGGCCAGCGCACAGCTTGCGCCAAAGGCGACCGAAGGCTGCTGCGGTAAGGAAGAATCCCCCTGTAGCCAGCCGTTGACCCAGGCCAGCAGCTCGGTTTGCGCCTCTTCCCAGCTCTCCTGACTGAAGCCCGGCAGCGGGGAGATCTCTCCCCACCCTTCGCGCTCGCCGTCACAAAGGCGAACGTACAGCCCGTCACGCGTTTTTAACCGCCTGTCGCGCAGAATCACCCCCGCGTCCATGGGGATCTGCCAGCGGTATACCTGCGCGCTACGCATTACGGATTCCGTTTAAATTTGCTGAAATCCGGCTGACGTTTCTGGTTAAAGGCGTTACGGCCTTCCTGACCTTCTTCCGTCATGTAGAACAGCATGGTGGCGTTACCCGCCAGCTCTTGCAGACCAGCCTGACCATCGCAGTCGGCGTTCAGTGCAGCTTTCAGGCAGCGCAACGCCATCGGGCTGTTTTGCAGCATTTCACGACACCAGCGTACGGTCTCTTTTTCCAGATCGGCCAGCGGAACCACGGTGTTTACCAGGCCCATATCCAGCGCTTGCTTCGCATCGTACTGACGGCACAGGAACCAGATTTCACGCGCTTTTTTCTGACCGACAATACGCGCCATGTAAGAGGCACCCCAACCGCCATCGAAGGAACCGACTTTCGGACCGGTCTGGCCGAAGATGGCGTTTTCAGCCGCAATGGTCAGGTCACACATCATGTGCAGCACATGGCCGCCGCCGATGGAAAAGCCTGCAACCATCGCCACTACCGGCTTCGGACAGGTACGAATCTGGCGCTGGAAGTCCAGTACGTTCAGGTGATGCACACCGGAATCATCCTGGTATCCGCCGTAGTCACCGCGCACTTTCTGATCGCCACCTGCGCAGAACGCTTTGTCGCCAGCACCGGTCAGAATAATCACGCCAATGTTGTCATCATAGCGAGCATCCGCCAGCGCCTGGATCATCTCTTTCACGGTGACCGGACGGAAGGCATTGCGTACCTGCGGACGATTAATGGTGATTTTTGCGATACCGTCGGTGGATTTCTCGTAGAGAATGTCGGTGTAGCCTTCAGAGCAATCGTGCCATTCTACCGGTGCGTAAAGCATTGTTTCATCAGGATAGATCATAAAATGTCCTATAGTCAGCGATGCAGAATCTGAGCCAGACAGTCCACCACGCCAGCGGGATTGTCCCGATGCGCGTTGTGTCCGGCATTACGAATCACATGGCTTGGTACGGATATTTCCGCCGCCAGGGCGCGGAATTTATCGTCACGTTCACCACATAAATAATAAAACGGAAATGTGCGCGTAGTGAGTTGCGCACGTAAATCAGGTTGTACGGCTAGCGAGGTGGCCTCCAGCATCGCTGCCAGCGTATGCCCGTTATTCTGGCTACGCAGTGCGACCAGCGCTTCTCTTTGCGCCGCATTCAGCGAGGAAAAAACCGGCTGTTGATACCAGTCAATAAACACCTCGCACAACGGCTCAGCGCGAAAACGCGCAGCCCAGCGACCATCAGAGAGGCGACGCTGAACGCGCGCCTCCTCACTTTGCAAGCCTGGATGTCCACCTTCAACCACCAGACCGCACAGTCCTGGCATCTCCTGACAAGCCGCCATCATCGCGACTCTGCCGCCAAGAGAGTAGCCTACTAGCCAGTATTTAAGTATGTTGTAACTAAGCAACGTGTTACGCAGCAAAGCGCTTACGTCGTCGAATCCGCTCACGCTGATGTCAGCGGAGCCACCATGTCCCGGCAGGTCGATATACAGCCGCGAATAATTCTTAAACGCTTCGCCAACCGTCTGCCATTCCCGACAATCACCGGAAAAACCGTGCAGGAAAACCAGCCAGGGAAATCCCGTCTGGCCCACTTTCGCCTGCGCGTGCAGGATCATAGATGGCTTACCTGCGCCAGCAGTTGCTGCAGGGTTTGCGCCCCATCAGTTTCGTTTACCACCAGCTCAATCACCGTTGCCGCCGGAGTACGCCAGGCGTTAGTCAACGCGCTCTCCAGTTGCTCCCAGTTTTCCGGGCGCTGGTATTTAAGGTTAAACATGGCGGCAGCATGCTCAAAATGCACGTTTTGCGGCATCAGGTAGAATCGTTCGCGTTCGCTTGCTGGCGTCGGCAACAGGGAAAAAATTTGCCCGCCGTTATTATTGACCACTATCAGGACAAACGGCGCGGAAACCTGGCGCAATAACGCCAGCGCATTGAGGTCATACAGCGCAGATAAATCGCCGACGATAGCCAGCGTCGATTTCGCGCTGGCGCGCTGTACGCCTGCTGCCGTTGACAGCAGGCCGTCAATGCCGCTCGCGCCACGGTTGCTATAGACCGGGTAACCCGCCGGAAGCTGCGACAGCGCATCAATCAGGCGCACCACCAGACTGTTGCCCACGAACAGTTGCCCCTGCTCCGGCAAGTATTCGCGGATACGGTGGGCTAATTGCGCTTCACCAAACGCGTCGCGACGGGCTTCTACCGCCTGCCAGGCCAGTTGCGCCAGGCGTGGGATCTCCACGCACCAGGGCTGACGTTTCTCCGCCGGATGCAACTCCAGCCAGTCGCCAACCGTAGCTACCAGCCTGCGCCCACGATGGTGAGCCGGATCAAGGCGGCCTTCGATATTATCGACAATCCAGTATTCCTGCGGATCACAGCTGGCCTGCCACTGCAGGAGCCGTTTTCCGGTCAGGCTACTGCCAAGCTGCACCACAATCTGCGCCTGTTGTAATTCAGTGACCGCTTTCGCATTTCCCAGCCACAGGTCGGCGCACGGCAAAGGCTGTCCGGTTTGCGACAGAACATCGCCAATCAGCGGCCAGCCTAGCATCTGCGCCCACTGCGCAACCTTTTTGCCCTCTTCCGCGCTCATGCGGCCTGCAACAACAACGCCGCGTTTTTGTCGCCAGAAAAACCAGTCACGCTGCTTGTCGCTTTCCAGCCGACGCGCTTCACGCAACCAGGGTTTATCATCCTGCCACCAGTCGCCAAGGCGCTGCTGCCAGTCAATCCCCGTTTCGTCCATGTCGCCATACAGCGGTTCCGCAAATGGGCAATTGATATGAACCGCCCCGCTATGCAGCGCAGCTAAGGCGTTATCAATGGTGGATACCAGCCAACTAGCCGGAATGTTCTGGGTCGGGCGCGGTAAAGAGAGCGTTTGCGATGGATGCGAGGCAAACATTCCGGCCTGACGAATCGCCTGGTTAGCGCCGCAGTCGATAAGCTCAGGAGGTCTGTCAGCCGTGAGTAGAATCAGCTTTTCACCGGTCAGGCCCGCTTCAATCAACGCGGGATACAAATTTGCCACCGCCGTACCGGACGTCACAATCACAGCGACAGGCTGCCGGCTGACTTTTGCCAGACCTAAGGCCAGATGCCCAAGGCCACGCTCATCAAAATGAGTATGGTGAATAAAAGCCGGGTTTTCCGCAGCCGCCAGAGTCAACGGTGTAGAACGAGAGCCAGGGGCAATGCAGACATGCCTGACGCCGTGGCGAGTGAGTGCTTCCAGAATGACCGCCGCCCAGCGTCGGTTAAATGCGCTTACTGACATGAGATTGTCCGGTATCAATATTGCGACACAGTATAAAGAATCGAATAAATGGATTTTTGATATGAGTCGGTAATATACAACTCATTACCCTTCCATCTGTAATAAAGTGCGCAGTCCTGCCGCTTTATTGTCTATTTCTTGCCATTCCTGTTCAGGATCTGAACCACGCACGATCCCTGCCCCGGCATACAGGCGTATCACATTTTCACTAATTTTCGCCGACCGTAATGACACGCAAAACTCGCTTTGGCGCAGAGAAAGGTAACCCGCAGAACCGGCATACCACTCGCGTTCAAACGGTTCATTTTGTTGGATAAATTCACGCGCCAGCTCACGCGGAATACCTGCGACTGCCGCCGTGGGCTGGAGTTGCATCAGACAAAGCGTATCATCAGCCTGATTCAGTTCCGTCCAGATACAGCGGCGCAGGTGCTGCACTTTGCGCAGTCTAAGCACCTGCGGCGGCAGCACATCAAGAGTTTGCGTACAGCCTTGCAGACGCTGGCAAATATCTTCGACCACCAGCATATTCTCGCGCTGGTTTTTATCATCTTTCATTAGCCATTCCCCCAACTGCCAGGCCCGATGATCCTCAGGGTGGTTGGCAACGGTTCCCGCCAGCGCCTCGGTGCGCAGCGCCGTGTCACGCCGCCGATACAGCCGTTCAGGGGAAGAACCAAGAAACGCACACTTTGCGGAGAACGCCATAAAGAAATGGTAGCAGTTCAGGTTTAGACGACGACTGGAAGCCATCACGGCCGCGGCGTTAACCGACTGAGAAAACTGTAAATCGGTCGCCCGCGCCAGCACGACCTTATCGAGCTGTTCCCCATTGATCGTTTGCGTGGCGAGCTTTATCAGGTCTGTCCAGCCAGTTTTATCCGGCCAGTTCTGTTCTCCCGTCAAACGCAGACGCAATGCGGGCAGCGGCTTTACGTTGGCGAGCGATGAGATAAACGCCACCGCCTGCGCGGCGTCTTCACGCAGCGACACGTCGCTAAAAAGATGTAAGCGTAAGCTCGCCACCCCGGCGCAACGTCGCCACTCCAGCCGTGGCAATAACAAATGGCCGCGCTGAGGCTCAAAGGCATTCAGGCCCCAGATACGCAGGTCAGGATTATCATTATGCTGATGTAAAAAATGCTGGGCTAATTCGAGCGAGGAAAATGTAGCAACAGCGCCCAGTACGGCGGCTTCTTCATCGCCATTACGCTGTTGCCAGTAAAACTGGGGCCAGACAGGTTGACTGGCCAGCCATCCTAAAGCGTCAAACGCATCATTCAGTGGGAAAGGGATATCGTAAATACGAATTCCAGGTGCTGCTGGTATCTCTTGCGACAAATTACGCATCAGACTTTCCAGCGCAGTAGTGATTGAATGCACGCGGACCTCTCCCTGTTAAAAACCTCACATTATACGGGGTACTGAGCAGAAAAAGCAGTACCCCCAGTTAGGGAGTACGTACAAATGCGCTGACGGAATGGAATTTATCGCCGTGCTAACAATAATCCCATCACTAAACCGACCGTGGCACCAACGCCGATTCCGCGCCAGGGTTTTTCATGCACATAATCATCCGCCCGGCAAACGGCTTTCTTCGCGCGGTAATAGTAGCTGTCAGAGGCGTGGCTGACGCGATTTCTCACCTCTTCTAACGCCCGCTCTGCCCGCGCTTTTAACTCAAGGTATTTTTGATCGGCTGGATCGCCGGAAGAACGCAGCACCTCCTCCAGCGTTTCACTCAATAATTCCAGATCGTCATCGATACGTGATTCATAAGAATGAAAAGACATTTTATTCTCCCTTTCTATTGACGTACCCGCTAACTATAGACAATCAGGCGTGTTTGCGCCTGTTTACGCCTGATGTGCTTCCCGCGCCATTCCGACGTGTGGAATACCGTCTTCGTCATAAATATCCGTGACCGGCACAAAGCCAAAGCGCGCATAGAATGATTGCAAATGTGCCTGCGCCCCCAGATACAGCGCCTTGTGCGGCCAATGCTGCGTACAGGAGGCCAGCGTCTGAGTCATTAGCTGTTGCCCCAATTTTTCACCCCGCAGCGCTTCGCTTACGATCACCCGCCCAATGACGACCGGCTCAAGCTCATCATCGCTTTTCAGAATCCTCGCATACGCCACCAGTTCATCGTTATGCCAACCCAGAATGTGCCGATTTTCACCACTCAGGTCATCACCATCCACATCCTGATACGGACACCGTTGCTCAACAACAAATACCGCACAGCGAAGCTCAAGAATGGCGTACAGCTGCTGTGTATTGAGCTTTGCATGGTGGAGATCTTGCCAGTGAATCATAGTCTGCCCCTTTGTTGTGATAACCTGAACACCCTGCCTTATTGATGGCGAAAAGTGTAACGCGAAGATGGAATTACTATTTTTAGGCACGTCTGCGGGAGTCCCCACGCGCTCACGCAATGTAACGGCAATTTTACTGAATCTGCAACACCCGACTCAGGCGGGGCTGTGGCTTTTCGATTGTGGTGAAGGAACGCAGCATCAGATGCTGACCACGCCATTTAACCCTGGAAAACTCGAGCGTATTTTTATCAGCCATTTACACGGCGATCACCTGTTTGGTTTACCGGGGCTGCTGTGCAGTCGCTCAATGGCCGGGAACGTCCAGCCACTGACGCTTTACGGACCAAAGGGATTGCGAGAGTTTACCGAAACGGCTTTGCGTTTGAGCGGCTCCTGGACCGATTATCCGCTGGATATTGTCGAAATCACCGCGGGTGAAATTGTTGATGACGGCCTGCGTAAAGTAACGGCGTACCCGCTGGAGCATCCGCTGGAGTGCTACGGTTTTCGTGTTGAAGAGCACGACAAACCAGGGGCACTTGACGCCAGCGCCTTGAAGGCGGCTGGTGTTAAAGCGGGCCCGTGGTTCCAGGATTTGAAAGCCGGGAAAACCATCGTGCTGGAGGATGGTCGAGCGATTAACGGTGCCGATTTTCTCGCCCCTGCCACCAGAGGAAAATCTGTGGCTATTTTCGGCGACACAGGACCTTGCGCGTCCGCCATTGAACTGGCACGCGGTGTGGATGTGATGGTACATGAAACCACACTGGACTCCTCAATGGAGGAAAAAGCCAACAGCCGCGGTCACAGCTCGACCCGACAAGCCGCCCAGCTGGCGCTTGAGGCCGGAGTGGGACGCCTGATCATGACCCACGTTAGCTCACGCTACGATGAAAAAGGCTGTCAGCGGTTACTCGAAGAGTGCAAAGCGATATTTCCAGACACTGAACTGGCTCACGATTTCGCCATTTTCACCGTTTAATGCTCCATTTTTCCGCCTCAGTGCCGATAACAGTGGAAAGGCTGGCTTTCACACTGAGGACAGGATGAACAATTTCCAGAAAGATATTGATGACAGGACAAACCTAACCCTGTCTAACCGTTTTGAACTGCTGCTGTTTCGCCTTGGCAAATCCGTCGAGGAGCAGAAATCAGAACTGTTTGGCATCAACGTATTCAAACTGCGTGAAATCGTACCGATGCCGACCTTTACGCGTCCCGCAGGTATGAAAGCCCCGTTGCTGGGTATGGTTAACATTCGCGATCAGGTGATCCCGGTGATTGATCTGCCTGCCGTCGCGGGCTGTAAGCCAGAGACCGGACTCAACATCCTGTTAATCACGGAATATGCCCGCAGCGTTCAGGCGTTTGCGGTGGAGTCGGTAGAAAACATTATGCGTCTGGACTGGCAACAGGTGCATACCGCCGAAAAAGCCGTCAATGGTCGCTACATTACCAGTATCGCCTGTCTGGACGACAACAAAGAGACTAACAATCTGGCGCTGGTGCTCGATGTCGAACAGATCCTGTACGACATCGTACCGTCGAACCACGACCTGCGCGCAACAGAGCTGAAAACCAATAAGTTCAACATTACGCCGGGTGCGGTGGCGATTGTGGCTGATGATTCCAAAGTGGCTCGCGCGATGCTGGAAAAAGGGCTTAACGCCATGGAGATCCCACACTTGATGCATGTGACGGGCCAGGATGCGTGGGAAAAGATACAACAGCTATCTGAAGAAGCAGAAGCGGAAGGTAAACCAATCAGCGAGAAGATTGCGCTGGTGCTCACCGATCTGGAAATGCCGGAGATGGACGGTTTTACGCTTACCCGTAAGATAAAAACCGACGAACGCCTGAAGAAGATCCCGGTCGTTATCCACTCCTCACTTTCCGGTAGCGCCAATGAAGATCACGTACGCCGAGTGAAAGCAGATGGTTACGTGGCCAAATTCGAAGTCAATGAGCTGTCTTCAGTAATTCAGGAAGTGATGGATCGCACAGCGAAAGGCATCAGCGGCCCGCTGGTGAGCCGTCAACTTTCGGCCTGACGCCCCAGCAACTTGAAGTATGACGAGTATAGACAGGTAAAAAAAAGAGTCTGGACATTGTCCAGACTCTTTTTCGATCACAGCATGACGAATTACATCAGCGGAGCCGCTAACTGCACGATGCTGATCAACGGTTGCGGGTAGATACCCAGCACCAGTACCAGTAGAGCAGAAATCAGCACCACGATACCGCCCGCGCTGTACTGCCAGTTGGACGGCGCATCGCGATTCAGTTGCTGCGGTGCGCTCAGATACAGGCTCACGGCAACGCGCAGGTAGTAGTACAAACCAATCGCGGAACCCACCACCACAGCGGCAACCAGCCACCACAGATTAGCCTGCACACCCACCGCCAGTACGTAGAACTTACCGATAAAGCCCAGCGTCATCGGAATACCCGCCAGAGACAGCATCATCACCGTCATCACCGCCGCGAGGATTGGACGATGCCAGAACAGACCACGGTAGGAGAACAGAGAGTCTGCATCCGGACCGCGGTACGGGCTGGACATCAGGCTGACCACACCGAACGCACCGAGGCTGCTGAACAGATAACCGGCCAGGTAAACGCCAACCGCTTCCATCGACATCTCGCCGCTCTGCAGGGCAATCAGCGCCACCAGCAGGTAACCGAGGTGAGAGATAGAAGAGTAACCAAGCAGACGTTTGATGTTGGTCTGGCTCAGCGCCATCAGGTTACCGAAGATAATAGAAGCAAAGGCAATCACACCCAGCACGATACGTACCGCTTCGCTATCACCTACCGGTGCGTACAGGAACAGACGCATCACCACGCCGAAGATAGCGATTTTGCTCGCCGTCGCCAGGAAGGTGGAAACCGGAGCCGGAGCGCCCTGGTATACGTCTGGCGTCCACAGGTGGAATGGAACCAGTGAGAGTTTAAAGCCGAGGCCAACAATCATCAGACCGAAGCCCGCCAGCAGCAGCGGTTCTTGCAGCATACCGTCGCCGAGGCTCTTACCGAGCGCGACAAACGACAGGTTGCCAGACTGCGCGTACACCAGCGCCATACCAAACAGCAGGAAGGAAGACGCTGCGGCAGACAGAATGGTGTATTTGATACTGGCTTCCAGCGAACGTTTCTGACGGAACGCATAGCCAACCAGCCCAAACAGCGGCAGAGAGATAAGCTCAATACCAAGGAACAGCGCCGCCAGATGGTTAGCGTTAGCCAGCAGAATACCGCCGAGCGCGGCAATCAGCACCAGCAGATAGAACTCTTCCCGGTTGTCGTCGTAGCCTTCCAGCCACGGGTAAGCGAAGGTACAGGTGGCAAGACTCGCCAGCAGCACCAGCCCGGTGTAGAGCATGGCGAAACCGTCAACCCGCATCAGCGGGGTGACGTCCATAGCGCCCGCCTGGCCAACAAACCAGAGCGAAACCAGTGCGGCGTTAAGCCCAATGACCGACAGCGTGGCATTGAGGAAGTGGTTGCGTCGCCACGCAATGGAGAGCATCACAACCACCACCGTCAAGCCGACGATCAGCAGCGGTAGCAGCGCAATCAGGTGTTGTGGAGTTATTGTCATGGCGATTTACGGCCTTGTAGTAGTAACGGAATTAACAAACCACTGCTGGATGTTGCTCATCGCAGAATGCGAGGTATCCAGAATCGGCTGCGGATAGAAGCCAAGCAGTACCAGAAGCACGACCAGCAACAGGATGATAAACAGCTCACGCAGCGACATCCCTGGCAGTTCAACACTGGCAATCTGGCTCTTCGCCTTACCAAAGTAAGCGCGATGCAGCATCGCCAGCGAGTAAACAGAAGCAAACACCAGACCAAATGTCGAGATCACGGTAATAACCGGAACCACCTGGTAGCTGCCGAACAGAATCATAAATTCGCCAACGAAGTTACCTGTACCCGGCATACCCAGCGTACACACTGCGAAGAACATTGACAGCGCAGGCAACCATTTCATTTTGCCCCACAGCCCGCCCATCATACGCATATCACGCGTGTGCAGACGTTCGTACAGCTGACCACACAGGATGAACAGACCGGCTGCGGACAGGCCGTGCGCGATCATCTGAATCACCGCACCCTGGTATGCCAGCTGGCTGCCGGTGTAGATAGCAATCAGAACGAAGCCCATGTGGGATACGGAGGTATAGGCAATCAGACGTTTGATGTCGTACTGATTAAAGGCCATCCACGCGCCGTAGAAGATGCCGATGACGCCAAGCCACATTGCGATAGGCGCAAACTCCGCTGACGCATTCGGGAACAGCGGCAGGGAGAAGCGCAGCAGACCGTAGGCTGCGGTTTTCAGCAAGATACCTGCCAGGTCAACGGAACCTGCGGTCGGTGCCTGGGAGTGAGCATCCGGCAACCAGCCGTGCAGCGGAACCACCGGCATTTTCACCGCGAAAGCGATGAAGAAGCCCAGCATCAGCAGGTATTCCACGCCGTGGGACATCGGAGTATTCAGCAATTCTTCATAGTTGAAAGTCCACACGCCGGTCGCTTTGTAGTGCACAAACACCAGCGCCAGGATGGCAATCAACATCACCAGACCACTCGCCTGGGTATAAATGAAGAACTTGGTTGCTGCCGTGATACGCGTTTTACCGTCAGAGGCTTTATGCCCCCATAGCGCGATCAGGAAGTACATCGGCACCAGCATCATTTCCCAGAAGAAGAAGAACAGGAACATGTCGATGGCAAGGAACACGCCGATTACGCCGCCTAAGATCCACATCAGGTTCAGGTGGAAAAAGCCCTGGTATTTTTCGATTTCATTCCAGGAGCAAAGTACCGCCAGAACACCGAGCAGGCCGGTCAGCACCACCATCAGCAGCGACAGACCGTCGATAGCAAGATGAATCGAGATGCCAAAGCGTGGGATCCACGGCAGGACAAACTCAGACTGCCACTGCGGAATGCCAGTGGATTGCGTCAGTGAATAGCCGCCCTGCAACCAAAGTTGCAGGCCAAGCGCCAGCGTCAGTCCCATGGTAATCAGCGCGATCCAACGCGGCACCTTCACGCCAAAGCGTTCGGTCTGCCAGCACAGGAAGCCACCGATAAAGGGAATCAATATTAGCCAGGGTAGTAACATGGCGATTTTTATTCCTTTTTAAGGCCCCTAATAGAGGCCTGATTTTCAACGAATTTGGATAAAATTCACTTTACGATCAACGCAGTACCATCAACAGAGCCAGCACAACGACGGCACCGATGCTCATTGATGCTACATACCAACGCAGATAGCCGTTCTCGCTTAACAACAGGCCTTTACCTGCAAAGCGGGAAAGGATCGCCGGAATGTTCATCATTGCGTTCAGCGGATCGCGTTTCAGCAGCCATGCAACGCCCAGGAACGGCTTGACGAACACTTTGTCGTACAGCCAGTCGAAGCCCCAGGCGTTATACCACCAGGTACCCAGCAGACGGCCTGGCGCACTGTTGGCAATCGACGTCACCAGAGTACGTTTACCCAGCCACAGCCATGCAGCGATCAGAATGCCTGCAATCGCGACGATACCGGAGGTAATTTCCAGGGTCATCACGCGACCATGCTCAAGCTCGGTCGTCGCAGGCAGTACACCCTGCAGCGGTGGCACAATCAGTGCGCCAACGAAGGTGGACAGGATCATCAGCACAATCAGCGGCAGATGATGTGTAATCCCCTTCCCTGCGTGAGCGTGAATTTGCTCTTTACCGTGGAACACGATGAAAATCATACGGAAGGTGTACAGAGAGGTCATGAACGCTCCGACCAGACCTGCAACCATCAGATTAATATGACCGTTCGCCATCGCACCGGCCAGAATCTCATCCTTACTGAAGAAGCCTGCGGTAATCAGCGGCAGAGCCGACAGCGCCGCGCCACCGATCAGGAAGCAGAGATACACCAGCGGAATAGACTTACGCAGACCGCCCATCTTGAAGATGTTCTGTTCGTGGTGACAGGCCAGGATAACCGAGCCGGATGCCAGGAACAGCAGCGCTTTAAAGAAGGCGTGCGTCATCAGGTGGAAAATCGCCGCGTCCCACGCCTGAACCCCGAGAGCCAGGAACATATAACCAATCTGGCTCATGGTGGAGTACGCGAGAACGCGTTTAATGTCGGTCTGTACCAGCGCGGCGAAACCAGCCAGTACCAGAGTGATAGCCCCGATAATCCCCACCAGATGCAGGATTTCCGGCGTCATCAGGAACAGGCCGTGAGTACGTGCAATCAGGTAGACACCGGCGGTAACCATCGTCGCGGCGTGGATCAGCGCGGAGACAGGCGTCGGACCTGCCATCGCGTCAGCAAGCCATGTCTGCAACGGCAGCTGCGCGGATTTACCCACCGCACCGCCCAGCAGCATCAGGGTTGCCCACATCAGCATGTTGTTACCATCTGCAAAGTGAGCAGGTGCCAGTTCCACCATTTCGCGGAAGTTCAGCGTGCCCAGCTCGTTGTAGAGGATAAACAATGCGAAGGCGAGGAACACATCACCCACACGGGTCACGACGAAGGCTTTCATTGCCGCAGCGCCATTCTTCGGATCGGTGTAATAGAAACCGATCAGCAGATAGGAGCACAGGCCCACGCCTTCCCAGCCGAGGTACATCAGCAGCAGGTTATCCGCCAGTACCAGAACCACCATGCTGGCGATAAACAGGTTGGTGTAGGCGAAGAAACGGGAGTATCCCTCTTCACCGCGCATATACCAGGAGGCGAACATGTGGATCAGGAAACCCACACCGGTCACCACACTGAGCATGGTCAGCGACAGGCCGTCCAGCACCAGGTTAAAACCGATATTGAAGTCACCGACAGACATCCACGTCCACAGCGGCTGGCTGTAGGCCTGTTGACCATTAGCAAAGAAGTCAACGCCAACAAACGCGGTCACCAGCGCCGCCAGGCCAATCGACCCGACGCCCACGGTCGCGGACAGATTTTCTGACCAACGACCGCGAGAGAACGCCAGTAATACAAAGCCAATAAATGGCAGAATAATGGTTAAGGCAAGCATGTTCATCCACGCATCTCACTTACTGAATCGATGTTCAGGTTCTGGCGACGGCGATGAAGTTGCAGCAACAGCGCAAGTCCAATGCTCGCTTCCGCAGCCGCAAGGCTGATGGCGAGAATATACATCACCTGACCATCGGTCTGGCCCCAGTAGCTTCCGGCGACCACGAAGGCCAGCGCGGAGGCGTTAATCATGATTTCCAGCCCGATCAGCATAAACAGCAGATTGCGGCGGATAACCAGACCGGTTAAGCCCAGTACGAATAAGACAGCCGCGAGGATCAGTCCATGTTGTAAGGGGATCATGCGTGCTCCTCCGTTTTTCTTTTCGCGCGGTCATCGGTGCGATTGCTCAGCACTTCACCAGAACGCTCTTCGCGCCCTACGTGGAAGGCTACAACCAGACCTGCCAGCAGCAGCATCGAAGCCAGCTCGACCGCCAGTACATACGGTCCGAACAGGGAAATACCGACAGCTTTCGCGCTAATTGGCGTCCCGTCGATGCCCTGATCGTTAACACCCAGAATGGCATAAACAATAACCGCCAGCATGATGGCCGACAGAATCGCCGGTCCAATCCACACCTGCGGTTTCAGCCACTGGCGTTCCTGTTCAATTTCAGAACCACCGAGGTTGAGCATCATGACCACGAACACGAACAACACCATGATGGCGCCCGCGTAGACGATTATTTCCAGCGCCCCCGCGAAGTAAGCACCTAACGAGAAGAACACCCCGGAAATCGCCAGCAGCGAAATAATCAGGTACAGCAGTGCGTGTACCGGATTGGTGTGGGTGATCACCCGCAAGGTTGCGAGAATGGCTATCAGGCCACAGATATAAAAAGCGAACTCCATTGCCCCTCTCCTTACGGTAACAGGCTCTTGACGTCGATAGGCTTGGCTTCGTTCTCTGCTTCGCCCTTATCTTTGCCGTCGATTGCCATACCTGCCATCCGGTAGAAGTTATATTCCGGGTATTTACCCGGACCGGAGATCAGCAGATCCTCTTTCTCGTAAACCAGGTCCTGGCGCTTGTACTCACCCAGCTCGAAATCTGGAGTCAGCTGAATAGCCGTTGTCGGACAGGCTTCTTCGCACAGGCCGCAGAAAATGCAGCGTGAGAAGTTAATGCGGAAAAACTCCGGATACCAGCGGCCATCTTTGGTCTCTGCTTTTTGCAAAGAGATACAGCCTACCGGACACGCTACCGCACACAGGTTACAGGCAACGCAGCGCTCTTCGCCGTCCGGGTCACGGGTCAGAACGATACGACCACGAAAACGGGGCGGTAGATAGACCGGCTCTTCCGGGTACATCTGCGTTTCGCGTTTCGCGAACGCATGCAGGCCGATCATCCAGATACTGCGTACCTGGGTGCCGAAACCTACTAACAATTCTTTTAAGGTCATGGTCTTTGTGTCCCTTATTGCGCCTGCCAGAGAATGACAGCCGCCGTTACCAGCAAGTTGACGAGCGTCAGCGGCAGACAGACTTTCCAGCCGAAGGACATTACCTGGTCATAACGAGGACGCGGTAACGACGCACGAATCAAAATGAACATCATCATGAAGAACGCGGTTTTCAGCGCGAACCAGACGAATGGCGGTAAGAACGGACCATGCCAGCCACCGAAGAACAGGGTAACCATCAGTGCAGAAATGGTGACGATGCCGATGTACTCACCCACGAAGAACAGACCGAATTTCATACCGGAGTATTCAATGTGGTAACCGTCGGCCAGTTCCTGCTCGGCTTCTGGCTGGTCAAACGGGTGACGGTGACACACCGCCACGCCCGCGATGGCAAAGGTGACAAAACCAAAGAACTGCGGAATAACGTTCCAGATATCAGCCTGGTTGTTGACGATGTCGGTCATGTTAAATGAACCGGCCTGCGCCACCACGCCCATCAGGGAAAGTCCGAGGAATACTTCGTAGCTCAGCGTCTGCGCAGACGCACGCATCGCACCGAGCAGCGAGTATTTGTTGTTACTGGACCAGCCTGCGAACAGCACCGCGTATACCGCGAGGCCTGCCATCATCAGGAAGAACAGGATCCCGATGTTCAGGTCAGCAACCACCCAGTTCGGGCTCACCGGCACGATGGCGAAAGCCAGCAGCAGCGAGGTGAAGGCGATCATCGGTGCCAGGGTAAAGATGACGCGATCCGAGAATTTCGGGATCCAGTCTTCTTTAAAGAACATCTTGATCATGTCCGCAACCAGCTGGAGCGAACCGCCCCAGCCAACACGGTTCGGTCCGTAACGGTTCTGGAACAGACCGAGCAGACGACGTTCGCCAAAGCTCATGAATGCCCCGCAGGTGACCACCACCAGCAGAATCACGACCGCTTTGAGAACGCTCAGCAGGATCTCAATCAGATCGGGTGTAATCCAACTCATTGTTGTGCCTCCTGCAGATCCTCAAGACGTGCACCAGCCAGAACCGGCGCGATGCCAGGCATACCCATTGGCAAACCAACCTGCCCTGCCGTTAATCCTTCAGCGATTTCAACCGGCAGCGTAACCGTGTTGCCATCGTAGCTAAAAGATACGCGCGTACCGGCATTAACACCCAACTTCGCGGCATCAGCCGGGTTGAGTTTGATGTACGGCTGCGGCATACGGGTCTGGAAGACAGGCGCACGCTGGGACATTTCGTCACTACCAAACAGATGATAGTAAGGCGCGACACGCCACTGACCATCCTGAGCCTGGAAGCTCGCCGGAACGGTTGTGAAGTAATCCAGACCATCTGCAGAAGCTTCGATCAGACGCACGCCCGGATCGCCATGACGCAGTTTACCGCCCACTTCATCCTGGAACTTGTTCCACGCCTGTGGGGAGTTCCAGCCCGGAGCCCAGGCAAACGGAATTTGCGAACGCGGCGCAGACGGTTGGTTGTTCCCTTCCATAGAGAAAGCGAACATGGTGTCTTTGTCCTGCGGCTGGCGTGGTTCGTGAACGCTGATGTTGGCGCGCATTGCGGTACGACCACTGTAGCGGTGCGGTTCACGTGCCAGTTTCTGTCCACGGATACGGAAGCTTGCATCCGGCGCGGCATCTTTAATACCCGCCAACTGCGGTAACTTCTCAACGACCGCGTCGATAACATGGTCGAGCTGCGTCCAGTCCACTTCACGACTCTGCACGGTACTGTGCAGCGAGTGCAGCCAGCGCCAGCTTTCCAGCATTACGGTGTTGCTGTCGTAGTAGGATGGGTCATAGACCTGGAAGAAACGCTGGGCGCGACCTTCGTTGTTAATTACCGTACCATCGCTTTCGGCGAAGCTAGCGGCGGAAAGCACCAGATGGGCGTTTTCCATAATAGCCGTGCGCTGATGGTCAACGACTAGTACCAGCGGCGCTTTCGCCAGCGCGGCGTTCACACGCGTTGCTGAAGCATGGCGATGCAGGTCATTTTCCAACACCACAACGGCGTCAGCACGACCTGTTTCCAGCTCGGTCAGCGCATCGTCAAGGGAACCACCGCCAATCATACCCAGCCCCATGCTGTTAACAGAGCGAGCAATCATGGTGATCCCGACGTCTGCGCCACGGCCTTTCAGCGCCTTCGCCACGTTGGCAGCAGCCTGAATCACGTCGGCGCTTCCGGCGTTGGTACCGGAAATAATCAGTGGTTTCTTCGCCCCGGCCAGAGCCTGAACGATGACGTCAATTTTGTTCTGCAGGTCACGGTCGATACCGTCAACCGCCGGTGCGTTGTTATCCAGCGCATGGGCGATAGCGAAACCTAAACGCGCCTGATCTTCAACCGGTGCACGGTAGGTCCATGCCGCGATATCATCCAGACGGGTGTTATCGACATTGGTAACGAACAGCGGGTGCTTGGCGCGCTGGCCGATGTTGAGGATTGCCGCAATCTGCCAGTCGGCCACTTTCTGCGCCGCCGCCATTTCACGCGCTTTACCTTTCACCGCCTGACGCACTGCCAGCGCAACGCGCGCGCCGGTTTGGGTGACATCTTCGCCCAGGACCAGAACCGCATCGTATGACTCGATTTCGCGCAGTGCCGGGGTATGAATACCGCCGTCACGCAGCACGCTCAGAGCCAGTTGCAGACGTTCCTGCTCGCCCTGGGCAATACCGGTATAGAAGTTATCCGCACCGACCAGTTCACGCAGCGCGAAGTTACTTTCAACGCTGGCACGCGGGGAGCCGATACCAATCACTTTCTTCGACTGACGCAGAATATCTGCCGCGCCCTGCATCGCCTGTTCGGCGTTCAGCGTGATCAGGTCATCGCCACGACGCTGTACCGGCTGACGCGGACGGTCTTTCAGGTTCACGTAACCATAGCCAAAACGACCACGGTCGCAGAGGAAGTAGTGGTTAACGGTACCGTTGTAGCGGTTTTCGATACGACGCAGTTCACCGTAGCGCTCGCCCGGGCTGATGTTACAACCGATAGAACACTGCTGGCAGATGCTCGGCGCAAACTGCATGTCCCATTTACGGTTATAACGCTCGGAGTGCGTTTTATCGGTGAAGACGCCGGTCGGGCAAATTTCCACCAGGTTACCGGAGAATTCGCTTTCGAGCGTACCGTCTTCCGGACGACCAAAGTAGACGTTGTCATGTGCGCCATAGACGCCCAGATCCGCACCATCGGCGTAATCTTTGTAGTAACGTACGCAGCGATAGCAGGCGATGCAGCGGTTCATTTCGTGAGAGATGAACGGCCCCAGGTCCTGGTTGCGGTGAGTACGCTTCGTGAAGCGGTAGCGACGGAAGCTATGACCGGTCATGACGGTCATATCCTGAAGGTGGCAGTTACCGCCCTCTTCACAGACCGGACAGTCGTGCGGGTGGTTAGTCATCAACCACTCCACTACGCTTTCGCGAAACTGCTTCGCTTCTTCGTCATCAATTGAAATAAAGGTGCCTTCGGTGGCCGGTGTCATACAAGACATCACCAGGCGACCACGCGTGTCTTCCGCGTTTTGATATTGCTTCACCGCACACTGGCGGCAAGCACCGACGCTTCCCAGCGCCGGGTGCCAGCAAAAGTACGGAATATCAAGGCCGAGAGACAGACAAGCTTCCAGCAGGTTGTCCGCTCCGTTGACCTCATATTCTTTGCCGTCTACATGAATCGTAGCCATAGTCAGCATGCTTCCAGTTGGCTCGGTCTAAAACCGAGCGTTAATCGAATTTCTGATCGCGATTCAGGGTTACCCTGCTATTACCAGCGCTCTTTCAGCAGGTTCGGCTGAATACCACCAATCTGATGGGTATTGCTGAAGGACTGCTTGATGCCAGCTTCGAATTCTTCGCGGAAATATTTAATGGCGCTCTGCAGCGGCTCCACCGCACCCGGGGCGTGTGCACAGAAGGTTTTACCCGGGCCGAGGAAACGACACAGTTGCTCAAGCGTCTCGATATCCCCTGGCTGGCCTTCGCCACGCTCCAGCGCGCGCAGAATTTTCACACTCCACGGCAGACCGTCACGGCACGGCGTACACCAGCCGCAGGACTCGCGGGCAAAGAACTCTTCGAGGTTACGCACCAGAGGAACCATGCCAATCTCGTGATCGACGGCCATTGCCAGCGCGGTGCCCAAACGGCTACCGGCTTTACCAATGCTTTCGAATTCCATCGGCAGATCGAGGTGCGCTTCAGTCAGGAAGTCAGTACCCGCGCCGCCCGGCTGCCAGGCTTTGAACTTCAGGCCATCGCGCATGCCGCCCGCGTAATCTTCGAGGATCTCGCGCGCGGTAGTACCGAAAGGCAGTTCCCACAGGCCAGGGTTCTTCACGCGACCGGAGAAGCCCATCAGCTTGGTGCCCGCGTCTTTGCTCTGCGAAATGTTCTGGTACCACTCCACGCCGTTCGCGAGGATAGCCGGTACGTTACACAGGGTTTCGACGTTGTTAACGCAGGTCGGCTTACCCCAAGCGCCAGAGCTTGCCGGGAACGGCGGCTTAGAGCGTGGGTTAGCACGACGACCTTCAAGGGAGTTAATCAGCGCCGTCTCTTCACCGCAGATATAGCGCCCTGCCCCGGTGTGGACAAACAGTTCGAAGTCGAAACCGGTGCCCATGATGTTTTTGCCAAGCAAGCCGGCTTCGGTTGCTTCGGCAATCGCGCGACGCAGATGCACAGCCGCTTCGATATATTCACCACGCAGGAAGATGTAACCACGGTACGCTTTCAGCGCAAACGCGGAGATCAGCATGCCTTCCACCAGCAGGTGCGGCAGCTGTTCCATCAGCAGACGGTCTTTATAGGTACCCGGCTCCATTTCATCGGCGTTACACAGCAGGTAACGGATGTTCATGGATTCGTCTTTCGGCATCAGGCTCCACTTCAGACCGGTGGAAAAGCCCGCACCGCCGCGCCCTTTCAGGCCAGCGTCTTTTACCTGATTAACGATTTCGTCCGGTGACAGCCCGGTCAGGGCCTTACGTGCACCTTCGTAGCCGTTCTTGCTACGGTATTCGTCCAGCCAGACCGGCTGTTTGTCATCACGCAGACGCCAGGTCAGCGGATGCGTTTCGGGAGTACGGATAATGTCTTTCATTTATACCGCTCCAGCAGTTCGGGAATGCCTTCCGGGGTCAGGTGAGCATGAGTATCCTCATCGATCATCATGTTCGGCCCTTTATCGCAGTTCCCCAGGCAACAGGTCGGGAGCAGCGTAAAACGACCGTCAAAGGTCGTCTGCCCCGGCTTGATGTTGAGTTTTTTCTCAAGCGCAGCCTGGATCCCTTGATAGCCGTTGATATGGCACACCACGCTGTCGCAATAGCGGATCACGTGGCGACCTACCGGCTGGCGGAAGATCTGGCTATAGAACGTGGCAACACCTTCTACGTCGCTTGCCGGGATCCCCAGCACATCAGCGATCGCATAGATCGCCCCATCCGGCACCCAGCCACGCTGTTTCTGAACGATTTTCAGCGCTTCAATGGACGCCGCACGCGGGTCTTCGTAGTGGTGCTTCTCGTGCTCAATCGCTTCACGCTCAGCCGCACTCAGCTCAAAAGCCTCGGTTTGTGGTTGTTGATTCTCGTGCATAATTAGCGGTCCACATCTGACATAACAAAATCGATACTACCCAGGTGGACGATAAGGTCGGACACCAGGCTGCCACGTACCGCTACCGGGATCTGCTGCAGGTGCGCATAGCTCGGGGTACGGATACGGGTACGGTAACTCATGGTGCTGCCATCGCTGGTCAGGTAGTAACTGTTAATACCCTTGGTCGCTTCCACCATCTGGAAGGACTCGTTTGCCGGCATAACCGGTCCCCACGAAACTTGCAGGAAGTGGGTGATCAGGGTTTCGATATGTTGCAACGTGCGCTCTTTCGGCGGCGGCGTAGTCAGCGGGTGATCCGCTTTGAACGGGCCTTCCGGCATGTTGTTGAGGCACTGCTCAAGGATGCGCAGACTCTGGCGCAGCTCTTCAACTTTCAGCATCACGCGGGTATAGCAGTCGGACACGCCGCCGCCAACCGGGACTTCAAAGTCAAAGTTTTCGTAGCCAGAGTATGGACGCGCTTTACGCACGTCAAAATCAATACCGGTCGCACGCAGCGCAGCACCGGTACAACCCCAGTCCAGCGCTTCTTTCTTACCGTAAGCGGCAACGCCTTGCGAACGGCCTTTCAGGATGGTGTTACGCAGTGCGGCTTTCTCGTAGGAATCCAGACGTTTTGGCATCCAGTCGAGGAAGTCACGCAGCAGTTTGTCCCAACCGCGCGGCAGATCGTGTGCCACACCGCCGATACGGAACCAGGCCGGGTGCATACGGAAACCGGTGATCGCTTCCACTACGTCATAGATTTTCTGACGGTCGGTAAAGGCGAAGAAGACCGGGGTCATCGCGCCGACGTCCTGGATGAACGTGGAGATGTACAGCAGGTGGCTGTTGATACGGAACAGTTCAGACAACATAACGCGAATCACGTTGACGCGATCCGGTGTGGTGATGCCAGCCAGTTTCTCAACGGCCAGTACGTAAGGCATTTCGTTAACGCAGCCGCCGAGGTACTCGATACGGTCGGTGTACGGAATGTAGCTGTGCCAGGACTGACGTTCACCCATCTTTTCAGCGCCACGGTGGTGGTAGCCGATGTCAGGCACGCAGTCGACGATTTCTTCGCCATCAAGCTGCAGCACAATACGGAACGCACCGTGAGAAGACGGGTGGTTAGGACCGAGGTTGAGGAACATGAAGTCCTCGTTTTCGGAACTACGCTTCATGCCCCATTCTTCTGGTTTGAAGGTCAGTGATTCCATTTCCAGATCCTGTTTGGCTTTGGTCAGCTCAAACGGATCGAATTCGGTCGCACGCGCCGGGTAGTCTTTACGCAGCGGATGACCTTCCCAGGTATGCGGCATCAGCAGACGCGTCAGGTGCGGGTGACCTTCGATGTCGATGCCAAACATTTCCCAGGTTTCACGCTCATACCAGTTGGCGTTCGGGAACAGTTTGGTGAACGTCGGTACGCGCAGGTCGTTTTCAGACAATGCCACCTTGAGCATGATATCGCGATTGCGTTCAATGGAGATCAGGTGATAGAAAACGGAAAAATCCGCGGCAGGTAAGCCTTCGCGGTGCGTACGCAGACGTTCGTCCATGCCGTGTAAGTCAAACAGCATGACGTAAGGTTTCGGCAGTCTCTTTAAGAAATCGCCAACTTCCAGTAATTGTTCACGCTTGACCCAAACAACAGGTACCCCGGTGCGAGTCGCCTGAACGGTAAAGGCATCCGGCCCAAAACGGTTACGCAGTTCGCCAATGACCGGGTCATCAAGGTGATCCCGTGTTTGCCATACAGCGTCTTGCGCGGTTAAGTCGGTCATATTGTTCACCATTGCAAATGGTCCGTGGTGGTCGGCAGTGCTTCGCGCTATTTATGTAGTGATAAGCGAAGGAAGTGCTGCTGCCGACAGGCGCAAATTAAATCTCGTCTGGTGTACGAAGATTCGTTACAGCAATACGTTCGCCGCGTTTACGCTCGCGTTCTGACTGCATATTGGCGCGATAAACGCCCTGATCGCCAACCACCCAGGAGAGCGGACGGCGTTCTTTGCCAATGGAATCTTGCAGCAGCATCAGAGCCTGCATATACGCTTCCGGACGCGGCGGGCATCCCGGGATGTACACATCGACCGGAATAAATTTATCAACGCCCTGCACCACAGAATAGATGTCGTACATACCGCCGGAGTTGGCGCATGCGCCCATGGAAATAACCCATTTCGGTTCCAGCATCTGATCGTAGAGGCGCTGAATAACCGGCGCCATTTTGGTAAAGCAGGTTCCGGCTACGACCATCAAGTCAGCCTGACGCGGCGATGCACGCAGTACTTCCGCACCAAAACGGGCCACATCGTGCACGGCGGTAAACGAGGTCACCATCTCAACGTAGCAGCAGGAAAGGCCAAAGTTATATGGCCAAATTGAGTTTTTACGGCCCCAGTTAACCATGTCATGCAGCTTGCCCATGAACACGTTTTTGTTAACTTCTTGCTCCAGGGGGTCGGTTACGATCTCCTGTTTTTGCAGGGGGTAACGGTCGTTCTCACCGTTAGGATCTATGCGGGTGAGCGTATAATCCATCTTAATGCCTCGCGGTTAGCGTTGACGATTAGCGATACTGTTCGTTTCCGGGTTCATACGCTCGCGGCGTGAACGCGCGGGCGTCCAGTCCAGCGCGCCAATACGCACCAGATAAACCAGACCTGCCAGTAACACAAAAATAAAAATTGCAGCTTCCACAAAGCCAATCCAGCCGCTTTCACGGATAGAAGTTGACCATGCGAACAGATACAGCGCTTCAACGTCGAAGATAACGAAGAACATGGCTACCAGATAAAACTTGGCAGACAGGCGCAAGCGGGCGGTGCCGACCGAGTCGATACCTGATTCAAACGGCACGTTTTTAGATCTCGCGCGCGCGCGACCACCTAAAAACCAGCCGCCGACGAGCATCAGGCAGCACAGGCCAATGGCAACAATAAGAAAGATAGCGAATGCCCAGTGATGAGCGATGATTTCAGTGGATGTTGACATACTCATTGCTTACTCATCAAAAGTAGCGCCAAATTCTCTGCTCTTTTCGGCAGATGAACGCCACATCGATTCATGGGGAGGAATAAAAAAAACCTTACAATCACTGTGAAAAACCATTTTATACAGCTAATTGATGGGGTTTTTTACTCCTTTCTATAACCTTTTGTCAACTTTAACAAAAGTTTCCTCACATTATTTTACACCGCTCCAACTTCATTAACATAAAGTGCTATTTAGACCAATTTCGATCGCATCATCGGTCATTTTTAATGTTGTTGAATCGTGTCCGTAGTGAAGTAAAAAAGATAATACTCACCTATTTTGACAGGAATTCACCCAGATGCCTCCCCCTAAATGGGAGTATTTTCTTGATCTGTGACACGCTTTTGTTAATTCACCATAAAAAACAGCAACAATTTCTCTAGTTTTTTAACATGGAAACAATTAGTAACGCTGCTGCTTATTTTTCAGCCAGGTGTCAGGCCGTTTTTTTACCTTCTGATTTTGTTAAGTTTTAGTATAGCAAATGACATAAAGCGGCAATATTTGCATAAAAAAAGAGCCACTGGATGTTTTTTCATCACCAGTGGCTCTTTTTTACACTAACATTTTAAAACGATTTTATGTGACGGATTACTCAAAGTCGCCTTCAACAATCAGCGAGTCATCTCCCCCTTCAGGGGTAAACTGATTGTATTGCCAAGGATTTTGATACGTTTGCATCGACTTAAAGATAACTTCTGCCAACTCATTTTGCGTGGACGGATCGCAGCACAACAGATACTCAGTATCAGGCAATGGCGGTAATCCGTCGGCGGCGCCCAGTACGCGTAAATCTGGACTCATCATTTCAACAGGCCGAGCAGTGACGCCGAGCCCTGCTTTTACCGCCGCGCGAACCGCAGGTAAGGTTGAAGCAACATAAGCCAGGCGCCACGGGATCTGAGCAGCATTTAATGTCGCCAGCACGATATCGCGAAACGGGCTCGGATCGTCCAGCAGAACCAACGGTACCGGCTCACCTTTTTGCAGAATATATTCGGCAGCACAGTACCAATGCGTTGGCGAGGTACGCAGATTCAGACATTCAAAATCGCCAGGACGGTTGGTAGTCACAACCAAGTCCACTTCTTGCGACTTCAGCATATCCACCATGTAGGCGTTACGCTTGACCCTCACATCCAGCGCAAGCTTCGGATAAACCGAACTTATTCGGTTGAGC
Source organism: Citrobacter sp. Cb023 (assembly GCF_030336805.1). Taxonomy (NCBI): domain Bacteria; kingdom Pseudomonadati; phylum Pseudomonadota; class Gammaproteobacteria; order Enterobacterales; family Enterobacteriaceae; genus Citrobacter; species Citrobacter sp. Cb023. The sequence continues at coordinate 96,964 of NZ_JAOWCV010000034.1, read as the reverse complement.
AGGAAAGGCAGTATGGTATCGGCTGATTCATCAGAAGCACCGATAGTTAACACTCCCTGAAGATTATTAAACATTAATGATGAGCATGCCTCATCATTAAAGCGCAGTATTTTTCTGGCGTAACCCAACAGTTGTATACCATGTTCGGTCAGTAGTTTGTTGCGTCCATGGCGCGCGAACAACTCTTTCCCCACGAGTTGCTCAAGACGCTGCATTTGCTGACTCACCGCAGACTGAGTTCGACATACCGCAGCTGCCGCAGCCGCAAAGGTATTCAGGTCGGCAACAGCAACGAAGGTTCTCAGCAGATCGAGGTCGAGGTTAATTATCGGACGATTTGCATTTATCATAGTTTTTCACTTACTCGCGGGTCATACCGGGTTAATGCTGTGCATTTGGAATCAAACAACTCCATTTGTAATGTGCCTCCCTCGCAGTTTCGCTTAGTGTAACCAAGTGAAAATAAGGATGTATTTGGTTTAACAAACGAAACAATTCTCTTTCCTGGCTATTTTAATTCCCGTGATATTCATCGGAATATAGCAACGAGAAAGAGCCGAATTTTTAGCTGCTGGATGATTCTGACTTAGGGAAAACATGTAAATTTTGTAAATTTAAAAAAAAGTTAACGAACAATAATTTACACATTAAAAACTAACTTTTCAGTGTGTTAGGAACAACCAACAAACATTTGAATTATCTTAAAATTCAGACTACTTACCATTTCATGAGACTTATCTTAACCTAAAACCACTATATTTATAAGTGTTATCGTGAATAATTCCAGGCTACCAGGTGTTATGTCAGAGCTGCGGTTTTGCTATTATTGGCCCATTCAATTTAATGTCGTTTAAATATTAAATAATAATTAATTAAGAATTCTTCAATTCATTAATTCTGCTTAACAATGAATTCACACCGTATCACGTACGGATCAGGCCGATAACAGGTCCCGCAGTTAAAACCTCAGTATTTTCGAATTACTTCCCCCAGCTTAGATACCCGTGACATTTCGCTTTACAGGTTTAACTTTTTTTGACCAAACAATTCACCACAACCAAACCAATAAAACAAAACATACTACCAACAAAACGCATCCAGATAGATTATTATCTCATAATATTTACATTATTTAGTTGTTAACAGTTAATTATCACTTCATAGCTTTTCAAAATCTTCTACTAAAGACCCTTCAAAACTCACCGCCGTGGGAGTACATTGTGCTGGGCTGACTTCCATGGCAGGGAGTGGCATTCACAGCTAAAAAGGTCAACGTTCATGTCCCCCATTGAAAAATCCAGCAAATTAGAAAACGTCTGTTATGACATTCGCGGCCCGGTTCTGAAGGAAGCAAAGCGCCTGGAAGAAGAAGGCAATAAGGTTCTGAAACTGAACATCGGCAACCCCGCGCCATTCGGGTTTGAAGCGCCAGATGAAATACTGGTGGATGTGATCCGCAATTTGCCAACAGCGCAAGGATATTGCGACTCCAAAGGCCTTTATTCCGCCCGTAAAGCGATTATGCAGCATTACCAGGCCCGTGGTATGCGCGACGTAACCGTGGAAGATATTTATATCGGCAACGGCGTTTCTGAATTAATTGTGCAGGCTATGCAGGCATTGCTGAACAGTGGGGACGAAATGCTGGTTCCTGCTCCTGATTATCCGCTGTGGACGGCGGCGGTATCGCTCTCCGGCGGTAATGCCGTGCACTACCTGTGTGACGAATCATCAGACTGGTTCCCGGACCTGGATGATATCCGCGCCAAAATCACGCCGCGTACGCGTGGAATCGTCATCATCAACCCAAACAACCCAACCGGCGCTGTTTACTCCAAAGAGCTGCTGATGGAGATTGTTGAGATTGCTCGCCAGAACAACCTCATCATCTTTGCGGATGAGATTTACGACAAAATTCTCTACGACGACGCTGAACACCACTCCATCGCTGCAATGGCGCCGGATCTGCTGACCATCACCTTCAATGGCCTGTCAAAAACCTATCGCGTTGCCGGTTTCCGTCAGGGCTGGATGGTGCTGAACGGGCCGAAGAAACATGCTAAAGGATATATTGAAGGTCTTGAGATGCTGGCCTCTATGCGCCTGTGTGCCAACGTTCCGGCGCAACATGCCATTCAGACCGCGCTGGGCGGATACCAGAGCATCAGCGAATTTATCATGCCTGGTGGGCGTCTGTATGAACAACGCAACCGCGCCTGGGAACTGCTCAATGACATTCCTGGTGTCTCCTGCGTAAAACCGCGCGGCGCGCTGTATATGTTCCCGAAAATTGATGCTAAACGCTTCAACATTCATGACGACCAGAAGATGGTACTCGACTTCCTGCTGCAGGAAAAAGTACTGCTGGTTCAGGGAACAGCGTTCAACTGGCCGTGGCCGGATCATTTCCGCATCGTCACGCTGCCGCGTATTGACGATATTGAAATGTCGCTGAGTAAATTTGAGCGTTTCCTGTCAGGGTATCACCAGTTGTAATTAAACAAAGGCTGTCGAATGAATGACGAGTATTTGCATCTGACAGCCTTCTCTGCGCAAAATGACTCTTAGGTTGCCATCATATAAGGGTCGTTATGAAGCAGAGCCATTTTTTTGCCCACCTCTCCCGTCTGAAGCTCATTAATCGCTGGCCGCTGATGCGCAACGTGCGCACCGAAAACGTGTCTGAACACAGTCTGCAGGTTGCCATGGTTGCCCATGCGCTGGCCGCGATCAAAAACCGCAAATTTGGTGGTCAGGTTAATGCTGAGCGTATTGCTCTGTTGGCGATGTATCACGATGCGTCAGAAGTGCTGACCGGTGATCTCCCTACCCCGGTGAAATATTTCAACTCGCAGATTGCGCAGGAATATAAAGCGATAGAGAAAATTGCCCAGCAAAAACTGGTCGATATGGTACCTGATGAACTGCGCGATATTTTTGCGCCGCTCATTGATGAACATGCCTTAAGTGAAGAAGAGAGATCGATTGTTAAACAGGCCGATGCCCTGTGCGCGTATCTGAAGTGTCTGGAGGAACTCTCTGCCGGTAACAACGAATTTCTGCTTGCCAAGACGCGTCTGGAAAAAACGCTCGAGTCGCGACGCAGCGAAGAGATGGACTACTTTATGGACGTGTTTGTCCCGAGTTTTCACCTCTCATTAGATGAAATCAGCCAGGATTCTCCGCTATAAACGCATGACCCGGTGGCGGCGAAGACATCCCCGTCGCCATCAGACAACAACATCAAAACGGAAACAGCATCGGGATCATCACCACGCACACCGCCATCACAATGATGGTAAACGGTACGCCAATCTTCACGAAATCGCTAAAGCTGTAGTTGCCAGGTCCGAGCACCAGAGTGTTTACCGGGGAAGAGACAGGTGTCATAAAGGCTGCGGATGCCGCCATCGCAATCCCCATCGCAAAAGGATACGGTGAAACGCCCATCGACTTTGCAGCCGCCAGCGCGATTGGCGCCATCAGCACCGCCGTCGCGGTGTTGGAAATAAATAACCCGATAGTCGCACACAGCACGAACAGGCAGCCCAACATCACATACGGGCCATACCCGCCACCGACATCCATCAGCCCTTTCACCACCAAGTCGACACCGCCGGTTTTTTGTAAAGCCAGCGCGAAGGGCATCATCCCGACAATCAAAATAATGCTTGGCCAGTGAATCGCTTTATAGGCACTTTCGGCATCAATACAGCGAAATTTCCCCATCAGCAGACAGGCGATGATCGCAGCCACCGTATTGGGAATTTCATCAGTGAGCATCAGAGCGACCATCAGCACCAGACAGAAAATCGCATGCGGTGCCTGGCTGTGCGCCGGAGAAGCTTCACTGACTTCCTCGGGCATATTCAGCACGACAAAATCACGCCCTTTTTGTCCCAACAGTGTGATGAGCTTCCAGTTGCCCACCACTAATATGATATCGCCCATCAGCAATGGCTCATCCACCACCGCTCCAGCCAGAGCCGCACCATCGCGCTTCAGCCCAACGACATTCAGCCCGTAGCGGGTACGAAAAGCGATTTCCCGTACCGTTTTGCCGATCAATTCCGATTCAGGGATCAGAGAGATCTCGGCCATCCCCACATCAAGCGCCTGCTCGGAGAAGTATTCGCCGCGCAGTACCATTGGTTCCAGAAACTGTTCACTGCAAAATTCACGCAGGTCGACATCGGCCGCGGACATATCAATCAGCAATACGTCACGGGCGCGAAACTCAGAAACCCCGTTAACGTCGACTATTACGCGACGAAAGCGACGCCAGCGTTCCACGCCAATCACGTTTGCCCCGTAGCGCTCACGCAACTTCAGATCATCCAGACGCTGGCCAATCATAGGAGAACCGGGACGAATCGCCAGCCGACGCGCGCGCCCGGTCAGGCGATATTCTTTAATCAGATCGCGAAAGGTCCGGCGTTTCCAGCCGTCTCCCGGCTGCCTGGAATCTTCTCCCTTGAGCATAAAGCGCATCAGCAGCATATAAATTATGCCGAGTACCAGAACCACCAGCCCCAGCGGGGTAACGCTAAAAAAGCTGAACCCGTTGAGTCCTTCACGTAACAGTTCACTGTTGACGACCAGGTTAGGCGGCGTCGCCACCAGCGTCATCATGCCGCTTATCAAGCCGGCAAAGCTCAGCGGCATCATCAGGCGTGAAGGGGAAATTTCCATGCGCATGGAAACGCTTAAGACCACCGGGATAAAGATGGCGACCACGCCGGTCGAACTCATAAACGCCCCGAGTCCGGCAACGGTAATCATCAGCAACACCAGCATTTTGACTTCACTGCTGCCAGCCACCTTCACCAGCCAGGCACCCATTACCGTCGCCACCCCGGTACGCACCAGGCCGTCGCCGATAATGAATAATGCCGCTATCAAAATAACGTTAGGATCGCTGAATCCGGAAAAGGCTTCTGTGATGCTCAATGTTCCGCTCAGAACAAAGGCAATGATGACCAGCAAAGCGACCGCGTCCATACGCACTCTGCCAGTGACAAACAAGACGACGGCAATCGCCAGCAATGAGAGAACCCATATCAATTCACCGTTCACAACATATCCTTGTTAAATGAGAGGGATGGATCGATTCTGCCATAAAAAAGCCCCAACAATCTGGGGCTAAATCATGTTCAGGTATTTCTTACCACGACCACATTTCCGTTAGGCTGTTTGGTCACAGAAATATGTTCCAGACTGGTCAGCGAAAAATCGACCTCATCCAGACGCGGCGTGTCCACAGGCGCGTTGACCGCTATCACATGACACCCTGCCGCCAGTCCTGAAAGCACCCCAGCGGGCGCATCTTCCACCACCGCGCATTCCTGTGGCGCAAGACCCAAAAGCTGGGCGCCTAACAGATAGGCGTCAGGCTCGGGTTTGCCTCTTTTTACCCGCTCGGCGGTGACAAACACTTCAGGAGCAGGCAGCCCCGCGACACGATGACGCGCTCGTGCGACCGGCATGGATCCGGAGGTCACAATCGCCCATGGAATACCCGCTTTATTGAGGTGGTTGAGTAAATCAACCGCTCCCGGCAGCGCAGTGATCCCCGCGGTTTCCGTCGCTTCGATCTGCTCCAGGCGGGTGAATTCCGCGGCGATCTCAGCCTCAGATTTGCCCACCATAAAGTGTCGCAGGGAGGTAATGGCCTGCTTGCCATGAATAAAGCCGAGCACCTCGGCGTGATCGAGGCCAAAACGATCGGCCCAGTTGCACCACGCGCGTTCTACTGCGGGTAAGGAATCGACCAGCGTTCCATCCAGATCAAACAGAAAACCTTTGCACTGCACGCTCGCCCCCTCAGGCATTAATGATTTGGTTAATTTCATTCGCACTCAGGTGATACTGGCGCGGGCAAGAGTGCCAGACATTCAGCATACGCTGATATTTTTCCCACATTGGGGTCTGGGCGTTGAAGCCATGCGTACCCGCATCAAAGTGGGTATAACGACCTTCCACATTAACCATAAAACGTACGTACCCGAGGTAACGGGCTTCCGTTGCGGCGTCAAAGCCAAGGAAGGTCACGCGGCGCTCATCAATAGCCTGCGCGTCCTTAAGATTAGTCCAGGACACATGTAATGCGTGATACATCTCCATAATATCGATAATCGTACGACAGGTTTCTTCCGTCAGCTCACCAAACTCACGATCCAGCTCGCGCATCTGCAAGCCGTAACCGCGTTCAATAATCGTCTGCAAACGACGATAACGCTCGGCGTTAGTGGGATCGAGCATAGTCATCATTTTGTACTGATTAGACAAAATCAGACGTTGAGCGTTGGTCATTTCCATTTGGGACTCCTGTATCACTACTACTGCGATGAAAAAAAAGAAGGCATCTTGTGCCTTCTTTTATATGCGTAATCAGGGGTCAATTACAAATCATCAAGGAAAGTTTTATCCAGTTGTTTGAAGGCGCGCTTAAGCGTGTCAGCCAGCGCCTGATAATCAGGCTTTCCTTCTACCGGAGTGAGCGCCTGCCCGGCTTCTTGCAATTTACCCCGAACTTCGTAGAACCAGTTGAGTATTGAAGGCGGCAGCGGCGTTACAGAACGTTTACCCAGCCACCACATGCCCTGCATCGGCAGGCTGAGCGCAAACAGCGCAGTCGCCACGGCCGGTCCCAACTGCCCCCCTAACGCAATTTGCCAGCATAAGGTGAAGACGGCGATAGGCGGCATAAAACGGGTCGCGTAACGCGTCATGCGGATTACGCGGTTCTCTACAAACACAGGCGCGAGGCGCTTTTCCATTGGCCACGTCTTCGCATAGTGCTGCCCCCGGCGAAACAAGCTAAAAAAATTGACGGAACGATTATCCGGTGTCGACATGGCGGTTACCTCAACTTCACATATAAAAATTAAAAAATTTGTGCAAAACAACAACTACAAGGGACATCGTTCAAAACATTTTGTCTTTGATACCCACATTCAGGTATCCTGTGCCGGCCTGTAAGGCCTTTAGTCCAAAATCATTGAGTCGTCAAATTGACACATAGTATGCCATTGGCTGAAAAATACGCAAAATGACATAGACTCAAAGGTATTTATTCCATCGTGCCCAAAAAGACTATGGCGCATGATGTTAATCATAAACGTCGGTGTCATCATGCGCTACGCTCTATGACTTCCTGACGTTTTTTTAGCCACGTATCATAAATAGGTACTTCCATGTCGAGTAAGTTAGTACTGGTTCTGAACTGCGGTAGCTCCTCACTGAAATTTGCCATCATCGATGCAGTAAACGGTGAAGAATACCTCTCTGGTTTAGCCGAATGTTTCCATCTCCCAGAAGCACGTATCAAGTGGAAAATGGACGGCGGTAAACAAGAAGCGGCTTTAGGTGCAGGCGCCGCTCACAGTGAAGCGCTGAATTTTATCGTTAATACTATTCTGGCACAAAAACCAGAACTGTCTGCTCAGCTGACTGCGATTGGTCACCGTGTTGTTCACGGCGGCGAGAAATACACCGGCTCTGTGGTTATCGACGATTCCGTTATTCAGGGTATCAAAGACGCAGCCTCTTTTGCACCGCTGCATAACCCTGCACACCTGATCGGTATCGCAGAAGCGCTGAAATCCTTCCCGAATCTGAAAGACAAAAACGTGGCTGTGTTCGACACCGCGTTCCATCAGACCATGCCGGAAGAGTCTTACCTCTATGCTCTGCCATACAGCCTGTACAAAGAACACGGTGTTCGTCGTTACGGCGCACACGGTACCAGCCACTTCTTCGTGACTCAGGAAGCGGCAAAAATTCTGAACAAACCGGTTGATGAGCTGAACATCATCACTTGCCACCTGGGCAACGGCGGTTCTGTCTCTGCTATCCGTAACGGTAAATGTGTTGATACCTCCATGGGCCTGACCCCGCTGGAAGGTCTGGTGATGGGTACGCGTTCCGGTGACATCGACCCGGCGATCATCTTCCACCTGCACGACACCCTGGGCATGAGCGTTGACCAGATCAACAAAATGCTGACCAAAGAGTCCGGCCTGCTGGGTCTGACCGAAGTCACCAGCGACTGCCGTTATGTTGAAGATAACTACGCGACTAAAGAAGACGCTAAACGTGCAATGGACGTTTACTGTCACCGTCTGGCGAAATACATCGGTTCTTACACTGCGCTGATGGATGGTCGTCTGGATGCAGTTGTCTTCACCGGTGGTATTGGTGAAAACGCAGCGATGGTTCGTGAACTGTCTCTGGGCAAACTGGGCGTTCTGGGCTTTGAAGTTGACCACGAACGTAACCTGGCCGCACGTTTCGGCAAATCTGGTTTCATCAACAAAGAAGGTACCCGTCCTGCGGTGGTTATCCCAACCAACGAAGAACTGGTTATCGCGCAAGACGCGAGCCGTCTGACTGCCTGATTTCACACCGCCAGCCTAGCTGGCGGTGCTGTTTTGTAACCCGTCTACATCGACGGTAACGAAAGAGGATAAACCGTGTCCCGTATTATTATGCTGATCCCTACCGGAACCAGCGTCGGTCTGACCAGCGTCAGCCTTGGCGTGATCCGCGCAATGGAACGCAAAGGCGTTCGTCTGAGCGTCTTCAAGCCGATCTCTCAACCGCGTGCCGGTGGCGATGCGCCAGACCAGACTACCAGCATCGTCCGTGCTAACTCTTCTCTGCCAGCCGCTGAGCCGCTGAAGATGAGCCACGTTGAATCTCTGTTGTCCAGCAATCAGAAAGATGTGCTGATGGAAGAGATCATCGCGAACTACCACGCGAACACTAAAGACGCTGAAGTTGTACTGGTTGAAGGCCTGGTCCCAACTCGTAAACATCAGTTCGCACAGTCTCTGAACTACGAAATCGCGAAAACGCTGAACGCAGAAATCGTCTTCGTAATGTCTCAGGGTACCGATACCCCGGAACAGCTGAACGAGCGTATTGAACTGACTCGCAGCAGCTTCGGCGGCGCGAAAAACACCAACATCACCGGCGTAATCGTTAACAAACTGAACGCACCGGTTGATGAGCAGGGCCGTACTCGCCCGGATCTGTCCGAGATTTTCGACGACTCTTCCAAAGCAAAAGTGATCAAAGTTGATCCGGCTAAACTGCAAGAATCCAGCCCGCTGCCGGTTCTGGGCGCGGTGCCATGGAGCTTCGATCTGATCGCAACGCGTGCAATCGATATGGCGCGTCATCTGAACGCCACTATCGTTAACGAAGGTGATATCAATACCCGTCGCGTGAAGTCTGTGACTTTCTGCGCACGCAGCATTCCGCACATGCTGGAGCACTTCCGTGCAGGTTCTCTGCTGGTGACTTCCGCCGATCGTCCTGACGTGCTGGTTGCAGCATGCCTGGCAGCCATGAACGGCGTGGAAATCGGTGCCCTGCTGCTGACTGGCGGCTACGAAATGGACGCGCGTATCACTAAACTGTGCGAACGTGCATTTGAAACCGGCCTGCCGGTATTCATGGTGAACACCAACACCTGGCAGACCTCTCTGAGCCTGCAGAGCTTCAACCTGGAAGTTCCGGTTGACGATCACGAACGTATTGAGAAAGTTCAGGAATACGTTGCTAACTACATCAACGCTGACTGGATTGAATCCCTGACTGCGACCTCTGAGCGCAGCCGTCGTCTGTCTCCGCCAGCGTTCCGTTATCAGCTGACCGAGCTGGCACGTAAAGCCGGCAAGCGCGTTGTTCTGCCGGAAGGTGACGAGCCGCGTACCGTTAAAGCAGCGGCTATCTGTGCTGAACGCGGTATCGCAACCTGCGTACTGCTGGGCAACCCGGATGAGATCACCCGCGTTGCGGCCTCTCAGGGCGTTGAGCTGGGCGCTGGCGTAGAAATCGTTGATCCAGATGTGGTTCGCGAAAGCTACGTTGCTCGCCTGGTCGAACTGCGTAAAAACAAAGGTATGACCGAAACCGTTGCCCGCGAACAGCTGGAAGACAACGTGGTTCTCGGTACCCTGATGCTGGAACAGGACGACGTTGACGGTCTGGTTTCTGGTGCAGTTCATACCACCGCGAACACCATCCGTCCGCCGCTGCAGCTGATCAAAACTGCACCGGGTAGTTCCCTGGTGTCTTCCGTGTTCTTCATGCTGCTGCCGGATCAGGTTTACGTATACGGCGACTGCGCGATCAACCCGGATCCGACTGCAGAGCAACTGGCAGAAATCGCGATTCAGTCCGCTGAATCCGCCATTGCTTTCGGTATCGAACCGCGCGTAGCAATGCTCTCCTACTCCACCGGTACTTCTGGTGCAGGTAGCGACGTAGAAAAAGTTCGTGAAGCCACGCGTCTGGCGCAGGAAAAACGTCCTGACCTGATGATCGACGGTCCGCTGCAGTATGACGCCGCCGTTATGGCTGACGTAGCAAAATCCAAAGCGCCGAACTCTCCGGTTGCAGGTCGCGCTACAGTGTTCATCTTCCCGGATCTGAACACCGGTAACACCACCTACAAAGCGGTACAGCGTTCTGCCGACCTGATCTCCATCGGGCCGATGCTGCAGGGTATGCGCAAGCCTGTGAACGACCTGTCTCGTGGCGCGCTGGTTGACGACATCGTCTACACCATCGCTCTGACCGCGATCCAGTCTTCCCAACAGCAGCAGTAATCTGTCGAGTGTGCTGGATGTCTTATCCGGCAACACTTCTGCTTATTAAACCGGAAATAGCTTATATTTCCGGTTTTTTTATACCTGTTTTTCCCGTTGGCATATTCTGAAACATTTGCCAGGATGCGCTGCATCAATGAATAACTATTCTCCTGTTTGCATACTTATCCTCTTTTGCATTGCAACAGGGATAGTCTTTCATGTCAGCAGTAACAGAAACACAGCCAGCTAAAAAATGGGCGATGCCCGATACGTTGGTGATTATTTTTTTCGTTGCCATTTTAACCAGTCTGGCGACATGGGTTGTTCCCGTCGGGATGTTCGACAGTCAGGAAGTGCAGTATCAGGTTGATGGACAAACCAAAACCCGTAAGGTGGTCGACCCCCACTCTTTTCGAATTCTGACCAACGACGCGGGCGAAGAGCAGTATCACCGGGTGCAGTTTTTCACCACCGGTGATGAGCGCCCGGGCCTGATGAATTTTCCGTTTGAAGGGTTAACCTCCGGCTCTAAATTCGGCACTGCCGTCGGCATTATTATGTTTATGCTGGTGATTGGCGGCGCATTCGGCATCGTTATGCGCACCGGAACCATCGATAACGGCATCCTGGCGCTCATCCGCCATACGCGAGGAAACGAAGTCCTGTTTATCCCGGTGCTGTTTGTTCTCTTCTCATTAGGCGGCGCGGTGTTTGGCATGGGGGAAGAGGCGGTCGCCTTTGCCATTATCATCGCACCGTTAATGGTACGGTTAGGTTACGACAGTATCACCACCGTTCTGGTCACCTATATTGCGACTCAGATTGGATTCGCCAGCTCATGGATGAACCCGTTTTGCGTGGTCGTCGCGCAGGGGATTGCGGGCGTGCCGGTGCTCTCTGGTTCCGGTCTGCGTATCATTGTCTGGGTGGTTGCGACCCTGATAGGGCTAACCTTCACGCTGGCCTATGCGGCACGCATCAAAAAGAATCCGCTTTTGTCCCGGGTACATGAATCCGACCGTTTCTTTCGCGAACAGCAGGACGACGTTGTGGAACGACGCTTCACGCTGGGCGACTGGCTGGTGCTGCTGGTGCTGACTGCGGTAATGATTTGGGTTGTCTGGGGCGTGATCGTCAACGCGTGGTTTATTCCTGAGATCGCCAGCCAGTTCTTCACCATGGGCCTGGTAATTGGCATCATCGGCGTGGTCTTTCGTCTCAACGGCATGACGGTCAACATCATGGCCTCCTCATTCACTGAAGGCGCGCGAATGATGATTGCCCCTGCCCTGCTGGTCGGTTTTGCCAAGGGCATATTACTGCTGGTCGGTAATGGAGAGGCGGGTGAAGCCAGCGTGTTGAACACGCTGCTGCACAGCATTGCCAACGGCATCAGCGGGCTGGATAACGCCATCGCGGCGTGGTTTATGCTGCTGTTCCAGGCGGTGTTTAATTTCTTCGTTACTTCCGGCTCTGGTCAGGCTGCATTGACCATGCCGTTATTAGCACCCTTAGGCGATCTGGTTGGCGTAAACCGTCAGGTCACCGTACTGGCCTTCCAGTTTGGCGACGGATTCAGTCATATTATCTATCCTACATCGGCATCGCTGATGGCAACGTTAGGCGTGTGTCGGGTGGATTTTCGTAACTGGCTGAAGGTAGGCGCCACGCTGTTGGGACTGCTGTTTATTATGTCCAGCGTGGTGGTAATTGGCGCGCAGATAATGGGTTACCATTAAAAAACGATTGCCCGGCCTACACGATTTCTCGACGCTGTAGGCCGGATGAGCAGATTTTACTCAGCTTCTTCCTGCTTTTCGGCTTTCGCCCCTTCATTCTTAGCGTTGCGGGTCATCCACAGCGCCAGGGCTTTCAGTGAGTCCGGCGTAAATTCGTCGCAACGCGCGGTAATTTCTTCCGGCGTCAGCCAGCAAACTTCACTAACCTCTTCTTCCTGAAGCGCAAACGGTCCGTGGGAAACACAGCTAAACAGCCCACCCCATACGCGACAGTTCTGGTCTTCAAAATAAAACTGCCCATGCTCGGCAAACGGCACGCCCGCAATCCCCAGTTCCTCTTCCGCTTCACGGCGCGCTGAATCCAGTAGTTGCTCGTCAGCCTGCACAACACCGCCAGCGGTGGCATCCAGCATGCCGGGCAAAAAATCTTTTGTCTCAGTACGACGCTGAACCAGAATTTTGCCCATACCATCATGCACGACGATATACGTTGCACGATGGCGTAAGCGTTGCGCCCGCATTTGTTCCCGGCTGGATTGTGCAATGACTTCGTTGTCTTCATTCACAATATCCACCCATTCCGTACTTGCCAAACGACGCTGTTCCACCATCAGGAAACCTTCTTTTTTCCTGCGCTCTTACGGCGCGTTTATGTTTGTGGGGTAAATTACGGATTAATCTCGACCTGTGCAATAACACTTTGATCATTGAGTGCCATTACGCTGAGAACATTATCATCCAGAATCCCGTAACTTGCCGCAAAGCCCCCTTTCGGGATGCTTACCGAGCCGGGATTGAAGTGGTAAACATCCCCTTGACGCTCAGCGACGGGCAAATGTGTATGCCCATAAACCAGTACATCTCCCACGTTGAGTGCCGGCATATTTTGCGGGCCAAAAAGATGCCCGTGGGTCAAAAAGAGTCGCTGGTTTTCTGTCAGAATTTGCTGCCACGGCGCGGTCATCGGAAAATGCAGAAGCATCTGATCCACTTCGCTGTCACAATTGCCACGCACCGCGATAATCCGCGCTGCCAGCGCATTCAACCGCTCAGCAACCTGCGCAGGCGCATAGCCTTCCGGGAGCGCATTACGCGGTCCGTGGTTTAAAACATCACCCAATATCACCAGCCATTGCGCACCGCTTGCGGCAAACCGTTCAAGTACGCGTTCCGTGGCTGGCAACGAACCATGAATGTCCGATGCGAACATCAGTTTCATCACTCACTCCTCGTTGAAAAGTACCCTGTAATGATACTGGATTACGCCCCGTTTTTCAGCAGGAACGCTTCGCTGAAAGCGCGATAAAACGCTGGACTGAAGCGCGCTGCCACTGGAAGGCGGCATATTCTGCAAGCGCTTCGGGAACCTCATCGCCGTTAAGGACCAGACGATTCAGCATTAGCGCTAAATCGCAGTCGGCAATACACCATTCGCCAAATAAATTCTGCTTCCCGTGGCTCAATAAATGGCTCGCAGTGGCGAACAATTTCTCCGCACTGACTTTTCCCGCTTCGCTTAACGGACCTTTCTTCACGCCAGCAAAAACTACGTCCGTTGAGCGTTCTTCACGGATAGGCATCAGATCGCTGCGGATCCACGCCTGAACCTGGCGCGCCCGCGCGCGCTTTTGCACATCGTGTGGGTAGATTCGCTCCCACTGCGGCGGCGCAAAACTCTCTTCCAGGAACTCAGTAATCGCTGATGATTCGCTCAGCTCGAAACCGTCGATTTCAAGCACCGGCACGCGCCGCGTTAACGCATACCCTTGCCATGAAGGTTGCAAGTGTTCGCCGCTGTTGAGATCAACGGTTTTCAGCGTAAAAGGCAGTCCTTTCTCTTGCAGAGCGACATAAACAGACAGCACGTAAGGGGAGAAAAAATTGGCATCTGACCACAGCGTAATTGCAGATTTGCTCATAATGTCCTCTGAAATGTATTGGCTTGCCTTCAAAATATAGAGTCTTTCTCTCACTGTCACTTGATGAAAACTCACGCACGCCAACAGGCTCTATACTTGTTATGACCCGGTTCATGACAAAACGGACGCTGAAAATGATCGATCTCTATTACACTCCATCGCCAAACGGTCACAAAATAACGCTGTTTCTTGAAGAGGCGCAGCTGCAATACCGTCTGATTCATGTCGATATCAGCAAAGGTAGCCAGTTTCACCCTGATTTTCTGCAAATCTCACCAAACAATAAAATCCCGGCCATTATCGACAGTGCCCCGGTAGACGGCGGAAAGCCCATCAGCCTGTTTGAGTCCGGAGAAATTTTACTCTATCTGGCAGAAAAGAGCGGTAAGCTGCTGAGCGGTGAGTTACGTGAACGCCACACTACGCTGCAGTGGTTGTTCTGGCAGGTCAGCGGCCTCGGACCCATGCTGGGTCAGAATCATCATTTTAGCCACTACGCCCCACAAACGATTCCCTACGCCATTGAAAGATACCAGGTTGAAACCCAGCGCCTGTACAACGTGATGAATAAACGTCTGGAAACGTCCCCCTGGCTGGGAGGCGATCACTACAGCATTGCCGACATTGCCTGCTGGCCGTGGATCCACGCCCATCAGCGTCAGCGCATCGACCTCGACAACTACCCGGCAGTCAATAACTGGCATGAACGCATCCGTACGCGTCCCGCAACGGAACGCGCCATGCAACAAGCACAAAGTGAGAAGCGGTGACGCGATTCGGTTCTCGTGTATCATGCAAAGGTTCATACATGGAGGAAACCTGCAATGTCACAACCTGACGCAATTATTCGTATAAAAAACCTTCGTCTGCGCACTTTTATCGGCATTAAAGAAGAGGAGATCCTTAACCGCCAGGATATTGTCATCAACATTGCCATTCACTATCCGGCAGACAAAGCCCGTACCAGTGAAGATATCAACGACGCGCTGAATTATCGCACTATCACCAAGAGCATCATTGCCCACGTGGAGGGTAACCGCTTCTCATTGTTAGAAAAATTAACTCAAGATGTGCTCGATATCGCACGCGAACATCACTGGGTCACTTATGCTCAAGTAGAGATAGATAAACTTCACGCATTACGTTACGCCGACTCAGTCTCTATGACGCTGAGCTGGCAGCGCTAAACATAACCCGGGAGGCGACATGCAGATTCTGATTACCGGCGGTACTGGCCTGATTGGACGTCATCTGATCCCCCGCTTGCTGGAGCTGGGGCATCAGATAACCGTAGTGACCCGTTCTCCTGATAAGGCGCGTCAGATTCTCGACTCCCGGGTTACGCTGTCCAAAGGGTTGGAAGAGCGGCAAAATCTCAACGACATTGATGCCGTCATTAACCTTGCCGGAGAGCCGATTGCGGACAAGCGCTGGAGTGCCCAGCAAAAGGAACGCCTGTGTCAGAGCCGCTGGGTCATTACGCAGAAGCTGGTCGATTTAATCAATGCCAGCGAGACACCGCCCGCAGTGCTAATCTCCGGTTCCGCTACCGGTTACTACGGCGATTTAGGCGAAGTGGTGGTCACAGAAGAAGAGCCGCCGCATAACGAATTTACCCATAAGCTGTGCGCACGCTGGGAGCAAATTGCCAGCACCGCGCAAAGCGACAAAACCCGCGTGTGTATGCTGCGCACCGGCGTGGTACTGGCCTCTGCTGGCGGTATTCTGGCGAAAATGGTCCCGCCGTTTCGTCTTGGCTTAGGCGGACCAATTGGCAACGGACGCCAGTATATGGCCTGGATCCATATTGATGATATGGTCAACGGAATTCTCTGGCTGCTGGATAACGATCTGCGCGGTCCCTTCAATATGGTTTCACCGTACCCGGTGCACAATGAGCAGTTTGCCCACGCGCTGGGCCACGCCCTGAACCGTCCTGCCATTCTGCGCGTTCCCGCCACCGCAATGCGGTTGCTGATGGGCGAATCTTCAGTGCTGGTTCTCGGCGGGCAGCGAGCGTTGCCAAAACGCCTGGAAGCGTCCGGTTTCGCGTTTCGCTGGTACGATTTAGAAGAAGCGCTGGCGGATGTCATCCGATAACCCCTAAGCGCTATTCACGGTCGCCGTTGTGGTGGTAAGGTTATAGGCCAGATTTCTGCAATGGCGACGTTATGGCGATAATTTCGACTCCCCGACTTACCCTCTCTTTGTTTCAGTTTTCTGACTGGTCATTTTTCCAGAAACTACGTGAATGTCCTGAAGTCATGCGCTATATGGGCAACATCGCCCCGGCGAAAGATACGCGTCTGTTATTCGCCAGACGCCTTGCCGCACAGCACACTTTTGTCATCCGCGAGCACAACAACCCGACGCCGCTCGGCGATATTGGTCTGCAAATCAGCCATCTCTACCCGCACGAAGCCGACCTCGGCTACGCCATCATGCCACAGGCGCAGGGGAAAGGTATTGCCAGCGAAGCCGTACGCGCGGTGTGCCAGTACGCCTTCGAGCACGCGGCGGTCACAGCGATAAATGCTTACGCACTGGCGGATAATAAGGGCTCAATACGGATTCTGGAAAAAACGGGGTTCGTGCGTACGCAGGTGCTGGAAAAGGCGTATGAGATTGATGGTATCGCCTACGACGACTGGGTTTATCGTCTGGAGTGCGACGCGCTAAAATCCCAGGCCCGGAAAGCGTAGCGCCTCCGGGCAGGTGACTTACTTCAACGAACCTTTGAGGAACTGCTGCAAACGCGGGCTTTGCGGATTACCAAATACCTGCTCCGGATCGCCCTCTTCTTCAATCTTCCCTTGATGCAGGAAAATCACGTGCGTGGAGACATGACGGGCAAACCCCATTTCGTGGGTCACGACCACCATGGTTTTTCCCTCTTCGGCCAGTTGTTGCATAATGCGCAGCACTTCGCCCACCAGCTCCGGGTCAAGTGCCGACGTGGGTTCATCAAACAGCAACACTTCCGGTTCCATCGCCAGCGCACGAGCAATGGAGACACGCTGCTGCTGACCACCGGACAGATGCACCGGATATTTGCCCTGAGCGCGCTCATCAATACCCACTTTCGCCAGATACTTCACCGCACGTTCGCGAGCTTCCTGCTTGCTCAGCCCCAACACCTGGATCGGCGCTTCCATCACGTTTTCCAGCACCGTCATGTGGCTCCACAGATTAAAGTGCTGAAAGACCATCGTCAGTCGCGTGCGCAGCAAGCGCAGCTGATTTTTGTCTGCAACCTTAAGCTGGCCGTCTTTGTCGCGTACCAGACTAATGTTCTGACCACTCACCACAATCGACCCGGCGCTCGGTTTCTCGAGAAAGTTAATGCAGCGCAGGAAGGTACTTTTACCGGAACCAGACGAGCCAATAATACTGATAACATCACCCGCATTGGCCTGCAGCGATACCCCTTTCAGCACTTCATGTTCGCCGTAGTGCTTATGTAAATCGATAACGTTTAATTTATTTTCAGACATCGTGTTACTCGAATCATTTAGAGGATACATGCTGCAACCAGCGTTTTTCCGCTTTACGGAACAGACTGATCAGGACATACGAAATAATCAAATACAGAACAGCGGCAATACCGAAGGCGGTAAACGGCTGATACGTTGCCGAGTTGATATCGCGGGCGATTTTCAACAAATCAGGCACCGTTGCGGTAAATGCCAGCGCCGTGGAGTGCAGCATTAAAATAACTTCATTGCTGTAAGCCGGCAGCGCAATACGCAGCGCGGAAGGCAAAATAATGCAGCGATACAGTTTAAACGACGAGAAACCGTAAGCGCGCGCGGCTTCAATCTCACCATGGGGTACGGAACGAATAGCCCCGGCGAAAATCTCCGTGGTATAGGCGCAGGTATTCAGCGTCAGCGCCAGCACGGTGCAATTTAGCCCACTGCGGAAAAACGCGTTGAGGAAGTCCGTGCCTTTGACTATCTCCAGCGTATACATCCCGGAATAAAACACCAGCAACTGGACGTACAGCGGCGTCCCACGAAAAATATAGGTGAACAGCCAGATGGGAAACTGGATAAATTTATTACTGGAAACACGACCAATTGCCAAAAACAGCGCCAGTATCCCGCCCATCACCACCGACGAAATCAGAAGCCACAGGGTGATAGCCACGCCGGTGTAGCGATATCCGTCGGTCCACAGCAGGGACTTCCAGTATTCCTGAATAATCTCAATCACAGGTCAGCCCTCTTCACACCCACGGAATAGCGGCGCTCAAGGTACAGCAGCACACCATTAGAAACAGTGGTAAACACCAGATAGATGACCCCGCACACTACGGCAAAATAGAACGGCTCCCAGGTACTTTTTCCGGCAAGCTGAGTGGCTTTCACCACGTCTTCCAGGCCGAGCAACGATACCAGCGCCGTGGCCTTAAGAATGACCTGCCAGTTGTTGCCAATTCCCGGTAAGGCATAGCGCATCATCGCCGGGAACATAATGCGGCGAAATATTTGTGAACTGGTAAAACCGAATGCCGTCGCGGCTTCAATATGTCCTTTTGGCACGGCCATAAATGCGCCACGAAATGTTTCGGTAAAATAGGCTCCGTAGATAAACCCGAGCGTAATAATACCCGCGACCATCGGATCGATATCAATCTGGCTGATACCAATTGCATCGGTAAGGGTATTCAGCGCGATTTGTAATCCGTAAAAGATGAGCAGCATTAAGACCAGATCGGGCACGCCGCGGATAAGCGTTGTGTACCCTTCGAAAATAAGCGCCAGCGCCCGGCTTTGCGACAGCTTTGCTGCCGCGCCGACAAGGCCTATCAGAACCGCCAGTACCACCGAGCTAAGTGCCAGCTCCAGCGTAACAATTGCGCCCTGTAAAATAACACCTGAAAAGCCATACAACATGCTGCCTGTCCTGTCGTGTGTGGTGGAGTAATAAGCCTCTTTTGATTTCAGACAAACTGTTAAATGCAGGATGGCGACTTTGCCTTATCCGGCCTACAAAATCACTGTAGACCGGATACGCACAGCGCCATCAGGCATAAATTCAACACGTCAAAAATCTACGGGCTTTATCAGCACCTGCGGTGATTAACCGCCATAAACATCAAAATCGAAGTACTTTTTCGCCAGCTTCTCGTAAGTACCGTCAGCTCGCATCTCGGCAAAGGCTTTGTTCAGTGCTTCGCGCAGTTCGTTATCATCTTTGCGCAGCCCCATACCGGTACCCACACCGAATAACTTCTCATCTTTTACAGATGGGCCGCCGAATTTGTAATCTTTACCGACCGGCTGTTTCAGGAAGCCTTCGCTGGCTGCGACTTCATCCTGGAAAGCAGCATCAATACGCCCGGCAGTCAGGTCAGAATAGATATTGTCTTGCCCCTGATAAGAGACAATTTCAATGCCTTTTGGCGCCCAGTGCTCGTTGCCGAAGGTTTCCTGAGTCGTGCCCTGCAGCACGCCAACACGTTTACCTTTCAGCGACTCAATGGTCGGCTGAATAGCAGAATCTTTAGCGACAACCAGACGCGAGTCGGCTGCATAAAGCTTGTCGGTAAAGGCGATTTCCTGCTGACGTTTTTCAGTGATGGAAAGCGAGGACATAATCGCATCGATTTTCTTCGCTTTTAACGAAGGGATAAGCGCGTCCAGCGGGTTTTCCACGAAGGTACATTGTGTATTGATACGTTTGCACAGCTCTTTAGCCAGATCGATATCAAAACCGACTAATTCACCCTGTGCATTTTTCGATTCGAACGGCGCATAAGTAGGATCGGTACCGATACGAATTTTTTGCGGAATGGCTGCAAATGCTGCGGTAGCACTGGAGAAAGCCAGGACCAGAGAAAGAGACAACACCAGTTTTTTCATAACTATCCTCAACAGACTGTCTTTTATAGGGGATCTTTACAGGACCAGGTGCAGTTATCGTGCCATTAATCGGGCCGACAAGGCAAAGCATTCTACCCTGTCGACGGTATTTATTTGCATGAAAAGCGCTTAAGTATGCACTCATGCTTATTAAGACAGCGACAAAAGCACCAAAACAGTGCACTGAATTTATTATGCACCGTAATGGTTACCCGCAATGGTGCAGTCCATCCCCCGCTGCGGCGTATTAATCGCCGTAGACATTGAAGTTAAAATACTTGCTCGCCATTTTGTCGTAGGTGCCGTCTTTGCGCAGTTCGCCCAGCGCTTTATCGAAAGCAGCTTTCAGCTCTGTATCATCTTTGCGCAAGCCAATCCCGGTGCCGTCACCAAAGTATTTTTTATCTTTCACCGACGGACCAGCAAAAGCGTAGTCCTTACCGGCAGGCTGCTTCAGGAAGCCTTCGCTGGCCGCGACTTCATCCTGCAACGCCGCGTCCAGACGACCCGCTGTCAGGTCAGAATAGATAAGGTCCTGGTTCGCATAGGCCACTACATCTACGCCTTTGCTGCGCCAGTTGTCATTAGCATAGGCTTCCTGAGTCGAGCCTTGCAGTACGCCAACATGTTTACCTTTGAGGGAATCAAGAGTCGGTTGAATTGGGGAACCTTTCGCGGCGATCAGACGTGAGTCTGCTGCGTAAAGCTTGTCTGAGAACGCAATCTCTTGCTGACGCTTCTCAGTAATTGAAAGCGAGGAGATGATGGCATCAATCTTTTTCGCTTTCAGCGACGGGATCAGCGCGTCAAAGTCGCTGGCTACCCAGGTACATTTGATCTGCATGCGCTTACACATCTCATTTCCCAGATCGATATCAAAGCCGACAAAGTCGCCTTTGGCATCTTTAGAGGAAAAAGGTGCGTACGTTGTATCTGTACCAATACGAACCGTCTGCGGAAGTGCTGCGTAGCTGGCCGCGGTGGCGGAGAGTCCTACCAGCAAAGACAAAGCAAGAACCGTCTTCTTCATACATAACCCTCAAGTGGCGTAATTTTATTATGTTTTACGTTGTGTTGTGTGTTTGCAGACTTTTTCATGCAGGTCTTATGCCATTTTCGCGTCGATGAGGATATTCGACGTTAAATATGTTAATAAAACGTTGCAATAATGTCCTGATTTTGAAGATAGCAGGTCTGACGGTTGAACCGCAGCGTTTCGTTGAGTTTTAACGAATTAAATGTTGAGGATATGATCGCGGTTACAAAATTGCCCTGAAACAGGGCAACGGATGTTTCTTTGCACGCTGATGGAACGGTTTTACGCCCCTTGCCAGCGGGTGAACAGATCCTGTGGAAGGGAGATATCAAACTGGTCGAGTACGCGGTTAACTGTTTGATTAATCACATCATCTAGCGTTTGCGGGCGATGATAGAATGCCGGAACTGGCGGCATAATCACCGCGCCAATTTCTGCCGCCTGCGTCATCAGCCGCAGATGCCCCAGATGCAGGGGCGTTTCACGCACGCACAGCACCAGCGGGCGGCGTTCTTTCAACACCACGTCTGCCGCACGGGTAAGCAGCCCATCGGTGTAACTGTGGACGATGCCTGAAAGCGTTTTGATTGAACAAGGTAATATTACCATTCCGGCGGTCTGAAAAGAGCCGGAAGAGATACTGGCAGCGATATCGCGCGTATCGTGATTTACATTCGCCAGTGCCTGCACGTCGCGTACAGAGAGGTCTGTTTCCAGCGCCAGCGTCTGTCGGGCAGCAGCACTCATCACCAGATGGGTTTCCACATCAGTAACGTCACGCAAAACCTGCAGCAGGCGCACGCCATAAATCGCGCCACTGGCACCGCTAATCCCTACAATGAGTCGTTTCATTTTTTCGCCCTTACTTGCTTCAGGGCTGACTTTGCAGGTTTTTATGCGCAGTTGCAAGTCAGTCCACTCTATGTGTCCTGACCTGCAACAGAACATTACCCTTCGTTATGCATCTCGAGGTTTTCCGCTTCGTTCTGACGCAAAATTGCTTTGGCATCGTCATTACGCAGGGAGTCAAGGAAATCGAGATATTGCTGGTCGACGTCTTTGGTGACGTACACGCCGTTAAACACTGAACATTCAAACTGCTGAATATCCGGGTTCTCAGCGCGGACCGCTTCAATCAGATCGTTTAGATCCTGGAAGATAAGACCGTCTGCACCGATTATCTGGCGAATCTCGTCCACTTCGCGACCATGAGCAATCAGCTCCGTCGCCGTAGGCATATCGATACCATAAACGTTCGGGAAGCGAATTTCCGGGGCCGCAGAGGCCAGATACACTTTCTTCGCTCCGGCTTCACGCGCCATCTCGATAATCTGTTCCGAGGTGGTACCGCGCACGATGGAGTCATCCACCAGCAGCACGTTTTTATCACGGAATTCCGCACGGTTGGCGTTCAGCTTACGGCGCACGGATTTACGGCGCAGCTGCTGGCCGGGCATGATAAAGGTACGGCCCACGTAGCGGTTTTTCACAAAACCCTGACGGTACGGCTTACCGAGAATACGGGCAATTTCCAGCGCGATATCGCAGGAGGTTTCCGGAATCGGGATCACCACGTCAATGTCCAGATCTTCCCACTCGCGAGCAATTTTTTCGCCAAGCTTGGTACCCATATTTACACGGGCGCTGTAAACGGAAATCTTGTCGATAAAGGAGTCAGGACGTGCGAAGTAAACGTATTCAAACAGGCACGGATTGCTAACCGGGTTATCGGCACACTGGCGAGTAAACAGCTGACCTTTTTCGGTGATATACACCGCTTCGCCAGGTGCCACATCGCGCAGGAATTCAAAGCCCAGCGTATCCAGCGCCACGCTCTCGGAGGCCACCATATACTCGGTACGACCATCCCCGATATCGCGTTTACCCAGTACCAGCGGACGGATACCGTTAGGATCGCGGAAAGCAACCATACCGTGGCCGATAATCATCGCCACGCAGGCATAGGCGCCGCGGATCTGGCGGTTGGTTGCCGCAATAGCAGCAAAAATATTATCGGCTTCCAGCGGATAATGGCGGAAGTTATCCAGCTCGCTGGCGAAAATATTCAGCAAAATTTCAGAGTCTGAAGTGGTATTGATGTGGCGGCGCTTTTCTTCAAACAGCTTTTTACGCAGCTCATGCGCATTGGTCAGGTTGCCATTATGGGCAAGCGTGATGCCATACGGTGAGTTGACGTAAAAAGGTTGAGCTTCGGAGGCGCTGGAGCTGCCAGCCGTTGGGTAACGCACATGACCGATGCCCATATTGCCCTGCAAACGCTGCATATGGCGCGCTTCAAAAATATCGCTCACCATTCCGTTTGCTTTACGCAAGCGGAAGCAGTTGTTGGCATCAATGGTGATGATGCCTGCGGCATCCTGACCACGATGCTGGAGCACCGTTAACGCGTCATAAATCGACTGGTTTACCGGCATAACACCGGCGATACCGACAATACCGCACATACGTCTTTTCCTCGTTCAGCAACAACCCAAAGTTTATACTTTGGGCAAGAAACTTGACGAGCTTTGCAGATAGTCAAAGAACCATCTGATGATGAAACTGAACTGCGGGATCAGCTGCGACTTGCTCCAGTCTTCACTTTTCGACAGACCGGTAAAGGTATCGAGAAAGAACAGTATGGCGGCGACGATCAGCGCTCCTCGCAGAGCACCAAAGCAGATCCCCAACACCCTGTCGGTACCCGACAGGCCTGTTTTCTCTACCAGTTGGCCTATCACAAAGTTAACGATAGCGCCGACGATAAGTGTCGCGATAAACAGTATCGCGATAGCAATCCCATTTCGAACGAGTTCGTCTTCAAAGCCCGTAAACCAGACAGACAGGTAAGTGTAGTAATGGCTGGCGACAAAGAAAGCACAACCCCAAGTCACCAACGATAATGCTTCACGAACAAAGCCACGGATCAGGCTAACCAGACAGGAAAAACCAATCACCGCGATAATGGCGTAATCAATCCAGACCATAAGTGTCCCACGATTTAACGCCCTGTCGTCCTGTTCGGGGCGCATTCTAACAGAAAAAGAAAACGTTTGCGTAGGGATTTCCTTTCCACGCGTAAATAAAAATGGCGCTGAAAAAATCTTCAACGCCATACCGTTTTATGCCTCTTCGGGCACTGCCGGATAGCGGTAAAAACGCCCTATCCGGCCTGAATTAAGAGCAGCGCCGTGAACAGCGCAATCCCTTAATTAGGGGTGTACCCCATCACTACGCCACTCAGACCGGAGATCTTCTGCAGCTCGCCCAGCGAGTTCTTCAGCTTATCTTTGGAGGCGTCAGGTCCTACGAGAATACGGGTTATTTTACCCTGCACCGGCGTTGACGGGGAAGTATATACCCGGAAGCCCGCGCCACGAAGTTTACCCACGATCTCATTGACCTTATCCGCATTTTTCAGCGCACCGAGCTGTACAACGTACGCTTTGCCGGTTGGAGCTGGCGGTTCCACCGCGGCCGGTTTCGGCGCTGGAGCCGGTGCTGGCGTCGGAGCGACGGCAACCGGCTGCGGCTTCGGTTTGGGTTTCGGCTGTTCAACAGGCGCGGGGACAGGATCTAACTCCGCGCTGTTTGCCGTCGTCAAACGTGACGGATCCAACGATGGCGCGGCAGCATCGCCCGCGCGCACCTCTTCTGCCGCCCCTTCCGGCGGCTGCGTCGGCAGCGCCTGCGTGGCTGCAGGCATCATGTCTGGTTCATCGCGATCGCCGGGTTTCGGCACCAGCGGGATCGCCGCAAACTCATCCTGATAATGCTTTTTCTGCCCGTCAAGCAGCCCGGGGAGCACAATCACCCCCAGCGCGACCAGCACAATTGTGCCGACTAATCGATTCTGAAACTTACTCGCCACCGCTTCTCCCCACGTCTATCACTTCCATGACATGTGCGACAGTGTGAAACGATCCACACACCAACACGGTATCTTCTGACTTCGCCTCAGCTAGCGCCGCAGACCATGCCTGCGCCACGCTGTCATAGGCGTAGCCTTTGCCCAGATGCTCCAGCAGTTGTTCTGCAGTAGCACCACGCGGCCCTTCCAGGGGCGCACAGTACCAGGCGTCAACCACGCTTTTTAACCAAGCTAACGTACCGGCAATATCTTTATCATGTAGCATACCGATAACCGCAAGTACACGCCCGCTTTTCACTAATTTTTTCAGACGGCCGGTCAGATACTCCGCCGCATGCGGGTTATGGGCAACATCAAAAATCACCCGCGGCGACTCGCTCACAATCTGGAAGCGCCCCGGTAAAATCGCCTGTTCAATACCGTCACGAATGGCCTGCTCGCTGACGTTAAGCCCGCTTGCGCGCAGTGCTGCCAGTGCGGTAGCGGCGTTAGGTTGTGGGACCTGCGGCAACGGCAGGTGCGCCAACGTGCCGTGACTGTCCGTAAAGGACCAGTCGTTCTCCGTGACCGCATAGCGCCAGTCCACGCCGCAGCGTTGCAAAATCGCCCCGCTCTCTTGTGCAACATCGGCGATGGTGTAAGGCATTTCCGGTTCACCGACGATAGCCGGTTTCTCTGCACGGAAAATTCCCGCCTTCTCACGACCAATGCTTTCGCGATCCGGGCCCAGCCAGTCAGTATGGTCAAGCGCAATGCTGGTGACCACCGCAACATCGGCATCCACGATATTGGTCGCGTCAAGGCGACCGCCTAACCCAACTTCCAGGATGACGACATCCAGTTGGGCCTGTTTAAACAGCCAGAGTGCCGATAACGTGCCGTATTCAAAGTAAGTCAGGGAAATGTCGCCACGCGCGTCTTCAATCTCAGCAAACGAGGCGGTATGCGCTGATTCCGGCAGTTCACGTCCCTGCACGCGTACGCGTTCCGTGTAGCGCACCAGATGCGGCGAACTGTAAACGCCAACTTTATAACCTGCTGCGGTCAGCACAGATTCCAGCGTACGGCAGGTTGTGCCTTTCCCGTTGGTTCCCGCGACCGTAAAAACAAATGGCGCGGGTTTCAACACACCCAGTTTGCGCGCCACCTGACTTACGCGTTCCAGGCCGAGATCGATGGTTTTACTGTGCAGGTTTTCCAGATAAGAAAGCCACGATGCCAGGGGCGACGCGGCTTGAGGAATACGTTTATTGTCCATGATGGCTGTAGATTCTTTACGTTGAGAAAAGCAAAAGGGCAGCACCAACCGGCCTGCCCTTTTTTACACGTTGTTTTTCACGTTGCAGATGCGTTGGCTGTGCTCGCTCACCCGAATCACTTACCTGTGTAAGCTCATCGGGATCAACTCTCTTATCGCCTGCCTGCAACCCGAAACCCATAGAGTAAACTATCAGGCCTCTGATTCCTGATCGGGAACCGGAGGTACCACCTCGCCTTCACGCGGCTCATCCGGATTCGGCGTAGGAAGATTCATCAGCTTCGCCAGAATGCTTGCCAGTTTCAGGCGCATTTCCGGACGGCGGACGATCATATCGATAGCGCCTTTTTCAATCAGGAACTCGCTACGCTGGAATCCCGGCGGCAGTTTCTCTCGTACGGTTTGCTCGATAACACGCGGACCAGCAAAGCCGATCAGTGCTTTCGGTTCTGCAATGTTGAGATCGCCCAGCATCGCGAAGCTAGCAGAAACACCGCCCATTGTTGGGTCGGTCAGTACAGAAATATACGGTAAACCGCGTTCCTGCATTTTCGCCAGCGCAGCAGAGGTTTTCGCCATCTGCATCAGAGACATCAGCGCTTCCTGCATACGCGCCCCGCCAGAAGCGGAGAAGCAGATCAGCGGACAGTTATCTTCCAGCGCCTGCTCAACGGCACGGACAAAACGCGCGCCGACCACAGAGCCCATGGAGCCGCCCATAAACGCGAACTCGAATGCAGCAGCAACGACCGGCATACCGTGCAGCGTGCCTTTCATTACCACCAGCGCATCTTTCTCGCCAGTTTCTTTCTGCGCAGAAGCCAGTCTGTCTTTGTACTTTTTGGAGTCACGAAACTTCAGCACATCTTTCGGCTCAAGCTCGCTACCCAGTTCCACAAGAGAACCTTCATCTAACAGGCTATGCAGGCGATTGCGCGCCGACATGCGCATATGATGGTCACACTTCGGACAGACCTCAAGATTACGTTCCAGCTCAGCACGGTATAAAACCTGACCGCAGCTATCACACTTGGTCCACACCCCTTCAGGAATGCTTGCCTTGCGGGTGGGAGTAATGTTGCTTTTAATTCGTTCAATCCAGCTCATTGGTGACCTTTCTGCCTGAACCCTAGTCAGCTTTGTTATAAGGGGCGCATAATGCCATTTTTGCCCCTAACAGACCATGAATGTTGCACATTAAAACATAACAGCCCGAAACTTTGGATAAAAAAGTGGTCGAACCGCTGAGTTACTTTCTATTTTGCAGCCCGTGACGCAGCGCGTTTATGGCGAATCACTTCAATTATGCCCGGCAATACGGAAAGGACGATGATCGCCACAATCAGTAATTTCAGGTTTTCCTGAACGATCGGCAGATCGCCGAACAGATAGCCTGCATAGGTGAACAGCAATACCCACAGCAGCGCGCCTGCGACGTTATACATCGCAAAATGACGGTAGGACATGTGTCCCATACCGGCAACAAACGGTGCAAATGTACGCACGATAGGCACGAAACGCGCGAGGATAATCGTTTTGCCGCCATGACGCTCGTAGAACGCATGGGTTTTATCCAGGTAACTGCGACGGAAAATTTTAGAGTTCGGGTTACTGAAGAGTTTTTCACCGAACAAACGACCAATCGTGTAGTTCACCGCATCGCCGATAATCGCCGCCACAATCATCAACATCACCATCAGATGAACATTGAGATCGTTAGTTGGCAGCGCAGAAAGCGCGCCAGCGACAAACAGCAGCGAGTCTCCCGGCAGGAACGGCGTCACCACCAGCCCGGTTTCGCAGAACAGGATCAGAAACAGAATCGCGTATACCCAGATACCGTATTCCGCAACCAGCTCCGCCAGATGCACATCAATGTGCAGGATAAAATCGATAAGAAAGTAAATCAGGTCCATAGTTTTGCCTTTATACGACTCAAATTAGTCCGCCAGAAATAGCGGGCCCATAGGCGGTTTTGGCAGGTCGAACCGTTCCGGGTAATCTACTGCAACCAGATACAGTCCTTCCGCTTTCGCCGTTGCCGCTGCCAGCGTTCTGTCCTTCGCCGCTAGCAGTTCTGCTATCCAGCTCTCCGGCTGGTTGTTGGCGCCTACTTCCATCAGGCTGCCGACAATATTCCTGACCATATGATGTACAAAGGCATTCGCTTTAATATCCACCACCACATATGCACCAAAACGTTCAACGTTAATGTGCATCACGTTACGCCACGGTGTGCGCGACTGACACTGCACCGCCCGAAACGAAGTAAAATCATTTTCGCCAATCAAACACTGGGCCGCACGATGCATACGCTCAGCGTCCAGCGGTTCATAGTAATGGGTTACCCCTTTACCTAAAACCGCAGGGCGCAACCGATGATTGTAGATGATGTAGCGATAACGGCGAGCCGTGGCGCTAAATCGGGCATGGAAATCATCGGGTACAGCTTTCACCCAGCGCACAGCGATGTCACCAGGTAAATTCGCATTTACCCCCAGTGTCCAGGCTGCATCTTTACGCTGGGCAGTCGTTTCAAAGTGCACGACCTGCCCTGTGCCATGAACGCCCGCATCCGTGCGTCCCGCACAAAAGACAGTGATGCGTTCATTCGCCACCTGAGAGAGCGCTTTTTCCAGTTTTTCCTGAACGCTACGCACTTCGTTCTGGCGCTGCCAGCCATAATATTTGCTGCCGTCATACTCAATGCCCAGCGCAATTTTATGGGTTGACGGCTGTTGCAGGTCAGACATTAGTACAGGTACTCCTGCACCAGTTTTTCCGCAATTTTCACCGCCATCAACGCACCGCCAAAGCGTACGTTGTCTGCCACAGACCAGAACTGAACCTGTTCCGGCATCCCATAATCGTTATGCACACAGCCAACTGAAAGGTGCGGAGTACCTGACGCATCGCCAACCTGCGTCGGGATATAGGTCTCTTCTGACAACACTACGTCCTCACCGCGTGAAAACGCATCACGTGCTTCTTCCGCCGCCAACGGACGCAGAGCTTCAAAATTCACCATCTGCGCGTGGCCATAAAATACCGGCGACTGCACGATGCTGGCGGAGATAAGTAGCCCGTCGTCCTGCATAATTTTGCGCACTTCATCGACGATACGGCGCTCTTCGCGCACGCTACCTTCGCGATCCGGCAGCAGCGGCAGCATGTTGAACGCCAGCTGACGGCCAAAGAAATCGTCATCGTCAATCGGGATGCCGTTCAGTAGTTTCGCGCTCTGTCCGGCAAGCGCATCTACGGCTTTTTTACCGTGAGCGGAAGCGGAAATAATATTGGTCACCGTAATACGTGACAGCCCGCCATCATCAATTAGCGGCTTCAGCGCAGACAGCAGTTGGCTGGTCAGGCTGGAAGGAACCGCAATCACATTGCGGTTGCGGTAATCCGCCAGTACGAACGGGTTAACGTCCGGAACCACCAGCGGAACGTCCGGCTCAAGCGCGAACAGGCCACTGCTGTCGATAACCAGGCAACCGGCATTGGTCGCTTCTTCCACCCATGCGGCGGTGGCTTCAGCGCCCGCAACAAAAAATGCCAGTTGCGCCTGCGTCCAGTCAAAGTCTACAACGTCCTGAACAAGGACCGATTTACCGTTAAAACGCAGATGCTCACCTGCGCTTTCATTACGCGCCAGCGCATAAATTTCACCGACCGGGAACTGGCGTTCAGCCAGCGTATCGAGCAGGGCTTCGCCTACGGCGCCCGTTGCGCCCAGAATGGCAATATTCCAGCCTTCAGACATGGTGATTTACTCCAGAAATACGTAAGCGTCCCTGTCGCATTATTCGACAGGGAGCATTAAGAAGACATTAATGTGCCGGGTGATAAACAGCGTTAAAACCCAGCTTACACAGCAAGGCAGCAGCCGTTGCGTCGTCACACATGACGTATAAAGACGACCATTCACGGCGCTCAAGATAATTTTTACGCAGCTTATCAAACTCACCCGGAATTCCAGCGACTTTACGCAGCGGCGCATCATCGCGGCGCACATCATACACTAAATGCACCAGCCTTTTCAGCGTTGGCTGATCTAACGGGCCATGCAGAGTGATACGACCAAATTCCGGCGCAGGTAACAGGGTATTGAGCGCAACGTGTTGTTCGCGACCAATAAACTTGCTAAAGGCCTCAAAGACCTGCGTGGTGCCGCGCGCTTTTCCTTCCAGGGTATACCCGGCAATGTGCGCCGTGCCGATATCGGCTTTCTCCAGCAATGCCACATTGAGATCCGGCTCCCCTTCCCAGACATCCAGCACGACGCTCAGCGACTGCCCGGCATTCAATCGGTTCAGCAATGCCGTATTGTCGATGACCGGCCCGCGGCAGGCGTTGATCACAATGGTGCCCGGCTTCAGCCGGCTAATCAGCGCATCATCTGCCAGGTGCAGCGTTTTGTACGGTCCGTCTTTAAACAGCGGCGTATGGAAAGTCAACACATCGGCTTGCTCTACCAGTTCGTCGAGCGAGCGGAAATCTCCCTCGTCACCGCGATCGGCTCGCGGCGGATCGCACAGCAGCGTGCGGATCCCCAGTGCTTCCAGACGTGCCTGCAAACGGCCGCCCACATTGCCCACGCCTACGATGCCTACAGTACGATCGCGTAACGCAAACCCGTCGCGCTCCGCCAGCATCAGCAACGCTGAAAAAACATATTCTACGACCGCAATCGCGTTACAGCCGGGCGCTGCGGAAAAGCCGATCTTCGACTGCGCAAGCCAGGCTTCATCCACATGGTCCGTGCCTGCGGTTGCCGTGCCGACAAATTGAACCGGTTTTCCGCTAAGCAGTGATTCATTTACTTTCGTCACCGAGCGCACCATTAAGGCATCCGCATCATCCAGTTCGGCAACGGGAATCGGGCGACCGGGAACCGCTTTGACCTCCCCCAAACGACTGAACAGTTCGCGGGCATAGGGCATATTTTCATCAACGAGGATTTTCACGTCTTTCGCACCTGTTTGAGAACGAGAGTTAACCGGGCAAGTGTGCCATAATCTCGCCGCCAGGCATACTGCGAGACCTGGTCAGCACAGATTTAAGGAACAGAGATGATGCAGCCCATTTCAGGTACACCCGCACGCCCTCCCGGCGAAGGCCAAAATGCCCCTTCTGCTGCGGGTGAACAACCGTTATCCACACAACAACGTACCGTGCTGGAACGACTGATTACCCGTCTGATTTCACTCACCCAACAGCAAAGCGCCGAGGTGTGGGCCGGAATGAAGCACGATCTGGGCGTCAAAAGTGATACACCGCTGCAATCACGTCACTTTCCTGCCGCGGAGCAAAACCTGAATCAGCGGCTGGGTGTTGCTCAGCAAAATCATGCTAATCGTCAGGTTCTCTCACAGCTCACTGAATTACTGAGTCAGGGAAATAACCGCCAGGCGGTAAGTGATTTTATCCGTCAGCAGTATGGGCAAACGGCGCTCAGCCAGCTCACGCCTGAGCAGTTGAAGAACGTGCTCACGCTGCTGCAACAAGGGCAGCTTTCTATACCGCAACCGCAACAGCGCCCGGCCACCGATCGTCCGTTATTACCCGCAGAGCACAATACGCTGAACCAGTTGGTTACCAAACTGGCGGCGGCCACGGGAGAGTCAGGTAAGATGATCTGGCAGTCAATGTTAGAGCTGTCTGGCGTAAAAAGCGGTGAGCTGATCCCCGCCAAACAGTTTACTCATCTGGTCACCTGGCTGCAGGCGCGCCAGACGCTCAGCCTGCAAAGCGCCCCGACGCTACAAACGCTCCAGGCGGCCCTGAAGCTGCCATTAGAGCCGAATGAGCTGACGGCAATAAAAGAGTACGCGCAGCAGACGTATCAGATCCAACCACAAACGATTCTGACCACGGTGCAGGTGCAGGACTTGCTGAATCAAATCTTCCTGCGCCGCGTAGAACGGGAACGCGAGCTAAACGATCCGCGCCATCTTCAGCCTATTTACAGCCCGTTCGCGCCGATGATTGAAACGGTTAAATCTCTGTCGGCACGACCGGGATTGCTGTTTGTCGCGTTAATGATCGCATTAGCCATTTTCTGGCTGGTCGCTTAACCTTTGCTCAGCGTAAGCAGCGTCACGACAATCCCCACCACGGCGGATATCGCTCCGGCAAGGAATACCGAGGGATAACCGTACGCGGTGGCCAGCACCCCGGCGACCGGGCCGCTTATGCCGTAGGAGATATCCTGAAACGCGGCGTAACCGCCCAGCGCCGTACCGCGAACCTGCGCGGGCACTCGCTTCACAACCTCTACGCCCAATGCCGGGAAGATAAGCGAACATCCTGCCCCGGTTAATGCCGCCCCGAGCAGCGCAATCCATGCTGATGGGGCCTGCCACAGCAGAATCAGCCCCGCGGTTTCAACCAGTAAGGAGACAACGGCTACCTTCACGCCTCCGAACCGATCCGGCATCCAGCCAAACAGAATGCGCATCAGCACAAACGCCCCACCAAACGCGGTCAGGGTGAACCCCGCCATCGTCCAGCCGTTGCTGACAAAATAGAGTGAAATAAACGTACCGATCACCGCAAAACCAACGCCCTGCAGCGCCAGGCCCAGGCCCGGTTTCCAGATAAGCCCTACCACGCTCCATAAAGAAGGGCGTTCTCCTGCATGAGCAGGCACTTTGCGAACGGTGCCGTTGAATGCCCATGCCAGCAGCGGTAATACCATTGTCGTTCCCGCCAGCGCCGCGAAGCCAAAGTGGCTATGGATTAGCAAGCCCAGCGGCGCACCGGCGGCCAGCGCACCGTAAATAGCCATCCCGTTCCACGACATCACCTTACCCGAGCGTGTTGGACCGACCAGCCCAAGCCCCCAGGTCAGCGTTCCGGTGAGCAGTTGGCTTTCGCCAAAACCGAGGATCAAACGCCCGACGATTAACAATGCAAATTTTACAGGGACAGAGACAGGCAATAGCGCGGCTAACAACCACGCCGCACCCGCCAACCCACAGGCAAACATCCCCTGTAGCGCCGAACGTTTGGCGCCATATTGATCGGCTAAGCGCCCGGCGTAGCCGCGCGTTAATACCGTTGCCAGAAACTGTACGCCTACGGCGATACCAACCATGGTGTTGCCATAGCCCAGCTCCTGATGCACAAACAGAGGAATAACGGGCAAAGGTAGGCCGACCGTCATATAGGTCAGGAAAACTGCAAAAGCGATACGAAACAGCGAAAAGTTCGCCGAAGGTGTTTTTTCTTGTTGGGTTACAGCTGTCATGCGTTACTCCAAAATGCAGAGTAAGGCGAGGAATGTCCACGCCCCCTCTACCTGACTTTCAGGATTAAGGTGCGTTGGATAACGTTAAACGCTTACGCATTATCAGATAGATAATGTTGAGTGCGAAGTCTGCCTGTGAGCCACTAAATTTGTCAACCCTGAAATCTCACCAGGTCGGTTCACGGTAAAGACGACTTTTCGTCGAATAAAAAAGGAAATACCGCATCAATTCCTTTTGTGCCAAACAGTCCGGTCACCTGCTTGCGCTGCCCCGGCGTCAGCAGTCTGAACATCATATCCCAGATCTCTTTCGGTTCCGCTTCCTGTACGGAACGGCTCTCTAAGGCCAGCACCTTTTCAGTTTCTTTCAGGTAAGGACGGAGATACAAAGGGAAAATGGAGATATGAAACTCCTCAGCCTTTGATTTAACACGTTTGCGCTTCACGCCCTCTTTGCCTTCACTGTACATGTTTAAACGGGAACGAACCGCAGGCGCGCTTCCTGGAAACCCCGGTAATTCAAGACATTCCTTTACCGTGAACCACTCTTTTGCCATTAGTTTCTTTCCTTTCTGCCTGTGGAATAAAAAAT
The DNA here is from genome assembly GCF_030336805.1 of Citrobacter sp. Cb023. Lineage (NCBI taxonomy): Bacteria > Pseudomonadati > Pseudomonadota > Gammaproteobacteria > Enterobacterales > Enterobacteriaceae > Citrobacter > Citrobacter sp. Cb023. The sequence continues at coordinate 62,826 of NZ_JAOWCV010000034.1, read as the reverse complement.
ATTTTTTCTTTTGCGCGAAATTTCAGTTTTATTCTGGCAATATTCCAGTGACCAAAAAGAAAGTTACATTCTTTTGTTTCTCTGGTTTATACCCTGAAAAATATCGGCGCCGATAACACATTTCCTTAGGATTACAGAATGGAACACAAAAGCCAAGACTGGCATCGTGCAGATATTAAAAGTGCACTGGAAAAAAAAGGAATCACGCTCAGAGATCTTTCTCGTGCGGCTGGATTATCGCCCGATTCACTGCGCAATGTATTTACCCGAAGCTGGCCCAGAGCGGAGCAGATCATTGCGCAGGCGCTCGAAACCTCGCCAGACGTGATTTGGCCGTCACGCTATCCACGCCAGCAGCCAGAGGATAAAACAAGTAATACTGAATATTAAATAGATCACTCGTAATTTATCGAGCATATAAATTAATAAATATCCCAGCTTAATATATTGAGAATATTAATAGCACTATTTGCCATTTCCAATTGCGTAAATACTGTTAAAGCATCACGTAATTGCTATTACGTATGTTATTAACAGGAGTCGTTATGAGTTGGGATAAAAAGGTGGCGGTCAATTACGCCAAATCGCACGCGAGTTCACATTCACAAGGGCGCTGTGCGGAATATACCCGCAAAGCTGTTCAGGCAGGCGGCGTTACTCTTGGGCGCACTTACCATGCCAAAGATTATGGTCCGATGCTGAAAAACGCCGGTTTCAGCGCCATTGGCGCGCTTGAAGAGCCGCGCGAAGGGGATGTCATCATCATTCAACCTTATGCTAATGGAAACCCGAGCGGTCACATGGCGATATATGACGGTCATGACTGGTATTCCGACTTCAAACAGCGAGACATGTGGGCCGGTCCGGGTTATCGGACCGCAAAGCCGTCATACACCATTTACAGGAAGAAGTAATGAAAGCCTTTCCACTGATTGTTCTCATCCTGTTGATTTGTGGCTGTACCCCTTCTCACCGTGACAGCACGCAGGATGTGAAACAGTTCTATCTTTCGTGGATGAAGAACTACACTCAGGATCCGGATGCGCCCCGCGAAACATCAGCATTACTGCAACGCTATGTCGCCAAAGAGGTTATCGGGCGTCTGGCGCTAATTGATACGCTTTATGAGCAGGAGATCGTGCAAGCGGACTACTTTATGTATGTGCAGGATTACGCACCGGCATGGATCCCGCTGTTGCGGGTTGGACAGGCGCAGCCATTCCTCGGCGGTGAAAAACTGAACCTGCAGTTAGGCACTGAGTCAGCCCCTATTCAACTGGAGGTATATACCCGTTGGGAGGAAGAACGGTGGAAAATTTATCGTGTCCGGGACGCGGGTCGTCATTACGAGCAGCCCATTTACAATGCCGGAGAGATTACGCGAGCCAGAGCATGGTCTGCTGAGATCGCGCCGGAATACGAAAAAATGCCGAATTAAACACAGTAAAAAGGGAGCCTGTTGGCTCCCTTTTTTCGTATTCAAGCTGAGACTTACGCCTTCAGCTTACGCATAACCAGCGTAGCGTTGGTGCCGCCAAAGCCGAAGCTGTTGGACATCACGGTGGTCAGCGCCTGCTCGGTCGGTTTGGTCACGATGTTCAGACCTGCCGCCTGCTCATCCAGCTCTTCAATGTTGATGCTTGGCGCGATAAAGCCATGTTCCAGCATCAGCAGAGAGTAGATAGCTTCCTGCACGCCAGCCGCGCCCAGTGAGTGACCGGTCATCGCTTTGGTTGCGGAGATTGCCGGGCTGTTGTTGCCAAACACTTCGCGGATTGCGCCCAGTTCTTTCACGTCACCAACCGGAGTCGAGGTACCGTGAGAGTTCAGGTAGTCGATCGGCGTGTCTACACCGTGCATCGCCATCTGCATGCAACGTACTGCGCCTTCGCCAGACGGAGCAACCATGTCTGCGCCATCGGACGTTGCGCCGTAACCGACGATTTCCGCATAGATGTGCGCGCCACGTGCCAGAGCGTGCTCCAGTTCTTCAACCACGACCATACCGCCGCCGCCAGCAATAACGAAACCGTCGCGGTTTGCGTCATAGGTACGGGAAGCTTTTGACGGATCGTCGTTGTATTTGGTAGACAGCGCGCCCATTGCATCGAATTCACACGCCATTTCCCAGCACAGCTCTTCGCCGCCGCCAGCAAAAACGATGTCCTGTTTGCCCAGCTGAATTTGTTCTACCGCGTTGCCGATGCAGTGCGCAGATGTCGCACAGGCAGAACTGATGGAGTAGTTTACGCCGTGGATTTTGAACGGCGTTGCGAGGCAGGCAGAAACGCCGGACGCCATCGCTTTGGTGACCACATACGGGCCAACCGCTTTCAGACCACGTGGGCTACGCATTGCGTCAGCGCCGAACACCTGAAAACGTGGGGAGCCGCCGCCGGAACCTGCAATCAGGCCAACGCGCGGGTTGTTCTGGTAATCTTCTGCAGCAAGGCCGGCATCAGCCACTGCCTGCTCCATCGATAGGAATGCATAGATGGATGCGTCGCTCATGAAGCGCACTACTTTGCGGTCAATGAGGCCAGTGGTATCCAGTTTTACGTTGCCCCAAACGTGGCTACGCATGCCGGAGTCCTTCAGCTCCTGAGAGAAAGTGATCCCTGAACGTCCTTCACGCAGAGATGCCAGGACTTCCTGCTGGTTATTACCGATGCTGGAAACGATGCCCAAGCCAGTAATCACTGCACGTTTCATTCAATACCTCTGTAAGTCGCACTATTTTAAAGTTTCGAGTGGCACAATAGCGTACACTTGTACGCCGAACAAGTCCGATCAGCCATTTTATGTGGAAATTTGCGCAGCCAGGCACTCATCGCTAAGATCGGGGCACAGCCTGTCAGACGAGTAACTTACGTGAAACAATACGCTATACAACCTGCCAACCTTGAATTCAACGCTGAGGGTACACCTGTTTCCCGAGATTTTGACGATGTCTATTTTTCTAATGATAACGGGCTGGAAGAGACACGTTACGTCTTTCTCGGCGGTAACCATCTCGCACAACGATTCCCTGCGCATTCACGTCCCCTCTTCGTGGTGGCAGAAAGTGGGTTTGGCACTGGACTTAACTTCCTCACGCTCTGGCAGGCATTTGCCGATTTTCGCGATACCCACCCTGAAGCTACCCTGGAAAGATTACATTTCATCAGCTTTGAAAAATATCCGCTGACGCGTGAAGATCTCACCTTAGCCCACCAGCACTGGCCAGAACTTGCCCCGTGGGCCACGGCACTGCAAGAACAATGGCCGCTGCCGCTGGCGGGATGTCATCGCCTGCTGCTTGATGATGGGCGCGTCACGCTGGATCTGTGGTTTGGCGATATTAACGAACTGACCAGTACGCTTGATGACTCTCTGAATCAAAAGGTGGACGCCTGGTTCCTGGACGGTTTCGCACCGGCAAAAAACCCGGATATGTGGACGCCAACGCTGTTTAACGCGATGGCCCGACTGGCTCGTCCCGGCGGGACGCTGGCAACTTTTACATCGGCAGGCTTTGTACGTCGGGGGTTGCAGGAAGCCGGGTTTACAATGCAAAAATGCAAAGGCTTTGGGCGCAAACGCGAAATGCTCTGTGGCGTGATGGAACAGACTCAGGCGCTCACGTCCTCGGCGCCATGGTTTGCGCGTACGGGAACAGATAAGCGCGAAGCCGCCATTATTGGTGGAGGAATTGCCAGCGCATTGCTGTCACTGGCGTTATTGCGCCGCGGCTGGCAGGTCACGCTGTATTGCGCCGACGATAAACCTGCCGGGGGCGCCTCCGGTAATCGCCAGGGGGCGCTCTACCCCCTACTTAGCAAACATGACGCGGCCATTAATCTCTTTTTCCCCACTGCGTTTACCTTCGCCCGTCGACTGTATGACGCCCTCCCCGTTGAGTTCGCGCATGACTGGTGCGGCGTGACGCAACTCGCGTGGGATGAGAAAAGCCAGCAAAAAATCACCCAGATGCTGTCCCTTGAACTGCCCGCTGCGCTCGCCGTCGGGGTTGACGCACAGCAGGTTTTACATACAACAGGTGTGGAAACCGGATGCGGCGGGATTCAGTATCCGGCCGGAGGATGGCTGTACCCGGCGCAGTTAACCGCCGCGGTACTGGACTATGCAACAACCCTGGGATTACGCACCCGCTACCAACATACGCTGGCCTCACTGACTCGCCAAACAGCAAGCTGGCAATTGCAGTTTTCCAGTGGAGAAACCGCCTCTCACGCAGCAGTCGTTCTGGCTAACGGCCATCTCATTAGCCGCTTTGAGCAAACGCAGCCGCTACCGGTGTACTCCGTGGGCGGTCAGGTGAGTCAAATTCCCACCACACCTGCACTTTCAGCGTTACGTCAGGTGCTGTGCTATGACGGCTACCTCACGCCGCACAACCCGCAAAATCAGCAGCACTGCATTGGCGCCAGCTATCATCGAGGGAGTGAAGAGACAGCGTATCGCGAGGACGATCAGCAACAAAACCGTCAACGCTTAATCGACTGCTTCCCGAACGCTGTGTGGGCAAAAGAGGTAGACGTTAGTGACAATGCCGCCCGCTGCGGGGTGCGCTGCGCCACGCGCGATCACATGCCAATGGTCGGCAACGTCGCGGACTATGACGCCACGCTCAGCCAGTACACCACTCTTGCTGCAGACAAAGAGCACGCCGTAAGCGCGCCGGTTTATTCCGATTTATTTATGCTGGGTGCGCTGGGATCGCGCGGGCTGTGTACTGCCCCGCTGTGTGCAGAAATTCTGGCTTCGCAAATGAGCAATGAACCGATTCCCATGGATGCCAGCACGCTGGCGGCGCTAAATCCAAATCGTTTGTGGGTCAGGAAGTTATTGAAGGGTAAAGCGGTGAAATAAAAGAATGGCCTGATGACGCTACGCTGATCAGGCCTACAAACACCCCAACAAGGTAGGCCGGATAAGACATCAGAGCGTCGCCATCCGGCACAATTTACCGCAATTATTGTGCAGTAGCCTTCTGGAACAGAGTGTCCCACATTTCTTTCACTAACGCCTGGTCACGCGGCGATAGTTCGCCTGCGCTGATGGCTTTTTCCAGGCTGCTGGTCACATTGGCGTACAATGCCTCAGCGGAATGGTCCTCGCCAGCGTCCAGTTCGGCCACGGCCAGCGTCAGGTGTCCACGCAAATAGCCACTGGCAAACAACTCATCATCGCTGGCGTGCTCTACCATATCGTCGATTAATGCCAGAATGCGTGATTCAAACTCCGCGATCATCTTCTTTCCTCATTGTAAACGTGGCAGCAACTTCAGTTGAGCGCCTCGGGCCACGGGAATTGTTCCGCCTTAAGTTCAGGCGTGTGATAATAATTCTGTAACGCGTTAATGAAGCGCGCCGGACGTTCAGGGATCCCCTTTTCCAGGTACTCCATCACCTGAGCATGAACACGGCGCTGGAATACCACGCGATCCGGTTCAAAGTCCCCTTCAAGGTTGTCGCAACTGACGTTAAACGGGTAGCCCGCCGCCATGCAAAACAGCCAGTCAAACGCCTGCGGCTTCACTTCCACGTCTTCAAACTGGCATTGCGTCTTCGCGTCGCGTCCGTCCGGACAGTACCAGTAACCGAAGTCGACCAGTTCACGCCGCGCCTTACCGGCGATGCACCAGTGTGAAATTTCGTGTAACGCGCTGGCGTAATAACCATGCGCAAAAACGATACGGTGATACGGTAATTCCGCATCCGCAGGAAGATAGATCGGTTCGTCATCGCCTTTAATCAGACGGGTATTAAATTCATCGGCAAAGCAGCCGTTAAAAATCTCAATTAACTGTTCGTAGTGATGGGTATTATTCATTAGTTCATCCCCAGCCAGTGGAGAATCTCCTGTCCATGATTATCATAAAGTAGCTTGGCGCTCATCACGGCGGAGACAATGACGATCATTGGCCGAATGAGTTTTTGTCCTTTACTGAGCACCAGCCGTGAGCCCATCCGTGCGCCAATAAACTGGCCAATGAGCATCACAAATCCGGTCGCCCAAATCACTTTGCCGCCGAGGGCAAACAGCAACAGCCCGCCGATATTCGATGTGGCATTTAATACTTTGGCGTGGGCCGTCGATTTCGCCAGGTTGTAGCCGCACAGCATGACAAAAGCCAGCGCGTAGAACGACCCCGCAGCCGGACCAAAAAAGCCATCGTAAAAGCCGACGCAGCCCCCGGCCACCAGCGCGAAAGGCAACCCATGCAACCGACGCTGTCGGTCCTCTTCCCCCACTTTCGGCATCAACAGAAAGTAAAGGCCAATACAGATAACCAGAACCGGCAGGATCTGGCGCAGAATATCTGACTGCACGTGCTGAACCAACAGCGCGCCGCTCATTGAGCCGATAAAAGTCATGAAGATATTGAGCTTCTGATCCGCCAGATTAACCACGCCCCGGCGAATAAAATAGAGGGAGGAAGAGATAGATCCTCCACAGGCCTGTAGCTTATTGGTGGCCAGCGCTTGCGCGGGTGGCATCCCGGCCGCCATCAATGCCGGGATAGTGAGTAAACCACCGCCTCCGGCCAGAGAATCAATAAAACCTGCCAGCATCGCCACGAAAAAAAGCACACCTAACAGCAGTGGCGACACCATAAACAGAGAGGCAAAATGATCCATTAGAGTACATGCTCGTCCAGTAGCGCCTGGCAGGAAGGCGGCAACGGCGGCGGTGTCTTCTTCTCAGGCTTGGTGGTTCCAGGTTTCGGAGGTTCGAACCAGCTTTGCAGCTCCGCGCCGCAGCCGTCACCCGGTGGTGGTAACGGTTGATCTTCGCACTCAAGACTGTCGGCAGGACAACGCAACCGTACGTGCATATGCGCACGATGCTGGAACCATGGCCGCACTTTACGCAACCAGTCCCTGTCGGTCCCTGCATCCAGACAAAGTTGCTGCTTAATCGCCGGATTCACGAAAATACGCGTGACTTCATTATCTTTTGCCGCCAGCCTGATCAGGCTGAAAATCTCCGGCTTCCAGAGTGACGGCACGACACGTTTGCCATCCTGTGAGACCAGATCTAACGCCTGCGGCCGCAGCAGTTGCGACTGGGTCCAGCGGGTTTTCGGCAATTGCAGGAAAATATCTACATCCAGTCCCGTCTGGTGGCTGGCGTGACCGCCATTGAATCGCCCACCGGCCGGCATGCCCATATCGCCGATTAACACCGTACCCAGCCCCAGATTGTTGGCCTGATTACTCAGACGCTGGATAAACATCACCAGATCCGGATGGCCAAAGTAACGGCGCTGATCGGTGCGCATCACCTGATAGTGTTCTGACTGTACAGGCAGCGTATCTGCGCCAACAATACAGCCATTGGAGAACGCGCCGATAGACTGCGCGCTGCCTGCAACCGGATGGGTAATTTTCTGCCAGGGCGTCGCCGCCAGACAGGCGGTGCTGGCAAACAGAGCCAGCGCCGCAAGTGCCGTTTTTTTCATCTCTTACCAGCGTGGAATATCGGTCTTCACGTCCGCATTTTGCGCCCGCTGACGCAGCAGGTGATCCATCAACACGATCGCCAGCATCGCTTCGGCGATTGGCACGGCGCGGATCCCAACACACGGATCGTGACGACCTTTGGTGATCATTTCGACTTCTTCACCAAAGCGATTAATAGTGCGCCCTGGAACGGTAATACTCGAGGTCGGTTTCAGCGCCATATGAGCAATGATTTGTTGCCCACTGCTGATCCCACCAAGAATGCCGCCCGCATGATTACTCTGGAAACCTTCTTTGGTGATTTCATCACGGTTCTGGCTGCCGCGCAGTGCAACAACGTCAAAACCGTCGCCAATCTCAACACCTTTAACGGCGTTAATGCTCATCAGCGCGTGAGCGATATCAGCATCCAGGCGGTCAAATACAGGTTCGCCGAGACCCGCTGGTACGCCGCTTGCAACCACGGTCACCTTCGCCCCGATGGAGTCGCCCTCTTTCTTCAGCCCACGCATCAGTTCGTCCAGCGCCTCGAGTTTATCCGGATCTGGACAAAAGAACGGGTTAAGCTCCACCTGGGACCAGTCTTTGATCTCCAGCGGAATATCACCCATCTGCGTCAGACAGCCGCGAATTTCAACGCCGAATTTTTCCGCCAGATATTTTTTGGCAATCGCTCCGGCCGCAACGCGCATCGCCGTTTCACGTGCGGATGAGCGTCCGCCGCCACGGTAGTCACGCAGGCCATACTTCTGCTCATAGGTATAGTCGGCGTGTCCTGGACGAAAAACGTCCTTAATCGCACCGTAATCCTGTGAACGCTGATCGGTATTTTCGATCAACAGGCCAATGCTGGTGCCGGTGGTAACGCCCTCGAACACGCCGGAGAGGATTTTCACCTGATCCGGCTCACGACGCTGCGTAGTGTAGCGCGATGTGCCCGGACGGCGTCTGTCGAGATCGTGCTGCAGGTCAGCTTCTGTCAGAGAAATGCCCGGCGGAACACCATCGACAATACAACCGAGCGCCAGCCCGTGTGATTCACCGAAAGTGGTTACGCGAAAGAGTTGCCCAATTGTGTTTCCTGCCATCACGGCTCCGTTATGAGTGTTGTGTATGTGCGCGTGTATTTAGTCTTTATAAATGCTGAAGTGCTCGCGAGCAGCAACTAACTGCTCTTTGGTCAGCATGAATACACCGTCACCGCCGTTGTCGAACTCCAGCCAGGTGAACGGTACATCCGGGTATTGCTCTATCAGATGTACCATGCTGTTTCCGACTTCACAAATCAGAATACCGTTATCTGACAGGTAGTCCGGAGCGTTACCCAGAATGCGACGGGTAAGTTTTAGTCCATCGCTGCCGGACGCCAGACCCAGCTCAGGTTCATGACGATATTCGTTTGGCAGATCGGACATATCTTCCGCATCGACATACGGCGGATTGGTCACAATCAGGTCATACTGGACTTTCAGCAGATCGCGGAACAGATCGGAACGGATCGGCGTAACATGATGGATCAGGCCGTGCTCTTCAATATTGTGTTCGGTCACCGCCAGCGCGTCGGTGGAAATATCCACCGCATCCACTTCGGCCTCCGGGAAAGCATAGGCGCAGGCAATGGCAATACAGCCGCTGCCGGTACACATATCCAGGATATGCTGCGGCTGCTCATTAATAAGGCCCGCAAAGCGGTTATTAATAAGCTCGCCAATCGGCGAACGTGGTACCAACACGCGCTCATCAACATAAAACTCATGCCCGCAGAACCAGGCTTTGTTGGTCAAATAAGCGACCGGAATGCGCTCGTTGACGCGGCGAATCACGCGTTCAACAATGCGATGGCGCTCGCTGGAAGTCAGACGCGCGGTACGCATATCTTCTGGAATATCCAGCGGCAGATAAAGTGACGGCAGCACCAGTTGTACGGCCTCGTCCCATGGGTTATCCGTGCCATGGCCATACCAGATGTTCGCCGCGCTAAAACGGCTGACCGCCCAACGCAACATGTCCTGAATGGTATGCAGTTCACTCACTGCTTCATCGACGAAAATTTTATCCACGTATTCCTCCAGGGCATGCTCGTATTAATTTCGGCGGCTAGTTTGCCACGAAGACGGCGATAAATCAGCATTCACACAGGGCCTGAGCGCGAAAATTGCGTTTTAAGCGATCGGATGCCCGCCGAGTCGGGTTAAACTAACGAAAAATAAAAGATGAGACTCTCGAATGAAAAAGAAAACATCGCTCAGCGAGGAGGATCAGACGCTGTTTCGCCAGCTGATGACCGGCACGCGTAAAATTAAACAGGACACCATTGTTCACCGACCGCTACGTAAAAAAATTACCGAGGTTCCGGTTAAAAGGCTGCTGCAGGAACAAGCTGATGCCAGTCACTATTTCTCGGACGAGTTTCAGCCGCTGCTAAATACGGACGGCCCGGTAAGATATCTGCGTGCCGACGTCAGCCATTTCGAACTGAAGAAAATGCGCCGTGGCGATTACTCCCCGGAGCTGTTTCTCGATCTGCACGGGCTGACCCAGCAGCAGGCCAAACAGGAGTTAGGCGCGCTGATTGCCGCCTGTCGTCGTGAGCATGTGTTTTGCGCCTGCGTGATGCATGGCCACGGAAAACATATTCTTAAGCAGCAAACACCGCTCTGGTTGGCGCAGCATCCGCACGTGATGGCCTTTCATCAAGCGCCAAAAGAGTACGGTGGCGACGCCGCGCTGCTGCTGCTGATTGAAGTGGAAGAGTGGCAACCACCCGAACTTCCCTGATGCAGAAAAACAGAAAGAGCCGCTTTTGCGGCTCTTTGATTTTCCGGATGACGGCTGTGCCTTATCCGATTCCAGGCTTTTTAAATCGCTTTTGCCATTTTCAGGTTACACGGGCTCATCTGCCAGTTAAAAGTACCCTTCCCGCTCTCATCAAGCGTTACGCTGGCAATCGCTGATGTGGTAAACATCGGCGGTGTTTCGCCTGGGCAAAGTTCAGACACCAGATACCCCACTAAAGGTAAGTGAGAGATGACCAGCGCCGTGGCGATACCTTCATTGGCCAGAGCCTGTAAATAGGCGCTGACCAGACCGACATCGCCGCAGGGGGTCAGCTCCGGCAAAACATCCACACCGGTTGGCAGGTTCATACACTCCCCCACCACATCCAGCGTTTGTTCGGCTCGTAGGAACGGGCTCACCAGAACACGTTCGATATCCACTTTTTGACCTTTCAGCCAGTTCGCCATCAGGCGAGATTCGTCACAACCACAGGAGGTTAAGGGACGAACCGAATCACTGGCGGCATCGAGGGCTGCGTCGCCGTGACGCATGATAAAAACTTGCATATTGCACCGCTTTTGTTAACCAGAATCACCGACACCTTTATCCACAGCCCCTATTGACCGTGGTAACGATGTGGTGGCCGGCATTGTGCCTTATCCATTCACCGAATGAAACGCTGTTTTTTACCTCAACGGCGTAAGTATAGTCAATCTCTGTTTACATTTTGAGCGCGACCCATACATTCAGTGCGGATTCATCCTACCTTTGACCTCATGAATTCAGGTCAGTTTCCCCATTACTCCAGAATCTTTCACCGCGTTCCGCCATCTGCAATAACTGCTCACACGGCGTAAACCGCGAGCCGTATTGCGTGGTCAGTCGTTGCAGAGCAGCAACCACTTCACCCGCGCCGAGCGAATCCATATACCGGAACGGGCCGCCGAGGAAGGGCGGAAAACCAATACCAAATACAGCGCCGATATCGCCATCACGCGCGCTGCGGATAATCTTCTCATCGAAACAGCGTGCTGCTTCATTGAGCATTAACATGACGCACCGCTCGGCGATCTGCGCGGCGGTGAGTCGGCCCTGCCCCTGGACGCCAATAAGCGTATAAATTGCAGGGTCGACCTGTTTTTTGCTTTTACGCCCTTTCGCTCCATAAAGATAGAAACCCCGACCATTTTTTCTACCTTTGCGATCGTCATTCAAAATTGAAGCAACAACATTTGCAGGCGCGCTAAAACGTTCTCCATATGCAGCCTCAAGCACTGGTATAATTTTAGTGCCCGTATCAATTCCGACCTCATCCAAAAGTTGGATTGGCCCGACCGGAAAACCAAACTTAACCAGCGCGGCGTCAATGGCTTCAACCCGCTCGCCTTCGGTCAGCATACGAATAGCTTCGTTAATGTATGGCGCTAAAATGCGGTTAACATAAAATCCGGCCTTATCTCTGACCACTATCGGCGTTTTGCCCTGCTTTTTCGCCAGTTTAACGGTTGTGGCAATTGTCTGCTCAGAGGTCGTGGCATGCGGGATAACCTCGACCAGCGGCATTTTTTCCACCGGGCTAAAGAAGTGCAAACCAATTACTTGTTGAGGCCTGGCAGCGTTCGCCGCAATATCGCCAATCGGCAAAGATGAGGTGTTAGAGGCAAAAATGGTATGAGATGCGCAATTTTGCTCAACTTCTGCCACCATCTGTTGTTTTAACGCCAGATCTTCAAATACGGCTTCAATAACCAGGTCGCGATGAGCGAAGCCACGGTAATCGGTTGATCCCGAAATCAGCGCCAGCTGTTTATCACGCTCGCTGGCTTTGATATGACGGCGGCGAACCTTCGTTTCAAGCTGATCCCAGCTGTACTTCAGCGCGTGGTTGATTCCCTTGGCATTTATATCTTTGATACGCACTGGCAAGCCGCCTTTACAGGCCGTCACATAGGCAATACCGCCCCCCATCAGACCGCCGCCCAAAATGCCTACACTGTTTAGCGGGCCGGGCTTCACATCACTTCCGGGATCCTTTTTCACGTCGGTGTTGGCAAAAAAGATGTGCCGCAGCGCCTGAGACTGAGATGTCATCGCCAGTTCGCCAAACGCGCGGGCTTCGGCGTCGTAACCGCTGCTGCTGCCTTGCGCCAGGCCGGTTTCGATGACCTCAAGGATACGTTCTGTTGCAGGGTAGTTGCCCTGCGTTTTTTGCGCCGTCTTTTTACTGGCCATGCGGAATAACAGCGCCCGCCCCAGCGGCCCCGCTAGCACACGCTCTCGCACCGGCAGAGTTCGGTGTGCGGGACTGTCCTTTTTGGCCAGTTCTACGGCCGCTTCCAGCAAAATGGTATGCGGTACAACTTCATCCACTAAACCCACTTTCAGCGCCTGTTTTGCGCGTAGTTGTTTTCCGGTGAGGATCATATCCAGCGCGGTACTGACGCCAATCAGACGGGGCAACCGCTGGGTACCGCCAGAGCCGGGCAGCAGACCAAGCTGCACTTCCGGTAAACCCAGTACGGTTTTAGCATCATCGGTACAAATACGATTGTGGCACGCCAGCGCCATCTCCAGGCCACCGCCGAGACAGGCGCCATGAATTGCGGCGATAACGGGGATCGGCAAGGCATTAATTTCCGCCATAATCTGCTGCCCCTGGCGTGCCAGCGTTTCAGCTTCCTGCGCGCTGCGACAGCGACCAATCATGTTGATATCCGCCCCGGCAATGAAGTTATCGGGTTTCGCCGAAATGAACACCACGCCGCGTAATGCTTTGTTATCGCGAATTTGTTTCAGAATGACCCGAACCTGGGAGGCAAATTCCGCCTTCAGGGTATTCATTTTCTCTCCGGGCACATCAATGGTGACAACAGCGACGTTATCCAGACGTACGTTTAGCGTAAAAGCCGATGTCATTTCCATTATTCCGCCTCCAGAACCATTGCCGCACCCAGACCACCTGCTGCACAGGCTGTCACTAAACCAAAACCACCACCACGACGTCGTAACTCATGGAGGGTTTGGGTTATCATGCGAGCACCGGTGGCGGCGAAGGGGTGTCCATAGGCAATCGATCCGCCCAGCACGTTAAATTTACTGTCATCAACCTCGCCCGTGGCATGCGCCCTGCCGAGCACTTCGCGGGCAAAACGTTCGCTACCCAGCAGTTGAAGATTCGCCAGCGTTTGTGCGGCAAATGCTTCATGCATATCGATCAGGGTTAAATCAGCCATGGTCAGACCCGCTCTCTCCAGGGCAAGCGGCGTTGACCACGCCGGCCCCAACAGCATGTCCTGCCAGACATCGATGGCGGTAAAGGCAAAACTACGCAGGTATCCCAGCGGCACCAGCCCCAACTCTTTCGCACGCGATTCCGTCATCATAATCACGGCGGCTGCGCCGTCCGTTAGCGGGGTACTGTTCGCCGCGGTAACGGTGCCGTGCTTTCGGTCAAAGGCCGGACGCAGTTTGGCGTAATCGGCCAGCGTAGAGTTGCCGCGAATATTGTTATCTTCTGAAAAAGGATCTTTGAAAGGTGGCGCGTAGGTGGTCATCACCTCATCTGCCAGTTTGCCTTCAGACCACGCCTGAGCGGCGCGCTGATGAGAACGGTGCGCCAGGGCATCCTGTTGCTCTCGCGTAATCCCATAAGTTTTGGCCATTTGCTCGGCCGTATCCCCCATGCGTAAACCGGTGGAATACTCGGCGACGGCTGGCGGTACGGGCATCAGGTCACGTAAGCGCAGTCGGGAGAAAAGTTTAAGACGCTGACCGGTGGTCCGGGCCTTATTGACATCCACCAGCACCCGAGCCAGCTTTTTGCTAACGCCAATAGGCAGAACTGACGAGGAGTCCGCACCGCCGGCAATTCCTGCACGAATAGTCCCCGCCATCAGGCTTTCCGCGACATTCGCCACCGCCTGGAAGCTGGTGGCGCAGGCTCTGCTTACGCTGTAGGCATCGGTGTGCACATTCATCCCGGTTCCCAGCACGATTTCACGAGCAATATTTGGGGCTTCGGGCATTTGCACCACCTGGCCAAAGACCAGTTGCTCAATCACATCAGCAGAAATTTCGCTGCGCGCCAGCAGCTCGCCAACGACCATTTTCCCCAAATCTACGGCGGGAATGCCATGAAACGCGGTTGCCTGGCGGGCAAATGGCGTACGCAATCCGCTTACGATGGCGATGCGATCGCCCTGGCGGGTAACCAGCGGTAAAGCCTGACTCATAACACTCCCCTGTAAAAAATAAAAATAAGTGGTCTGACCTGATCACAGTCTTAACCAATTTTTTACATTTAGCCAAGCAGGGAGAAAAGAAAGTGGGAGCTAAGACACAGTGAATAATCACTGACAGTGACGAAAAAGCCCTTGCTACCGGGTAACAAGGGCTTTTAAAGAAGGGATTAACGCAGACCCAGTTGGAAGATCAGCGTTTCAGCTTCACAGGCAAAAACAAAGTCGATATCCAGACGCACACCTTCAGACTCTTCAGTAAAGGTCGAGGTGATTTGGCAAGGCTCAGATTCCACGCCACGCGCCTTCTCAGTCAGAGCGGCCAGCGTTTCTTCTGCCTCTGCACGATTCGCGAACACACGGCTGTATGACGCGGTGCAATCGGAGTTGTCCATGATGGTGCCAACATCCATACAGCAGCAAACCGGGGTTTCATCAGCACTGCATTTACTCATTGTAGATTTCCTCTGTATTCGCACCTGTGGTGCCAGATAAACGATGGGGATATTTTACGCTCCCATTATTCGCCTCTCCAGTCGTTAATTGTATGAAATGGGATAAGTGACCGAAATCACACTTAAAAATGATCTAAAACAAAAATCACCCAAACAGGTGAGTGTGCATACCCGCAATTTTGCCAGCTGGATCGCGTTTCCGAGATCAGAATTGAAAATATTTATAAACATACTTGCAACATTTCAGCTGGTCAGACCTATACTCTCGGCACTGGTCTGATTTCTAAGTTGTACCTCAGACCCTACACTTCGCGCTCCTGTTACGGTATGTAACATTGTTTGTATAAAAATAAATCAATGAGGTTATGGTCATGAGCCAGAAAACCCTGTTTACAAAGTCTGCTCTCGCAGTCGCAGTGGCAATTATCTCCACACAGGCCTGGTCTGCAGGCTTTCAGTTAAACGAATTTTCTTCCTCTGGCCTTGGCCGGGCATATTCGGGTGAAGGCGCTATTGCAGATGATGCAGGTAACGCCAGTCGTAACCCGGCGCTGATTATGATGTTTGACCGCCCTACTTTTTCAGCGGGTGCGGTGTATATCGATCCAGACGTGAATATTTCCGGTAAATCGCCATACACCGGACGCAGCACCGATGCGGACAACATCGCGCCTACGGCGTGGGTTCCCAATGCTCACTTCGTAATGCCGATCAACGAACAGTTTGGTTGGGGGGCTTCTGTCACGTCAAACTATGGCCTGGCAACCGAATTTAACGATAACTACATCGTCGGCGAATACGGCGGGAAGACCGATCTTAAAACGGTCAACCTGAACCTGAGCGGTGCCTACCGTCTGAATGATAGCTGGAGCTTTGGCGTTGGTTTTAATGCCGTCTATGCCGATGCAAAAATTGAGCGTTATTCCGGTGAACAAACTGCTGCATTGCCAAAAGTCAGCCAGAAAATTGCCAGCCTGAAAGGTGACGAATGGGGTTACGGCTGGAACGCCGGAATTTTGTACGAGCTGGATAAAAATAACCGCTACGGTTTAACGTATCGGTCTGAAGTCAAAATCGACTTCGATGGCGATTACAAGAGCGGCATCCGCACCCAGGCCAACGCGTTACCTGGCGCAGGCACGGCGTTCCCTTGGGGAACCACCAACGCCACCGTCCCAGGTTCTCTGACGCTTAACCTGCCGGAAATGTGGGAACTGTCGGGTTACAACCGCGTTGCACCACAGTGGGCTATTCACTACAGCATGGCTTACACCAGCTGGAGTCAGTTCCAGGAACTGAAAGCAACCGGCACCAACGGGCAGACGCTGTTCTATAAAGAAGAAGGCTTCAAAGATTCTTACCGCATCGCGCTGGGTACGACTTATTACATGGATAAAAGCTGGACCTTCCGTACCGGTATCGCCTATGACGATAGCCCGGTTCCTGCGAGCAAGCGTTCCATCTCCATTCCGGACCAGGACCGTCTGTGGTTGAGTGCGGGTACCACTTACGCCTTCAATGATGACGCATCCATTGACGTAGGCGTTTCTTATATGCACGGCCAGAAAGTGACCGTCAAAGAAGGCCCGTATACTTTCGATTCTGAAGGTAAAGCCTGGCTGTTCGGTACCAACTTCAACTACGCATTCTGATTTTCTTCAGATATAAAAAAGGTGAGCTTTTTAGCTCACCTTTTTATTTTCAACCTTCCTTACTCGGAATCGATCTCTTTTAAATCGTCCTGAATATCTTTCGCGTTCGGGTTTTCTTCTGGTTTGAGTTTCCCACCGTTCGCAATAAAGTCATGACGCTGGAAGTAAGCTTCTCGCACCATGATGTAAGGGTCGGAAGACTGACGCAGCAGACCGTCGGAATCAAGCAGTTGCGCGCGGGTTTCAATCCCTTCAACCGTCCATTTACCTATCGACAACGGCCAGGTCAGCCAGGACAGTACCGGATACAGCGTATCCACCATGTCGCCGCCATCATCACGCAGCGTGAAGCTGCCGTAGAATGGAAGCTGCATATACGGTCCGTAACCAACGTCATAGTGGCCTAACGTACTACCAAAACGGTGTGGTTCAACGCGCTGTAACTTCGGATTAGCCATACCCGCCACGTCGATAAATCCGCCCATACCTAACAGGGTGTTCAGGAAGAAACGGGTGAAGTGCACCATCCCCTGATAGGGGTCGCCTTGCAGGAAATAGTTGACCATAACGGCCGGCTCTTCAAGGTTGCCGGTAAAATTGCTCAAACCGTTACGCGCCGGCTGCGGGACATAATCACGCCAGGCAACTGCCACCGGTCGAACAACGTATGGATCTAAAACATTAAAGTTGAAGTTGTACATGGTGCGGTTGAACCCTTCAAATGGGTCCGAACGCCCCTGCTGTTCAGTACCAGAGCTCGCACACCCCACCAAAAGTGTGGTTCCCAGCGCAAGCGCCGACAGGCGAAGCTTCATAAGTGTCTCCCTGTGTATTATGGCTATCGCTGATTGCCATCCATGACGGAACGATGACGTATCCGCCTGTTTAGATGTGAGCGATTGTAACAGCACGTCAAATGATGTCTATATACCCTGTGTTGCTGATTTGATCATAGCCTGGTAATGCGTACTCCGCGGCGGCTCTATTCTAGCTACCCCAATAAAAACAAACGTTACCATTTTTGCTATCTCAGACTTTCTCCCGCTGATTTTCGGACAAAAGCCGCTACGCTTTAGCAATACGTGCTAATTCAGGATTCGGCTATGAATGACATTGAGAACGAAAAGATTGATCGGCACAGCGACGAACTTCAGGTCGACAGTGACGAAAAGCTAGAGGGTAAAAAGATTGAGGTCGATGAGGACAGACTCCCCTCCCGCGCCATGGCGATCCATGAACATATCCGCCAGGATGGGGAGAAAGAAATGGAGCGCGACGCGATGGCGCTACTGTGGTCAGCCATCGCTGCGGGACTCTCGATGGGCGCCTCGCTACTGGCTAAAGGAATTTTTCATGTGCAACTGGAAGGTGTGCCTGGAGGATTTTTGCTGGAGAACCTCGGTTATACCTTCGGCTTTATAATTGTCATTATGGCTCGCCAGCAACTGTTTACCGAAAATACCGTCACCGCCGTCCTGCCGGTAATGCAAAACCCTACGCTCGGCAATTTTGGCCTGCTGATGCGCCTGTGGAGTGTGGTTCTGCTAGGTAATATTATTGGCACCGGGGTTGCCGCCTGGGCGTTTGAGCATATGCCGATTTTTGATGAAGAAACCCGCGATGCTTTTGTCAAAATCGGCATGGATGTGATGAAAAATACGCCAACGGAGATGTTTTCCAACGCCATCATTTCTGGCTGGTTAATTGCCACTATGGTATGGATGTTTCCCGCCGCCGGTGCGGCAAAGATTGTGGTTATTATTCTGATGACCTGGCTGATTGCGCTGGGCGATACCACGCACATCGTCGTCGGTTCGGTGGAAATTCTCTATCTGGTCTTTAATGGTACGCTGCACTGGAGTGATTTCTTCTGGCCCTTTGCGCTACCAACGCTCGCCGGGAATATCTGTGGCGGGACGTTTATCTTCGCGCTGATGAGCCACGCGCAGATCCGCAATGATATGAGCAATAAACGCAAAGAAGAAGCCAGGTTGCAAGCCAGGCGGGATGAGCAAAAGCAGAAAAACCAGAAAAAACAGGCGTGAATGGTGACGGTTTGAGCAGTTGGGTGGCCTGAGGCTTACCGTTGTGAGTAAAAAACGCTATACTCGTGCCGCTTCGTCCCCTTAGTTAAATGGATATAACGAGCCCCTCCTAAGGGCTAGTTGCAGGTTCGATTCCTGCAGGGGACACTTTTAATTAAATGCATCCGGCTAAATCCTTTCATTTACCTGTCAGTTCATCCCTGAGCCAGGCGATAAAACGGCACATTCCTCACCGTTGCAGTAAGATTGTCGGACACCATTGTCTGCTCAGTAGCTATCCGCATCCCTGATTTTCTCAGCCTCAGTACGTCAGCAGCAATACGTTGGCTGCCAAACCAGAAAAGCCCGTCCAAAGCAGTGACATCAAGGCCTGATTCCAGTGCCAGCTTCAGACGCTCACGCGGTGCTTTCACCGTTTTAGCAATTTGCTGATATGGCGCTTCGCTTGAACCTGCACGATTAATGCGTCGAATACGATGCGACAGGCGGTACTGAAATTCATCCGGTATCCCGCCGAGACTCGCTTTCAGGCTGTAAACACAACCAAAGCGTTTGCCGTTAAAGATTACGTTTTTCTGACTAAGCTGCAGCTCTTCACGAACGCTGGCAATCAGTTGCGGGGTACGGAGTAATAACAAGCGGAAAGGCAGCTCAAAGCTGGTCACATAGTCCACATTCAATAAAGCAATACGCAGACGCTCTTGCGGACCCGCCTTCATTTCCCGACATTCAGCAATAACATCAGCCCACTGGCCAGCCAGACGGGAACTTTCAGTCGCCTCAGTAAAGCTGTATTTTTCAGTCTGATAATCAATACGTTCGGTCACTCGGAATTCCCTTCTGGCCACATCTCGGTATTGGTTGCTCACTTTACCAGCGACAGACTGCAACCGGAAGCCTGTGAGTATGGTCAGTGGAATGATAGAAACTTCTGCGGAAACGCTTCATTTATTGATAAATCAATCATTAAAAATATATTTTGACTAAAATCAATTAACCAAAATTATGGTTATTGAAGTATAGCCATGATTAATCTTTAGCCAGTTTGTCAGGAATAAGTTCTCCATAAACAGGCTGATTAATACCGATAATGAGAAACATTATCGGAAATGATTCATCACTCAGAAAAAAGGAATTTATTCATATGTTCAGAATCAAGACCAGTATCGCTACTTTGACCCTTTGTACCTTACTGACAGCTCCCGCATGGGGAGACGCGCAATCGCCGATAAGGCTGGTGATCCATGGTGGTGCCGGTACCATTACAAAAGATACCATCACACCAGAACAGGAAAAGCAGTATACAGAAAAACTCACTGAAGCTCTGAATGCAGGTTATGCGGTTCTGAATAAAGGCGGTAGCAGCCTGGAAGCCGTTCAGAAAGCGATTAATGTGATGGAAGATTCTCCTCTCTTCAATGCAGGTAAAGGTGCCGTGTTTACCCACGATGGCCGCAATGAACTGGATGCGTCCATTATGGATGGGAAAACCCGAAAAGCCGGTGCCGTTGCCGGTGTAACCACGGTTAAAAACCCAATTAATGCGGCGTATGCCGTTATGACTCAAAGCCCGCACGTACTCATGGTCTCGACAGGCGCGGATACCTTTGCAAAAGAACAGGGACTCGCAACCGTTGATCCTGCTTATTTCAAAACAGATTTTCGCTGGCAGCAATTACAGAATGCAATCCAAAAAGAAAAAGTGCTCCTTGATCACGATGGAAAGAGCGCTGCCCTGTTCGCTGACCCGATGATGTATGACTATAAATATGGCACTGTCGGCGCTGTTGCTCTGGATAAAGACGGTAATCTCGCTGCCGGAACGTCTACAGGCGGAATGACCAACAAACGTTACGGACGTGTGGGGGATT
Organism: Citrobacter sp. Cb023; assembly: GCF_030336805.1. Taxonomy (NCBI): domain Bacteria; kingdom Pseudomonadati; phylum Pseudomonadota; class Gammaproteobacteria; order Enterobacterales; family Enterobacteriaceae; genus Citrobacter; species Citrobacter sp. Cb023. The sequence goes on along the minus strand of NZ_JAOWCV010000034.1, from coordinate 42,318 downwards.
CACCTATCATTGGCGCAGGAAATTATGCCGACAATGAAACCGTGGCGGTATCCGCAACCGGCTCAGGAGAAATGTTTATCCGCACGCTGACCGCGTATAACATTGCAGCCCAGGTGAAATACCGCAATACTCCTTTAAAAGACGCAGCGCAGAATGCTCTGGATGAAGTTAAGGCGCTGAATGGCAGCGGTGGAGTAATTGTGCTTGATAAAGCCGGTAATTACACCATGTCCTTCAACTCTGAAGGTATGTATCGGGGAACCATAGGCGATGACGGAAAACCCGTTGTAGCAATTTATCGTTAATACTATTTCCCCGCCAGGGGATGAACCGACCCGGTATGTTGTCCGGGTCGGTTAAACGGCGTCAGGTCAGACAACAAAACGATTGACCAGATCCTTCATAGTGACAGACAGATTGTCCAGGCGCTGGCTGTCGCTTGCGGCCTGAGAAACCAACGCCGCGTTTTGCTGCGTGACCTGCTCCATAGGTCGCAGTGCCAGGTTAATCTGAGTTACCCCTTGCGATTGTTCCGTCGCTACACGAGCGATATCCGCAATATATTGCTTCATGCTGGTGGTATTGTCCGCCGCGGCTTCTAGCGCGGTAGCGGACGCCGTAACCCGCTCAACACCCTCACTAATTTTTACCATATTCTGCGCGACCAGCTCGCGGATCTGATTAGCTTCTTTGGCACAACGCTGCGAAAGATTCCGCACTTCACTGGCGACAACCGCAAACCCCCTGCCCATCTCTCCTGCCCGTGCAGCTTCCACTGCCGCATTCAGCGCCAGCAAGTTAGTCTGAAACGAAATATCGTCTATCGAGGTCACAATATTCGAGATTTTCTCACTGGAAGAGCGAATATCCCCCATGCTCTGATTTGCCGCACTGGCGACGTTACTGGCCTGGCGGACCTCTTTTTCCAGCCTGATTGTCAGATGCTCCGCTTCGCGGGCATTGTCCGCCGTTTGCGTAATCGTCGTGGAGAGCTGTTCCATACTGGCCACCGCTTGTACTATTGATGCTGCCTGTTCATCCGTGCGTTGGGCCAGGTCCTGATTACCCGCCGTAATACTGCTGCTGGCATCGGATAAAACCACGGAGCCTTGTTTAATCTCCTGGACGATATGCTGAATACTTTCCAGCATCGTGTTATAGGCGCGATTAAGTGAGGAAAGCTCATCTTTCCCTGGGGTCGCCAGTCGTTGAGTCAGATCGCCGTTCATACCCGCAATCTTGCGGAGCGTGTCACTAAATTGACGATGCATATTGATAGCGATTGCCCCTGCGAACGCCAATGATGCCAGGAGCGCTAACAAGCTGACAATCATATATATTTGCCAGTTTTTTCGTGCATCCTGCGCGAGTTTTTCCGCATTCGCTAACAGAAGATTCGCCGTCACATCTTCTATCTGCCGCATCACTTCAATACGCTGGGTTTGAACCTTGAACCAGACAGTAGGATCGACATCAAATCCACCGTTCGCGGCATGACTAAACGCGGTTTCGCGAAATGAGAGGGCTTTTGACGCTTCTGTGGACTGTAAGCGGCTTTCCAGCATGGTCGCCTGTTCCGGAGGGCTCAGACGCAACGATTGTGCCAGCCAGACGTTCTGTTTACTGACGACATCACTGAGTTGATGTAACTGCCCCTCGGCGAAATGACCGGAGGAAAAGATATTTGACAGCAGCGCGCGTTCAATACCTGCTTGTTCTTTCAAATTCAGCAAGTTGTAGTAGGCGGCGAATGCGTTCGCCATCTCGCCTGAATCCGTCAACTGTCCCAACCTGCCCACAAAACTCAGCACATCAGCAATGACATTAGTATAAAACTTAACGACATCTGAGGCCGGAAGCCCCAATCGCGTGACGTTTTCCCGGATGGTGGCAAGCGACAGAATGTTTTTCTTAAACGTGGCGACAGAATTGGCGGCATCCCCTTCTGGTAATGCAGTATCGGACAGTGAACGCACAAAGACCTCGATCTCGCGATCGGTTAAAGCCCGCTGCGCGGTTAACTCATCTTTGAACGTCTTCCCTTCAGCCCCCAGAAATCCGACGCTCATTCCCCGTTCTTTTTGCAGCTCATGCACCACATTTCCGGCACTACGCGCGAGCGCTGTCAGTTGAGCAATATTTTCCATCTGCCGTTCTGTCTCAATGCGCGTCAATATTCCTGAACCAGCAAACCAACATAACGCCAATAATAGTGGTTGTAGCGCGATTATTAACTTCATTTTCATCGGCATTCGATAAACCCACCACATGCCACTTCCCTCCATTGTCCATATTTTCATTATGGTTATCGGCGCAATGAGGCTGCACTTTAAATTTGATCAAGAGACAACTGATTGTTTTTTAGATTAAATACCTGCCAAAATAACTCTATTTGATTACGACAATCAGGATAAATCACTGGAATATTTATATTTATGATATCTATTCTCAAGTTAGTTAAATCATTCAGCATATTATTTCTTATTAAAAAACGGGTTAACTATCAACACGATTCGGAAAGGGAGTAAGACACAGAACAGTGACGCCTACTGGAGATAACCGTCGTGGCACGGCCATTTTCTGGCATCCCGCCGAACGTTAAGGTTATAATCCTGACAACGATTTTATTGGATTAGAAGCGACGATGACAAAACTTACCCTACAAGAACAGATGCTTAAGGCAGGTCTGGTCAGCAGCAAAAAAGTGGCCAAAGTGCAAAGAACGGCGAAGAAATCGCGCGTTCAGGCTCGCGAAGCCAGAGAAGCGGTTGAAGAGAATAAAAAAGCGCAAATTGAGCGCGACAAGCAGCTCAGCGAACAGCAGAAACAGGCCGCGCTGTCTAAAGAATATAAAGCCCAGATCAAGCAACTGATTGAAATGAATAAAATCACCATTACCCGTGGCGATATTGGTTACAACTTTACTGATAATAACCTGATCAAAAAAGTCTATGTTGACAAGGTGACTCAGTCTCAGCTGATCAAGGGCCGTCTGGCCATTGCCCGACTGACGGCTGAAAGCGGCAACGATAGCGAATACGCCATTATCCCGGCTGTCGTCGCCGACAAGATTACGCAGCGCGATGCAAGTTATATTGTTTTAAATTGCGAGCTGAGCCAGGAAGCGAAGGACGAAGACGATCCGTATGCTGATTTTGTCATCCCTGATGATTTGATGTGGTAAGAAAGACAACCAGATAATCACCTGGACTTCCGTTGCCTATTTCGGTGAACGCCAACGCCGCCACCGAAATACTCTCGACGTCCCTTCTCCCCCAATCCTGGCGACTAAAACTTATAGTGTTCTTTGCTCAGCCCGTATTTTCTCATGCGTAAATACAATTTTTTACGCGGGATTTGTAAATACTCCGCCACTTCATTAATGCGCCCCTGATGAATATTTAGCGCTTCAGTAATGATCTGTCGCTCGTACTCTTCAACCCGCCGATCGAGCGGTGTCGGTTCAGGCAGATGCAGCTGCGGATTCGCGGTTTCAGCCAGCGGGAGTAGCCCAACGGCAAAAAGCTCGGCGGCATTCGCCAGTTCCCGGACATTACTTAACCACACGCGACGCCGCATGCCTTTCAGTAACTCCCCTTCAACCTCGGGCACGGGATGGTTCAGGCGCAGACAGGCTTTCTGCAGGTAATGACGAAACAGCGGCTCAATATCATCCGGACGCTGTGACAACGGCTGGCAACCGATTTGCGTCATCGCAAAACAGTAGTAGAGTTCGGCCACAATCTGGTTGGTTGCCGCCAGTTCCACTAACGATGTGTCACCAATGCCTATCAGACGAAACGGACGCCGCTCCTGACTTTGCAGATGCACCAGATGGTGCTGCTGTTCACGTGTCAGGCACTCAATATGGCTCAGGACCAGCGTTCCTCCTTGCGCCTGTGCAATAAGGTCATTGAGTAGTCCCGCGTTCCCGGGCGTTAGTTCACTGCGGATAAACGGCCCATCAGCGCTGCGCCCAAGCTGATGCAAATACCGGGCTCCGGTCATACGTCCCGTTCCCGGCTCGCCATAAAACCAGACGGCAATATCCGTTTCCGCCAGGTGTTGCAGACGTTGACGATACTGATTGACCCAGTCACTGTAGCCGAGCAGTTCAACCTGAAGCTTTTGCTGGCAATAATGGCGACGGGCAATCACGGATTTTCTCTGACGCAGCGCATCCTCTACCAGCGACAGCAGTTTGCTGGGGTCGACCGGTTTTTGCAGAAAGTCCCATGCGCCTTTCTTTACTGCCTCCACCGCCATCGGGACATCGCCATGCCCGGTGATTAGCAGGATAGGTAGCTGATTATCATCCTGATGAAACAACGTCATCAGGTCTATTCCATTGCAGCCAGGCATACACACATCGCTCAGAACAATCCCCGGCCAGTCGGCTTGCAGCCAGTTTCGGGCATCAAAAGGGTTATTGCATGCATAGACACGGTACCCCTCTTGTTCAAGCAACAGAGTGTAAGCGTCGAGAACATCGGCATCATCATCAATCAGCAGAACAGAATAGTCATCACACAACATCGTTTACATCCGTCAGATTAAATTGCAGAACGACGCAGGCATTACGCCCCGGTGTCGACGCCAGGCGCAGCTCGCCGTTCATTTGCCCCATTAACGATACACAAATCGATAAGCCAATACCGAGCCCCACATCCTTACTGGTGGTAAACGGCTTTAATAGTGATGGCAATAACGCCTCCGGCCAGCCGGGGCCGTTATCGCAGACAAAGACGCACAATCGGCTGCCCTCAGCCTGCCAGTGAACCTCTATTTGCGCGCCAGTCGGACTGGCATCCAGCGCATTTGCCAGTACGTTTACCAGCACCTGCTGAATACGCACTTCATCACCTGTCACCCATACACTCTGGGCTGGAAGCGTCAGCGTACCCTGCTGAGGCTTATGCCGCATGGCCAACAGTTCCCAGGCGGCGCTGAATGTTTGTCGCAGATCGACCGGATGCAAAGGCGCGCCCGGCTCGGCCCGACGTGCAAACTGACGCAGCGAACGGATAATGGCATCAATACGGATAATCAGCCCCTCCGCTTTGGTTAACGTACTTCTGGCCTGAGCGGATTGTCCTTGTTCAATTGCCCTTCCCGCCGTAAACAGGTACATCGACAGCGCATTCAGCGGTTGGTTAATCTCGTGCGCCAGCGTGGTCATGGTCTGTCCAACCACTGCCAGTTTTGCCGTCTGGATCAGTTCATCCTGCGTTGCCCGGAGATCGGATTCTATCTCCTTGCGCTCTGTCACTTCCTGCTCCAGCTGATTTTTTTGCGCACTCAACTGGCCCAGAGTATGGCGCAGCAATCCTGCGATGCGCCCGAGCTCATCGCGCCCATAAACCGGGATGGTGGCATCCGTTCTGCCAAGACCAATTTGCACCACGGCCTGGTTGAGTGCGGTAAAACGCTTCACCAGACGCGAACGAATAAAGTAATGGTTGAGCCCCCAGGCGAGAAGTAGCGCCAGCAGCGTCGCCAGCAGAATAAGTCCACCGCTGACGCGAACAATTTGTTCCAGCCGCTGGTTAAACATCTGCATTTGCTGATGGCTACTCCCCAACTGCGCCTCAAGCAGTGTTCGAAAGCGCCCGAGCGTTGCCTCTCTGGCATGGTTAGCATCAACGAGCGCTTTTTGCGCGGCGACATAATCGCGCATGGTATCGGGCATTTTATTTTTCATCATCCCGATTTCCAGTAACTCATCAATGGTTTGCCGCAGGGTGATAGTACTGGGCCAGTCATCGAGGGTACGGATATTTTCATCCGCCGTTTTCTTCAGGTTCTCCAGATAGCGGATATGATTCTCCACCAGCATTCCGTCGTCGCTACCCGACTTCAGTTCATTGAGCCTGTCGCGTAAATCATCCACGATCTGATTTTCAATTCTTGCCAGGGTGTAAACCTGCTGCTGCTCGTTTTGTACCTCTCTGGCACGTTTGAGATACTGCGCTGCATCGCCGTTTTTGGCCTCAATTTGATCCAGCAACGTCCCCTGCTGCCAGGTAAAATCCTGCACCAGCGAATTCAGCTCAGTAGTAAAATCATCATGTAGCCAGTCGATGCGCGCGGAGAGTTCACTCACCTTTTCGCGCACGAGGAACATGTTGTAGAGCACCCGGTCCAGCTCCGCCATCAGCGCCCGACTGTCTTGCAAAATCACCGCCAACTGCTGTTGTTCTGCCGATTGTAATCCCCGGCTCAGCACCTCAATTTTGTCCAGATGAGAAATAATTTGATTGCGCAGTTGCAGCCTCACCGTGGTGTTGGGGGCCAACAGGAATTCATTAAGCTGATCCACAACCAGGTTGAGATTTCCTTCTATCAAAAAAGCGGAATGTACGCGCGGGAAGTAATCATCAAGTGAATAGCGTATCTGCGAGCTCTGCTCATGCCAGGAGTACAAACTGACGCAGCTTACGCTCAACGTCAGTAATGCGCCCGTCAGAAACGCTCCCCGCAGGCTGCTGCTGATGCTGAGCTGGCGCAGGCGTTGCAGTATCGAACCACCTTTCATTTTAACTCTTCCAGTTTGGATATCGCCTGACGCTGATTTTTAAGAAACCAGAGCTGCCACTCCATCATCTGCTGTTCGGCTACGCTTTTATTCTCAAATTGCGCAAGCCAGGCCTCATCCTCACTACTTCTGGCGTCTATCGGGACGCTGGTCAGTAATGCTCTGATTTCGGGTAGCGGGCGTTTCAGGCGCGCTTCCGCACTGTATAGCGCCCGCCAGGCATCTTTCAGCTGCGCGAGTCGAAAACTGATGGCGGTATCAAACATCCGCTGCACCAACTGTTGCCGCTTAAGGATCAGCCGATAATTAAGCGCGGGCTGGCTCATCAAAATAGCCTGCTGAGCGGCGCGTGGGTTATCAGGCGCGAGCTGCGTGACCGGATATTTCCCCGTGTTCGCATCCGCAAGGATCCGCTGTCCTTCCGGGCTTAACAGATAGCGGATAAAGCGACGCGCTTCGTTGGGGTGCTGGCTATTCTTGAGTACGGCAACATAGGTGGGTGACACCGCCGAGCGAGGGAAATAGGTAAAAGTAAGGTGCGGATCGTTAAGCAACAGGTTGGCATAGTTATCAATAACCGGCCCCGCCACGCCCAGACCGCTCTTAATTTTGTCGGCCACGCCAAAACTGCGTGATGAAATCGTTACCAGATTACCGGCGCTGGCCAACAGCGTCGCCCAGCCCTCTTCCCACCCTTTCTGTTGCAGCAGCGACTCAACCATCAGGTGGTTGGTATCGGAACGCGACGGGCTACTCATCAACAGCGCGTTCTGATATTTAGGCTGCGTTAAATCCCCCCAGTCGGCAGGCGGCGGAAGATGCCGCGCCGCCAGCGCAGAACGATTAATCAACAGGCCAAACCCTGATATCGCCACAGCCACGGAGGTCGAGCGAATCGAGTCTGGCACCAGCCGCTGGCTTTCAGGCAGCGCATTATCGAAAGGTGCCAGCTTCTGGTGCTCCTGAAGATGCTGCAACAGCATGGGTGATGAGGTCAAAATCAGATCGACGTTTTCCGCATTCGCAGTATCCAGCAACTGTTCCAGCGAACCGCTGGTCCGGTTTAACGTGCGAATCATCACTGACCCTGGCTCCGTCTGCCAGCGCTGGATAATCCAGGCCGTGGCCCCTGGGGAAAAGGTGGTCGCCATCACCAGCTCTTTACCCAGGACCTGGCAGCTCGCCGACAGCGACATAAAACAGAGCAAGAATGCCCAAAAACGCCCCCGGCCCAACAGTCTGTTTGTGATCCCGTTCATAAATACCAACATGTACAAAAAATAATATTGAGACAAAACTTACCCGTTTATCACCGCTGGGGGGAAGAATAAGGTTATTCGTAGAATAACCAAACGGAAAGTGACGACATCAGTAAAGAATACCCGAAAATGCAGCCTGAATTTGTTAATACCCGCACACGCCGATGATAAAAATGTCCGTGAAAGAATAGAATTGAAAATCCATTATTAAAAAAGAGTCAAAATCTGCCACGCCGCCCGAAAATTGAGTCAATAGTGACACATTTCATCAACTTGAGTTTCTTTGCCGTCTATTTCACTCTTCACTGCGAAAAATCCTGATATTCACATCAATAAAAAATTAGGTGATGATATGTTATCAATATTTAAGGCAGGACCAGCGGCGAATAAAGTCCCGGCGGAGAAAGTCCAGGCAACTTATGGCCGATACCGCATTCAGGCATTACTCAGCGTATTTCTTGGCTATCTTGCGTACTATATTGTGCGCAATAACTTCACGCTCTCGACTCCATATCTGAAGGAGCACCTGGATCTCAGCGCTACGCAGATTGGTTTACTCAGCAGCTGCATGCTTATTGCCTATGGGATCAGTAAAGGCATTATGAGCAGTCTGGCAGACAAAGCCAGCCCGAAAGTCTTCATGGCATGCGGCCTGATCCTGTGCGCTATCGTCAACGTAGGCCTGGGGTTCAGTACCGGATTCTGGATATTCGCCGCGTTGGTCGTTTTCAACGGTTTGTTTCAGGGGATGGGCGTTGGCCCTTCATTTATTACCATCGCTAACTGGTTTCCACGTAAAGAACGTGGACGCGTTGGCGCATTCTGGAATATCTCACACAACGTTGGCGGTGGTATTGTCGCCCCGATTGTTGGCGCCGCGTTTGCCATTTTGGGGAGCGAACACTGGCAAAGCGCCAGCTATATTGTTCCGGCCTGTGTTGCCGTACTGTTTGCTTTTATTGTGCTGATGCTGGGGAAAGGTTCACCACGCCAGGAGGGTTTGCCGGCTCTGGAACAAATGATGCCGGAAGAAAAAGTCGTATTAAATTCCCGACACGCTGTCCAGGCGCCAGAAAATATGAGTGCCTTCCAGATCTTCTGCACCTATGTATTGCGTAATAAAAATGCCTGGTATGTTTCACTGGTAGACGTTTTTGTCTATATGGTGCGTTTTGGTATGATTAGCTGGCTGCCAATTTATTTATTAACCGAAAAACATTTCTCGAAAGAGCAAATGAGCATAGCTTTTCTGTTTTTCGAATGGGCGGCAATTCCTTCCACATTACTGGCGGGTTGGCTCACCGATAAACTGTTTAAAGGCCGTCGCATGCCGCTGGCCATGATCTGTATGGCGCTGATTTTCGTCTGCCTGATCGGTTACTGGAAAAGTGAATCGCTGCTGATGGTCACTATTTTTGCCGCCATCGTGGGTTGCCTGATTTATGTTCCGCAGTTCCTGGCCTCCGTTCAGACCATGGAAATCGTCCCCAGCTTCGCAGTAGGTTCTGCGGTAGGGTTACGCGGATTCATGAGCTACATTTTTGGCGCATCGCTGGGAACCAGCCTGTTTGGCGTGATGGTCGATAAAATGGGATGGCATGGCGGCTTCTATCTGTTGATGGGCGGGATTGTCTGCTGCATCCTGTTCTGCTACCTCTCCCATCGCGGCGCGCTGGAACTCGAACAACAACGGAAAAACGCTCAGCAAGAGGAAGCGTCACTCCAGTTGGCTGATGCCCGGTAACCGATTTGAGTCTCGCAAAAAGTGCCAGCGATGCTGGCACTTCAATACATTCAGATAAAGAATAAATAGCTCAACGTGATAATTTATTGCTTACCGTAACCCACCATAAAGCGGATGATCAAACCGCATGCTGGGGCAAGAAAAAGGAATAATCCGGTAACCATCTCGTTACCATTGGTCAACTGCATAGTAAAAACGTAAATTAATGCCGTGAGTATGGCCATGCCGATAAAAGCACTTATTGACGCCGCAGTCCCCATAACCTGCCAGATATAGCAACTGACGCTCAGAATGCTCAACGCGAGAAAGATCCAAAAATAGAACATAGCGATACCTCCTGTTTGCCGTAAAAATTTACGTAAGTCCTTACACTCCCTTGAGTTTATATTCTAAGACAATTCCCAATGGTTCGCAATTTAAGCAACATTTTCGTTACAAAAATCACTCAATCGCTGACTACTAATTTATTCGACAGCCGTTTATTTAATCGTCATAAAAACAACGCATTATATATCGACTCATTTTTGACCTTAATCGCCGTAAAAACATTTACGCATCTTGAGTAATTATTTCTGGCTGACATTAATATTCGGGTGTACATTGAGCGTCCGATCATTCATGCCCCTTCCTGGTTTTGTCCTGACTCAGTTTTACACTCTTTACAGGAACCAATGTCGTTCATGGCGGCCTAACGATCAGTACAGACTGTAAAGCGGCAGACTAAAGAATCTTCGCGATACACCTATTTCGTATCAACAACAGGTGCTTATGTTCCCCCAATGTAAATTTTCACGCGCGTTTTTGCATCCGCGCTACTGGCTCACATGGTTTGGCGTCGGTGTGCTCTGGTTACTGGTACAACTTCCCTATCCCGTATTGTGTTGTCTTGGTACCCGTACAGGAACGCTGGCTCGTCCATTTTTAAAACGCCGTGAATCTATTGCTCATAAAAATCTCGAACTCTGTTTCCCAAATCTGTCGCAAGAAGAAAGAGACAAACTGGTCGATGAGAACTTCCGTTCACTCGGCATGGCGCTGCTTGAAACGGGTATGGCCTGGTTCTGGCCGGATCGCCGGGTACGCAAATGGTTTGATGTAGAAGGGCTGGACAACCTGAAACGCGCACAGATGCAAAACCGTGGCGTGATGGTGGTAGGCGTACACTTTATGTCACTCGAATTGGGTGGTCGCGTAATGGGACTTTGCCAACCGATGATGGCAACCTATCGCCCGCACAACAATAAGTTGATGGAGTGGATCCAAACCCGCGGTCGTATGCGCTCCAACAAGGCCATGATCGGCAGAAATAATCTGCGCGGTATTGTCGGCGCCCTGAAAAAAGGGGAAGCGGTATGGTTTGCCCCCGATCAGGACTACGGTCGTAAAGGGAGTTCATTCGCCCCCTTCTTCGCAGTCAAAAACGTCGCGACCACCAACGGTACTTACGTGCTGTCACGGTTATCGGGCGCAGCGATGCTGACCGTAACCATGGTGAGAAAAGCAGATAACTCCGGTTACCGCCTGTTCATCACGCCAGAAATGGAAGGTTATCCAACAGATGAAAGCCAGGCAGCGGCGTATATGAACAAAATTATCGAAAAAGAGATCATGCGCGCGCCCGAGCAGTATCTCTGGATCCACCGTCGCTTCAAAACTCGCCCGATGGGTGAAGCCTCGTTGTACATCTAAAAAGAAAGGCCGAAAGGCCTTTCTTTTTTTCTGCGCCTGAATTACTTCACGCCCCACTTGTTCTGTAATTCAGCCATTCGCTCATTGTAGTTACGGGCTATACACGCTGGCTTATCCTGATCTTTCCAGCATTCGTTACGCCCTTTCACCCAGCCGCGTTGCTCTGCTTTGAGCGTCGGGTTATTACTCGATTTTACCAGCGCCTGCTTGTAGGCCCCGTTCAATGCCAAATCCATGGCTGAGAGCGAAGGACTTTGACAGATAACCTCTTCGATACTGCCCTTTGCTACCGCAGAACAGGAAAAAGAAGGCCCGTTGCTGGTCGATTTCTTTGCCCCTGAAAAGTCGATATTGTCTTCAGGCAGGCAAATCCCGTGCTTACGATTAGGCCCGGTCCAGGAAACGTCCGGATTCCCGTCATCTTTACGGGAGATAGACACGGTATTGTTACCGCTTTTTGCTTCCCAGTAATTTTCATTGAAGGCCTTTACCGTCGCCTTAGTGCCATCAATCCAGATATTGCCTTTACCATCACTATTCACACCACCAATACTTGCGCAGCTGAAATTGAATGCCATCGGCGAGGCCGCCATCGACGTCACTGGCGTAAGAACGAGTGCTAACATCATTAATCTGGTCATTTTTAACCTTTTCATAATCTCATTCCGCGAAAAATTAACCGCATTAACATCATGGAGATATGAGAATTCTCCGAGTAAACATTTCGTCGCTCAATAGCAATTTATTACCGACAGAAATTAAACTGTCGCCGAATCACGACACTTGTAAGTTATTAAAATTAAATAAAAAAATGCCTCTTGTCTCACCTCATTTTTAGGCGTACATTAGCGCCGTCTGGAGCATAAAAGCTCAGAATTCTGAGGTGATGCAGACAAGCAAACGAAGGGAATTCTCCATTTCGTTTACGCGTGCATCAGCTCTCTGTCAGGTTAGCATATGTTCATTTAGACGTACCTCAGGTACGCGGAGAGATGAAAAGTGAAATATTTCTTTATGGGCATTTCTTTTATGGTCATCGTTTGGGCCGGTACTTTCGCCCTGATGATCTAAATTAAAAGACGCAGCAAAAAAACAGGAGCCTGATGGCTCCTGTTTGCTTTTGGGGAAACGTGTTGTTAGTCGGTACTTTCAGTGGCCGATTTTGCACTGGCAGGCAGTAAGCCATCGGCGCGGAACATTGCTTTGATGCCACGGATCGCCTGGCGGGTACGGTCGCGGTTTTCAATTAACGCAAAGCGCACGTGCGTATCACCATAATCACCAAAACCAATCCCCGGCGAAACGCATACCTTCGCCTCGTTCAGCAGTTTCTTGGCAAATTCAAGTGAGCCCATCGCGGCGTATTGCTCTGGGATTTTCGCCCAAACGTACATCGAGGCCTTGGGCATCTCGACCATCCACCCGGCTTCATGCAGCCCCTTAACCAGCACATCTCGACGACGTTTATATTGCTCAGCAATATCCCGCACGCACTGCTGATCGCCTTCCAGCGCGGCGATTGCTGCAACCTGCAACGGAGTAAAGGTTCCGTAATCGTGATAGCTCTTAATTCGAGCCAGCGCGTTCACCAGCGTTTTGTTACCTACCATAAAACCGATACGCCAGCCCGCCATGTTGTAGCTTTTCGATAGGGTGAAAAACTCCACCGCGACATCACGAGCGCCCGGTACCTCCATAATCGACGGCGCTTTCCAGCCATCGTAGACGATATCGGCATAGGCCAGGTCATGAACCACCAGCACGTCATAGCGTTTAGCCAGGGCCACAACTTTTTCGAAGAACTCCAGCTCGACGCACTGCGCAGTCGGGTTGGAAGGAAAACCTAAGATCATCATCTTCGGTTTCGGGTAGCTTTCGCGAATCGCTCGCTCCAGCTCATTAAAGAAATCGACGCCTTCGACCAGCGGCACTGAGCGTACCTGCGCGCCGGCAATCACCGCGCCATAAATATGGATCGGATAACTCGGGTTCGGTACGAGGACCGTATCGCCGTGATCCAGCGTGGCCAGCATCAGGTGCGCCAATCCTTCTTTCGAGCCAATCGTCACAATCGCTTCGGATTCCGGATCGATCTCAACGTCATAGCGTTCCTGGTACCAACGGGAAATCGCCCGACGCAGACGCGGAATGCCGCGCGAGGTTGAGTAACCGTGCGTATCCGGGCGCTGCGCCACGGTACAGAGTTTTTCGACGATGTGAGGAGGCGTGGCCCCATCCGGGTTCCCCATGCTGAAATCGATAATATCTTCGCCGCGCCGACGCGCAGCCATCTTCAGTTCAGCAGTAATGTTAAAAACGTAAGGGGGAAGACGATCAATACGCGTAAAGCGACGTTCAGGGCGGGAGTCAGCCATAATATCCTCAGATTAACGTTAGCGCCCGGACCGTCCGAGCGACGCTGCCACGATGGTGGCACGTTTAGAAAATAGCCTGAATAATTTCCTTCTGTCGAGAGGCAAAACAAAATATTTTTTATTGAGATAAAAGAGGAATAGCCAGAAAAAATGAGGAAATAAAATTTTTTCACACTCCGCTTAAAATTACCACCATTTAACATTTTATTGTTAAACATATTACTTTTCGCGCTCCGTTGACAGGACAGGCATTGTAAATACAACAATCATGCAACAATCCCCTTTTAAGATTAAGGTTTTTCCCCATTAGCCACAGGCTGCGCGGGTGCTGGTCATCCAGCCTCAGGTTACCTATCATAGAGGTTTAACCCTTGCGCAAGAGTCACCCGTGCACGAAATATTCAATATGCTGCTGGCGGTATTCGACCGGGCAGCGCTGATGCTGTTCTGTCTGTTTTTCCTGATTCGTATCCGCCTGTTTCGCGAACTGTTGCACAAGTCTGCCCACTCCCCGAAAGAGCTGCTCGCCGTTACCGCGATTTTCTCAATGTTTGCCCTGTTCAGTACCTGGTCCGGCGTACCGGTTGAAGGCTCACTGGTTAACGTACGTATTATCGCCGTCATGTCAGGGGGAATTCTGTTCGGTCCCTGGGTCGGTATCATTACAGGCCTGATCGCGGGCACCCACCGCTACCTGATCGACATCGGCGGCGTAACCGCCCTGCCCTGCTTTATCACCAGCATTCTGGCAGGCTGCATTGCCGGCTGGATCAACCGTAGGATCCCCAAAGCGCAGCACTGGCGTGCGGGTATTTTAGGCGGAATGCTGTGCGAATCTCTGACCATGATCCTCGTCGTCGCCTGGGCGCCCACCACCGAACTGGGGCTGGATATCGTCTCGAAGATCGGCATCCCAATGATTCTTGGTAGTGTCTGCATTGGTTTTATCGTCATGCTGGTGCAAAGCGTGGAAGGCGAGAAAGAAGCCAGCGCCGCGAAGCAGGCTAAGCTGGCTCTGGATATCGCCAACAAAACTCTGCCGCTTTTTCGCCAGGTCAATAGCGAATCGCTTCGCCAGGTGTGCGAAATTATTCGCCATGATATCCATGCTGATGCCGTCGCTATTACCAACACCCAGCACGTGCTGGCCTACGTTGGCGTGGGTGAACTTAACTACCGCGATAATGATGATTTCGTCAGTCCGACTACGCAACAGGCGATCAATTACGGAAAAATCATCATTAAAAACAATGATGAAGCGCACCGTACGCCGGAAATACACTCCATGCTGGTGATTCCGCTTTGGGAGAAAGGTGTTGTCACCGGTACGCTAAAAATCTACTACTGTCACGCCCACCAGATAACCTCCTCGCTACAAGAAATGGCCATCGGCCTGTCGCAAATTATCTCGACTCAGTTGGAAGTCTCCCGGGCGGAGCAGCTACGCGAAATGGCAAATAAGGCAGAGCTGCGTGCGCTACAAAGTAAAATAAATCCCCATTTCCTGTTTAACGCCCTGAACGCAATTTCATCGTCGGTGCGGCTGAATCCAGACACTGCGCGCCAGCTGATTTTTAATTTATCGCGCTATCTTCGCTATAATATTGAATTAAAAGACGATGAGCAGATCGACATCAAAAAAGAGCTGTATCAAATCAAGGATTACATCGCCATCGAACAGGCCCGTTTTGGCGACAAGCTGACGGTTATTTATGATATCGATGAAGAGGTAAGCTGTTATATTCCCAGCCTGCTGATTCAGCCGCTGGTAGAGAACGCTATCGTCCATGGGATTCAGCCCTGCAAAGGAAAAGGGGTGGTCACCATCAGCGTTGCGGAGTGCGGTAATCGGGTACGGATTGCCGTGCGGGATACGGGCCACGGCATCGATCCAAAAGTGATTGAACGGGTCGAATCCAATGAAATGCCGGGCAATAAAATTGGTCTGTTGAATGTGCATCATCGCGTTAAGCTGCTCTACGGCGAGGGCCTCCATATCCGCCGTCTGGAGCCAGGCACTGAGATTGCCTTTTATGTGCCTAATCAGCACTCGCCCGCAGCCGCACCGGCCACATTGTTGCTTTAACCAGGAGTGAAGTCGTGAAAGTCATCATTGTTGAAGATGAATTCCTGGCCCAACAGGAACTTAGCTGGCTGATAAAAGAGCACAGCCAGATGGAGATTGTCGGCACATTTGACGACGGTCTGGACGTGCTGAAATACCTCCAGCACAACCGCGTTGACGCCATTTTTCTGGATATCAATATTCCCTCGCTGGATGGCGTCCTGTTGGCGCAAAACATCAGCCAGTTCGCGCACAAGCCCTTTATTGTCTTTATTACCGCGTGGAAAGAGCACGCTGTTGAAGCCTTTGAACTGGAGGCCTTTGACTACATCCTGAAGCCGTATCAGGAATCACGCATCGTCGGCATGCTGCAAAAGCTGGAAGCCGCCTGGCAGCAACAGCAAACGGGAACCTCGCCTGCCAGTCCGGTGACCCGCGAAAACGATACGATCAATCTGATCAAAGATGAGCGGATCATCGTGACCCCGATCAACGACATCTACTACGCAGAAGCCCATGAAAAGATGACGTTTGTCTACACCCGGCGCGAATCGTATGTGATGCCAATGAACATCACTGAATTTTGCAGCAAATTGCCTGCTTCGCATTTCTTCCGCTGCCACCGCTCGTTCTGTGTGAATCTGAATAAAATCCGCGAGATCGAACCCTGGTTTAACAACACCTACATTTTGCGCTTAAAAGATCTGGAATTTGAAATCCCGGTGAGTCGGAGTAAAGTGAAAGAGTTCAGGCAGTTAATGCACTTATAGCGCAGAGAAAGAGCGATGAAAGAGCCAGGCCTCCCCGCAGACCAACAGTTTTTCGCCGATCTGTTCAGCGGCCTGGTATTGAACCCGCAGCGTCTTGGCCGCGTGTGGTTCGCGACCCAGCCCCCCACGTTTCCGTCCGGCAGTTTATGTATTGACCTTCCGCGCCTCGATATCGTGCTGCGTGGCGAATACAGTAATCAACTGGAAAAACAGCAGCATAGCCTGCCTGAAGGCGACATGCTGTTTATCCCGGCGAAAGCGGCGAATTTGCCCGGTAGCGATAAACCCGTGATGCTATTGAGTCTGGTGTTTTCTCCGGCCTGGCTGGGGCTCTCTTTTTACGATAATCGAACGGCATCGCTGTTACGTCCGATCCGCCGTATTGAGTTACCACATCCGCAGCGCGGCGAAGGCGAGGCGATGCTCACCGCATTAACCCATTTAAGCCGCTCTCCTCAGGCCCAGGATATTATTCAGCCGCTGGTGCTTAGCCTGCTGCATCTGTGTCGTAGCGTGGTGAATACCCGCCCTGACACAGAGCGTCCGCGCGCTGAATTTCTCTATCACAGTATGTGTAACTGGGTGCAGGATAACTATGCCCAACCGCTGACCCGGGAAAGCGTAGCGCAGTTTTTTAATATCACGCCCAACCACCTGTCAAAAGTGTTTGCCCAGCACGGCACCATGGGGTTCGTCGAGTACCTGCGGTGGGTCAGAATGGCGAAGGCGCGCATCATCTTACAGAAATACCATCTGTCGATTAGCGAAGTCGCACAGCGGTGCGGGTATCAGGACAGTAATTATTTCTGCCGCCTGTTCCGACGTCAGTTTGGCCTGACTCCGGGAGAGTACAGCGTACGTTTTCAGTCAGCACGTTAAGTGAGACAACACCAACAGGTTAGTAATATCCGTTTGCATCGTTGTAAAATAACGGCATGTAGCTCCCCCTGCAGGCTTACTCAATAAAGTGAATATGCGATGAAAAACAGACGTGCGCTCTCCCTGATGTGTTTTCAGATGCTGGAATCAGGTGCGGATCGTCAGACCGTGAAAAGAGCCCTTACCTCCCGCCGTGTTAAAGCTCGCCAGGCGGTGGTTCTGCTCTGCAAGCAAGAAATGACGCTCTTAAGAGCCGGGAAACTGCCGGTGCCAAACGCGCCGCATTGATGATGTCGCTTTCCGGTCGCGTTCATCCAGCCTGCAACCAGATCGTCGCAGGCTGGGGAGCGCTCTTTCAGTGAAGCTTAAAACGTCAGTTCCGCCTCCAGCAACGCGAGAATACTGTCGGCATTTTCAGCGGCAAACAACGACTGGCGGAACGGCTTGTTCACCAGCTTACGCGCCAGCTGCGAGAAGACCTTCACGTGGTTAATGCCTTCATCAGCCCCCAGCGTCAGCATGATAACCAGTTCCACTTCGCCCATCTCTGACTGCCAGTCAACGGGATGAGCAAGCCGGGCAATACTGATACTGGAATGGCGGATCCACTGGGACTTAGTGTGCGGAATAGCCACACCAAAACCGACAGCAGTGGTGACTATCTCTTCGCGCTGCCAGATATCTTCCTCCAGTTCAAACGGATGTTCAGTTCGCCCATTAACACCCAGATTGCCGCACAGAAACTGAATCACCTGCTCTTTGTTACTCAGAGATTCACCAACAAAGATGTTCTCCCGCGCCAGTAGCGGACGCACGTCTTTCTGCGGTGCAAACTGGTTGAGCAGATCTTCTATCTCTTGAGCGCTACGGCACTCACAGGCCCGTATGGCAAGTTCACGGCATGCCTGGCCCTCCAGTTGACGAAGCTGACTTTTCACCGCCGGAATACGTGGACTGCTCATGCTCAGCTCGTCGAGTCCTAAGCCCAGTAGCAGCGGTAAATAGCGTCCTTCGCCCCCCAGTTCGCCGCAAATGCCCACCCATTTACCGCGTTCGTGCGCCACGCGGACAATCTGCTGCAACATTCGCAGGAACGACGGCGTAATCGGGTTGTACAACGGCGAAACGCGCGGGTTATTACGATCGACGGCGTACAGGTACTGGGTCATGTCGTTTGAACCAATACTGAAGAAATCCACCTCATCGCAGAAATGGTCGATGATGTAACACACCGACGGCACTTCAACCATAATCCCCAATGAAATTGTCGGAGCATGGCGTAAACCGTCGGCTTTCAGTGCCACCAGCGCTTTTTGCAGTTCGCTTTTTACCCACAAAATCTGGTCAAGGCTGTGCACCATTGGGATCATCAGTTGCGCATTGCCGAAGGTTGCCGCACGTAAGATGGCGCGCAGCTGCGTGCGAAACAATCCAGCAAACTCTGGATAAATTCGCACCGCGCGGTAGCCCAGGAACGGATTCTCTTCCTGCGGAATATTGAGGTAACGGATATTTTTATCCCCCCCAATATCCATGGTGCGAAAGATAACCGGCTTGTCGCCCGCGGCCAATAAAACCTGCTGGTAGGCTTCAAACTGTTCCTGCTCGTCGGGAGCGCTGTCGCGGTCCATAAACAGCATTTCAGTACGAAACAGCCCAATCCCTTCCGCGCCATTGGCAAACGCCCCCGGCGCTTCCAGCGCGGTACCGATATTCGCTGCAACGTCAATACGCTGATTATCTTTGGTCAGCGCGGGCTGAGCGGCATCCAGCGCCTGCCGCCGCTGGCATTCATCGGCCAGCTTCTGCGCAATCGCGTAATAACCGCGAACCGCATCGTCTGGATTGATGGCCAGTACCCCACAGCGGGCATCCAGTACCGCATGCTGGCCTGCATAGCGGCTAATGGCCTCCAGCGGCAAGCCGCTAAGCACCGGTATAGCCGACGCGCGAGCAAGGATCAGGGTGTGCGATGTGCGCCCTGTTTTCTCCAGGATCATGCCTGACAGATGCTGCAAATTGAGGCTTAAAAACTGGCTGGGCGTCAAATCCTCAGCGACCAGAATCGTCGGCTTATTCAGCACCAGCGCATTGCGCGGACGTCTTTCAGGCCAGGTGATGTGCAGCAGCTGTTCGCTGATATCACGGATATCGCTAACGCGCTCGCGCAGGTAATCGCTACCGGAGGCCGACAGCTTGTCGCACACCTGCTCCATATTGGCGATAATCGCCGCCCCTAACCCCAGATGCTGCTCCAGCATTAAGCGACGAATATTCCCGGCAAACTCGTCGTCCTGAATCAGAGACAGATGGGCGCTGAGGATGGTTTTACTCTCACCCTCACGCTCGCGCAGTTGTTGATTGAGCTGTTCGGCAAGCGTCGCCAGACTATGCTCCAGCCGGGTATTGTCTTCCGCACTCGGCGCAATCGCGCGATAGCTTTCCAGATTATCGCTCTGCCAAAGCGTGAGCGAACCTGCCCCCACGCCTCCTGCCAGCACGGTGCCATAAAGAAGGTCTGGGTTGAGGCGAATCAGCGAACGTGGCAACGGATGCGCCGCCAGTTCCGCTGGCGTCGGCTGAACGCTGTCGCTGTCAATAAACCGGTGCAGGAGGTACTCCTCTAGCGCTCGTCGGGCCTGTTCTTCATCGCGACCGGTGATGGTTAAGCTACAACTGTCATTAAACAGCGTCCCGGTGCCAATCAGCGCCAGCGAACTTTTCGCATCTGCTCTGGCGTTCTGGCGATGGTTAAGAAATATCACCTCACTTTGCCACTGGCTGCACTGCTCTTTCAGCTCCCACGCCGGACGCGCATGCAGGCCATTGGGTAGCGGGCAAAGAAATTGAATCGTTAGCATAACAACTCCTGATTAGCGCGAAATCAGCACCTGAAATCCGTCAGATGAACCACGGTTTCGCACGTAAGATGTGAAAGAAGAGCCGACAACAACTGCTGCGTCTGGATGATGTCACGGCAGTCGGCAATCGACGCCGCGCAGTGTCCATGCCGCGTAGCTGGCCCCATGACAACCGTGGGGATCCCCGTGCCGCTTACGTGCACCGCCCCGCCGTCAGTGCCGCCGTTACTGAACATGTCAAGCTGCAGGGTAATGCCCGCATCGGTGGCCACGCTTTCAACCCACGCGGTCAGCTTTGGCGAGGCAATCAGCGATTTATCGCTTAACACCAGCATCGGGCCATTACCAATCTGCCGATGGTTGGCCGCACCATGATCAAAGTTTTTGGCCCAGCAGGCGGTATCCAGCACGATCGCCACATCCGGGGCGACCGCACGTGCTGCTGTTTGTCCTCCGCGCAGTCCCACTTCTTCACTGGAACTGGCCACCAGCCAGACCTCACATGGGAGAATGGCGTTATGCCATTCGCGCAGCAGCGCCACCAGCAAATAACATCCAAGTCGATCATCAAAGGCTTTGCCCATGACTCGCTGGTGCGGCAAAACCTGAAACGTCGTGTCAAAGGTGACGCGATCGCCAGGGCGTACGCCGGCCTGAAGTACCTCGTCATAAGACCGCGCGCCAATGTCCACCTGCAGCGCACTGACGTCATTACCGCTGCGCACTCCGTCGAGCAGACCGGGAATTTTGCTCTCTTCACGGGTGGTGATCCGCACCGGCTGCAATTGCCTGGCCGCCATACGCACATTTCCCACCGGCAATACATCGATCGCCCCTTCGCTGGAAATACTGCGCACAATAAATCCCACTTCATCCATATGCGCGCAGATCATTACCTTCGGACCGGTTGATTCATTCAGACGGATCAGCACCGATCCCAGGCCGTCAAAGCGCACCTCTTTATGCAGACGATCCGCCTCTTCAAGCAGGATCTGACGCACTTCCTGTTCTGAAGAGGCGATCGCGTCCGCCTCGCTCAGCGCCTTCAGTAGCGATAAGTCCATTACGCCTCTCCCGTGTGTAACAATGTTTTCGCCATGGTGTAGAGCACCTCGCCGCCGTCTGGCGTAACCAGCACCACATCCTCAATACGCACGCCTCCCTGCCCCGGCAGATAAATACCCGGCTCAACGGTGAGCAGCATGCCAGCCGCCAGAGGCGTCGCGTCGGTGGGGGAAAAACGGGGATTTTCATGCACCTCAATGCCGATAGCGTGTCCGGTATTGTGACCAAACTCATCACCATAGCCCGCCTGCGTAATGACCCGCCTGGCTGCGGCGTCAACCTCATGGCAACGCCGACCTGGTCGAATTGCCGCCACCGCCGCACGCTGCGCCGCCAGGACAATCTGATACACGGAAAACAGCGGGCTTTCTTGCGCTGGCTGGTTTGCGTCTGGGATGCGAAAGGTTCTCGTCATATCCGAACAATAGCCCTGATACTGCGCGCCAAAATCCAGCGTGATGAACTCACCCGCCTCGACACGCTTGTCGCTGGCTTTACCGTGCGGCAGCGCGCCGCGCCAGCCGCTGGCGACAATGGTGTCAAAAGAGGGTTTGTCTGCACCGCGCGTGCGCATGTACCACTCCAGTTCAGCGGCGATTTCGCGCTCACTGAGGCCGGGTTGAATAAAGCGGCGAATATGTTCAGCACTAAGGTCAGCTATCCGGCAGGCTTCGCGAATGCAGGCTATCTCCTGCGCCGTTTTTACCTGCCGGAGCACATCCGGCACGGCTCTCACTAGTCGGGCACGCAGTTTGCCCGACCATCCATTCGCCGTATTCCAGCTTACCTGCTCGCCTTCAAATCCCACCGTCTGCATCCTTTCGTCAGCAATAATGTGATTCACCCGTGAATACAGCGTCTGCGCGCCATCAAGTAGATGGATCTGATAGCCCTGAGTACGTGTAGCGACATCGGTGTAGTAACGGGCGTCGACCAGGATATGCGCGCTTTGATGGCTGATAAACACAAACCCTGAACCGCTGGAGATCCCCATATGCGGCTGTTTATTCTGCCGCGATGACAGCAGCACCGCATCGAGATGTTGCGCCGTTAGCCAGTCACGCAGCGAGGCAAGTAAGCTCATGGTCACAATCCTTTTAATCAGAGGCTTTCAATCAGCAATTTACCTTTGCGGTACATCATGTTGCGCAGGAACACCACCATCAGCGCCGTAATCACCGCACCTAACAGGATCCCCGCCATATAGACGCCGAGGTTAGTGACCAGCGGCCATGCCCAGATAGCCGATTCCGGGAACCACTGCACCGCCCCCAGCCAGACGGCAGCCGTCGATCCGACAATAGCGCCAACCATATAGGATGGAATTGCCGTGATGGGGCTTTCCAGTGCGAACGGGATCGCCCCTTCGCTGATGCCCATAAACGCGAGGAACATTGCCGTTTTCCCTTGCGGGTAGAGCTGTGCGTTGAACAGGCGTTTGCCGGTTAAGCGCCGGTCGAGAAGCGTAGCCAACCCGAGGCCAATTGGAGGAATCACGATGGCAATAGAGCGTGCGGTTACCGGCAGAACGTGATCGGTAGTAAAGCTGAAGGCGACAAATCCTGCGGCTTTATTAATCGGACCGCCGAGGTCAATCGCCGTTGCCGCAGAAATCCCCATCGCGTACATCAGCGTGCCTTTCTCTCCAGCCGCCATCAGCAGAGAACGAATTCCGCCGTTGATCCACCCGCCAAACGGCGTTATCACGTAATACATCGCCAACATGACGAAGATCGCGGAAAGAATGGGCAGTAAAAAGGTGGTTTTGAATGCCAGCAGGAAATCAGGCAACTGGATTTTTTGGTTCATCCACTTCACCAGATACCCGGCGACAATCGAGATAATCAGCGCGCCAATAAAGGTTGACGGGACGGGGGCACTGGTTGCCCATTGCAGCGTCGCTGGGTCAAAATTCAGTATCTGCGTGGGCTGAGTGGACATCAGTCCACCAATGAACCCCGCCGGAAACGCCAGCTTACCGCCGATAGAGTTGGCGACAAACGCGGCAAACATCGGAATAGCAAAACCAAACAGCACGCCGCCAAAAGATTGCGACAGCCAGGCAAACTTCAGTAATGAGAGATTAAAACCGCTGAATTTTCCGCTGTTCAGTGCATCCATGATGCCGGTGTCAGCAGGTATATCGAGCCAGCTATAGGCGATCAGTTGCGAGAAGGCGAGAATTACCCCGCCCATAATTAACGTCGGTACCATGCGCGAAATACCCGACATCACATGCTGCGGAAGTTCGCCCCAGAAGCTATTGTGGGAGGCCGGTGGATTTTTTATTGCCGCTGCCGCACCAGATGCGCCAGGCACAACGGTTGCACTGCGTTTTTTAATGGCCATACGTAATTCCCTGTCGATGATTATTGTTGTTCAGCGGCAACCATCTCTTCGATCTCTTTGATGATGCCGGCTGCATTTTTTATCGCGTCCTGTAACGTAATTTCGTAGACGTCACGCGACTCAAAACGCTCGTTATCTTCCGGAGTAACGGCAACAGAATGGATGATCAACGTTGCCTCTGCGATATCCTGCGCCGTCAGGCGATTTTGAATTCCGTCCGCACCCTGGGTTTCAATTTTCACTTCATAACCCGCTTCAACCGCGGCTTCTTCCAGCGCCTGAGCCGCCATAAAGGTATGGGCCAGCCCCATTGGGCACGCGCAAACGGCAATCAGTTTTTTGCTCATAATCATTTCCTCGTAATAGTTAACGAGTGAAATTATGGTCCGGGGAAAGTAACGACCGTTATCAGACAAATAATGCTTTTACTGGACAAATAATCCCGCCATTCGGAAATGTGACGAAGGTCGGAAAGGCGGGCGGCAGGCATAAAAAAACCGCGTAATAAACGCGGTTTTGCGGGATATATGTAAGCCGGATAAGCGCTGTGCACCGTCCGGCGTTGGTCTTACAAAATATGGCCCAGCGTCTGGCGCAGATGCGCACCGGAACCAAGCAGGCCCGGGTTATCATGCACGATCAGATATACCGGAATATCCTGTACGTAGGCTTTAAAACGCCCCTTATCTTCAAAACCACCACGGAAACCCGAAGCTTTAAAGAAGTCGAGGAAGCGCGGTACGATGCCGCCAGCGATGTACACACCGCCAAACGTGCCCAGCGTTAACGCCAGATCGCCGCCAAAACGCCCCATGATGACGCAGAACAGCGACAGCGCGCGACGACAGTCGATACAGGAATCAGCCAGCGCACGCCCGGTGATATCCTTCGGCTGCAGATTTTCCGGCAGGCGCCCGTCTGATTTGACGATGGCGCGATACAGATTAACCAGCCCCGGACCTGACAGTACGCGCTCTGCGGAAACGTGACCAATTTCCGCACGCAGGACCTCAAGGATAATCCCTTCTTCTTCGCTGTTAGGCGCAAAATCCACGTGACCGCCTTCACCAGGCAAGCTCACCCAGCGTTTATCTACATGCACCAAATGCGCCACGCCGAGTCCGGTACCTGCGCCATAGACAGCAATCGGTTTGCCTTCAACAGGTTCCGCACCGCCAAACTGGATCAAATGCTCTTTCTTCAGCATCGGGATCGCCATCGACACGGCGGTGAAATCATTGATGATTTCCAGATGGCTGAAGCCCAGATTTTTTTTCATCTCAGCAATAGAGAATGCCCAGGTATGGTTGGTCATTGCCACCCAGTCACCGGTAATCGGACAGGCAATGGCAATACAACCATCCTCAACGCTGACGCTATGCTCATCCAGGTATACGCGTACTACCGCCTCGAGGCTTGGGTAATCCAGCCCGGAATAGGTTTTTGCCTGCGAAATCTCGCCGCTGGCAATGTCGCACAGAGCAAGACGCGCGTTGGTGCCGCCAACATCACCTACTAAAGCATATTTTGTCATTCTTCCACTGCTCCGCTAAAGTCAGAATAAATCTTTGCCACACTGTAAATTCATGGGGGCATAACAACAACGCCCTGAAGGCTGATGCCCGTGGAAAATCGATCCAGATCACATAATTACTTTATCGTTTCAGCACCATTTGCAGCGATGCGGTTGCGCAGGCTGTGCAAACTATGTCTATGACTCTGTTTTAAGGAATAGAATATGCTTCATCCACGAGCCAGAACGATGCTCTTGCTATCAACTCCTGCGCTAATTATTGGTATTGCCTCCAGCCTGGTGTTGATCGTTGTGATGAAAGTGGCGTCCGTTTTACAGCAATTTTTGTGGGAACGCCTGCCCGTTAGCATCGGTATTGCCCAGGACTCTCCGCTGTGGATTATCGGCATGCTGACGCTCACGGGGATCATGGTCGGGTTAGTTATTCGCTACAGCCAGGGTCACGCGGGACCGGATCCTGCCTGTGAGCCGTTAATTGGAATGCCGGTCCCCACCTCAGCAATTCCGGGCTTGCTGGCAGCGCTCATCCTCGGCCTGGCAGGTGGCGTCAGTTTGGGTCCGGAACACCCGATCATGACCGTGAATATCGCACTGGCTGTGGCGCTCGGCAGCCGTATGTTTCCCCGCATTGCTAAGCTGGACTGGACCATCCTCGCCTCTGCCGGCACCATCGGCGCGCTATTTGGCACCCCCGTTGCCGCCGCGCTGGTCTTTTCACAAACGCTGAATAGCTCGGACAATGTTCCTTTGTGGGATCGCCTGTTTGCACCGTTAATGGCCGCCGCCGCGGGCTCGCTGACCACCAGTCTGTTTTTTCACCCCCATTTTTCACTGCCCATCGCGCACTACACGCAGATGCATGTGATCGATATCCTCAGCGGTGCGGTCGTTGCCGCCATCGCCATTGCCGCCGGGATGGTGGCTGTCTGGTGTCTGCCGCGTTTACACCATTTAATACATCGATTGAAACACCCGGTCCTGATTCTTGGGGCTGGCGGCTTAATCCTCGGCATTTTAGGCGTTTTCGGCGGACCGCTTACCTTGTTTAAAGGACTGGACGAAATGCAGCAAATGGCATTTAGCCAGACGCTGGGAGCATCGGATTATTTCATGCTCGCCGTGATCAAATTGGCGGCATTAGTGGTTGCAGCTGCGAGTGGTTTTCGGGGCGGGCGAATTTTCCCGGCAGTATTCGTTGGGGTCGCGCTTGGCCTGATGCTGCACGCCCACGTTGAAGCGGTGCCAGCGGCCATTACCGTCTCCTGCGCGATTCTTGGACTGGTGCTGGTCGTCACCCGTGACGCCTGGCTGAGCCTGTTTATGGCAGCAGTGGTGGTGCCAGATTCCACCCTGCTGCCGCTGCTGTGCATCGTCATGCTGCCCGCCTGGCTGCTGCTGGCGGGCAAACCGATGATGATCGCCGAGCGTACCGATAAGTAGTTAGCCTCCGTTACGCGTTTCCAGCGCACGGGTCACCGTGCGCAATAGCTCAGGAAGATCGGCTTTCGGTAGTACCACCTCAATTAACGACAATCGTTGCGGATGGGACAAACGGGCCAGCACTTCTTCCAGTTGTACCGCCTGCTCCACACGCCAGCACTCCGCCTGACATTCACGACGAAACGCCTGCGGCACCTGCGTCCAGTTCCAGGCAGCGATATCGTTATAGCGCTGATTTGCCCCATGTATAGCCCGCTCCACGGTATAGCCGTCATTATTTAGCAGCAAAATAACGGGAGATTGCCCGTCTCTGAGCATAGAGCCCAGTTCCTGAATGGTGAGCTGCGCCGCACCATCGCCAATAATCAGGATCACCCGGCGGTCCGGGCAGGCGGTTTGCGCGCCAAATGCAGCCGGGAGCGCGTAGCCGATAGACCCCCACAGCGGCTGAACCAGCACCTCCGCTCCACCGGGTAGCGTGAGCGCAGCCGCGCCAAATGCAGCGGTCCCCTGGTCGACGAGGATAATGTCATTGGGCGCCAGATACTGCTGCACCGTATGCCAGAAATTTTCCTGCGTCAGAGGTCCCTTCTCAACCTGAATACGCCTAACTGGCGGGCGTTCTGGCGGCAGTGAAAAGGACATCTCCAGACACAGCTCCCGCAAGGTGGTTACCGCCTGCTCCATCGGGACGTTAAACCAACGGTTTCCAATCCGTGAGGCATGTGGCTGCACCTCAATCGTGCGCTCCTGTGGTAACTGTTGCGTAAACCCGGCGGTCAAAGTGTCAACAAATTGTGTGCCAACACATACTATCGTGTCGGCATCTTCTATCGCCTGACGTACATAGTCGCTGCTGGCTCCAGCGCTGTAGGTGCCGACAAACGCCGGATGACGCTCATCGAATAGCCCTTTGCCCATCAACAACGTGGCGTGGGCCATCGGCGTTTCCGCCATCCAGCGTTGCAATACCGGCTGCAGGCCAAAGCGCTGCGCGAGAACGTCTGCCAGAAGCGCTACGCGCGGGCTGTCCAGTAACCGCTCGCGGGCATGGTAGCGAAACGCTTCTGCCACGCTGCTTTCCGGCTCGCTCAGAGGAACAATCAGGATGTCATTCGGCGGCGTGGTCCGCTGTTTTGCCACATCAGCAGGTAACATCAGATAGCCCGGTCTGCGTTCGATGAGCATTGTTCGCAGCACGCGGTCAATTTCATAACAGGCGTTTTGTTCATCCAGCACTGCGCTGGCCGTCGTCACCGCCTGCTGCATACGATAAAAATGCTGAAAATCACCGTCCCCAAGGGTGTGATGCATCAACTCCCCGCGACGTTGGGCACCACGACAGGGCGCGCCAACAATATGCAAAACAGGAACATATTCCGCATAGCTTCCCGCGATACCGTTAATCGCGCTTAACTCACCTACGCCAAACGTGGTGAGCAGCGCCCCCACCCCGGATACCCGGGCATAGCCATCCGCAGCATAAGCCGCATTCAACTCGTTCGCACACCCGACCCAACGTACGCTGGGATGTTCAATCACGTGGTCAAGAAACTGCAAATTATAATCGCCAGGCACACCAAAGAGATGGCCAACACCACAGCCTGCCAGCCTGTCCAGCAGATAATCAGCAACGGAATACGGGGTTTGCATGACAGCTTTCCTTCTGACGGTAACCTCATGTTGAGTATCGAAGAACTGTGATGACTGTCCAGGAAAGTCGCTGTGAAGGGGGTGGAAAGCAAGATGTACAGTTTTCATCCCTAAATTTAATTGCAGCTGGCCTTGTGTAAACGTATACACTCAAAGTCACACCTTATCTGACAGGAGGCTATATGGCTTATCAGGCTGCTGAAAATCGTTATCAGACAATGGAGTACCGCCGCTGCGGTCAGAGCGGCCTCAAGCTCCCGATTGTATCACTGGGGTTGTGGCACAATTTTGGTGATACCACGCAGGTCGAAAACAGTCGGGCGCTGTTACAGCGTGCATTCGATCTGGGGATCACCCATTTTGATCTGGCGAATAACTATGGTCCACCGCCGGGTTCAGCGGAGCGAAATTTTGGTCGCATCCTGCAGGAAGATTTTTTACCGTGGCGAGATGAGCTGATCATCTCCACCAAAGCAGGTTACACCATGTGGGAAGGCCCTTACGGGGACTGGGGCTCACGCAAATACCTGATTGCCAGCCTTGATCAAAGCCTGAAGCGCCTGGGGCTGGAGTATGTCGATATCTTCTACCACCATCGCCCCGACCCTGAAACACCGCTCAGAGAAACCATGCGCGCACTGGATCATATCGTCCGTCAGGGCAAAGCGCTGTACGTAGGCCTCTCTAACTATCCGGCTGAACTTGCCCGGCAAGCGATTGAAATACTCGACGATTTAGGTACGCCATGCCTTATTCATCAGCCCAAATATTCTATGTTTGAGCGTTGGGTCGAAGAGAGCCTGCTGTCGCTTTTACAGGAAAAAGGCGTCGGTAGTATCGCCTTCTCACCGCTGGCTGGCGGGCAGTTAACCGACCGCTATCTGAACGGTATTCCGGCGGATTCTCGCGCCGCAAGCACCAGCCGTTTTCTGAATCCGGACCAGATCACCCCACAAAAACTGGAAAAAGTTCGAGCGCTGAACGCACTGGCAGAGCGACGGGGACAAAAGCTGTCTC
The DNA here is from genome assembly GCF_030336805.1 of Citrobacter sp. Cb023. Classification (NCBI taxonomy): domain Bacteria; kingdom Pseudomonadati; phylum Pseudomonadota; class Gammaproteobacteria; order Enterobacterales; family Enterobacteriaceae; genus Citrobacter; species Citrobacter sp. Cb023. The sequence goes on along the minus strand of NZ_JAOWCV010000034.1, from coordinate 13,083 downwards.
AGATGGCGCTCGCGTGGGTTCTCCGGGAAGACAAGGTCACGTCTGTGCTGATTGGCGCCAGTAAACCGGCGCAAATTGAAGATGCCGTCGGCATGCTGGCAAACCGTCACTTTACGCCTGAAGAGTGCGCGGAGATTGATGCCATTCTGAGTCGGTTGAAATAAAGACACATTTATTAACAAAAAGTGCTCTCACTTGCGATTTAAGAGTTGTGGCGATGAAACGGGGCTTTACTGCCCCGTAATATTACGTTAACAGGCCGGCTACGGCTCGATCGTGAAGGAGAGAAAACATGTTCAGGTCACTGATTCTGGCGGCAGTCTTAATGGCTTTTACACCGCTGGCCGCGAACGCTGGCGAAATCACCCTGCTGCCATCAATAAAATTGCAAATTGGCGATCGCGATAATTACGGTAACTACTGGGATGGCGGCCGCTGGCGCGACCGGGATTACTGGCACCATAACTATGAGTGGCGCAAAAATCGCTGGTGGCGTCATGACAACGGCTACCATCGTGGCTGGGATAAACGCAAAGCTTATGAACGCGGCTACCGAGAAGGCTGGAATGACCGTGACGACCATCGCGGTCGTGGGCGCGGCGGTCACGGGCATCGTCATTAAGAAAAGGAACCTGTGGTAACAGAGAATTTTTAACAATGGCAAAGGGTTCCGTTCACCGTATGTTCATTGTTTCTCTGAACCCCTCATTCCCGTAACGGGCAAGGGAGGCTCACCGTCTCCCTTGCCACCCAGGCTTCCGGCAGGAAAAATCGTCACTTCGTGATCCATTCGCCTTATGTCGTCTTCCTTCGGATCGCTTCAGTACGCTGACTTTCAGTTCAATCCGTTTCGCTTTAATAAAAAATACCTTTGCAGCTAATCAATCCTTAAGTGACCAGCATTAACCTGCAGGCTGCTTTTTTATGGTCAAATCCTGCGCTTTTTATTTTTCACTATTTGCCCTTGAGCAAAAATCTCCTGAACGTATCTTATCCTCAAGAGAATTCACGTCAGGATTAACTTATGAATGCTAATTTTAAGAATGAAATTCAGACATTCGGTCGATCGCTATTATTACCGATCGCCGTACTGGCGCCTGTGGGGATGGTCATGGGAATTAGCGCTGCGTTAGGGCAGAGCTATATGATTGATAAACTCCCCTTTCTGGGCAATGAAATTTTCAGAGCAATTCTCTCTTCTCTGGGATTAATCAGCAGCGTCGTTTTTAATAATATTCCTTTACTGTTCGCGATGGGTGTCGCCTACGGTATGTCTAAAAAAGAAAAAGGGATTGCTGTATTTGCGTCCGTCGTGGCTTACCTGACTCTGCTTATCGCCATGCATGTGCATCTTAAGCTGGCAGATACGCTGGCGAAAGAGGATATGGCTTTCGTCGGACAGGGAATGGTATTAGGTATTCAGACGCTGAAAATCGAAGCGCTGGGCGGCATTATTGCCGGGCTGCTGGCAGCTAAAATAACCGACCGTTTTTACCGGCTGCAATTACCTCTCGCTTTCGCCTTTTTCAGCGGTAAAAAATCCGTCGCGATCTTAGCCATTGCTTTTTCCATTCCCGTCGGCTTGATCATTCCTTTTATCTGGGATCTGTTTACCGCAGGTATGCGCGCCATATCAACAATAATGATGGCACCTAACATTGGTGCAGGTATCTATATGACGCTCAATCGCCTGCTGATCCCGTTTGGCCTGCACCACGTCCTCAGTTCCACCGTGCGTTTCACCGCGGCAGGCGGTACGTACCTGATTGACGGGCAGACCTATGTCGGTATTTTGCCCGCTATCAATAAAATCCTGTTTGAGCTTGGTCCCACCCATCCGGCCTGGAAAGAGTATATGCCGACGCTCACCAGCTATCTTGCCTCATCACAAATGCTCACGACGCTGTTCCGCGTTCCGGCGATTGGTCTGGCGATGTACCACATGGCCTATTTCAAGAATAAGAAATTTGCCAAAGGGATGATCCTGACCGTGGTGCTGACCGCCATGCTGGGGAATATTACCGAACCGCTGGAGTTCTCCTTCCTGTTTATCGCGCCAAAACTCTTTATTGTCTATGCGGTACTCTGTGGCTTATTGACCATTCCACTGCAATTACTGGAAGTCTCCATCGGCTATATTCGCGGCACCATTTTTGATTTTGGTATTTTCGGTTTGATGTATGAACACACCCAATGGATTAATTTAATTATCCTCGGCGTGATTAACTTTGTTGTCTTCTATTTCGTCTTCCGCTTCGCGATCGGTAAATTTGATATTAAGACCCCAGGCCGAGAGAGTGAAATCGCTGACAGCACCTTACTGAACAATAAAGAGTACGACAAAGTCGCCGAACTGGTGATTCAGGGGCTGGGCGGGACAGACAATATCAAACGCGTTGAAAACTGCGTTTCACGGTTACGTATTGATTTAAAAGATCAGAAAAAAATGGACATGGCCATTCTTAAAGAATCTGGCTCGCTGGGAACCTTTATCCCCTCCAGCAACCATGTTCATGTGGTATTCGGCCCACACGTAGAATTTGTCCGTAACGCGGTAGACGACCGCCTCGTCGGTGCGAAATAAATTCAAGGAGATAGTAATGCGTGCACTGTATGATTCAAAAAGCAAAACGATCGACGATCGAGGAATGAAATCTCTGCTCGCACAGCCAGCGCGGGTACAGTCATGGCTCGATGTTGAAGCCGCCCTGGCTCAGGCACAGGCCGGACACGGCATGATCCCCGCCAGCGCCGCAGTCAATATTACCGCTAACTGCCACGTGGATAAGATTGACCTGACGGAAATGGAACGCCTGCTGCGCGAGATTGGTCACGGCTTCGTTCCGGTCATCAAAGTGCTGGTCAAAGCCTGTGACAGTGAAAGCGGAAAATACGTGCATTACGGCGTCACCACGCAGAATATTCAGCAAACCGCACAGCTTTATCTGGCAAAGCAGTTCGATACCGTCATGCAGGGTTTTGTGGACGATATTCTGCGTAACCTGGCAAAGATGGCATCTGACCATAAAGCAACGATTATGGCCGGACGTACCCACGGTAAGCACGCGCTGCCCATCACCTGGGGCTATAAAGCCGCCGTGTGGATTGATGAGTTACTGAGCGCCCAGCAGCGCATGCGGGAAGCGGAAAAACGCGTCTTTACCGTGATGATGGGGGGAGCAGTGGGCGCCTTCCACGCAACCGGTGAAACCGGCCGCCGGGTTCAGGATAGCGTTGCCCAAAAGCTGGGAATGCATTCAATGGCGATTCCCTCCCGCAACTCGCGCATTTACCGCACTGAATACATCAGTAATTTGTGCCTGCTGGCGACGACGTTACACAAAATAGCCGAAGAGGTTTATCAGACCTCAAGCGAAGAGTTTGCCGAAGTTTCAGAAGCCTTCACTAAAGGCACCGTTGGCAGCAGCACCATGCCGCAAAAAGTGAATCCTAAACTGGCGAAGGGGATCATCGCCAACGCGCAGAAATTGTACTCAGTATTGACCTCCTGCCTGTATGTCAGCCCACGTCCCTTCGAAGCAGACAGCTCCGCTTACTTTATCTTTGACGGTAATATTCAGGAGAGTATGGAGCTAATGGCTGAGATTGTGATGCGAGCCGAAGAGTTGACGCGAACGCTGGTCATCAATCCTGGACGTATGCGTCAGAATGTGCAGTTAACGCATGGTCTTATTAATAGCGAAAAAATCATGATGCAGCTGGTGGAAAGGCTGGGCAAAGATGCCGCACATGAACGCGTCTACCAACTGGCAATGCGCAGCACGCATGAAGGCATCCCCTACGCTGATGTGCTGCGTGATGACCCTCTTATTCGCCAGCACTTTAGCGACTCAGAAATTAATACGCTGCTGGATCCTGCTCACTACATCGGCCTTTGCGCAGAAATCGCCGAGGAAACGGCCGCTCGCGTATGGGAGAAAGACAATGGCTGATCCCCTGCTTTCTCTGGCAAGTGAACGCATTGTCACCCCGAATGGAATCGAAAGCGGCTATCTGCATATTGAAAGCGGGCGTATTTCTGGCCTCGACAGTACGCCACGAGGGAAAATCGTCGATTATCGCCATGCCATCCTGATGCCCGGTTTTGTGGATATTCACGTTCACGGCTGGGGGAGAGGGTCGTTTGCCTGGAGAGGTGAACGCCGTTCTTTGCAGGCGATGAGCCGGGATCTGGTTAACGCCGGGGTTACCGCGTGGCTTGCAACATCAGCCACCCAGCCGGAAACGTTCTTGCTGGAGAGTCTTTCCACCGCCGCGGACTGGATTGCAGACGCAAAAGCGGAAGATGGTGCCGAAGCGGTGGGTATTCATATGGAAGGCCCCTTTATTAACCCTGCATACAGCGGAATGCAGAGCAAGGACGCAATCCAACCACCCGATATCGAAGGGTTCAAACGCTATCAGCACGCCGCGAGGGGAAATATCCGTCTGATGACGCTCGCACCCGAACTGCCGGGCGCCCTGGCGCTAATCCGCTATTTACGCCAGTCAGGCGTCACCGTGTCAGCCGGTCATACCGACGCCACCTTTGATGAAACCACCCTCGCCATTGAAGCCGGTTTAACCCACTTTACCCATGCCTTTAGCGCCATGCGCGGGCTGCATCACCGGGAGCCTGGCGTGGTGGGGGCGCTGATGTACCATCAGAATACGTATGCCGAGGTGGCAAAGCAGAGCGGGATTACGTTGCGACCAGAAGTGTTCGACATTCTCTATCGGTTGAAAAAAGATCGCCGGTTGGTCATGGTCAGCGATTGTCTGGGATATGTGGATTTTCCCGAAGGATCGGAATTCCACCATTACCTGCGCCAGGAGACGTTTCGCATTCACAATCATTGTCTTGAAATCACTGACCACAGCGGAAAGACCCGAACGGTTTCACCCACGGAGTGGTCCGAAGTGTGCAAACTGGAGATGAGCTTTCTGGACTCCGTGAAAAATGTGGTCGACAGGCTGGAAAAAGGCTGGGTTTCAGCCGCGCAGATTGCCTGCCTTAATCCGGCTATCCTGGCGGGTGTTGACGCGAGAAAAGGCAGCCTGACGTCAGGAAAAGATGCCGATATTCTCGTGTTGGGTGCAGAGTTAAACCTGGAAGCCGTCTGGTGTCGCGGCGTTTCGCAACCTCTGGCTAAATAAAAATATCACTGTAATGCGTATCAAGAAAAATTTTTAACGCCTCCTGGCTCATTCCCTGAACCTGCTGAATAAAGTCCTCAGCAGGTATTTTTTTGCGCGCGGAGGGAAGTCCATTTTCGCGTAATAACAGGAGATCGTCCTGCGTGAGCCAGAAATTCACTTTGACATAATCCAGCCCGGCGTAGCGGAGATGACTCGATATCTTGTTTGTAAAGGTAATCAGCAGGTCGAATTCGAGCTGCTGAAGCCGCGCAATCTCATTGATGTTGATGCAGGCGGGGATTTCAATATGGAAGCGGGAGAAAAGCATCTCTTTAAAATAGCCGACCTTACTCTCTGACGAGTTCGTCACAATAATGACCCGCTTTTTCTTATCGCCAACAACCCGATTTTTGAGCGCATACTTTTTGATAATCAGCACCAGCGTTGCCAGATGAATAGCAGAAAAGGTCGTTTGCCAGTGATGTTCAATCTCTTTCACCGCATACTGGACATGTTCCCATAGCTCAGGATAGCGTCGCTGGACATCATGGAGCTTTTTATCATCGAACCAGAGATGAAATTTATTCTGGATGATGGCGGCATAGATAAAATTATAAATCTCCGCAAACCAGGCGTGCTGATTGTGAATGGTGTTCTCCAGACATCCGGCTAAAGCGTGACAGGTGCGCTTAACGTAAGAGACCAGCCGGGCGTCGTATAATGTGAAGGGGCGATGAGTAAACGTCAGTGAAGCAATCAGCAGATCCAGACAGATATTTTCATCCGCATCAGGCAATACGCCATAAGGAAAGGTGGTCAAAAACTTAGCCGCCGAACTCTCCGTAATTCTGTGTCCCCTGCGGATACGGTGCAGAGCAAGGCTAAGATAGACCAGTAAGTATTTTCTGCCGTTATATCCCAGGGCGATGACCGGACTGATTTTCTCTTCGTAATAGTCTGCCGCCTGGTTTATCTGTGCAGCACACTCATGAAGAAACTGTTCGGCAATTGAACGGCCTGTCGGCTCATTGGCCTGGTGGGCGATAAGTCGGTGATCCTCACCAATTTCAACCGTTTTTAGTATCGTCATGCACGCCGCCAGCCGCAGCTGGAACTCATCCCCCGCAAGCCGGGAGCCCTTACGCGGGATACTTTGCACAATCAGATCGCGTTCCTGCACCAGGCTCATCATGACGGGATTATCATTTTTTACCGTTCCCGCACTGACATAAAATTTTTTGTAATAATCATTTTTATTCACCACATCGTGCAAACAGAGCGCCACAAAGAGATCCTTCACCCTCTCTTCTGCCGTAGTGATATAGCGATTAAACTGGACGCGCGCTAAAAACTGTCGGTATTCGCTGTAGCCAATCCGGGTGGTAATAAACTGATTATCCTGATGTAGCTGGACATTTTCTGGCAGAAGTTCATTGAGCTCTTTCATTGTCCGTTTTAGCGTGGAGAGCGTTTTACCGAAACGCTCGACAGCCTCTTCAACGGGGAGCGGACTGTTGTCCTGGAGATATTTCAGGAAAGAGAGATCAAAGTGATTCATGAACGCCTGCCAGTTAATTATGCAGTGCACATAATAGAGGAAAAGCTCAATTAAAACCGTGACCCGTCGCGAGTCACGGTTGATTATAGCCCCATCGCCGTGCCTGCCAGTAGCCAGAGATTGAGCGCCACGACCAGTATCACAATGACCCAGCCAATCTGTTTAACGCAACGACGATTGACCAGATCCCCCATCAGCTTACTGTCGCTGGTGAAGATCAGTAGCGGCACCAGCGCCAGCGCGATACCAAAACTGAGCAACACCTGACTCATCACCAGAATACGGGTCGGATCCAATCCCATTAGAATCACAATAAATGATGGCATCATGGTGACGGTACGGCGTACCCATAGCGGAATGTGAAAACGGATAAACCCTTGCATCACCACCTGCCCCGCCAGCGTACCGACCACGGTAGAAGAGAGTCCCGCAGCCACCAGGCTTAAACCAAACACCGTCGCTGCAGCGTGACTCAACAACGGTTCAAGGGTCAGATACGCCTGATCGAGATCGGCAATACCGGTATGCCCGCTAAAATGAAATGCGGCGGCAGCCGTCGCCATCATCGCCAGATTGACAAATCCGGCAATCGTCATGGCGATAGCCACATCCCATTTAGTGGCCGCATAGCGCTGTTGGCGTGTTCCGCCGTGCAAATGCTGAGTTAAGGAAGAGTGCAGATAAATGACGTGCGGCATGATAGTCGCACCGAGCACCCCAGCGGCCAGGAACACCGCTTCGGAATTAGGCAGGCTTGGGATCACCATTCCCTTACTAAGCTGCGCGAAGTTCGGTTGGGAAAAAACCAGCTCCACAATGTAAGCCGCGGCCACAAACAGCAGCAGGCCGCCAATCACCTTTTCCAGCGGTTTTTGACCGCGACGCTGCAGCATCAGAATTAAGAACGTCGCGATACCGGTGAGTACGGCCCCTTGCAATAAGGAAACGCCGAGGATCAGTTTGAAGCCAATAGCAGCGCCAATAAATTCAGCAAGGTCTGTTGCCATAGCGATAATTTCTGCCTGCACCCAGTAGAACCACACCACCGGGCGAGGATAATGATCGCGAATTTGCTCCGCCAGGTTTTTCCCCGTAGCAATGCCGAGTTTTGCCGACAGCACCTGAATCAGCATCGCCATCAGGTTTGCCCAGACCACCACCCACAGCAATTGATAACCAAAGCTGGCCCCTGCCTGGATATTGGTGGCGAAGTTACCCGGATCGATATAACCGATCGCCGCGATGAACGCAGGTCCCATTAATGCGAGCTTCAACTTGCGCGCTGCCCGCCCACTGCTACTCTCAACGCGATCGTTAGTCATTTTAGTGCCTCAGAAACATAGCCTTTGCTATGTTTCAAGCTACGCCTCCTGAGAATGATTATCAAATTCATTTTGATGGGTGACGTTGATTTCTCTGATAGCGTTTGTCTATGGATCGATAAGGATTCTGGAAATACCGGCGAGATGTTTAATTATTGTTATGAGAATAGCACAATGACATAACTTTTCACTTCCATACTAAACATAACGGAAGTGTATCACCGATCACTAATTTTGAATCTCGTCACAGGTCCTTATTATAGTGTGTGTTTGATCTCGTTTTCTTTATGGTTGTTACATAGAATGTGCACGAAAACTAAACCTGCCTCATATTTGGAGCAAATATGGACCGCGTTCTTCATTTTGTCCTGGCCCTTGCCGTGGTTGCGGTACTCGCACTGCTGGTAAGCAGTGACCGTAAAAAAATCCGCATTCGTTATGTTATTCAATTGCTTGTTATCGAAGTGTTACTGGCATGGTTCTTCCTGAACTCTGATGTCGGTCTGGGCTTCGTGAGAGGCTTCTCCGAGATGTTTGAGAAACTGCTCGGGTTTGCTAATGAAGGGACAAACTTTGTCTTTGGTAGCATGAACGATAAAGGCCTGGCATTCTTCTTCCTGAAAGTGCTTTGCCCGATCGTCTTCATCTCCGCCCTGATCGGTATTTTGCAGCATATCCGCGTACTGCCGGTAATCATCCGCGCGATTGGTTTCCTGTTATCCAAAGTAAACGGTATGGGCAAACTGGAATCCTTCAACGCCGTCAGCTCTCTGATCCTGGGTCAGTCTGAGAACTTTATCGCCTATAAAGATATTCTCGGCAAAATGTCTCGCAACCGTATGTACACCATGGCTGCAACGGCGATGTCGACCGTTTCCATGTCTATCGTCGGCGCGTACATGACCATGCTTGAGCCGAAATACGTGGTTGCGGCGCTGGTTCTGAACATGTTCAGCACCTTTATCGTGCTGTCGCTGATCAACCCTTACCGCGTTGATGCCAGCGAAGAAAATATCCAGATGTCTAACCTGCACGAAGGCCAGAGTTTCTTCGAAATGCTGGGTGAATACATTCTGGCTGGTTTCAAAGTGGCAATTATCGTTGCGGCGATGCTGATTGGTTTCATCGCACTGATCGCTGCCCTGAACGCCCTGTTCGCCACCGTGACCGGTTGGTTTGGCTACAGCATCTCTTTCCAGGGCATCCTGGGTTACATCTTCTACCCGGTTGCATGGGTAATGGGTGTGCCGTCCAGCGAAGCGCTGCAGGTGGGCAGTATCATGGCGACTAAACTGGTTTCCAACGAATTCGTTGCGATGATGGATCTGCAGAAAATCGCCGCTACGCTCTCCCCGCGCGCAGAAGGCATCCTGTCCGTGTTCCTGGTTTCCTTCGCTAACTTCTCTTCCATCGGTATTATCGCCGGTGCGATTAAAGGCCTGAACGAAGAGCAAGGTAACGTGGTTTCTCGCTTTGGTCTGAAGCTGGTGTACGGCTCTACGCTGGTGAGCGTACTGTCCGCATCTATCGCCGCACTGGTGCTGTAAGTGTAAGACAACGTCGCAGTGATAAGACCGGGGAGATTCATATTCTCCCCGGTTTTTTTATGCCTGCGATTCAGCAAACCAAAGAGATAAAGAGTAAGAACTGGCAGGATGCAGAAACAAAAAACCCCCGCTTTTCAGCGAGGGTTTAAATTTTGGTGGAGCTAAGCGGGATCGAACCGCTGACCTCTTGCATGCCATGCAAGCGCTCTCCCAGCTGAGCTATAGCCCCACGATGCTTTTACGTACGTACCAAATTCATTGGGATTAAATTTGGTGGAGCTAAGCGGGATCGAACCGCTGACCTCTTGCATGCCATGCAAGCGCTCTCCCAGCTGAGCTATAGCCCCATTACGTAAAGCTTGTCGAGTTGACGGGCGGCATCATATGAATTCCCTTCGCGTGTGTCAACGGCAAAATTAACTCATAGAATTCAATCGCTGAAAAAGCAGTCAAATGAAGAACATTGCGTAACAACTCGCATTCAGTAGTTAAACGCGTCACGGTTTCTACTAAAATGGTGCTATAAAATGAACCACTAATTAACCCCACGACTATTCAGGGAATCGTTATGTTCAAGGAACGGATGACGCCAGAAGAACTTGCTAATCTGACCGGATACAGCCGACAGACCATCAATAAATGGGTACGCAAAGAAGGTTGGGCGACATCACCAAAACCAGGCGTTCAGGGCGGTAAAGCCCGGCTGGTTCACGTCACCGAACAAGTTCGTGAATACATTCGCAGCGCTGAGCGTTCAGCCGAAGGTTTATCAGATAACTTATCGTTATCCGGCGATACCTCTGTTGAAGCGCTGCTGATTAGGCTCGCTAAAGAAATGACGCCGACAGAACAGAAAATGTTTACCTCACTGATCCTGCGTGAAGGCATTACGGGTTTATTACAGCGTTTAGGGATCCGCGAAAACAAATAATATGAAAAAATTACGCAGCAAAATGACGACCGAAGAGCTGGCGGAATGTCTCGGGGTTGCCAAACAAACCGTCAATCGTTGGATCAGAGAACAAAACTGGACTACCGAAAAGTTTCCCGGCGTTAAAGGTGGTCGTGCCAGACTGATTCATATTGACTCCAGCGTCCGCGCGTTTCTGCTCAATATTCCCGCTTTTCGCAAAGTTCCTGAAGTTTATCAGGCTGAAGAACCGCTGGCAGAATACACCCACGTAGTACGCAGCCACGCGTGTCGCCAGATAATTAGCGCACTGGACAACATGTCCCCAACGGAACAAGAAAAGCTGGCGATGTATATTTCGCGCGAAGGTATTCGCACTTTTCTTACTCGTTTGGGTATTGATGAGTCTGAATAACAGGCAAAAAAAACGGCAGGATACGCTCCTGCCGTTATTTCATCGGTCAATCAGTCTTATTGCTGGCTTTCTCGCTCAGCAATAAACGCCAGCGCTTTATTAATACGCTCAATGCTGCGGGATTTACCAATCGCATGCACCGTAACGTCTAACGCCGGGGACTGACCCGCGCCGGTAACGGCTACGCGCAGCGGCATCCCGACTTTACCCATACCAACTTCCAGCTCATCAGCCGTTGCCTGAATCGCATGGTGCACGTTTTCTGCCGTCCACTCGCTAATCGCAGCCAGCTTGTCACGAACCACTTCCAGCGGCTGACGCGCAACCGGACGCAGGTGTTTCTTCGCTGCATCAGCGTCGAACTCGGCAAAGTCTTCGTAGAAGTAGCGGCAGCTCTGCGCCATCTCTTTCAGCGTTTTGCAGCGCTCACCGAGCAGTTTAACCAGCTCTGACAGCTGCGGGCCTACGCGAGTATCGATATTTTCCTGCTCAATGTGCCATTGCAGATGGGTTGCTACATATTCCGGCGCCAGCGCATTAATATAGTGATGGTTCAGCCACTGCAGTTTTTCAGTGTTAAACGCACTCGCAGACTTGCTCACCGCACCAAGGGAGAACAGTTTGATCATCTCTTCACGGGTGAAAATTTCCTGATCGCCACTGGACCAGCCCAGACGCACCAGATAGTTCAGCAGCGCTTCCGGCAGGTAACCGTCGTCGCGGTATTGCATAACGCTGACCGCACCGTGACGTTTGGAGAGTTTTTTACCATCGTCACCGTTGATCATTGATACGTGTGCGTAAACTGGCACCGGCGCGTTCAGCGCTTTCAGGATATTGATTTGACGCGGAGTGTTGTTGATATGGTCTTCACCACGAATAACGTGGGTGATTTCCATATCCCAGTCGTCGACAACAACGCAGAAGTTGTAGGTCGGGGAACCGTCGGTACGGCGAATGATCAAATCATCCAGCTCCTGGTTGCTGAATTCGATCGGCCCACGGATCTGGTCGTCAAAAATAACGGAACCGTCCTGCGGGTTGGCAAAACGTACCACGCAAGGTTCATCAGCGGCATGATGCTCGTGGCCGTGGCGGCAGCGGCCGTCGTAACGCGGCTTCTCACCGTTCGCCATCTGCTCTTCGCGCAGCGCGTCCAGACGCTCTTTAGAGCAGTAGCATTTATATGCGGTGCCTGCTTCCAGCATTTCATCAATCACCGCGTTGTAGCGATCAAAACGTTTGGTCTGGAAGTACGGGCCTTCATCCCATTCCAGATTCAGCCAATTCATGCCATCCATAATGGCTTCAATAGCTTCCGGAGTGGAGCGTTCGAGATCGGTGTCTTCAATACGCAGCACAAACTCACCGCCATGGTTGCGTGCAAAAAGCCAGGAATAAAGAGCAGTACGCGCACCGCCGACGTGCAGGTAGCCTGTCGGGCTTGGCGCGAAGCGAGTTTTGATTTTCATGAAATGGCCTTACGTTTATAAAGATGCCGACAACCGGCAAATCCAGGGAAGATTATCAGGCTCGTATTCTATCACCGTGGTCTGATTCCTCAATGTTGTTCAGGTTGGAACATTACGCTTTGCCATTTTCGTATACAAATCATGCCGCACGGATTGTTTTGCGATCGTTTTGTTTAAATTTACGACGAACGAACAATTTCTTTAGAAAATGCGTTGACTCATTTTCAACTCTCCCTATAATGCGACTCCACACAGCGGGGGTGATTAGCTCAGCTGGGAGAGCACCTCCCTTACAAGGAGGGGGTCGGCGGTTCGAACCCGTCATCACCCACCAACTACTTTATGTAGTCTCCGCCGTGTAAAACAAGAAATTGAGAAGTGGGTGATTAGCTCAGCTGGGAGAGCACCTCCCTTACAAGGAGGGGGTCGGCGGTTCGATCCCGTCATCACCCACCACTTTCTCGCCAGCTGGATTTCTTGTTAAAATATGAAGTACCGAAGTGGGTGATTAGCTCAGCTGGGAGAGCACCTCCCTTACAAGGAGGGGGTCGGCGGTTCGATCCCGTCATCACCCACCACTTCGGGTCGTTAGCTCAGTTGGTAGAGCAGTTGACTTTTAATCAATTGGTCGCAGGTTCGAATCCTGCACGACCCACCAATGTAAAAAGGCGCCCTAAAGGCGCCTTTTTGCTATCTGCAATTTATAAGATTCGAACCTGC
>NZ_JAOWCV010000033.1:0-381328 GCF_030336805.1 Citrobacter sp. Cb023 | reverse complement strand
AACGACAACACCATCGACAACAAAGGTCAAACTACGGCTGATGGGACTGGCTCCACCGGTACTGACGTAACCGGCGACGGCAACAAAATCAACAACGAAGGTGATACCAGCGCAACTGCTGGCGGCACCGGCACCAGCGTGGACGGTGGCGGCAACACCATTGACAACAAAGGCACCACCACCGCAGAAGGGGAAGGCTCGACCGGTACTGATGTCGCGGGTAATAACAACACCATTAATAACGATGGCGCCAGCAAAGTCATTGACGGTGCGACGGGGGCAAAAGTCAGCGGTGACGGCAACACCCTGAACAACGCAGGGGAAATGACCGCAGGCAGTACCGACAGTACCAAACCGAGCACCGGGGTGGATGTTGCCGGTAATAACAATACCATTAACCAGAACGGTAAAATGGTAGTGGGTGATTTCTCCACCGGTCTGAACGTGACGGGTAAATCAAACACCATTAACCTGGTGTCTGAAGAGATGAGCATCACCGGTAATAAGGCTACCGGGGTCAACGTTTCCGGCGAAGCCAATACGGTGACGCTGACAGGCGATATGGTGGTGGATAAAGACCAGAAATCCCCACAGGCGAAGAACTATTTCGTTACCCCATCGTACGGGATTAACGTCAGCGGTAGCGGTAACACGGTGGTGCTGGACGGACATCTTCAGGTCATTGTGGATACTGAGTCGTTTGCTCATGCTGAGCTGCAACGCGATGGTGCCGTAGAAGCCATTCGTGGGGTAGTTGTCAGCGGTGACAATAACCGTGTCGATCTGTTGGGGGGGATTGAGCTTACTGGTGAAGTCAATCAAATTGACGGCAGAGAAGGACGTATTACTGGTGGCAATAGTGGTGGCTCAGCAGTCACCGTTAACGGTAAATCATCGCTTTACCTGCATGGTGACTCATCCATCAATGGTAACTACGCGACAACGTTTGAAAGCATATTTAACGTAACCAATCAGGGTTATCTTGAAATTAGTGAAGGTGCCACTGTCACTAGCAACATCGAAAGTATGAATTCTTATTGGCGTATTGGCGATAATGCTCTGATCATGCTGGGAAGTGGCAGTACGGCGACCAATAAAGGAACGATCAACCTAAGTGACTTAACTTTAAGTTTCCTGGGAGGTGCTTCATCCTTTACGAATGACGGTTCCGTGACTCTTGAAAGAGAAACGACTTTAGTAAGTAATGGCGGAGAAACGACACTCGGCATGCTGTCCACGGGTGGGTCACACGGTGTGAATAACGGAGATATCACTGGATATGTGCGTGCTCAGGACACTGTGCAGTATATGCCTGGGACCTCTACGGGGGGGCAAAATTTCAACAATGACAGCTATGCCATAACCCTTATGAGTGGGATGAGCGGAAGCGAATCTATTAACAATGGCGAGCTGGCTTTATATGGTCGCGGTGAAGCAATGCACGCCTATGGGTCAACAGCCAGTAACAACGGAACGATTACTGCGGATGGGCTCTGGAAAGATGCAAATGACACAACTGTTATAGGCGCTGGTGTATCCTCCACAAGGGCAGTCGATTTTGCCATCGGTATGGGGGTGGGAAATTTAGAAATGAGTGGCGGAGGCGGTTCGGCAGTTAACCACAGTGACGCCACCATCACTATTTATAATGCGGGTGCAGGCATGGCTGCAACTGGTGCGAATAACACGATTATTAACCAGGGCACCATTAATCTCGAAAAAAACGAGTTCTATGATGAGACTAAACCGCTGGTCGGAATGGCGGTGTATAATGGCGGTGTTGCGTACAACGATGGCACCATCAATATTAATGCCGACAACGGTCAGGCGTTTTACAACGACGGCACAGGCACTATCCATAACAGCGGCACCATTAATCTGAACGGCGGCGCAATGTCGTCAGATGATACGCATATGGGTTCTGCGCCAGATGACAGCAATTCTGCCCCCGCTTCTGTTCAGCGTGTGAGTGGTTATGTGTTGGGTACCAGCGCCAGCGGCTCTGTCGGTACGCTTAATGCGGGTAATAACGCCCTGGCACTGGATTCTGTCAGCGTGGATACCGGTTTCACCGCAGGTACGGCTGCCACGACTCAGACCTTCGACAACGTCTTTACCGGGGCTGATGTGGAAGGCTTGGAAAACATCACCTCTGAAAGCGTGGTGTGGAGCGCGCAGGGTCAGAAAGACGCGAACGGCAACGTGGACGTCACCATGACCAAAAACGCCTACACCGACGTGGTGACCGACAGCAGCGTCAGCGGTGTTGCTGGCGCGCTGGATGCCGCCTACACCAACAACGAGCTGTTCAGTAGTCTGAACCTGAAGACCTCTGCCGACGTGACGAAGGCGATGAAGCAAATCAGCGGCAACAAGGCTGTGAACGTCTCCCGCGACGCCCGCAGACTCAGCAACCGCTTCGATATGCTGGCGGATGCCGCGCCGGAACTGGGTAACGGTCTGTCGTTTAACCTGGTGGCGAAAGGTGACCAGCGTGCCGAACTGGGTAAAGACACTCAGTACGACATGATGGCCCTGCGTCAGAAACTGGGCTTTGGCGATAATCAGTCGCTGACCATGGAGTACGGTATTGCCCGTCTGGACGGTAAAGGCAATGTCTCTTCCGGCAGCGACGGTATCACCGGCGGTTACAGCCAGTTCCTGGGTCTGGAGCACGCCATGCCGCTCGGTGAGGAAGGTCTCTCCTGGAACAACGCCCTGCGTTACGACGTACATCAGCTCGACAGCAAACGCGGCATTAACTACGGTGATGTCAACAAACAGGCGCTGGCGGACAGCCGTCAGCAGTACCTGGAGCTGCGTACCGAGGGTCGTAAAACCTTCGCCGTCAGCGAAGGGCTGGATGTTGTGCCATATGCTGGTCTGAAACTGCGTCACACCATGGAAGACGGTTATCAGGAGCGCGGTGCTGGCGACTTTAACCTGAACATGAACAGCAGCACGGAAACGGCGGTTGATTCAGTGGTGGGTATGAAGCTGAGCTATGCCGGTAAGGATGGCTGGGCAGCAACGGCGACGCTGGAAGGCGGCCCGAACCTGAGCTACGTCAGTACTGGCAAAAAAGCGTCCCTGCAGGGGGCGGCAGGTCAGAGCTTCAACGTTGACGACGGTCAGAAAGGTGGCAGCATCAACAGCATGGCACAGGTGGGTGTGAAGTATAACGCCGGTAACACCAGCGCCGGGCTGGAC
Organism: Citrobacter sp. Cb023; assembly: GCF_030336805.1. NCBI lineage: Bacteria > Pseudomonadati > Pseudomonadota > Gammaproteobacteria > Enterobacterales > Enterobacteriaceae > Citrobacter > Citrobacter sp. Cb023. The sequence goes on along the minus strand of NZ_JAOWCV010000033.1, from coordinate 378,118 downwards.
GCTTTCCACTGGAAAGAGGACAACATCAGCGACAAGGGCTTTATGCTGAATATTAAACACAATTTCTGATAACAGCCTGAGTGAGTAAAAACAGAACCGCCGGAGTGATTTCCGGCGGTTTTTTTTACGCTTAGCGACGAACGGCGATCGCTTCAATCTCGATTTTCACGTCTTTCGGCAGACGGGCAACTTCCACGCAAGAACGCGCCGGGAAAGTGGCGTTGTGCTCGGTGAAGAACGCTTCGTAGGTCGCGTTTACGGTTGCGAAATCGTTCAGGTCTTTAACGAAGACGGTAGTTTTTACGATGTCGCCCACTTTCAGGCCTGCTGCTTCAACGATAGCTTGCACGTTTTCCAGCGACTGACGTGCCTGAGCGGACACGTCTTCCGATACGGCACCGGTTTTCGGATCGACCGGGATCTGACCGGAAGTGATTACCATGCTACCCAGGTCAACGCCCTGAACGTATGGGCCGATTGCTGCTGGTGCATTTTCCGTCGCGATAGTCTTGCTCATGATTTCTCCTGAATTACAGCGGTAATAGAATGTTCCCGGCCATTATAGGGAGCCGGGAAATCATTACCAACACCAATTAGTTGGCCAGCACCACATAATGCGAAAACTCTTTTTCACAGTATTTGCATTTGAGTGCGATGTCGTCAGCGCGCTTTTTCACTGAAAAACTGGACGATACTGGTTCAGCATGGCTAATGCAGTTGCTGTTCGGGCAAACCAGCACGTTATCGATACGTTCAGGCAGGCTCGGACGTGATTTCCCCACCACGTCATAATCGTCAATGCGGTTTACCGTTGCCTGCGGAGCGTAAAGGGAGAGCTGGTTTACCTGCTCGTCGGTCAGGAACGTATTTTCGATTTTAATCAGGTCTTTACGGCCCATCTCGCCAGACGGCAGGTTCAGGCCGATGGTGATACGCTGGTCGGTTTCAGTCAGTTTGAACAACGTCAGCAGCTTAAAACCAACCTGTGCGGGAATGTGGTCAATTACGGTGCCACGTTTGATGGCTTCAACCTGCAGTTTGTTATCGTGTGTCATCTCTTTTTCTCCCTTACAGTGCCAGTTCGCTATTCAGTACCAGTGCCAGTAACGCCTGGCGGGCGAAGATGCCGTTGCCAGCCTGCTGGAAATACCAGGCGTGCGGCGTCTTGTCGACGTCGGTGGTGATTTCATCGATGCGCGGCAGCGGATGCAGCACCTTCATGTTCGCTCTGGCACCGTTTAGATCGCTGGCACGCAGAACAAACTGTGCTTTCACGTTGGCGTATTCGGACGGGTCCAGACGCTCTTTTTGTACGCGGGTCATGTAGAGGATATCGACCTCCGCCATTACCTCTTCGATAGTGCCATGCAGGCTCCAGGCGATACCTTTTTCATTCAGCATATCCAGAATGTATTGCGGCATGGCCAGCGCGTCCGGGGCGATGAAGTAGAAGCGGTTACCTTCGAACTTTGCCAGCGCCTGGGTCAGGGAGTGGACGGTGCGGCCATATTTCAGGTCACCCACCATGGCGATTTGCAGATTGTCCAGGCGACCCTGCGTTTCCTGAATGGTAAACAGATCCAGCAGCGTTTGGGTGGGATGCTGGTTGGAACCGTCGCCGGCGTTCAGTACCGGCACGTTACCGGAGAACTCGGTTGCCAGACGCGCGGCACCTTCCTGCGGATGACGCATCACGATGGCGTCGACATAGGTGCTGATGACGGAAATGGTGTCGGCCAGAGTTTCGCCTTTTTTGCCAAGCGACGTGTTGCTGCTGTCAGAGAAACCTACCACGCTGGCGCCCAGACGGTGCATGGAGGTTTCAAAAGATAAACGGGTGCGGGTTGACGCTTCAAAGAAGCAGCTGGCGATGACCTTATGTTTTAACAGCTCTGGCTGCGGGTTAGCTTTTAATTTCGCCGCCGTCGCGAGGACCAGATTAAGGTCATCGCGGCTGAGGTCGTTTATGGAAATGATGTGTTTTTGATAGAGCGGGTTAGCCATGTTTATCTCCTGACGCCTGGGCAAAAAAAAAGCCCCTCAATTGAGGGGCTCGGAATGGGTGATCAACGGAAAGAAAAACGGCAGGCCAGCGTCCTTTTTCAGACGCGGTAAGACAAAATGTCGTACACACTGAACCATACATCCTCCCGGCAAATTGTCCGCGATTATACTCAGATCCGTTATGGGATCAAGCGAAAAATGCACTATTTATTCATCGCAAACGGTTCTTATGAATTTTAATTCATTTTGAATAGATAATTAATCTGTTTATGGACCAGGCCCGTTCGCTGTACCACCCGCGGCGCGACCCAGACAATACTGCTACCGGCAATGACGCCGAGAATTTCTGGCAACGCGTGATAATCGAGGATTCTGGCTACGGCGCGACCATAGCCAGCCGCCGTGTGGATGAGGATAAACTCGCTATTGTGTTCCACGCTGACCACCATTTCAGCAATCGATCGGGCAGCATCAGGCGCGGGTCGTGATTGCGGATTTACAGAATAAATTTTTTGCCCTTTTGTATTTCTTATTTTTATAGCACCGAGTAGTTTCAGCAGACGAGATACCGTTGACTGGCTAATCCCGGTGAAACCATGGTGTTGTAGATCGCGGCGAAGCGCTTCCTGAGACAGGTAGCTTTTTTCGCTAATCAGGCGCTGACAAATCGCCAACTGTTTCTGCTCTTTGGTCGAGTAATCATCGAATTCCTTCATAAAAACACCCTAAATTTATCATTTGTATCAATGCGATGGCGAAATTCACCACATTTGCAGTATCAATAACGGCTCAAACGGGCGGTTGTGCAGAAAAACGAGAGCGCGCTCAAAAAAGCCGTAGGGATCCGACGGCCAGCAGGACTACAGCATCGCGCCGATACTCAGAACAACCATGTTCAGCACCGTCAGAATTAGCAGCAGTGGTGCGACCCATTTCAGGTAGCGCACATAAGGAACACGAGCGATGGCCAACCCACCCATCACAACCGCTGAGGTGGGGGTAATCAGATTCACAATGCCGGAAGCGGATTGATACGCGGTGACGACCAGATCCCTTTGCACATGGGCGAAGTCAGCCAGCGGGGCCATAATGGGCATCGTGAGCACCGCCAGGCCAGACGAGGAAGGGACCAGGAAGGAGAGCAAGACTTCCAGCCAGTAAGTCACATTGATGAAAATGGTGGTGGACAGACCGGAGACTAAATTTTCGGCGCTGTGCAAAATGGTGTGGGTGATCATGCCGTTGTCCATCACCACGACGATACCGCGCGCAATGCCGATAATCAGCGCCACGCCGAGCAGATCCCGTGCCCCGTCAATGAAGGTACTGGTGAATGCTTCTTCACTCATGCGGGCAATTACGCCGACGATAATCGCAGATGCCAGAAAAACCCCAGATATTTCAGCCATCCACCAGCCGAGCACCGCGACGCCATAAATCATCACTGCAAAGGCGGCGGCGAATATCAGCAGGATCCACTTACGCGTAGCCGTGAATTCAAGATTGGTATTGGCGCGACTACCGAGAAAATGGGCACGGTTTTCCTCCATTTTATCGGCCACGATGGAAAGCTCAGGATGGCTGCGAACTTTCCGTGCATAGCGCATGACCCATACCACACAGATAACATAGCCGACGACCAGCAGCAGAATGCGCATCAGCATTCCCTGGGTGAAGGGGATCCCGGCGGCGTTAGCGGCGATAACCGTTGCGAAAGGGTTGATTGTTGAACCGAGGGTGCCGATGCCTGCGCCAAGCAAAACGGTTGCGGCAGCAACCAGTGGATCAAAGCGCGCAGCCATCATGACCGGAACCAATAAGGTGTAGAAAGGAAGTGATTCTTCCGCCATGCCGTAAATCGTGCCTCCGGCGGCGAAAAGTCCCATCAGGATGGGGATCATCCACTCTTCTTTGCCGTTCAGCCTGACCGTCACGCGTTCGATTCCTGCGTCGATGGCGCCCGTTTTGTTTACCACGCCGAGAAACCCGCCAATAATCAGGACAAACAACGCCACATCAATCGCGCCTGCGGTGTAGGTTTCGTGGTTATAAAGCCCGTCAATCGGAGCCAGCAGTACAGCCGTTAAACCTTGTGGATGCGCCTCTGTTGGGGCATAGGTACCGGCAACCGGCACTTCTTTGCCCAGGGTGGCATTCATCGCCATCTGGTATTTCCCGGCAGGGACAATCCAGGTCATAACGGCAACGAGCGCAATAAGAATAAACAGGATGGTATACGCGCTGGGAAATTTGAATTTGCCCATGATGTTCTCCGGATAGCTTGGGCATATGCCGCCAGGCGACACATGCCCGCTGGGGTTAGTCGCCGAGTGTCGCTACCATGACCGCTTTAATGGTATGCATCCGGTTTTCTGCTTCGTCGAAGACGATGGAATGCGCTGACTCAAATACCTCCTCCGTGACTTCAAGCCCTTTCAGGCCGTAAGCCGCTTCGATTTCACGGCCCACTGTGGTGTGCTCGTTATGGAAGGCGGGCAGGCAGTGCATGAATTTCACATTGGGATTGCCGGTCGCATCGATGACCTGCTGGTTAATTTGATAAGGCGTCATCAGGCTGACGCGTTCTGCCCACGCCTCTTTGGGTTCCCCCATCGAAACCCAGACATCGGTGTAGAGAAAGTCCACGTCGTAAACACCTTCCTCAACATCCTCTGTGAGCGTAATGCGCGCGCCCGTCACGCTGGCGATTTCACGGCATTCGGCAACCAGCGCCTCGTCCGGCCAGAAGGATTTCGGTGCGACCAGACGAATATCCATCCCCATTTTCGCCGCGCCGACCATCAGCGAATTGCCCATGTTATTGCGGGCGTCACCGAGGTAAGCGAAGCTCAGTTCGGGTAAGGTTTTACCCGGGGCGTGTTCCAGCATGGTCATCAGATCCGCGAGGATCTGCGTAGGGTGGAATTCATTCGTCAGCCCGTTCCAGACCGGCACACCAGCGAACTGCCCCAGTTCTTCCACGATCTCCTGGCCGTAGCCGCGGTATTCAATACCGTCATACATGCGACCTAACACGCGGGCGGTATCTTTCATCGACTCTTTATGACCAATCTGCGAGCCGCTTGGGCCAAGGTAGGTCACCTGTGCGCCCTGATCGAAAGCGCCGACTTCAAAGGCGCAGCGGGTGCGAGTTGACGTTTTTTCGAAGATTAGCGCGATATTTTTACCGACCAGCGTTTGCCTTTCGCGTCCGGCTTTTTTTGCCGTTTTTAACTCGATAGCCAGATCGATCAGGTACTGGATTTCCGTTGGGGTGTAGTCCAGCAATTTGAGAAAATTGCGATTTTTCAGGTTAACAGTCATGAAAATATCCTTATGTAGGCTGGATAAGGCTTCGCTTTACCCAGCAAAAAAAGCCTTAAGCGTTAACATCAGTGGCTTCGCGCCGAATTAGCGTGCCTTTGTCACCAGCGAGAATGGCCGAACCGTCAGCCAACGAGCCGATGCCAGCAATCCCGTGACAGTGAGAGACAAATTCCGCGCAGGCGGTGACTTTGGGGCCCATTGAACCGGCGTCGAATTGCATTTCGCTGAGCCGTTCCGGCGTAACCTGGGCCAGCGGGCGCTGGGTAGGTTTGCCCCAGTCGAGATACACCGCATCGGCATCGGTCAGGATCAGCAGCGCATCGGCGTGGATTTGTTTGGCGAGCAGGGCGGCGGAGAGATCTTTGTCGATCACCGCTTCAATACCGTGGTAGCCATCGGCTTTTTCCACCACCGGTACGCCGCCACCGCCGTTGCAGATAACCAGATGATCGCGGGCGATCAGTGTGCGAATGGCGTCACTTTCCACGATTCGTTTGGGTTGTGGAGAGGGCACAACACGGCGGAATGCTTTACCATCGGCTTTGAAAACCCAGCCTTTTTCCGCCTGTAACGCGTGGGCCTGGGGTTCGTCATAAATCGGCCCGATATATTTGGTGGGATTGCTGAAGGCCGGATCGTGGGCATCGACTTCAACCTGAGTCAGCAGGACACTAATTTCACGCTGTGGGAGCTGGTTTTTCAGGGCCTGTTGCAGCATATAGCCAATCATTCCCTGACTTTCTGCGCCGAGAATATCGAGCGGATAGGGGGTGACGTTGGCATACGCACTGTTTTGTAACGCCAAAAGTCCAACCTGCGGGCCATTGCCGTGTACCAGAATTACGCGCCACTGCTGCGTGAGTTGAGCGAGAGTTCTTGCCGCCAGCTCAATATTCTTGCGTTGGATGTCGGCTTCCAGCGGTTCGCCGCGTTTGAGTAGCGCATTGCCGCCCAGCGCCACAACCAGGGTAGGTTTGTTTTCCATAACGTCTCCTTAAATACCGTCGCGTTCCAGCGGACAACTCATGCAGCGCGCACCGCCGCGCCCACGTCCCAGTTCGTCGCCAGGAATGGGTAAAACAGTGATGCCAGCTTTGTCGTATTTCTCGTTGGTCCAGATGTTGCGTTCGTAGCCCACCACAACCCCGGGGCGCAGCGTCAGAACATTGTTCGCGTCATTCCACTGTTCGCGTTCAGCTTCGAAGGCGTCGCCACCGGTGGTGATCAGATTGATCTGGTCGAGGCCAAGTGCTTTTTCGAGGGCATGTACCAGCGTACTTTCCTGGGTGCGTTTCAGGCCGCCACGCCCGTCTGGTGTCAGGGTCCAGCACTGGACATCCGGGCGCACCACTTCCGGGTAGACGGAGAAGGTATCGATATCGATGTGGGTCATGACGGTATCGAGGTGCATACAGGAGCGATGTTTCGGCAGTTCGACTGCGATAACGCGTTCTGCCTGGCGATGCTTAAATAGCGACTGGGCAAGGAACTCAATGCCCTGCGGCGTGGTACGTTCCGACATACCGATGAGAACTGCGCCGCGACCAATGACCAGCACATCTCCACCTTCTAATGTGGCGTGGTCGTAATTAATATTTTCATCGCCGAAATATTTAATAAACTCACCATCGGCAAATTGTGGATGCCAACGGTAAATCGCCCGCAAGTTATTAGTTTCTCGTTGACGTGCAGTTTTTGCCATCGGATTAATGGATACGCCGTTATATATCCAGCATGAGGTGTCGCGGGTAAATAAGTGGTTTGGTAATGGCTTCATAATAAAGTCATTAATATCGTGAGTATCGACTACCATATTTTTGATTGAGGCAGGAATTTCTCCGTATGTCAGCCCACCGCTTAAATGTCGGGCGAGCTCCCGGTGCTGCATATCTGCAAGCCAGGCGCGAATATCCGTGGCGAAAGCGGGGCCAAGGCGATAATCAGAAATTTGTGTATCCAGTAGCCAGCTTTTGGCATCGGGGATATCCAGAGTTTGTGTCAATAAATCAGTGAGTAACAGAACCTCAATTCCCTGTTGACGTAACGTGTTGGCGAAAATGTCATGCTCTTCTCCTGCACGTTCTACCGAAAGAACATCATCAAAAAGCAGTTCCTGGCAATTTGACGGCGTCAGCCTTTTTAGGCTGAGGTTAGGGCGATGTAGCATTACGCTACGTAATTGACCGATTTCAGACCCGACATAATGCTTTTCCATCATTATTCCTTTAATACGATTTTAAAAAATAAAGAGGAGGTGCCTGCAAATAATGTTTATTGCAGTCATGATTTTTCAGCTGATTTCAGAATCTATATTTAGATCTTATCTGATATAGAAACGTGATTCATTTCACAGTCAGGTCGATGTTTGGCATTTGTTGTTTAATTTATGAGATGGCTCTGAGAATTTAAAAAATAAAAACATGAATAATTGAATTACTACGCAGGAATATGTCTTGTTATTTAACTGTGTTAATTTTATGTACATATCTAAATATTTAATAAATTAAATAGTGCGTTGATTTTTATATGTTTTTCTATATTTAATGAATTTTTATGCGAATCTATTATTTTATTATTTGTGCTGTAAGGTTTATTTCAAAATAAATATGACGATGAAGAAAGATAACGAAGGAGACGTAAACTGTGATCGATTGCTGGTTTTTCTAACAAAGCTTTCTATAACAGTGAGTTAGTGACTGAGTTGAAAAGTATGAGACGAAAGTTATGCAGAGTTTATGCATAACCTGTTGCTGGCTATTAGCAATTATTTAACATCATCAGCGATAAACATGCGTTGACGCAAAATATCGGCAAATAGCAGTGGTATGGCAGGCCGTTTTTTCGTATAACAACCAAAATGAAACGATGTTTTAATTAAGGGGTTTGAAATGATTGTCGGCAATATTCACAACCTGGATGCCTGGCTGCCGGAAGAGCTGCGTCAGGCGATTGAGCACATTAAAGCGCACGTGACGGATGCGACGGAAAAGGGTAAGCACGACATCGACGGCGAACGTCTGTTCTATCTGATTGCTGAAGATATGACGGAGCCGTTTGCGCAGCGCCGCGCCGAATATCACGCTCGCTATCTGGATATTCAGATCCTGCTCAAAGGTCAGGAAGGCATGACTTTCAGCACGCAGCCTGCGGGCGCACCGGAAACTGACTGGCTGGCGGATAAAGATATCGCCTTCCTGCCGGAAGGCGAACAGGAGAAAACGGTGGTGCTGAACGAAGGTGACTTCGTCGTCTTTTATCCGGGTGAAGTGCATAAACCGCTGTGCGCGGTCGGCGCTCCGGCGCTGGTACGCAAAGCCGTGGTGAAAATGCGGGTAGCATAAACCGGTTTGCCGGGTGCGACTTACCCGGCCTAAGGAAGTACGATGGTAGGCCGGATAGGGTGCGTCAGCATCGCCATCCGGCAATTCAATCACGCAATGCTATGATTTGGAAAGCGTCGCGACCATCACCGCTTTGATGGTGTGCATTCGGTTTTCCGCCTGATCAAATACGATACTGGCGGGTGACTCAAAGACCTCGTCGGTCACTTCCATGCCGCCGTGCAGACCATATTCCTGCGCCATTTGTTTGCCAAGCGTGGTTTGATCGTCATGGAACGCGGGCAGGCAGTGCAGGAATTTCACCTGCGGATTGCCGGTCAACGCCATCATCGCGCTATTAACCTGGTACTTACGCAACTGCGCAATACGTTCGGCCCATTTCTCTTTCGCTTCGCCCATCGATACCCATACGTCGGTATAGATGAAGTCCGCGCCTTTCACGCCCGTGGCGACATCTTCGGTTAGCGTTATATTGCCGCCGTTTTTCTGTGCCAGCGCTTTACACTCCGCAACGAGGCTTTCCTCCGGCCAGCAGGCCTGGGGGGCGACCAGACGCAGATCCAGTCCGGTTAACGCAGCGGCTTCCAGCATGGAATTGCCCATATTGTTGCGGGCATCGCCGGTGTAGACCAGCACCATCTCATTAAACGCTTTACCCGGCAGGTGTTCCTGCATCGTGAGTAAATCCGCCAGCAACTGGGTGGGGTGAAATTCGTTGGTTAATCCGTTCCAAACCGGAACTCCGGCATATTCCGCCAGCGTCTCGACAATTTCCTGACCGTGGCCCCGATACTGAATACCGTCGTACATACGACCGAGTACGCGGGCGGTGTCTTTGATCGACTCTTTATGACCAATCTGGCTGCCGCTCGGCCCGAGATACGTCACGCGCGCGCCCTGATCGTATGCGGCAACTTCGAAAGAGCAACGGGTGCGGGTTGAGTCTTTTTCGAAGATGAGCGCGATGTTTTTACCGGTGAGTTTAGCGACCTCGGTACCGTTTTTCTTATCCGTTTTGAGCTGCGCGGCGAGCTGGAGCAGTGACGTGAGTTCAGCAGAGGTGAAATCAAGCAGTTTCAAAAAATGTTTCTGATAAAACGCAGACATAGTTCCCTCACATGGCTTAGGCCATTTATTGAATTAAAATTCAATTTATATGGATGTTTATTCATTTGCAACCTTGTTTAACAAATCTTTCCTGGAAAGGTGGAGGCAATGACAGCGGTATGTGACAATAAGAGTATCGGCAGGACATTATGAGGAATGAGCCATGGCAAACCCGGAACTACTGGAAGAACAGCGTGAAGAAACGCGCTTGATTATTGAAGAGTTACTCGAAGATGGCAGCGATCCAGACGCGCTGTACACCATCGAGCATCACCTTTCCGCGGACGACTTTGAGACCCTGGAAAAAGCGGCAGTAGAAGCCTTCAAGCTGGGTTATGAAGTGACCGAGCCGGAAGAGCTGGAGGTGGAAGAGGGCGACACGGTTATTTGCTGTGACATCCTGAGCGAATGTGCTCTGAATGCCGAGTTGATCGACGCTCAGGTTGAGCAACTGATGAACCTGGCTGAAAAATTTGATGTGGAATACGACGGTTGGGGCACCTATTTTGAAGACCCGAACGGCGAAGAAGGTGAAGACGGCGACGATGAAGACCTCGTCGACGAAGATGATGACGGCGTGCGTCACTAAGTCATCTGCTGACCTACGGTAGCGTCTGCTGCCGTAGGCCAAGGATAACGTATGGATTACCTGCAAATACTCTCCCCGATCCACAACTTCCTGCACTGTAAAACGCCCCAGGCCTGGCTTGATAAAGCACGAGCCCCGGCGAATCTCCCTCTGTTACTGACGGATCATCTCGTCTGCGAGCTGAAAGCGGCGCAAACGGCCATGCTGCTGGTGCGTAAGTATGTTGCAGATAAACAGGGATCGCAGGCGCTACTGGACTGGCTGAAACCCTATGAAGCGTATGTTTTCAGAGAAGGGGATGAACCGGATTTTATCGCGCTGAATAAACAGATAAGCAAAAGCGTAATGCCGCAAACTGACGACCCGTGGGGGCGCAAGCTGATCGACAGCATGGTTTTGCTGATCAAAGAAGAGCTGCACCACTTCTGGCAGGTGCGTGAGGCGATGATGAGCCGCAACATTCCCTACGTCAAAATTACCGCCAGCCGTTATGCCAAAGGCATGCTTAAAGAGGTGCGAACCCACGAGCCATTAACGCTAATCGATAAACTGATTTGCGGGGCTTACATTGAGGCGCGTTCTTGTGAACGGTTCGCCGCGCTGGCGCCGTATTTGGATGACGATTTACAGGCATTTTATCTTTCGCTGCTGCGATCCGAGGCGCGGCACTATCAAGACTATCTGGCGCTGGCACAGCAGGTTTCTGCCGACGATATCAGTAGTCGGGTGCGGTTCTTTGGCGAAGTAGAAGCTGCATTGATTACTTCTCCCGACGATGAATTCCGCTTCCACAGCGGTGTGCCAGCCTGACTCCCTTCTCTGACGCGCGGCGTTAATCGTCGCGCGGTTTAACCTTTCCTGTTTCCATTAGCAAAATCTGGTGGCTGGAAATCGCTCGCTGCTGCCGTAATAATCAAAACACACGAAGGGGAAATATATCCCCGCAACAGAGACTGTTTTGCATAAGGATGGTTAATGAACTGGGCACACGTATTGTTGGCGGGTTATATCGGGGCGGTGATTGCTATCGTCGTTGGCATGTTTCGCAAAAAAGGCTGGCTGGGAAAGATCTCCGGCGCGGTGGTTTTTGTGGTAGCGATTGTCGCGTGGAATCTGTTTGATGTGCACTACCTGATCCCGCGCGAAAGCCCTGATTATGGGCTGACGGACGCGCAGAAATTTGAAAATGCGATGCTGGCAATGCCTGTTTATCAGGTACTTAAAGAGCAAGAACCCGCGTTATGGCAGAATATCCTCAACCAGGCAACGCAACTGAAAGAAGCTGGGAAAAGCGAGCAACAGATTATCGACGCTATTCAGCCGCAAATCCTGCAGGTACAGATGGCGCGTTTGCAGCAGGCACCCGATGCCAATGTGATTGAGTATATGAAAATTAACCTCGAGCAGATTGCTGCGGTGGCAAAAGTGGGCGATGACGAGTGTTTTCGCTTTCTGTTCCCGGCGGTGAAAGGCGGGATTAACCCGGTGCGTATTATTCCGCGGGAGCTGATGAATCGTCGTATGGCCAGCGACATGAGTATGATGCACGCGGCTTATGGCCCGAACAAACATACGGTTACGGCGCAAGAGAAACAGCTGGCGCTTCAGGATCTGCAATCCATCAGCCCGGGATTGGTACAGCGCTTTGGACCGGATATCCAGATTATGGCTGATCCGAGTAAAGGTGTGGGCAAAGAGAAAGTCGCTTGTGAAATGGTGCAGGATTTATGGTCACAGGTGCTGACGTTGCCAACCGCTCGCGCGGCTGGCGTCATTCGGCTGATGCTCTCCGCCGAAATGCAGTAACGCAACCATTGCCCCTCATACTGAAGTCAGAGGGGCTTTAACATCCGCACTTCGCAATCCACGTGCCCGGTACAGCCCAGCGCTTCGTTGATATGCTCAAACCCTAAATGTTCATACAGGCGGATTGCCTCGGTCAGAAACGCCGTGGTCTCCAGATAGCACTGTTTGAAACCCTGCTCACGGGCATGTTCGAGGGCCATCAGCGCCAGCTTTTTCGCCAGCCCCTGACCGCGTGCGCTCGACAGGAAGTACATCTTTTGCAGTTCGCAAATGTCCGGTTCGCTACATCCTAACGGCGCAACGCCGCCGCCGCCCACGACTTCACCGTTTTGCTCAACCACCCAGTAGGCCGCGCCCGGCTGGCTGTAAACCTGGAATAGTTCATCCAGATTAGGGTCGGCAACGGTATAGCCTTTATCGGCAGTAAGCCCGTATTCAGCGGAAACTTTGCGGATCACCGCAGCGATAGCGGCATTATCTGCTGCGGTGATTCGGCGCAGCGTAAGCGTGGTGGGTAGCACAACATTCATAATATGGCTCAATTCTAAAAATACACTTATATATTTATTTAATACCACTCTCTTCTGTCGGGTGCAAGACGTTCCTGAATCAGAAAAAAATTAAAATACATTGGCTAATTAAAAATAGTATTGTAAACGAACCAGTAAATAAACACTGGTTTTTATTTTTTATCTTAATGGAATTTATATTGGGGATATTGTTCATGAATGATTTTGTTGGTGGTCGGGAAAATCAACGACACACATTTATTTTTATCGGTAAAGGATGGCAGTACTTTATTATTTGCATTGTCAATTTTTTGCTGTGTTGTATTACTCTGGGTATTTATACACCGTGGGCGATAGTGAAATGTCGGCGTTATATTTACGAAAATATGACTCTCAATGGCCAACCCTTTACCTATAAGGCGACTGGTGGCGCGATATTCGTAAGCTTCTTGTCGATTATGGTGGTTTATGGTGCCAGCATGAGTTCTATTGCTAACGGCAGCCCTCTCGTTGGTTTTACTTTGATTGGTTTACTGGTAGCTGTCCTTCCATTAATGACCATAAAAAGCCTGCAGTATCAGGCGATGATGACGTCGCTTAACGGTGTGCGTTTTGGTTTTGACTGCTCACAATTACATGCATGGCTTTTTTTACTGGTTGTGCCAGTGGTGCTTGCTGTGGTGAACTGGGGAGTGATTTATCTTCTGATACTTGCCACCGACTGGATTGAGGGCAGTACTGGAATGCTTATCAGAATAGCATTTATCGCGTTGGTGGGAATTGTGGGCATGGGTATCACCTACGGTATTACCTATGCAAAATGGATGCAGTTAGTGGGTAATGGCGGTAATTTTGGTATTCACCGCTTTACTATTAACGTCAATATGAAAGCAAGCATAGTGGGGTGTATTAAAGCCGTGCTGGTACTGCTGCCATTTGTTGTTGTGATTGTCTGGCTAATTGCCCCTATTTTTCTGCAAATGGTGATGTTGGCTGTGTTAGGCGTGGCCGACGACGAATTTATCCGGGAGAATCAGAGCAGAATAATGGCGAGCTATTTTCTCTATTTCGCCGGAATTATTGTGGTTGGAAGCTATTTATACACCACGCTACGTAATCTGTTCATGAATAACCTGGCGCTGGCCGAGGGCAAAATCCGCTTTCATTCTTCCGTCACTGCACATGGCCTGATCTGGCGTTTTGTACTGGTGTTGTTTATTTCAGGCATCACGTTTGGGCTAGCTTATCCGTGGATGAAAATGTGGCTGGTCAGTTGGCTGGCCAGTAACTCCCATGTACAAGGGGATTTGGATGCGCTGGAACTGACTGACCATACAGAGGCGTTGGAAACAGGTCCGGCGATGTGGGTATCACGTGGTGTGATGACCTACTTCCCGTTCATCTGATACAACAAGGCCGGAGCATGCTCCGGCCTTTAATACGTGTATAACGTAACGGCAATTACAGCGCGGCGATGACCGCCTGCTGCTCAATCAGCTTCGCTTTCGCTTCCGCATAACCGTCCAGCTTCTCACGCTCTTTGGCGATAACCGCTTCCGGTGCGCGAGCAACGAAACCTTCGTTGGAAAGTTTGCCTTCGATACGGGCAATCTCACCTTCGATTTTCGCCACTTCTTTCGCCAGACGCGCCAGCTCATCTTCTTTATTGATGAGGCCAGCCATCGGGATCAGCAGCTCGGCGCCGTCGATGATTTTGGTCACGGAGACTGGACCTTTGTCATCGGCTGGCAGTACGGTGATGCTTTCCAGACGCGCCAGGTTCAGCAGGAAGCTGCGGTTATCGTTCACACGGCGCATCGCATCAGCGCTGCAACCGCGCAGCAGCAGTTCGAGCGGTTTACCTGGGGCGATGTTCATTTCCGCACGGATGTTACGTACGGCAACGATCGCCTGCTTCAGCCATTCGGTATCAGCCAGTGCGGCTTCATCAACCTGTGCGGCGTTATATTCCGGGAACGGTTGCAGCATGATGGTGTCGGCGGTAATACCGGAAATCACCTTCACGCGCTGCCAGATGGTCTCGGTGATGAACGGGATGATCGGATGCGCCAGGCGCAGCAGACCTTCCAGAACGGTGACCAGCGTATTGCGGGTGCCGCGCAGTTCAGACTCGGAACCGCCGTTCATTACCGGCTTGGTCAGCTCCAGATACCAGTCGCAGAACTGGTTCCAGGTGAATTCGTACAGAATGCCCGCGGCGATGTCGAAGCGGAAGTTGTCCAGCGCTTCGCGGTACGCTTTGATGGTCTGGTTGAATTCAGCAAGGATCCAGCGATCCGCCAGCGACAGGGTCATTTCGCCGCCGTTGAAGCCGCAATCCTGGTCTTCGGTGTTCATCAGCACGAAGCGGCTGGCGTTCCACAGCTTGTTACAGAAGTTACGGTAACCTTCCAGACGCTTCATATCCCAGTTGATGTCGCGACCGGTAGAGGCCAGCGCCGCCAGGGTGAAGCGCAGTGCGTCGGTGCCGTGCGGCTCGATGCCGTCCGGGAACTGCTTCTCGGTACGCTTGGCTATCTTCTCGGCCAGCTGCGGCTGCA
The DNA here is from genome assembly GCF_030336805.1 of Citrobacter sp. Cb023. Taxonomy (NCBI): domain Bacteria; kingdom Pseudomonadati; phylum Pseudomonadota; class Gammaproteobacteria; order Enterobacterales; family Enterobacteriaceae; genus Citrobacter; species Citrobacter sp. Cb023. The sequence continues at coordinate 362,874 of NZ_JAOWCV010000033.1, read as the reverse complement.
TCATGTTGCCGGTACGTTTCTCCAGCAGTTCTGCCAGGGAGATACCGTCGACCATATCCAACGGGTCAATGACGTTGCCCTTGGATTTGGACATCTTCTGGCCTTCGTCGTCGCGGATCAGACCGGTCATGTAGACGGTCTTAAACGGCACCTGCGGCTTGCCGTTTTCATCTTTGATGAAATGCATGGTCATCATGATCATGCGGGCAATCCAGAAGAAGATGATGTCGAAACCGGAAACCATCACGCTGGTTGGGTGGAACTGACGCAGCGCGTCGGTGTTTTCCGGCCAGCCCAGGGTAGAGAAGGTCCACAGTGCGGAGGAGAACCAGGTATCGAGAACGTCTTCGTCCTGGCGAAGCTGAACGTCGGCACCGAGGTTGTTTTCCTGACGCACTTCGTCTTCGGTACGGCCAACGTAGACGTTGCCGTCGTTGTCATACCATGCCGGGATACGGTGACCCCACCACAGCTGACGGGAAATACACCAGTCCTGAATATCGCGCATCCAGGAGAAGTACATGTTTTCGTACTGCTTCGGTACGAACTGAATGTCGCCGTTTTCAACCGCTTCAACCGCCGGTTTCGCCAGCACGTCGGCACGGACGTACCACTGGTCGGTCAGCATCGGTTCAATAACCACGCCGCCACGGTCGCCGTAAGGTACGGTCAGGTCGTGCGGTTTAATTTCTTCCAGCAGGCCCAGCGCATCAACGGCGGCAACCACCGCTTTACGCGCGGCAAAGCGCTCCAGCTTCTGGAACTCAGCCGGGATTTCATTGGAATAAACGTCGGATTCTTCGCCTTTGGTGTCGTACACTTCCGCGGTTTCACGGATGTCGCCGTCAAAGGTCAGAATATTGATCATCGGCAGGCCGTGACGTTTCCCGACTTCGTAGTCGTTAAAGTCGTGCGCCGGGGTGATCTTCACGCAGCCGGTGCCTTTTTCCATATCAGCGTGTTCATCGCCGACGATGGGAATGCGGCGGTTAACCAGCGGCAGAACAACAAACTTGCCAATCAGATCTTTATAACGCGGATCTTCCGGGTTGACGGCCACGCCGGTATCGCCCAGTACGGTTTCCGGACGGGTGGTGGCGACGACCAGGTAATCTTTACCATCAGCGGTTTTCGCACCGTCGGCCAGCGGATAGCGGATGTGCCACATTGAGCCTTTCGACTCGCGGTTTTCCACTTCCAGGTCGGAAATCGCGGTGCGCAGTTTCGGGTCCCAGTTCACCAGGCGCTTGCCACGGTAAATCAGGTCTTCTTTGTACAGGCGAACGAAGACTTCTTTCACGGCATTGGAAAGACCTTCGTCCATAGTGAAGCGCTCGCGCTCCCAGTCAACGGAGTTGCCGAGACGGCGCATCTGGCGGGTGATGGTGCCGCCGGATTCCGCTTTCCACTGCCAGATTTTGTCGATAAACGCTTCGCGACCGTAGTCGTGGCGGGTTTTACCTTCTTCAGCGGCAATCTTACGCTCAACCACCATCTGGGTTGCGATACCCGCGTGATCGGTACCTGCCTGCCACAGGGTGTTTTTACCCTGCATGCGCTGGTAGCGGATCATGGTATCCATGATGGTTTGCTGGAAAGCATGACCCATATGCAAACTGCCGGTGACGTTCGGCGGCGGGATCATGATGCAGAAGGACTCTTTGCTTTCATCGCCGTTAGGTTTGAAATAGCCCTGCTTTTCCCAGTGCTCGTAAAGCGGCTGTTCGATATCTTGTGGGTTGTATGTCTTTTCCATTATTTCCAGGTTGCCGTATTCAGGTTAAAACCGGCCACGCGGTAAGCTTTGTAGCGATCGCGTGCCGATTGTTTCAAAGAATCTTCGTAAGGAACGAAGTCTATCACTTCTGTGAAAGCGGTGGCAAAATCTGCAAAGCCAACGCGCAAACTGATAAGCAGGTCGCGCGGGCTGCTGTTGCGTTTCTCCGGCCAGGCAATCTCTACCGGTGCGCCGCCTCTGGGGCCTTCACCTGCCAGATTATGCGGAACAAAGCTTTCTGCCGGTCTTGCCCACAGGGCTTCATCCAGTCGAAGAGCCTGCTTTTCGTTTTCGCAGGCGATCAGCACGCGCTTGCCAGCACGCCAACGTTCTGCGGCAATTTCACACACCAACTGCTCGACGGCGCTTAAGCCATCGTGTTGCGTGTCATTGTCCAGAAGATAGAAAGTTGCGTTTCTCATATATGGGGCTTCTTCTGGTGAATTTAAATGCGTTGCCATGATGCACAACCGTAGGCCGGATGGCGTTGCGCTTATCCGGCCTACGGGTCTTATTGCTTGTGCTTACCGCCTTACTCTTCGCCGTTAAAACCGGCACGATTGAGCAGGAACTGCGACAGCAGCGCCACCGGACGACCGGTTGCGCCTTTGGCTTTCCCTGAACGCCATGCGGTACCGGCGATATCGAGGTGCGCCCAGTTGTACTTACGGGTAAAGCGTGACAGGAAGCAGCCCGCGGTAATGGCGCCGCCAGGACGTCCGCCGATGTTCGCCATATCCGCAAAGTTGGACTCTAGCTGCTCCTGGTATTCATCGCCCAGCGGCAAACGCCACGCGCGGTCGCCAGCCTGTTCGGACGCACCGATCAGCTCATGCGCCAGCGGGTTGTGGTTCGACATCAGGCCAGTGATGTGATGGCCCAGCGCAATCACGCACGCGCCGGTCAGGGTTGCGACGTCAATCACCGCTTCTGGCTCAAAGCGCTCGACGTAGGTTAATACGTCGCACAGGACCAGACGGCCTTCGGCATCGGTATTGAGTACTTCAACGGTCTGACCAGACATGGTGGTCAGCACGTCGCCTGGGCGATACGCGCGGCCACCTGGCATGTTTTCGCAGCCTGCCAGCACGCCGACGACGTTGATTGGCAGTTGAAGCTCGGCCACCATGCGCATCACGCCATATACCGCTGCCGCGCCGCACATGTCGTATTTCATCTCATCCATGCCTTCGGCAGGTTTGATGGAGATACCGCCAGAGTCAAAGGTTAACCCTTTACCGACCAGCACGATCGGACGCGCGTCTTCGGACGGATTGCCTTTGTACTCGATGACCGACATCAGCGACTCATTCTGCGAGCCGTGACCGACGGCCAGATAAGAGTGCATGCCCAGCTCTTTCATCTGCTGCTCGCCGATCACGCGGGTTACAACATTTTTGCTGTAGCTGTCTGCCAACTGGCGCGCCTGAGAGGCAAGGTAGGCGGCGTTACAGATGTTCGGCGGCATGTTGCCGAGATCTTTTGCCGCTTTAATGCCGGCGGCGATCGCCAGACCGTGCTGGATCGCACGCTCACCGCTGGTCAGTTCCCGGCGGGTCGGTACGTTGAAGACCATTTTACGCAGCGGTCGACGCGGCTCGCTTTTGTTGGTCTTCAGTTGATCAAAGCTGTACAGCGTTTCCTGTGCCGTCTCAACGGCCTGACGCACTTTCCAGTAGTTATTGCGCCCTTTGACGTGCAGCTCAGTCAGGAAGCAGACGGCTTCCATTGAGCCAGTATCATTCAGCGTATTGATGGTTTTCTGAATGACCTGCTTGTACTGGCGCTCATCAAGCTCGCGCTCTTTGCCACAACCAATGAGGAGAATTCGCTCAGACAGAACGTTAGGAACATGGTGCAGCAACAGGGTTTGACCTGGTTTGCCTTCCAGTTCGCCACGACGCAGCAGTGCGCTGATGTACCCGTCGCTGATCTTGTCGAGCTGCTCTGCAATCGGAGAGAGACGGCGTGGTTCAAAGACACCCACGACGATGCACGCACTCCGCTGTTTCTCCGGGCTACCGCTTTTTACACTGAACTCCATGCACTACGCTCCTGAATCTTAAAGACAACGGCGGTGGCTACGGATAGAATTGCAAGCTTTCGTAACTCATACCCGCTGTTGCGGTGACTTCGTGTTAATCTTAACGTTATTACGGCATTGGCACGTCAGAACAATTTCTGAGAGGTGGATCCGTTGAGTATAATGATCTTAGCGACGATTTCGACGACTCAAGAGAATAAATGACGTTTAAGCCATGAAACAAGCTAAATTCCGGCAAAAGACGGGTTTTTACGGGCGTATTTAAAGTGATAATCATAAGATATCTGGTTCGGGAAACGCTCAAAAGCCAACTTGCGATCCTATTCATCCTGCTTTTGATCTTCTTTTGTCAAAAGTTAGTCAGGATCCTTGGTGCGGCGGTTGACGGTGATATCCCGGCGAATCTGGTGCTCTCGCTGCTGGGGCTGGGCGTGCCAGAAATGGCGCAACTTATCTTGCCATTAAGCCTGTTCCTCGGGCTGCTGATGACGCTGGGCAAACTGTATACCGAAAGTGAAATTACGGTCATGCACGCCTGCGGGCTGAGCAAGGCTGTCTTAGTAAAAGCGGCGATGGTGCTGGCGCTGTTTACCAGTATTATTGCGGCGGTCAACGTGATGTGGGCCGGACCGTGGTCCTCCAGACATCAGGACGAAGTCCTGGCGGAGGCGAAAGCGAACCCCGGTATGGCGGCGCTTGCTCAGGGGCAATTCCAGCAGGCCACTAACGGCGGTTCGGTGCTGTTTATCGAAAGCGTTGACGGCAGTAACTTCAACGATGTGTTCCTCGCGCAAATCCGCCCGAAAGGTAACGCCCGTCCTTCGGTGGTGGTAGCGGACTCCGGTCATCTTACCCAATTGCGCGATGGCTCCCAGGTCGTGACGCTGAACCAGGGGACGCGTTTTGAAGGGACCGCGCTGCTGCGCGATTTCCGCATTACCGACTTCCAGAATTATCAGGCGATTATCGGTCATCAGGCCGTGGCGCTGGATCCAAACGATACCGACCAGATGACCATGCGTACGCTATGGACGACCGACACCGATCGCGCCCGTGCGGAGCTGACCTGGCGTATCACGTTAGTATTCACCGTATTTATGATGGCGCTGATGGTTGTACCGCTGAGCGTGGTGAACCCGCGTCAGGGTCGCGTACTGTCCATGCTGCCAGCAATGCTGCTCTATTTGCTGTTCTTCCTGGTTCAGACATCGCTGAAGTCGAACGGCGGCAAAGGTAAGCTGGATCCGGTGTTCTGGATGTGGACGGTTAACCTGGCGTATCTGGCGCTGGCGATTGTGCTTAACCTCTGGGATACGGTGCCGATGCGCCGCTTACGTGCCCGTTTTATGCGTAAAGGAGCGGTATAATGCAGCCTTTTGGTGTACTTGACCGTTATATCGGTAAAACCATTTTCACCACCATCATGATGACGTTGTTCATGCTGGTGTCGCTCTCCGGGATCATCAAGTTTGTCGACCAGCTGAAAAAAGCCGGGCAGGGGAGCTACGATGCGATGGGCGCCGGGCTGTATACCCTGCTCAGCGCGCCGAAAGATATCCAGATCTTCTTCCCGATGGCGGCGCTGCTGGGTGCTTTGCTGGGGCTGGGCATGCTGGCGCAGCGCAGTGAACTGGTGGTCATGCAGGCTTCTGGCTTTACCCGTATGCAGGTGGCGTTGTCGGTGATGAAAACCGCGATTCCGCTGGTGTTGCTGACGATGGCCATCGGCGAATGGGTGGCGCCGCAGGGCGAACAGATGGCGCGTAACTACCGTGCGCAGCAGATGTACGGCGGCTCGCTGCTCTCTACCCAGCAAGGTTTGTGGGCGAAAGATGGCGATAGCTTTGTCTACATTGAGCGGGTGAAAGGTGACGCCGAGTTAGGCGGAATTAGCATCTACTCCTTTAACGACAAGCGCCGTTTGCAGTCCGTCCGCTATGCAGCAAGTGCGACGTTTGACCCGGAGAAGAAGGTCTGGCGTTTGTCGCAGGTGGATGAATCCAACCTGACCGATCCGAAGCAAATCACCGGCTCGCAGACGGTGAGCGGCACCTGGAAAACCAACCTTACACCCGACAAGCTCGGCGTCGTGGCGTTGGATCCTGATGCGCTCTCGATTAGTGGTCTGCATAACTACGTGAAGTACCTGAAGTCGAGCGGCCAGGACGCCGGACGCTACCAGCTCAATATGTGGAGCAAAGTCTTCCAGCCGCTGTCTGTGGCGGTAATGATGCTGATGGCGCTGTCGTTTATCTTTGGTCCGCTGCGTAGCGTCCCGATGGGCGTGCGCGTGGTGACAGGGATTAGCTTCGGCTTTGTGTTCTATGTGCTGGACCAAATCTTTGGCCCGCTGACGCTGGTGTACGGCATTCCGCCGATTATCGGCGCGTTGCTGCCAAGCGCCAGCTTCTTCCTGATAAGCCTGTGGCTGATGCTGCGTAAGTCCTGATATTCGCCCCTCCCGCTGTGCGGGAGGGGCGCCTTCCTGCTAGCGTTTTCGCCCGCCCATCAAACTCCCCAACATGCCGCGGATTATCTGATTGGTGACCTGTCGCGCCGCGCTCTTCGCCACGCTCTGTACCACGCCATCGCGCTTGCCGCCGCGTGGTCCGGTGCTGCCAAACAGAATATCCTTCAATCCACCGAGAATACCGCCGTCCACATCGATCGCTTTACCGTTGGCGGGAGGTGTATTTTGCTGCTCGATGCTGGCCTGCACGCCTTGCTGTAAATGCTCATAGGCGGACTCGCGGTCGATCTGTTCTTCATATTTACTGTACAGCGAGGAGTGATTAATCAGCCCGTTGCGCTCGTCATCCGTCACCGGTCCCATCCGCGAGCACGGCGCAATCACCATTGCTCGTTCAACCACCGACGGGCTGCCTTTAGCGTCCAGAAACGACACCAGCGCCTCGCCGGTTCCCAGTTCCTGAATGGCTTTTTCGGTATCAAATGCCGGGTTGGTGCGCATGGTTTGCGCGGCGGTTTTCACCGCTTTCTGATCCTTCGGTGTAAACGCGCGCAGGGCGTGCTGCACGCGGTTCCCCAACTGACCGAGCACGTTGTCTGGAATATCTGACGGGTTTTGCGAGACGAACCACACGCCGACCCCTTTCGAGCGGATCAGGCGGATCACCTGTTCGATTTTATCCAGCAGCACCTGCGGGGCGTCGTTGAACAGCAGGTGAGCTTCATCGAAGAAGAACACCAGTTTTGGCTTCTCCAGATCGCCTGCTTCCGGCAGCTGTTCGTACAGTTCGGAGAGCATCCACAGCAGGCTGGCGGCGTACAGTTTGGGCATCTGGTAGAGCTTCTCTGCGCTGAGGATGTTGATCATCCCTTTGCCGCTGGCGTCAGTTCGCATCCAGTCTTTGATGTCCAGCATCGGTTCGCCAAAGAAGTGCGCCGCCCCCTGTTGCTCCAGCGACAGCAGTCCACGCTGGATTGCCCCGACCGAGGCGCTGCTGATATTGCCATACTGATTCTGGAAGGATTTGGCGTTATCGCCGATGTACTGGGTAATAGCTCGCAGGTCTTTGAAATCGAGCAGCAGCAGGCCCTGGTCATCAGCAATGCGGAAGATAATATCCAGCACGCCGGACTGCACGTCGTTGAGGTTCAACAAACGGGCCAGCAGCAGCGGGCCGAGGTCAGATACCGTGGCCCGCACGGGGTGACCTTTTTCGCCGAAGATATCCCACACCGTGACCGGATTAGCATGCGGTTGCCAGTCGGTAATGCCGATATTTTTCAGGCGGGCGAGCAGCTTTTCAGAGGCCTGCCCTTCCTCGGCCACGCCGGTTAAGTCGCCTTTCACATCGGCCATAAATACCGGTACGCCAATTTCAGACAGCGATTCGGCCAGCTTCTGTAGCGTGACGGTTTTACCGGTCCCGGTCGCGCCGGTAATCAGTCCGTGACGGTTGGCCATGCCTGGCAGTAAAAACAGTTCGGTGTCCGGCGTGCGGGCAATTAGCAGGGGTGTGCTCATTGAGATTTCCTCCATTTATCTTGCCTGGAGTATAGGCAATGTCCATCAAAGAGAGTATGCGATGGCCAGAGAAAATGACTTAAAGCGTATTGCCGTGATAAATCTGGTACCCCAAATCCACGGTGTTGTGGTTATGGTCGTTGTTCTTGATTTTGCTCAGCAACATCTGCGCTGCCATGCGGCCAATGTCAAAACGCGGGGTGATCACGCTGGCGAGGCTTGGGATCATCTGCCTGCCCATTTCCAGCCCGTGAAAACCGGCAATTGAGATCTGTTCCGGAACGGCCAGATCGCGCTCGCGGCACAGCAGCAGCGCGCCCATCGCAATATCGTCGTTGGTGCAAAAAACGCCGTCTAAATCCGGATGCGCGGCGAGCGCGTCCCGCATCATCTGGGTGCCGAGATGGATGGACGAAATAGAACGCGGATTGACGCGCAGCGGCGCCAGACCCCGGCGCGTCATGGCATCGCAATAGCCGCGATAGCGCTGTTCATCGCGGACGTCGTCTTTCGAACCGAGATAGAGGATTTTGCGCCGCTGGCGTTTATCCAGCATGGTGCTGACCATATCAAATGCCGCCTGACGGTTATCGAAGCCTACTTCCATGTCCAGACGATCGCCCTGAATATCCATCAGCTCCACCACCGGAATGTTGGCTGAACGCAAAAACTTAACCGTGCGCAGGGTGTGATATTTCTCGGACAGGATAATGCCGTCGATATTGTATGACAGCAGATTGATCACCGACTCTTCCTCGGATTCCCGGTCGTAATTGTAGTTGGCGATCAGCGTCTGATAGTTATGATCCGAGGTGACCGACTCAATGCCGGCCAGAATGTCTGCGAACAGCTGGTTTTGAAACGAGGGGATCAGCACGCCAAGCGTATAGCTTTGCGCATTCAGCAGCATCGCGGGCGCGCGGTTGGGGATGTAATTAATCTCCTCCATAATCTGCGCGATGCGTTCACCGGTTTCCTTTGCGACCTTTTTTGGCGAGCGAATGTAGCGGCTCACCGTCATTTTGGTCACGCCCGCCAGCGTGGCGATGTCTTGCAAAGAAATTCTGTGGTTCCTCATTTTCTCTCCAGTGCCGGGGAGCGCGGATCTGTGCTCCCCGGTGATGACCGTCTTAATGCAGAATGGCGTTCAGCGCCAGAACCCCCAGCAGCCCCATAATGGAAATCAGCGTCTCCATTACCGTCCAGGTACGCAACGTTTCCCCGACGCTGAGATTAAAATAGCCTTTAAACAGCCAGAATCCCGGATCGTTAACGTGGGAGGCAATCACGCTGCCCGCGCCGGTAGCCAGCACCATCAGCGCCGGGTCGGCGTGGGTGACGTTAATAATCGGCAGCACCACGCCTGCGGTGGTGATCGCCGCCACGGTGGCTGAACCGAGCGCGATACGCAGCAAGGCGGCGACCGTCCAGCACATCAGCAGCGGAGAAAGCGACGTGCCGGTCATCAGGTGCGAGATATATTGCCCCACGCCGCTGTCGACCAGAACCTGCTTAAACGCGCCGCCCCCGGCGATGATAAACACAATCATCGCAATCGCACCGATAGAGTCGCCAATGATATCCATAATTTGCTCGATCGTACGTCCGTTACGCCGACCAAGGGTAAAAATGGCGAGCACGATAGCGATAAACAACGCGACCGCAGGGTTACCGATAAACTCAAAGAACACCCGTACGCTGTTGGTTTTCGGCAGCGTGATTTCGCACACTGCGGCGACCGCCATCAGTATGACCGGGATTACTGCGGCAAAGATACTGTTCCAGAACGACGGCATCTCTTCTTCGGTGAACAGATGCGGGTTGAATAACCCTTCCGGCGGCGCTTTCTCAAAGCGGGTCAGCAGCTTAGAAAACAGCGGCCCGGCAACAATCACCGTCGGGATAGTAATAATAAAGCCGTACAGCAGGGTGGTGCCGAGATTAGCCTCGAAAATGGTGGCAATCGCGGTCGGCCCCGGATGCGGCGGCAGAAAACAGTGGGTCACGGACAGCGCAGCTACCATCGGGACGCCAACATACAGCAGCGGCAGGCCGGAAGAGGCCACCACCGTAAACACCAACGGCAGCAGCAGAACAAAGCCGACTTCGAAAAACATCGCCAGACCCACCACCAGACCGGTGATCACCAGCGCCCACTGCACGCGTTTCTTACCAAACGTGCCAATCAGCGTGGTGGCGATGCGCTGAGCCGCGCCGGTATCGGAAATCAGCTTACCGAGCATTGCACCGAAGCCAAGGATCATCGCCAGACCGCCTAGCGTCCCGCCGATCCCATTTTGTATTGAGTGCAAAACGGCCTGGGCATCCATCCCTTCGGCAAAACCGACGACCGCCGCCACCAGGACCAGAGCAATAAAGCCGTTAACTTTAAAACCAATCATCAGGACCAGGAGCAGCGCGACGCCTGCCGCAATTATTATTAATGGCATAATCGTTTCTCTTATATCCCCGTCATACTTCAAGTTGCAGGTGTGTTGGCTACGCTCACTCACCCGAATCACTTACTCAAGTTAGCTCATCGGGTTCATTCACTTGCCGCCGTCCTGCAACTCGAATTATTTAGGGGTGGCCAAAAATGCAGCGCCTGGGCGCTGCGTGATGTTGCGTTGTGTTGTATCAGACGGCGACCAGCATGCCGCCATCGACAAACAACAGGTGCCCGTTAACAAAATCGGATGCTTTGGAAGAGAGGAAGACCGCTGCGCCAATCAGCTCCTGCGGATCGCCCCAGCGCGCGGCTGGCGTACGTTTGCACAGCCAGGCGGTGAAGGCTTCATCCTCGACCAGCGCTTTGGTCATCTCGGTTTTGAAGTAGCCCGGTGCGATACCGTTGACCTGGATATTGTGGCGTGCCAGCTCAACGCACATACCGCGGGTGAGCATTTTCACCGCGCCTTTCGAGGCGGCATACGGCGTGATGGTGTCGCGGCCCAGTTCGCTCTGCATGGAGCAGATGTTGATGACCTTCCCGGCCTGACGTTCCACCATCCGACGCGTTACTGCCTGCGAGACCAGGAACACCGCCGTTTGGTTAACGGCAATCACATCGTTCCAGTCCTGCTCCGGGAACTCGGTAAACGGATGGCGGCGCTGAATACCGGCGTTATTCACCAGTACATCGATTGGGCCAATGTCTTTTTCGATATGGGCGATGGCGGCATCAATGTCCTGTTTCTGCGTAACATTGAAGGGCGCGGCAACGGCGCGGATCCCTTCCTGTTGCAGTTTGGCGACGGCAGCCTCCGCGCGCTCCGGCGTAATATCATTGACGATAATCTGCGCGCCATATTTACCCAGCCCGGTCGCCAGTAAATAACCAATACCCTGGGCCGAACCGGTGATCAGAATATTTTTGCCATCCAGTGAAAAAAGATCGTTCATTATGTTCTTCCTTATTTTGTTTCAGCAAAAACGAGCTGGACTTTCGCTGCCTGGGTTTTATCCCCGGCAAAGATCAGCGCTTGTTCAAGCTCGGTAAACGGATATTCAGCGCTGAGTAACGGCAGTGGATCGATAACGTTATTCGCCAGCCACGACACCGCGGTGTTGAACTCGGTGGTAAAGCGGAACGAGCCTTTGAGCGCGATCTCTTTGCCGATCAGCATCATCATCGGGAAGTCCGGCACCGCGCCGCCCATGCCAACCTGCACCATCACGCCTTTCGCGCGGGTGACCTCCAGGCAGGTGGTGATTGAGGACGGATGACCGGAGACTTCGAAGCTGACGTCGAAGTAGCCTTTCTCTTTTTTCCACTCATCGAGCGAGTCCTGCTGCGGGTTAATCAGCGTGTCAGCACCCATCTGCTGGGCAAGCGACAGCGAGCGCGGGCTGATATCAGCACAGACAATTTCTGCTGCGCCGAGCGTTTTCACCGCGCTGACGATCAGGCAGCCGATAGGCCCCACGCCGGAGATAAACACGCGCTTGCCCTGCAGGTCTCCTGCTTCATGTGCGGCGTGGATCGCGACTGCCAGCGGTTCGGCAAAGGCCATGACTTTTTCATCGGCGTGCTGGGGGTAGGGGATGCACTGCGCGGTATCGACGGTTTTAAATCGGGTAAAGCCGCCGTCAACGTGGGGAAAATACATGGCGCTGCCAAAAAAGCGCATTTCCGTGCACTGGTTTTCTTCGTGCTGCAGACAGTATTTACAGTGGCCACAGGGCTTCGACGGATTAATAGCCACCGACTGACCTTCATGTAATTCTTTTGAGTCGCTGTGCACCACTTTACCAATAACTTCATGGCCTAAAATCATCGGTGCTTTAACGGTAAAATTGCCGACTTTTCCTTCCTGATAATAATGTAAGTCGGAACCACAAATTCCGCCGCGGGTAATTTGTACCAGCGTTCCTTTATTATTCCATTCAATATTTTGGTCGTTAATGGCAACAGTTTTCTTACCCGCGACAACGCAGGATTGGGTTTTGACTTGCATAAATGCCTCACTGGTCAGGTAGTAACCTCGGCAGCATTTAAACGGTTTTGATTGTTATTATTTGTGATAAAGATCACGCTGGAAAATTGTTACACTACAATGTTACGCATAACGTGATGCGCCTTGTAAATCTGCTCAGCCGCGCCGAAAAAAGGTGAATTCTGCAATGTGGAAGGCGTAGTATCGCGCCATGGAATATGAATCTGGAGTTTTTTCAATGGCCGGGGAAAGTTATATTTTGATGGGCGTTTCGGGTAGCGGTAAATCTTTAATTGGCAGCAAAATTGCTGCGGTATTATCGGCTAAATTCATTGATGGTGACGATCTCCATCCTGCCAAAAATATTGATAAAATGTCTGAAGGTATTCCATTAACCGATGAAGACCGACTACCGTGGTTAGCGCGATTAAATGACGCTTCATACAGTTTATATAAAAAGAATGAGACCGGGTTTATTGTTTGCTCGTCATTAAAAAAACAGTATCGCGATATATTGCGGCAGGGCAGTCCGAATGTGCACTTTTTGTGGCTGGACGGCGATTACGAGACCATTCTGGCACGCATGCAGCGTCGTGCAGGGCATTTTATGCCGGTGGGATTACTCAAAAGCCAGTTCGATGCGCTGGAGTGCCCGCAGGAGGACGAACATGATATTGCCCGCATCGACGTGAACCATGACATCGAGCATGTGACGGAACAGTGCCGCCAGGCGGTGATCGCGTTTCGTAACGGGCAATAAGCTCAGCCCCTTGCGGGACTGAGCCTTGCATCAGAAGTCGGCTTTCAGTACCACGCGGTAGCGGGCTTTGCCGTCACGCACGTGCTGGATAGCGTCGTTAATTTGCGACATCGGGTACAGTTCGGTGGTGGGCGACACCTTGCTGCGCCCGGCAAACTTCATCAGCTTGCGCAGTTCGAACGGCGTACCGGTTGCCGAACCGGAGATGCTGCGATCGCCGGCAATTAAGGTGAACGCTGGCACCGGCAGCGGCTTCAGCACCGCGCCGACGGTATGGAAGTTACCGCCGTAGGCCAGTGCTTCAAAATAAGGCTGCCAGTCGAGATCGACGTTAACCGTGTTAATAATGAGATCGAACTGGCCCGCCAGCGCTTTTAGCGCATCCGGATCGCGGCTGTTAACCACCTTATCCGCCCCCATCGCCAGCACTTCCTGCTCTTTCGCCGGATTGGAGCTGAACGCGGTCACTTCGCACCCCATCGCGTGTAACAGCTTAATGGCGATATGCCCCAGGCCGCCGATGCCGATCACCCCAACGCGGCTGGTGGCGGTGATATGGTGCATCAGTAGCGGTTTGAACACCGTGATACCGCCGCACAGCAAGGGACCCGCCGCCGCCAGATCGATGCTTTCCGGCAGCGGGATCACCCATTGCCAGTCGGCCCGCAGCTTCTCGGCAAAGCCACCGCGATTGAGAATAGTGGGAACGGAACCTTCCAGGCAGTTAATCTGATTGCCGCTGATACAGGCGTCGCAATGCCCGCAGCTGCGCGCCGTCCAGCCAATGCCGACTCGCTGACCAACCTTCAGACCTTTATCTTGCGCTGCGCTGCCGAGCGCCGCCACGCGACCAATCACCTCATGCCCGGCAACCAGTGGATACTGAGAGAACCCCCATTCGTTGTCGATCATCGACAAATCGGAATGGCAGATACCGCAGTAATCGACCTGGACTTCGACATCTTCCGGCTTAAGCTCGCCCGCATCATATTCATAGAGTTCGAGTTCGCTGCCCGCCGCTTTTGCGGCGTAGCTTTTTATCATCGACATCGTGTTTCCCTCAGTGTGGTGTTGAACTGGAAGTGTAGAGCATGGGGAAACGGGACGCTTCGCAGAAGGGGGGATTAAGGCCTTTTCTGCAATAGCGCGTTGAGCCACTTCTCATCGCGATCAGGACGCTTATCAATGGTTTTCCAGCTATTAACTAATACTATGTCGGTTAGCGGCGAGATTAGCTTTTCCAGCCTCTGTTCGGTGAGGTCGGTAAAATGGCGACCGTCTTTTACTCGTTCAGTCTCGCCGTATTTGAACGATATATACCAGGTTCCGGCCTTTTTAAGAGCTCGTGCAAGCTTGCGCATCACACCGGGTAGCTCTTCCGCACTGACATGTAGCAACGACGCGCAGCACCAGATACCGTCATAATGCACGACATCTTCTATATCGTTAAACGTCATCTGCTTCACGTGTAGCCCTGCATGCTGGCTGGCAAGGCTAACCATTTCCGATGAGGCGTCGAAGGCTTCGACCAAATATCCTTTCTCAAGAAATGCTTTACTGTCACGCCCCGAGCCGCAACCCGCATCCAGAATGCGCCCGCCTTCTGGAATGTATCGCAGGAAAGGTTGATATAGCGACTCCATGTCGACATTAACCGTAGAGCTGAAAAAATCTTGCGCATTGCGCTGGTAATATTCGAGAGTCATCAGAATGTATCCGTTCCTTGTGCAATGGGTTCCCACTGGTGAAAGAGTATTTTCATCGCCTTGTTCCAGTTGTCGTTCAAAAATGTATGTCTTAGCGCCTGGGTTGCTCCTGTCTGGCGAATTAAGGTTTCACGCAACGGAAGATGGCTGTTAATGAAGTATTCATTTCTGTCCTGCAGCCGTTGAAGTAGCCTGGTCGAAGGAAGTTGGGCAAATTTGCCTTTCTCGCCCCGGTTACACTCCTTGCAGGCGAGGACCAGATTCCAGACGCCATTGATATTCGCCACCTGTCCCCGTGCTTTCCACGGAATAAAATGATCAACATCAGCGAAAGTGTCATCGCCAGCTTGCAGGCTGATGGGGGAAAAACAGTAGAAGCAGCGCCCCTTCTGATAACCATTCAGGCTGTCCCGACAGCTGGTGATCGCCACCCGTCGATCACTGTTCCTGCTAAACAACATTTGGTCATCGTTGTCATATTCAATGTTAATCAGGTGGCTGGAGATACTCATTGCCCAGCCCTGCTCGATCAGGTTCCAGCGTGCATCTGTTTCAAAACTGAAGTTTCGGTATTGCAGGCGTTCACCCAGATTGTAAAAGTTATCCGTCATCCGGATGCCTTTGTGCGTTTTGCGCTCATCGATAAAAAAGCGTTTCTCAATCTCAGCCTGATTCACATTATGAAAAGCGTCAATGACGTTGTTAAATCCCTGTCGGAGGGTGATAGCGGTGAGTCCATCCCGGGTGATTTCGCCGTTATTAAATTGCGTACAGGCGGTAATAAACTGGCTGCTGCGTGAGGTAATCTGCTTTGGTGCGTGTTTGAGGTGGCGGCACAAATGGGCGCTGAACGGGACGGCCAGATCCTCAAGCGCGATCAGATCGCTGCCGTCAGGTTTGAGATCGTACAACGCGTGGGCAAGCGCAAACTTGTAGGAAGCCACATTTTTGCCGAAAAGGATAATCCCGCGCCAGTAGTTCTCCAGCGTGGGTTCAACCTGATAGAAACGCATAACGGTGTCCTGAGCGCGGTGAGTAACCGCTATTACGGAATTCAGTAACGACATCTCATAGTAAACGGCAGCAAATGTAAACCGAGCGGGTCACGTTGCATTTTTTTGCGAGGCAAATTCCGGAAAAATTCAGGTCAGAGATGAGAATAGCTGAAGCAAGAAGGGAGCGTGGGCTATCGAAGCGCAATGACGCTGTTTTTTTCAACACTTAGCGAGACTATCGCGTGCTGGCGCTTGCATGGTGGCGCATGACAGGTATAATCCACAACGTTTTCCGCATCCCTTCCGTGCCGGAGTGGCGAAATCGGTAGACGCAGTTGATTCAAAATCAACCGTAGAAATACGTGCCGGTTCGAGTCCGGCCTTCGGCACCATTAGTACTTCCAAGACCATCCGAGAAAGTCCAATTATCCCTTTAAAATCAATGCTTACAGCGATTTTTACGTCCTGAGTCGTCCGAGGTTGTCCGTTGAAATCCGGATGTCATTGGGGGCATAATTGGGGGCATCTTAACTTCGATTAGAAATGTGCCCCCAAATGAAGCTCAACGCCAGACAGGTCGAGACCGCAAAGCCAAAAGACAAAACCTATAAAATGGCCGATGGCGGCGGTTTGTATCTCGAGGTTTCGGCCAAGGGTTCTAAATACTGGCGCATGAAATACAGACGCCCCTCAGACAAAAAAGAGGATCGCCTCGCTTTTGGTGTTTGGCCTACTGTGACGCTTGCTCAGGCAAGAGCAAAGCGCGATGAAGCTAAAAAGCTGTTAGCGCAGGGCATTGATCCAAAAGCCGAACAGAAAGAAGCTCAGGCCGAGAATTCGGGGGCATATTCTTTCGAAACTATCGCTCGTGAATGGCATGCTAGTAATAAGCGCTGGAGTGAAGATCACCGATCACGCGTTCTACGTTATCTTGAGCTTTATATCTTTCCTCATATTGGTTCGTCTGACATCCGTCAGCTCAAAACTAGCCACCTGTTAGCCCCGATTAAAAAAGTTGATGCCAGTGGTAAGCATGACGTTGCACAGCGCCTCCAGCAGCGAGTCACGGCTATTATGCGTTATGCAGTACAGAACGATTACATCGACTCAAATCCAGCCAGTGATATGGCCGGTGCGCTATCGACAACCAAAGCGCGACATTACCCCGCTTTGCCCTCCAGCCGGTTCCCTGAGTTTCTTGCTCGTCTTGCTGCATATCGTGGCCGTGTAATGACGCGGATCGCGGTTGAGCTTTCCTTACTAACTTTTGTGCGTTCCAGTGAGTTACGTTTCGCGCGTTGGGATGAGTTCGACTTTGATAAATATCTCTGGCGTGTACCTGCAAAACGAGAAGAGATTAAAGGCGTGCGTTACTCGTACCGTGGCATGAAGATGAAAGAGGAGCATATCGTTCCGCTTAGTCGGCAGGCGATGGCTTTATTAGAGCAGCTTAAGCAGATTAGTGGTGATAAAGGACTGCTGTTCCCGGGAGATCACGACGTAACCAAGGTTATGAGTGAAAACACGGTAAACAGTGCATTGAGAGCGATGGGTTACGATACTAAATCGGAAGTTTGTGGGCACGGATTTAGAACAATGGCGCGTGGTGCATTGGGAGAGTCAGGGTTATGGAGCGATGACGCTATAGAACGTCAGTTGAGCCATTCTGAAAGAAATAATGTACGTGCTGCGTATATTCATACATCTGAGCATTTGGATGAGCGTCGTTTGATGGTTCAGTGGTGGAGTGATTATTTAGATAAAATAAAAATTATTTACATGACGCCTTATGAATTTGCTAAATAATTAAGTTTTAAAAAAACATTCACCCCCCTCTAATAATTAGAAGGGGGTGGGGGTCAAGCAGTTACAATTCTTCTGTAACGCTGGCTAAATGCATCTCTACCACCTTCCATAATATCACAAATGGTTTGTCTTACATTTCGATCTTGTAAACCACCTAATGACAGAAAATCAGTTGTACCAGTTTGTTGGCTGAGAGATACAACTAACTCAGAATCGCCATTAACAACAATGTTTGGATTGTGCGTTATGATGATTATTTGTCTTTTGTTTTTGCTTTCTTTTATCTTTCTTACTATTAACTCATATACTAATTGATTGTCTAAATCATCCTCTGGCTGATCTAAAATGATAGGGTCATCACCATAAGACAGTAAAAATGCTAATACTGTTGCTGCTTTCTGACCTGCCGAACCTTGTGATAGATCCTTGAATCTTCTCCCATCGTTATATTTTACGGTTATGGCATCATTAGGGAACCAACAAATTAAGGAGGTTATAACCTCATCAATTAAGTCATTTTTGAAGTCAATGAATCTCTTGCTTAATCTTACGTCAAAGATAGAGTTGCTGCTCTTATCAAAGAAGCAATTTTTTAACTGTTCAATTTTCTTTATTATATCGTCCATATTCTCAGATGATTCTCTGATTTGTCTTGTTAATATGTTTAGAAAGCCGTTTTCATCTTCATTGTAAATTTCATTACTAAAAGTCGAATCTTTTTTATCTATAGCACTTCTAAAACTACTTTCTAAGAATTGATTATCGGCGCAAAAATCCACATTAACCTTAAAATTAGCATTGTCATCATTAATTTCTACTAAGAACTTCCTTCTTCTTGAAGTAAGTTCTTTCCGTAACTCGATTAAACGCTTATAGCTTGAAGATGTTTCTGCTTTTTTTATATCAATATTTTTTTCATCGATAGCTATTTTTGCTAATCTCTCAGTTAGTTGATTTCTAGAATTAATTAAAGACGCATACTCATTTGGGTTGTTAACGCCATTTGCTTTAAGCGAAGATACTAAATTTGTATATTGGGTTTGATTAAAAACCATTGCTTTTTTGAGATCGCTTAGTTGGTACCAATTACTAAAGCTTTCAATTTCTTCAATCAAAGAGGCTGCGTTATCAGTTGCAGCCTTTATAGCATCTTCAACTTTTATTTGGATTTCTAATAATTTATCTTGTACTTCAATCTCAAGGGGGCTGCTGAAAAGCAAAGGGTCTTTATTAAAACCATCAGGTTTATTATTCGAAATGTTTTTTATTAATTGCTTGAAAAAGTCAGTATTCCTTGATGATATAAGTTTCACAATACCATCTTGGCTAATTGATTTTTGATAATTGGCTAATATAGCGGCATGACTAGATTTTTCAATTGATGCAATTTTTTGATTTACATCATTCAATTGTCCTGTTAGCACTGTTTTTGTGGCTATATTGCTTCTAAGTTCTTTTGTTTCCCTTCTTAATTGAGAAAGTATATTAACTTCATTTTCCCATGAATATTGCCACTCATTGAAGTTGACTATATTTGACTCATCTATGAGATTTAAAAGATAATTAGGAGATCTTGATATCTCATATATTTGTTTTTGACTAAATATTTTAACAGGGAATCGCGAGGACACTTCACCTTCTTCCGGTATAAGATTTTCATCATCGAAGCGATTAATTGATACGTTTTGATCTGAGAATGACCAGTGTAAGAGATATTTGTTATCTCCTTTTAAATATTCAATCTGTATATTGCTATCGTCTAGGAATACTCCATCATCTTCTCGATTCTTAGCTTTTTTCGCGAGTTTCTGATAAGCTGCGTACATCTCTTGATTAGAGGGGAGTTGTTCAAGTTCTCGCTCCCTGCCTAATGCAGTTCTAATGAATTCTAAAATAGTTGATTTACCGCTTCCCCTGCCACCAATTATGCAGTTTAGCCAAGGATGAAAGTCGATCGAAAATTCATTATTGCGTCCACAATATTTAGTTTTGTTAATCTTTATTTTTGTAATTCTATTCTCGGCGTAGATATTTGGCGAATCTGGGAAGTTATCAGACCTTTTTAATGAGTCGGCTCCATCAAATAATGCTAGTTTTAATCCGTCTATAGAAGGAGTGCCCATTTTTACCCAAGTAAATGCCCTTCCAACTGTATCAGGATGATGAGAGTCAGAACCAATTACTTCAGGTAAGCCAGTTTGCAAGGATATATATCCTTTTAACGGGCTTGTGCCAGGCTGGTTAGCTTCATACTCTTTGTGGGTTCTAATTACCTCAACAGCTGAAGCATTAGTTAATATCTGTCGTAGCGTAGATCCTGTGGCGTGTACTCTACATAGACCGCTAGCTTTGTCAATATGAGCAGGTATCGCAACTCCGCCACGCTCAATAATCAGATCAATGACCTCTTGAGGACTGCATTGTGTAACTGCATCACTATCTCCTTCAGAACCATTGTATTTTGCTGCGCCTATTATCTGTGAGATAAAACTTGTGGTTTTATTTGGGTCAAAAACCCCTAAAATATGTATGTTGCCATGAGATGTTATTTCTACTGAAGGAAAGATATAAATTGAATGTCCTTCATCTCTTAATTTTATGGCTTCGTCTTTTAATTGGTCAATCCATGCTCCTGAGTTATGGTCGGTTACTGCTATGCATTCTATTCCTTTATTTATATAGTCTAATAGCCAATTTCTCGGCGTCATATTGTTTTTGATTTCATGATTACCTTTGCCATAGTCCATTGAGGCGGGTGTATGCGTATGGAAATCAAATTTCCACCATTTTGAACCTATTTGCTGCATGAGAAACTCCTTTTAAATGTTTTTTAAAATTCTATGTTTTAGATAGCATTTATATAGTGGTTTACTTTACTCCTTTTTTGTCGCTGTGCCCCTACCAGATATTTATATATGAAGTTGTATCTTGCGCGCAATGCTCTCCCCGCCACGCCTGCCCGCTTCGTGGGGCGTTTTTAATGCAGGTGCATGAAGGGGCTCAGGCCGCGCCAGTACTGATGCGGCAGGGTGTGGAAAATTCAGTTTTTTGCATGCAAAGCCATGCAGCGTAGGCATGCATGGCTATTTTTATTAAAAAGACGGGTATTTTCGGGGCGTTTTATGCGGATTTTTTGCGAGTCTGCGCGGCCTGTCGGCGCATGAAAATCTGACTCTGTTCAGGCGTATATTTTGCCCAGTTGTCGTCTCTCGATGCTCTGTCAGGCCGGAAACCGATGGTTGTCAGAATGTCGCGATCTTCCCCTGCGTAATCAATATTTCCTCCGCGGGTTACATGAACGGACAGCGCTTCGCGAACACTGGCGGCCGCCCGGTCGAGAGCCCGTTCTCTGACGATGTCAGGTTGTTCGCTGAAATGCATTAATTCCGGTGCCAGCGCAGCGGCCAGCGCGTCGCCGCTTACCTGCATAAAGGCGTGGAGCTGACGCCGGATACTGATACGCTGAACAGCTTCATGCGACCGGATGTACTGCCCGGCCGACTGATTTACTGCCCATATTTTCAGGTCAATATCATCACGCAGCGCCTGTGCTGCCTCCGGTTCATAACGGGTACAGGTCAGCTCCAGCTCTTTCAGCGCCATTTCAGCTCGTGCCAGTGCTGACTTGCTGCTCATCCAGTCCGATTTATTCTTCTGACAGGTTTCAAAGGCCTGTTCCAGTAGTGCTCGTGCCATTGTCTTTTCTCCTGAATCAGTGGCGCTGCGATGAGCGGGCGCAGTCCAGAATTCGGGGCGGTGTTTCTGGTACTGTCTGTGGTGGTTCGGGTTTTTCTTCTGCCGGTGGTCGTATCACCTCGTCGATAGACTCGATGGTGCGAAAGGTCGTGGAGCAAAAGACATTCACGCACTGGAGGTAGCTCTGTTTGACGTTTTCCGACAGGTAGCGGCTGGTACGAACATGGGCAGCCTGTTTGCAGTACGGGCAGCGCATCATGGCTTAACCCCCTGTGATTTTTTCTTCTGCGCCAGCTCTTTAGCCCGCGCCATTCTGAGAGCAGGGCTTTTATAGAGTTTCATGTCCACGCCGGTAAGAGCCGGACGGTGAAGCCCAATTATTGAAATTACCGGCTCCTGCGCCATGTTGAATGTGTAGAACCTGCTTTGCGCCAGTACATTCTCACCCAGCTCCTGAATGAGAACGTTGTGAGGGTGTTCTTCTCCCTTAATTTCGAGCTCACGCAGACGTAACGCAAAAGCGCGTACCAGCGCCGGGGGAATCTCTTTCATGACCGCCGACCACTCATTCCGGGCATGGGCAGAAAGCGCCTCTGAATGGGCGCTGACGTATTCTTTTCCTGATGTACAGGCGGCCAGCATGGTACTGGCTTTATCATCGTTGAGCTCATCAATCAGGGCGGTGAATTCCTCCGCCAGCTCCCGACCAGCCACTCGCTGACTGTGTTCGGTTTTCAGTTCCGGGGTCATCATGCCGCGCAGTTCACGAAAACGGGTACGCCAGTTCTGTTCGGCTTCCGCACTTTCATTCAGGGCGTTCTGACGCTCTTTCCCGCTGCGGGTAATGGCGGCATCAATATCATTCAGTTTCAGCATATTTTCCGTGTGCGCGGATTTGGCCTTGCTGAATGTCTCAAGCGCATTATTTATCGTGACCTCTGCGTTCTGGTTTGCTTTCTCGTTAAGGGTATCCAGTGCGCAGTCTATGGCCGTGCGGATTTTCTCATCCTGCGTGCTGCCGATGGTTTTCATTACTGCGGTAAACAAATCTGGTTTCATCGTCGGGTTCTCTCTGTGTTTTCAACCTGACGCCATTCTGCCGCCCCTCAGACAACAGCTCGATTCATTGCCGTTGTAGCAGACATGGCACAAACAGGACTTCAAAACCCGGCTGGCCAGAGAAAGGTCACAGGAAAACCCCTCTCTCTGTTTGTTTTTTTACGATTAACTATTCACTACTGTTCACCTTTAAAAAAAAGATAATTAATACAGTAAGATAAGTGGTGAACAGTTGAGGATCTGACTGTTCACCGTCTGTTCACCACTGTTCACCCTCCTGTTTTTTCAGCCAGTTACTCACTTAGACTTTTTGGTAATTAAAAAATAAATTCATATAAACAAAAACAATAGAAGGATTGCCAATGGATTGCCACAGGATTGCCAGTGTATGCCACCGTTTGCCTCTGTTTGCCATTCACCTGTTAACGGTTTGTTGTGTGGGATTTCACTGCAAAATGACTTGTTGCCCTGCGTAAAAATATTCACAAAATAGAGAGCTACCCGAAGCCGGACGGACACGACCGGCACTGTATGGACTTTGTGAGGTAGCCCGATGCACACCGCTTTTTCTTCCACGTCTTCTGCTCCTGCCGCGCCGCTGATGCCGGTTTCTGATACCGTTCACGAACGCTTTATCCGTCTGCCCGAAGTGATGCATCTGTGCGGCCTGTCCCGCTCGACCATTTACGACCTCATCAGCCGGGAAGCCTTCCCGAAACAAATCTCCCTCGGCGGAAAAAATGTGGCGTGGGCGCAGTCTGAAATCACTGCATGGATGGCGGATCGCATTGCCGAGCGCAACCGGGGCTATGACGCATGATGACAACCACTCAGCAAACAGCCCCTTTTTCTGGCTTGCTTCTTTTCGCCGTTTCCAGGTATAGTTTTCCCGCTGTCGCAAAATCGGCAGCCGGGATTGGCGTCCCGTTTACAACATTGGCGACACCGGACGCGCCTTGCGTCTTTTTTTGTGTCTATGCCTCAGCGCATCCATTTTTGATCCAGAGATTTATCTGTCTATGGATCCTTCGTGTAATGGTGGCTCAGGCGGGGGCTTCTCACGAAGCGCCGGTTTCCAATGTTGCCGGTTACGCCAACCCCGTCTGGGCTACCACCAGTGAAATTGGCGTTTCCAGTGGTAGCAGTCACATGCAAACATTGGAGGTTGCCACTATGGCTACGACCCTCACCCCGTCACACTCGCAGTTTGTCTTTGTGTTTGCCGCCGTTCGTCGCGCAGACCGTAAACCCCGTATCTGTATGCTTCGCACCGTTGCCGGTGATGAGCACGCCGCACGCCTTTCCCTCGTTCGCGATTACGTCCTCTCGTTTGCTGGGCGTCTGCCGGTTGCGGAGGTGCGCGCATGAGACACACCACCATTACCGCCCGTGACCTCGAATGCCTCGAGCACATGCGCAATGTTGGCCAGCTCGTCGGCGACCTGATGCAGGTGCAGGACTGCGCCACCGTTCGTCGTGACCCGGCGCAGCACTTACAGCTCACCTCCGTGATTTACCTCATGACCGCCCAGCTCGACGGCGTGGTCGAACGCTGCAATCAGCAGTGGCTGACCGGGGAGGGTAACGTATGAAAAAGCCATTACCACCCGTATTACGCGCCGCGCTGTATCGTCGTGCCGTGGCCTGCGCATGGCTGACCCTGTGCGAACGCCAGCACCGCTACCCGCACCTCACCCTCGACGCGCTGGAAAGCGCCATTGCCGCCGAGCTGGAGGGCTTCTACATGCGCCAGCACGGCGAGGAAAAAGGCCGCCAGATTGCCTGTGCACTACTGGAAGATTTAATGGAAGCCGGACCACTGAAAGCCGCGCCGTCGCTGTCCTTTCTCGGGCTGGCCGTGATGGATGAGCTTTGCGCCCGTCATATCACGTCGCCGGTACTGCACTGAGGGAAAAATAACCATGAAAATGAACGTAACAGAAACGGTAAAACAGGTGTGCGGCCACTGGTCGCGCATTCTCCCTGCGCTGGGTGTGAAGGTGATTAAAAACCGCCATCAGTCCTGCCCGGTGTGTGGCGGCTCTGACCGTTTCCGCTTTGACGATAAAGAGGGGCGCGGGACGTGGTTCTGCAATCAGTGCGGCGCAGGTGACGGGCTTAAGCTGGTAGAAAAAGTGTTTGGCGTGACTCCCTCAGAGGCCGCCGGGAAGGTGAACGCCGTGACCGGCAATCTGTCGCCGGTTGCCCCGGAAGTGATTGCGGCCGCAGAGGCCGAAACTGTGGCCGACCGCAAAGCAGCGGCCGCGCTGGCCGTCAGGCTCATGGAGAAAACCCGACCGGAAACCGGCAACGCCTACCTCACCCGCAAGGGTTTCCCCGCTCTGGAATGTCTGACGCTCACCGCCATGCATAAAACCGGCGGCGTGACGTTCCGCGCCGGGGATGTGGTTGTCCCGCTGTATGACGATACCGGCGCACTGGTTAACCTTCAGCTTATCAATGCAGACGGTATCAAACGCACCCTGAAAGGCGGTCAGGTCAAAAGGGCATGTCATGTCATCGAAGGGAAAAAACAGGCCGGAAAACGCCTGTGGATTGCGGAGGGTTATGCGACCGCGCTCACCGTGCATCACCTGACCGGGGAAACCGTCATGGTGGCGCTGTCCTCCGTGAACCTCCTTTCTCTGGCGAGCCTTGCCTGTCAGAAGTCCCCGGCCTGTCAGATTGTGCTCGCTGCCGACCGTGACCTTAACGGCGACGGCCAGAGTAAAGCTGCTGCGGCCGCAGATGCCTGTGAGGGCATTGTTGCCCTGCCGCCGGTGTTCGGTGACTGGAATGATGCGTTTATGCAAAAAGGTGAAGAAGCCACGCGGAAAGCCATTTATGACGCCATCCGGCCACCGGAGCAAAGTCCGTTTGATACTATGAGCGAGGCGGAATTTACCGCCATGAGCGCCAGCGACAAGGCTTTGCGGGTGCATGAGCACTACGGCGAAGCGCTGGCGGTGGATGCGAACGGTCAGCTCCTGTCCCGCTATGAAAACGGCATCTGGAAAAATATCCCTGCCGCCACTTTTTCACGAAATGTGGCTGACTTATTCCAGCGTCTGCGCGCGCCGTTCTCGTCCGGGAAAATTGCCTCGGTGGTGGAGACCCTGAAACTGATTATTCCCCAGCAGGATACACCGGCACGTCGTCTGATTGGCTTTCGCAACGGGGTTCTCGATACCCAAAGCGGCCTGTTCAGCCCGCACAGTAAATCACACTGGCTGCGCACGCTGTGCGACGTGGATTTCACTCCGCCGGTGGAAGGGGAAACGCTGGAGACTCACGCGCCGAACTTCTGGCGCTGGCTCGACCGTGCGGCCGGTAAAAGTCCACAAAAACGCGACGTGATACTGGCTGCGCTGTTTATGGTGCTGGCGAACCGTTACGACTGGCAGCTCTTTCTCGAGGTCACCGGTCCCGGCGGGAGCGGCAAAAGTATTCTGGCCGAAATCGCAACCCTGCTTGCCGGGGAAGATAATGCCACGTCAGCCGATATCGACACACTGGAAGACCCGCGCAAGCGTGCCTCCCTGATTGGCTTCTCGCTTATCCGTCTGCCAGACCAGGAAAAATGGAGCGGCGACGGCGCAGGGCTTAAGGCCATCACCGGCGGCGATGCGGTCTCGGTTGACCCGAAATACCAGAACCCGTACTCAACACATATTCCGGCGGTGATTCTGGCCGTGAATAATAACCCGATGCGCTTCACCGACCGCAGCGGCGGTGTGTCACGTCGCCGGGTGATTATCCACTTCCCGGAGCAGATTGCGCCGGAGGAACGCGACCCGCAGCTCAGGGATAAAATTGCGCGCGAACTGGCCGTCATTGTGCGCCAGCTTATGCAGAAATTCAGCGACCCGATGACCGCCCGCGCACTGCTCCAGTCGCAGCAGAATTCCGACGAGGCGCTCAGCATTAAGCGCGATGCAGACCCGACATTTGATTTTTGCGGCTATCTGGAAATGCTCCCGCAAACCAGTGGGATGTTTATGGGGAATGCCAGCATCATCCCGCGTAATTATCGTAAATATCTCTATCACGCGTATCTGGCCTATATGGAGGCTAACGGGTACAGGAACGTGCTCAGCCTGAAAATGTTCGGGCTGGGGCTGCCCATGATGCTGAAAGAGTACGGCCTGAATTATGAGAAGCGACACACCAAGCAGGGGGTACAGACCAACCTGTCGCTGAAAGAGGAAAGCTACGGCGACTGGCTGCCGAAGTGCGACGAACCCGCAGCAATATAACCTTACTCAGACCGGCAACAGCCGGTCTTTTCCTTTCTGGCCATTGCCACAGGGTGAACAATCCACTGTTCACCCTTCACCGTATATTCACCCTGTATCACCATGAAGTTATTGATAAAAGATCAGAGGTGAACAGTGTGAACAGTAAAACTTGAAAAAACTATTTATCACCCCAGCGCATCGCCCGACCGGGCAGATCCAGAACGAGCACAAATCACAAAGGTGAAGAGTCGACTGTTCACTCTTCACCAACCATTCACCACTTATCGCCATGATATTAAAAAGAAAAATGAAAAGGTGAACAGTGTGAACAGTTATATGGAAAAAAAGAATTTTACTGATGTTCAATATTACCCCGGTTAGGATCCGTATATCGGAACCTAACCGATGGGGAAAATATCAATTTCCTTTTGAATACCAATCAGTTGTGAACTTAAGGGGCTTAAAAAACCATGGGGGCACAAAAGGGGGCACATGAACATGTTTTTTTGTTTATTTTCTTTATTTTCAGTTTATTACATTGTGTTTTGAGTCCGGCCTTCGCACTCACCCTCTAAACACCTCCTTCCTGTGCCACTCTACAAAACCTTCTTTTGGATAATTCTCGCGCATCATAGGCAGCGCTATCGATTTACCGTCGAAATCCCAGAACAGTCTGCCCACCATGCCGCTGCCATTCACTGCGGGTGACACCTGAACTCGCATACTCTCATCCAGCCCAATCGAACCTTTATCAAAGGCTTTATGGTGGATTGCACACAGCGCCAGTCCGTTTGAAATCTCGCACGGGCCACCATGCTGTTTCCATTTGATATGGGCCGCTTCAAGCGCAACTGAAGTGCTGTCGTGGCGCATATTGAAGCCACAAATGGCGCATTCATAGTTATAAGCACGCAGAACCTGCTGGCGGAACAACGGGTCCCGCTGTTTGCGGATTTGCAGGATATCAAACCCCAGTTCATCCGCGATTTCTTCCTGAATGCTTTCGGTGAAGTGCGCTTCGAGGATTTGCTGGGCCAGGGCGTTGATGAGGTTCTTGTTCTTTTTCAGCAGGGCAAAATGTTGTTCATCAAAGCCTCCGGAAACGTTATGCGTCACCAGTTCTCCGGCAGGGGGCTGTTTGCTGCTGCCGGATGTTGAGCAATGCTCGGCGTTTTGTAGCTCCCAGAACCCATCGCCCTGTAAGCGCCAGAAGGGCATATCCGGGCGGTACTGCGCGCGCTGTGGTCCAAATCGTTCCAGCAGGCTATGCAATGGGTCGCGAACTTCCGAACCGTAGTCAAACAGGCGACTGTGACCCTGCTGATAACCCGCCAGCACATGAAGCAGCAGCAAAGGTTTGTGCGGCGCACGCTGCTCGCCTTTACGCCAGATGGTGATGTCGGCAATTGCCTGTTGCAGGGTTTTACTGGAAGTCATTGATTTCATTATCAGGTAAATAATTGCGATGATGCTCGCAAAATATCACCTGATCAAGCAAAGACGGGTTGATGCGCTATCGACGTCACTTATTGGTATCAATTTGATAAAGCACTATGCGTGGCATGTTGTCTGACATCAACGACATCACTTTTATGTTTTCTGAAAAACACATACGCCACGGCAGTTACCGTTCCCCCACCAGGGTACGCAGGAGTACGATAAGCATGCAAATTATTGCATATCGAAGGATCTCTGATGGACACAGTAGAGGAGCTCAACGGAACATACTTTTATAAAGGGGTCTGCAACATTTCTGCAGGTGAGCTATTTTTCTGGATTTTCCTCGACAAGATTGATGAACAATTTGGGGGAATTAAAGATGTGGTAGAAATGTCATGTATCATTCTTGGGCTACCATTGTTGAAAACACGGGGTAAGCCATATGGGGCAACACAAGGTACATCAATTGCCTCCAAATATTCTCGTGAGTTTCTTAACGTAAGATTGCCCGTCAGGCTTCCTACCATCACCAATGCCAGTATCAAATATTTAAAACCCATGATGACTAACAATCTGGGGGCATTCGTTGGACGAACAATTCCTGTGATTGGTTGGGCATTACTCGCAAGTGATGTCGCCCAAATTGTCTATAAAACGGTGAATACCTACAACACCATTGCCAGAGAGGAAGATCGCGTATGGTGACGGATAATGAGGTATTAGAATTTTTTCGGGGGGAGTTATCTCTCGCGGTAACGTTTACTTTCAAACCTATCCCGATTGAACTTGATACGCCGCTGCAAGGTTACGCTGAATGGGATGAATTACCGTATGCCATTGATGATTTTGGAGAGAAATATAACGTTGATGTTTCTGTGATTGATTTCGAGGCCTATTACCCGTGGGAAAGAGAATCGGTCTATCGAAAATGGTTTACCAAAGAACCCATCAAGCAAGTGTCAAAACCGCTTACTGTGCGTATGTTTGCAGAGTCAGCCAGAGCAGGCCGCTGGTTATATGATTGATTACAAGGAGGGTTGAAAATGGCTGTACCCGTTCATTTATTTTTAAAAGACGATGGTGGCGCGATGATTCGTGGAGGCTCGGATGTCCAGGGACGTGAAGGCAGTATTGAGTTACGTGGTTTAACACATAACCTTAGCATTCCAACCGATGGTGCCACTGGAAAGCTAACCGGCACACGCCAACATGGCCCATTTCTTTTTGACAAAGAGATCGATTCCTCCAGCCCATACCTTTACAAAGCAGTTGCGACAGGTCAGACACTTCAAAGTGCGGAACTTAAGTTCTATCACATAAACGACGCAGGCCAGGAAGTGGAATACTTTAATACCCTGCTTGAAGGTGTAAAAGTTGTATCAGTGACACCAATCGTGCATGACACACGTACGGTAACGGGAACCGGACATTTGGAAAGCGTACAACTGCGCTATGAAAAAATCACCTGGTGTATTGTAGATGGCAATATTCAATATACCGACGCCTGGAACGAACGCACTACGGCATAAAGCAAAAGTGGCGTAATACCCCAAAAAAGGCGCCCTTCGGCGCCTCAATTACCATCACACTCTCACCCCTTCGACCCTTTCCCCGCAATCACCCCGATAAACTCCAGCACCTGCTTTTGCTTACGCGCGGAGAGCTTTTCCACGGCGCGCAGGGATTTCATCAGTTCTGACTCTTCGGGTTCGGGCGCGCGGGCGGTTAACACAATGCAGCCTTGCATGACGCGCACATTGACGCGGGTGCCGGTGTCGAATCCGGCGGCTTTAAGCCACTGGCCCTTCATCACAATGGACGGAAACTGGACATACTTCACCGGCAAACGGCTGTAATCAGGATAACCGCTCGCATAACCTACCTTCAGGCAACGGTTATCTGCGACGTACACTTCTGGATCAAATGAAACTGCAATACAATGCGTATCAGTCATGGTCGCTATTCCTCGATAATAGTTACTGCGATTAGCGATGCGGAGGTGTTGGCGCACCTTCGCATCGCGCTAATAAAACCCCTGTAAATTACCCCAGTAATTGGCGGGAAGTCCAGATGTAAATAAGATGAAATAAGCGCGATTAGCACGCTTTCGGAATAAATAGAAATCCTCTCTATCCCAATAAACATAGTATTATTCATCGTATAAATTCATTCCTGTCCCATCCTCCTGATACCTGCCATTTCCAGAAAATAACGCCCATCTGTATCAGACCAAAAATGCGATCTAACTCACTGAAGCAAATAGTAAACTCTGAAACAACGCCGTTTTGTACACTTTGCTTTACACTTTTAGTGATGTGAATCACAAATATAAACCCGTGAAGTGATCCGACTCTCACAAAATGGGGTGTACTCATTCAGCAATACAGTATGAGCACAGACTGGAAAGTTAAGTTTTCAGTATTTCCCCTCTCCACGGGGGCACCATCGCAAATGGCAAATCAACACGCAAAAAAAAACTTGTTGAATATGAACGGGTAAAAAAATGACGTGTGATTTGCATCACCTACATTTACAGCTTTTTAAATTATTGCCAGTGATTAATGTTGACCAGGCTATTTCCATAATCAATTAAATCTTGCATAGTGCCTCCACATTATTTCTCCCCCTGACTCAGGAGGCGAATAGTTATATTTCATCAGACTTTATTGATGAACCAGGTATGCTTTACTTCACATTAATACGTACATGACCACTGTTACTGGAGAAACAAAATGAATTATCCGGCAGAACCCTTCCGTATTAAAAGCGTTGAAACTGTATCTATGATCCCGCGTGATGAACGCCTTAAGAAAATGCAAGAAGCGGGATACAATACTTTCCTGTTAAATTCGAAAGATATTTATATTGACCTGCTGACAGACAGTGGCACCAACGCAATGAGCGACAAGCAGTGGGCCGGCATGATGATGGGTGATGAAGCCTACGCGGGCAGCGAAAACTTCTATCATCTGGAAAGAACCGTGCAGGAACTGTTTGGCTTTAAACATATTGTTCCTACTCACCAGGGGCGCGGCGCAGAAAACCTGTTATCGCAGCTGGCAATTAAACCGGGGCAATATGTTGCCGGGAATATGTATTTCACTACTACCCGTTATCACCAGGAAAAAAATGGTGCGGTGTTTGTCGATATCGTTCGTGACGAAGCGCACGATGCCGGTCTGAATATTGCTTTTAAAGGTGATATCGATCTTAAAAAATTACAAAAACTGATTGATGAAAAAGGCGCCGAGAATATTGCCTATATTTGCCTGGCAGTCACGGTTAACCTCGCAGGCGGGCAGCCGGTCTCCATGGCTAACATGCGCGCGGTGCGTGAACTGACTGCAGCACACGGCATTAAAGTGTTCTACGACGCAACCCGCTGCGTAGAAAACGCCTACTTTATCAAAGAGCAAGAGCAGGGCTTTGAGAACAAGAGCATCGCAGAGATCGTGCATGAGATGTTCAGCTATGCCGACGGTTGTACCATGAGTGGTAAAAAAGACTGTCTGGTGAATATCGGCGGCTTCCTGTGCATGAACGATGACGAAATGTTCTCTTCTGCCAAAGAGTTAGTCGTTGTTTACGAAGGTATGCCATCCTACGGCGGCCTGGCCGGACGCGACATGGAAGCTATGGCGATTGGTCTGCGCGAAGCCATGCAGTATGAGTACATCGAGCACCGCGTGAAGCAGGTTCGCTATCTGGGCGACAAGCTGAAAGCCGCTGGTGTACCGATTGTTGAACCGGTGGGCGGTCACGCGGTATTCCTTGATGCGCGTCGCTTCTGCGAGCATCTGACGCAGGACGAGTTCCCGGCGCAAAGCCTGGCTGCCAGTATCTATGTGGAAACCGGCGTACGTAGTATGGAGCGCGGAATTATCTCTGCGGGCCGTAATAACGTGACCGGTGAACACCACAGGCCGAAACTGGAAACCGTGCGTCTGACTATTCCACGCCGCGTTTATACTTACGCGCATATGGATGTAGTGGCTGACGGTATTATTAAACTTTACCAGCACAAAGAAGATATTCGCGGGCTGAAGTTTATTTACGAGCCGAAGCAGCTCCGTTTCTTTACTGCACGCTTTGACTATATCTAAATAATAATTATGGCCCCATCTCAGGATGGGGCTTTTTTGTATTTCTTTTCCATGAACAGGAAGCCTTTGCGGTGCCCGTTACCGTGACATAACTACAAAAGTAAACCCTGACTCCGACATTTTTATTATCCGCATGATGTACAAATGACAGCTGTAATTATAACGAATAGTCTACAGGAACATTTATCATGGATATTAATGCCATTGAGCGACAGAGTAGTACCCCCGGACTGATTAGCGGAACCATGTTGGTTATCGCGACCGTAGTGGGTGGAGGGATGTTTTCCCTGCCGATTGCGATGGCTGGCGTATGGTTCCCCGGTGCGTCAGTTATTCTTCTGTTTATCGCCATCATGATGTTATTAACCGGTCTGATGCTGGTCGAAGTTAACCTGCATTATGGCGCCGGTGCCAGTTTTAATACCTTTACTCAGGATTTATTAGGTCGAAAGTGGAATATTGTGGTCGGTATCGCTTTCGGCTTTGTGCTGTATATTCTGACCTATGCCTATATCTCTGGTTCGTCGGCGGTGATGGCGCAAACCGTGTTCAAATACAGCGGCGTGCGCTTTCCGGCGAATATCTCGGTGGTGATCGTCAGTATGCTGGTCGGGGCGATTGCCTGGTACAGCTCCTTGTTGGTTGGACGTATTACTACCGTGTTGATTATCGGTAAGTTTATTGCGTTCTTTGCCACCTTCTCTGGCCTGGTGGGGCATATCGAAGTGGCGAAACTCGTCGACAGCGTGGCAGTGGCGCTGCCCAATTCGCAGTACCTGCCGTATATCCTGATGACGCTGCCGTTCTGCATTATCTCGTTTGGTTTTCACGGTAACGTGCCGAGCCTGGTGAAGCTGTATGGCACGAGCGGGATCTCAAATATTACGCGTTCGATTATCATCGGCACGCTGTTTGCCCTGCTGCTGTATATCTTCTGGCTGGGCGTCACGATGGGCAATATCAGTCGTTCCTCGTTCCCGCCAATTATCGCCAAAGGTGGCAATATCGACGTGTTTGTCGAGGCTATCAGCGGGCTGTTCACCAGCCGTTATATGGATCTGATCCTGACCTTCTTCGGCAACTTTGCGGTAGCCAGTTCCCTGCTGGCGGCGACGCTTGGCCTGTTCGATTACATCGCCGACCTGTTTCACTTCCCGGATGACGGCATGGGTCGCCTGAAAACCGCGCTGGTGACCTACTTCCCGCCAGCCGCCGTGTGCTTCTTTTTCCCGAACGGGTTTGTGCACGCCATTGGTTACGCCGGTCTGGCCTTTACCATCTGGAGCGTGATCCTGCCGCCGTTCCTGGTGAAAGCGGCGCGGAAACGTTTTCCGACCGCCAGCTATACCGCGCCGTGTAATAACACCGTGCTCAATCTGGTCATTGTCTGTGGGGCGGTTGTCTATCTGACGGTTGTTCTGGACGTATTTGGTCTGCTGCCAACGTTTCGCTAGACGGAGTCAAAATGAAAAACGTGTTGTCTGTTCAGTCGTCAGTCGTTTATGGCTATGCCGGAAATAAAGCCGCCGTGTTGCCGATGCAGCTCTCGGGGATCGATGTCTGGCCGTTTTACACCGTACAGTTTTCCAACCACACCCAGTACGGGATGTGGCAGGGCATGGCGATGCCGCACGGCGAGCTGAGCGCCATCATCTGCGGGCTGGATGATCTGCAAAAACTGGCGCAATGCGATGCCGTGCTGTCCGGGTATCTCGGGGAAAAACGCCATTGCGAAGAGGTGAAGCTCGCGGTCACCACCATTCGCCAGCGTAATCCCCAGGCGCTCTATTTTTGTGATCCGGTGATGGGCGACCCGCAAAAAGGCTGCATCGTCGCGCAGGGCGTGGAGTCCTTTTTTGTCGATGACGCCATTCAACTGGCCGATGTGATGGGGCCGAATCTCTATGAGCTGGGCGTGCTGACGGGCAGACAACTACGTAGTTTTGACGAGGTGGTGGAAGCGGCGCAGCAGCTGGTGGCGTGGGGCGTGAAGAAGGTGCTGGTGAAACATCTCGGCGACTGCTCGCGCGACAAACAGGCGTTTGAAATGCTGCTGGTGACGGCGGAACAGACGTTACACATCGCCCGGCCGCTGTATACCTTTGCCAAAATGCCGGTGGGCGTTGGGGATCTGATTTGCAGCGTGATGCTGGCTTCACTGCTCAACGGTTATGAGGACAAGCAGGCGCTGGAGCGGACCACCAGTGTCGTCGACGCGGTGATGCGGCTGACGAAAGAGCACGACTCGTATGAACTGCGGCTGATAGACGCGCGTCACCAGATAATGGAGCCGCAAATTCGCTATCAGGCAACGGTGCTGTAGCGCCGCAAGGAGGCTCTATGTTTCTGACACTGCTACGATTTCAGCATCCGCTGATCTACCGTTTTGCATGGCTTCGTCTGTGGGTCAGGGTGTTAAGAGCGTGCGGGCTGCGTAAGTGAAAGGGGAGAACATTTTTCTCTGCTGCCGGATGCGGCGCTTGCGCCTTATCCGGCCTACAAATGAGCGTGAAACGTAGGCCCGATAAGCGAAGCGCCATCAGGCATTAGCGCCAGGCATTACACGCGGAAGTAGCGTGGTGGGATCAACGCGGAAAAGGCGTCGAACTTCTTCACCATCTTTTTCCAGAACAACATAACAACAATCCTCGATTTGAAACATCGGCGCTATTTTAGTCAGCGCCGACAAATCGTAAAGCCAGTCGCTTCGTTTCGATCCTGAAGCGGTGTAAACCTTTTTGGTCACCGCGTCGTCAAATACGGTTGCCGTGAATTTGACGGGGTTGACAATGGATTACGCCATAAACCAGTAATAAAAGAGACCGACTTTCAGGCCGAGGATCACAATATAGGCGCAGCAGTATTTCATGGTGCCAGACATTATCTGGTTGGCCTGTCCGTCCATTTTGGTGGCTGAAACCGCAATGGCGATACTCTGCGGCGAAATCATTTTCCCCCCCGTTGCACCAGAAGTATTCGCCGCCGCGAGCCAGTTGGGATCGATATGCAGTTTACTGGCGGCAATGGTTTGCAGTTTGCCGAACAAAATATTTGAGTTGGTATCGCTGCCGGTAACAAACGTGCCCAGCGCGCCAATCACCGGGGCGAGGAAGACGTAGGAACTGCCGGTCAGATCGACAATCGACTGGGCCAGCGTGGAGATAATTCCGCTGAGATCCATCACCGTGGCCAGCGCGACAATCGCCATAATCGCCACAATGGAATTTTTAAGCTGGAAAATGGTTTTGATAAACACTTCCAGCATCCCGCGTGCGGACGCTCCCTGAATAAAACCGCCGATAAGGGTCGCAAAGATGATCAGCATCCCCGGCGTGGTCACCCATTCAACTTTCAGCGCCAGCGTGTTGCCGTCGGCGAGCGTGAAATGCAGCACCGAGGCCAGTTGGGACGCCGCGCCTTTGATCGTCGGGAACAGCGGTGAGCACAGTAGGATAAAAACAAAAATAAACAGATAGATAGAGCCTACGCGGAACAACACTTTTGCCGAGCGCGGCGTGGTTTCGCGGGTATGGCTGACCTCAATGCGCCACTCGGGATCGGTTTTCCCTTTGCGCAGGCGGCTGACCATCGCCACGGCAAACAGGCTGACCAGGCTACCGGCAAAGGCGGGCAATTCCGCGCCAAGATGAATGGCGACAAAATATTGCGGAACCAGCGTGGTGATGCCGCAAATCAGCGTGATCAGAAATACGCCACGAATGGCTTTCAGGCCGCCGCCAATAATGCAGACAATGACAAACGGCAGCAGGATATTAAACAGCGCGAGCTGCAGAATAATGGTTCCGCCTAAGGTATACACCGGCAGATTAACCTGTTCCGCCAGAATAGATACCGGGATCCCGACCGCGCCGAATGCGGTGGGAACGGTATTCGCCACGAGAGAAGCGATCGCCGCCTTCAGCGGGTTGAATCCCAGCGCAATGAGAATGCCGATCGGAATGGCGACCGCCGTGCCATAACCTGCCGCGGCTTCAAGGAATCCGCCGAAGCACCATGAAATCAGTAGCACCTGAATACGCTTATCTTCGCTAATGCTGGCGAGAATATCGCGCAGAATATCCAGCGCCTTGGTCGCCTGCATGACGTTATAACTGAAGATGGCGCCGAGGATCACAATCACAATCGGCCATAACCCCTTCAGGGCGCCATAGCCTATCGCGGCTTTCAGATTCTGTACGGGCATTTCCCAGAATATGGCCGACAGCGCGGCAGTGAATACCAAAGAGATCAACACGGAATAATGGATGGGCATTTTCAATTTCAATATTAAAAATACCATCAGTAGTAAAGGAGAGAGTGCCAGGGCAAACATAAAATATTCGTTCATTGCTATTCCTGATTGGTTCATTAAACCTGATTTATATTTATGGTGGGGAGGCTACATTGCTGGGTTAATAAAGTATGTAAACTGAATCGCTTCAGTGAATAAAGTAATTATGATTTGTAGTTTTGTAACTATTGTAATCTTTTAATTAAAATCCAATGCCAGGTAAATATACTTAAGAGTAAGCTGAATACCTATAAATAGTTATATGATAACCTTTTTAATAATGCTGGTGATGAGAATAGTAAGCACCTGAAACTGTTTTTAAGGTGTTCATAATGCTGTGGTTTTAAATATAAAAATGTGAGCGAGACCGAAAGAAATAAACCTGGTTGTTGCATATGGGGGTTGATTAGGGGATTATTTGGTTTTGTCATACAAATGAAAATACAGACATATGCGACTGTCCTGACTTAAGAAGCGGAGAGTCGGTATCAAAGGAAAACGACCCGAGCATCACCATGAACCCAGGCATTAGTAAAAATAGCAAACAGAAAAACTGGGCGTGAAATACGGCTGAACCTTTGCTTGATATCGCGATATCAAGCGCAATAAACAGAAATGAAGCAATGGAGTAGTTATTGTGAATGTAAATTTCTTTGTTACCTGCATTGGTGACGCACTGAAATCACGGATGGCACGAGACTCCGTATTGCTGCTGGAAAAACTGGGTTGTCGCGTTAATTTCCCCGAGAAGCAAGGGTGTTGCGGTCAGCCAGCCATCAACAGCGGTTACATCAAAGAGGCGATCCCTGGGATGAAAAACCTGATCGCCGCCCTGGAAGACAACGACGATCCGATTATCTCGCCAGCAGGCTCCTGTACCTACGCGGTAAAAAGCTATCCGACGTATCTGGCCGATGAACCGGAATGGGCGCTGCGTGCCGAAAAGGTTGCCGCGCGTATGCAGGATCTCACCTCCTTTATCGTCAACAAGCTGGGCGTGGTGGACGTCGGCGCCAGCCTGCAGGGCCGCGCTGTCTATCATCCCTCTTGTAGCCTGACTCGAAAGCTGGGGGTGAAGGAAGAGCCGCTCACGCTGCTGAAAAACGTGCGCGGGCTGGAGCTGCTGACGTTTGCCGATCAGGATACCTGCTGCGGCTTTGGCGGGACGTTCTCTGTCAAAATGGCCGAGATATCCGGCGAGATGGTGAAAGAGAAAGTCTTACATTTGATGGATGCGCAGCCGGAATATTTGATTGGCGCAGACGTCAGTTGCCTGCTGAACATTGGCGGTCGACTGCAACGGGAAGGCCAGCCGGTCAAAGTGATGCATATTGCTGAAGTGCTGATGAGCCGCTGAGGGGAAAGAGATGTCGATAAAAACCAGCGATGTAGAATTTAAACTGCGCATTCGTCAGCAGATAGAAGATCCGATCATGCGCAAAGCCGTGGCCAATGCGCAGGAGCGTATTGGCGCAAATCGACAAAAAATGGTCGATGAGTTAGGCCACTGG
Source organism: Citrobacter sp. Cb023 (assembly GCF_030336805.1). NCBI lineage: Bacteria > Pseudomonadati > Pseudomonadota > Gammaproteobacteria > Enterobacterales > Enterobacteriaceae > Citrobacter > Citrobacter sp. Cb023. The sequence goes on along the minus strand of NZ_JAOWCV010000033.1, from coordinate 325,021 downwards.
GAAGACTGGCGCGATCGTGCCAGCCAGATCCGCGATCACGTGCTGAGCAACCTCGACGCTTACCTGTATCAACTCTCCGAGAAAGTGACGCAAAACGGCGGCCACGTCTATTTCGCCAAAACCAAAGAAGAGGCCACCGCCTACATTCTGCAGGTCGCGCGCAGCAAAAACGCGAAGAAGGTGGTGAAGTCCAAGTCGATGGTGACCGAGGAGATCGGCGTCAACCATGTCCTGCAGGATGCGGGAATCCAGGTGATCGAAACCGATCTCGGGGAATACATCCTGCAATTGGATCAGGATCCACCTTCGCACGTCGTGGTCCCGGCTATTCATAAAGATCGCTATCAGATCCGCCGCGTGCTGAACGAGCGTCTGGGGTATGACGGCCCGGAAACCCCGGAAGCCATGACCTTGTTCATTCGCCAGAAGATCCGCGAGGATTTCCTGAGTGCCGAAATCGGTATTACCGGCTGTAACTTTGCCGTGGCGGAAACCGGTTCAGTATGCCTGGTGACCAACGAAGGCAACGCGCGCATGTGCACCACGCTGCCGAAAACGCACATTGCGGTGATGGGCATGGAGCGTATCGCGCCAACCTTTGCTGATGTGGATGTGCTGATCACCATGCTGGCGCGCAGCGCCGTGGGCGCTCGTCTGACGGGCTATAACACCTGGCTGACCGGCCCGCGTGAGGCGGATAACGTGGACGGACCGGAAGAGTTCCATCTGGTGATTGTCGATAACGGTCGCTCGCAGGTGCTGGGCTCTGAGTTTCGCGATGTGCTGCGCTGCATCCGCTGTGGGGCCTGTATGAACACCTGCCCGGCGTATCGCCACATCGGCGGACACGGCTATGGCTCGATCTATCCCGGCCCTATTGGCGCGGTGATTTCTCCACTGCTCGGCGGCTATAAAGATTTTAAAGACCTGCCGTACGCCTGTTCCTTATGCACGGCCTGCGACAGCGTCTGCCCGGTGCGTATTCCGCTGTCAAAACTGATCCTGCGTCATCGTCGGGTGATGGCCGAGGAGGGCATTACCCCGAAAGCCGAGCGACGGGCGATCAAAATGTTCGCTTATGCCAATAGCCATCCGGGGCTGTGGAAAGTCGGAATGATGGCGGGCGCGCATGCGGCAAGCTGGTTTATCAATGGCGGGAAAACCCCGCTCAAGGTTGGCGCGATTGGTGACTGGATGGAGGCGCGCGATCTGCCTGATGCTGACGGCGAGAGCTTCCGCAGCTGGTTTAAGAAACATCAGGCGCAGGAGAAAAAGAATGGATAACCGTACCGCGTTTTTAAACACCATCGCCCAGGCGCTGGGTCGCCCGCCGCGTTTCGAACCGCAAGCGGATGCCGCGCCGGTTAACAATTATGCCAACGAGCGCCTGACCGAACTTAGCCCACACCAGCGCTGCGATGCGTTTATCCAGTTCGCCAGCGAAGTGATGCTGGCCCGCTGTGAACTGACTCGCGAGGACCAGGCCGCAGAAGCAGCGCTACGCCTGTGTGAAGAATTGGGTCAGCCGGTAGTGCTGAGCGGCGACAGCCGGCTGGTGGCGCTGGGCATCACCGAACGTTTGCAGCAGGAATGCAACGCCGTGGTCTGGGATCCGGCGCGAGGCAGCGAAAATATTACCGAGGCCGAGCAGGCGAAAGTCGGCGTAGTGTATGCCGAGTATGGCCTGACCGAGTCCGGCGGCGTGGTGCTGTTTTCCGCGCCGGAGCGCGGGCGTTCTTTGAGCCTGTTGCCGGAGTCCTCGATTTTCGTGCTGCGTAAAAGCACCATCCTGCCGCGCGTGGCGCAACTGGCAGAAAAACTGCATCAGAAAGCGCAGGCCGGTGAGCGTATGCCGTCGTGCATTAACATTATCAGCGGACCCAGCTCGACGGCGGATATTGAGCTTATCAAGGTGGTTGGGGTGCATGGCCCGGTGAAGGCGGTGTATCTGATTATTGAGGATTGTTAAGGCAGGAGAAAGAACCGCTCTGGCGCTGTGGGCCAGAGCGGTATCGACGTTATGCAATCATGCTGATGATCAACACGATAATCAGACCAACCACGGAGTTCACCAGCTCCAGCAGACCCCAGGTTTTCAGCGTATCCTTCACCGACAGGTCAAAGTAGCCTTTGAACAGCCAGAACGAGGCATCGTTGATATGGGTCAGGGTGTTGGAGCCAGCCGCCGTCGCCAGTACCAGCAACGCCGGATCGACGCCCACCAGTTGACCGGTTGCCGGGTCGAGAATGGCTGCGCTGATAATCCCCGCTGCCGTCATGGCTGAGACCACGCCCTGACCGGTTGCCAGACGAATAAGCACGGTTATCAACCACGCCATGATGTACGGAGAAATATTGCCGTGCGACATCAGCATACCGATGGTATCGCCAATGCCGGTATCAATAATGGTCTGCTTCAGTACGCCGCCCGCGCCGATGATCAGGATCACCATGGCGATGCTTTTCACCGCGTTTTCAAAGGCGTTCATCACCCACTGCATGTCGTGACCACGCGCGGTACCAAACAGCACGAAGGCGACAATCATGGCGATAAACATCGCAATTGGCGAGGAGCCTAAGAAGTTGACCACTTCCCACGCCTGTGTTCCTTTCACCAGCCAGATGTTGGCGATGGTGGTGGAGATCATGATGATCGCCGGGATCAGCGGAACCAGAATAGAGATGCCGAAAGACGGTAGATTGTTCTGGTCAACCGGTACGTCGGCCTTCATGAATGACGGCGTCGGGCGATCGAGGTTGCCGAGGAACTTCGGCAGGATAAGCCCGGCGCAGATCACGCTCGGAATAGTCACCAGAATACCGTAGATGTAGACCATACCCATGTCAGCGCCGTAGGCGTTAACCAGCGCGACCGGACCAGGCTGCGGCGGGAACAGAGAGTGGGCGGTGGTGGCGGCGGCAACGGCAGGAATCGCCAGCTTGAGGAACGGGATCTTCGCTTCTGCGGCAATGACGATCACCAGCGGCGCCAGCATAATAAACGCCACTTCATAGAACATCGCCAGGCCGAAAATCAGACCAATAATGATCACCGACAGCTGTACATAGCGCAGACCGAGTCGCGCCAGCAGCGTATGAGCAATCTGATGCGCCGCTCCGGAATCGACCATCAGCTTACCGATGACTGCCCCGAATACCACGATAATCGCCAACTCACCCAGCGTGCTGCCAAAGCCGGATTTCATGGTGTGCAGCAGCGCCATTAAGTCCATACCCGCCAGCATGCCGACCGAGAGCGCCGCCAGCAGCAGGGCGACCATCGAGTTTATTTTGAATCTTAGATTGAGCACCAGCATCAGACCGATGCCGAATACGACCCACAGAATATTGAGAACATGCATATAACGTCTACCTTTATTGGTTGAACTATTATGATTTTGGTTGATATGTTATCTGTATTGGTTAACCATTGATGCGATGAATGTCACATTGCGTTACATGTTTACATCTTTACTGCGCTTCCTGGCCGCAAAATGGCGATATAATCAGCAAAAATCGTGATTTGGTTAACCAATTCATTCCTTCAGGTTGACATGTCATACCAAAAGGAGGAATTTATGTGCCATATCGTCGAGTCCATAACGTAAATGAGGAATAAAAGATGGAACAGACATGGCGCTGGTATGGTCCTAACGATCCGGTCACCTTAGCGGATGTACGTCAGGCGGGTGCCACGGGCGTGGTCACCGCCTTGCACCATATCCCGAACGGGGAAGTGTGGACGGTTGATGAGATCCTAAAACGCAAAGCCATTATTGAGCAGGCGGGCCTGGTCTGGTCGGTCGTCGAAAGCGTACCGATCCACGAAGACATTAAAACCCGTTCTGGTAACTATCAGCAGTGGATCGCCAACTACCAGCAAAGCCTGCGTAACCTGGCCCAGTGCGGCATTCGTACCGTGTGCTACAACTTCATGCCGGTTCTCGACTGGACCCGTACCGACTTGGAATACGTCCTGCCGGACGGCTCCAAAGCGCTGCGTTTTGACCAGATTGAATTCGCCGCCTTTGAGCTGCACATCCTCAAACGTTCGGGCGCGGAAGCGGATTACACCGCCGAAGAGATTGCTCAGGCGAATGAACGCTTCGCCACCATGAGCGATGAAGACAAAGCGCGTCTGACCCGCAATATCATCGCCGGTCTGCCGGGCGCGGAAGAGGGCTATACGCTTGACCAGTTCCGCCAGCATCTTGCGCGTTATAAAGATATCGATAAAGCCGCACTGCGCGAGAACTTTGCCGTCTTCCTGAAAGCAATTATTCCTGTGGCGGAAGAAGCAGGCGTGCGGATGGCGGTACACCCGGACGATCCGCCGCGCCCAATCCTCGGCCTGCCGCGCATAGTTTCCACCGTGGAAGATATGCAATGGATGGTCGATACGGTCAACAGCATGGCGAACGGTTTTACCATGTGCACCGGCTCCTACGGCGTCCGGGCGGACAACGATCTGGTCGACATGATCAAACAGTTTGGCCCACGTATTTACTTCACCCACCTGCGCTCCACGCTGCGTGAAGATAACCCGAAAACCTTCCATGAAGCGGCGCATCTTAACGGCGACGTCGATATGTACGAAGTCGTGAAAGCGATCGTTGAGGAAGAGCAGCGCCGTAAAGCCGAGGGTAAAGAGGACCTGATCCCAATGCGTCCGGACCACGGCCACCAGATGCTTGACGATCTGAAAAAGAAAACCAACCCAGGCTACTCCGCGATTGGTCGCCTGAAAGGGCTGGCGGAAGTGCGTGGCGTTGAGATGGCTATCCAGCGCGCTTTCTTTAGCCGCTAAAGCGAGTTGCCGGTCACCTGTTTGGCCGGCTTTTTCTTTTCTCTTCCGTTGGTCATTCAACGGGTTCTGGAGTTCACGATGACAACGACAATTGCCAATAGCAACCTGCCGGTTGCTCGCCCTGCATGGGACAGCTCGCGCCTGCAATCCCGCATTGTTCACCTGGGATGCGGCGCATTTCACCGCGCGCACCAGGCGCTGTACACCCATCATCTGCTGCAAACCACCGACAGCGACTGGGGGATCTGTGAAGTTAACCTGATGCCGGGTAACGATCGCGTCCTGATTGAAAACCTGCGCAAACAGCAACTGCTGTATACCGTGGCGGAAAAAGGCGCGGACAACACCGTGCTGAAAGTGATTGGCTCGATGAAAGAAGCGTTGCACCCGGAGCTTGACGGCTGTGATGGTATTTTACAGGCTATGGCGCGCCCGCAGACGGCAATTGTCTCGCTGACGGTCACGGAAAAAGGTTACTGCACCGATGCTGCCAGCGGACAGTTAGATCTCAATAACCCGCTGATTAAACACGATCTGGCGAATCCAGGCGCGCCGAAATCGGCGATTGGTTACATCGTACAGGCGCTGCATCTGCGTCGTGAGCAAGGGCTTGCGGCCTTTACCGTGATGTCTTGCGATAACGTGCGTGAAAATGGTCATGTGGCGAAAGTCGCAGTGCTGGGTCTGGCGCAGGCGCGCGACCCGCAGCTGGCGCAGTGGATTGAGGCTAACGCCACTTTCCCGTGCACCATGGTAGACCGCATTGTTCCGGCGGCGACGCCAGAAACGTTGCAAGAGATTGCCGACCAGTTGGGCGTGTACGATCCGTGTGCTATCGCCTGTGAGCCATTCCGTCAGTGGGTTATCGAAGATAACTTTGTTAACGGTCGCCCTGACTGGGATAACGTTGGTGCGCAGTTCGTTGCCGATGTGGTGCCGTTTGAAATGATGAAACTGCGAATGCTCAACGGCAGCCACTCTTTCCTCGCGTATTTGGGCTATCTCGGCGGCTATGAAACTATCGCTGATACCATGACAAATCCGGCGTACCGCAAAGCGGCATTCGCGCTGATGATGCAGGAGCAAGCGCCGACGCTGTCGATGCCGGAAGGCACCGATCTTAACGCCTATGCGATGCTGCTCATCGAGCGTTTCAGCAACCCATCACTGCGTCACCGCACCTGGCAGATTGCGATGGACGGCAGCCAGAAATTGCCGCAGCGCCTGCTGGATCCGGTGCGTCTGCATCTGCAAAACGCCAGCGACTGGCGTCACCTGGCGCTGGGCGTGGCGGGCTGGATGCGCTACACCCGTGGCGTGGATGAACAGGGGCAGGCCATTGATGTTGTCGACCCCTTGCTGGCTGAGTTCCAACGCATTAACCAACAGTTCCAGGGGGCCGAACGCGTGGCGGCGCTGCTGGGGCTGAGCGGCATTTTTGGCCATGATCTGGCGGAAAACGCTGATTTTGTTGAGACAATTATCGCGACGTATCAACAGCTGTGTGAACACGGCGCACGCGAGTGCGTTGCGGCGTTAGGCGCTGACGCATAATCCCCGAAGTATGACGGGTCAATCAAAATGCTGATTTGGTTGACCCGTTTTCTGTTTTTGGCTTCCCGCAAATGCTATAGTTCAGGCGAAAAAATGTTTTTTGTAGGCTTGATAAGATGCGTCAGCGTCGCCATCAGCCAACGGCATAGGTGCCGGATGGCAGCGCATGTGCCTTATCCGGCCTACGGATCTGAATTGACGCATCTGACGGACATAACACGATGAAATCGAACACTTCTCAACAAAGACCCTACCAGGAAGTGGGTGCAATGATCCGCGATCTGATTGTCCAGACGCCGTACCAGCCCGGGGAGCGTTTGCCGCCGGAACGTGAAATTGCTGAGATGCTCAATGTCACTCGCACGGTGGTTCGCGAAGCGTTAATTATGCTGGAAATTAAAGGTCTGGTGGACGTGCGCCGCGGCGCCGGGATCTACGTACTCGACAATGCAGATGTGCAGACCATCGACAGTACGGATGTCAATCATTGCAATGACGCGGGCCCGTTTGAGCTGCTGCAGGCGCGACAGCTGCTGGAAAGCAATATCGCCGAATTCGCCGCGCTGCAGGCTACGCGTGAAGATATCGTTAAAATGCGCCAGGCGTTACAGCTGGAAGAGCGGGAGCTGGCCTCCAGCGAAGCGAACGGTTCTGAAAGCGGTGACATGCAGTTCCATCTCGCCATAGCCGAAGCCACGCATAACAGCATGCTGGTGGAGCTGTTTCGCCAGTCATGGCAGTGGCGTGAAAACAACCCGATGTGGATCCAGCTCCATAGCCACCTTGACGATACCCATTACCGTAAAGAGTGGATGGGTGACCACAAACAGATCCTGGCGGCATTAATCAAAAAGGATGCCCGCGCAGCCAAGCTGGCAATGTGGCAGCATCTGGAAAACGTCAAACAGCGCCTGCTGGAGTTTTCAAATGTTGATGACATCGACTTTGATGGTTATCTGTTTGATTCCTGGCCGCTGGATAAAGTTAACGCCTGATTTTCCTTCCTCTCCCATGCGGGCTGTTGCAGCCCGCGCGACACTTTTCAGCACAAAAGTTTATTGCATAACAACGCTTTTTTCTCGTCATGAACGTCACGTAAACAAAGCTTTCCATCACCTCAGATGATGATTTTTCCTCCGTCGTTATGCGGTGAAAATTGATTTATATCAATTAAAAACAACTTATTTTTGCATGCGAAAATAAGTTGTTTTTACCTTATTTTTACCTTTCCGTGCTTATTTTTAGACAAAACGGGCCTGTGTTAAGTGAGAATCAAACTGATTTACGCGGTGGTCAGAGCGAGGCAGCCTGGAATAACAGTGCATAAAAACAGGCGCTTCACGGAAATGTAGACATTAATAACGGCACGTAACTTATTGGCTGTAATGATGTTTTGATTTGAGGTCATGTTTATTGTCAATAGTTCTGGCTTTTTTAATCAAATGAATAAAAGTGAATATATGTAAAGTTAAAATTACACATTATTCTATAATCAAGTTATCTTTCATTTGAAATGCTGTTCCAGTTTTTTGTCCGTTATTAACAGTTTCATTACTATTGTCACTGTATTTTGCCGTTGACATGTTTTTACACTGACTGCATATTTCATCGCCATAAGCGTGTTTGCGTTCAGGAGATGATAATGCCCTCTCGAGATTACCCCGATATTAGAAAGGCCAGGGGTACCCGTTCAAAAGATATGGTTCTTTTAAGTGCCCGTGTCGATACCTCTCTGTGGGAATATGTTCGTACGCTGGCATTTGAAACCCGTAAAAGTAAACAAGATATTATTGCCGAAGCAATAATGTTATATCGCTCTGTTAATGAGAGCGTAAGCGAAGAATCCAAGTAATTACTCTCTGTTCGGGTTTTATTTAACCCAAAATGATATGTGTCTTGCCACTTTATTATTACCTTCATTGGTGTGTTAGAGGTTTTCCCCTTTTCCATAGGGGGCTTTTTTATGCGGGTATTCTGCCTTCATAACAAAGTTGATAGCAAAATTCACAATTAAAAGTGAGTAATAACATGAAAAAGTCAGCAGTGGCATTAGCTGTAATGGTATTAGGGGTAACCTCCGTTCATGCAGCGGAAATTTATAATAAAGATGGCAACAAACTGGATCTGTACGGCAAAGTAAAAGCGGTCCATTCCTGGACTGGCGGCACCGATGCCGACGGTACATACGCGCGTCTGGGTTTTCGCGGTGAGACACAAATCAACGATCAACTGACCGGTTATGGCCAATTTGAAAGTCAGTTTGATGCCTCTAAAGCAGAAGGTTCTCAGAATGGCGTCAATACACGTCTGGCGTTTGCTGGCCTGGATTATGGCCATGACGTTAGCTTTGACTACGGTCGTAACTACGGTATCGCTTACGACGTGGGAGCTTACACTGACACTCTTTCAGAGTTCGGCGGCGACTCCTTTGAAGATGCTGACCGCTTCCTTACTTCACGTACTTCTGGCGTTGCAACACTCCGCACCAAAAATCTCTTTGGAGCCGTTGATGGTCTGAACATTGGTGCGCAATACCAGGGTAAAGGTGATGCCAACTCGGAAGACCCGACAAAACCTAATTTGACTAAGCAGCACGGTAACGGCTACGGCTTCTCCCTGGGCTATGACAACATTGCGGATTCCGGCGTGTCTGCTATTGCGACCTACACAAATAGTTCAATCACAGCAGCCCAAAAGAAAGGCAATAAAGACGGTAAATGGGATGGCGAAAACGCAGAGTTCTGGGGCGCGGGTCTGAAATATGATGCTAATGCCATCTACGTCGCGACCATGTACGGCGAGTCCCACAACCTGATTCAGGATGCGGATAAAGCTGAGCACTTTGAAGCAATGGCTGCGTATGTGTTTGATTTTGGTCTGCGTCCGAACGTGGGTTACGTTCACGCGCGTGACAACAACAATAATGACCTGACTGAATACGTAGCGTTGGGCACGGATTACTACTTCAACAAAAACATCGTGGCTGATGTGGGTTACAAAATTAACCTGCTCGACGGCAAAGACGACGACAACCAGGTTGTTGCGGGTCTGACCTATCAGTTCTAAGTTTTTGTTCTGATATGCAAAAGGCGTCTTAGTTAAGACGCCTTTTTTAGCTCTGCCGTGTTTAAACTGGCTGACTCTCTTTCACCTGTCCACCGCTAAACAGCCATTGCCAGATGCCCACTTTTACCCATGCGACCACGCAGAGAATCAGGTAAAAAAGTGGATTATGCGTAATGGTAACGTACATGACCTCCATTAAATCCACATGCAAATTTCCGGCAATTGCCATATTGATAACAAAAATTGAGGCTACCGCGCTGGCCAGTAAAATAAATACGGCCTGAAGCTGGGTTATCTCTGGTAACCTGCCAGAGGCCCATTGCCATAAAAATGTTGTTGTTAACAGGAATATAAGAAACAATCCTAACGCGCCAAACAGGCCAAAGTCTTTATAATCCTTTAGCGTGCCAATTAAACCCACCAAAATAATTAACCCCAGTAGTATTTTTTTAAACCATGACATGTACTTTTCCCGAAGATAGTGTTGATGCTGAGTTAATATGTCCATTTTTACGCATTTTAAATTGAGTTTATAAATGAACAGCCGGGGATTATAAATTGTCTGGCGGGTAATTGCCGATTATTTGTGGTTTATTAAATGTTGACATTTGATTGCGGACTAATCCTAAGATACCTGTTTATAAGGTTGTCGATTATACCCTTTTTGGGGGAGGCGAAACGCTGTTTGTATAATTGTGTGAGGCTGATCAGTGCCGCAATAAACAAGGCGATGGCACCGCATAGCGTGGCATTAACGATCGCTTGAGCGCCGCTTCCCAGCAGGCTGGTTAATAGCGGTCCGAGTATTTGCCCAATGCCGTAAGTCAGGGTGACCAGGCCCAGCAGATTAATATTGCGCGGTACGCTAAGTTGACGGGCGAGCGGCATGACCAGCGAAGTGGTCCCCATAAACGTTGCGCCAAAACCCACGCTGCTTATCACCAGCAGCGGCAAGGAGTCGCTGGCGAGCGTCATGACCACGCAGGCGCTTTGGATCAGTAAATTCGCCGTCAGGCATTGCAATACCCCCCAGCGTCGGGCTGCCCACAGCCAGGCGAAACAACCCGGAATAATCGATATGCCGACCAACGACCAGAGATGGGCCGTCAGCAGCGGCGACCCGGCACTTTTCGCCATCAGTGGCAGGTATGTAGCGACAATGATGTAGCCAAATCCGGCCAACCCATACAGTAGCGCCAGCAGCCACCAGGACATAGGCTGATGCTCTGTTTTTACCGGTGCTGCGGCGGGGAGCGCATGGTCGCGAGATGGCAGGAGCATAACGAGTAGCACAAAGAATACAGCGGAAGCTGCCGCTGCCCCCAGCCAGAGCGTGTGCGATGACAGCGCAAAATGCAGACCGCTGATGACATATTCATTGCCCAGCAAAATGCCTGCGCCAACGCCGGAGAACAATGCGGCGATCACGAAGGGATGCCGGGTATGATGCAGGACGATCATCGAACCAAAGATCATCATACCGGCACTGGCGACGCCTGCCAGAAAACGGATCAGCATCACCAGCGCGGGTTGCTTAACGCTTGCCATTGCCAGAATCAACGCTGCGGTAGCGAGCGCAGAAGTTAACAACATCGGGCGTAAACGTGAGGGAAGATGGAAGAGCCCGAAGGAGAAGAGCAGGCTTCCCGCCAGATATCCGGCGTAGTTGGCGCTGGCAATCCAGGAGAGCTGGTCAAACGTAAACTGACCTTCCGACAGCAGTACCGGGAGCATCGGCGTATACAGAAAGCGTCCAATTCCCATGCCCAGCGTTAAGACCAGCATGCCAAAGAGCGCGACGCTGATGGCATGACGATTTGAATCGGGGCTTCCCTGGGACATACGGACTCTCATTTCACGCTGTTAGTTTGATAATTGTTATATTACATGTGCAAATGATAATGAAAAGTAAAATAAAAACAGGGATTTTACTTTCTCCTTAAAAATTCGCCAGCGTCAGCAGGGAAGGAATTTGCGACAACAGATATAACACCAGCCCAATAGAACCGCCGACCAGCGTGCCGTTGATGCGGATAAACTGTAAATCTTTGCCGATGTTTAGCTCAACTTGCTGCGACATATCGCGCGCATCCCAGCTTTTCACCGTGTCGCTGATGTGGCGCGTCAGGAAGGTGGCGAACTCCGGCGCAACTTTATACGCGGCCTGCTCCAGATGCCCATTCAGTGAGGCGCGCAGGGCGCTGTCGGCAACCAGTGTTTCGCCGAACCACTGTCCGGCGCTGGCGATGCGCTGCTTCACGCGCGAATCGTCAGCGTTAATGTCGGTTTTCACCCACTGGCGCAGGTCAGCCCACAGTTCGCCAAGATAACGGTTGAAGGCTTCGTCTTCCTTCAGATAGTTTTTCATGCTTTCGGCCCGCACGGCCATCTCCGGATCGTGTTTGAGCTTATCGATTAGCTTAAACGTGGCGCGATCGAAGGCGTGGCGGATCTGATGCGCCCGATCGTGGCTGATGTCATCCAGTAAGGAATTAACGGCATCAGACACCAGTTCGGCGCTGTGCTCGCCCAGCCATTCAGTCGGCAGGATCTTCGCTTTCAGCGGATGCTCGGTCTCCAGCCAGTGCACGATCTGTCGGGCGATAAACGCCCGCGAACTGTCGCGCTGGAGCAGGGCGATAAGTTGGGCGATCAATGTGTCGAGCAACACCTGATGGCGATTGTTTTTGGTCATGCTTTCCAGCATCAGCGCGCTGGTACCGGAGAGATCGACCTTGTCGATGGCTTTGTGCACCGCCCGCTTGATCAGCCGCTGAATGCGGGCGTCGTCGGTGAGTTCGAGAAAACCGCTCATGATCTGCAGCAGATGCTGGCCAATTCGCTGGGCGTTTTCCGGCTGGCTGAACCAGTTACCGATCAACAACGCCGGTTCATGGCGGCGGATCAGGGCGATCAGGGACTGGGTGTCGAGAAATTTTTCCTGCACAAACTGACCAAGATTCTCCCCGATCCGATCCTTATTGCGCGGGATAATCGCCGTATGTTGCGAGATAAACGGGATTGGTACCCGTCGAAAAAGCGCCACCACGGCGAACCAGTCCGCCAGCGCGCCGACCATCGCCGCTTCGGCGATCGCTTTGATCCCGAGCACCCAGAAGTTAGGCGGCAGAAACAGCGTGATGACGAAGGTAGCGGCGGCAATCAGCAGCAATGAGAGCGCCAGTCGCTTGGCGCGTTTGAGTTCAGCAATTTTATTCATAGGCTTAAGGATAGAGCCAGACGGGGGGAGCGCGCAAAAAATGTGGAGCGCCTCCCATTTTCAGGCGAGCAAAGCTTACTCCGGGATCCAGTTGTCCCAGGCGGGTAAGGGGCCGAGTTCCGCCACCAGAAAATCGATAAACGATCGCACCTTCGGATTGCTGTACTTACTGGGAAAATAGAGCGCATACAGGGCGTGGGTTTCGCAGGTGATGGTGCCGTCGAGCATCAGCGGCGTTATCTCTTCTTTTTGAATATGATCGCCAATCAGATAGGTGGGCAAATACGCCACTCCCTGATCTTCTAACACCGATTTCAGCAATACCAGACTGCTGTTGGCCTGGATAGGCATATGCAGTTTTAACTGATGCAGACGATCCTGTTCATCCGCCACCTTCAGCACTGGCGTGAGACCTGGGTAAACCAGGCAATCATGATTGACCAGATCGCTACGACGCTGGGGCATGCCTTTTTTGGCAAGGTAGCCGGGTGAGGCGCAGTACGCCCAGCGGACAGGCACCAGCTTGCGCATTGCGTAGTTCTGCGGTGGTGCGGTGGAGATTCGCAGGGCGATGTCGAAATCCGTTTCGTTCAGATTCACGAAGTTATCGTTGAGATCGATATACAGATTCACATCTGGGAACTGGGAACGATATTTATCCACCAGGTTCACCAGCCGGGAATAACCAAACGCAATTGAGCAGGTTATGCGTAATTCACCCTGCGGGCTGTGGTAATAACCGGAGGTGGTATTCAGCGTTTCATCGAATTCTTTCAAAAGCTTATTGGCGCGGTTAAAGAGATATTGCCCGGCATCGGTCAGGGTAATACTGCGGGTGGTACGTTTAATTAATGTCGTGCCTAACGTATCTTCCATTGCCGCCAGGCTTTTGCTGACCGCAGATGGCGAGACGTTGAGTTGAGCTGCGGCTTCTGATAATCCTCCGCAGTCGACGATTTTAATGAAAAACTCCAGATGCTTGAGTGAAATCGGCGTACTCATAGTTTCCTTTTATTCACAAGTGATTTGCAAAAACGGTACGAATAGGCCGTTACATTCGCGTTTTAAACATGCAACTATTGAATCACAGGAAACAACTTGCTGGCAAAATGAAAAAATAACAACTTAGGTGAGTTACGTCACAAAATAAAAGGAGGCGAAACGGAAACTCATCACATTGTGAATTTAATCTCATTAAATATTATTCTAAAGGTACCGATTATGTGGTCACGACTCGAACCCTACAGATCGTCGATTATTTTATTAGTTGCTCTGGTGATTGGCGGCTTATTAGGTATTTATGCCCCCTCGTTTGCAAGTAAACTCCAGCCAATCGGCCAGATATTCTTAAATCTGCTATTTATGATTATTGTGCCGCTGGTGGGGATCAGCGTCATGTCTTCGATCGCCAGTATGACCGACCTGAAAAGGCTGGGGCGCATTATGGCGATTATCTTTATTGTTTCGATCGCAATGGCCTTTATTCCGGCTGCCGGGATCGTTGCGCTGGCGCTATGGTATAACCCGGCGCAGGGCGTCACTATCGATCTTTCGCAGTCGGTGCAGGCGGGCAGCGGTAAGATGGATTTTGTCAGCATGATCACGACCAGCGACTTTATCGGACTGTTTTCTAAGTCCAATATTCTGGCGCTGATTGTGATGGCGATTATTGCTGGTGTGGCGATTGGTCAATCGGATCAGGCCGGTAAGCGCATTGCGTCGCTGCTGGAAGATGCCAATACCGTGATCATGAAGATCGTCTCAATCATTATGAAGGTTGCACCGATTGGCCTGGGCTGCTATTTCGCTGCCACTATGGCCAGTCAGGACTCTGCACTGCTGCTGACCTTTGCTCGCGCCATCGGCCTGTTCATGGTGGCCACGCTGGTCTACTTTGTTTTTGGCTCGATTCTCTATTCGTATATTGGCGGCGGGATTCCGGCGGTCAAAGCCTTCTGGCGTAATGCGATTGAACCGTCTGCGACTGCGCTGGGAACCTGCTCTTCGCTGGGGACTCTCCCGGTGACGCTGCGTGCCGGTAAGGCGATGGGGATTAACCCGGAAATCGTTGATGTCTCCATTCCGCTACTGGTTAACCTGAACAAAGGTGGCGTGGCGATGATTGCCGCGCTGAAAATTGTCTTTATCTATTCCGTGCTGGGCATGGAGTTCACCACCGAGACCTTCTTCCTGACCATGCTGATTGCGGTGCTCTCCGCCATTATCGTCGGCGGCGTACCGGGCGGGGCATTCCTCGGTGAAATCTTTATCGTCACTACGCTGGGCCTGCCAATGGAAGCGATCCCGATGTTGGTAGTGCTGGGCACGATTACCGATGCGCCTGCCACACTGATTAACGTTATCCATGATTTGAATGCGGCGCAGATTGTTGAACGGTTCGCTGGAAAAAAGCAGACCAACACTGAAATAAACTCTACTGCTGCGGTGGTATAGGTTTCACACGGATTAAGAACAGGAGATGTTATGAAAGACGCAATGAAGCTTGAGACGCAATTAGTTGTTGCGGGTCGCGACAAACGCTACACCCAGGGAGCGGTGAATCCGGTTATCCAGCGCGCCTCTTCGCTGGTGTTTGATACCGTGAAAGACAAAAAATTCGCCACCGCCAATCGCGCAAATGGCGAGCTGTTTTACGGTCGTCGCGGAACCTACACCCACTTTGCCTTCCAGAAGGCAATGAGCGAACTGGAAGGCGGCGTTGGCTGCGCGCTTTACCCGTGCGGCGCTGCGGCGGTGACCAATGCGATTCTGGCGTTTGTTCAGGGTGGCGATCATATTTTGATGACGGGCGCGGCCTACGAGCCAACCCAAGATTTTTGCAATAAGATCCTGAGTAAATTCAATGTGGAAACAACGTATTACGATCCGTTGATTGGTGCTGGTATCGTTGATCTTCTGCGTCCGGAAACGAAAGTTGTATTCCTCGAATCGCCAAGTTCGATCACCATGGAAGTCCAGGATGTACCGGGGATGGTGAAAGCTATCCGCGCGGTTAATCCGGAGATTGTCATTATGATCGACAACACCTGGGCGGCGGGTGTGCTGTTCAAAGCGCTGGAATATGGCGTGGATATTTCCATTCAGGCGGGAACGAAGTACACCATCGGTCATTCGGACGGCATGCTGGGCACGGCGGTGTCCAACGCTCGTTGTTGGGATCGTCTGCGCGAGAACTCCTATTTGATGGGGCAAACGCTGGATGCCGATACGGCCTACAACGGCAGCCGTGGATTGCGCACCCTGGCGGTACGTCTTAAGCAGCATCAGGAGAGCAGCATCCATATTGCCCGCTGGCTGTCGGCAAGGCCGGAAGTGGCGCGGGTGAATCATCCGGCATTACCGGAATGCCCGGGGCACGAGTATTTTCAGCGTGACTTTGCCGGAAGCTCAGGCCTGTTCTCGTTTGTGCTGAAAAAGAGACTGACCGACGAGCAGATGGCGAATTTCCTCGATAACTTCTCACTGTTCCATATGGCCTATTCGTGGGGCGGATTTGAGTCGCTTATTCTGGCGAATCAGCCGGAAGAGCTGAACAGCATTCGCCCAGCCGGAGAGGTAGATTTCAGCGGCACACTGGTCAGGGTGCATATTGGCCTTGAGGATATTGGCGACCTGATTGCCGATCTGGAAGCAGGGTTTGCGCGCATTGCTTAAGATAATGTGATGGTTGCCGGATGCGGCGCAAGCGCCTTATCCGGCCTATCACTACGACATAGGCCGGATAAGCGTCAGTGCCATCCGGCAGGTTAGTTTTCAGTGGCTAACGTTGTTGTTTCATGCTGGCGAACCCGCTTCAGTAAGCCTGCCAGGGTAAAGACGACAGCAATACCCGCCGCAACCGCCAGCAGATGAAACGAAATCCTGCCGCCGTTAAACCACAGCCAACGTCCGATTTCGACAGAAACCGCCATCACCGTCAGGATGACCATATTCAGCGACGCCGAGACCGTACCCTTCGGTAAGTTGTTGGAAAACAGCGTAAAGCGGAACAGCGTCGGAAAGATCATACCAATGCCAAACGCATACAGGCTGGTTCCCAGCACCGACCACAGCCAGACGTGCGGCCACAGCAAATTGCCGACAATCAGCACCGCCAGTCCGCTCAGTTGAATGGGGGCCGCCCGCCAGATAAAGCGTGGCTGGGTTGGATCCTTCACAAAACGAACAACCACCATATTGGCGACGATTACCGCGCCAAACACCGGTGCCTGCGCCCAGGCAAACTCTGATGTGCTCATCCCGCCAGCGTCGATCAGGATCACTGGCGAGACCGCCACCCAGCTCATCATCGGGATATAGCTTAACGACAGCGTGGCTGCGCCAAACAAGAACACCCGGTTACGGAAAACGTCGCGGAAATCACGCAGTACGCCGCGTGCACTGAACGGCACCGCGCCGCGCTTAACGGTTTCCGGCATTGCTAACGCTAGCCCAATCAGGGCGATAAGCCCCATGGCGGCGATAATGGCGAACAGGATTTTCCAGTGTACAAAGTGCAGCAGCGCTGCGCCGGAGAGCGGGCCGATAACCGGCGCAACCAGCACAATGGAGGTGATTATCGCCATTAACTTTATGGCCTTCGTTTGCCCAAACGCTTCCTGCACCGTGACATAGCCAACGGTAGCGATAAAGCAGATGCTGGTGCCCTGTACAAATCGGGCGACCAGAAATTGCGTCATTGAGGTGGTCAATAGCGTGGCAGCGCAGGCGAGCGTAAAAATTAACGCCCCCGCAATCAGCACCGGTCGACGGCCAATCCGGTCGGAGAGCGGTCCCAGCAACCATTGCAGCGCCATGCCGCCAGCCAGATAGAGGCTCACCGCAGCGGGGGCCAGGCTGACGTCGGCGTTGAAATCACGCACCACATTGATGATGCCTGGCTGGATCAGGTCCGTCGACAGATAGGCGGCGAAGTCATATAAAATCAACGCGACAGGAAAAAATAGCGTCGTGGTGCGTTGGGAGAAAAACGCGAGAATCCGTTGCATAAAACAGCTCCTTTTCGGGAGAAAACCCTCAACGGGAATAGCGAAATTCAATACCGTCTTTGAGACGTCAGACTGATGACAGAAAAAAGCAGACTGCAAATGTACTGAATTTCATGTAATCAAAAACGCTGCCTGCGCGAGGCGCAAACAGGAGAAACGTTTTCAGACTCGGGTCAGAAAACGTAACGATTACAGGTAACAATCAGCACATCGCACCTCGGGAAGAATTGGTTGAATGGATAATAGCCACCCAAAGTGTAATGCGGATTGGATATTAATTAAACGAGTTTATCCGCTTTATTTGCAGAAAATCGTCACGCTTATCAGAAAGTGACGCTCTGCAGAAAACGCAGCGCGATCGCACTGCCGAAGACGATCAATACGCCGCCGGCGATACGCTCGATCCACAATATCCCTCTGGTTAACCGTCGCTGGATCTGCGGTAAGCCGATGAACATCACGATCAGCAGATCCCAGAACAACACCACGCTGGTCATCCAGATCCCGCTCATGGTTTGTTGCAGCAGCGTCACCGACGGGCCGAGCAGGGCGGTCATCAGCGCCAGATAGAACAGCGCATTTTTTGGGTTGAGCAACGACGAACCTAATCCCAGCAGCAGCTGTTTGCCAAATCCTGGACAGGTAGACTGGGCGTCTGCTCCGGTCAGGGTTTGCGGGCGGCTGCGTATCAGTAGGCTGCCAATCCATAATAAATAGAGCGCGCCCAGCAGCTCAATAACCGTAAACAGCAGGGGAAGCTGGCGCAGGATCCCCCAACCAATAATCGCCAGCAGGATATACAGCCCGTTGCCGATGGCGATCCCCACGCACAGCCCGGCGCTGCCGCGCATCCGGTAACGTACGGCGTAACCGACCAGTAAAAAGAAGTCCGGCCCTGGGCTGAGTAGTGCAACAAAATGCGCCAGCGCCAGCGCGGGAAAAGCAGACGGAAAAAGTTCAGCAAGCAGCGACATAGCGACCTCAGAAAATGAAACAGAGATCAGCGTACGCCTGACGCAACGCTAATTATTGTCTGATATTGATCGTCCCAGTGCGTACTGACGCGGTGTGGCTGCTGTGTAGCGAACAAAGGTGCGATGGAAATGGCTCTGGTCGGCAAACCCGCTCTGGTAGCCGACATCGACAATCTCGTCCCCGGCCCGTAACCGCTGACGGGCATAGTCAATCCGCATCATGTTCAGATAATTTCCCGGCGTCAGCCCGATGTCCTGCTTAAAGGTCCGAATCAGCGTCTCTTTACGCATGTGACACTCATCTGCCAGCTCATCCAGCGAGGGTGGGGAGTGCAGACTGGACTGCAACCGCTCGCGCATATACTGGCTGGTGACGCTTAGGTTTTCCGGTGTTACCGACTGCAATGGCAGCGAGCGCAGCAATGCTTGTGCGGCATCAGTTATCTGCGTCGTTTGCCGTTGCGGCATGAGCGCCACAAGGTGCATGTAGCACTGGAATAATTGCGGATCGCGGATAACAGGAGTGCGCGTGCAAAGCCGTTGATTGCTGTTCAGCGCTGGCAGATGGGCAAGGCACCACCGGGCATCAAGATAAAGCATGTGATAGCTGCGAAATTGCCCGTTGACGGGATTACAGCTGTGAGGTGCCAGTGGTGGGATCACAATGAGATCGCCCACCTTCAGATGGTATTCCTTGTCATCGCACAGGCAGCAGGTTCCTCCCTCGAGAATTGCCCCAATCGAGAGCTGAGAGTGGTGATGGCGCTTATAGGCCTGCTGACTTTGCCAGGTGCTGCGCAGCTCCAGCCACGGCAGTTGCTCATCACGCCAGAACGATTGTGGAATATCTCGGGTATGCGTCACATCGTGTCCTCCATGAAAGTGATGATTTGTTATAGCACAGGCCCTGCGGTGAAAAAGCGGGAATGTGCATTGAGGTCGTGATTCTGCGTGATACGTTCCAGACAAATGCAGACGTTACAAAGGGGCGTTTTTATCCCGGAAATCGCCTCGCAAAGAGAGAAAGTTACAGGTGAGAGTGTGGTTTACCAGCGCTACAGTCACGGCATCTTATTTCCAGGTGATGGATCGCCATGAACAAAGCACCGACTTCCACCCCGCATGATGCGGTCTTTAAAACGTTTTTGCGCCACCCTGAGACAGCTCGGGATTTTCTACAAATACATCTTCCCGCTTCGCTGCGCGAACTTTGCGATTTTCAGACGCTGAAACTCAAGCCGGATAGCTTCATTGAAGAGGATTTACGCGCGCACTATTCCGATGTGCTGTGGTCCGTGAAAACGACGGAAGGTGATGGCTATGTCTATGTGGTGATTGAACACCAAAGCACACCGGATGCGCATATGGCATTCAGGTTGATGCGTTACGCGGTAGCGGCCATGCAGAAGCATTTAGATGCCGGGCATCAGCAATTACCGCTGGTGGTGCCGATGTTGTTCTATCACGGTGCGAAAAGCCCGTATCCTTATTCCCTATGTTGGCTGGACGAGTTTGCTAACCCGAAGCTGGCTCGTCAGCTGTATGCTGTGGCGTTTCCACTGGTGGATATTACAGTTATCCCGGATGACGAAATTGTGCAGCATCGACGTATGGCGCTGCTGGAGTTAATCCAAAAACATATTCGTCAGCGCGACCTTATGGGGCTGGTCGAGCAAATTGTTTCCCTGCTACTTACCGGACTGACTAATGACAGCCAGATAAAGACGCTGTTTAATTATATTTTACGAACTGGCGATGCGCCTCGATTCAGTGAGTTTATTCGTGAGGTTGCCGAACGTTCACCGCAGTATAAGGAGCATTTGATGACGATCGCCGACAGATTGCATGAGGCAGGGCTACAAAAAGGCAGGCTGGAAGGGTTACAGGAAGGACGACAAGAAGGGCTTATAGAAGGACGACGTGATGAGGCGCTCCGTATTGCCCACACTATGCTGGCAGACGGTATTGATATCTGCACGGTACAAAAAATTACCCGGCTTTCCGCAGAAGATATTCAGGGTTTAAGTCATTAGATATGAGTTAAATCGCATAATCGCCTGGCCGAAATCACCGGGCGGTCCGGTTTACTCTATCGCCATCTTTACCGCCTCGCCGAGCTTTTGCATCACTTCCTGATGCTTCTCGTTTGGCGGCAACGCGCAGTTAATGCGCACGCAGTTGCGGTATTTTCCGGATGCGGAGAACAGCGATCCCGGTGCGACCTGGATTTTCAGGCGACAGAGCTGCTTAGCGACGCAGACCATATCGACCTGGAGCGGCAGCTCGACCCACAGCATAAAGCCGCCTTTTGGTCGGGTGACGCAGATCCCGCAGGGAAAATATTCCCGTACCCAGCAGGTGTAGATCTCCATATTACGCTGATAAATCTGGCGCATACGCCGGATATGCCGATGGTAATGACCTTCGCGCACAAAGGAGGCTGCTGCCAGCTGCGTAGCGGGAACGTTAGTACCAATGACGGCGTACTTCATGTGTAGCAGTTTGTTGTAATAGCGACCGGGAACCACCCAACCCACGCGCAGTCCGGGGGCTACGGATTTGGTAAACGAACTGCAGAGTATTACCCGGCCGTCACTGTCCCAGGAGTGGATCGTACGCGGGCGCGGATACTCTGTGGCCAGTTCGCCATACACATCATCTTCAAAAATGACGATGTCGTGACGCTGGGCGAGGGCGAGCACCGCCCGCTTACGCGCATCCGGCATAATGAACCCGAGAGGGTTGTTGCAGTTGGGTACCAGCAGCACGCCTTTGATCGGCCACTGATCCAGCGCCAGCTCCAGCGCTTCAATGCTGATCCCGGTATCTGGATCGGTTGGGATCTCAATCACCTTGATCCCCAGGCCGCGCAGTAGCTGCATTGTGCCGTAGTAGGTGGGGGATTCAACGGCGACAATGTCCCCTGGCTGACAAACCGCCAGCAGCGCCAGCGACATTCCGCTCTGGCTCCCGTTGGTTATCACAATATCATCGGCGTTGAGGACTGAACCGCTGTCCAGCATCAGACGGGCGATCTGCTGGCGTAGATCCTGGCTGCCGGGAAGCTTGTCGTACCCCAGCACTGCCTTCAGGTTATGCTGCACTACGCGGCTGAGTTCGCGCCAGAGCGGTTTCAGGCTCGGTTGACTGACATCTGGCGCGCCGCTGCTGAAGGGGATCACAGATTTATCGCTATGCCCTTTTAGCATATCCAGCACCAGATCCCACTGCGTTATCTCGACCGGACGCTGCACCGGGCGCGACATCGGCGGCACGGGCGGCTGTGCCTTTTGTGGTGCGACAAAATAACCGGAACGCGGCTGCGGGGTGATCAGCTGTCGCTGTTCCAGCATCTGATACGCCTGCTGGACGGTGCTGATACTGACCCCGTGCTCCTGACTCAGGTTACGTACCGAAGGCAGTTTTTCGCCATGGCGATACAACCCCTGCTCAATGCGTTCGGCCAGCAGATTGGCCAGATGTTGATAACGCGTCATGCTGTATCCCTCATGGGTACCATACAGATTAAAAAACCAGTACAGATTGGCGTGAAAAAAGCGATGCAGAACTCTTTTTAACCAATCTGTATGTTAAATAAAAGTACTTTGTGAGTCTGTATTGCTTAGGGCCAAATCCGTGAAGATAAAGCCTCAGACAAGGCGGGGAGGCAAGGTATGGAATTTCATGAGAATAAAGCAAAGCAGCCATTTATTGGGTTTGTTCTGATCTGGCGGGCATATAAGGCGTGGAGGTTACGGGCGCAAACGCGGCGCGTATTGCAACAGATGAGTAATGAGCGGCTGCGGGACGTCGGGCTGCGACGCGATCAGATAGAGTGATTTTCTTCCATCGACAGAGGCTGGAGGGTTATCACCCGGCCTCTTTTTATATTCACATTATTTATCAATTCATGCTTCTGGATAGCCTGTTTCTTGATACTTATCCTGATAAGTATTATTTTCTTCTCAGCAATGAGGGGAAAGTAAGATGACGGAAGATGAACTGTTTGCCCGCCGTCCGATGGGGATGCGCATGGCAATGGTGGTGCGCCAGTGGCGAGCCATTATTGATGCTGCCATCACTGATACTGGCCTGACGCAGTCAAGCTGGACGGTACTGATGCAACTGTATCAACTGGGAGACAACGTCTCGGTCAGTGAACTGGCACAAATGCAGGGCATTGAACTGCCGCCGCTGATGCGCACCCTTTCGCAACTGGAAAAGCAGGGCTATCTGCTGCGTTCCACATCGCCTTATGACAAACGCATCCGTCTGCTAACGCTGACCGCGCAAGGCCGCTCAAGGCTTGAAGAACTTAACCGGGTGATTGAGACATATCAACATCGCGTCACCTGCACCATTCCTGAAGCGGAGCTTGCCTCATTCAGCGCGACCTTAAATCAACTCGCCTGCAATTTGCGGAGAATCCGCGAAGAAGACAATCAACACTAAAAACTATGATGACCCCAGAACAAAAATTTGCCCGTTGGGTAAGGGTGAGTATTGCCGCTTTCCTGGTAATATTCGCCTGGTTTATCGTTGCCGATATCTGGATCCCGCTGACGCCGGACTCCACGGTGATGCGCGTGGTAACGCCTGTTTCTTCACGCGTATCCGGTTACGTCGCGCTGGTAGCAACGCTAACGATGGTATTTCTGGTACACCGGGTGTTTTCAGATTGCCTGCAGCTTCCCCGTTATCTAATTATTCAGAATACGATTTATTTGTTCGAGAAATAAAGATGTATGAATTATAAATATTTTGAATTTTAATAATTGTGACTTTATGAACATATTTAATTTTAAAATTAAATATGATAAGCATAATTATTATATTTTAAAGGATGTAAATCATATGACATGGGAATATAAAGTATCGACAGGTATACTGAGCCATAACGGTAAATTAATTGCTTATTGCTACAGTGGTGCTGGTGAATCAAAGGATAAACCGAACTGTGAACACATACGTAACAAGGGCCCCATTCCACGAGGCGTTTATTTTATTGCTGGATGGAATAATCATAAAAGTCCCTCCGCTATTATCCTCGAACCTATTGCAGGGACAAATACTTTTGGCAGAGATCATTTCGAAATTCATGGTGATAAAAAAGGGCAGCCACCGGGAACGGCATCTGCAGGATGTATCATTATGAATGGACAAGATAAGCGCCAAACCATTTACGATTCGGGTGACACAATTTTTGTGGTAAGATAATGAAATTTATTTTTATCTCCTCTCTATTTATTCTTTCGGGTGCTCCCTGTGCTGCAGTGCATACTGCAGCACAGCTTCTGCAGATGATAAATGAAAAAGGAGCAAATACCGTTGTACACGAACTTTATGATGGCAGTGAGTCAGAATGGTGGAACCATATTATTCCTGAAATTAGCAAAGGTAATAATGACTGGTTAACGGTAGCAAGTGCTCTTGAATCCGGAGTTGATGCCAGTACGGCGGAAGATTTACAGGGGGCGGTCTCTGAAGCCATTCCACATAACCCAGTTGGTGTTCTGGCTATCCTCAACGATAACAGACCATTGCTGAATATTGAGAAGATATGCGCATTTACCTCTTACCCTGAGTCAGAAGAAGAAATGAATAAGCTATTTGTTAATTCCATCAGGGAAATGTATAAGGTCAAAACGACAGAGGGGAAGCGGTGTATTGCGGTTATGATCAATAATGTTGAGAATTCTATTCCATTTAACAAGGATTTATAAATGGCTATCCCCGGATATATGTCATTAATCGATGATGCTGGTAATATTATCAAAGGTAGTGTAATGGTAAAAGACCGTGAAAATCAGATCGAGATTTTAGGTCTGTATCATAATGTGAGCTACAACTCTGATTTGCATAATGGGAGGGTGTTGAATAAACGCCAACATCGTCCATTTTTAATTGAAAAGGAAATTGATGCTTCTAGTGTGCTTTTGTACAAATCATTAAGTACCGGAGAAACATTAAGGAAAGCGGTTATTGACCTCTATCGAATAAATTATGCTGGTCAGGAAGAGGTCTATTTTACGATAACCCTGGAAAATGTGAAAGTCGTTACGCTTTTTTCACTGATGCACGATGTTAAAGATCCTTATTACAAAAAACAGACCCATCTTGAACTTGCTCAGCTCCGTTACAAGAAGATTACCTGGCACTATCATGATGGGAATATAGTCCACTATGATGATTGGGATTATCGCTTAGGGTCTTGAGTAAACGGCTCCGGATAAAATGATCTTACCCAGAGCTGTAATGCAATCAATACACGGCGCTTATACTCATGAGCGCTGACTGGCATCCGGGCGGTTATTTCTGCCTGACAGGCTTCGCCGAAATTACGTCGATAAACTCCTGCACCTGCACCTGCACCTGCACCTGCACCTGCACCTGCTGTTGCTTAGTTGCTTACGTGCGGACAGCTTGCACACCCGACGCAGCGAATGTAATAACGCTAGTTCTTCCGGCTCCGGCAGCTTGGCCATCAGCACAATGCAGCCGGGCATCACTCTGACATCGAATTTGCAGCCGGTGGTGAAACCGGCTGCCTCCAGCCACTGGCCTTTCATAATAATTGCCGGAACATGCGTGTAATCCGGATAACGCGACTTTGCCGCGTACGATGACCTTGCTGTCCCGGAGTTTGATCTCTTGTCTGATTTGCGTTGTGTCGTTCCAGCCTGCATCAAGGATGGCGGGCATAACGCGTTTGGTGATGATGTCTGCTTCCGTCAGGGTTCTAAGGTTCAGGTCAGACATGTCCGTTCTCTACCGATAACGGGGGATAGCTTAACTTGACAGTTGTTATAAAAATCATGAAGAACATGGAGATACAAATCTTCTAAGGTTGCCTTTCTGTAGATCAAGAAAGATAATGTAGCCATTAACTATTAATTTGGATGTGAAAATGGAAGCTAAAGAGTGTAAGGTCCAAGATATCCTTACCGAAAACAAAAAATACATCATTCCTTCTTATCAGCGACCTTATAGTTGGACTGTTGATAATGCAGAACAGCTTATTGATGATATATATGAAAGTTCTCAATCTGAAGAGCGTGAATATTTTATAGGGAGTATGATTTGCATCAACAAGGGGCAGAATCAATATGAGGTTGTTGATGGGCAGCAACGTTTGACAACACTTAGTATTATTGTGTCTGAGCTGAAAAAAAAGATATCAATACAAGGTATTAAAGACGATCTGCAAAAAAGAGTTTTGCCAATTGATGTCTATTCTGATGAAGCGGAAGAACCTAGGCTAGTTGTCAGAAAGAAGGAGTATGAACTTTATAAGTATTATATTCTTCAGGATCTTAAGAATTATAAACCAGAAAAACCGTCAGATACTGATTTGGTCTTTATTAGCAATGCGGAAGTTATTAGGGATTACTTAGCGAAGTTATCAGATGATGAGTTGAGGTTATTGGCTAAATATATATTACAAAATGTATATATAGTGTTTGTGCAAACTGATGATTTTGCATCATCATTCCGGTTATTTAATGTTCTAAATAGTCGGGGATTACCTCTGAGCAATGCAGATTTATTGAAAAATGCGCTTTTTGAGTCTGCGGCTGCACATAATAAAAAATCTGAACAAATTGAGTCGGCATGGTCCCAAATTGAGGATATGGTTGGTGTTAGAAGGCTTGATAAGTTTCTTACACTTCACAAACTTTCAGAGAAGAAAGATCGTGACAGGGTATTACAAAAAGGATTTGAATCCTTTATTGAGAATTTACAAGAAAAATTTGATGGCGATGCTATCGCGATGTCGCTGATGTTAGTCAGTTCTGCTAAAAATTACTCTAAAATACTGGAGAATGATTTTGAACATTCTTCTATTCGAAGGAAAATAGCTTCCCTGAGTAATCTTGGAGTAGATGAATGGATCCCTCCTGCCTTAGCCTTCCTGAACAGAATGGTTCGTACAGAAGAGTTTACATTAGAAGAATTTTCTCAGTTTATTACCTGCTTTGAAAAAGTATATATGCATGGTTGGTTGAAAAAACAGATTAAAAGCCAAAGAGAGATGGTTTGTTATTCTGCGCTTGTTGCCATAAATAATGGTATGCCTCTTCCTTCTATAATTAATCAAATTAATCAGCATGCGGATAATGAAGGATTTATTACTGCACTTGATGATGATTTATATGAACCAAGGCCTAATCAGGTTAATTTAATTAAAGCGATTTTACTTCGTCTTGACATGGAACAGCAAGACGAGAGTGTAATTAAAACTTATACAGGAAGAATAACTATTGAACATATTCTCCCTCAGGCTTTGGTGAATGAATATTGGATTAATCGATTTGAACCACATGAACATGTTTACTGGTTGCATAAAATAGGTAATTTGACTCTTATTAGCGGTACTAAAAATTCAGAAGCGCAGCATTCTGACTTTATTAAGAAAAAATCTATTTATGAAAAATTGAATAGCAAAAGTTCATTTGATCTCACAAAAGATGTATGTAAATCAGCCGAATGGGGATTGTCCGAGCTTAAAATACGGCATGAAAATATGAAGTCTCAATTAAAACAACTTTGGCTAGTATAACCTTAGTGTGAAATTTACACATGCCACGTTACAGGCATGTGTAAATATGAATAATGTGAAATAGCAGAGTTACTTCTTCAATCCCGCAAACGCGGCTCGGATCTCGTCTTCCGGCAGATTAATGCCGATAAATACCAGCGTACTGTGCGGTTGCTCATCGCCCCACGGGCGATCCCAGTCGGCGCTGTACAGACGCTGAACGCCTTGGAACAGCAGGCGGTTCGGCTCGTCTTCAATCCACAGCATGCCTTTGTAGCGCAGCAGCTTCTCGGCGGATTCCAGCAGCAGATTTTCCATTACCCGTGACACGTCACTGATGTTTACCGGGTAATCCAGCTCGACGACGATCGAGGAGATATCGTTTTGCTTGTCGGCGATAAAGTGGAAGCGTGGTTTGGCGCTGACCACGTTCTCCTCGAGCATGAAACCGTTGGTATCGAACAGCAAGGAGAGGTCGATATCACCATGCGTGACGGTATACACCGGGGCGCGGGCGTTGATGCGCGCCAGGCGCTCACGCAGTTTCTCGCTTTCACCCGCCACGTCGGTTTTGGTCAGCAGGATGCGGTCAGCGTAGCCCACCTGCGACTGGGCTATGGTGAACTGGTTCATCTGCTCGTCGGCATGTACCGCGTCAACCAGCGCAATCACACCGTCCAACAGGTAGCGTTCGCAAATCACTTCATGGGAGAAAAAGGTCTGGATAATCGGGCCGGGGTCGGCCATGCCGGTGCATTCGATCACCAGACGGTCGAAATGGATGGCGCCTTTGTCGAGGTTGTCGAGCAGATCTAACAGTGCGTCTTCCAGCTCACTGGAGCGGGTACAGCAAATGCAGCCGTTGGTCAGGGTTTTGATCTGCGTGGCGCGGTCGCCAATCAGCTGATCGTCCACCGAGACTTCGCCGAATTCGTTTTCGATAACGGCAATCTTATAGCCGTGCTGCTCGTTGAGAATATGGCGCAGCAGGGTGGTTTTACCCGCGCCAAGAAAACCGGTGAGTAGGGTAACTGCAATCGGGGTCATTCATTTCTCCTTCTAACAGCAACTGCTTCCGCCGCTACCGTAGCGGGCTTCCTGGCGCTCGCGGAAGAATTCTTCGTAGGTCATGTACGGCTTATCGGGATGGTTGGTCTTCATGTGCTCGACGTAGTTGTCGTAGTCCGGAATGCCAATCAGCATCTTTGCCGCCTGACCGAGGTATTTTTTTGCCTGACCTAAAGTACCAAACATAAACAATCCTGATAAGCGAAAAGCCCCGCCGAAGCGGGGCTGAATACGGTTAGTGATGTGAAGAGGTTTTCACGCCGCCTTCCGGCACCGGTACATACGGCGTCTCTTTATCAGAGCGACCGTTGATGGCGCGGGCTTTCTGCCAGGTACGGAACCCGTAGAAAATGATGCTGTACACCACCACCAGGAACAGAATACTCAGGCCTGCGTTGGTGTAGTTGTTGACAACGATGTGGTTCATGTTGGCAATCTGCTGAGCGGTCAGTTCGCCGCCGTTAGCAATCTTCTCTTTGTACTGATTCGCCATGAAGAAGAAGCCTTCCATCTGCGGGTTGGTGCTGAACAGTTTCAGACCCAGCGCCCAGGTGGTGCAGATAAGCAGCCATACTGCCGGAACAACGGTAACCCAGATGTATTTGGTGCGCTGCATTTTAACCAGTACCACGGTGCCCAGAACCAGTGCCACGGCAGCCAGCATCTGGTTAGAGATACCGAACAGCGGCCACAGGCTCTTAACGCCGCCCAGCGGGTCAACAACGCCTTGATACAGCAGGTAACCCCACAGGCCTACGCAGCCCGCAGTACCGATGATACCCGCAACCAGAGAGTCGGTTTTCTTCAGGAACGGAACGAAGTTACCCAGTAAATCCTGCAGCATAAAGCGGCCAGAACGGGTACCGGCATCCAGTGCGGTCAGGATGAACAGTGCTTCAAACAGAATACCGAAGTGGTACCAGAAGCCCATATCAGCCATTGGCAGCACTTTGTGGAACACGTGAGCGATACCAACGGCCAGCGTCGGCGCGCCACCTGCGCGGTTCAGAACGGACGGTTCACCGATGTCTTTCGCGGTCTGCAGGATCTGCTCAGGCGAAATGACGAAGCCCCAGGAGCTGACGGTCGCCGCCGCATGTGCGGTTACGTCTTTCAACTGCGCCATAATCAGCGGGGCGTTCTCGCCGCTCATTTCATGCAGGTTCGGCATGGTGATGCCAAGGCCCGCAGGCGGGGTGTTCATTGCGAAGTACAGACCCGGTTCGATAATGGACGCGGCAACCAGCGCCATAATCGCCACGAAGGATTCCATCAGCATGGCGCCGTAACCGATAAAGCGCGCGTCGGTTTCACAGGCCAGCAGCTTCGGTGTGGTACCAGAAGCGATCAGCGCGTGGAAGCCAGATACCGCACCACACGCGATGGTGATGAACAGGAACGGGAACAGAGCGCCTTTCCACAGCGGACCAGTACCATCAACGTACTGAGTCATCGCCGGCATTTTCAGTTCCGGGTTGAGGATAACAATCCCCACCGCCAGACCGACGATAACGCCGATTTTCAGGAAGGTAGCCAGATAGTCGCGCGGCGCGAGGATCAGCCATACCGGCAGCAGCGCAGAGATAAACGCGTAGCCGATCAGGGTAAAGGTAATGGTGGTGTCTTTAAAGGTCAGCGCCGGGCCCCAGTATGGGTCGTGAGCAATCACGCCGCCGAAGTAGATAGACGCAACCAGCAGCACAATACCAATCACCGACACTTCGCCCACGCGACCCGGTCGCAGGAATCGCATGTAGATCCCCATGAATAGCGCGATAGGTACGGTTGAGCAGACGGTGAACACACCCCATGGGCTTTCAGCCAGCGCTTTCACCACGATCAGCGCCAGTACCGCAAGGATGATGATCATGATTAAGAAGCAGCCGAACAGCGCAATGGTTCCCGGGATCGGGCCCATCTCTTCTTTGATCATCTCACCCAGAGATGCGCCGTTACGGCGTGAAGAGATAAACAGCACCATGAAGTCCTGCACCGCACCGGCCAGCACGACACCCGCCAGCAGCCACAGCGTACCGGGCAGATAGCCCATCTGCGCGGCCAGTACCGGCCCAACCAGCGGACCTGCACCTGCGATAGCGGCAAAGTGGTGGCCAAACAATACGTTACGGTTGGTTGGAACGTAGTTCAGACCGTCATTGTTGATGACCGCCGGCGTGGCACGCGTCGGGTCAAGTTTCATCACCTTTTGGGCGATGTACAGACTGTAGTAACGATAGGCCACCAGATAAACAGAAACTGAGGCGACCACGATCCACAGGGCACTGATGTGCTCACCCCGACGTAATGCCACTACCGAGAGGCAGAATGCACCGATGATTCCGAGAATCACCCAGGGTATGTGCTTGAATATCTTTTTCGTATCCATAGTAAAACCTGGTATCTAATTAATAATTGGCCGAAGCCGCGTGGGTTTGATCTTGTGTTTGAGGAGGTAAATTGACTGCTATGTTGGGGGGATCTTGCCAGAGAAATACGCGCGTAAAGTAAGGTAAATAAGTGAGCGGTTGTATGTCAGCTTAAGCGGTCCCAAGTGTCAGTGAGCGGTAAGCAATGGGGGAGAGTGGGGGAATTTATGTGATTGAGATCACGGCATTATAGCGTTCGCCCATCTACATGCCGTGTTTTCCAACTGACGAAGCATCTCACTGAGATACTTAGATCACGATATAACAGTAAGGCGTTTGTTCGATGTCTTTAAGCAACACATGTTTCTTACGTGATTTAGTCAGGTAATATTTTTCATCCAGATAATAGTCAATCAGTTCATCGAGGCGCTCTTTGTCTATGCGGGGTGTTACCCCTAGCGTCCAGAAGCTACGCAGCTCTAATTCCGAACGTTTGATTTTTGCGCTTTTAACCAAATCCGCAATCATATTTCTGACGCAGCTTGTCGGATCCTGGTTCTGCTTGAGCTCAAGCGCAATGTAGCTGTCCTGCGTCCATCCTTTTTTCCGCAATAAGAAATCTGCACGCACAGACAAACGCTGTGGATTTTTCCGCAGATCGCAAGCGAGGGTCTGTTCACGCCACCATTCATGACCCGTCGAAGCCAACAGATTGGCAAATTCTATTTGCATCCACACTTCCCAACCGGAGATGTTGTACTGATCGATGATATTGAGCTTTTGACGAACATCTTCACGTTCAAAAAAGTGGTGTGCGAGAGTGGATAGGTGATCAAAATCGCGATTCAACATAGAAGCATCCTTTTCTTAAAAAACGGGAATCCTACACCTAAGGCGCAACAGAACGACAAATTTTTTGCGTAATTTGTCATAGGGAGCGGGATTTAATGTGAAAACGATAATTCTGTGGCAATTGCTGACACCATAAAGTTTTCTCTTTCCAGGCCGAAAACCAGAGTATCTGTCTAGCGGAAAGAGAAAACATGTTAAAACGAATGAAGATTGTTACCAGCTTACTGCTGGTATTGGCGCTATTTGGCCTTTTACAGCTCGCCTCCGGCGGCTTGTTTTTTAACTCACTTAAGAATGACAAAGAGAACTTTACCGTTCTGCAAACCATTCGCCAGCAGCAGTCTGCGCTGAACGCCACCTGGGTTGAGCTGCTGCAAACGCGTAATACCCTGAACCGGGCGGGTATTCGCTACATGATGGATCAGAGCAATATCGGCAGCGGTGCGACCGTTGCTGAGCTGATGCAGGTAGCCAGCACGGCGCTGAAACTGACGGAAAAAAACTGGGCGATTTACGAGTCGCTCCCGCGCGATCCGCGTCAAAGTGAAGCCGCGTTCCAGGAGATCAACCGCACCTATGACATCTATCACGGCGCGCTGGCGGAGCTGATCCAGTTACTGGGTGACGGGAAGATCAATGCGTTCTTTGATCAACCCACGCAGAGCTATCAGGATGGTTTTGAGAAGACATACATCAACTACATGCAGCAGAACGATCACCTGTATGACAATGCGGTAGCAGATAACAACAGCTCTTACAGCCAGGCGATGTGGGTACTAGTCTGTGTACTGATTACCGTACTGGCGGCAATTATTGCGGTCTGGTTCGGCATCAAACTGACTCTTATCTCCCCAATGAACCGTCTGATCGACAGCATTCGTCATATCGCCAGCGGCGACCTGGTGAAGCGTATTGAGGTGGAAGGTTCCAACGAGATTGGCCAACTGGCGGAAAGTCTGCGTCACATGCAGGGTGAGCTGATGAACACCGTAGGTGATGTGCGTAACGGTGCCAACGCGATTTATAGCGGGGCCAGCGAGATTGCGATGGGCAACAACGATCTCTCCTCGCGTACCGAGCAGCAGGCTGCATCTCTGGAAGAAACCGCAGCCAGCATGGAACAGCTGACGGCGACCGTGAAGCAGAACGCCGAAAACGCGCGTCAGGCCAGCCATCTGGCCCTAAGCGCTTCTGAAACCGCGCAAAAAGGCGGCAAAGTGGTGGATAACGTGGTGCAAACCATGCGCGACATCGCTTCCAGTTCGCAGAAAATCGCCGACATTATCAGCGTCATCGACGGCATTGCCTTCCAGACCAACATTCTGGCGCTCAACGCCGCGGTAGAAGCTGCGCGTGCGGGCGAGCAGGGCCGTGGTTTTGCAGTGGTTGCGGGTGAAGTTCGTAACCTGGCCCAGCGTAGTGCGCAGGCCGCGCGCGAGATCAAGAGCCTGATTGAAGACTCGGTCAGCCGTGTGGATGTGGGTTCAACGCTGGTAGAAAGCGCTGGTGAAACCATGGATGAGATCGTCAATGCGGTAACCCGCGTGACCGATATCATGGGTGAAATCGCCTCTGCTTCTGATGAACAGAGCCGCGGTATCGACCAGGTCGGTCTGGCCGTTGCTGAGATGGATCGTGTGACGCAGCAGAACGCCTCGCTGGTGGAAGAATCCGCCGCCGCCGCTGCGGCGCTGGAAGAGCAGGCCAGCCGCCTGACCCAGGCCGTTGCCGTGTTCCGTATTCAGCATGACCAACAGCGCGCGCGTGACGTTGCTGCCGCTAAACCGGTTTCAACGGTCCAGCCGCGAAAAGCTGCGGTAACGGATGCCGGGGATAACTGGGAAACGTTCTAAGTTGGTAATGCCCGATAAGGCGTAGTCGCCCGCGGGCAATTAACGCAGCATCAGGCGCATGGCGCAGCGTAGTTCGTACGTCTGCCCGTGCGCCGCTTCGTCTTCTCTTTTCTGGCGCAGCAGTGCAGGAAGCGTCTCGTCAGCCAGCATTTCGAACCCCAGTCGAGCGTACAATGGCGCATTCCACGGCACATCACGGAAGGTGGTCAGCGTGAGCGATGTATAACCTTTCTCGCGCGCCTGTTCGGCAACATAGCCAATCAATCTGCGACCAATACCTTTTCCCTGCCACTCCAGATGCAATGAAAGTTCAGCAATAAACAGCGATGACCCCAGCGTTTCGGCAACTAAAAAACCGACCGGATGCTCGTCGACCTGCGCCAGCCAGCTCATGCCAGCAGCGGCAAATGCCCGATGCTGGTCAACCGATATAATCTGGTCGTCAGCAATCCACGCCAGTTCGGGGATGAGTAAAAAACGTTGCCCCGCAGATCGTTCGATGGCGGGAAGAGCGGCAGTTTCTGCCAGAGTGGTGGAGCGTAAGGTGATGTTCATTTGTCGAGCATAACATGCCCGATAAGCGCGGTGTTATCGGGCATCATGAGGATTAATCTTTACGCGGATCGCTGATGGGTTGGCGCACCAGGAAGATGTAGGCGAGGGCTCCCACCATGGTGACGCAGCCACAAATGATCAGCGCCAGACGGAAAGAGTTGGTGGTATCAACAATAAATCCGGTGACGATTGGTGCAAACGACGCGCAGATAAAGCTGGCAAAGTTCTGGATACTGCCCACGGAGGCGGTCATGCGTGAGGCGACGGCTACGTGGATCAGGCCCCAGCACGAGGTGCCGGCGAAGTGGATACAGAACAGCGCCATACCGATCAGTAAGACGGCGGCCATCGACGTTGTGGCCTGCGGCACGATGAAAGTGAAGGCCGCAGAACAGAACATCCCGGCGATAATACAAATCTTACGGCTCTTAATCGGTGCCATACCGCCTTTCACCAGCCAGTCGGTGACAAAACCGTTAATTAACATGCCGGCTGCGCCAAACAGGAATGGGATCGCCGCCATTAATCCGGTGCTTTTTAAATCCAGGTTGTAGGAGGTTTGCAGGTAGCCTGGCAGCCACGCCAGATATAACCACGCGGTGTAGTTGATGCCGCTAAAGCCCAGCATCATGCCCCACATAGTGCGGTTGCGGAACAGGCTGCGCCATTCGGCAAAGCTCAGCGGATCGCGGCGGGCATTGACGCTACCGGCGTTCAGATACGCTTGTTCAGTAGCGCTCAGCGCAATCTGCTCGCGGTTGCGATACAACATGTACCAGCCGATGGCGAGGAAAATACCCAGCACGCCGATGGTAATAAACATCCAACGCCAGCCCATCACCAGCATCATGGCAGCCAGAATCGGCGGGCTAATGGCAACACCGATGGTGGAAGCGGCGTTGAATAACCCCATTGGGCGACCGCGCTCTTTGATGTTAAACCAGTCGTTGATGACCTTTACGCCGCACGGGTTCATGGGCGCTTCGCCGATCCCCATCCCGATACGCACGAGAACAAACTGAGTGAAGCTGTGAACCATGCCAGACATCGCCTGAAACAGCGACCAGAAGAACATCCCCAGCCCCAGCATAATGCGCGGACCTTTGCGATCCAGCAGCGGGCCGCAGGGCAGCTGTGCAATACCGTAAGCGAGAGAAAACACTGACAGCAGTACGCCGATTTGCGTGGCGCTCAGCCCCAGTTCTTCACGAATCGTTAAGTTGGCGACCGACAGTGAACTGCGGTCGAGATAATTAATCACCGCAGCAAAAAATAATAAAATCATTGCTGTGGTCTGAATACGTTTTATTCGGCTACTGCGTTGCACCATGCCCTCAGGCGGAACGTTAATATCCGCAGATGACGACGTGCCAAACGAAGAACTCGGGTCGAGGGTAATATTATTTTTTTCCACGCCGGACTCCTGAACCTCAATAATTTATTTTCACACAGCCGGGCTGTGCAGTATTGAAAAATACCAGTGATGAATCAATTTGCTCATCACCGCTCACAAAAGTTTTTAATGCAGTCGACTTAGCGTGAGCATAGGCAAGCGGTATTTTTCCGGCGTTTTTATTTTTATAAAATCGTGCTCCCGGTAATGGTTTGCTGTTTTTTATCGGTACTTAATGAGCGGCGCTATGGCTTTGGTTGATGGAGCGAATCATCGATTGTTTGGCTGAATTCAAATGGTTACAGAGCGCCAGGGTGGCATCCAGGTCGCTGCGGCAAATCAGTGCGCTGAGGATGGTCATATGCTCATCAATGGCAATGATATTGCGCTGCTTGAGGTCGCTTTCATCCCACTGATAATGAAAATGGAAAATCACGGAGATGATTTCAAGTGATTGATTAAAAAATATATTATCTGCTGCGGAGAGCAGTAAAGCATGAAACTCACGGTCTAACTGCGAGAACATACGAAAGCTGCTGCCGATGCTGTCGCGCAGGACCCGGTGGCGCTCCAGCAGTGTTTTAGCCTGCAGCCAGCGCGGGTCATCGTCGGGCAGATTGAGAAAATGCTGCAGGGAATGGGTTTCCAGCATCTCTCTGAGTTCAAACAGCTGTTCCGCATAGGCCTGATCGAACTGCTTCATGCTCCAATGGCCGCGTTTTTCGTTTTTGATCAGATTGTAACGTTCGAATTTTAAAAGATATTCTCTCACCACCACCGGGCTGACCCCTGCAGCTCTGGCAAGCTGTAGTTCGGAGAAACTCTCCCCTGCGCGTAGCTGACGCTGGTTGATCATGGTGAAAAAAGCCTGCTCAAAAATCCGGTTTTGCTCAGTCATGGAGGCGGTGGTACAGGCAAAACCGTCGTCATGGTCGGGTTTACGTACGATGACATAGTGGCTGCCGACCTGGGTCAGCACGCCGCACTCGCCTAAGTGGCTCAGCATATGGCGCACGGTGGTGCGGCTGATGTTGTACATCTCCGCCAGCGCGCTTTGCGACGGGAGGGGGGAAGGGATATGACCACGCGCCATATCATCGATTATCTGGTTAATCACATTGTGGCGTAAGTTCTGTGAACGGCTCATGGCTTCTCCTTTTTGCGTATTAAAACCCGATTTAAAACATTTTTATGCGCTGGGATTCACAGATTGTGTTTCTGCTTTCTCCGGCTTTTTTATTTTCGTTGATATCTGAGGCAACAAAAAAACAGGAGAGCAGAATCATGTCTACGATGAATACGTTGATTTGCCAGGAACCTAAAAAATTAGTCTGGAAAGAGCGTGAAATACCTATTCCGGGTGAGGGTGAAGCATTAATAAAAATTAAATCAGTCGGGATTTGCGGTACCGATATTCATGCCTGGGGTGGCAATCAGCCATTTTTCAGCTATCCACGTGTACTGGGGCATGAAATATGTGGGGAAATTGTCGGGCTGGGCAAAAATATACAGAATCTGAAAAATGGTCAGCAGGTGGCGGTTATTCCTTACGTGGCCTGCCAGCAGTGTCCGGCCTGTCTGAGCGGGCGCACTAACTGCTGCGAGAAGATTTCGGTGATTGGCGTGCATCAGGATGGCGGCTTCAGCGAATACCTGTCCGTACCGGTCACCAACCTGTTGGATGCGCAGGGAATTGATCCGCAGGCGGCGGCGCTGATTGAGCCTTATGCCATTAGTGCGCATGCGGTACGCCGGGCGGCGGTGGCTCCGGGTGAGCAGGTGCTGGTGGTCGGTGCCGGTCCGATTGGTCTGGGCGCGGCGGCGATTGCCAAAGCCGATGGCGCACAGGTGGTGGTCGCCGATACCAGTCCGGCTCGCCGGGAGCATGTGGTTTCCCGGTTGGGGCTCCCGGTTATCGATCCGTCTGCTGAAGATTTTGATGCGCAACTGCGTGACCAGTTTGGCGGTTCGCTGGCGCAAAAGGTCATTGATGCCACGGGCAATCAGCATGCGATGAACAACACGGTGAATTTGATTCGCCATGGCGGCAGCATTGTTTTCGTTGGGCTATTCAAAGGCGATTTGCAGTTCTCCGATCCGGAGTTCCACAAAAAAGAGACCACCATGATGGGCAGTCGCAACGCCACACCGGAAGATTTCGCCAAAGTGGGCAGCCTGATGTCGGAAGGCAAACTGACCGCCGACATGATGCTCACGCACCGTTACGCGTTTGCCACACTGGCAGAAATCTACGAACGGGATGTGATTAACAACCGTGAGCTGATTAAAGGCGTGATCACGTTCTGAGAGGGTAAATGCGATGAAGACATTGAATCGACGTGATTTTCCGGGGGCAAGCTACCCAACGCGCGTGATCCAGTTTGGTGAAGGGAATTTCCTGCGAGCGTTTATCGACTGGCAACTGGATATCCTCAACGAGCAAACCTTTCTGAACGCTGGCGTGACCATCGTTCGCCCGATCAATAGTGATTTTCCACCGTCGCTGAATACCCAGGACGGGCTGTATACCACGCTTATTCGCGGGCTAAACGCGCAGGGCGAAGCGGTGAGCGAGGCGCGGCTGATCCGTTCGGTGAATAACGAAATCAATCCGTATCAGGACTTCGCGGCGTATCTGGCGCTGGCCCACAATGCGGATATTCGCTTTGTGTTTTCAAATACCACCGAAGCCGGAATTAGCTATCACGCGGCAGACCGGGTCGATGATGCGCCGCCGGTAAGCTTTCCGGCTAAACTGACGCGTCTGCTGCTGGAGCGTTTTAATCATTTTGAGGGCGCGGTGGATAAGGGGTGGGTCATTATCCCGTGCGAGCTTATCGACTATAACGGCGAGGCGCTCAAAACGCTGGTACTGCAGTATGCGCAGGAGTGGCAGCTTCCCCCGGCGTTTGCCGACTGGGTGGCGACGGCAAACACCTTCTGTTCCACGCTGGTCGACCGCATTGTCACCGGCTACCCGCGAGAAGAAGCCGCCGCGCTGGAGGCTACGCTTGGCTATCACGATGCGTTTCTCGATACCGCGGAGCATTTTTACCTGTTTGTGATTCAGGGGCCGCAGTGGCTGGCCGAGGAGCTGAAGTTAGCGCAGTGCCCGCTGAACATTCGGGTAGTGAGCGATATCAAACCGTACAAAGAGCGTAAGGTCGCCATTCTCAATGGCGCGCATACGGCGTTGGTGCCGGTGGCCTGGCTGTGTGGGCTGGAGACCGTCGGCGAAGCGATGCAGGATGCCGATGTCCGTCACTTTATCGAGCGGGCGATTAGCGAGGAAATTATACCGGTATTGGATCTCCCGGCGGATGAACTGCGTGAATTTGCCGACGCGGTGAGCGGGCGTTTTCAAAACCCCTACATTCGTCACCAGTTGCTTTCCATTGCGCTTAACGGGATGACCAAATTCCGTACCCGAATTTTGCCGCAACTGCTGGCGGGCCAGCAAAATGGGCGCTGGCCCGTGCGGTTAACGTTCGCCCTCGCGGCGCTGCTGGCGTTTTATCGCGCAGAGCGGGAGGGAGAACGCTATCCGATACAGGATGATGAGCAGTGGGTTAGCCTGTATGCCAGTCTGTGGCCGCGAGTTGGCAAAGATTTAACGCTGCGTGAACTGGTGGATACTGTGCTCGGCGATGCGGCGCACTGGGGTGAAGATTTGACGTTGCTGCCCGGGCTTGCCGGGCAGGTGACGGCAAACCTGGAAATGATTCTGGTGCAGGGTATGCGCCAGGCAGTGAAAAGTCTGGAATAAGGTTGCCATGCAGCGCCCGGTGTGGTGTTGGGCGCTGTTTTTTTTCAGACAATAAATGCGGCTAGCTGTAAGGCTGATAAGCGAAGCGCCATCAGCCATTTCATGTTACGAGCCCTGAGCGACCACTTTGATTTCAACCATCCCGATCCCCAGCTTACGCGGCGAGTGGCCGAGAATATTGCCCTCGTTGGTGGCGACCGGATCGGGTGGGACAATCACCAGCGTATCGGCATCCGCCGGGTTATCAAAATGCAAGGTAGTGGTAGTGACATCATGGCCTAACACCAGCGTCTGTTCCTCGTGGCCAACTCGCACGGGAATAGGACGATTGGCATTGTCGCCGAAGGCCTTCGCGGTGATGACCAGATCGAATTTCTTCGGCAGCGGGGCCTTGTACTCGATGGTCACCTCTTTGCTGAGCTGCGCATTGGACCAGCGTCCCCAGGATTCGGGGCGTGATATGCCGCTAAACTGTTTAACCTCTTCCGGCGCGCCCGCCACGTTGAAGACGAAGCTGTCGGCTTTGTAGCGAATGTCGTTATCGACAATTTTCAGCGTATCAACGTTACCTTTGTAGCGCTCCATGTCGATCACCGTGTCTTTAAACACGGTTTTACTTTTCCATTTGGCTTTGTCGACGTGCTGCACGATTTGCTGTCCGCCTAACTGGCCTTGCGATACGCACCAGTCGGTGGAGAGCGCCAGCTCCGGGGCCCATAGCTGCGCCATTTTGTAGCAGCGATCAACCCAGACAAAGTTATCTCGCGGCGCGAAATCTGCCAGTTGGAAGCGCAGCGGGGCCGAGTATTCGCTTTCCGGCAGCGGCTCGACGCGTTTGTCCGATACGCGCAGCAACAACGGCAGGCGGAAATGGCTGCCGGAGAAAGAGATCATGTTTTTGTCCTGGTCGACGGTGAACTCTTTCATCTCTTTCGGGAAATTCCACAGGCGGATGATATCGGGCTTCCACGCCAGCATTTTTTCTTTGATGTTCAGGAACACTTCAGACACGGATTCGCTCGACAAACTGCTGCGGCCAAGACCGATAAAGTTATCGCCACCGAGAATATCCAGTACCGTTGCCCCGTTATCCATCGTGTTACGCTTCACCGCCAGCGTGTCCTGCTGTGGCTGGTCGCCGCGCAGCACGAAGAACAGGTTGTTGCGATCCTGCTTGTTCAGATACTTCCATGCGGTGTTGTTCATCGCCAGATGATCGGAAGAAACCACGATAACGGTATCTTTGAACCACGGTGAGGCTTTGATCTTATTGATAAATTCGGCAATGTTTTCCTGGCTGCAGCTGACCGCGCTGAAGGATTGGTTGGCCTTCCCGTCGATGTCATAACGTTTACGGTTGCAGCTACGTGAGATAAATCCATCTGGATGATGAGTATCCACAGTCAGCGTAAATAGTGAAAAGCGCTGGCCCGAACGTGAAAGCTCTTCGAATTTTTTCCATGCTTCATCCAACACGGTATCGTCGTAGAAGCCCCAGTCGTTGCGATAGGCTGGGTCCGCAACCACGCTTTTTAACTCTTCCGCACCGTACAGATGATCAAAACCGTGAGATTTCAGGAACACGTCTTTGCCGGCAAAGCGCAGGTTGGCTCCCTGCACAAAGTAGTTTTGATAGCCGGAGTTTTTCAGGATATCGCCCAGACAGATATTGTTGGGGAAGAAGCTGGAGACCGACGCCGAGGCGTTGCCTTCAAACGGCGCAAACAGCGGAATACCACACTGTGAGGCGACCATGCCAGCGATGGTGTAATCGGTACCCGGCAGTTGCATGGTATTGCTGAAATCCAGACCTTCGTTTTTCAACGCACCGAGTTCCGGGGTCAGATCCGGGAACGCGTCGTTGTTAAAATAGGTGCGCTCGAGGCTTTCGCCATAGATATAAACCAGGTTCAGCTTCGGGTTGGGAATCGTTTTTGACGGCTCTTTATAATAGGTTGGGAAATCCGGATCGCCATAGCGCGACTGCGACTTTACCAGTTCGGTTATCTGGTGAAACGCCGGGCTGGCATCTACGGAGGCCAGCGCCAGCAGCAGGGCTAGCAGACTGTAACCCACATGATGCGGATGATGGCGACGGCGGCGCAGAATCCAGCCGAGAGCGACAAAAACGGTCGTCAGGACCAGCGCAATCCCGACGCCAGGTAAGATATATTTTCCAATTCCCGCGCCGGTCAGGCTGTTGGTCAGCGTGTACAGAACCGCGTCATTGATACCGTCGCCGGTGAAATAGTCACTGGCATACAGCGTGATATTCAAGACAATAAAAATCCCCAGCACCGTTAACGTGGCAGCAAACCACCAGGTATTGCGACCCGCTTTCCAGGCGTAAATCAGCACTGAAGCGAGAAACAGAGTGATGGAGATGAGTTCTGACAACGATCGATCCTCAGTAAACCGGGCAAACGCCTGGCAGGCTAATGATTTGGGGAAAGCACAATGTAATAGCGATGTTGCATTGCTGCAATTGTAGTGACATTAAATTACGTTGTTATTCAGAATTGGTTTAGATATGCGTGTTTTTTGCGGGGGATTTACTGATTATTTGACGTGTGAATTTTATGGGGCGCAGGTTGATGCCGCGCAGGGTATACGCGGCATGTCGTACGTCAGGAAATGAAGTTCATTCCCTGTTTTAACACCAGATCGCAGGCCTTGGTTTTTACCTGCTTCGCCAGCGAGCTGTTGCCAATTGTGTTCAGGTCCAGTTGTTGACCATCTTTGGCGTTGAGTAGACCCTGAATGCCGTCCATATAGTTGGTGTCTTGTTTCTGCTCCGGAGCACTGAGGCCCAGTTTATCCAGCACCTGGTTTTTGACGTTTTGCGTGTCGGTGACCGAGGCCAGTTTCTGTTTCGCGCAATATTCCAGGATCCCGGCGGCGTTATTCATGCTGCTGGAGGTCAGCGACTGATTGCTGCCATTCAGTAGACTGGTCAGGGAAGAGAGTGACGAGCCGCCCTGCGAGCCGGAGCTTTGTTTGCTCAGTTCGCTGGCCGCGCTGGAGAGCGAATCCTGCCAGGAGGCGGCGAAAACGCTGGTCGAGATGAGCGTGCTGGCGGCAAGCGCACAGCACAGCAGACGTTTGGTTGTTTTCATCATTATATGCAACTCGTGTTATGCCTTTTCAGCGCAGTATAGCGCCGGCAGTCTTAGGAGTGGTCCTAATACGTTAATACTCTTTACCGGTTACCCGACTACGGTAGCTTTCCCAGTTAAAAATCACCCACAGGCTGTTGCCAAGGCGCATACGGTCCATTACCCGCTCGCCCAGCAGTTTGTTCATTTCATCCATATTGCTGTTGGTCAACATACCGGTCGGGCGTTTTGAAGACGAGCGGCGATCGACGATCTGGTTGATGATCACTTTTTCATAGCGGGATTCGGTCTGCACGCCGATTTCGTCGATCACCAGCAAATCGACATTGCTGAGATCGTTGAGTAGCTGTTCTTCGCTGGTTTCACGGTTGCTGAAGGTATCTTTCATGGCTGACATAATGTCCGCAACGGTGATAATCAGCACCGACTTGCCGCGCAGCAGCAGTTCGTTGCAGATAGCGGCGGCCAGATGGTTTTTGCCGGTGCCGGGCTTGCCAGAGAAAATAAAGCTGGCGATGTTGCCGTCAAACTCTTCAACGTACTGGCGAGCTTTGCTCAGGGCGTTCATCTGACCTTCGCATTCCACCCGATAGTTATCGAACGAACAGTTCTGATGCAGTGGACGAATACCGGAACGGTTGAATGTGCGCTGCATTTTCATGGCTCGGTTTTCACGGGCCAGCGCTGCGGCGCGAATTTCACCTTGCTCTTTTTGCCATGCCAGCAGCTCCTCGCCCGTTTTAAAGGCTGGCTCGACATTAGCCGGCATCATTTTTTGCAGACGTTTCATCAGGTCGCCAACGTTTTTCATCGTTATCCTCTAAAACCCGGTGGAATATGGTTGTCAGGCTCGCTGACACTGTTCACATCGCGCTTCGGCATTCCGCCATTGCTGGCCCGGCCAATCTGGATGCTGCGTGCCAGTTTTTGCTGCCACTGAATATGGTGAAAGACTTTGCCTTCGGCCTGCCAGTAGGCGACAAATGAGGCCAGTTCCTCGGCGGTGACCGGTTCTCTTAACGCCACGCCCCACAGAGCGGCCTGGCGCTGAAAGTCGGCATCGGGCTGCCAGTCAGCGTACATCGCAAATTTCCCCATTGGCACGACAACAGGAGCGGTTTGCGGCTCTTCATAAAATTGTGCATCCAGCGTCACATCGCTTCCCGGGCGTGACAGTTTCTCTTCAAGCGCCAACAACTCGGCCAGTCGTGCAGGCGTCACCGCGTAAAATGCTGGCGCGTTATTGGCGAATACGGCTACGGCACCGCCCGCAGACCTGGCCAGCACCGTATGGTGATCGTGTAGTAAGGCGTCAATGCTAGTGACGTCCGGCGTCAAAATTTTGCTGGGCATAATGTTTCTCAATACTGAACAACAACCGAGAAGGGGACTGCTTTTATAGTAACACAGAGAAGAAGGAGAGCAGCAGATGAGGGGGCGATTCCCCTCAAAGCGAGGAGCTAACAAAGCGTGCCGCTAAACGCGCGGGCGTTTGCGATACAGCCATAATCCCGGTACGGATAGCCCGATGGAGAGCGCTCCGACAATCGAGGAGGCTTTCAGAAAATTGGTCAACAGCGTGATCATCAGCGCTTCGCTGTAACCAAAATGGCCGATTTTTACCGCCGAGATCATGGCGGTATAGGCAGAGATCCCAGGGAACATGGGGATTACTGCCGCAACGGTGAAGACTTTCGGATGCGCCAGATACCAGCGTGACCACTGGATCCCAATGCAGCCGACCAGTAGCGACGCCATAAAGGTCGACCATTCGATATTAAATCCTGCGCTCATCATCACCATTCGTGAACCGTGGCCGAGTGCGCCGAGTAACGCGCACCAGGGGAGCGCCCGATGTGGTACGTTAAATACCATGGCAAAGCCAAGCGCCGGGATTGCCGACAGGATCATGTCCTGCATTAGCGCCAAAATGAAATCGATCACGCCCATCCGCGCAGCCCCCATAAGGTCATCGACATGACTACGCCAATGCAGGTCGCCAGCGTCAGCAGACTGGCAATAGCCCAGCGAGCGAGCCCAGTATTAATGTGTCCCTTAAACATATCCGCGACGGAGTTGATCAACGGAAAACCCGGAACCAACAGCAGCACGCTGGCGGCCATGGCGATGGTTGGAGTGTGGTTAAACGTCGGCAACGTCAGCAGCAGACCAGAAATCGAGGTTGCCACAAACGCAGTAATGCAGAAGTTGATTTGCGGGTGCAAATGCCGGGACGCCAGAATCTGGCGAATATACATTGCCACCATACTGGCGAAAAAGGTGATCACCGCGCCATCCCATCCGCCATTATTGAGTTTACAAAAGCAGGCGCAGGACAAGCCGACCATAAAGGCGACCAACCATCTTGGATAGCGCAGCGGCTTAATCTGGCTAAAGCGTTTCTCAACGCCTTTAACATCCAGCAGTTTGTGTTCCGCCAGAATAACGATGTGCTGCACCTCCGTCACGACGTGCATGTTAATTCCGCGATCCTGATTTTTTCGCGTTGAAGTCAGGCACTGCCCGTCTTTAATGGTGGTCAGGACGATGGCGTTAGAGGAGATAGCGCTTTCTAC
Source organism: Citrobacter sp. Cb023 (assembly GCF_030336805.1). Taxonomy (NCBI): domain Bacteria; kingdom Pseudomonadati; phylum Pseudomonadota; class Gammaproteobacteria; order Enterobacterales; family Enterobacteriaceae; genus Citrobacter; species Citrobacter sp. Cb023. Next base: position 280,307 of record NZ_JAOWCV010000033.1, on the reverse strand, counting down.
GCTATCCATGCCAAGCGCCAGCCCGAGGCGGGTGGATAGCTCGTCAACCAGCGCACTTTCTGCCCCATGCTGAAGTAAAAAAAGACCGCATTGAATACATAACCGTGTAACCGTTCGCTGTGACGACTGCTCTGTTTGCATGACTCGCTCTGACTGAAAAGGATCTCTTTGCGTGGCGGATGTCTTCTTTTTATCATGAAGCATGATCCTGTTGGCTCTGGCTAAGATCAATCTTTGCGTCGAAAAAAGATGCAGATCGTACGTCTGATGCGTTTGCACACCTCACTTGCTTATCAATAAAGACAGCGCTTATGAAAATGTAATGTTATTTATCAGGATGGAAAATACGTAAGCAACGCTAACGATCTATTGTAGTTCTTTTAATTGTACAAAGAGTGTATTCATGAGTAATTATTGGCATGATGGTTCAATAGTTTGATGCTACTGGGATTGTAGCGGTATAACTTTGTTTATAAATAAAAGCCAAGGATAAACAATTCACCTCGTCTATTGTTTAGGGTTTCCTGTTAATTAATACTTTTAATTTATCAGGGGATTTTTAATAAGTGCGAATACGGACTGGTGAGTGTGGAGGAGATATGTTGCCAGGACGCTGCAAAAACGCAATTATTATTAGTAAATTACCGATCGTACAAACCGGACTTAAAGGTGTAATGCAGGGGCAGTTCGCTGATTATGAACTTACCTACTGCCGCACCGTCGAAGAATTGACGTTGCTGCAGCTGCGTTGTGCCGATTTGGTGATTGCTGATTTATCCGGAGACTGTAATCATCCACGTTCAGTCTGCGAACAGTATTATTCTTTATTATCTCAATACCGCGATATTCACTGGGTATTTCTCGTTTCTCGTGTTTTTTATCCGCTGGCCATTGAATTGCTGATGTGTCCTGTCAGTTCGCTGTTATCTGATGCCGAGACGATTGAAAGTTTGGTGAATGTTATTCACGCAGGAAATAGCCGTGCCGAGAGAATTAGCAAGTCGCTGCTCTCTCCGCCCGTGATGCCAGAATTAGCAGACCATAGCGCCCGCTCAATTGTACTTACCCTCTCGGAGAGGAAAGTGCTGAGACTCCTGGGAAAAGGTTGGGGAATTAATCAGATTGCGACATTGCTGAAGAAAAGCAATAAAACAATCAGCGCCCAAAAGAACAGTGCTATGCGTCGCTTGTCGATACATAGCAATGCAGAAATGTACGCCTGGATAAACAGTTCTCAAGGATCGCGAGAATTGAATTTACCTTCAGTTTATGGAGAAACCACGGAATGGAAAGCCGAAGCATCAAAAGAAACGTTGCGCTGGTAGAGAAGTGCGCGATGAGTAGCGTCGGTATTAAGAGCCTGTTTAATACCATGCCGGATAACCAATACGAACTACATATCTTTTCGAGCCAGCCTGCATTTAGTCAGGTTATGTTAAAAACGTCGTTTTCGGCGGTTATTTTCTCCCTCTCTGCAATCAGAACCGATCGCAGGGCCGGGTTAGCTTATCTGACGGAACTGGCTGTAAATTTTCCGCGTATTCGCCGGGTGGTTATTGCTGATGATGACGCTGAAGCGCGATTAATCGGCTCTTTGTCACCGTTGCCGTTAGATGGCGTTGTGAGCAAATCTTCTTCATTAACGGTACTGCAGGACGCGTTATTTACGGTATTGAACGGCCCCAACCGGGGAACCGAAGGTTCTAAAAACCATTGGTATATCAATCAAAGCCGTATGCTCAGTCCAACAGAACGAGAAATACTGCGCTTTATGTCGAATGGCTATTCAATGCCGCAGATCGCTGCTCAGTTAGAGCGGAATATTAAAACCATTCGGGCACATAAATTTAATGTGATGTCCAAGCTGGGCGTTAGCTCAGATGCCGGACTGCTGGATGCTGCAGATATCCTGCTGTACCTGCGTGCAGGTGAACCTGCACCTTTTCTACAGGCGGCTTCTTAGCGGGTAATGTTAGATCGTTTCGTGCCGGGTTTCGTTATCGGCACGGAACGTGAATCATCCCTGACACACATCCACCCAGGTGGCGGAAGTCAGCTCAGCCATCCTTTCTGGCGTGATACGAACGGCGCTGTGGATGGCGCCTGCGGCGGGAAGCACTTCAGCGTAATGCTTCAACGAAACGTCGCAGTATACCGAAATCGGCGTTTCCAGTCCGAAAGGGCAAACACCGCCAACGGGATGGCCCGTCGCGTTCACTACTTCATCGCTACTCAACATACGGGCTTTGGCACCGAAAGTGCTCTTTAGCTTTTTGTTATCCAGTCGGGCATCACCTTTGGCGACGACCAGAATAATGTCGTTCTTGACCTTAAGCGAAAGCGTTTTCGCGATCTGGCCTGGTTCGACGTTATGGGCTTTCGCTGCCAGATCGACGGTAGCTGTGCTCTGATCTAATTCGATAATCTCAATATCTGGTGCATATTGCGCTAAAAATTGGCGTACTGATTGCAAACTCATTCTTCTCTCCAAATCGCCTACAGGCAGCTCCATCCAGTAGAAAACCGCATGGCGTAATTTGTCATAGGGGCAAGCTCGCTGTAAATATTTTAATGTAACAATATGGCAACATTGGCAGTTTTTCGATCGTCTTCACAATCAAAGAAACCGGTTACAGTAACCGGTTGCAGAATGCTCAAATGGCGATTAATACTGAAGTTGTCACTTCCTCTGTATTACATAATAAGAGCCATCTATGAAACTGAACTCAAAATGCAGTAGCGCTGGCGTTCCTCCCGGCACGGTTGCGAAAAGCAGTAATGGGCTTTACGTGGTGGTGTTGATACCAGCACGGTTGCAGGGTTTTGCACAACGGGAGAACGGCTATGTCTACTAATCATGCTGTATTTAATGTGATTTTCCGCTTCGTTGAAAATTACGTCAGCCCTGTTGCCGGGCGCATCTCTTCACAACGTCATGTGATGGCTATCCGTGATGGGTTTATTTCGGCGATGCCCTTTATGATCGTAGGCTCGTTTCTGCTGGTTTTCGCCTATCCACCTTTCTCTCCGGATACCACCTGGGGGTTTGCACGTGCGTGGCTGGATATGGCGAAACAGTTTGAAGGCCAAATCCTCACACCGTTTGATATGACGATGGGGATCATGTCAGTCTACATATGTGCGGCTATCGCTTATAACCTGGGCAAGCACTATGTGAAGTCACATCAGCTAGATCCCTTCATGTGCGCGATGCTATCGATCATGGCTTTTTTGCTGATTGCTGCACCGAAAACCAAAGGCACTATGCCGGTTGATAGCCTGGGCGGTACGGGGATTTTCACTGCGATCCTGGTGGCTATTTACTGCGTTGAAATGATGCGCTTCCTGAAGGCGCACAACATCGGCATTCGTTTACCCGATCAGGTGCCGCCGATGATCAAAAACTCCTTCGATCTGCTGATCCCTGTGCTGGTGGTGGTGCTGACGCTGTACCCGCTGAGTCTGGTGATTCAGTCGCAGTTTGACATGCTGATCCCGCAGGCCATCATGGCCATCTTTAAACCACTGGTGTCTGCAGCGGATTCTCTGCCAGCGATACTGCTGGCGGTGCTGATCGGCCATCTGCTGTGGTTTGCGGGTATACATGGCGCGGCAATTGTGTCGGGAATGCTGCAAATGTTCTGGCTCACCAATCTCGGGATGAACCAGTCGGCGCTGGCGCAGGGCGCGCCTTTACCGCATATCTTTATGGAAGCGTTCTGGACGTTCTTTATTGTGGTTGGAGGTTCCGGCGCGACGATGGGGCTGGTGATTTGCTATCTGCGTAGCCGTTCGGCCCATCTACGATCGATCGGGCGTTTGAGCGTTGTCCCGAGCATTTTTAATATTAACGAACCTGTGATTTTCGGTACGCCGATTGTCATGAACCCAGTGTTCTTTATTCCCTTCCTGCTGGCCCCTATGGTGAACGCAGTGCTGGCCTGGGCGGCGATGAAGCTGGATTTAATTGGGCGGGTGATTTCAGTGGTTCCCTGGACGGCCCCGGCACCGGTTGGCGCGGCATGGGCGTTAGGCTGGGATTATCGTGCGGCCATTCTGGTTGTCCTGCTGGCACTGGTGTCTGCCGTCATCTACTTCCCATTCTTTAAGGTTTACGAAAAGCAGCTATTAGCGCAGGAAAAAGAAGAAGCACAGCGTATAGAAGAAGAAAATCAGCAGGTTGCATAACTGACGGGCGAGGGGCTACGGCTCCTCGCTTACTTCAGCGTGCAGTCACCGCATTGCTGGACATCGGGCAGGCGATAGCGCTGGCAGCAGGTTCTGCGTACTAACAGTCCTTCGCGCGGAACAACGGTACGCCACAGGGGGTTATCCTGACCGCAGGAGAGTTGCTTCTCAAAAAAACAGGTTTGGCGCAGTGTGGTCAGCAGTTCTTCACCTAATAACGGCTTCATTTCCGTTAAATACCAGTGAATTAAATATCCGGTGTTGCTCCAGATAAGCTTCGCATTGATCTCCCCTGTCGCTTCCAGCGCCTGCACAACCGGCGTCAGCGCCGAGAGAATCAGTGTTTCCATGCGTTGCTGAGGAGACTGGGCCGTGACCTGGTGATCCTGATGCACGTCGATCCAGAAGCAGGCAGCACGGCCTGTTTCGTGGAATTCTACGTGCATGTGTTCAGGAGAGACGTCGATGGCCTCTTTTTGCGTCAGCAGGGCCACCATGAGCGGAGGCATCATCAGGCCGATATACCACTGCGCCCAGAGAGAAATTAGCGGCTTATTTTCGCGTGGCAGCGTGGGCTGATTGCGATAAATATGGTCCGAATAGACAGCCAGCAATGAACTTAGCGTCGTTGGTTGCGTCCATTCATGTAGCGTCATCGCACCTGGCACGGGCGTTTCGTCAAGACGAATGAAGTCCAGCAGGTGCTCACGGGTGTTGGCTATCGTTGCGCGTACGGCAGCAGCCAGCGAGGGTATCTTTGCAGGCAGAGGGCTACGCCAGATGACATCTTCAACGATCGGTGCGGAACGATAAGCCATGTCGATATAAGGATGTTAATCTTAATGATAATGATTGCTAATCCTATAATTGACATTGAGCGATGGCAAGATCTTTGTCGCCATCCCGGGCCACACCGCACAGATAGCTCAGGCAGAAGGGCAGTTTACCCGCAGGTCATCGCTGACCAGCGTACTGTTGCGCCCAAGGCTCTTGGCCTCATAAAGGGCTTTATCCGCTCGGGCAACAGCGGCATCAATATCCTGCTCGACCAGAGGCGCAATACCAATACTCACGGTTACGTTGGTTGCCACGCTCTCGTTAAACATGTGCGGAATTTTAAGGTCGTACACCTTCTGGCGAATACGTTCGGCGGCAGCCTGGGCCTGCTGGGGATCGACCGCGGTCAGCAAAACCATAAACTCTTCCCCACCAAAGCGCGCCACCACGTCCCGGGAGCGCACGGAGTCACGAATTGCGGCAGAGACGCGGATCAGCGCCTGATCTCCCATCATATGACCGTAGTGATCGTTATAGGCTTTGAAATGGTCGATATCCAGTAGCAAGACGTAGTGCTTCGCGTTGCTCAAGGCCAACAGCGTATCGAGTCGGTGTTGCAGCCCCCGACGATTGTACAAACCGGTTAGCGGGTCGAGCATGCTGAGCCCGTTCAGGGTTTCCCGTTCTTCCAGCAGTTTATACATCAGCTGCTGGGCGAAGCCATCGTAGCGCTTCTGTATCACATGCTGGATGGCGATCCCGGCCATGGGTAGCGCCATAAAATAGATAATTCGCAAACCATGCTCGCTGCCATTCAGCCATAAACAGACGGCGACGGAAGGCAATGAGTGAAGCGTAAACGCGATGATATTATTGGCAAAAGCGATAGAACCAATAAACAGCACGCTGAGAAGCGCGATTAATAGAAAATAATAATCATTATGACCCAGAGCGTTATATTTCAGGAAAATATGTAATGCCCATAGCAAACCAAAAACGATTGAAATAAAAGGAAGATTAATTCTTTTATCCACATATTTCCTATGCCATGCCAGCAACAATGTACTCATCACGAGAATCAGCAACGCCGGTACTGACAACGCTTTGACGGCAAACAGGGGAAAAAAAAGCGTAAACAACGCGGAGACTGCGTTGAGTAGCAGAAACAATCGTAAAGAGAGTTGGTATTTTTTGGTGCGCAGAGCTCGCCAGGATTGTACTGTCATAGGTAAATATTGTTAGTTATCTGCAATGTACGAAGGTGTGTTGGTAAATAAAACAAATAACGAACGGGGTATCATTCGCAGAGGTTTTTATTGTTTTTAGTTGAAAAGCTAACCGGCGAGCAATTTATCACCTTAAATTATTCATGTCATCAATCGTTAAGTAAAACTCATATAATTGATAGTGCCTCCCAGCTGACAAATGAGAAAATATATCATATGATATTGGTTATCATTATCAATGTCATAGGTGGTACCATGTTGCAACGTACGCTGGGCAGTGGATGGGGTGTTCTGCTGCCGGGAATACTGATTGCCGGGATGGCATTTAGCGACCTGTCGGTCTACGTATGGAAGGCGATGATTGTATTAGGATTACTGTTGACTTCACTCATGCTGTACCACAAGCGTTTGCGGCATTTTGTCCTGTTGCCTTCATGTGCGGCGCTGATCGGCGGCATTGTTCTGGTGATGATGAACGGGAATCAGGGATGAACAAAATAGGGAAGAAAATCGAGAGGGAAATAAGATAATTGGTGCGAGGGGGGGGACTCGAACCCCCACATCCTAAGGACACTAACACCTGAAGCTAGCGCGTCTACCAATTCCGCCACCTTCGCACAGTCATCTTATTTTTTGATATCGCCTCGTTGGTGCGAGGGGGGGGACTCGAACCCCCACATCCTAAGGACACTAACACCTGAAGCTAGCGCGTCTACCAATTCCGCCACCTTCGCCCAGTGCGAGCAATATCAACGTGGATTATGGTGCGAGGGGGGGGACTTGAACCCCCACGTCCGAAAGGACACTAACACCTGAAGCTAGCGCGTCTACCAATTCCGCCACCTTCGCATACCATCGACACTCAAAAAAGTATCGTTACCACGGAGGCGCATTCTAGTGGTTTTCAACTTTTCGTCAATAGTTAATTGCCCAGGACGCGCTTAATTGATGTAAAAATGGGCGCTAAACGCAGGCCGTGTAAACGAAGTGCCACCCCGCATTTAGCAAACCCTGCCGGATGGCGGTGCAGGCACCTTATCCGGCATGGGATGGCCGTTCTACTTCTTCGCCTGACGCGTCATGATGGTGCGATAGACCTTGAAGCGACCGGTCTGCGCGATAACTTCGTGGAAGCCAAACACTTCATCCAGTACCTTCGGATAAGGCAGGAAGGCGTTCGCCACGATACGCAGTTCACCGCCGCTGTTGAGGTGGCGCACTGCACCACGAATCAGCGTTTGCGCGGCATCGAGGCTGGTCTGCATCCCGTCGTGGAACGGTGGGTTGGAGATGATCATATCAAAGCGACCCGTCACGTCAGAAAAGACGTTACTGGCGATTACGTCTCCTTCAATACCGTTGGCAGCAAGCGTTGCGCGGCTGGCTTCAACGGCGGCGGCACTAACATCGCACAGGGTTAAGCGCACTTTTGGCGAGTGGCTGGCTAAGGCGACGGAGAGTACACCTGCACCGCAGCCGACATCCAAAACTTTGCCTTTGGTGTGCGGCGTCAGCGTGGAGAGCAGCAGTTGGCTGCCAACATCCAGGCCGTCACGGCTGAATACGCCCGGCAGCGTTTTGATGGTCAGATTTTCGGTCTGGTATTCATCCCAGTATTTTTCTGCATCAAAGACCGGCTGTTTTTCCAGACGACCATGGTACAGGCCACAGCGACGCGCGCTGTCGACTTTGTTCAGCGGTGCGTATTCGGCCAGCATCTGCTCTGCGCTACGTACGCCGCTGCGGTTCTCACCAACAACAAAAATATCGGTGCCCACCGGTAACAGTGACAGAATGTTCATCAACTGGAACTGGGCTTCCGGCTTATTCTTCGGCCAGTAGTAGATCAGCGTATCGCTATCGGCAACGTCATCGGCCTGGGCGACGAGGCTAAAGCGAACGTTGTCGCCCATCTGGCGGTTAAGCACCTGCCAGTGGTGAAGCTGCTGAGTGTGCGCACGGCTGGCGGCGCATTCAAAATGGGCAGGCAGGTCATCCTGCAAATCACCGGCAAACAGAATACGGCTTTGTTCGAAATCATCACTGTGGCGCAGCAAGACTTCACTTGCCGGGGTAAAAGCAGACATGGAGTGCTCCTTAAATTGTACAGCGGGGGATTATAGTTGTTTGATGGCACGGATTCGACAAATTTGCTATATTTGCGCCCCTGATAGACAGGAGTGTTTCGCTATGACATCCCGACGAGACTGGCAGTTACAGCAACTGGGCATTACGCAGTGGTCATTGCGTCGTCCCGGCGCACTGCAGGGCGAGATCGCGATTTCAATTCCTGCGCACGTCCGTTTGGTGATGGTTGCTGCACAATTACCCGCACTAACCGAACCGTTGATGAGCGATATTTTACGCGCATTAACCGTCAGCCCGGATCAGGTTTTACAACTGACGCCTGACCGTGTCGCCATGCTGCCGCAGGGCAGTCGCTGTAATAGCTGGCGGCTGGGAACCGAAGAGCCGCTGCTGCTGGAGGGCGCTCAGGTCGAGAGTCCTGCCTTTAATGAATTACGGGAAAACCCCGCGGCCCGCGCCGCGTTATGGCAACAAATCTGCGCATATGAACACGATTTCTTCCCTCGAACCGACTGATTTACCTGCAGCATTTCAGATTGAAAAACGCGCTCACGCTTTTCCGTGGAGTGAAAAAACATTTGCCAGCAACCAGGGCGATCGCTACCTCAATTTTCAGTTGAGGGTTGACGACGTAATGGCCGCCTTTGCGATTACACAGGTCGTGCTGGATGAAGCTACGCTGTTCAATATTGCCGTCGATCCTGACTTTCAGCGCCGGGGCCTGGGGCGTGAGCTACTGGAATACCTGATCGATGAGCTGGAAAAGCGTGGCATTTTGACACTGTGGCTTGAAGTACGCGCCTCAAATGCTGCCGCTATCGCGCTGTACGAAAGCCTGGGCTTTAACGAGGCGACGATCCGGCGCAATTACTATCCGACGGCCGATGGTCATGAAGACGCCATTATAATGGCATTGCCAATCAGCATGTAAGACAAGGTGTAATGATGAAGAAGTGGGACTGGATTTTCTTTGATGCCGACGAAACGCTGTTTACGTTTGACTCGTTTACCGGCTTACAGCGGATGTTTCTCGACTATAGCATTACCTTTACCGCTGAAGATTTTCAGGACTACCAGGCCGTAAATAAACCGCTGTGGGTGGATTATCAAAACGGTGCGATAACCTCATTACAACTCCAGCACGCTCGTTTTCAGAGCTGGGCTGAACGCCTGAAGGTTGAGCCAGGCCAGCTTAATGACGCCTTTATCAATGCGATGGCGGAGATTTGCTCGCCGTTGCCAGGGGCGGTTTCTCTGCTCAATGCGATTCGTGATAAAACAAAAATCGGTATTATTACTAACGGCTTTACGGCGTTGCAGCAAATCCGCCTTGAGCGGACGGGGCTGCGCGACTATTTTGACCTGCTGGTGATTTCTGAGCAGGTTGGCGTGGCAAAACCCGATCCCCGTATTTTTGACCATGCGCTGGAGCAGGCGGGCAATCCTGAGCGTTCCCGCGTACTGATGGTGGGCGACACCGCAGAGTCCGATATTCTTGGCGGCATTAACGCCGGGCTATCCACCTGCTGGCTAAATACGCACCACCGCGAGCAGCCAGCGGGCATTCAGCCGACCTGGACCGTAGCGTCATTAAGTGAACTGGAGCGGCTCCTGTGTAAACACTGATTGCCTCCCCCCCGTTGATGGGTAAAATAGCCGCAATTTTTCGTATTCAACTTGCACGGCCTGTTGCCGTGCTTACCTAAGAAGATTTGACTATGACGTTGTCTCCTTATTTGCAAGAGGTGGCCAAACGCCGCACTTTTGCCATTATTTCTCACCCGGATGCCGGTAAAACGACAATTACTGAAAAGGTACTGTTATTCGGACAGGCGATTCAGACCGCCGGTACGGTAAAAGGCCGTGGCTCCAGCCAGCATGCGAAATCTGACTGGATGGAAATGGAAAAACAGCGTGGTATCTCCATTACCACCTCTGTGATGCAGTTTCCATATCATGACTGCCTGGTAAACCTGCTGGACACCCCAGGGCACGAAGACTTCTCTGAAGATACATACCGTACTCTGACGGCGGTGGACTGCTGCCTGATGGTCATCGACGCCGCAAAAGGTGTTGAAGACCGGACTCGTAAGCTGATGGAAGTTACCCGTCTGCGTGATACCCCGATCCTGACCTTTATGAACAAACTCGACCGTGACATCCGCGATCCGATGGAGCTGCTGGATGAAGTCGAGAATGAACTGAAAATCGGCTGTGCGCCGATCACCTGGCCGATTGGCTGCGGTAAGTTGTTCAAAGGCGTCTATCACCTATATAAAGACGAAACTTACCTGTACCAGACGGGTAAAGGCCACACCATTCAGGAAGTGCGCATTGTTAAAGGTCTGAACAACCCGGAACTCGATGCCGCCGTGGGGGAAGACCTGGCACAGCAGCTGCGCGACGAGCTGGAGCTGGTGCAGGGCGCGTCTAACGAGTTCGACCATGAGCTGTTCCTCGCGGGCGAAATCACCCCGGTATTCTTCGGTACCGCGCTCGGTAACTTCGGCGTTGATCATATGCTGGATGGCTTAGTGGAGTGGGCGCCTGCGCCGATGCCGCGTAAAACCGACACCCGCGTTGTTGAAGCCTCAGAAGAGAAGTTCACCGGCTTCGTGTTTAAAATTCAGGCCAACATGGACCCGAAACACCGTGACCGCGTGGCGTTTATGCGCGTGGTGTCCGGCAAGTACGAGAAAGGCATGAAAATGCGCCAGGTGCGCATTGGTAAAGACGTGGTTATCTCCGATGCGCTGACTTTTATGGCCGGTGACCGTTCTCACGTGGAAGAAGCGTATCCGGGCGATATTCTGGGTCTGCACAACCACGGCACTATCCAGATTGGCGATACCTTTACCCAAGGCGAAATGATGAAGTTCACTGGTATTCCGAACTTCGCGCCGGAGCTGTTCCGTCGCATTCGTCTGAAGGATCCGTTGAAGCAGAAACAGCTGCTGAAAGGGCTGGTTCAGCTGTCCGAAGAGGGCGCAGTGCAGGTTTTCCGTCCGATCGCTAATAACGATCTGATCGTGGGCGCTGTTGGTGTGCTGCAGTTCGACGTGGTGGTTTCACGCCTGAAGAGCGAATACAACGTTGAAGCGATTTATGAGTCGGTCAACGTAGCGACAGCACGCTGGGTAGAGTGTTCTGACGTGAAGAAATTCGAAGAATTCAAGCGTAAAAACGAAATTCAGCTGGCGCTGGATGGCGGCGATAACCTCACCTATATCGCGCCGACCATGGTTAACCTGAATCTCACCCAGGAACGTTACCCTGACGTTCAGTTCCGCAAAACGCGCGAACACTAATCGACCTTCAGGGCACGGTATCCGCCGTGCCCTACAACTTTTCCTGTCTTTTAAATCCCTTGCGGAATGTTCTTAAAACCTCTCGTTTTTCTTTTGTTTGCACGTTTTTTAGTCAATCTGGACTGCGATCACGAAATCCTGAACTATATTTAACAATGTGATGACATAAATGTCGGCGTTAAATGCTTTTTAGGCTGCCTGTTGCAGCTTCTATTGCTGATATTTATTCCACTTACAAGATTAGTTGCTGGCTCAAGCCGTTTACGGCAGAGCGCAGCTTTTAGCAAACATACAGGAATACATCGATGACAATGACAGGACTTAAGATTTCTAAAACGCTGCTGGCCGTGATGCTGACCTCCGCTGTTGCAACGGGTTCTGCTTATGCAGAAAACTCCACGACGGATAAAACGCAATCCGGCGTCGAAAGTGCGGGGCAGAAAGTCGATAGCTCCATGAACAAAGTCGGTAATTTCATGGATGACAGCACCATCACTGCGAAAGTAAAAGCCGCGCTGGTGGATCACGATAGCATTAAGAGCACCGACATTTCCGTCAAAACCGACCAGAAGGTGGTGACGCTAAGCGGGTTTGTTGAAAGTCAGGCACAGGCCGAAGAGGCAGTTAAAGTCGCCAAAGGCGTTGAGGGTGTGACCTCCGTTAGCGACAAACTGCACGTACGTGATAGCAAAGACTCTTCTGTAAAAGGCTATGCGGGCGATACGGCAATCACCAGTGAGGTAAAAGCCAAGCTGCTGGCCGATGATATTGTCCCTTCCCGCAAAGTGAAAGTTGAAACCACCGATGGCGTGGTACAGCTTTCAGGAACCGTTGAATCACAGGCTCAAAGCGATCGTGCTGAGAGCATCGCCAAAGCGATTGATGGCGTGAAAAGCGTCAAAAACGATCTTAAAACTCACTAATTAGACTTAATTCGTCCTCCCGACGTTTGTCGGGAGGCGTGTTGTGCACCACACTGAAAATATCGCCGATGGGCAGCCTGAGTGCTCATATCAAGCGGTGACATTAACTATGGTAAAGGAGAAGCGCATGTTTCGATGGGGCATCATATTTCTGGTTATCGCGTTAATTGCCGCTGCACTGGGTTTTGGTGGACTGGCGGGTACCGCTGCTGGCGCAGCGAAAATTGTTTTTGTGGTGGGGATCATTCTGTTTCTGGTCAGCCTATTTACAGGTCGTAAACGGCCCTAGCGACATCCCCTTTATTCTTCAAGTTAAAGGTGCGCTGGCTACGCGTGCTCGCCCGTATCACTTACCAGAGTAAGCAGATCGGGATTCACGCCCTTGCCGCCTTCTTGTGACTTGAATTATTTTGGGGATTAACCGTAAAGATAACTTGCTACTAAGCCAGTCCACCGGACTGGCTTTTACGGTTTTAGCATCAGGCAATTTGCGTTACTTTGTTGTTCTATTACAAAAACAACAGGAAGGCAGAGGTGGGGCAGAGAATACCCGTCACGCTCGGCAATATTGCGCCGTTATCGTTACGTCCGTTTCAACCAGGCAGCATGGCGCTGGTGTGTGAGGGCGGCGGACAAAGAGGCATCTTCACCGCTGGCGTACTGGATGAATTCATGCGCGCGCAGTTCAATCCTTTTGATCTCTTCTACGGGACCTCCGCTGGCGCGCAAAACCTTTCAGCCTATCTTTGTAACCAGCCGGGTTACGGTCGTAAAGTCATCATGCGTTACACTACCCGACGTGAATTTTTTGACCCGGTGCGCTTTGTGCGCGGGGGAAATTTAATCGATCTCGATTGGCTGGTGGATTCGACCGCGTCCCAGATGCCGCTGGCGATGGATAACGCCGAGCGCCTGTTTGCCGCAGGGAAATCGTTTTATATGTGCGCCTGTCGGGGCGATGACTACACGCCAGGCTATTTTTCGCCGAACCGGCAAAACTGGCTCGATCTTATTCGTGCCTCCAGCGCGATTCCAGGGTTCTACCGCGCTGGGGTTGCGCTGGATGGTGTGAATTATCTCGATGGGGGAGTCAGCGACGCCATTCCCGTGCAGGAAGCGGCGAAGCAGGGGGCAAAAACGCTGGTGGTTATCCGCACCGTGCCTTCGCAAATGTATTACACCCCGCAGTGGTTCAAGCGTATGGAACGCTGGCTGGGCGAAAGCAGCCTGCAACCGCTGCTGAATCTGGTCCAGCACCATGAAGCCAGCTATCGCGCGATTCAGAGTTTTATTGAGAAACCGCCGGGCAAGCTGCGTATCTTTGAGATCTACCCGCCCAAACCGCTCCATAGCATGGCATTAGGAAGCCGTATTCCGGCGCTGCGGGAAGATTACAAGACCGGACGCCTGTGTGGTCGTTACTTCCTGGCAACCGTCGGCAAGCTGCTGGCGAAAAATGCGCCGTTGCCTCGTCAGACGCCGAAGATTGTGGTGCCGGGACCGGTCGTGGTTCCACCTGCGCCGGTGGCTAACGACGCTCACGCCCCCGTGGTGACCAATGCGCCTCAGGCTAACGACACGACGTTTAATAATGAGGATTTGGCGTGAGTTATCGTTTTATTGATACGCATTGTCACTTTGATTTTCCGCCGTTTACGGGCGATGAATCTGCCAGTATTCAGGGCGCGACTGACGTCGGCGTGCAAAGCATTATCGTTCCGGCCACCCAGGCGGCAAATTTTTCCCGTGTACTGGCGTTAGCGGAAAATTACCCTCCATTGTTTGCCGCCCTGGGGCTGCACCCCATTGTTATTGAGCAACATAGCGATGACTGCCTGGAGCAGTTGCAGCAGGCGCTGGATAAGCGCCCGCAAAAGCTGGTGGCGGTAGGTGAGATTGGGCTGGATCTTTATCGGGACGATCCGCAATTCGATAAGCAAGAGCGGCTGCTGGAAGCGCAGCTTAAGCTGGCGAAGCGTTACGAACTGCCGGTGATCCTGCATTCGCGGCGCACTCATGACAAGCTGGCGATGCACCTGAAACGCCATGCTTTACCGCGAACCGGCGTGGTGCATGGATTTTCCGGGAGCGTGCAGCAGGCCGAACGTTTTGTGCAACTGGGCTACAAAATTGGCGTGGGCGGCACCATTACCTATCCGCGCGCCAGTAAAACCCGCGAGGTAATGGCGCAACTGCCGCTGGACTCACTGCTGCTGGAAACTGACGCGCCGGATATGCCGCTCAACGGCTTTCAGGGACAGCCGAATCGCCCGGAGCAGGTGGTCAGAGTCTTTGATGTCCTCTGCGAGCTGCGCTCGGAACCTGCGGATGTTATCGCTGATGCGCTGTATCGCAATACGACGGCGTTATTTGATTTTTAATTGCCGGACGATGGATACGTCGCATCCGGCAATTACAGGTACAGCGCCGGGAAGATCAAATTATCCACTCCGCGCTCGCGCAATCCTTGCGCCAGTTGCTCCACATCCTCAGGCGTGGCGCTCGGCCAGTCCTTCGCTTCGCCGTACACCCCGTGCGCATGAAAGGCATTTAGCCGCACCGGTACATCACCTGAACGTTTGATAAACGCCGCCAGTGCATCGATATGCTGTAGATAATCCACGTGGCCAGGAATAACCAGCAGGCGCAGTTCCGCAAGTTTTCCCTGCCCGGACAAAAAGGTAATGCTTTGTTTAATCAGCGTGTTATCGCGGCCTGTCAACTGTCGATGACACGCGCTATCCCAGGCTTTTAAATCGAGCATTACGCCGTCGCATACCGGCAGTAGTTTTTGCCAGCCGGTTTCGCTCAGCATGCCGTTGCTGTCTACCATGCAGGTCAGGTGTTGCAGCTGCGGATCGGTTTTGATCGCGTTAAACAGCGCCACGATAAACGGCAACTGGGTGGTCGCTTCGCCGCCGCTGACCGTAATTCCTTCAATAAACAGCACCGCCTTGCGAATATGCTGCAGCACTTCATCAACGCTCAGGGTTTGCGCCATCGGCGTGGCCTGCTGTGGGCACATGTGCAGGCAGGTATCGCACTGCTGACATACGTCGGATTGCCATCTCACTTTCCCCGCGCTCAGGCTCAGCGCCTCATGCGGGCAATGCAGGACACATTCCCCGCAGTCGTTGCAGCGTCCCATCGTCCACGGATTGTGGCAATTTTTACAGCGCAGGTTACATCCTTGCAGAAACAGAGCCAGGCGACTGCCCGGCCCGTCGACGCAGGAGAAAGGAATGATCTTACTTACTGAAGCGCATCTGCTGTTCATGGCTAATCACGCGAGGTTGTCGTTCCAGAATGCGGGTATTGCGCGCGGCTTCTTCGCCCAGCCAGGTGGTGTTGGTGCGTGAACCTTCGGCGCGATATTTTTCCAGATCCGACAGGCGTACCATATAGCCGGTGACGCGGACCAAATCGTTACCACTCACGTTGGCGGTAAACTCACGCATCCCAGCTTTAAACGCCCCGAGGCACAATTGCACCAGCGCCTGAGGATTGCGCTTGATGGTTTCATCCAGCGTGAGAATGTCGCTGATCCCAGCGTGATAATACGCATGATGCGGCGCGACGGTTTGCAGGTGAGTGATCGGATCCGGCTCATCGCCGTAGGGCAGACGCGCGCCCGGCGTGGTGCCGATGTCAGAACTGATCCCTGACTGTGCGTGCAGCATTGCGCGCTGCTTCCAGCCAAATTTCACCGGGCTACTTTCTACAAACTCCGCCAGTTGGGCGCTGATACGATACCCGAGCTGATTGGCGACCTCGTCTTTTCCGTAGCGAGCATTCTGCCCCGCCTTATCGCACAGCAGGTTCACCGCCTCCGCCAGGCCATACATGCCGAACATAGGGACAAAACGTTCGGGATCAATCAACCCTTCCTGCACCAGGAAGCTATTCTCAAAGAAATGTGATTTTTCATAGAGGAATTCACATCGTGAATCAATGATGGCGATTTGCTGCTGGCAATAGTGCGGTAGGGTGCGCGTAAAGAAGTCATCGACAGAGGTGCTGCGCTCTGCGATGGCTTTCAGATTGAGCCTGACCAGCGTGCTTCCACCCCCGGCGAGCGGCAACGAGTTGTAACAGCTGACGACGCCATACTGACCTTTTGTGAAAATTTTATCATTTTCGGGGCCGTTGGAAATGTGCGGCTTACTGCACTCGCAGATATTTTGCGCCACGTTGAGCAGCAGGTCGTCAGGTGTAATTTGCGGATCATAAATGAACGTTAGATTAGGCGAAACCTGCTTTAACTCTGCGTCTGCGCGTAAAATTGCACGGGTGACAGGCGTATCTGCGGGGCCGATATTGGCATGCATAAATGCGTCTGGCAGGGTTCTGTCGAGATAACGCCAGAAACGTTTTATTCGAATATCGATCTCATCTTGTGTTAGAATTCTAACATACGGTTGCAACAGAACGTCGAGCTGGCCGAGATAGACCGGCATCGAGGTGACTGACGGAACGTGGTGATACAGGATGGTGAGTAAGGATAACGCGTCATCAAGATCCCTGGCTCCTTCCAGTTCCAGCCATGAGGAACCGTTGGCCAGAAAACGCGCGTAGTCGGGTAAAACATAGCGCGGTTTGAACGGGGCATGACCTTCATACATATCGCAGATCACCCCGTCATCCAGCGCCTGGCGAGCCTCAGCAGGTAGTTGCGGGTAAGGCAGCGCGTTTTCAGCCTCCAGCGCCAGGAAGTGGCGTTTCTGCTCAGGGCTGAGCACCGGACTGGTCACGATTTGTTGGCAACGCTGTTGCAGCGCGAGTTCGCTTGAAGTGGGCATCGTTGATTCCTTTTTATCCCGAAGGTGTAACGCCATTGTAGAAAGCAACGCCGCCACAACCTTTGATCCGGATGCGCCTGATGCCACCGCATCCCTTCCTGAAAGGTGATTTATTTGAAGTAGATCTCATTAGAGTAATGCAAATCTGTATGTGGTTTTCATTAACTGTGATGTATATCGAAGTGTAATAGCGAGCGGATGTTAGAATACTAACAAACTCGCAAGGTGAAATTTTATACGGCGATGCCGTTGGAGAATGTTATGACCGATTTAACAGCAAGCAGCCTGCGTGCACTGAAACTGATGGACCTGACCACCCTGAATGACGACGACACCAATGAAAAAGTGATCGCGCTGTGTCATCAGGCGAAGACCCCGGTAGGCAACACTGCCGCTATTTGCATCTATCCGCGTTTCATTCCTATCGCGCGTAAGACGCTGAAAGAGCAAGGCACTCCGGACATCCGTATTGCAACCGTGACCAACTTCCCGCACGGCAACGACGACATCGAGATTGCGCTGGCTGAAACCCGCGCGGCGATTGCCTACGGCGCGGATGAAGTTGACGTGGTGTTCCCTTACCGTGCCCTGATCGCCGGTAACGAGCAGGTTGGTTTTGATCTGGTTAAAGCATGTAAAGATGCGTGTGCGGCGGCAAACGTGCTGCTGAAAGTGATCATCGAAACCGGTGAGCTGAAAGAAGAGAGTCTTATCCGTAAAGCGTCTGAAATCTCCATCAAAGCGGGTGCTGATTTCATCAAAACCTCTACCGGTAAAGTGCCGGTAAATGCGACGCCGGAAAGCGCACGCATCATGATGGAAGTGATCCGCGACATGGGCGTTTCTAAAACTGTAGGTTTCAAACCGGCAGGCGGCGTGCGTACTGCAGAAGATGCACAGCAGTTCCTGGCGATTGCCGACGAACTGTTTGGCGCTGACTGGGCCGATTCCCGTCACTATCGTTTTGGCGCATCCAGCCTGCTGGCGAGCCTGCTGAAAGCGCTGGGTCACGGCGACGGTAAGAGCGCAAGCAGCTACTAATTACTCGTCATACTGCAAGCCGCAGGTGCGTTAGCTGCACTCCCTCACCCCAGTCACTTACTGTAGTAAGCGCCTGGGGATGAGCTTCCTTGCCGCTTCCTGCGACTCGAATTGTTTAGAGTAATCATTCATTGCAGTGGGTTTTCCGCTGCATTTAACCTGATTTATCGGGGGTTACCATGTTTCTCGCACAAGAAATTATTCGTAAAAAACGTGATGGTCATGCGCTGAGCGATGAAGAGATTCGTTTCTTTATCAATGGGATTCGCGACAACACCATCTCTGAAGGGCAAATCGCCGCCCTGGCGATGACCATTTTCTTCCACGATATGACAATGCCTGAGCGTGTTTCGCTGACCATGGCAATGCGTGATTCAGGAACCGTGCTGGACTGGAAAAGCCTGCAGCTGAACGGCCCGATTGTGGATAAACACTCTACCGGCGGCGTGGGTGACGTAACGTCACTGATGTTAGGCCCGATGGTCGCTGCATGCGGCGGCTATATTCCGATGATCTCCGGACGTGGTCTGGGTCATACCGGCGGTACGCTCGATAAACTGGAAGCCATCCCAGGGTTTGACATCTTCCCGGACGATGCGCGTTTCCGTGAAATTATTAAAGACGTGGGTGTGGCGATTATTGGGCAAACCAGCTCGCTCGCACCGGCGGACAAACGTTTTTATGCCACCCGCGATATTACCGCGACGGTGGATTCCATCCCGCTGATTACCGGCTCTATCCTGGCGAAAAAGCTGGCGGAAGGGCTGGATGCGCTGGTGATGGATGTGAAAGTAGGCAGCGGCGCCTTTATGCCGACCTATGAGCTTTCTGAAGCGCTTGCCGAAGCGATTGTCGGCGTGGCGAACGGAGCGGGTGTACGTACCACCGCGCTGTTAACCGATATGAACCAGGTACTGGCATCCAGCGCAGGTAACGCGGTAGAAGTCCGCGAAGCGGTGCAGTTCCTGACAGGTGAATACCGCAATCCACGTCTGTTAGACGTCACGATGGCGCTGTGCGTGGAAATGCTGATCTCCGGCAATCTGGCGAAAGACGATGCCGAAGCCCGTGCGAAATTGCAGGCGGTGCTGGATAACGGCAAAGCGGCAGAGATTTTTGGTCGCATGGTTGCGGCGCAGAAAGGCCCGACCGATTTCGTTGAAAATTATGCGAAGTACCTGCCGACGGCAATGCTCAGCAAAGCGGTATATGCTGATACCGAAGGTTTTGTCAGCGCTATGGATACCCGTGCGCTGGGAATGGCGGTTGTTTCCATGGGCGGCGGTCGTCGTCAGGCTTCGGACACCATTGATTACAGCGTTGGCTTTAGCGACATGGCGCGTCTGGGCGACAGCGTAGACGGACAGCGTCCGCTGGCGGTGATCCACGCCAAAGACGAAGCCAGCTGGCAGGAAGCGGCGAAAGCGGTCAAAGCGGCAATTAGCCTTGACGATAAAGCGCCAGAAATTACACCGACAGTCTATCGTCGTATTACCGAATAACTGTATACTGATCTGATCGCTTTTTTGCGGCGCAGATGTTGGAGAACAAGATGAAACGTGCATTTATTATGGTGCTGGACTCCTTTGGTATTGGTGCGACTGAAGATGCGGATCGCTTTGGCGACGTAGGCTCAGACACTATGGGACACATTGCAGAAGCCTGTGCGAAAGGCGAAGCTGACAAGGGTCGCAAAGGTCCACTGAATCTGCCTAACCTGACCCGTCTGGGCCTGGTGAAAGCTCACGAAGGTTCTACCGGTAAAATTGCTGCTGGTATGGACGGTAACGCGGAAGTGATTGGTGCCTACGCCTGGGCGCATGAACTCTCTTCCGGGAAAGACACGCCGTCTGGCCACTGGGAAATCGCGGGTGTTCCGGTTCTGTTTGACTGGGGTTATTTCTCCGATCATGACAACAGCTTCCCGCAGGAACTGCTGGATAAACTGGTCAAACGTGCCAACCTGCCGGGCTACCTCGGCAACTGCCACTCTTCCGGTACCGTGATCCTGGATCAACTGGGTGAAGAGCATATGAAAACCGGCAAGCCGATTTTCTATACTTCTGCAGACTCCGTGTTCCAGATTGCCTGTCACGAAGAGACTTTTGGCCTGGATAAACTCTACGAACTGTGTGAAATCGCTCGTGAAGAACTGACCGAAGGTGGTTACAACATCGGTCGTGTTATCGCGCGTCCGTTTATCGGTGATAAAGCGGGTAATTTCCAGCGCACCGGTAACCGTCACGATCTGGCCGTTGAGCCGCCAGCACCGACCGTGCTGCAGAAACTGGTCGACGAGAAAGACGGTCACGTGGTTTCCGTCGGTAAAATCGCGGATATTTACGCTAACTGCGGCATCACCAAAAAAGTGAAAGCTACCGGCCTGGACGCGCTGTTCGACGCCACCATCAAAGAGATGAAAGAAGCGGGTGATAAGACCATCGTCTTCACTAACTTCGTTGATTTCGACTCTTCCTGGGGACATCGTCGCGATATCGCTGGTTACGCTGCAGGTCTGGAACTGTTCGACCGCCGTTTGCCTGAACTGATGGAACTGGTGGGTGAAGATGACATTCTGATCCTGACCGCTGACCACGGCTGTGACCCGAGCTGGACCGGCACTGACCACACCCGTGAGCACATTCCGGTGCTGGTTTACGGCCCGAAAGTGAAACCAGGCTCTTTAGGTCACCGTGAAACTTTCGCGGATATTGGCCAGACGCTGGCGAGCTACTTTGATACATCGCCGATGGACTACGGTAAAAACATGCTGTGATACCCGTTGTCTTTCGCGCTGTAGATGCGTTGACTTCATTCGCTCACCCCGGTCACATAGGTAATCTATGCTCCCGGGGGTTCCGAATTCGTCGCCTTCCTACAACGCGAAATCCTTAGGGTATTTGAATTCGTTTTGTCGGTTGGGAAAGGCATTGCTACCCCCTCGACATAAACAATAAATCAAAAGGGAACTGAAGATGGCAACTCCACATATTAATGCAGAAATGGGTGATTTCGCTGACGTCGTATTGATGCCGGGCGACCCGCTGCGCGCAAAGCATATTGCTGAAACTTTCCTCGAAGATGTTCGTGAAGTGAACAACGTTCGCGGCATGTTAGGTTTCACCGGTACTTACAAAGGCCGTAAGATCTCCGTTATGGGTCACGGGATGGGTATCCCGTCCTGCTCTATCTACACCAAAGAGCTGATCACCGATTTTGGCGTGAAGAAAATCATTCGCGTAGGCTCCTGCGGCGCTGTGCGTATGGACGTTAAACTGCGTGACGTGGTTATCGGTATGGGTGCCTGCACCGACTCCAAAGTAAACCGTATTCGTTTTAAAGATCATGACTTCGCAGCTATCGCTGACTTCGACATGGTGCGTAATGCAGTTGATGCGGCAAAAGCACTGGGCGTAGACGCGCGCGTGGGCAACCTGTTCTCCGCTGACCTGTTCTACTCTCCGGACGGCGAAATGTTCGACGTAATGGAAAAATACGGCGTGCTGGGCGTGGAAATGGAAGCGGCGGGTATCTACGGCGTTGCGGCTGAGTTTGGTGCGAAAGCGCTGACCATCTGCACCGTGTCCGACCATATCCGTACTCACGAGCAGACCACTGCCGCTGAACGTCAGACGACCTTCAACGACATGATCAAAATCGCACTGGAATCCGTTCTGCTGGGCGATAAAGAGTAAGTGTTGTGATGCCCGGTAGCGCTGCGCTTACCGGGCATACAATCGATGTATGCCGGACCGCCATCCGGCATTTTCAGGCCAGCGTTTAGCTCACTGCACTGGCAATCCACGCTGACAGCTCGCGTAACTCTTTCTCCTGCTGTGGGAAATCAACCAGCAGCGCTTCGCACTCCTGTTGCAGCATATCCGCACGGTACAAACACCCCTGCAGACGACCCGCCAGCGCTTCTAACGGCGCGGGATTGAGGCTGTCGGTAAAGACCTGCGTACGGGTGATATGACCTTTTTCCACGTCGAAATGCAGCTCAACGCCGCCCCAGGTGAAACGCTCGTCCAGAAGGTGCGAGAACGCAGGCGCCTGACCAAAATTCCACTCCCAACTGCTCTGACGGGCAAAGGTTTCGGCAAAGTTCGGCAGATCCGGGGTTTTGTCCGGCGAGATAATTTCCGCTTCGACACGTTCGCCGTAGTGGGCAAAAAAGGCTTCCGTGATAGCCTGACAGACCTGTTGATGGGTGATGCCCGGCAACAGCTCCGTTAGATTCGCTACGCGTGAGCGAACCGAGGTGATGCCTTTGGCGGCGAGTTTCTTTTTATCCGGATTGAGATAGTTTGCCAGGCGGCTGAGATCGGCGTTCAACAACAGCGTGCCGTGGTGGAATCCGCGGTCTTTCGTTTCCCGATAAGCAGAGCCGGAAACTTTGCGATCGCCGTCTGGCGTTTTCACGACCAGATCGTTACGCCCGGAGGCGTCGGCGTCTACGCCCAGCGCGTTCAGGGCATGGAGGACAATAGCGGTAGAGATGGTTTTGTCGTACTCCGGTTTACCGGCCATAAAGGTAAAGCAGGTATTGCCTAAGTCATGGAACACCGCGCCGCCGCCGCTGCTGCGACGGGCGAGCCGCACGTTGTCTTCTTCCATACGGCGGGTATTACACTCTTTCCACGGGTTTTGCGCCCGGCCAATCACCACCGTATCGGCATTACGCCACAAGAACAGGACGCGCTGCGTGGCGGGCATTTGGCGAAAAATGCACTCTTCGACCGCGAGGTTAAACCACGGATCGTAAGAGTCAGAGATAAGCAGGCGTAGTGTCGTCATGGTCGATTTCCTTTCTGTTATTACTCTTTCTTCTCGTTGTCTTCTTCCTGTACCGGTTTGTTGGCGGTCAGCAGGAAAGGGGATTGCTGCCAGCGGGTGCGCTTGCCTTGCAACAAGGTACGGGTGAGCACCACGCCAATTGCCAGTGACAGAAGCAGCATTAGGCGTAAGATGTTGGTGGTGTTATCCACCTGCTTGGCTTCGGTGGCGAGCGTGTGGGTATCCAGCGTCAGGCGTAGATAGCCCAGCGGACCATTTCTTCCCTGAATGGGCTCGACAATCTGCTGGTTAAAATAGCCCCCGGCTTTTTTGCCGTCCAACGCCAGTCGGTCTCGAACGTTGACGCTCTCACCGGTGCGTGTAATCAGGTCTCCCTTTTCATCGTAGACGCCCGCATCCAGAATACGGCTACTTTCCGTGAGCTGCGAGAGTACCGCTTTAATGCGCTTTTCATCCGGCGTTTCGGTACGCATCAGCGGGGCGACGTTCAAGGAGACCTGGCGAGCCAGCGTGCGCGCCAGCTCTTCGAGCTGCGGATTACGCTGCTGTTGGTGGCTTTGACTAAACCAGGACGCGCCCTGCATCAGAGCAACGAGCAGCGCAAGGCAGGACAATACAATCACTGCACGATGAAGTCGGAATTTCAGTTTTGTGCGAGCCATATTCCACCTGCTGAAAATTTGAGACTTAATGTTGCCAGAAGCGCTGGTTACAGGGTAGCCTCATGCGTTATTTTCCCCTGATGATTCCGACCCGAACGATTTTACAGGAGCTTTAATGCCTAACATTACCTGGTGCGATCTACCTGAAGATGTTTCTCTGTGGCCAGGTCTGCCTCTCTCTTTAAGCGGTGATGAAGTCATGCCGCTGGATTACCACGCGGGCCGCAGTGGCTGGCTGCTGTACGGTCGTGGGCTGGATAAACAACGGTTAACGCAATACCAGAGCAAACTGGGTGCAGCGATGGTGATCGTGGCGGCGTGGTGCGTTGAGGATTATCAGGTGATTCGTCTGGCGGGCTCGTTAACGCCGCGTGCGGCAAAACTGGCGCATGATGCCAAACTGGATGTTGCGCCACTGGGTAAAATTCCGCATTTGCGCACGCCGGGTTTGCTGGTGATGGACATGGATTCAACGGCTATCCAGATCGAGTGTATTGATGAAATTGCCAAACTGGCGGGAACCGGCGAAATGGTTGCCGAAGTTACCGAACGCGCGATGCGCGGCGAGCTGGACTTTACCGCCAGCTTGCGCAGCCGCGTGGCGACGCTGAAGGGCGCTGATGCCAATATTTTGCACCAGGTGCGCGAAACGCTACCACTGATGCCTGGCCTGACTCAACTGGTGTTAAAACTGGAAACGCTCGGCTGGAAAGTGGCAATTGCCTCCGGCGGTTTTACCTTCTTTGCCGATTATCTGCGTAACAAACTACGTCTGACGGCGGCTGTGGCAAACGAGCTGGAGATCATAGACGGTAAATTCACCGGCAACGTGATCGGCGATATCGTCGATGCCCAGTACAAAGCCAACACCCTGACTCGCCTGGCGCAGGAGTATGAGATCCCGATGGCGCAGACGGTGGCGATCGGCGATGGCGCCAACGATCTGCCGATGATCAAAACGGCTGGACTGGGTATAGCGTATCATGCCAAACCCAAAGTGAATGAAAAGACGGAGATTACGATCCGTCACGCTGACCTGATGGGCGTGTTCTGCATTCTCTCTGGCAGCATGAACCAGAAATGATTTAATTGCCTGATGGCAAAGTGACCGTAGGCCGGATAAGCGCCCACGCTGTCCGGTAAACGCGCTAACGAAAGAGGTAAAACGTGGCCAAAGTTCCAAAACGCGCCTTTGTTTGTAACGAATGCGGGGCCGATTACCCGCGCTGGCAAGGACAATGCAGCGCCTGTCAGGCCTGGAACACCATTACCGAGGTACGCCTTGCAGCGTCACCAACGGTGGCGCGTAACGAGCGGCTCAGCGGCTATGCCGGAAATGCGGGCATCGCAAAAGTGCAGAAGCTGTCTGATATCAGCCTTGAAGAGTTGCCGCGTTTTTCCACCGGATTTAAAGAGTTTGACCGCGTGCTGGGCGGCGGTGTGGTGCCCGGCAGCGCCATCCTGATTGGCGGCAACCCCGGCGCAGGGAAATCAACGCTGCTGCTGCAAACGCTGTGCAAGCTCGCTGAGCAGATGAAAACCCTGTACGTCACCGGCGAAGAGTCTTTGCAACAGGTGGCGATGCGCGCGCATCGACTCGGTCTGCCGACGGCGAATCTGAACATGCTGTCGGAAACCAGTATCGAACAAATTTGCCTGATTGCCGAAGAAGAACAGCCGAGGCTGATGGTTATCGACTCCATTCAGGTGATGCACATGGCGGACATTCAGTCTTCGCCGGGCAGCGTGGCACAGGTGCGCGAAACCGCGGCTTACCTGACCCGCTTTGCCAAAACGCGCGGCGTGGCGATTGTCATGGTCGGCCACGTCACCAAAGACGGCTCGCTGGCCGGTCCAAAGGTGCTGGAGCACTGTATTGACTGCTCGGTTCTGCTCGACGGCGACGCCGATTCTCGTTTTCGTACTCTGCGTAGCCATAAAAATCGCTTTGGCGCGGTGAATGAGTTGGGCGTCTTTGCCATGACCGAACAGGGGCTGCGTGAAGTTAGCAACCCTTCCGCTATCTTCTTAAGCCGTGGCGATGAAGTCACCTCCGGCAGTTCAGTGATGGTGGTCTGGGAAGGCACACGCCCGTTGCTGGTGGAGATTCAGGCGCTGGTCGACCATTCGATGATGGCGAATCCGCGTCGTGTGGCGGTCGGCCTGGAGCAGAACCGTCTGGCGATTCTGCTGGCCGTGCTGCATCGTCACGGCGGCTTGCAGATGGCGGATCAGGACGTGTTCGTCAACGTGGTCGGTGGCGTGAAGGTTACCGAAACCAGCGCCGATCTGGCACTGCTACTGGCAATGGTTTCCAGCCTGCGCGACCGACCGCTGCCGCAGGACTTAGTGGTCTTTGGCGAAGTGGGACTGGCGGGCGAAATCCGTCCGGTACCCAGCGGCCAGGAGCGTATTTCCGAAGCGGCGAAGCACGGCTTTCGTCGGGCGATTGTTCCTGCCGCCAACGTGCCGAAAAAAGTGCCGGAAGGGATGCAGGTCTTTGGCGTTAAGAAGCTTACGGATGCTTTAAGCGTGTTTGACGACCTATAATAAAATACCCGCCGTCTTTCCGGCGGTATTGGGTATTACGTTTATTTTTACAGCAGGAGGCTCTTGTGTCATTTGATTATCTGAAAACTGCCATTAAGCAAAAGGGCTGTACCCTGCAACAGGTGGCAGATGCCAGTGGCATGACCAAGGGATATTTAAGTCAACTGCTGAATGCCAAAATTAAAAGTCCCAGCGCGCAAAAGCTGGAGGCGTTGCACCGGTTTCTCGGGCTGGAGTTTCCGCGCCAGCAGAAGAATATAGGTGTGGTATTCGGTAAGTTTTATCCGCTGCATACCGGCCATATCTATCTTATCCAGCGCGCGTGTAGTCAGGTCGATGAACTGCATATCATCATGGGGTATGACGACACGCGCGATCGCAGCCTGTTTGAAGACAGCGCTATGTCGCAACAGCCCACGGTGCCCGATCGTCTACGCTGGCTGCTGCAAACCTTTAAGTATCAGAAAAATATCCGTATTCACGCCTTCAACGAAGAGGGTATGGAGCCGTATCCACACGGTTGGGATGTGTGGAGCAACGGGATCAAAACGTTTATGCAGGAGAAAGGGATCCAGCCTAACTGGATTTACACCTCTGAAGAGTCAGATGCCCCGCAGTATCTGGAACATCTGGGGATCGAAACCGTGCTGGTGGATCCCAAACGAACGTTTATGAACATCAGCGGCGGGCAAATCCGTGAGAACCCGTTTCGCTACTGGGAGTATATTCCTACAGAAGTGAAGCCGTTTTTCGTGCGCACCGTGGCGATCCTCGGCGGAGAGTCGAGCGGAAAATCGACGCTGGTGAACAAGCTCGCCAATATCTTTAACACTACCAGTGCGTGGGAATATGGGCGTGATTACGTCTTCTCCCATTTGGGCGGTGATGAGATGGCGTTGCAGTATTCCGACTACGATAAAATCGCCCTGGGACAAGCCCAATACATTGATTTTGCTGTCAAGTATGCCAATAAAGTGGCGTTTATCGACACCGATTTTGTTACCACTCAGGCCTTCTGCAAAAAGTATGAAGGGCGTGAACACCCGTTTGTGCAGGCCCTGATTGACGAGTATCGCTTTGACCTGGTGATCCTGCTGGAGAACAATACTCCATGGGTGGCGGATGGCTTACGCAGTCTCGGCAGTTCGGTTGACAGAAAAGCGTTTCAGTCGTTGCTGGTCGAGATGCTGCAGGAAAACAATATCAATTTTGTGCACGTTCAGGAGCCCGACTATGACGGTCGATTTCTGCGCTGCGTGGAGTTGGTGAAAGAGTTGATGGGCGAGCAGAGATAGCGTAAATGCCGGATGGCGTTGCGCTTATCCGGCGTCGCACTAACCTCGTAGGCCGGAGGAGGCGTAACGCCGCCATCCGGCGCTTAACGGTAATTACTTCGAAATACGCTTGTACTTAATACGCTTCGGCTCCAGCGCATCTGCGCCCAGCGTGCGTTTCTTGTACTCTTCGTATTCGGTAAAGTTACCTTCGAAGAACTCAACCTTACCTTCATCCTGGTAATCCAGAATGTGGGTCGCGATACGGTCGAGGAACCAACGGTCGTGCGAGATGACCATCGCGCAGCCCGGGAACTCCAGCAGGGCGTTTTCCAGCGCGCGCAGGGTTTCGATATCCAGGTCGTTGGTTGGTTCATCAAGCAGCAGCATGTTGCCGCCAACCTGCAGCAGCTTCGCCAGGTGCAGACGACCGCGCTCACCGCCGGAGAGTTCGCCTACGCGTTTACCCTGATCAACACCTTTAAAGTTGAAGCGGCCTACGTAGGCGCGGCTTGGCATCTCGGTGTTGCCGATCTTCATGATATCCAGCCCGCCGGAAACTTCTTCCCACACGGTTTTGCTGTTGTCCATGGCGTCACGGAACTGGTCAACGGAAGCTAGCTTGACGGTTTCACCCAGCGTGATGGTGCCGCTGTCTGGCTGTTCCTGACCGGACATCATACGGAACAGGGTAGATTTACCCGCGCCGTTCGGACCGATGATGCCGACGATGGCGCCTTTCGGTACGGAGAAGCTCAGGTCGTCAATCAGAACGCGATCGCCGTAGGATTTACGCAGATTGGTGACTTCAACGACTTTATCACCCAGACGTGCTCCTGGTGGGATAAACAGTTCGTTGGTTTCGTTACGCTTCTGGTATTCGGTGTTGTTCAGCTCTTCAAAGCGTGCCAGACGGGCTTTACCCTTAGACTGACGGCCTTTAGCGCCCTGACGCACCCACTCCAGCTCTTTCTCAATGGATTTACGGCGAGCCGCTTCCTGAGACGCTTCCTGCGCCAGACGCTGATCTTTCTGCTCCAGCCAGGAGGAGTAGTTGCCTTCCCATGGAATACCTTCGCCGCGGTCAAGCTCCAGAATCCAGCCCGCAACGTTGTCGAGGAAGTAACGGTCGTGGGTAATCGCCACCACGGTACCTTCGAAGTCGTGCAGGAAGCGTTCCAGCCACGCAACGGATTCGGCGTCCAGGTGGTTAGTCGGTTCGTCGAGCAGCAGCATGTCTGGTTTTTCCAGCAGCAGGCGGCACAGCGCGACGCGGCGGCGTTCACCACCGGAGAGGTTCTCAATTTTAGCGTCCCAGTCCGGCAGACGCAGGGCGTCAGCGGCACGCTCAAGCTGCACGTTCAGGTTATGACCGTCGTGCGCCTGAATGATCTCTTCAAACTTGCCCTGTTGCGCAGCGAGTTTATCGAAGTCGGCGTCCGGCTCGGCGTACTTTGCGTACACTTCATCCAGACCTTTCAGCGCGTTAACCACTTCGGCAACCGCTTCTTCCACGGATTCACGAACGGTATGTTCCGGGTTTAGTTTCGGTTCCTGCGGCAGGTAACCGATTTTAATGCCAGGCTGTGGGCGAGCTTCACCTTCGATATCGGTATCAATGCCGGCCATGATGCGCAGCAGGGTCGATTTACCCGCGCCGTTCAGACCAAGAACACCGATTTTGGCGCCAGGGAAGAAGCTCAGTGAGATGTTTTTAAGAATATGACGTTTCGGCGGAACGACTTTGCCGACACGATGCATGGTATAAACAAATTGGGCCACGTTGGACTCGCCTCTTTATTTATCCCGTCATACTTCAAGCTACAGATGCGTTGGCTGTGAGTTACTCGGCTCATCCATGAGCCTCGCCCTTGCGGGCCGCTGCTCCGCAGCGTTCAAATCTGTTCCTGACAGATTTGTTGTTCCCCCCAGTCACGCACTTTGTACGCTCAGGGGATTTACTCCCTCGCCGCCTTGCTGCAACTTGAATTATTTAGGGCTAATTATTGGTAAATAGTTATCAAAGGCGAAGTGTAGCCTTTTTCATTGCCCAATCCCAGCCAGCAGATCTCACTCGCAACAAAAGTAAAAAAGTGTCCGTGACGTGGCGCATTCTGCAATGTCTGGTTAGCATGAACTAATTAAGCGGCATGATGCTGCACAGACGTAACATGAGAAGAGGAAGAGCTTGTGGACAAAGCCAATCAATTTACCTGGCGCCTGCTGGCGGCCAGCGTATGTCTGCTGACGGTCAGTCAAGTGGCGCGAGCCGATTCCCTGGATGAGCAGCGCAGTCGCTATGCGCAAATTAAACAGGCCTGGGATAACCGACAGATGGATGTCGTAGAGCAGATGATGCCCGGCCTGAAGAATTATCCTCTGTATCCTTATCTGGAATATCGTCAGATTACTGACGATCTGATGAATCAGCCCACCATTACCGTTACCAATTTTGTGCGCGCCAACCCGACGCTGCCCCCCGCGCGTACTCTGCAATCACGTTTCGTGAATGAACTGGCGCGACGGGAGGACTGGCGTGGACTGCTGGCGTTCAGCCCAGAAAAACCGGGTACCACGGAAGCGCAATGCAACTATTACTTTGCGAAATGGAGCACCGGGCAAACCGAAGAGGCCTGGCAGGGCGCGAAAGAACTGTGGTTGAGCGGGAAAAGCCAGCCGAACGCCTGTGACAAATTATTCGGCGTATGGCGCGCCTCAGGAACTCAGGATCCGCTGGCGTATCTGGAGCGTATTCGTCTGGCGATGAAAGCCGGGAATACCGGTCTGGTCACGGCGTTGGCTGGACAAATGCCCGCGCAATACCAAACTATCGCTTCGGCGATCATCGCGCTGGCCAACGATCCGAATTCGGTGATGACCTTTGCACGCACCACTGGCGCGACGGATTTCACCCGACAGATGGCGGCGGTGGCTTTTTCCAGCGTGGCGCGTCAGGACGCGGAAAATGCCCGCCTGATGATCCCGTCTCTGGCGCAGGCGCAACAGCTGAATGACGAGCAAACCCAGGAGCTGCGCGACATCGTCGCCTGGCGTCTGATGGGTAATGACGTTACCGATGAGCAGGCCAAATGGCGCGATGACGCCATTATGCGCTCGAATTCCACCTCGCTTGTGGAGCGACGTGTACGCATGGCGCTGGGAACCGGCGATCGTCGTGGTCTGAATACCTGGCTGGCGCGTCTGCCAATGGAAGCAAAAGAGAAAGATGAGTGGCGTTACTGGCAGGCGGATCTGCTGCTTGAGCGCGGGCGCGAGGCGGAAGCCAAAGAGATCCTGCACCAGCTCATGCAGCAGCGCGGTTTCTATCCGATGGTAGCGGCACAGCGTCTGGGTGAAGAGTACGAGCTGAAAGTGGATAAAGCCCCGGCAAACGTTGACTCTGCGCTGACTCAGGGACCGGAAATGGCACGTGTGCGCGAGCTAATGTACTGGAACCTGGACAATACCGCGCGCAGTGAATGGGCGAATCTGGTCACCAGTCGCACGAAGTCTGAGCAGGCTCAGCTGGCGCGTTACGCGTTCAACAATCACTGGTGGGATCTGAGCGTACAAGCGACGATCGCCGGTAAGCTGTGGGATCATCTGGAAGAGCGTTTCCCACTGGCCTACAAGGATCTGTTTACACGCTACACCAGCGGCAAGGATATTCCGCCAAGCTATGCGATGGCGATAGCGCGTCAGGAAAGCGCCTGGAACCCGAAAGTAAAATCGCCGGTTGGTGCCAGCGGGCTGATGCAGATTATGCCGGGCACGGCGACGCATACGGTGAAAATGTTCTCGATTCCAGGTTACAGCAGCCCGAGCCAACTACTGGATCCTGATACCAACATCAACATTGGTACCAGCTATTTACAGTATGTCTATCAGCAATTCGGTAATAACCGCATTTTCGCGTCGGCGGCCTATAACGCCGGACCGGGGCGCGTTCGCACCTGGCTTGGCAATAGCGCGGGTCGTATCGATGCTGTCGCGTTTGTCGAAAGCATTCCATTCTCTGAGACGCGTGGCTACGTGAAGAACGTGCTGGCTTACGATGCGTACTATCGCTATTTCCTCGGTGACAAACCGGAGTTGATGAGCGACGCAGAATGGCAACGTCGTTACTGATCGTGTCGGTTGTGTTATGCTATCGTACTCGTTAAAGAGTACAAAAGGGGGAGGCAAGCACGCTTCCCCCGCAACGATGGCGATAACTTATGACTCAGCAATCACCCTATTCGGCAGAGATGGCAGAACAGCGTCACCAGGAGTGGTTACGTTTTGTCGATCTGCTTAAACACGCCTATGAACAAGACTTACACCTGCCCCTGCTCAATTTGATGTTAACGCCGGATGAGCGCGAAGCGCTGGGCACGCGCGTGCGTATCATTGAAGAGCTGCTGCGCGGCGAGATGAGTCAGCGCGAGCTTAAAAACGAGCTCGGGGCGGGGATCGCCACCATTACACGGGGGTCGAACAGCCTCAAATCCGCACCGGTGGATCTGCGTCATTGGCTGGAGCAGGTGCTGCTAAAAAATGCCTGATGGCACTTCGCTTATCAGGCCTAAGTATGTGGCGCGGTTGTGGCCGGATAAGGCGAAGCCGCCATCCGGCACAACGCTATAAATACACTGCGTTATGAAACGGGCTGAGCGCCAGAATCACCGCCTGGTGGTATACGCTTGAGCGCGTCAGCTTGCCCGCGGTAAAGACGCCGATAGCGCCCTCTTTACGGCCAATCTCATCAATACCCGTGTAGTCCGACATCACCGGACCGAGCGCTTCGCCCTGACGGACTCTGTCGAGAATGACAGCTGGCAATGGCAGCGTGGCTGAACGGGCTTCGCCGCGCTGGACGCCATTATCAATCACCACCCAACTGAAGGTCGCATCGTCGTCAATTCCCGCTTCAATAGCGACCCAGAAATCAGCCTGCGGGTGCAGACGGCGCGCATTATCAACGCGATTTCGTGCGCCAGTGCGCGTTTCCTGGTTTCCGAAAGGTTGTTCCGGCACGCCACTCTCGACGGCGACGGGTTCAATATGGCAGGATCCTTCCCCGAAAATCTCTTCAAATGCCCGCAGAATTGCCTGAATTTTGGCAGGATTGGTGGTCGCAGAGATAACCTTGTGCATAATTAAGCTCAGTTTGAAAATTCATCGCATCGCAGTATAACGGAAAAAAAGCATGTTACAGGTATACCTTGTTCGCCATGGCGAAACGCAGTGGAACGCCGAGCGACGTATTCAAGGCCAGTCAGACAGCCCACTGACCGCTAAAGGTGAACAGCAAGCCATGCAGGTGGGCGAACGCGCCCGCACGTTTGGTATTACGCATGTCATCAGTAGCGATTTAGGTCGTACACGACGCACCGCAGAAATCATCGCCCAGGCCTGTGGCTGTGATATCACCTATGACTCACGTTTGCGCGAGCTGAATATGGGCGTGCTGGAGCAACGTCATATCGATACGCTGACGTCGGAAGAAGAGGGCTGGCGTCGCCAGTTGGTGAACGGTACGGTGGAGGGGCGTATTCCTGAAGGGGAATCAATGCAGGAACTGAGCGATCGCGTCCACGCGGCGCTGGCATCCTGTCTGGAGTTGCCGCCGGGGAGTCGTCCGCTGCTGGTCAGTCACGGTATTGCACTGGGTTGCCTGGTGAGTACGATTCTGGGATTACCGGCATGGGCTGAACGTCGCCTGCGTCTGCGCAACTGTTCTATTTCTCGCGTCGATTACCAGGAAAGTTTGTGGCTGGCGCCGGGATGGGTAGTTGAAACGGCAGGGGACATCTCACATCTGGACGCCCCTGCGTTAGACGAACTGCAGCGCTAGCGGCGAATCGGAATCAGGAATTCGCAGCGCAGGTTGATCGGGCGATCTCCCGCTTTGGCATCTTCTGCCGGGTAGTATCGCTCGATATCCTGCCCTTTACGGCGCGTCAGGTTCAGCATTGGCATGCATGTGCCGTAAACCGTCAGGATAAACTCCTGTACACCGGTCCCCAGCCCTTCATAGGTAAACATCACATACTCGCCGCCTTGTAGCAGGATAGGCTGTGCCGACGGCACATAACCATTGGCCTGTTCCGGCGTCAGTGCTGTGGTGTAAAACACTTCCTGCTCGTCATCTTTTTCAATGCTCGGACGCGTTTCGTTCAGCCCGTACAGCACCGGTGGGATCGCAGGAGCCTGGCTAAGGAAGTCGCGCCAGAACTGAATTCGCATTTCATGACGGAAATCTGAAATCTGCTCCAGCGAGCAGGAATAGCTTTGCGTGGTGCCAAGCAGTTGCGTATCTTCCAGCGTGACAAACTCGTGCGCAGGCATGGCAAATTCACCCAGTCGCATAGGCGGGCGAATACCAAACGCGCTCCATTCCGGCGAACGGCGATACAGCGCAGGCGTCTGGGAAAACTGTTTCTTGAACGCGCGGGTAAAGGTTTGTTGAGAGTCAAAGCGATATTGCAGCGCAATATCCAGAATTGGGCGTGCAGTCAGGCGCAGCGCCACTGCGGATTTCGATAAACGACGGGCGCGGATATAGGCGCCAATAGCATGGCCCGTCACGTCCTTAAACATTCTCTGCAGGTGCCACTTGGAATAGCCTGCTTTTGCCGCCACATTGTCAAGCGACAAAGGCTGATCCAGATGACCTTCCAGCCAGATTAATAGGTCGCGAATAATGCCAGCCTGATCCATAAAATATCCTCATCCTTTCAACAACGAGTACCTGACGTCAGGTATGAGGATAATAGCATTTTTTGCTGTTTTAGCATTCAGTGTTTTTTTTGCTCATAAATGCTTTTTTCGATCATTCGAAAGCGTGATTATTGTAATCCTGTGATCTGTATACGTTTTATCTTAGAATGTCGAATAATTACACAGAGTAACTTTTAAAAATGGTAACAATATGAAATATAAGAGCTTAATCATTTCCTCAATTCTGCTGATGTTGGCGCAGGTTGTCCATGCGGAGCAGATTGGATCTGTCGATACGGTGTTCAAAATGTTTGGGCCGGATCATAAAATTGTGGTCGAAGCGTTTGACGATCCTGATGTTACCAACGTGACCTGCTACGTGAGCCGGGCGAAGACCGGCGGCATCAAAGGTGGGCTGGGGCTGGCGGAAGATACCTCCGATGCCGCCATTTCCTGTCAGCAGGTGGGGCCGGTAGAACTGAGCGACAGAATCAAGAACGGCAAAGCGCAGGGCGAAGTGGTATTTAAAAAACGTACCTCGTTGGTGTTTAAATCCTTACAGGTCGTGCGTTTTTACGACGCGAAACGTAATGCACTGGCCTATCTGGCCTATTCAGATAAAGTGGTCGATGGATCGCCTAAAAATGCCATCAGCGCGGTGCCCATCATGCCGTGGCGGGAATAACAAGGAAGCAAAATGCAACAACCGTTGATCTGGTTGGTTGAGGATGAGCAGGGCATCGCCGATACGCTCATCTACATGCTGCAGCAGGAAGGTTTTAGCGTGGAAGCGTTTGAGCGCGGGTTACCTGCGCTGGAGAAATCTCGCCAGCGTTGTCCTGATGCGATCATTCTGGATGTCGGACTACCGGATATCAGCGGTTTTGAACTGTGTCGACGCCTGCTAGAGCGGCATCCAGCGTTGCCGATCCTGTTTCTGACCGCGCGTAGCGATGAGGTGGATCGCCTGCTGGGTCTGGAAATTGGCGCGGATGACTATGTTGCCAAGCCTTTCTCACCGCGCGAGGTGTGCGCCCGCGTGCGTACGTTGCTGCGGCGGGTGCAGAAATTCTCTGCTCCTTCATCTACGACGCGCTGTGGTGATTTTGAACTTAATGAGCTGGCCGCGCAGATTACCTGGTTCGGCAAGCCGTTAAACCTGACGCGCTATGAATTTCTGTTGCTGAAAACGCTGCTGTTGTCGCCGGGGCGCATTTACTCACGCCAGCAGTTGATGGATTTAGTCTGGGCCGATGCACAGGACACCTTTGACAGAACGGTCGATACCCACATTAAAACGCTGCGCGCCAAGCTGCGGGCTATCAACCCTGAGCTTTCCCCCATCAATACGCATCGCGGTATGGGATATAGCCTGAGGAGCGTCTGATGCGCATTGGCATGCGTTTGTTGCTCGGCTATTTTCTGATTGTTGCCGTCGCCGCCTGGTTCGTTTTGTCGATCTTTGTACAGGAAATTAAACCAGGCGTCCGCCGGGCAACCGAAGGCACTTTGATTGATACCGCCACGCTGCTGGCCGCGCTGGCGCGCGATGACTTGCTCTCTGACTCTCCCGCCAACGGCAAGCTGGCGCAGGCATTTTCGCAACTGCATAACCGCCCATTCAGCGCTAATATCAGCGGCATTAACAAAGTCCGTAATGAATACCATGTCTACATGACGGACGCGCAGGGTAAGGTGTTGTTTGATTCCGCAAACCAGGCTGTCGGTCAGGACTATTCTCGCTGGAACGACGTGTGGTTAACCCTGCGTGGGCAATATGGCGCCCGCAGTACGCCGCAAAACCCGAACGATCCGGAAAGTTCAGTGATGTACGTGGCCGCGCCGATCGTAGACGGCGGACGTATTATCGGAGTGCTTAGCGTCGGTAAACCGAACGCGGCGATGGCGCCGGTGATTAAACGCAGTGAACGGCGGATGCTGTGGGCCAGCGCCGTATTGCTGGGCATTGCCTTAGTGATTGGCATCGGGATGGTATGGTGGATAAACCGCTCCATCGCCCGGCTGGCGCGCTATGCCGACTCCGTTACCGAGAATCGCCCCGTCCCACTGCCTGATTTAGGCAGCAGCGAGCTACGTAAACTGGCGCAGGCGCTGGAAAGTATGCGACTGAAGCTGGAGGGCAAAAACTACATTGAGCAGTATGTTTATGCGTTAACGCATGAACTGAAAAGTCCGCTGGCGGCCATTCGCGGCGCGGCTGAGATTTTGCGCGAAGGTCCGCCGCCGAACGTGGTTGCGCGCTTTACCGATAATATTCTGACGCAAAATGCGCGCATGCAGGCGCTGGTCGAAACCCTGTTACGCCAGGCGCGGCTGGAGAATCGACAGGACATTACGTTGACGCCAGTGGCGGTAGATGCGCTGTTTGCTCAGCTCAAAGAGGCGCGCAGCGTGCAACTGGCGGCAAAAAACATCACGCTTACCATTATGCCTTCATCGCTTAGCGTTGCCGCCGATCCTGCGTTACTGGAGCAGGCATTGGGGAATTTGCTCGACAACGCTATCGACTTCACGCCACAGGACGGGACGATTACGCTGAGCGCGCATCAGCAGGATGAACTGGTCACATTGCAGATAATCGACAGTGGCAGCGGGATCCCCGACTTCGCGTTGCCGCGTATTTTTGAGCGTTTCTATTCGCTGCCCCGTGAAAATGGGCATAAGAGCAGCGGTTTAGGGCTGGCGTTTGTCAGTGAGGTTGCGCGACTGCACGAGGGGACGGTGACATTGTGCAACCGACCACAAGGCGGCGCACAGGCCTCGTTTACGCTTCACGCTCACTTCACATAACTTCAAATTCTCCGCACATAGCTGTTCTACCTTGCTGATATTGCAAAGGAGAACGCTATGTTTAAATCACCCCTGTTTTGGAAAATAGTCACCTTAGGTGGCGCAATACTGCTGCTGTTAATCCCGCTGACGATGGTCAGGCAGATCATCGTGGAGCGATCGGATTACCGCGATGAAGTCGAAGATGCTATCCGACAGAGCACCAGCGGGCCGCAAAAGATGGTAGGACCGCTGATAGCCATTCCGGTAACGGAACTTTACACCTCACTGGAGGATGGCAAAGAAATCCAGCGTAAGCGTAGCTATATCCATTTCTGGCTGCCGGAGTCGTTGGTAGTTGAGGGGAATCAGAACGTTGAAGCGCGTAAAATCGGTATTTATGAGGGCCAGGTCTGGCACAATGATGTTTCGGTGAAGGCTGAGTTTAACGCCGAACGGTTGAGTGATTTAAATCATCCAAATATCAGCATCGGCAAACCGTTTATTGTGGTTGGCGTGGGGGACGCGCGTGGGATTGGCGTGGTAAAAGCGCCGCAGGTCAATGGAACGTCGCTGGCCGTTGAGCCTGGGACAGGGCTGGATGGACGTGCGCAGGGGATCCACATTCCGCTACCCGATGCGAGCTGGGCTGAGCAAAATCTGAGCATGGCGTTGTCGCTTAATTTGAGCGGAACCGGCGATTTCTCCGTCGTTCCGGTTGGACGTAACAGTGAAATGACCTTAACCAGCAACTGGCCGCATCCCAACTTTCTTGGGGACTTCCTCCCGGCTAAGCGCGAAATTAGCGAATCAGGATTCAAGGCTCAGTGGCAAAGCAGCTGGTTTGCGAACAACCTCGGCGAGCGCTTTAACGATGAAAAGATTGGTTGGCTGGGTATGCCAGCGTTTAGCGTCGCCGTCGCCACGCCTGCAGATCAGTATCAGTTAACGGACAGGGCGACAAAGTATGCCATCCTGCTGATTATACTGACCTTTATGTCTTTCTTCGTCCTTGAAAGTATGACCAATCTGCGCCTGCACCCGATGCAATATCTGCTGGTGGGGCTATCGCTGGTAATGTTTTATCTGCTGCTGCTGGCACTGTCGGAACACATTGGTTTTACGGCGGCGTGGATAACGGCAAGTCTGGTCGGGGCGTTGATGAACGGTGTGTATCTGCAGGCGATATTGCAGGGCTGGCGGAACAGTATTTTGTTCACCGTGGCGCTGCTGGGGCTGGATGGTGTGATGTGGGTGCTGCTACGTTCACAGGATAGCTCTTTACTGCTGGGAACCGGCGTGCTGTTGTTCGCGCTTTGTGGGGTAATGTTCCTGACGCGTCATCTTGACTGGCACTCGCTGGCACAGCCAAAAACAAAGCCAAAATCTACAGAACTTCCAGAGCTTCAGCCTGCGCAGAGCGACGAATTTCGCTTGTGGAAATAGAGCGGTAGGGAAATGAAAAACGGCGCATAAAGCGCCGTTTTTATACCAGTGAGGATTGAATTAATCCTGCAGGTCGCCGCAGAAACGGTAGCCTTCACCGTGAATGGTGGCGATGATTTCTGGCGTATCCGGCGTTGATTCGAAATGCTTACGAATGCGGCGGATCGTCACGTCAACGGTACGGTCATGCGGCTTCAGTTCGCGACCGGTCATTTTTTTCAGCAGTTCTGCGCGAGACTGGATTTTGCCCGGATTCTCACAGAAGTGAAGCATGGCGCGGAATTCGCTGCGTGGCAGTTTATACTGCTCACCGTCAGGACCAATCAGAGAGCGGCTGTTGATGTCCAGCTCCCAGCCATTGAACTTGTAGCTTTCGACGCTACGGCGTTCTTCGCTGACAGTACCCAGGTTCATGGTACGGGACAGCAGGTTACGAGCACGGATAGTCAGTTCGCGCGGGTTAAACGGCTTGGTGATGTAATCGTCTGCGCCGATTTCGAGGCCGAGAATTTTATCGACTTCGTTATCACGGCCCGTCAGGAACATCAGCGCAACGTTAGCTTGTTCGCGAAGTTCGCGCGCTAACAGCAGGCCATTTTTCCCAGGCAGATTGATATCCATAATCACAAGGTTGATATCATATTCAGAGAGAATCTGATGCATTTCCGCGCCATCTGTCGCTTCGAATACATCATAGCCTTCTGCTTCGAAAATGCTTTTCAACGTGTTGCGTGTTACTAACTCGTCTTCAACGATAAGAATGTGCGGGGTCTGCATGTTTGCTACCTAAATTGCCAACTAAATCGAAACAGGAAGTACAAAAGTCCCTGACCTGCCTGATGCATGCCGTAAATTAACATGATCGGCGTAACATGACTAAAGTACGTAATTGCGTTCTTGATGCACTTTCCATCAACGTCAACAACATCATTAGCTTGGTCGTGGGTAGTTTCCCTCTGGACCCGACAGTGTCAAAAACGGCTGTCATCCTAACCATTTTAACAGCAACATAACAGGCTAAGACATGCCGGACACCCAATAAAACTACGCTTCGTTGACATATATCAAGTTCAATTGTAGCACGTTAACAGTTTGATGAAATCAACGTATCCAAATGTTTGCTTTCATCACAAAATTGCAATATTACAACTAGTTGCACGAGCAAATTAATAAATGTAATGAATCCAACCGGTGCGATCCATTTTAAATTAAATTATCATGGATAAACAGAGGGATATGCAACTTTTGTTAACATAAAAAGCAATAGTACACC
The DNA here is from genome assembly GCF_030336805.1 of Citrobacter sp. Cb023. Taxonomy (NCBI): domain Bacteria; kingdom Pseudomonadati; phylum Pseudomonadota; class Gammaproteobacteria; order Enterobacterales; family Enterobacteriaceae; genus Citrobacter; species Citrobacter sp. Cb023. Next base: position 240,463 of record NZ_JAOWCV010000033.1, on the reverse strand, counting down.
CGGGAAATAGTTTAGCATTTTTTAATGGATGCGAAATGCTTTTTCAGTGATTTCTGTTAAAAATATGTAAATTCGCACTGCGTAATATGTTGAAGCACGTCACATTATTCCTTGCAGACTGGCCAAAAAGAGTATCGAAATGCGTTTAACAATTATTCTGGTTGCCCCCGCCAGAGCGGAAAATATTGGTGCGGCTGCCCGCGCTATGAAGACCATGGGGTTCACCCAATTACGCATCGTTGACAGCGAAGCCCACCTGGAACCCGCCACGCGATGGGTCGCGCATGGTTCTGGCGATATTATTGATAATATTAGCGTTTTTTCAACGTTGGCGGAGGCGCTGCATGACGTAGATTTTACCGTCGCGACCACTGCGCGTAGTCGGGCGAAGTTCCATTACTACGCTACGCCGGTCGAACTGGTTCCTCTGCTGCAGGAAAAATCAACGTGGATGGATCATGCCGCGCTGGTTTTTGGTCGTGAAGATTCAGGGCTGACCAACGAAGAATTGGCCCTGGCGGATGTACTCACCGGTGTACCTATGGTGGCTGACTATCCTTCACTCAATTTGGGGCAGGCGGTGATGGTGTATTGCTATCAATTAGCAGGTTTAATACAACAACCCGTCAAAAACATTGAGGTGACGGATGAGCTTCAGCTACAGGCATTGCGCGCGCGCGTTTTGCGTTTATTAGCCACGCTGAACGTTTCTGACGACATCAAGTTGACGGACTGGCTGCAACAGCGAATGGGTCTGTTAGGGCAGCGAGATACGGCAATGTTGCACCGTTTTTTACATGATATAGAAAAAAGCATCACGAAATAAAATATCGACCTACATTTGTTGCGTGGTGTTTTGCTCTGGATTCAAGTAGGGCTGACATACTGTATTGGTCGAAACTAAAAGGGCAAGCAGTCGCTCGTGAACAAGTTTCGGAATGTGACCAATTTAAAAATTTATTGACTTAGGTCAGCAGATACTTTAACCCTAAAAGAATACAGGACAGATAATAAATAATTACAGAGCACACAACATTATGAAACGCATCAGCATCACCATTACCACAACCATCACCATTACCACAGGTAACGGTGCGGGCTGACGCGTACAGGAAACACAAGAAAAAGCCCGCACCTAAACAGTGCGGGCTTTTTTTTCGACCAAAGGCAATGAGGTAAACCATGCGAGTGTTGAAGTTCGGCGGTACATCAGTGGCAAATGCAGAGCGCTTTCTGCGGGTTGCCGATATTCTGGAAAGCAATGCCAGACAGGGGCAGGTCGCGACCGTTCTCTCTGCCCCCGCAAAAATTACCAACCATCTGGTGGCGATGATTGAGAAGACCATCGGTGGTCAGGATGCTTTAGCCAATATCAGCGACGCCGAACGCATTTTCTCTGAGCTGTTGGTGGGTCTTGCCGCCGCGCAACCGGGTTTCCCGCAGGCTCAGCTCAAAGCCTTTGTTGAACAAGAGTTTGCACAGATTAAGCACGTCCTGCACGGTATCAGCCTGCTGGGTCAGTGCCCGGACAGCATCAATGCCGCGCTTATTTGCCGTGGTGAAAAAATGTCGATCGCCATCATGGCTGGCCTGCTGGAAGCGCGCGGGCATAACGTGACGGTCATCGACCCGGTAGAGAAATTGCTGGCGGTAGGTCATTACCTCGAATCTACCGTTGATATCGCCGAATCTACGCGCCGCATTGCCGCCAGCCGTATTCCTGCGGACCATATGGTTCTGATGGCAGGATTTACCGCCGGGAATGAGAAAGGAGAGTTAGTGGTGCTGGGGCGTAATGGCTCTGACTACTCTGCCGCCGTACTGGCCGCCTGTTTGCGCGCCGATTGTTGTGAGATCTGGACCGATGTCGATGGCGTATATACCTGCGATCCGCGCCAGGTACCCGACGCCCGACTGCTGAAGTCGATGTCTTATCAGGAAGCGATGGAGCTTTCTTACTTCGGCGCTAAAGTGCTGCACCCGCGCACCATTACCCCTATTGCCCAGTTCCAGATCCCGTGCCTGATTAAAAATACCGGCAATCCACAAGCGCCCGGCACGCTTATCGGTGCCAGCAGTGATGATGACGATTTGCCGGTAAAAGGGATTTCTAACCTCAATAACATGGCGATGTTTAGCGTCTCCGGCCCTGGGATGAAAGGCATGGTGGGGATGGCGGCGCGTGTTTTTGCCGTGATGTCGCGCGCAGGCATCTCGGTGGTGCTGATCACCCAATCCTCTTCTGAATACAGCATCAGCTTCTGCGTCCCGCAGGGCGACTGCGCGCGTGCGCAACGCGCCATGCAGGATGAATTCTATCTCGAACTGAAAGAAGGCTTGCTGGAGCCGCTGGCGGTGACTGAACGTCTGGCGATCATCTCGGTCGTTGGCGATGGTATGCGCACGTTGCGTGGCATCTCGGCGAAATTTTTTGCCGCGCTGGCTCGCGCGAACATTAATATCGTGGCAATCGCCCAGGGCTCGTCTGAGCGTTCCATTTCGGTAGTGGTGAATAACGACGACGCGACCACTGGCGTGCGTGTGACCCATCAGATGCTGTTCAACACCGACCAGGTGATTGAAGTATTTGTCATTGGCGTTGGCGGCGTGGGCGGTGCGCTGCTGGAGCAGCTTAAACGTCAGCAAACCTGGCTTAAAAAGAAGCATATCGATCTGCGCGTGTGCGGCGTGGCGAACTCGAAGGCCCTGCTGACCAACGTCCATGGTCTGAATCTGGAAAACTGGCAGTCGGAGCTGGAAAGCGCGAAAGAGCCTTTCAACCTGGGGCGCTTAATTCGTCTGGTGAAAGAATATCATCTGCTCAATCCGGTGATTGTCGACTGTACGTCAAGTCAGGCGGTTGCGGATCAGTATGCGGATTTCCTGCGCGAAGGCTTCCATGTGGTTACGCCGAACAAAAAGGCCAACACGTCGTCGATGGATTACTACCATCAACTGCGTTTTGCTGCGGCGAAGTCTCGTCGTAAATTCCTGTACGACACCAACGTAGGCGCGGGCTTGCCGGTAATTGAGAACCTGCAAAATCTGCTCAGCGCGGGCGATGAACTGCAACGTTTCTCCGGCATTCTTTCTGGTTCGCTGTCGTTTATTTTCGGCAAGCTGGATGAAGGCATGAGCTTCTCCGAGGCCACCACCATGGCGCGTGAGCTGGGCTATACCGAACCCGATCCGCGTGACGATCTATCCGGTACGGACGTGGCGCGTAAGCTGTTGATCCTGGCCCGTGAAACCGGTCGTGAGCTGGAGCTTTCTGACATTGTTATTGAGCCGGTCCTGCCAAAAGAGTTTGATGATTCCGGTGATGTTTCCGCGTTTATGGCTAAATTGTCGCAGCTGGATGACGCCTTTGCCGCGCGTGTGGCGAAAGCCCGTGATGAGGGGAAAGTATTACGCTATGTTGGCAATATTGAAGAGGATGGCGTCTGTCGCGTAAAAATAGAAGCAGTAGACGGCAACGATCCGCTGTTCAAAGTGAAAAACGGTGAAAACGCGTTGGCGTTTTACAGCCACTATTATCAGCCGCTACCGTTGGTTCTGCGCGGATACGGCGCGGGTAACGACGTGACGGCGGCGGGCGTATTTGCCGACCTGCTACGTACCCTTTCATGGAAGTTAGGAGTCTGACATGGTGAGAGTTTATGCCCCGGCTTCCAGCGCCAATATGAGCGTCGGGTTTGATGTGCTCGGAGCAGCGGTAACTCCGGTGGACGGTTCGCTGTTAGGCGATGTGGTATCCGTTGAGGCGGCTGACCATTTCAGCCTTAACAACCTTGGTCGCTTTGCCAATAAGCTGCCGCCTGAGCCGCGAGAAAATATTGTCTACCAGTGCTGGGAGCGATTCTGTCAGGAGCTGGGTAAAAGCGTTCCGGTGGCGATGACGCTGGAAAAAAATATGCCGATTGGCTCCGGGTTAGGCTCCAGCGCTTGTTCCGTTGTAGCGGCGCTGGTCGCCATGAACGAGCATTGCGGTAAACCGCTCAACGATACGCGCCTGTTGGCGATAATGGGTGAGCTGGAAGGGCGTATCTCCGGCAGTATTCATTACGATAACGTCGCCCCGTGCTTTTTAGGCGGTATGCAGTTAATGATCGAAGAAAACGGCATTATCAGTCAGCAGGTGCCAGGCTTTGATGAGTGGCTGTGGGTACTCGCGTATCCGGGAATTAAAGTGTCGACGGCAGAAGCGCGGGCGATTTTACCTGCGCAGTATCGCCGTCAGGACTGTATCGCCCACGGGCGGCATCTGGCTGGGTTTATCCATGCCTGCTATTCCCGTCAGCCAGGGCTTGCCGCGAAGCTGATGAAAGATGTCATTGCTGAGCCGTACCGTACCCGCCTACTGCCAGGCTTTAGCCAGGCGCGTCAGGCGGTAGCGGAAATCGGGGCGCTGGCCAGCGGTATCTCCGGTTCGGGGCCGACGCTGTTCGCTTTGTGCGACAAGCCGGATACGGCGCAGCGTGTAGCAGACTGGCTGGGTAAAAATTATCTGCAAAATCAGGAAGGCTTTGTTCATATTTGCCGGTTGGACACGGCGGGCGCACGGGTACTGGGATAATCAATGAAACTGTATAATCTGAAAGATCATAACGAACAGGTCAGCTTTGCACAGGCCGTCACGCAAGGGCTTGGCAAGAATCAGGGATTGTTTTTTCCGCACGATTTGCCGGAATTCAATCTGTCAGAAGTCGATGAGATGTTGAACCAGGATTTCGTTAGCCGCAGCGCGAAGATCCTTTCCGCATTTATCGGTGATGAAATCCCACAGGAGATTCTGGAACAGCGCGTGCGTGCGGCGTTTGCCTTCCCGGCACCGGTTGCTCAGGTTGCCGCGGATATCGGCTGTCTGGAGCTGTTCCACGGCCCAACGCTTGCATTTAAAGACTTTGGCGGGCGCTTTATGGCGCAGATGCTGACGCATATCAGCGGCGACAAACCGGTCACCATTCTGACGGCGACCTCTGGAGACACTGGTGCGGCAGTCGCACATGCCTTTTATGGTCTGAAAAATGTGCGCGTGGTGATCCTTTATCCGAACGGCAAGATTAGCCCATTACAGGAAAAACTGTTCTGTACACTGGGTGGCAATATTGAAACCGTGGCGATTGATGGCGATTTTGATGCCTGTCAGGCGCTGGTGAAACAGGCGTTTGATGACGAAGAGCTGAAGGTCGCTTTGGGGCTGAATTCGGCTAACTCAATCAACATCAGCCGTCTGCTGGCGCAAATCTGTTACTACTTTGAGGCCGTGGCTCAACTGCCGCAAGAGGCGCGTAATCAACTGGTTATTTCCGTTCCCAGCGGCAACTTTGGCGATCTGACTGCCGGGCTGCTGGCAAAATCACTGGGCTTGCCGGTGAAGCGTTTTATCGCGGCGACCAACGTCAACGATACGGTTCCACGCTTTCTTGCACAAGGTGAGTGGGCGCCGAAAGCGACTCAGGCGACGTTGTCGAATGCGATGGATGTCAGCCAGCCAAATAACTGGCCGCGGGTGGAAGAACTTTTCCGCCGTAAAATCTGGCGTCTGAATGAGCTGGGTTATGCCGCTGTTGACGATGCCACTACTCAGGACACGATGCGTGAGCTGCATGAGATGGGGTACACCTCAGAACCGCATGCGGCGGTGGCTTACCGTGCGCTGCGTGACCAACTGAACCCTGGCGAGTACGGCCTGTTCCTCGGTACTGCGCATCCGGCCAAGTTTAAAGAAAGCGTTGAAGAGATTCTTGACCTGACGCTGGCTCTGCCAAAAGCGCTGGCGGAACGCGCGGACCTGCCGCTGCTTTCTCATCACCTGCCTGCTGATTTTGCTGAACTGCGCAAGCTGATGATGACCCGCGGTTAACGGTTGTGCCCGCTGGCGCTTTGCTTAGCGGGCCTACAAAACCTGTCGGCCGGATGGGGCGTTCGCCGCCATCCGGCCTTTTTACTACTGCTCCTGGCGCTTAAACACCAGTTCGCCATTTCCTGACGCTTCTTCATCAAAGAAATAGCCTTCGCTGTTAAAGGCGGTCAGCTGTTCTGGCTGCGTTAGGCGGTTCTCAATAATGTAGCGACTCATCAGGCCGCGCGCTTTTTTGGCATAGAAGCTGATGACTTTGAACTTACCGTTCTTCTCGTCGAGGAAGACCGGTTTGATAAGCTCCGCATTGAGCTTTTTCGGCTTCACGGATTTAAAATACTCATCCGAGGCGAGGTTAATCACTACGCTGTCGCCTTGCGCTTCCAGCGCTTCGTTAAGTTTATCGGTGATGGTATCTCCCCAGAACTGGTAGAGATCTTTACCTTTCGCATTGGCCAGACGAATACCCATCTCCAGACGGTAAGGCTGCATCAAATCCAGCGGACGCAAAACGCCGTACAGCCCGGACAACATCCGTAAGTGTTGCTGAGCGAAGTCGAAATCCGCTTCGCTGAAGGTTTCAGCCTGCAGTCCGGTATACACGTCGCCTTTAAACGCCAGAATGGCCTGGCGCGCGTTTTCCGGCGTGAAATCAGGCTGCCAGTCATGGAAACGCGCGGCGTTCAGATCCGCCAGCTTGTCGCTAATTCCCATCAGCTTGCCAATTTGCGGAGCAGAGAGTTGGCGCGCCACGTGAATAAGCTGCTGAGAGTGATCCAGCAGTTCGGGCAATGTATGACGTGTCGTTGCCAGCGGACTTTGGTAGTCGAGCGTTTTTGCAGGTGAAATCAGAATCAGCATATCCAGTCCTTGCAGGAAATTTACTGCGACTTTAGCAAAAAAAACGACAGAATTGATCGATGGTTGCGATTGCCGCGCTATCCGCGCGGCGTCTCATCCCAGCTTTCGGGCGCAAGTTGTTGTCTGATATCAGGATAACGGCGCGGATCGAATTCTGGGCGCACCCCGAGTTTGCGTTGGCGTAGATAGTCGCAGGCGATAGTCTGCACAACCGGTGAAAGCAGCAGAATCGCCGTCAGGTTAGTGATGGCCATACACGCCATAATGATGTCCGCCAACTGCCAGACCAGCGGAACGCTGACTAACGTTCCGCCGATAACGGTGCTAACGGTGGCGATCCTTAATAGCCAGACGACGCGGATATTGTCCAGCTTCAGGAAAACGAGGTTATTTTCCGCATAGATGTAGTTGGCTACGATAGAGCTAAAAGCAAACAGAATCACAATTAACGCCACGAATCCGGCACCCCATTCTCCCGTTACTGAAACCATCGCTTTCTGGAGTAACTGGATGCCTTCCATCGGTACATAGCTGGCATCATTACCCGCCAACAGAACAATCATCGCGCTGGCCGTACAGAGAATCAGCGTATCAACTAATACTCCGATCATTTGCACAATGCCTTGTGCCGCAGGATGCGGAGGCCAGGATGCTGCTGACGCGGCCGCGTTCGGAGTTGATCCCATTCCGGCCTCATTAGAAAACATACCGCGTTGAAAGCCGCTGGCAATGGCCTGGCTTAGTGTATACCCGGCGGCACCGGCTGCGGCTTCCTGCCAGCCAAAGGCACTTTTTATAATGGTCATGATAATGCCGGGGAGCTGCCCGAAATGCCAAAGACAGATGACGATGCTGCAACCGACCCACAACAGCGCCATCATCGGAACGAACCATTGCATCAGGCGGGCAACGCCTTTAATGCCGCCAATGATTGCCAATAATGACACTATTGCCAGTGCGATACCGGTAAAGAGGGGAGGGATATCAAAAGCAAAGGTCAGCGCATGAGAGACCGAATTTGCCTGAACGCTGTTAAAAATCAGACCATAAGCAATGAGTAAAAAGATGGCAAAAAGAACGCCCATCCAGCGCATGCCCAGCCCACGCTCCATATACCACGCAGGTCCGCCGCGAAACTGTCCCTTGCTGTCGCGCTCTTTATACAGTTGGGCAAGAGAGCTCTCGGCAAATGACGTCGCCATACCAATGATCGCCGAGACCCACATCCAGAACACGGCTCCCGCGCCGCCAGCGGCAATCGCCAACGCCACGCCCGCCAGATTTCCGCTACCGATACGTGCGGCAAGACTGGTGCATAAAGCCTGAAAGGAAGTTAAACCGCCCGGCTGCGGGCTGATGCTGTTTTTAAGACTTTTGCCAAACTGACGAATATAGCGAAACTGAATAAACCCTGTACGCCAGGTGAACCAACATCCTGCACCAAGCAGGAGGTAGATCATCACCGATCCCCAGAGTATTTCATTAATAAATGAGAAAAAATCAGGCATTAACATCCCTCTTGTTGATGCCGGTAAGCGCGAATATTCCCATGTAAGCGCTACCAATAATCGACCAGTATATACCTTATAGGGTGATTGATTGCGGGAGTTTATCATAACAATCGTTATATCCCTTAATTGCGCATCACAGGCTTGGCGATGCGTAATCAGGGCTGAGCGGCTGGTCGGACAATCCAGGCGGTTGCGCTGAGAGTGCGTCGTGCTATCATCAGGGAAGATCGGTTACATCCCCCTAACAAGCTGTTTAAAGAGAATCGCTATCATGACGGACAAATTGACCTCCCTTCGTCAGTTCACCACAGTAGTGGCCGACACCGGAGACATCGCGGCAATGAAGCTGTATCAGCCTCAGGATGCCACAACTAACCCTTCTCTCATTCTTAACGCAGCGCAGATCCCGGAATACCGCAAGCTGATTGATGACGCTGTAGCCTGGGCTAAGCAGCAGAGCAACGACCGTGCGCAGCAGGTCGTCGACGCGACCGACAAGCTGGCAGTAAATATCGGTCTGGAGATCCTGAAACTGGTCCCAGGTCGTATCTCCACTGAAGTTGACGCTCGTCTGTCCTACGACACCGACGCGTCCATCGCTAAAGCAAAACGCCTGATCAAAATGTACAACGATGCTGGCATCAGCAACGATCGCATCCTGATTAAACTGGCTTCAACCTGGCAGGGCATCCGTGCCGCTGAGCAGCTGGAAAAAGAAGGCATCAACTGTAACCTGACTCTGCTGTTCTCCTTCGCGCAGGCACGTGCATGTGCAGAAGCTGGCGTATATCTGATTTCTCCGTTCGTTGGCCGTATTCTTGACTGGTACAAAGCCAATACCGACAAGAAAGAGTATGCACCGGCAGAAGATCCGGGTGTGGTTTCCGTAACGGAAATCTACGAGTACTACAAACAGCACGGTTACGAAACCGTAGTTATGGGTGCGAGCTTCCGTAACATCGGCGAAATCATTGAGCTGGCAGGCTGCGATCGTCTGACGATTGCTCCGGCACTGCTGAAAGAACTGGCGGAAAGCGAAGGTGCTATCGAACGTAAACTGTCTTTCTCCGGCGAAGTGAAAGCGCGCCCTGCACGCATCACCGAAGCTGAGTTCCTGTGGCAGCATAACCAGGATCCGATGGCTGTAGACAAACTGGCGGACGGTATCCGTAAGTTTGCTGTAGACCAGGGTAAACTGGAAAAAATGATCGGCGATCTGCTGTAATCATTAGTGCGTGGCCCTGATATGGGTCACGCTACCTCTTCTGAAACCTGTCTGTCCTTCCCTTCGCAGTGTATCATTCTGTTTAACGAGACTGTTTAAACGGAATAATCATGAATACTTTACGCATTGGCCTGGTTTCCATTTCTGACCGTGCTTCCAGCGGCGTTTACCAGGATAAAGGTATCCCGGCCCTTGAAGAGTGGCTGGCGTCTGCCCTTACCACCCCTTTTGAGCTGCAAACGCGGTTGATCCCGGATGAACAGGCGATCATCGAACAGACCTTATGCGAGCTGGTTGACGAAATGAGTTGTCATCTGGTGCTGACTACCGGCGGAACGGGTCCGGCCCGTCGTGACGTTACGCCTGATGCGACGCTTGCCGTAGCCGACCGTCAGATGCCGGGCTTTGGTGAGCAGATGCGCCAGATAAGCCTGCACTTTGTGCCAACGGCGATTCTTTCCCGTCAGGTTGGCGTGATTCGCAAGCAGGCGTTGATCCTGAATCTGCCTGGACAGCCAAAATCGATCAAAGAGACGCTGGAAGGCGTGAAAGATGCCGACGATAAGGTTATCGTGCCGGGTATTTTTGCAAGTGTACCGTATTGTATACAGCTATTAGATGGGCCGTATGTGGAAACCACACCGACTGTTGTAGCATCTTTTCGTCCTAAAAGCGCAATACGCGATACAAATGCCTGAAAGTAGCCCGATCGTGACATAAGTGCCAATGACAGTGGAGTATTGAATTGTTTACGATATAGTAATTTTTGCTTTACATATATCGACGAACAGATTCAATTACTTCACTGACTCATGGTTTGCTATGTCACAACACACTCGACCGCTGAATCGCCAGGATTATAAAACCCTTACGCTTGCTGCCCTTGGTGGTGCGCTTGAGTTTTATGATTTTATTATCTTTGTCTTCTTTGCCGCTGTTGTTGGCGAGCTCTTCTTCCCCGCAGACATCCCTGAATGGCTACGTCAGGTGCAAACCTTCGGCATTTTTGCCGCCGGCTATCTGGCGCGTCCGCTGGGGGGCATCATCATGGCGCACTTTGGCGATCTGGTCGGGCGCAAGAAAATGTTCACCCTGAGCATTTTGCTGATGGCAATACCGACGCTGGCGATTGGTCTGTTGCCTACCTACGCCTCAATGGGGATCCTTGCGCCGCTGCTGTTACTGCTGATGCGTATTTTGCAAGGCGCTGCCATCGGCGGAGAAGTTCCGGGCGCGTGGGTGTTTGTGGCGGAGCATGTACCGGAGCGTCGCATCGGCATTGCCTGCGGAACGCTGACTGCCGGCCTGACGGTGGGAATTCTGCTGGGGTCGGTGGTTGCGACGCTGGTGAACACCAGCCTGACGCAGCAGGCGGTGCATGATTACGGCTGGCGTATTCCTTTCCTGCTGGGGGGCGTGTTTGGGCTGGTGGCGATGTACCTGCGTCGCTGGCTGCAGGAGACGCCCATATTTCTCGAAATGCAGCAGCGTAAAGCGTTGGCGCAAGAGCTACCGGTGAAGTCAGTGGTGAGCAAACATAAAAAAGCGGTGGTTATTTCAATGCTGCTGACCTGGCTGCTTTCAGCCGGGATTGTGGTGGTGATCCTGATGTCACCAGTCTGGTTGCAGAAGCAGTATGGCTTTGCGCCGGCGCTAACGTTGCAAGCCAACAGTGTCGCTACCATTATGCTGTGCGTCGGTTGTCTGCTGGCCGGGTTTATTGTCGATCGGGTCGGCGCCAGCAAAACCTTTATTGTCGGCAGCCTGCTGCTGGCCTGTTCAAGCTGGTTTTTCTATCACCTGACCGGCAGCCATCCCCAGCATTTGTTCCTGTTATACGGGCTGGTGGGGTTATGCGTTGGCGTGGTGGGGGCTGTGCCTTATGTGATGGTGCGCGCGTTTCCGGCGGAAGTCCGCTTTACCGGAATATCCTTTTCTTACAACGTGTCGTACGCCATTTTTGGTGGTCTGACGCCAATCGCCGTCACGATGTTAATGAGCGTGTCGCCAATGGCTCCGGCCTGGTATGTGCTGGCGTTATCGCTGGTAGGGCTAGGTTTGGGGATTTGGCTGCGACAGGATCTTTATCATCGCGATTCGAGCGTACAGGCAGAGTTACAGCGCTTGTAAGGAATATCCCCCCGTCAGGGGGGATAGCATCAGATTAGTGCGCTTCACCAATCGGCAGGATGGTACGGCCAAACTGTTCGTTCAGCACTTCACCCATCGCCAGGTAAATGGCGCTTGCGCCACACACTAAGCCTACCCAGCCAGCAACGTGAATGATCGCTTCGTTACCCGCAATGTTGCCAACGGCCAGCAGGGCGAACAGCACTGTCAGGCTCAGGAACACGAACTGCAGCATGCGCGCGGCTTTCAGCGTACCGAAGAACATGAACAGAGTGAACACACCCCACAGACCGAGGTAAGCGCCCAGGAACTGACCATTGGTTGCATCCGCCAGGCCCATTTTCGGCATCAGCAGGATCGCAACCAGCGTCAGCCAGAACGAACCGTAGGAGGTAAAGGCGGTTAAACCGAAGGTGTTGCCTTTTTTATATTCCAGCAGTCCGGCAAAAATTTGCGCGATACCGCCGTAGAAAATGCCCATCGCCAGAATAATAACGTCCAGAGCGAAGAAACCCGCGTTGTGCAGGTTAAGCAGAATGGTGGTCATGCCAAAGCCCATCAGGCCCAGCGGTGCCGGATTAGCCAACTTAGTGTTGCCCATAATTCCTCAAAATCATCATTGATTGAATGGTGAAATAGTTTCCCCGAATAACGATCGCTGTCTTCGGGGCGCGGCATGATAATCAGGGGAGAGGGCACTGTCTATGATCTAACGAAGGGAAAATGAATTATTTTCCCTGTGATGGCCATCACGCTTGCCAGTTACGGCGGTGCTGCTCAGCAGAAGGCCCATAAGCAGGCTGGCGGGAAGGGTTAACACAGATTTCATGGAGTTTCTCTTTGACGGCTGCAAAAGTGTGTGACTTCAGACCATATTACCGTCGTCATAAAAACGATTCATGCTCGTAATCTTTTCTTTTTATTGCAATTTTTATGTGAATAACTTTCCAGGTTTAATTGTCTGTATGAATTAATTCTGGTTGGCGACTATTCATTTTTCTCTCTTTTTGCCTTTTTTCTGCGAATTTATTGCCCCAAGGCTAAAAAAATTTTTCATGCCCCCCTTGATGACGTGGGTTACGACCCCATCTTGTAGACAACCGCAGTGGTGAGTCTGAAAAAAAACGATTCAGGGTAGTTGAAACCGCACGTTTCGCCCTTATTACAGATTCACAACCACATGATGACCGAATTTTTAGTGGAGACGTTTAGATGGGTAAAATTATTGGTATCGACCTGGGTACTACCAACTCTTGTGTAGCGATTATGGATGGCACTACTGCACGTGTGCTGGAGAACGCCGAGGGCGATCGCACCACGCCTTCTATCATTGCTTATACCCAGGATGGTGAAACTCTGGTTGGTCAGCCGGCTAAACGTCAGGCAGTGACAAACCCGCAAAACACCCTGTTTGCGATTAAACGCCTGATTGGCCGCCGCTTCCAGGACGAAGAAGTGCAGCGTGATGAAGCCATCATGCCGTACAAAATCATCGGTGCTGACAACGGTGATGCATGGATTGACGTAAAAGGTCAGAAAATGGCACCGCCGCAGATTTCTGCTGAAGTGCTGAAAAAAATGAAGAAAACGGCTGAAGATTACCTGGGTGAACCGGTAACTGAAGCAGTTATCACCGTACCTGCATATTTTAACGATGCTCAGCGTCAGGCAACCAAAGACGCCGGCCGTATCGCAGGTCTGGAAGTAAAACGTATCATCAACGAACCAACCGCAGCTGCACTGGCTTACGGTCTGGATAAAGAAGTCGGCAACCGTACTATCGCGGTTTATGACCTGGGTGGTGGTACTTTCGATATCTCTATTATCGAAATCGACGAAGTTGACGGTGAAAAAACCTTCGAAGTTCTGGCAACCAACGGTGATACCCACCTGGGTGGTGAAGACTTCGATAGCCGTATGATCAACTACCTGGTTGACGAATTTAAGAAAGATCAGGGTATCGACCTGCGTAACGACCCGCTGGCGATGCAGCGTCTGAAAGAAGCCGCTGAGAAAGCGAAGATCGAACTGTCTTCCGCTCAGCAGACCGACGTGAACCTGCCGTACATCACTGCAGACGCGACTGGTCCGAAACACATGAACATCAAGGTGACCCGTGCGAAACTGGAAAGCCTGGTTGAAGACCTGGTTAACCGTTCTATCGAGCCGCTGAAAGTTGCTCTGCAGGATGCTGGTCTGTCTGTTTCCGACGTTCAGGACGTTATCCTGGTCGGTGGTCAGACTCGTATGCCGATGGTACAGAAGAAAGTTGCTGAGTTCTTCGGTAAAGAGCCGCGTAAAGACGTTAACCCGGACGAAGCTGTGGCAATCGGTGCTGCCGTTCAGGGTGGTGTATTGACCGGTGATGTGAAAGACGTGCTGCTGCTGGACGTTACCCCGCTGTCTCTGGGTATCGAAACCATGGGCGGCGTGATGACTGCACTGATCGCGAAAAACACCACTATCCCGACCAAGCACAGCCAGGTGTTCTCTACTGCTGAAGACAACCAGTCTGCGGTAACCATCCATGTGCTGCAGGGTGAACGTAAACGTGCCGCTGATAACAAAGATCTGGGTCAATTTAACCTGGATGGCATCAGCCCGGCTCCGCGCGGTATGCCGCAGATCGAAGTTACTTTTGACATCGATGCCGACGGTATCCTGCACGTTTCCGCGAAAGACAAAAATAGCGGTAAAGAGCAGAAGATCACCATCAAGGCTTCTTCTGGTCTGAACGAAGAAGAAATTCAGAAAATGGTTCGTGAAGCAGAAGCGAACGCAGAATCTGACCGTAAGTTTGAAGAGCTGGTTCAGACCCGTAACCAGGGTGACCATCTGCTGCACAGCACTCGCAAGCAGGTTGAAGAAGCAGGCGACAAACTGCCGGCTGATGACAAAACTGCCATCGAGTCTGCACTGACTGCGCTGGAAACTTCTCTGAAAGGCGAAGACAAAGCGGATATCGAAGCGAAAATGCAAGCGCTGGCACAGGTTTCCCAGAAACTGATGGAAATCGCTCAGCAGCAGCACGCACAGCAGCAGGCTGGCGCAGCAGGTGCTGATGCTTCTGCAAACAACGCGAAAGATGACGACGTTGTCGACGCTGAGTTTGAAGAAGTGAAAGACAAAAAATAATCGCCCTTTGAACGGGTAATTACTGGCACGGGCGAAGAGGTTTCCTCTCCGCCCGTGCACGCATGTTAGGGGCAGATAAAAAGAGATGGCTAAGCAAGACTATTACGAGATTTTAGGCGTTTCCAAATCAGCGGAAGAGCGTGAAATCAAAAAGGCCTACAAGCGCCTGGCCATGAAATATCACCCGGACCGCAACCAGGGTGATAAAGAGGCCGAAGCCAAGTTTAAAGAGATCAAAGAAGCGTACGAGATCCTCACCGATGCGCAAAAACGTGCGGCTTATGATCAGTACGGCCATGCAGCGTTTGAGCAAGGTGGTATGGGCGGCGGCGGCGGTTTTGGCGGCGGGGCCGACTTCAGCGATATCTTTGGTGACGTGTTTGGCGATATCTTTGGCGGCGGTCGCGGTCGTCAGCGCGCCTCACGTGGTGCTGATTTACGTTACAACATGGATCTCACTCTGGAAGAAGCCGTGCGTGGCGTCACCAAAGAGATCCGTATTCCGACGCTGGAAGAGTGTGATGTTTGCCACGGCAGTGGTGCGAAGGCGGGCACGCAACCCCAGACCTGTCCAACCTGTCACGGTTCTGGTCAGGTGCAGATGCGTCAGGGCTTTTTTGCCGTACAGCAGACCTGTCCACACTGTCAGGGCCGCGGTACGTTGATTAAAGACCCGTGCAACAAATGCCATGGTCATGGTCGCGTTGAGAAGAGCAAAACGCTGTCCGTTAAGATCCCGGCAGGGGTTGATACTGGCGACCGTATTCGTTTAGCGGGTGAAGGTGAAGCCGGTGAACATGGCGCGCCAGCAGGCGATTTGTACGTTCAGGTGCAGGTAAAACAGCACCCAATTTTCGAACGTGAAGGCAATAACCTGTACTGCGAAGTGCCGATTAACTTTGCGATGGCAGCGCTGGGCGGCGAGATTGAAGTGCCGACGCTGGATGGTCGCGTGAAGTTAAAAATCCCGGGCGAAACGCAGACCGGCAAACTGTTCCGCATGCGTGGTAAAGGCGTTAAGTCAGTACGCGGCGGCGCACAGGGCGATCTGCTGTGCCGTGTGGTGGTTGAAACCCCGGTAGGCCTCAACGACAAGCAGAAGCAGTTGCTGAAAGATCTGCAGGACAGCTTTGGCGGCCCGACCGGCGAGCAAAACAGTCCGCGCTCTAAAAGCTTCTTCGACGGTGTGAAGAAATTTTTTGACGATTTGACGCGCTAATTTACAGCTGTCTTATTAATTAAAAGGCCTTGGATTGAAGAATCCTGGGCTTTTTATTTTTGTATCGAATACAAAAATAATGAGTTAGATATCAAGAATAAATCTTCAGGAAAAATGATGAGAAATGATTTTTTAAAATAAAGATTTTCTTCTATTTTTTGCTCAGTTAATAGAAGAAAAGGTGAGTGAAATGCTTGTGCGCGAAAATGATTTTGACTTCAATTTAATTAAGATATTTAATGCCGTTGTGGAATCCGGCAACGCTTCTCGAGCTTCCGAGAGATTATCCATAACACCAGCTGCAGTTTCTCAGGCGTTAAGTCGATTACAGAATATTTATTCATTTAAACTCTTTGGACGAACCCGAAAAGGGTTGACGCCTACGAAAAAAGGATTGGAACTCCATAAGGCCTATAGCCATGTTGTGAATGTAATCAACGCTACATATTCACTTTCAAAGATTAACTACGATCCTCCAGCAATAACTTTATTAGGGAGTGATATTGTAGAAAATTATTATCTCCATCATTTTATTAGGAATGATGAGTTAATTGAAAAGTATGAAATAAATCATTATGCAGTAAATAAAAATAGCGAAGATACTTTGGCTGAAATGTTACTTTCTGGAGTGGGTGATATTTTAATTAATCTTTCACCACCAAAAAACTTTGATATTGAAGTTCATCTTATTGACGTTTTTAGGCAATATGTTTGTATTTGTGGCAACGACAATCCACTATCAATCTTAGAACAAATCACACTACACCATTTTTATACTTTTTCACATGCGGTATATCAATCTGATATGTTCTCTCCTGAAGTAATGGTTTATACCAATAGCGTTGATCATAGAACAGAACGTAAAATAGGTTATCGCAGCGATTCTATGTTAGGGGTAGTCAATATAGTAGAAACAACAAATATGATCTGCATTGTACCTCTTGAGTTGGCTTCATTTTTTAAATATACCAGAGGGTATAATATTAAAATATTATCACTGCCTGATGAAATATTTTTTAAAACAATCCCTGTTTATGCTTCTTTATATAAAAAAAGCAAATATTATGTTGTGCTTAGAGAGTGGATAGTG
This sequence comes from Citrobacter sp. Cb023, assembly GCF_030336805.1. Classification (NCBI taxonomy): domain Bacteria; kingdom Pseudomonadati; phylum Pseudomonadota; class Gammaproteobacteria; order Enterobacterales; family Enterobacteriaceae; genus Citrobacter; species Citrobacter sp. Cb023. The sequence goes on along the minus strand of NZ_JAOWCV010000033.1, from coordinate 223,429 downwards.
ATACTGCAATCTAAATATTCATCTATAAATGATCGGGATAATTTATGTCAGTGATAATAAGTTCAGAACCTGCCTTAAAATATATTATAGAGCTAGAGACTATTCTTGCGATTATTATCGTGAGTGCTTGGGGGGGAGTCGTTAGCTATCTCATGAGAGAAGCCCGGGGACGAAAGAAAAAAAATATAGCAGGATGTTTAAAACAAGTCATTATTTCATGTTTTACAGGTTTTTTACTCTCTGGCATTGCTCTTGATAAAGGTGCTGGTATAAATATGATACTCATATTGTCAGGGCTGGGAGGGGTTTTTGCTGGGCCCGTACTGAAAATGTTGAAAGATAAACTGGCACAGGTTTTTTGCTAAGTGAGCTGTATTGCCCGTCCATGGGCATTACCATACTTAAAGCAAGTAAAATCTTAGTGTGATATATAGAATTATTGTAATAAATAAAATCATTGCATAATAATACAGAAACGGTTTCTGCAGGAAATGATGTTTGCTATTTAAGCATTTTATTTCTATGTTTTCATTAATTTGTACTCCTTGACGTGGAATTGTAATGAACAAATTGTCAATGCCAAAAATTCTCAGGTCTTTTCTGACCAGATAGAGTAGTTGAGTCAGATTAGCATCACTTATAAATGTACTCCTGTCCTCCCATAATGCTTCCGCAATATGATTTTTCCTTATCACCAGTTCTTGCGCATGAGTTAGGATGAAATTTAAACATTTAGAACGCATATGAGTAAGTTTTATAGTTCGCTTCCCATCTTTACTTTTTAATTCATGGCTGGCGTTATCATACATACAACTATTTTTAATAATGTAAATGGTCATTTATATACCATGGTTAGTTTAATGTGTTCAGAAATATTAAATACAAATTTTCTGTTATTCAATAAATATGCATACCTGTTGCATGTAAAAACGATACGTGTCACATAAGTTATGATATTTTTAGTTTGTATTAATTTTAAATTAAATGGGAGTTATTTATTTAATTGGCCATTAGGGGGGGAGGGAGGCATTATTGAGTTTTTTGACATAGGCTGAATGGCAATTTATAGACTTTTATTTGGGGATATATGGCATAGCATATTAATAGATGGTTTTATAGTCACATAAATTTTTTGTTTCTTCATAAAGATGTTTTTTTAGATTATTTTATTACTAGTTATTTGTACGAATACTACGGTTCTGTTTATCTTACCAGCTATCGGGATTATATAGCCGATTGGAAACGAAAACTTTTAGCTAAAGGATAGAGATATGCAAATTAATAAATTACAAATTAGTCAACCAGAACCTCGTACGCCAGTTAACCAGAAAATTGATGTTGATAACGCAACGGTGCTTTCGCATAATGCAATCTATCAAACACTCCTCTCTGCAGTGATGGAAACTAATGATTATGATAATGCCATAGTTACGTTAGATCCTTATAGTACGGCACCTTTAAGCCTGTATCTGGGTATTTGGGGGAAATTGAATGAAGATATCAAAATTAATGTGCAGGATAGCAAGGGGATAACGGTAGCTGTATCCTGGACTTACAGCATGCAGACCGGTGCAAACCTGATTCCAGTTTCGGGTCTGGTTGCCGGGGAGGATAACGTCGTTACCTTAATCTCAGGTGCGCAGATTGTTGGGCAATACACGGTTACCCCATCAGCATTGCCGCCATCGGATTCTGCTGATATCAGTCTTGGCTTCCCTGTCATCACTGTGACAAAGTCAGTTGACGATTCCTCATTAGTTGCAGATGGCCTTTATTTTTCAACATATTTTGATCGCTATAATCTTGCCTTTGATCAAAATGGCATCGTTCGTTGGTATGTCTCTCAGGCAATTCCTTCCTATAATTTTGTCCGAACAGACAGCGGGCATTTCCTGGCTACGTCACAAGGAATTAATCACTGCCTGGATATGTACGAATTTGACGTAATGGGCAGAGTATATGCAGTCTATCTCCTTGATAATGAGTTTCATCACTCCATTCTGCCATTAGAGAACAATCTGGCTATTGCCCCCTCGGAATATACTAATGGACGTCCAGATGATTACTCAACAGGTAAAGATGGTGTTTCCATTATCGATCTCACTTCAGGGCTTGAGGTTGCTTATTATGACATGTTAAAAGTGATGGACTATTCTCGTTCGCCACGTCCATCAGGAAGTGCACCGGGTCAATCTGCTACGATGGATGACTGGCTGCATATCAACCAGAGCTATATTAATACAACCAATAATGTGCTGGTTTCATCAGGGCGTCACCAAAGTGCCATCTTCGGTGTTGATGTCGACTCGGGCCAACTGCGTTTTATTATGGCTGATCATGAAGACTGGGCCTCCGACTTTGAGGAATACTTGCTGACACCAGTCGATGAGTCAGGTAATCCGCTGTTTGATTTTTCTACTCAAGATGGAATTGATTTAGCGAACAGTAATTTCTGGACATGGGGGCAGCATAATATCGTAGAGATTCCAAATGCTGAGATCGGTATTCTGGAGTTTTTAGTTTTTGACAATGGAAATTATCGTTCTCGAGACGATGCCAGGAGCTTGTTGCCAAAGGATAACTTTAGCCGGGTAGTGCAGTTTAGAATAGATCTAAACACGATGACGGTAACACGCTCGTATGAATATGGGAAAGATGAAGTTGGTAGCAGGGGCTACAGCAGCTTCGTAAGTGCCAAGCATTTATTGAGCAATGGTAATCTGGTCATCCATTTTGGTGCAAGTACCATGGATGAAAATGGTCGTCCTCTATCTGCCCAACCGGGATACAGTGATATTGTGGATCCGCAAGATGGAAGTCAGGCGCTGGGGATGTTGGTATTACAAGAGATCAATAAGCAGACGAAACAGCTTCTTTTTGAGGCGACGGTAACGTCAGGTTATTATAAAAATGCTGAAGTAAATGGTGATGATTATCGTTATGATATTTCTGCTTTCAGAGTTTATAAACTGCCATTATTTTGATAAGTAAAAATGAATGCGGCCATGATTGTGGCCGCATTATGTATTAAATGATCTTACTAAAAAATCATTTGCTAATATCGTCAACACGCATTGTGTGATCAGGAACAATGTTCTTCACATGCTCCATGTAATCGATTATTGCCTGAGCGGTTTGTAATCCCTTAATGTATTTAACATTTTTACTATTGGTGAAACTAAATCCACCACCGCCTTTCCCGATAAAAGAATCCAGAGCAATAGTATAAAATTGACTGTCTTCTACCGGTTTTCCTTTAATATTAAACGAAACAATACGCTGCCCCAACGGTTTTGTGCTGTCGTATTTAAACTGTACTGTTTTTGACGCGTGTAGCGTCCCATTTTTCAAATCTGCGGCATGAGACATAATTGACCTGAGATCTTTACCGCTGATCTCCACACTCATTACATCATTGGTGAATGGATACATGCTCAATACATCACCATATGTAATGTTGCCTTTGGGTAATTCGGAACGAATACCGCCAGCATTATAGAATGAGGCATCGGCGTAAGGTACCTTATACATCAAAGCATCAGTAATTAAATTACCTGTAGTAGCAGATTCACCATAAGAACGGGTCAAAATTTCAGGTGAGTAGGCGACGACTCTGTCGGTAATTTTCTTAACTTTATTGTTCCACTCATCGATTTTTGCCTGTGTTTGCGGATCAGGCTTATAGGTATCTGCGTACATCGTGATTAGCTTACCATTGTAGCTATCCACTTTTTTGGTTTCAGGGTTCCAGTCGAGGACTAACTTGCCTAACTCAATCGTGTAGGCATTAGTTGAAACCACCAACGTATCGCCGACTTTAATGGGTTCTGGAGTACCTTTATGGGCATGGCCGGTGATCAGTACGTTCAACCCGTAGCCTTCAAGCGTTTTAGCCATTTCAACGTCAGCTTTCAGCGCACGGGCAACGTCTTCATCACCACCGCTGGATTGACGACCCGGTACACCTTCATGCGCGAGCAGTACTGTCAGGTCAACTTTCCCTTTCAATTCTTCCAGTTGTTTCTTCACATACGGTACGGGATCCTGGCAGTCAACACCTTCACGGACGCCTGCGGCAATTGCTTCATAAAATGCCGAAACGCCGTGCATCCCAATAACACCAATTTTCAAACCATTTTTTTCGACGATGGTATAAGGTGTTTTAATTAATGGTTTATCACTATTGCTGTAAAACACGTTGTTGAGCAGTACCGGAAATTTAAGTTTACTCAGTTGTGTGACTAGATTTTCATGTCCATGGTCAAACTCATGATTTCCTACCGAAACGGCATCATAGGGCATGGTATTCAAAATATCGATAATGGCTTCACCTTTGGTTAAGGTGCTGATATAAGGACCAGTAAAATAGTCACCTGCATCAAAGAAAAAAACATCTTTATCTTTTTCTTTGGCATCCTTAACTATTTTAGAGATAGGAGCAAATCCTCCTACCTCACGTGTCTTCGACACAGAAGGAATAATCCCTGGTGTAACGTGAGCATGCAAATCATTTGTGTAGTAAATGGTAATGTCTCTGGCATCTGCAGTAAAGGTTATAGCAGATGATAAACCAATACATAAAGACAAGAGGGACAGCGAGAATTTATTCTTCACATTCATATTCATATTCCATTTATTCGATATATTGACAATTACACCTCACCGCATCTGATATATCGGATGCAGAGTTTCAAACTGGGTTATTTCTTTTTTATTTATTTTGATAGTAATCAGAACTCGAAGCCAATCATATAATTCATACGGTCACCATAATCTTTATAACCTAATTTATTATTAAAGTAACGATAGGATACCGATGCAGTCCAGCTAGGTATAAATTTCCATGTGAAAGTCACTGCGCCATTCAGACCAGTATGTCCACCTTGTTGCTCTGCATAGGCATCATTACGATCCATTTCAATTTCATTCCAGTTGGAAACAGCAAATTTTTCGTTAAACATTTCAAAATTATATGCCGCAACCCAACCAAGTACATATCCGTTAAGGCCAGTAGCCTGACCGTATTTTTTTGACGTATAGTCGTTGGATAAATTGTGTATAGCCACATAGGGTTTAATGAACCATGATTTTTCTACCAGACCAAGGTAGCCGACCCCATACATCATATTCAATTCATCACCAAACGTGTTCTCCATCGACATATAGAGTTTGGTCATCAACGTAAAATCAGAACCTTCTATCGGACGATAATGTCCGAGAAACTGAGTAACGTGGTTCCGTCCTTCGACTGGATGGTTGAGAACGTTCATTTCGTAAAATGAAGCAAATTCACCTCTGTCGAAAACGGCGCCAAAATCAGCCACCGCTTTCCACACTTCACCACGATCGACGTTTACGAAACCTTTATTCCAGTCACCATACCCGAGACTAATTTTCCCATATACGCGTTTTAGTTCAGCTGAATGACCATTAAAACAGGCTAAGATAAGGCATGCACCAAGTAGACTATTAATGTATTTTTTGTTCATGCTCAGCTCCGTGAGGTAAAGAAAATAATAAAGTGTAATGCTTTTGAAAAAAAGGAAGTCTATTGGTTGATGTTTTGTTTGTGAGTGATAGGTGTCGCAAAAATACCAGTGTTCGAATATTAATTTGAGAAAGTGTCGGGAGGTGTTGTTTTTTTTATGCTAACTTTATGTTTTTTGAATATAAGGCGTGTTACCGGAGTAACGCGAATATTTTTTATCGATGCTTTTGATATTCTTTTTGTATGACTTATTCGCTATTAGCAACTTAGTGCCGAGAAAACAACATATGCTGACATTAACGAGATATAGAGAGGGTGAGGGAGGTGTTTGGGATCTTCGTCACTTGTTATTGTGCAGTTTTTTAATAGAATTTTCTGGTAAGTTTATATAAATGAAAATGATACTTTAATTATTAATATAGCGTCTGCGAATGTATTTGTTTCTTTATTTTTTTTTCAATCACTCTTTATTGCATGTTGATGTAATAGTGAGTACCAGAAATCAACCGAAAATATTAAGCCTTTTGGCAAGTTTATTGCGTAATTGGTGATGTGATAATTCAAAGGAGTTGAAATGAAAAGAACTGTTGTTGCCAGTATGATCGGACTGGCCTTATGTGCCGGAAGCGTATCGTCAACCGCGCAGGCTGCTACGGATAAACGTCCTAACTTAGTCATCATTCTTGCTGACGATTTAGGCTATGGCGATCTCGCGACTTATGGCCATCAAATCGTCAAAACCCCTAATATCGACAAGCTGGCGCAGGAAGGGGTGAAATTTACCGACTACTATGCACCTGCGCCGCTGTGTTCTCCTTCTCGTGCTGGTTTATTAACGGGGCGTATGCCGTTTCGTACCGGGATACGCTCATGGATCCCTGAAGGGAAAGACGTCGCATTAGGGCGCAATGAATTGACGATTGCCAATCTGCTGAAAGAGCAGGGCTACGACACGGCGATAATGGGCAAGTTACACCTGAATGCCGGAGGAGATCGCACCGATCAGCCGCAAGCGAACGATATGGGATTCGATTACACCCTGGTGAATGCTGCCGGGTTCGTAACGGACTCAACTTTAGATACCGCAACAGAGCGCCCGCGTCATGGCATGGTACATCCAACCGGTTTTGTGCGTAACGGCAAGCCGATTGGCAGAGCGGAGACCTTCAGTGGAGAATTAGTAAGCTCTGAAGTCGTGAAGTGGTTGGACAATAAGAAAGATGATAAGCCGTTTTTCTTATACGTCGCCTTCACAGAAGTTCATAGCCCACTGGCATCGCCGAAAAAGTATCTCGATATGTATTCACAAAACATGAGCGACTACCAGAAACAGCATCCGGATCTGTTCTACGGAGATTGGGCTGATAAACCGTGGCGCGGCACGGGAGAATATTACGCCAATATCAGCTATATGGATGCGCAGGTCGGTAAAGTAATGGATAAGATTAAGGCAATGGGTGAAGAAGATAACACCATTGTCATTTTTACCAGCGATAACGGACCGGTCACACGCGAGGCTCGTAAAGTGTATGAACTGAACCTGGCGGGCGAAACGGATGGGCTTCGCGGTCGTAAAGACAATTTGTGGGAAGGCGGCATCCGTGTTCCGGCAATCATCAAGTATGGTAAACATATTCCGCAGGGGATGGTAACGGATACGCCGGTTTATGGTCTCGACTGGATGCCGACGCTGGCAAATATGATGGATTTTAAACTGCCAACAGATCGTACCTACGATGGGCAGTCTTTGGTGCCATTACTGGAACAGAAAACGTTAGCGCGTCAGAAGCCACTCATTTTTGGTATTGATATGCCATTCCAGGATGATCCAACGGATGAGTGGGCTATTCGCGATGGTGACTGGAAAATGATCATCAATCGCGAAAATAAACCTAAATACCTCTACAACCTGAAAAAAGATCGTTTTGAAACCCTTAATCAGATTGGCAAGCAGCCTGATATCGAAAAACAGCTGTACGGTAAGTTCCTGAAGTACAAAAAGGATATTGATAACGATTCCTTAATGAAAGCCCGAGGTGAAAAACCGGCGCCAGTAACCTGGGGTTAATCGGATAACAACAAAAAAATAGAGTATGCCACTTAGGGCTATGCCCGCCTGGTTCAGTATTTTTATGCTGAGCCGGGTTCTTTTATTTATGGACCTCCGTGATGCAAAGGAAAAGTTGTCAGGTAATGGTTAAGCCGACAGGATCAGTATGCAATCTGGACTGCAAATACTGTTTTTACCTGGAAAAAGAGAAGCTCTATCCAGACAGAAAAGCAAATTTCAAAATGTCAGATGAAATGCTTGAATTATTCATCAAGCAACACATTGCCGCACAGGATGTGGATGACGTCATTTTTGCATGGCAAGGTGGAGAACCGACTCTGATGGGGCGCGCGTTTTATCAGCGGGCGATTGAACTTCAGCAGCGTTACGCTGAGGGCAGAACCATAGTAAATACCTTTCAGACTAATGGCGTTTTGATCGACGAAGAATGGGCTGAGTTTTTCAAGAAGAATGATTTTCTGGTGGGGATTTCTGTTGACGGTGACGCTGCGCTACATGATGAATGGCGTGTTACTCGTTCGGGTAAACCAACACATGAGAAAGTGGAGCAGGCCATTAAACGCCTGGTACGTCACGGCGTTGAGTTTAATACGCTGACGGTGGTTAACCACACTAATATGTCTCATCCACTGCAGGTTTACCAATATCTGAAAAGCATTGGTAGCCAGTATATGCAGTTTATTCCATTAGTGGAGAGGCGTAGTGACAGCAGCGATGCCGAGTTGGCTGCACCCTGTGATAAACAAACGAAAATGATGCCGTGGTCCGTTGACTCACTTGAATTCGGCCATTTTCTCAATGCTATTTTTGATATCTGGATCCGTGAGGATATTGGTAATATTGGCATACAGATATTTGAGCAGACGCTGGCTGCCTGGTGCGGATTACCTCCGCATGTGTGCGTGTTTTCTCCAACGTGCGGCAGTGCATTCGCAATGGAAATGAATGGTGATGTTTATAACTGCGATCACTTTGTCTATCCGCAGTACAAACTAGGAAATATTCAGCATACAACGGTGCGTGCGATGAACAATAGTGAGCAAAATCGGCAATTCGGCAATGATAAAAGCCGTACCATGGCGCAAGAATGTTACTCCTGTCAGTGGCGGTTTGCTTGCAATGGGGGATGTCCTAAACACCGATTTCTCCCCTCAGTCTCAGGAGTATCGAATCAGAACTTTTTATGTGCTGGTTATCAGTTGTTTTTTTCCCATACTGCACTAGCGATGGGGGCGATGAAAACGCTCTATGAAAATAATATTTCGCCAGCAGAGATAAAAACAATATTTGTGTGATAGTAATATTCGCAGGGAGTGAATATGTTTTCTCGAATCAATGTTGATGCCTGTAAAACACCTACTTGTAAAAATATGGGTATATTAAATAGTCCGGATTATTTAACCCAAGGGAAGGAGATTCTGTGTAGAGAATGTGGATTTTTGTTCCCCATCATTTCTGAGTACTCGCTCAATCTCTTCCGTCAGTCGGCAAACCAGGCCTGGAAGGGATTGATTAAAGCTTGTCCTGGCTGCGGTAGTTCATCACTGAAAAAATATGGATTTTCCGCTCAAAGAGAGGCGCGACTTTACTGCCTTGAGTGCCACAAAACGTTTGTTTTCCCGGGAGAACATAAGGCAGATATCCGTCAGGAAAACCTTGCCAGACTTATCCAGGAAGGCGCTTCGTTGTCTGATATTAGAGCGACACTTTCATTAGACAGCACGGGTCTAAACCGTGCGCTACAAAAATTATCCCGCAAGGTAAATGAGGCTGAACGAGAGTTCGTTTTTCCTGCGTTTGATCTGGCGATGAGTACGTGCGCTTTTCGGGTTAAATTTAATGGCGGCGACAACAGTTTGTATGCTCTGGTTACGGCAGAAGAGAGCAGTGGCAGGGTTATCGCTGTGACAACTAATTATACCACGCAGCCAGTCGAAAACGAATATCAGTACATTTCTGAATACGAGGAACGTCTGCCGCCTGGGACGTTAGCGCATCTTGTCCAACGCAAAGAACTCATGACGATGCGGCGAAATACCCTATTTGATATCGACTATGGTCCCGCCACGCTTTACAAAAACGATCCCGGGATGTTGGTAAAACCGGTTCTTCCCGCGTACCGGCATTTTGAGCTGGTCAAAGAGCTTACGGATGAGCACTCCCTCAATGTTCAGCACGACATCGATCATGAGTGTTTTATATTAGGAGGATGTATGATGGCTAATCTGCAATCTGTGCGGCAAGGTCGTTGTCATATATCATTTGTAAGAGAAATGGGGGTTTCACCTCCGGATAAAGACTTTCCTTATCGAGTGTTCTTTAGTGGCGGAATACGCAATAATGTCTGGCGAGCCTTCTCAACACGCGGTTACTCTAAAGCCGTATGTAACCTCACAGGAAATAAAAAAACGAGTATGCTACGCTACGCTACCTTAACGGGCAGCACTAAATTTATTCAGTTTTTGCATACGCATCCGTTTTTCTTTCAGCTTAGTCGCCTGTCTCCTGCCAATGTTACGGTCGTACTGAATTATTTAAAATTTGAATATAATAAAAATATAATGCGATAACGGAATATTTTTATTGATATTAATTGATGTTTTTTGATTGCCTAATTGATATATCCCCAGTGTATTTATTTTGTTGTTCCGCTGTGGAACGATGAAATGAATACATTGGACACGCATAATGAAAAAGATTATTTCCCCCGATATTAAGTTGCCTACACCTCGTCCCGCTGTTAATCAGGAGATTGACAGCAATAATGAGATGGTTCTCAGTCATACAGCTGTTTATCAAGATTGTCTGGCTCGGATCACTGATGAGAATACGTTGGAAAATGCGGTCATTGTTCTAAACCCTTATGGTACAGCCCCTTTAAGTGCATATGCCGGTGTTTGGAGTGCTGAAGAATGTACTGTAACGCTGAAAATTCAGGATCTGGCGCAAAGCGCGATACAAGTCGTGCAAGATTTTACGTTGAATGTGGGGGCGAATCTGCTGCCTGTACTTGGCCTAGTGGCAGATGTCGATAACCAACTGGCTATTTTGGTTGATGAAGTCGTTATCGCCACTTATACGATAGCAACCCAACCTTTACCTGCAACGGATTCTGCAGATGTGCAGTTAGGGTTTCCTGTTATCAATGTGACTCAACCAGTGACTGACGCCGACCTGATTGCGCCGGGCTGCTATTTCATTACGCATTTCGACCGCTATAACTATGCTCTGGATCAGGATGGTGTGGTGCGTTGGTACGTGACACAGGACTTCCCGTCATTCAATTTGGTGCGCATTGATAACGGTCATTTCTTGGCTACATCAGAAGCTAAAAACACCTACCTTGAGATGTATGAGTTCGACATGATGGGACGGCTGTATACTTTTTATATTCTGGATAACCAATTCCACCACTCAATTTGGCAATGGGACAGTAATACCATCGTCGCGCCTTCCGAATATACCTCGGGCAGACCAGATTCACTGAAGACTAATGAAGATGGCGTCTCAGTTGTGGATTTATCTACCGGGCTGGAAATTGCCTATTACGACATGGCCGCTATTCTTGATACCTCACGTACAGCGAGACCAACGGGGACGGCACCTGGTGAAGATCCGACCGCTCAGGACTGGCTGCATATCAACCAAAGCTATGTTAATGAAACGAATAGTTTGCTGATCGCTTCAGGGCGTCATCAGAGCGCTGTTTTTGGCATCAGCCTCGAGACTGAATCGCTGCAGTTTATTATGTCCACGCATGAAGATTGGAGCGAGGAGTATAAGCCTTACCTTCTGACTCCGGTCGACAGTGATGGTGTCCCTCTTTATGACTTCAGCAATCAGGATGATGTGGATGCGGCAAACCGTGATTTTTGGTCGTGGGGACAACACAATGTGACTGAAGTGGCTAATGACGAACCAGGAATGGTCGAATTTATGGTATTCGACAATGGTAACTATCGCTCTCGTGTTGATAGTAAAAGCCTGCTTCCACCAGATAATTACAGCCGGGTTGTACACTTTATCGTTGATTTGAACGCAATGACGGTAATGCGCCCTTTTGAATACGGTAAGGAGTTGGGAGCTCGCGGTTATAGTAGTTGTGTAAGCGCCAAAGAGGTGTTGCAGAATGGCAACATCGTTGTGCATTTCGGCGATTGCACATTTGACGAAAATGGCCGAGCTATCTCTTGCCAGCCGGGGGATAGCGACATTATTGATCCGCAGGAAGGAAATGAAGCATTGGGGAATTTGCTTCTGCAAGAAATTGAACCGGTAACCAAGTCGGTGCTTTTTGAGGCGACAATGACCTCTGGTTACTATAAAAACGAGGAAGTGAATGGCGTAGGCTATCGCTATGACATCACCAGTTTCCGCGTTTATAAAATGGGACTGTATGCCTGATTAGGTCTCAGTGTTTTGCGCTCTATGCCCGACATCTGTTCGGGCTTTTTTGTTCGTAAAAACCGATCTATTCATCATGAATAATCTAATTTTAACGAGCTTTCTGAAGGTGTAAGATAGTATTTACGAAGTATTCACCCAATAGAGAGAATAAAAGTGAAACATCTGCATCGTTTTTTTAGTAGTGACGCCTCGGGGGGCATCATTCTGATCATCGCTGCCGTGGTTGCTATGCTGATGGCAAATATCGGGGTTACCAGTGGATGGTACCACGCCTTTCTGGAAACGCCCGTTCAACTGCGGGTTGGCGCGCTTGAGATCAACAAAAATATGCTGCTGTGGATCAATGACGCGTTGATGGCGGTGTTCTTCCTGTTGATCGGTTTGGAAGTGAAGCGTGAGTTAATGCAAGGTTCGCTGGCCAGTCTGCGCCAGGCTGCGTTTCCGATCATTGCCGCTATCGGGGGCATGATTGTCCCGGCGCTGCTGTATCTGGCATTCAACTATGCTGACCCTATCACCCGTGAGGGTTGGGCGATCCCGGCGGCAACGGATATCGCTTTTGCATTAGGCGTGCTGGCGCTGTTGGGCAGCCGTGTCCCACTGGCGTTGAAAATCTTCCTGATGGCGCTGGCGATAATCGATGACCTCGGCGCTATTGTGATCATCGCGTTGTTCTACACCAGCGATCTCTCGCTGCTGTCGCTGGGCGTTGCCGCGTGCGCGATCCTTATCCTGGCAGCATTGAATCTGTGCGGTGTAAGACGTACCGGTATTTATATTCTGGTTGGCGTAGTGCTGTGGACGGCCGTACTGAAGTCTGGCGTGCATGCAACTCTGGCGGGCGTGATCGTCGGTTTCTTCATCCCGTTGAAGGAAAAACACGGACGTTCGCCGGCGAAGCGTCTGGAGCATGTTCTGCACCCGTGGGTGGCATACCTGATCCTACCGTTGTTTGCCTTCGCTAACGCGGGCGTCTCACTGCAGGGCGTCACCATTGATGGACTGACTTCGGTGTTACCGCTGGGGATCATTGCTGGCCTGTTAATCGGGAAACCACTGGGTATCAGCCTCTTTTGCTGGCTGGCGTTACGCTTCAGGATGGCGCAATTGCCGGAGGGAACGAATTTCCAGCAAATTATGGCGGTCGGTATTCTGTGCGGCATTGGCTTTACGATGTCGATTTTCATCGCCAGCCTGGCGTTTGGGACCGTCGATCCTGAGCTGATTAACTGGGCGAAACTAGGGATCCTGATCGGTTCTTTGCTGTCGGCGGTAATAGGTTACTGCTGGTTACGCACCCGGTTGAACGCAGCAGCCTGACGGGATAACCCTTTCGTGACAATTTTCAGGGAGAGTGTATGTCTCATATAAACTACAACCACCTGTACTACTTTTGGCATGTATATAAAGAAGGATCGGTGGTTGGTGCAGCAGAGGCGCTTTATCTGACACCGCAGACCATTACCGGGCAGATTAAAGCGCTTGAGGAACGCTTACAGGGAAAGTTGTTCAAGCGGAAGGGGCGTGGACTGGAGCCCAGCGAATTAGGCGAATTGGTTTTTCGTTATGCGGATAAGATGTTCACGTTAAGCCAGGAAATGCTGGATATCGTGAACTATCGCAAAGAGTCGAATTTACTGTTCGATGTCGGCGTGGCGGATGCGTTGTCCAAACAGCTGGTTAGCAGCGTGCTAAATGCTGCAGTCGTTGAAGATGAACAAATCCATCTGCGTTGTTTTGAATCAACGCACGAGATGCTGCTGGATCAGCTCAGCCAGCATAAACTGGATATGATTATCTCCGACTGCCCGATCGATTCTACGCAGCAGGAAGGGTTGTTCTCAGTGCGGATTGGCGAATGCAGCGTGAGCTTTTGGTGCACCCAGCCATTGCCTGAGAAACCATTTCCGGCCTGCCTCGAAGAGCGTCGCTTGCTGATCCCTGGGCGCCGTTCGATGCTCGGGCGTAAGCTGCTGAACTGGATTAACTCCCAAGGGCTGAACGTTGAAATCCTTGGCGAGTTTGATGATGCCGCGCTGATGAAAGCGTTTGGCGCAACGCATAACGCTATTTTTGTTGCGCCTACGCTTTATTCCCACAATTTCTATGCCGATGATTCAATTGTTGAAATTGGACGCGTAGAGAATGTGATGGAGGAGTATCACGCCATATTTGCGGAAAGAATGATCCAGCATCCAGCGGTGCAGCGTATTTGCAATACTGATTACTCGGCACTATTTATTTCTGCGGGTAAATAATCAAGGCGCACTCGTCATACTTCATATTGTGGGGGGGTTACTCGGCCAGTCGGTACACTGCATCCTGCCACCTTGTGGCAGGGTCACTGGTGAGTGCTGAGCAAAGTGGATGCACCGACGCAAAAGATGTAGCAAATCAAACAGAAAGAGATTTTCTGAGACCCCTCCAGCTCGCTTCTTACCCTATCTCATAACCTGTTTTATACAGAAAATGAGATCTCATCAAATCGATATCTCATGGTTTCAAAGCGTTTGTGATTAGCACCCCTCGCATAATGGGAGCATTACATAGGTGTCCCACCGGACGGATGGGACAAACTATTTCTTCTATGACTCATTAACGAGGTAAGCATTATGACTAACAGCAAACTGGTACAAAATGATTCGCTCAGTACAAAAGAGTACGAGCAGAACGGATTTGTGGCGGCCACGGAAACCAATGAGTTTAGCTATACATCGGCGCGTGTTGCGAAGGTAGCCTATAACGAGTACAAGCCCAACGAGTTTAAAGTGTCCGGTTACTGGACTGACTGGTCGCAATATGACGGCCGTCTCGATGGTGATTTCGCGCCTTCCAGCTGTGGGCGCGGCGTTGACCTGGCGTTATTAGACCCCTTTGCTTACGATAAAATTACGCTGGGTTTCTGCGGGATTGTCGGCGATACCGGCGAGAAAGCGACGACCATCAACAATGCCGCAGTCGACTTCCAGCGTACGCAATGGCAACCCACTTTTGTCGATGCTTGGGGAGATGTTGCCTCCTATCGCAACTGCGGCTTTGCGGGCTGGGTAAGCAATGATTACATGGCGCTTTTCCATCAGTACGATGCACAGGGCGTTCTGGGGGGGTTACGCGATGTACAGAAAAAGAACCCGAATCTCCATCTTTCAATGAGTATCGGCGGCTGGACCATGAGCCAGGCGTTCCACTTTATGGCTAAAGATCCACATAAACGCGCGCTATTCTGCGACGGCCTGACCGATCTGTTCACCCGATTCCCGATGTTTAGCGAAAT
This sequence comes from Citrobacter sp. Cb023, assembly GCF_030336805.1. NCBI lineage: Bacteria > Pseudomonadati > Pseudomonadota > Gammaproteobacteria > Enterobacterales > Enterobacteriaceae > Citrobacter > Citrobacter sp. Cb023. Next base: position 208,189 of record NZ_JAOWCV010000033.1, on the reverse strand, counting down.
CGATCTGGATTGGGAATATCCGGGGGCACCGGGAAATACCGGTAATACCTACGATGATACTGACGCACCAAATTTTGCTGCCTTGATTAAGGATGTGAAAGCCGCGCTGAATAAAATCAATCGCAGTGATGTGAAAATTAGCGTTGCCGCGGCTGGTGACATCGAGAAACTGAAAAAAGCCAATATTCCAGCGCTCATTGATGCGGGGGTCTGGGGCATTAATTTAATGACCTACGACTTCTTTGGTACGCCGTGGGCTACCGAGCTGGCGCATCATACCAATCTCTACCCGAATGGCAGCGCGAATAACTGGAGCGTAGAGACCGCCGTTAATTATCTGGAGTCGATTGGGGTGCCGCTTAAACAGGTCTTTATCGGTTATGCCGGTTATAGCCGTAATGCTCATGATGCGACGATCCAGAGCGTATCTCCGCTGAAAGGAACTTACACGCCAGGATACGGCACGACGGTCGGAACATTTGAATCCGGCTCAACGGAATGGTACGACCATATCGCAAATTATCTTGATCTGGAAAACCAGACCGGTCGCAATAATTTTATTGTTTACACCGATGAAGTGGCGGATGCGGATTTCCTGTATAACCCACAGTCTAAAGTCTTTATGTCGCTGGATACCCCGCGCACCGTGAAGGCCAAAGCCGAGTACGTAAAATCCCGCGGCCTGGGTGGCCTGTTTACCTGGACGGCGGATTTGGATCGCGGTCCGCTGGTGAATGCGGCTCGCGAAGGGCTGGGCTGCGAAATGACGCGGCAAACTGTTGATATGAGACCGTTCTATTTTAAAGGTATTACGAAGTAAGCGCTCATGTCCCCCTGTAAAGGGGGACATTTTCGGCTGTCTCAATCGTGTAAAAAACATAGATAAGTAAATAAATATTGTGTATCAGGTGAATTATTATTTTGGATTGAATAAGTAAATTTATATTACATTTTATGACATTGCCTTCTTATTTTTAGATTTTTTTATGGTTTTTTACATCAGGTTTGACAATTCTCTCAGTTAGATGATTATTTTTGGTACTAAAATAACGCATCTCAATAGTTAATGGATTTTCAAATGGTTACATCATTCATGATTGGAAATGATTTATTGTTTGATACAAGTGAAATGGTTCTTCATCATCTTAAGGATGGGGAAAGTATTCATTTATCCGGCGTGAAAGGTCGCTGTTTGAAGTGTCTCATCTCACATACCCAACAAGATATAACGACAAAAAAGCAAATTTGCGATGAGGTATGGGGACAATTTGGTTTATTCGCCAGCGATAGTACGTTATTGCAGACGATTTATGCCTTGCGGCGGGATTTGCGGGATATAGAGATGACGGATTTAATCGTTACCCATCCCCGACTGGGCTACCAGATCAATCCGGCCTATAGCGTTACACCGGTTGCTGAATTAGGCGCTGAAAAAAATGAACCTGCTGCCACTGAGGTATTTTCCTGTCCTTCTGACACTGATATTCTCAGTGCCCATTATGAAATTCAGAAAAAAACCGAAGGCAAAAAAACAGACGTTGCCGTTAATCTCTCCCTGCATAAGGCGAGGGTTATTTTAGCGTTCCTGACATTTGTATTGACTACAGTATTAGTACTCCTGACAGTGTTTTTCTACAGGGAAGAGTTACGTCTTCATAATGGCGGAAAAAACCTGTATTTAAATCCTGAAACGGGAAAAGATAGTCATGGACAAAAAGGATTTATCCTGTGCCAGTGCAATAAGTACGATACAAGCGAAAATTGCAAAAATCATGAATATATATGTAAAAAAGTGACTTCATGATATTTTTCGTTACGTAATGCAACTTAAGTTTATTATGCGTTTGGTGGATAAGGCGAGAGCGTCATCTTGCCACCGAAAAGCTCGGTTAACCGTCGTTCGGCAAGATGATGCGTCCAGTGATGAGCCGGTTAGATGAAATAATGCCTCAGGTGGTTCATCACGGAATTTCCAGCAGGTCTGATTAATAGAGCTGGCAGCCAGAGAGCCATCCAGAACAAGCTCGAGTTTTGTCACCGCATCGGTGATGTAGAGATCATAATGAAGCCCATTCCGATAATTAACCAGATAACGAGTTCCGCGGAGAGTTTATGCTTTCTGATACTGGCTTTATCTGTGGAGCGAAGGACCTGAGAGACATTCAGGAGGTATTGAGTGCCGAAAAGAGGAAAGAGATTCGGGTTCAGCCCAGGTTGTATCGCATAGCGACAGGTTGATGTATGAAAAAGCCCCATCAAAAATGATGGGGCTTATTATGCTACGCTTACGCGGGTTTTTTCACAAAGCAACAACAAGCAGGCGATTAAGCCAGTTTGTTGATCTGTGCAGTCAGGTTTGCTTTATGACGTGCAGCTTTGTTTTTGTGGATCAGACCTTTAGCAGCCTGACGGTCCACGATCGGTTGCATTTCGTTAAATGCTTTCAGTGCAGTAGCTTTGTCGCCAGCTTCGATAGCTGCGTATACTTTCTTGATGAAAGTACGCATCATAGAGCGACGGCTAGCGTTGTGCTTGCGGGCCTTTTCAGACTGAACGGCGCGCTTCTTAGCTGATTTGATATTAGCCAAGGTCCAACTCCCAAATGTGTTCTATATGGACAATTCAAAGGCCGAGGAATATGCCCTTTTAGCCTTCTTTTGTCAATGGATTTGTGCAAATAAGCGCCGTTTAAATTGCAGCACTCGTTGCGTAGTGATGGCGCAGGATTCTACCAGCTTGCGGGGCGTGAATACAGCCTTTCCACGAGAAAAATTGCATTGGTGTGCCCGTGAAGGGCGTCAATTTGTTTCATAACGATGAAAACCATCCTCTTTCTGTTTCGTAGAAACAATCGCCGGTTAACGTTGAACGCGGTACAGGGTATACTTTCACGATTTTCACTGTTTTGAGCCAGACATGAAGCTGATACGAGGCATACATAATCTCAGTCAGGCCCCGCATGGGTGTGTGCTGACTATTGGTAATTTCGACGGCGTGCACCGTGGCCATCGTGCGTTGCTGCAGGGCTTACGGGAAGAAGGGCGCAAACGCAATTTACCGGTGATGGTGATGATTTTCGAGCCGCAGCCGTTGGAGCTGTTTGCGACGGACAAGTCACCTGCGCGCCTCACCCGCCTGCGGGAAAAACTGCGTTATCTGGCGGAGTGCGGCGTTGATTACGTGCTGTGCGTGCGTTTTGACAGGCGCTTCGCGGCATTAACGGCGCAGACCTTTATCAGCGATCTGCTGGTGAAGCGCCTTGGTGTACAATTTCTTGCCGTTGGTGATGATTTCCGCTTTGGCGCTAGCCGTGCGGGCGATTTCTTGTTATTACAGGAAGCGGGCGCTGAGTATGGTTTTGATATCACCAGCACCCAAACCTTCTGTGAAGGCGGTGTGCGCATCAGCAGCACCGCGGTACGTCAGGCGCTGGCGGAAGATAACCTGCAACTGGCTGAAAGCCTGCTTGGGCATCCTTTTACTATCTCAGGACGCGTAGTTCACGGTGACGAGTTAGGGCGCACTATCGGTTTTCCGACGGCAAACTTACCGCTTCGTCGCCAGGTTTCTCCGGTGAAAGGGGTTTATGCGGTTGAAGTAATGGGGCTGGGTGACAAACCTTTCCCCGGCGTCGCCAACATCGGCACACGCCCGACGGTAGCAGGCGTACGCCAACAGTTGGAAGTGCATCTATTGGACGTTGTAATGGACCTGTATGGTCGCCATATAGATGTAGTACTGCGTAAAAAAATACGCAGCGAACAGCGATTTGCCTCGCTGGATGAACTAAAAGCGCAGATTGCGCGTGATGAGTTGACTGCCCGTGAATTTTTTGGGCTAACAAAACCGGCTTAATGCCTATACGAGTTTTAAATACGGAACCGAGAATCTGATGAGTGACTATAAATCAACCCTGAATTTGCCGGAAACAGGGTTCCCGATGCGCGGCGATCTCGCCAAGCGTGAACCGGGAATGCTGGCGCGTTGGACTGATGATGACCTGTACGGCATCATTCGTGCGGCCAAAAAAGGCAAAAAAACCTTCATTCTGCATGATGGCCCTCCTTATGCGAATGGCAGCATTCATATTGGTCACTCGGTTAACAAGATTCTGAAAGACATTATCGTGAAGTCCAAAGGACTCACGGGATTCGACTCGCCTTACGTTCCGGGCTGGGACTGCCACGGCCTGCCTATCGAGCTGAAAGTAGAGCAGGAATACGGCAAGCCGGGCGAGAAGTTCACCGCCGCTGAGTTCCGCGCCAAATGCCGTGAATACGCAGCGACGCAGGTTGACGGTCAGCGTAAAGACTTTATCCGTCTTGGCGTGCTGGGCGACTGGTCGCATCCGTACCTGACCATGGACTTCAAAACTGAAGCCAACATCATTCGTGCGCTGGGTAAAATCATCGGTAACGGTCACCTGCACAAAGGTGCGAAGCCGGTGCACTGGTGCGTTGATTGCCGTTCCGCGCTGGCGGAAGCGGAAGTTGAGTATTATGACAAAACCTCCCCGTCCATCGACGTTGCGTTCCACGCCGCCGATCAGGACGCGGTAAAAGCGAAATTTGGCGTTTCTGACGTCAATGGCCCGATCTCACTGGTTATCTGGACTACCACCCCGTGGACGTTACCGGCGAACCGCGCAATCTCTCTGGCGCCTGATTTTGACTATGCGCTGGTGCAGATTGACGGGCAGGCTGTGATTCTGGCGAAGGATCTGGTTGAAAGCGTCATGCAGCGTATTGGTGCGGCTGAATACACTATTCTGGGCACCGTAAAAGGCGCCGAGCTGGAACTGCTGCGCTTTACCCATCCGTTTATGGGCTTTGACGTGCCGGCTATTCTTGGCGATCACGTTACGCTGGATGCGGGTACTGGTGCGGTCCATACCGCCGGCGGCCACGGTCCGGATGACTACGTCATTAGCCAGAAATACGGTCTGGAAATCGCTAACCCGGTTGGCCCGGACGGCGCATATCTGGCGGGTACCTATCCGGATCTGGACGGTGTGAACGTCTTTAAAGCCAACGACAAAATCGTTGCGCTGCTGAGCGATAAAGGCGCTCTGCTGCACGTTGAGAAGATGCAGCACAGCTACCCGTGCTGCTGGCGCCACAAATCGCCGATCATCTTCCGTGCGACTCCGCAGTGGTTCGTCAGCATGGATCAGAAAGGTCTGCGCGCGCAGTCGCTAAAAGAGATCAAAGGCGTGCAATGGATCCCGGATTGGGGCCAGGCACGTATTGAATCGATGGTTGCCAACCGTCCTGACTGGTGTATCTCCCGTCAGCGTACGTGGGGGGTGCCGATGTCTCTGTTTGTTCACAAAGACACCGAAGAGCTGCATCCGCGTGCTATCGAACTGATGGAAGAAGTGGCCAAACGCGTTGAAGTTGACGGCATCCAGGCGTGGTGGGATCTCGACCTGAAAGATATCCTCGGCGATGAAGCTGACCAGTATGTCAAAGTCCCGGATACGCTGGACGTGTGGTTCGACTCCGGTTCAACCCACTCATCCGTTGTGGATGTGCGTCCTGAGTTTGCAGGCCATGCGGCAGATATGTATCTGGAAGGTTCTGACCAGCACCGCGGCTGGTTCATGTCTTCTCTGATGATCTCCACTGCAATGAAGGGCAAAGCGCCATACCGTCAGGTACTGACCCACGGTTTCACCGTTGATGGTCAGGGTCGTAAAATGTCCAAGTCTATCGGTAACACCGTAAGCCCGCAGGACGTAATGAACAAACTGGGCGCGGATATTCTGCGTCTGTGGGTCGCTTCTACCGACTATACCGGCGAAATGGCCGTTTCTGACGAAATCCTGAAACGTGCTGCCGACAGCTATCGTCGTATCCGTAACACCGCGCGCTTCCTGCTGGCGAACCTGAACGGGTTCGATCCGGTAAAAGATATGGTGAAACCGGAAGAGATGGTGGTGCTGGATCGCTGGGCGGTAGGTTGTGCGCAAGCTGCGCAGGAAGAGATCCTGAAAGCTTATGAAGCCTATGACTTCCACGAAGTAGTACAGCGCCTGATGCGCTTCTGCTCCGTAGAAATGGGTTCGTTCTACCTCGACATCATCAAAGACCGTCAGTACACCGCGAAAGCGGACAGCGTGGCGCGTCGTAGTTGCCAGACTGCGCTGTTCCATATTGCAGAAGCACTGGTACGCTGGATGGCGCCGATCATGTCCTTCACCGCTGATGAAATCTGGGGTTACCTGCCGGGCGATCGTGAGAAGTACGTCTTTACCGGTGAATGGTACGAAGGTCTGTTTGGCTTAGGCGAAACCGAAGCGATGAATGACGCCTACTGGGACGAGTTGCTGAAAGTGCGCGGCGAAGTGAACAAGGTCATCGAGCAGGCGCGTGCGGATAAGAAAGTCGGTGGTTCGCTGGAAGCGGCGGTTACTCTGTACGCTGAACCAGAACTGGCGGCGAAACTGACCGCGCTGGGCGAAGAGTTGCGCTTTGTTCTGCTGACCTCCGGTGCGACGGTTGCGGATTATGCAGCGGCTCCTGCTGACGCTCAGCAGAGCGAACTGCTTAAAGGTCTGAAAATCGTACTAAGCAAAGCCGAAGGTGAGAAATGTCCGCGTTGCTGGCATTACACTACCGATGTCGGCCAGGTGGCGGAACATGCAGATATCTGCGGACGCTGTGTCAGCAACATCGCCGGTGATGGCGAACAACGTAAGTTTGCCTGATGAGTAAGCCTCTTTGTTCAACAGGACTACGCTGGCTGTGGCTGGTGGTAGTCGTGCTGATTATCGATTTAGGCAGCAAATACCTGATCCTCCAGAACTTTGCTCTGGGGGATACGGTGTCGCTGTTCCCGTCGCTTAATCTGCACTACGCGCGTAACTATGGTGCGGCGTTTAGCTTCTTAGCCGACAGCGGTGGCTGGCAACGTTGGTTCTTTGCCGGTATCGCCATTGGTATCTGCGTTATCCTGATGGTGATGATGTATCGCTCGAAGGCGACGCAGAAGCTAAACAACATCGCGTATGCGTTAATCATTGGCGGTGCGCTGGGCAACCTGTTCGACCGCCTGTGGCACGGCTTCGTGGTTGATATGATTGACTTTTACGTCGGTGACTGGCATTTCGCGACATTCAACCTTGCTGATACGGCGATCTGTATCGGTGCGGCATTGATTGTCCTCGAAGGCTTCTTACCGTCGAAAGAGAAAAAAGCCGCATAAAAAAATGCCGGATGGCGCTATGCTAATCCGGCCTACAATATACTGCGATTCTTGTGGGCCCGGTAAGCGTAGCGCTATCGGGCAAACAGGCGGCAGCAATTTTAAAGAGCAACCTGCATGTCTAAATCAGTACAGAGTAACAGTGCGGTGCTGGTGCACTTCACCCTTAAGCTCGACGATGGCTCCACCGCAGAGTCAACCCGCAATAACGGCAAGCCTGCGCTGTTTCGCCTGGGCGACGGTTCTCTGTCTGAAGGACTGGAACAACACCTGCTGGGGTTAAAAGAAGGTGATAAAACCACTTTTGCTCTGGAGCCGGATGCCGCCTTCGGCGTGTCAAGCCCGGACTTGATTCAGTATTTCTCGCGTCGGGAATTTATGGACGCGGGCGAGCCAGAAATTGGCGCTATTATGCTCTTTACCGCAATGGACGGCAGTGAGATGCCTGGTGTGATCCGCGAAATCAATGGTGACTCGATCACGGTTGATTTCAACCATCCGCTGGCCGGGCATACCGTTCATTTTGATATTGAAGTGCTGGAAGTCGAACCGGCACTGGAGGCGTAAAATGCAGATCCTGTTGGCCAACCCGCGCGGTTTTTGCGCTGGCGTAGACCGCGCTATCAGCATTGTGGAAAACGCGCTGGCTATTTACGGCGCACCGATTTATGTCCGTCATGAAGTGGTGCATAACCGCTATGTGGTGGATAGCCTGCGCGAGCGCGGCGCTATTTTTATTGAGCAAATCAGCGAAGTACCGGATGGCGCGATCCTGATTTTCTCCGCTCATGGCGTGTCTCAGGCGGTGCGTAACGAAGCCAAAGGCCGCGACCTCACGGTTTTTGATGCGACCTGCCCGCTGGTAACGAAAGTGCATATGGAAGTTGCCCGCGCCAGCCGTCGCGGTGAAGAGTCAATTTTAATTGGTCACGCCGGGCATCCGGAAGTTGAAGGCACGATGGGCCAGTACAGTAACCCGCAGGGGGGAATGTATCTGGTTGAATCACCTGAAGATGTGCTGAAACTGAATGTAAAAAATGAAGGCAAATTGTCCTTCATGACGCAGACTACTCTCTCCGTTGATGACACCTCTGACGTTATTGACGCGCTGCGAAGCCGTTTCCCGAAAATTGTCGGGCCGCGCAAAGACGATATCTGTTATGCCACGACCAACCGTCAGGAAGCGGTCCGTGCGCTGGCAGAGCAAGCGGATGTTGTGCTGGTGGTCGGCTCGAAAAACTCTTCTAACTCCAACCGTCTGGCTGAACTGGCCCAACGAATGGGGAAAGCGGCGTATCTGATTGACGATGCGACCGATATCCAGGAAGCGTGGGTGAAAGAAGCCAGGTGCGTGGGCGTGACGGCCGGTGCCTCGGCGCCTGATATCCTGGTGCAAAACGTGATTGCTCGCCTGCAGGAGCTTGGCGGTGGGGAAGCTATTCCGCTGGCAGGGCGTGAAGAAAACATCGTTTTCGAAGTACCGAAAGAGCTGCGTGTGGATGTTCGTGAAGTAGAGTAAGTCTTTCCGGTTACGATTATGAGAAGATGCCAGACTTAACGTCTGGCATTTTTTTATGGAGAAACCATGCGCTTACCGATCATTCTTGATACCGATCCCGGCATTGATGATGCTGCCGCTATTGCCGCCGCGCTGTTTGCCCCTGAGCTGGATCTGCAACTGATGACCACGGTAGCAGGTAATGTGTCGGTGGAAAAAACCACCCGTAATGCATTGCAACTGCTGCACTTCTGGAATGCGGATATTCCACTGGCGCAGGGGGCATCGATGCCGCTGGTGAGACCGCTACGAGATGCCGCTTCCGTACACGGTGAATCAGGTATGGAAGGGTATGAATTTGTCGAACATGACCGCCAGGTGATGGCAAAACCTGCCTTCCAGGCCATTCGCGATGCGTTGATGCATGCCCCGCAGCCTGTGACGCTGGTGGCAATTGGCCCCCTGACCAACATTGCGCTGCTGCTGACTCATTATCCTGAATGCATATTCAACATTCACCGTCTGGTGATTATGGGCGGTTCTGCCGGGCGCGGGAACTTCACGCCAAACGCGGAGTTTAATATTGCTATTGATCCCGAGGCCGCCGCAAAAGTCTTCCAGAGCGGGCTGGAGATTGTGATGTGTGGGCTGGATGTCACTAATCAGGCCATGCTCACCCCTGACTATCTGGCGACGTTGCCGCAGCTTAACCAGACGGGAAAAATGCTGCACGCGCTGTTTAGCCATTACCGTAGCGGCAGTATGAATACGGGGCTACGAATGCACGACCTGTGCGCTATTGCCTGGCTGGTGCGCCCGGAACTGTTTACCCTGCAGCCGTGCTTCGTGGCGGTTGAAACCCAGGGTGAATATACCTCGGGTACGACGGTGGTGGACATTGAAGGGCGTTTAGGGCATCCGGCAAATGCCCTGGTCGCGCTGGGGCTGGACGTTGAGGGGTTCCAGCAGTGGGTGGCAGAGGTACTGACGCTGGCACCTTGAGGCTGTGATCCGGCCCGCAATATGCAGATAGCGATAGCAGGTTAATCGATTAATCTGCTAATCTGATCCTGTTGTTCTCCTCGGGCCGGAGACACATATGAACCTTTCTTTTATCCAGCCACCGCAGGTGGCGTGGGCAAGCGGCGCTTTAGCTGATGGCCTGTTATTGCGTAAATCCACCCGTATTGAGGATCTTCCAGACGTTTTTGCCGATGAACACGCCCGTCAACAGCTGGTTGGCGAGCAGGTCGTGTATGACGTCGAGATGCTGGATACCTCTCCCGCTGAAGGTGAACTCTACACCGGCGTTACCCATCTTTACCCTGGCCGGGTCGGCTGTGAGTATTTTATGACCCGCGGGCATTTCCATGCGCGCCGCGAACAGGGGGAAGTCTATTTTGGTCTGCGTGGCACCGGTTTGCTGCTGTTGCAAACTGAGCAGGGCGACGCGAGGCTGGAAAAAGTATTCGCGGGATCTGTCCACATTATCCCCGGCTTTACCGCGCATCGGTTAATCAACACCGGGGAAGAGGTTCTGTCGGCGCTCGCCGTATGGCCAGGGATTGCGGGTCATGATTATGCAGCGCTCGCCAGCGGCTTCAGAATAAGGGTCTTTGAGGAAAATAAGACGGTTCAGGCGAAGGAGGTACAGAATGGGTGACTTAGCGCATTCTTACGGCCTGGATATGACGGTCCATCATCACCCGCTTGGTTTTAGCTATGGGGATGAGGTTACCGGGCCGATGCCGGAGATTCGTCAACTCGACCAGATTCGCGCCTCGCTACGCGATCCGCACTGTGAAGGGCCGCAAGAGGTGTATGCCATAGCGATGGATGTGGCGCGAATGCAGGATCGCGAAGAGTTGAAGAAGCGGATGCTGTTGTTTGGCGTGGTGACCTATGCGGCGGGACGGCTGGGAGAAGAGCCGGTGCGTAGTCAGGGACATATTCATCGTATTAGTCAGCACAGCGGCTGGTCTCCGCCGGAGCTTTATGAAATCTGGCAGGGAAAAGCGATCATTTATATGCAGGAATATGTTGAGGATGACCCAGGCCGCTGTTTTGCTGTAATTGCCGGACCCGGTGAGAAAGTGTTGGTACCACCCGGTTGGGGGCATGCGACTATATCCGCAGACCCGGATGTACCGTTAACCTTTGGCGCGTGGTGCGATCGTGAATATGGTTTTGAGTACGACGCCGTGCGTGCGCATAAAGGACTGGCATGGTATCCGCTGCTGCAGGGCAACAACGTTATCTGGCAGCATAATCCGCGTTACATCCCTGGACGACTGCAGGCCGTTACGCCCAGACAATATACGGAATTCTCGATTACCTCCGCACCTGTTTATCAACAATTCATCGAGGACCCGGCGCGTTTCCAATTTATCTCACGCCCGGACAAGCACCCCGAGCTATGGCAAAACTTTCATCCATAAAAAAACCGGGGCATAGCCCCGGTTGTACCGTTTTCTGTGTGTTATCCCGCAAACAGGCCCGTGGCGACGCCGACGGCGGCCAGTATCAACAGTAAAATCATCGCTTTCACTGGTGATACACCGCGCTTGGCCATCAGATACCAGGTACCAAGCACCACAATCAGCGGCAGTAACTGCGGGAAGATACCGTCCAGCATCTGTTGAACATGGATATTCACCCCATCTTTGGTAATAAACTCCAGTCCGGTGCCAAGTTTAACGTAGCTGGCCGCCACGCCCCCCATGACAAACACACCCAGCAGCGATAACGCTTCACGCAGACGGGCAGACTTGCTGCTCACCAGCATTTCCACCGAGCCAGAACCCATTTTGTAGCCTTTCAGGAACAAGAACCACGAACCGGGAATGATGATGGCCAGCCAGGCAACGGTATAAAACAGCGGCCCCAGAATGTTACCGCCGGCCGCCAGGGCCATGCCGATGCTGAGCAGGATAGGGATCAGCATGCCAGGGATCATTGAATCGCCGATCCCGGCAATAGGGCCCATCAGGCCAACCTTCAGGGTATTGATTGTCTCCCCATCGATCGGCTCACCGTTCGCTTTTTTCTCCTCCAGCCCCAGCACCATGCCGTTTACGATCGCGCCTATCTGGGGTTCCGTATTATAGAATGAGGCATGACGGCGCAGCATTTCAGTACGTTGGGCTGCGTCGGGATAGAGCTTTTTCGCCACCGGAAGCATACTCAGACAAAAGCCAAAAGATTCCAGACGTTCAAAACTCATCGATGACAAGTTGTGCATCATCCATGCGCGCCAGCAGCGGCGAAGATCTTTACGCGTAAGTGTACGTTCTTCCATCAGAATTCATCCTCATCATCATCGGCTACCGACTTTGCATTCGCGGCCTGCGGCGGTTCCGGTTTGTAGTTGTAATGGATCAACGCCAACAGCGAACCGACGATCACCAGCGCGACCATGTTGAGTTTTAAAAATACGATGCAGACAAAACCGACGAGGAAGTAGATCAGCATGGTGTAGTTTTTGATGATCTGCTTCAGCAAAATCGCGATCCCGACGGCGGGTAAAATGCCGCCCAGTACGTTCATCGTTGACAGAACTATTTTCGGCAAGCTGTCCATAAAACCGCTGATATATTGCGCGCCGAAGTAAACCGCAATAAAAGTTGGCACAAAACGCAGGACAAAGTTTGTCACCTGTGGCCAGATGGCGCTGTTCAGGTAAATACCGCGTTCGTCACCCCGTTCCAGCGCCACATCTGCCCGGTGATTCCAGAAAGAGTTCAGTACCATCATCGCGTTAAACAAAATGGTTCCGGCGATACCGATAGTCGCCGCCAGCGCGACCGCGACCTCGGGGCCTTTTCCTGAAAGGATCCCTAAGGCGATTGCGGGGTAAGCAACAAAGTTGAGATCGGCCGGCATCGAACCGCCAGGCGTTACCATTGCGATATACACCGCCTGAACCGCGACGCCAATCATGATCCCGGTTTTAATGTCGCCGAGAATTATCCCGACCAGCATTCCGGAAATCAGCGGGCGGGTGATCAGATACCAGCCGCCGGTCAGCCCCAGAAGCCAGGGACTGCTGAGGGCGCCGAGATAGCAAAGTATGCCAATCAACGTAGCTTCGATAATCATCGTGCGCTCCTTATTTCAGCTTCTGACGTGCGTCCTGCCAGCTGTAGCAACTGGCATCAGGAACCAGGCGAAACTCAACCAGGTGCCCATGTTGCGTCAGCCAGTCAAAGGCGGCAATTTCATCCCCGTTGACCGACTGATTCGGGCCGATGGTGGTGGTATCAGCACGCGCGCTCATCGGACCCACATTAATCTTGCCGTTGGCATTTTTCAGGCTGATACCTGCTTCTTCAATGCGTTTGAGCGTGACGGGTGATTTGCCAATGACGAAATAACGTTTCTCGCTGGCAATGACTTTTGGCAATTTTTCAATCGCGGTGGCCGTATCAAACAACCAAACTTTGGTGTCCTGTACGGCGCCTTTCATCACCGAAGAGAGCAAAGGGTCGGCCGCGACGGCGTCGTCTATAGCGACGATCCCATCACAGGGCAGCTCTTTGGCCCAACGTGTCACGAGCTGCCCATGGATTACGCGGTCATCGATACGTACAAAAGAAATACTCATAGTGTTTTCCTTTAAAAATCGTCGGACTGAACGGATAAAACCGGGGCGGCTTTAATCAGCGTGGGTATCGTCAGCGCCAACAGCTCGACGGCTGCGGCGTGAACATCCGTTAAATGGCAAATCTCCTCGCTTTGTAACAGCATCGGGAAATTGACCCCCGCTACGACGGCAACGGGAGGAACCGTTTGTGAAGAAAAAGCATGATGGCAGGCGACATTCCACGGCGTACCGCTTTGCATGTCACACAGCACCAGTACACCGTCAGCGTCTTTTCCGGCACTGGTGAGAACCTGTGAGAACGTCGCTTTAAACCCTTCGATACCTGCCTGTTCACTCAGCGTGACGGGGTAAACATGCGGTAATTCTCCATAAACCATACGACCGCTGGCGAGAAGCGCGTCCGCCAGGGGACCATGGGTGGCAACAATTACGTTAATCATGCGCTTATCCTCTAACCCAGGCTTTAATCGTGGCGAGCTGTTGACCGACGCCTTTGCCAAACGGCGAAATACGATATTCTCCGACGGCGGCAGGGATGATAAAGGTCTCTGCATAGTTGACGACAAACGGGGGAAACGCGCCGCTCGGGCTTTCAACAACGGCCTGCGCACCTTCGACCAGGTTCAGGACGTTGACGCCGCCATGGGTATGGTGAGTGACCGGTGCCGTAAACCAATGGCGACGCGTTTCGATAAATTCGCGTTCGTGCATTCCGGTTCTTTCTTCCCGCCAACCCTCTCCTTCAGCCAGGGGTTCAATACGGTTGACGAGGTTGTCGTGCACCCATTGCGTGTCGCGCTGCCAGTCAATAACCTGCTGACCGTGATCCAGATGTACCGGACGCGGTAAGCCGTCTAACCCTAAGCGGCCCCAATCCCACAGCTTGAAGGTGAAGATATAGGGCGTTGCACTGATCTCCAGCACCATGGTTCCTGCACCCGAGCAGTGTACGGTTCCGGCGGGGATCAGGAAGTGATCGTGTTTATGTGCGGGGATCTGGTTAACGAATCGTTCATCATCAAAGGTTTTTTCGCCACGACCCGCGGCCCGGAGGTCGTCGAGCATATCCTGCGGTGCGATCCCGGTTTTGGTCCCGAGATACACCACGGCGTCCGGCTCGGCTTCGAGAATGTAATAACTCTCATCCTGGGTATAGTGCATACCAAACTGCTGTTGAATGTACTCAGTGAGCGGATGAACCTGAAAACTCAAATTCTGGCCGCCAATAGTGTCGAGGAAGTCAAAACGGATCGGGAATTCCGCGCCAAAGCGCGCGTGAACTTTTTCACCCAGCAGGGGGCGGGGACAGGTCAGCACCAGATCCTGAGAGGGGATCTCGATCCGCACGTTGCCAAAACGCAGTAACAGGCTGTTTTCCTCGGGCACGCAATCAAAACACCACGCGTAATTGGGGGCTGAGGGATCGAGATCGAAGCGTTGTTTCATCCATTGCCCGCCCCAGACGCCTGGGTCAAAGAAAGGGGCAACGCGAAACGGTTGTTCGGTGGTTTGTTGCAGACCGGCGCGTAACGCGTCGCCGCTGACCATCGCGGGACTATTTTCTACCGTGGTATCGAGCAAATAATCGGCGCGTTTGAGTAACGGCGTTTTGTGTTTGTCGAATACCCGCCATTCAATGAAAAAAGCACGTTTGTAACGACGAAGAATATCTTCATCCTGGTTTTCTGCACCCCAGTTACCCAGCCCGTTATGACGCATACGCTGTTGAATTTCCCAGCGCGGAAGATCGGCATAAACCAGTACGTCACCAGGGTGTGCCAGCGCAGCGCCCGAGCCGTACACCACAACCAGCCCTGCGGTAACGGCATCAATCTGTTGGCGGAGTTGGCTGAGTTTGTCGCTATCAAAAAATTCATCCAGGTGATGACAGGAGAGAACGCCGAATACGCGATCGTCGGTAAGGTTACGCGCCAGTAAATCATGCAGGGCCTGCTCATCGCGGCGGGCGGATTCAATATTTAGCACCAGTGCGGTATCTAATGTCGTAACAAGCTGTTGCTCCAGCTCGTCAAGCCGCACGCCCGGATAGCAATCCACGATCAATACGGTTTTGGCGGCGGTAGAAACCCTGGTGTTAAGCACTGAATGAATTGACGACCAACCCTGCCAGGCGTGGTTGTCATAGCCCTGAACGTTAACCTCAGGGAATTTATTATAGGTTGTACGCATATTCTGTCTCCGTGTTGGCTTATTTAAGATTAATCGATTAACCTTATTTTCATAGTGTGGTTAACGCGATTAACCCGCCATAATCAGAATCCAGTGCGGTGAAATGCACGTTAGCGTGATGTGAATCACACGTAAAAAGGCAATATTTCGGTTATTCGATTAACCTTCGAAATAAACAGGAGAGGTCATGACTACAGTCACGCTGGCGCAGGTTGCTGAACGCGCGGGAGTCTCCACGGCAACCGTTTCAATGGTGTTGCGTAACCGGGGGCGCATTTCTCAGGCCACACGTGACAGGGTGCTCAAAGCGCTGGATGATGCCGGCTACGTTTATAATCAAACCGCCGCTAACCTGCGTAACCGGAGCAGTAATCAGGTCGGATTGTTGTTACACGATATCACTAACCCTTTTTACGGTGAGATGACTGCAGGGCTAAGCCATGAGATGGAGCGGCATGACCTGCTTCTGTTTCTGGCAAACAGTGAAGAGTCAGGAGAAAGGCAGCAAAAATTTGTCGACTCGTTGATGCGCAATAATGCCTGCGGCATGGTGCTCTGCGCGGCGCGCGAAACACCGACCTCCTTCTTCGAGGCGCTGAAAAGGCGCAATATTCCCGCCATCATGGTGGTTCGCCCTCTTAGCGATCCTGATTTTGATTTTGTGGGAACCGATAACTTTCTCGGTACGCAAATGGCCACCACCCATTTAGTCAAAATGGGGCATAAGAATATTGCGTTTATCGGTGGTAGCCCAAGTTCCGGGAGCCGGGCACAGCGTATCGGTGGATTCACCAGCACGTTGCTGGAGCAGGGAATATCGCCGAATCCGCAATGGATAGTGGCGACGCAGGCCAGCCAAATTGACGGCGCAAAAGTGGCAGAGTCGCTTCTTATGCGGTTCCCGGAAATTACCGCCGCCGTTTGTTATCAGGATATTGTGGCGCTTGGGGTTATGCAGGCATTACGTAAAATGGGGCGTGAACCAGGGCGCGATTTTGCGCTGGTGGGGTTCGATGACATCACCGAAGCGGCGCTGGTACAACCTGCGCTCACCACCGTGTCGGTGGCCGCAAAAGAGATAGGTCGCAAGGCTGGGGAGCTACTTTATAGTCGCATTCAGGGAAATGACGAACCTCCGAAACGCATTATTCTGCCACCTGCGCTGGTGGTCAGAGAATCATGTGGTTTTCGCTGATCGTCATGCCTTTTACTGATATCTCTCCCTGTTTATCATTAAATTCTAATTATCGACGTTTTCGGCTGGCGGCGCAGCGATGTGCTGGTTAATCTGAAAACGATTTACGTAAAATTAACAAAAGAGAATAGCTATGCATGATGCACAAATCCGCGTTGCCATCGCGGGAGCCGGAGGGCGCATGGGGCGTCAGTTGATTCAGGCCACTCTTGGCATGGATGGCGTACAGCTCGGCGCGGCGCTGGAGCGCGAAGGTTCTTCTTTGCTGGGAAGCGATGCCGGAGAATTAGCGGGAGCCGGTAAAACGGGCGTTACCGTGCAAAGTAGTCTTGAGGCGGTGAAAGATGATTTTGATGTTTTCATCGATTTTACTCGCCCGGAAGGCACGCTGGCGCATCTGGCGTTTTGCCGCCAGCACGGTAAAGGGATGGTGATTGGCACCACTGGCTTTGATGACGCGGGCAAACAGGCTATTCGTGATGCTGCGCAGGACATTGCTATCGTTTTCGCCGCGAACTTTAGCGTTGGCGTTAACGTCATGCTTAAGCTGCTGGAGAAGGCGGCGAAAGTGATGGGTGATTACACCGATATTGAGATTATTGAAGCCCATCACCGTCATAAAGTGGATGCGCCGTCAGGCACTGCGCTGGCGATGGGGGAGGCGATTGCCGGGGCGCTGGATAAAGATTTAAAAGAGTGTGCCGTCTATTCGCGTGAAGGTTACACCGGTGAGCGCGTACCCGGTACGATCGGTTTTGCCACGGTGCGGGCGGGAGATATCGTTGGTGAGCATACCGCGATGTTTGCCGATATTGGCGAGCGCATTGAGATCACGCATAAAGCCTCCAGCCGCATGACCTTTGCCAATGGCGCAGTACGATCGGCAATTTGGCTGAAATCAAAGTCAAACGGTCTTTTTGATATGAAAGATGTGCTTGATTTACGCAATTTATAACTTTTATTACCCTTCGTGATGTGGTTATTGTAATCATAACTATTTGATTACATGGGGCAATATTTTATTGCCCTTTTATTTTTCGCTTTTTAATTTGATTTTTTATTTAATGACCTATTTGTTTATGTTTTGCAGGGTTATTTTGTTATTTCAATGTAAATTTTGACCAAATGGTCCACTTTTATCTATCGCGCTTCCTGTTTTTACACTCTTTATCTTCCGCAAGCGTTTTCCACCCCAAGTTAGCTGATCTTTTTGCCTGTTAAATCGTGTGTTTTATCCCAGTGGCGTAAAATAATAATAAAAAATGCCCTTTTGGGTAGACTTTTACGTGGGCTATCTCTAGAATGCCGCCGTTTGCCAGAAATCCATAGGTAAGCAAATTTGCATTGATTCATGTGGTGTTAATGAATTAATATGCAAATAAAGTGAGTGAATATTCTCTGGAGGGTGTTTTGATTAAGTCAGCGCTATTGGTTCTGGAAGACGGAACCCAGTTTCACGGTCGGGCCATAGGGGCAACAGGTTCGGCGGTTGGGGAAGTCGTTTTCAATACTTCAATGACCGGTTATCAAGAAATCCTCACTGATCCTTCCTATTCCCGCCAAATCGTCACTCTTACTTATCCTCATATCGGTAATGTCGGCACTAATGAAGCCGATGCAGAATCTTCTCAAGTACATGCGCAAGGCCTGGTCATCCGCGACCTGCCGCTGATTGCCAGCAACTTCCGCGATACCGAAGACCTCTCTTCTTACCTCAAACGCCATAATATTGTGGCAATTGCCGATATCGATACCCGTAAGCTGACGCGTTTGCTGCGTGAAAAGGGCGCACAGAACGGCTGCATTATCGCGGGTGATAACCCGGATGCGGCGCTGGCGCTGGAAAAAGCGAAAGCCTTCCCAGGTCTGAACGGTATGGATCTGGCGAAAGAAGTGACCACCGCGGAGCCTTATAGTTGGACGCAAGGTAGCTGGACGCTGGCCGGTGACCTGCCGGAAGCTAAATCCGCCGATGAACTGCCGTTCCACGTAGTGGCCTACGATTTCGGCGCTAAACGTAACATTCTGCGTATGTTAGCGGATCGCGGCTGCCGCCTGACGGTTGTGCCGGCGAAAACCTCTGCTGAAGATGTTTTGAAGATGAATCCGGACGGTATCTTCCTGTCCAACGGCCCTGGCGACCCGGCGCCGTGCGACTACGCGATTACCGCGATTCAGAAATTCCTCGAAACCGATATTCCGGTATTTGGCATCTGCCTCGGCCATCAACTGCTGGCGCTGGCAAGCGGTGCGAAGACCATTAAGATGAAGTTTGGCCACCACGGCGGCAACCATCCGGTAAAAGATATTGATAACAACACCGTGATGATCACCGCTCAGAACCACGGTTTTGCGGTCGATGAGGCCTCCATGCCTGCCAACCTGCGCGTGACCCACAAGTCGCTGTTCGACGGCACCCTGCAGGGGATTCATCGTACCGACAAACCGGCGTTCAGCTTCCAGGGGCACCCTGAAGCAAGCCCAGGTCCACACGACGCTGCGCCGCTGTTCGACCACTTTATCGAGTTAATTGAGCAATACCGTCAGTCCGCGAAATAATCAGGAGTAAAAGAGCCATGCCAAAACGTACAGACATAAAAAGTATCCTGATTCTGGGCGCGGGTCCGATCGTTATCGGTCAGGCGTGTGAGTTTGACTATTCCGGCGCGCAGGCGTGTAAAGCCCTGCGTGAAGAGGGTTACCGCGTTATTCTGGTGAACTCCAACCCGGCGACCATCATGACCGACCCGGAAATGGCCGATGCCACCTACATCGAGCCGATTCACTGGGAAGTGGTACGCAAAATCATTGAGAAAGAGCGCCCGGATGCGGTGCTGCCAACCATGGGCGGTCAGACGGCGCTGAACTGTGCGCTGGAGCTGGAACGTCAGGGCGTACTGGCTGAGTTCGGCGTGACCATGATTGGCGCGACGGCGGATGCCATTGATAAAGCGGAAGACCGTCGTCGCTTCGACATTGCGATGAAAAAAATCGGTCTCGATACCGCACGTTCAGGCATCGCTCACACCATGGAAGAAGCGCTGGCGGTTGCCGCTGACGTCGGCTTCCCGTGCATTATCCGTCCGTCCTTCACCATGGGTGGCACCGGCGGCGGTATCGCCTACAACCGCGAAGAGTTTGAAGAAATTTGTGAACGCGGTCTGGATCTTTCCCCAACCAACGAACTGCTGATTGATGAATCGCTGATTGGCTGGAAAGAGTACGAGATGGAAGTGGTACGTGATAAAAACGACAACTGCATCATCGTCTGCTCCATCGAAAACTTCGACGCGATGGGCATCCATACCGGTGACTCCATCACCGTTGCGCCAGCCCAGACGCTGACTGACAAAGAATATCAAATCATGCGTAACGCCTCGATGGCGGTGCTGCGTGAAATCGGCGTTGAAACCGGTGGTTCTAACGTCCAGTTTGCGGTAAACCCGAAAAACGGTCGTCTGATTGTTATCGAGATGAACCCGCGCGTTTCCCGCTCCTCGGCGCTGGCATCCAAAGCAACCGGCTTCCCGATTGCTAAAGTCGCAGCCAAGCTGGCGGTAGGTTACACCCTCGACGAACTGATGAATGACATCACCGGCGGGCGGACTCCGGCTTCGTTTGAGCCGTCCATCGACTACGTTGTGACGAAAATTCCACGCTTCAACTTCGAGAAATTTGTTGGCGCTAACGACCGTCTGACCACCCAGATGAAATCTGTCGGTGAAGTGATGGCGATTGGCCGCACCCAGCAGGAGTCTCTGCAAAAAGCGCTGCGCGGTCTGGAAGTGGGCGCGACCGGCTTCGACCCGAAAGTAAGTCTGGATGACCCGGAAGCGCTGACCAAAATCCGCCGCGAGCTGAAAGACGCGGGCGCCGAGCGTATCTGGTACATCGCCGATGCTTTCCGTGCTGGCCTGTCCGTCGATGGCGTGTTCAACCTGACCAACATCGACCGCTGGTTCCTGGTGCAGATTGAAGAAATGGTGCGCCTGGAAGAAAAAGTCACAGACCTTGGTATCAACGGCCTCGACGCTGACTTCTTGCGCGTACTGAAGCGCAAAGGTTTCGCCGATGCGCGTCTGGCGAAACTGGCCGGCGTACGCGAAGCGGAAATCCGCAAGCTGCGTGACCAATATAACCTGCACCCGGTCTACAAGCGCGTGGATACCTGCGCGGCAGAATTTGCCACCGACACCGCTTACATGTACTCCACTTATGAAGACGAGTGCGAAGCGAATCCAACTCAGGATCGTGACAAGATTATGGTGCTGGGCGGTGGTCCAAACCGTATCGGTCAGGGCATTGAATTCGACTACTGCTGCGTACACGCCTCGCTGGCGTTGCGCGAAGACGGTTACGAGACCATCATGGTCAACTGTAACCCAGAAACCGTTTCTACCGACTACGATACCTCCGACCGTCTGTACTTCGAGCCGGTAACGCTGGAAGACGTGCTGGAAATCGTGCGCATCGAGAAGCCGAAAGGCGTTATCGTGCAGTACGGCGGCCAGACTCCGCTGAAGCTGGCGCGCGCGCTGGAAGCGGCAGGCGTGCCGGTTATCGGCACCAGCCCGGATGCTATTGACCGTGCGGAAGACCGTGAACGCTTCCAGCAGGCGGTTGACCGTCTGAAGCTGAAACAACCGGCTAACGCCACCGTGACCGCCATTGAAATGGCGGTTGAGAAGGCGAAAGAGATTGGCTACCCGCTGGTGGTGCGTCCGTCCTACGTTCTCGGCGGCCGCGCGATGGAAATCGTCTACGACGAAGCCGACCTGCGTCGCTACTTCCAGACCGCGGTCAGCGTTTCTAACGATGCGCCGGTACTGCTGGACCGTTTCCTTGATGACGCGGTGGAAGTGGACGTGGACGCCATCTGCGACGGCGAAATGGTGCTGATTGGCGGTATCATGGAGCACATCGAACAGGCGGGCGTGCACTCCGGTGACTCCGCATGTTCTCTGCCTGCGTATACCCTGAGCCAGGAAATTCAGGATGTGATGCGCCAGCAGGTGCAGAAACTGGCCTTCGAACTGCAGGTTCGCGGTCTGATGAACGTCCAGTTTGCGGTGAAGAATAACGAAGTTTACCTGATTGAAGTGAACCCGCGTGCGGCGCGTACCGTTCCGTTCGTCTCCAAGGCAACGGGCGTACCGCTGGCGAAAGTCGCGGCGCGCGTGATGGCCGGGAAAACGCTGGCACAGCAGGGCGTCACCAAAGAAGTTATCCCGCCGTACTACTCGGTAAAAGAAGTGGTGCTGCCGTTCAACAAGTTCCCGGGCGTTGATCCGCTGTTAGGGCCAGAAATGCGCTCTACTGGTGAGGTGATGGGCGTGGGCCGTACCTTCGCGGAAGCGTTCGCCAAGGCACAGCTCGGCAGCAGCTCCACCATGAAAAAACAGGGTCGTGCGCTGCTCTCCGTTCGCGAAGGCGATAAAGAGCGCGTGGTTGACCTGGCGGCGAAGCTGCTGAAGTTTGGTTTCGAGTTGGATGCGACGCACGGCACCGCGATTGTGCTGGGCGAAGCGGGTATCAATCCACGTCTGGTGAACAAGGTGCATGAAGGCCGTCCGCACATTCAGGACCGTATCAAGAATGGCGAGTACACTTACATCATCAACACTACCGAAGGCCGTCAGGCTATTGAAGACTCCAAGCTGATTCGCCGCAGCGCACTGCAGTACAAAGTGCATTATGACACCACCCTGAACGGCGGTTTCGCAACGGCGATGGCGCTGAATGCCGATGCTACCGAGAAGGTGACCTCGGTTCAGGAAATGCACGCGCAGATCAAAAAGTCATAAAAAAAGGGTCCGGTGATAATTGCGCTAACCGGGCCTGCAATATAATTGGGAAAGGGTTTCTGTAAAGAAACCCTTTTTTTATCTCTCATAAGGTCATTCCTGGCCAACCGTGCTTTCATAACCACATTTTCAATGTAATAAGCACGATGTTGCTCACACTAATCAACATTCAAGTCGCATACTATCCATTATATCCACAATTTTAATATGGCTTAGTTTTTATTAATTTGGACAGGCCGTAGCCAGATTTTTAATTTGTGAAATGGTGTGCTTATGTGTGAAAAATATGTTGAAAGACCGCTTTATTTGTTAATTGCTGACTGGATGATGGCTGAAGATCGTTGGATCACAGCAAAGGAAATTTCCCGCCATTTTGATATTGAACACTGCAAAGCAATTAATACGCTCTCTTATATTCTGTCGGAAGTGGGAGAAATTGTTTGTGAAGTTAAGATGATCCCTAATCAAATTGCAGGCCGCGGCTGCCAGTGCCAGCGTTTGGTGAAAGTCATTAGTATTGATTCTCATCTCTACAGACGATTGAATCACAATTTGCAGGAAAAAAAGGTGAGTGTGGCGAAAACGCCGCGACTGCCAGCGGTTCCCCCAACAGAGCTTAACCGTGAGCAGAAATGGCAGATGATGCTCTCCAAGAGCATGCGTCGATAATGGTGATTTGCCGGATCGGCGTGAGCGCTTCTCCGGCATAAATTACCGTGCTGATTTTGGCTTTACGTCCGTCGTGCCTTTCAGGCGCGGCCGGTTTTTTTCGACCTGCGTTAATGGCAAGGTTTCGTGTAGTCCTGTTTGGCAGCGGATTGCAAGGTCCTGATACTCTTTGGTGTTCAGCCGTTTCCAGTGCAGCTCCTGGTCCGTGACTTCACGCAGTACGCGAACCGGTGAACCAACCAGCATCTGCCTTGCCTCTCCCTGAAATCCGGCTTTGACAAAGCTCATGGCGGCGACAATGCTCTCTTCGCCAATCACCGCGCCGTCCATAATCACGCTGTTCATGCCAATCAGCGCATTTCTGCCCACCACGCAGCCGTGCAGGATTGCGCCATGGCCGATGTGTCCATTCTCATGCACGATAGTGTCGGTGTCGCAATAGCCGTGCATGATGCAGCCATCCTGCAGGTTAGAACCGGCTTCCAGAATCAGGCGACCATAGTCACCGCGCAATGAGGCGTGTGGACCAATATAAACCCCGGTCCCCACAATGACATCGCCAATCAGCACAGCGCTGGGATGGACATAGGCATCCGGATGTACCACCGGAATCAGGCCCTCAAAGGCGTAATAGCTCATTGTCTTATCTCGGTTTTATTGCCGGATTGCGGCGTAAATACCTTATCCGGCATAGGCACATTAACGACCTTTCCATACTGGATCGCGTTTTTCCGCAAATGCCTGTGGTCCTTCGAGCGCATCTTCCGAGTGCAGCACTGATGGATAGTGCTTCAGCACACCGCTGCGGATGTACCGGTAGCCTTCTTCCACCGGCATTTCGCTGGTCGCACGGTAAATCTCTTTCAGCGCGGCGATAGCCAGCGGGGCGCTATTTACCAGCTGCTGTGCCAGTTCGCGCGCGCTATCCATCAGTTCACTCTGGCTGACAACGCGGTTGACGATACCCCAGCGCAGTGCTTCTTCGGCGCTCATTCGTCTGCCGGTCATCACCATTTCGTTGACGATAGCTGGTGGCAGCAGTTTAGGTAGACGCAGTACGCCGCCGCTGTCAGGCACGATCCCGAGTTTTGCTTCCGGCAGCGCGAAGCTGGCATTTTCCGCACAGACGATAAAATCCGCCGCCAGCGCCAGCTCAAAACCGCCGCCAAACGCGTAGCCGTTTACCGCGGCGATGACCGGCTTATCGAGGTCGAAAATTTCGGTTAAACCAGCGAAGCCGCCTGGGCCAAAATCGGCATCTGGCGCTTCACCGTCGGCCGCCGCTTTTAAGTCCCAGCCCGCAGAAAAGAATTTCTCTCCGCCGCCGGTGATAATTGCTACGCGTAATTCCGGGTCATCACGAAAATTAAGAAAAGCTTCCCCCATTGCAAAGCTGGTTTTAGCGTCAATGGCATTGGCTTTAGGCCGGTCAAGGGTAATTTCCAGGATCGGGCCGTTACGGGTCAGATGTAATGATTCACTCATAGTTCATCTCCAGATAATTAGGTTTCCCGGCCGGAGGAATTCCGACCGGAGGGGTTATTTCAGATTTTTTTTGATTATTTTTCCTGAACAATTGCGCGGCAGGTCGGTTCTTATCTCCATAAAAGAAGGAACCTTGAATTTCGCCATATTGTTTTCGCAGAAGCTGAAGAACTCAGCTTCGCTTAATGTTTCACCCTCATTAAGGACGACAAAAGCTTTAATGGCTTCATCACGGATCGAGTCTTTAATACCGACAACCACAATGTCCTGAATTTTCGGATGCGCAGAAATAATATTTTCCAGCTCGACGCAGGAGACATTTTCCCCACCGCGTTTAATCATGTTGCAGCGTCTGTCGACGAAATAAAAAAAACCGTCCGCATCCTGGTAACCCGAATCACCGGTATGTAACCACCCTTCAGGTTCCAGCGCTTTGGCAGTAGCGTCGGGTTGCGCGTAGTACTCTTTGAAGATTGTTTTTCCCGGCACGCCTTTAATGCAAATTTCGCCAATTTCTCCGGCGGGCAGGGGACGGTTGTGATCGTCACGGATTTCGGCTTCATAGCTAAAACCCACGCGACCAATAGAAGGCCAGCGCCGTTTGTCTCCAGGGCGATCGCCAATAATGCCCACGATGGTTTCGGTCATACCGTAGGAGGTCAGCAGTCTGACGCCAAAGCGTTCGATAAAGGCATCTTTTTCCTGTTCGGATAAATTGAGATAGAACATCACTTCGCGCAGGTGATGCTGTCTGTCCGTTGGGGCTGCGGGTTGGACCATCAGCGTTCTGATCATCATCGGGATGCATTCGGTGACCGTCGCCTGATATCTACGCACCTGATCCCAGAACGCCCTGGCGCTGTACTTCTCCACCAGCACAAAGGTGCTGCCTGCGGAGAAGGCAGCCATGGCAGCCGTACACTGACAGTCTATATGGAAAGCGGGCATCACCGTCATATAGACGTCATCATCGCGCAGAGCGATTTGCCAGGAGGTGTAGTAGCCCGCAAAGCGCAGGTTGTAGTGGGTAATCACCACCCCTTTAGGCCGCGAGGTGGTGCCTGAAGTAAACAGAATTTCCGCCGTATCGTCAGTGGATAACGCAGGCGTATAGCATAGATTAGTCGACTGGCGGGCTTGCAGTTGGGTAAAGTGGCTCACGCCGTCGTCAACCGGAAGCTGCTCGCCAATCAGACAGATATGATTTAGCGGAGTGGTATTTTCCAGCCGTATCTGGCGGTACATAGGATAAAACTCGGCACTGGTGACCAGCAGGCTCACCTGGCTGTTTTGCAGGATCCAGGCACTCTCTTCGCCCAGCAAGCGGGCATTAATCGGCACCATAATGGCACCAATTTTTGCCAGTCCAAACCAGCAAAAGATAAATTCCGGACAGTTATCCAGATGCAATGCGACCTTGTCGCCCTTGCGGATCCCTAAGGAATGGAAAAGGTTCGCCGTGCGGTTTATCTCTTCATTGAGCGAGGCATAGCTATACTGCCGAACGATTCCTTCGCAGGATTCGAAAATTAACGCCGTTTTATCTCCGTACACCCCGGCCAGGTCGTCCCACATCTGACGTAAGTTTTGTCCGCCAACGATATCCATAATGCTTTATCCACTGAAATCAGGCGTGAGCGCTAACCAACCAGCAGGTCAGCGCGTCGCGTTTATTCCTCAACTCTGGCCAGGCCTTTGCCGACCAGCTCATTTATGTCTGCTTCGCTATAACCAATGTTTTTCAGAATGGCGGCGGTATCCATGCCGTGTGACGGCATGCCACGCCAGATTTTCCCCGGGTTGTTTTTAAATTTCGGCATGATGTTCGGCCCTTTGCAGGTGCGGCCGTCCATCGTTTGCCACTGAGTAATGGATTCACGGGCAACGTACTGCGGGTTGCCTTCCAGTTCAGGAATGGTCAGTACCTTCGCGCAGGCGATATTCAGCTCAGCAAAGCGCGCCTGGACTTCGGCGATAGTGTGCGTTGCCAGCCAGGCATCCAGTTTCTCTTCCACGAGCGGGCCGTAAGGGCATTCCACGCGATGGATAAGCTGGGTGCCTTCCGGGACTTCCGGTGTGCCAAGAATGTGGGCGAGGCCAATATCATTGAAGCACTCGTTGATTTGCGTGATGCCGACCAGCTCCATGACGATATAGCCATCGGCGCATTTATAGAGACCGCAGCCAGCGTAATACGGGTCTTTGCCTTTGGTCATACGTGGACAAATTTCGCCACCGTTGAAGTAGTCCATCATGAAGTACTGACCCATACGCAGCATCACTTCGTACATGGCGATATCAATGCTTTCACCCTTACCCGTTTCGCGTACTTTGTGCAGGGCTGCCAGCGCTGCTGTCGTCGCGGTCATCCCGGAGAAATAATCGGCGGTGTACGGGAAGGCCGGCATCGGCTGATCAACATCACCGTTTTGGATCAGATAGCCGCTGAACGCCTGCGCGATGGTGTTATATGCCGGAAGATTGGTGTACTCCTCGGTACCAAACTGGCCGAAGCCGGAAAGGTGGGCGATAACCAGTTTTGGGTTATGTTCCCACAGCACGTCATCGGTAATGCCGCGGCGAGCAAAGGCCGGGCCTTTACTGGCTTCAATGAAAATATCGGTGGTTTCCATGAGCTTCAGAAACGCTTCCCGGCCTTCATCTTTGAAAATATTCAGCGACAGGGCGTGCAGGTTGCGGCGTGAGAGCTGTGGATAGTTAGGTTGCACGCGGATGGTATCGGCCCATGCGACGTTTTCAATCCAGATAACCTCAGCACCCCATTCGGCGAACATCTGTCCGGCGAACGGGCCGGCAATTTCGATTCCTGAAAAAACCACGCGTACCCCGGCAAGTGGGCCAAAGGTGGGCATTGGTAAATGATTCATAATTTTGCTCCTGGCATTTTTTGTAGGCCCGGTAAGCGCAGCGCCACCGGGCATGTTTCCGGATGGCGGCGTAAACGCCTTATCCGGCCTACGAATCGTGCTGAATTAGCGGTATTGCTTGAGTACCGCACGACCCAACGTCAGGATCTGCATTTCATCAGAGCCACCAGAAACACGGTCAACGCGCAGATCGCGCCAGAAACGCGTGATGCGATGGTTACCCGCGATACCTACACCGCCCAGCACCTGCATGGCGGTATCGACCACTTCAAACGCGGCGTTGGCGCAGAAGTATTTGCACATTGCCGCATCGCCCGAAGTAATGGTGCCGTTATCCGCTTTCCATGCTGCTTCAAGCAGCATGTTTTTCATGGAATTCAGTTTGATCGCCATATGCGCGAACTTCTCCTGAATCAGTTGGAAACGGCCGATCGTTTCGCCAAACTGCACGCGCTGATTGGCGTAGCGCGCGGCGTCTTCAAAAGCGCACATTGCCGTACCGTAGTTGGTCAGTGCGACAAGGAAGCGTTCATGATCGAACTCTTCTTTCACGCGGTTGAAACCATTACCTTCCCGACCGAACATGTCTTTCTCGTCCAGTTCAACGTCGTCAAAGGTGATTTCACAGCAGCTATCCATGCGCAGACCGAGTTTCTCCAGCTTGTTGACCTTGATACCCGCTTTGCTCATGTCAACGAACCACTCGGTGTAAACAGGTTTATCCGGCGATGCACCATCTCTCGCCATAACCACGATGTACGGGGTATAGGCGCTACTGGTGATAAAGCACTTACTGCCATTAAGATAAACCTTACCATTTTTACGTGTATAAGTGGTTTTCAGGCTGCCAACATCCGATCCCGCTCCCGGTTCGGTGATGGCAGAGTTCCACATCTGCTTACCGGTTCCCTGGAACGCCATGATTTTATCAATCTGCTCTTGGGTACCTTCACGCAGGAAAGTGTTAAAACCTCCCGGCAATTGGTACAACACGTAAGTTGGCGCACCAAGACGACCCAGCTCCATCCAGACGGCAGCGACGGTAACAAAACCCGCTTCCAGACCGCCGTGTTCTTCCGGGATCAACAGACTATCAATGCCCATATCCGCCAGCGCTTTTACAAAACGCTCAGGGTAGACGCTGTCACGATCGCACTCGGCAAAATAAGCTTCCCAGTTCTCACTGGCCATCAGTTCACGAATACCGGCGACAAACAGCTCCTGCTCGTCATTTAAGTTGAAATCCATCTTTCAGCCTCTTGATCAATTGGGTTAATAAGAATTACTTGTCTTTCCAGTGCACTTTGGCGTCTTTAATAAAGGACAGCGTCACCATGATGTTGACGAAGAACAGCGGACATCCTCCGGCGATAATCGCGGTCTGAATCGGCTTCAGCCCACCCAGCGCCAGCAGAACGATACCGATGATGCCGACCAGAACGGACCAGCCGATACGCACTAACAGCGGCGGTTCTTCACCATCGCGGACTTCACGACAGGTGGACATCGCCAGGGTGTAAGAGCAGGCGTTAATCAGCGTCACGGTGGCAATAAAGCAGAGGATGAAGAATCCCCACATGGTGGCGGTGCTGAGCGGTAGAGCAGCCCAGGTTTCGATAATGGCGCGCGCCACACCGTGTTGTTCAATCAGCTGCGGGATATTGAGAACGTTTTTATCCATCAGCAGCAGCGTGTTGCTGCCAAGGACTGTCCACAGGATCCAGGTCGATGCGGTCAGGCCCAGCACCATCCCGAAGCACAGTTCACGGACGGTACGACCACGAGAAATACGGGCCAGGAAGATACTCATCTGGATGGCGTAAATGACCCACCACGCCCAGTAGAAGACGGTCCAGCCCTGTGGGAAGCCGCCTTTACCGATGGCATCGGTATAGAACAGCATGCGCGGCAGATACATCAACAGCATGCCGACGGAGTCGGTGAAGTAGTTCATGATGAAGCTGGCGCCGCTGACGATAAACACCCAGCCCAGCATCAGGAAGCTCAGATAGCTACGCACGTCGCTGGCGATCTTGACCCCTTTTTGCAGGCCGCAGGCCACGCAAATGGCGTTCAATATGATCCAGCAAGTAATGATGATTGCGTCGAGTTGCAGCGTATGCGGAATACCGAACAGATACTGCATGCACTCGGTTACCAGCGGAGTGGCCAGACCGAGGCTGGTACCCATCGCGAAGATCAGCGCCACCAGATAGAAGTTATCGACGATGGTGCCGAACAGCCCTTTCGCATGCTTCTCGCCCACTAACGGTACCAGCGTGGAGCTGGGACGGATGACGTCCATCTTGCGCACAAAGAAGAAGTAGGCGAAAGCCACAGAAAGGAAACTGTAGGTTGCCCACGGCAACGGTCCCCAGTGGAACAGGCTGTACGCCAGGCCCAGCTCTTTCGCGCCCGTAGAGTTAGGCGCGAGAGCAAACGGCGGGGTGGAGATGTAGTAGTAGATCTCGATGGAACCCCAGAACAGCACCGCGGCGGATGTACAGGAAGCGAACATCATAAAAATCCAGCTGGCGGTACTAAACTCTGGTTTTTCGTCGCCTAATTTCTTTTTGGCATACGGGCCAAAGACCAACCAGAACCAGCCGAAGAGCATGACGACCATATACCATTCAAATGCCCAGCCCCAGACATTGGTAACATAACTGAATACCGCATTAATAACGACGTTAGCGGCATCGAGATCTCTTACAGTTAGCCAACAAAGTATCCCAACTATTATTAATGGCGGAAAAAAAACCTTCGGTTCAATTCCCGATTTTCTCTTTTCATTTTTCATAAGTGAATTCCAGTGTGAAAACGAAACTTATTTAGCGTGCCCGTGCATGATCGTTTGTTTATTTATTATTAATGATTTGTTGATAACTTTTTAACCTCTGGGAGCGCCTCAGTGAGTAACCCATAATGAGTATTCATATCGGGTGGTTCTGTTATCTTCGTCACACTTTTTTATGCTGAGTAATTCGCTCAAAAATTTGATATTTTTTGTTTATAATCAATTTGTTGGCTGTGGTTTTTTAACTTTTTTAAGTGACTGGCGTTCAATATTGTTGAACCCGCAGACAATATTGAAAATTTTCATATTTGACGTGATTCTTTCAATATTGGTGAGGTGCATAACACTATTGAAAGTTACGAATTTCAATGTGTGACATTTTCAATATTGGTGATTAAGGTTTTATTTCCGAATTAAAGAGCGTGATATCTGTATTTAACACTGCCGATATAAATACGTTTCCTTCATGATTTCTGGAGATGCAATGAAGATAATTACTTGCTACAAATGCGTACCTGATGAACAGGATATTGCGATTAATAATGCTGATGGTTCACTCGATTTCAGCAAAGCGGATGGCAAAATAAGCCAGTATGATCTGAATGCGATCGAAGCGGCTTGTCAGTTGAAACAACAGTCAGGAGAGGCCCTGGTTGTGGCCATGAGCGTCGGCGGCAAAGCGCTGACCAATGCAAAAGGGCGAAAAGATGTGCTTTCCCGTGGCCCAGATGAACTGATTGTTGTTATTGACGAGCAATTTGAGCAGGCGCTGCCACAACAAACTGCCAGCGCGCTGGCTGCCGCCGCGCAAAAAGCAGGTTTCGATCTGCTTATTTGCGGTGACGGTTCTTCCGATCTTTATGCTCAGCAGGTTGGTCTGCTGGTGGGCGAAGCGCTGAACATTCCGGCGATTAACGGCGTGAGTAAAATCCTCTCTCTTACTGACAGCACTTTGACGGTAGAGCGTGAACTGGAAGATGAAGTCGAAACTCTGAGCATTCCGCTTCCGGCGGTGATCGCGGTCTCAACGGACATCAATACCCCACAAATCCCTTCGATGAAAGCCATTCTTGGCGCGGCGAAAAAACCGGTTCAGGTCTGGTCGCCGGCAGACATTGGCCTGAACAGCGCGCAGGCATATTCCGAACAACACGTTGCTGCACCGAAGCAGCGCGAGCGTCAGCGCGTTGTAATTGAAGGTGACGGTGAAGAACAGATTGCCGCATTTGTCGAGAATCTTCGCAAAATCATTTAATTATCAGGGGATGTTATGAACAAATTTTCCAGTATCTGGGTATTCAGCGATACCCCTTCTCGTCTGCCGGAACTGATGAATGGTGCGCAGGCTTTAGGTGAAAAAGTTAACACGTTTGTGCTGAGTGAAGCGGACTGCGCGACGGCATGCCATTTAGGCGCAGATGATGTCTGGTTACTCAGCGGTAAACCAGAAGACCGTATGGTCGAAGACTACGCTGATGTGATGGCCGAAACTATTCGTCAGCACAGCGAGGGCGGGGCGGTGCTGCTGCCGAATACGCGTCGCGGCAAGCTGTTAGCGGCAAAACTGGGTTTTCGCTTGTCGGCAGCGGTCTCCAACGACGCCAGTGCAGTCGCCGTACAGGATGGAAAAGCGGCGGTAAAACATATGGTCTACGGCGGCCTGGCGATGGGGGCAGAAACAATCGCTTCACCGTTTGCCGTGATAACGCTCAGCAGTGGAACGTTTGACGCGCAGCAACCGGATACCGCCCGCAGCGGCGAGGTGCACAGTGTGTCATGGCAGGCTCCGGCTGTAGCCGTTACTCGTACGGCAACTCAGGCACGTCAGAGCAACAGCGTCGACCTCGACAAAGCTCGTCTGGTGGTTAGCGTGGGACGCGGGATCGGCAGCAAAGAAAATATCTCGCTGGCGGAGGCGCTGTGCCAGACGATTGGCGCCGAGCTGGCGTGCTCCCGTCCGGTGGCGGAAAACGAGAAGTGGATGGAGCACGAACGCTACGTCGGCATCTCCAACCTGATGCTCAAGCCGGAACTGTATCTGGCCGTGGGGATCTCCGGGCAGATCCAACATATGGTCGGCGCCAACGGCGCGCAGACGATTTTCGCCATCAACAAAGATAAAAATGCGCCGATTTTCCAGTATGCGGATTTTGGCATCGTTGGCGATGCACTGAAGATCCTGCCTGCGCTGACGGCTGCTTTAGCGCGTTAAACCATTTCGGGCAGGATGCGAAGGTGTCCTGCCGCTGACAGGAGTACGTATGTCCGAAGATATCTTTGATGCCATCATCGTGGGTGCAGGTCTGGCGGGTTCGGTTGCGGCGCTGGTGCTGGCTCGGGAGGGCGCACAGGTGCTGGTTATCGAGCGCGGCAATTCTGCTGGCGCGAAGAATGTCACCGGTGGGCGCATGTATGCGCATAGCCTGGAGAATATCATTCCCGGTTTTGCTGAGCAGGCCCCCATTGAACGCATCATCACCCACGAAAAACTCGCCTTTATGACCGACAAAGGGGCGATGACCATCGACTATTGCAACGGCGAAGACGCCAAATCGTCGCAGGTTTCTTACTCTGTCTTACGCAGTAAATTTGACGCCTGGCTGATGGAACAGGCCGAAGAGGCGGGCGCTCAGCTCATCACCGGTATCCGCGTGGATAACGTTGTGCAGCGCGAGGGCAAAGTCGTGGGCGTGGAAGCCGATGGCGATATTCTGGAAGCCAAAGTGGTGATCCTTGCCGACGGAGTGAATTCTCTGTTGGCTGAAAAGTTGGGTATGGCAAAGCGCGTCGAGGCATCGCATGTTGCCGTCGGCGTAAAAGAGCTGATCGAGTTGCCGAAATCGGTAATTGAAGATCGTTTCCAGTTACAAGGGAACGAAGGGGCTGCCTGTCTGTTTGCCGGATCGCCCACCGATGGGTTGATGGGCGGTGGCTTTCTCTATACGAATGAAACGACCCTTTCTCTGGGACTGGTCTGCGGCCTTCATCATCTGAAAGATGCGAAAAAATCGGTTCCGCAAATGCTGGAAGATTTCAAACAGCATCCGGCGGTTGCCCCGCTGATCGCCGGTGGCAAGCTGGTGGAATATGCCGCGCACGTCGTACCGGAAGCCGGTATCAACATGCAGCCAGAACTGGTGGGGGACGGCGTACTGATTGCTGGTGACGCTGCCGGAATGTGTATGAACCTCGGCTTTACCATTCGCGGTATGGATCTCGCCATATCCGCAGGTGAAGCGGCGGCGAAAACGGTGCTTTCCGCAATGAAGCGCGACGATTTTAGCAAGCAGTCGCTGGAGGAATACCGTCAGCATCTGGACGAAGGCCCGATGCGCGATATGCGCATGTATCAAAAGCTACCCGCTTTTCTTGATAACCCACGCATGTTTACCGCTTATCCGGAAATGGCGGTCAGTATTGCGCGCGACCTGTTCACCGTGGATGGTTCGGCACCGGTGCCAATGCGTAAAAAAATCCTGCGCCATGCGAAGAAAGTGGGCTTCATCAACCTGATGAAAGATGGCCTGAAAGGAGTGACCGTATTATGACATCTCCCGTCAACGTGGACGTCAAACTGGGCGTCAATAAGTTCAATGTGGATGAAGACAGTCCGCATATCATTCTCAAAACCGATCCTGATAAACAGGCGCTGGAGGTGCTGATTAAGGCCTGTCCGGCTGGCCTGTATAAAAAGCAGGATGACGGCAGCGTACGTTTTGATTATGCCGGATGCCTGGAATGCGGAACGTGCCGCATTCTCGGACTGGATACAGCGCTGGAAAAATGGGAATACCCGCGTGGGACGTTTGGCGTGGAGTTCCGCTACGGCTAAACCTGGTGCCGGATGGCGGCTTCGCCTTATCCGGCCTACAGGAACAATGCGTAGGCCTGATAAGCGTAACGTCATCAGGCATTAAGTTAAAATAAAACAGGACATAACCATGCAGCAGCCCAGGAACTTTGATGACATCAAATTCACCTCTATTCACCGCAGGATAATGCTGTGGGGAAGCGGTGGGCCGTTTCTGGATGGTTATGTGCTGGTGATGATTGGCGTGGCATTGGAACAGCTCACGCCAGCATTGAAACTGGATGCGCAGTGGATTGGTCTGCTGGGCGCCGGTACGCTTGCGGGGCTGTTTGTGGGGACGTCGCTGTTTGGCTACATCTCCGACAAGGTCGGGCGGCGCAAAATGTTCATTATCGATATTATCGCCATTGGCGTGATATCGGCGGCAACCATGTTTGTCTCCTCGCCCGTTGAGCTGTTGGTAATGCGCGTGCTGATCGGCATTGTGATTGGTGCCGACTACCCGATCGCCACCTCGATGATCACCGAGTTTTCCAATACCCGCCAGCGCGCTTTCTCCATCGGTTTTATCGCCGCTATGTGGTATGTCGGCGCCACCTGTGCCGATCTGGTCGGCTACTGGTTGTATGATGTTGAGGGCGGATGGCGCTGGATGTTGGGCAGCGCGGTGATCCCCTGCATTTTGATCCTGATTGGGCGTTTCGATCTTCCTGAATCGCCGCGCTGGCTGCTGCGTAAAGGTCGGGTGAAAGAGTGTGAGGAGATGATGATCAAACTGTTCGGTGAACCGGTGGTGTTCGACGAAGAAGCGCCGCAGGAGACGCGCTTTCTTCAGCTATTTAATCGCCGTCATTTCCCGTTTGTGCTGTTTGTCGCCGCTATCTGGACTTGTCAGGTGATCCCGATGTTTGCCATTTATACCTTTGGTCCGCAGATTGTGGGGCTGCTGGGGCTTGGTGCCGGGAAAAGCGCCGCGTTGGGAAATGTGGTAATCAGCTTGTGCTTTATGTTGGGATGCATTCCTCCCATGTTCTGGCTTAATAGCGCGGGCCGACGACCGCTGTTAATTGGCAGCTTCATTATGATGACGCTGGCGCTGGCCGTGCTGGGGTTAATCCCTGATATGGGCGCGTGGCTGGTGGTGCTGGCGTTTGCCGTATACGCATTTTTCTCTGGGGGACCAGGAAACCTGCAATGGCTATACCCTAACGAACTGTTTCCCACCGATATTCGTGCGTCTGCCGTCGGGGTGATTATGTCCTTAAGCCGTATCGGCACCATTGTTTCAACCTGGGCGCTGCCGGTGTTCATCACCAAATACGGGATCAGTAATGTCATGCTGATGGGGGCGGGCATTTCGCTGATCGGCCTGCTCGTGTCCATCGCTTTCGCCCCGGAAACGCGAGGTCTGACGCTGGCGCAAACCAGCCAAATGACGATCCGCAGTAAACCCGTGACCAGGACGGGTTATTAGGAGTGTTCTGTATTTTCCCTGCAACTCAGTCAGTTAGCCTACAGTTAACGGGTATATCACTGAAAACGACTGAAAAGCAGGGAGAACACCATGCAAAAACATATTCTGATCACCTCTATTTTTACCGCAGCAGCACTGTTCACCGTTGCCGGTTGCTCCTCGAACCAGGCGGTTAAAACTACCGATGGCAAAACAATCGTGACCGACGGCAAACCGCAAGTCGATGATGATACAGGCCTGGTGTCGTACAAAAATGCGCAAACGGGTAAGACGGAACAAATTAACCGCGATCAGGTTAAAGATATGAGCGAACTGGATAACTAGTTCAGTTTTCTCCATTCAACCACTCAATAATATTGACTGTTAGCCTGCGGATTAACTGACTAAACTCACTGTTATTACAATAATGCAGTGAAACAGGCTAATCATGATCCTCATCATTTATGCGCATCCCTATCCGCAGCACTCGCATGCGAATAAGCGGATGCTTGAACAGGCAAGGATGCTGGAGGGCGTGGAGATCCGCTCGCTCTACCAGCTCTACCCCGACTTCAATATCGATATTGCCGCTGAACAGGATGCGCTGGCGCGCGCTGATTTGATTATCTGGCAGCATCCTATGCAATGGTATAGCACTCCTCCCTTACTCAAGCTGTGGATGGATAAGGTCCTTTCGCACGGTTGGGCGTATGGCCACGGCGGGACTGCGCTCCACGGTAAACATCTGCTGTGGGCAGTGACGACCGGCGGCGGCGAAAACCACTTTGATATTGGCTCCCATCCCGGATTTGATGTGCTTTCCCAGCCCTTACAGGCAACGGCGCTCTACTGTGGCCTCAAATGGCTGCCGCCGTTTGCGATGCACTGTACGTTTATCTGTGATGATGAAACTCTGCAGGCGCAGGCGCGTCATTACAAACAGCGTCTGTTGGAGTGGCAGGAGGTTCATCATGGATAACCATACGCTAATACAGGCGCTGATTTATCTCGGATCGGCGGCGCTGATTGTCCCCATTGCCGTGCGACTGGGGCTAGGGTCAGTGCTGGGGTATCTCATCGCAGGGTGCATTATTGGACCATGGGGCCTGAGGATGGTGACCGACGCTGAATCAATCCTGCATTTTGCCGAGATCGGCGTGGTGCTGATGCTGTTTGTCATCGGTCTGGAGCTGGATCCGCAACGTTTGTGGAAACTGCGGGCCTCGGTGTTCGGTGGTGGTGCGCTGCAGATGGTGGTTTGCGGCGGTCTGATTGGTTTGTTCTGTATGTTCCTCGGCCTGCGCTGGCAGGTAGCGGAACTGATCGGCATGACGCTGGCGCTTTCCTCCACGGCTATTGCTATGCAGGCGATGAATGAGCGGAACCTGATGGTTTCGCAAATGGGACGCAGCGCGTTTGCCGTGCTGTTGTTCCAGGATATCGCCGCTATTCCTCTGGTGGCGATGATCCCATTACTTGCGGCGAGCGGAGCATCGACAACGCTTGGGGCGTTTGCGCTCTCCGCCCTTAAGGTGGCGAGCGCCCTGGTGCTGGTGGTGTTGCTGGGGCGTTACGTGACGCGTCCGGCCTTGCGTTTTGTCGCTCGTTCTGGCCTGCGGGAAGTATTCAGTGCCGTTGCGCTGTTCCTCGTTTTTGGCTTCGGTCTGCTGTTGGAAGAGGTTGGACTGTCGATGGCGATGGGGGCGTTCCTGGCTGGCGTGCTGCTGGCAAGCTCTGAGTATCGTCACGCGCTGGAAAGCGATATCGAGCCATTTAAAGGGCTGCTGCTGGGACTGTTTTTCATCGGCGTCGGGATGTCTATCGACTTTGGTACGCTGATTGATAATCCCTTGCGCATTATCATTCTGTTGGTCGGTTTCCTGGTTATCAAAACTGTCATGCTGTGGCTGATAGCGAAACCCTTACAGGTGCCGAACAAGCAGCGCAGATGGTTTGCCGTGTTATTAGGGCAGGGCAGTGAGTTTGCCTTCGTGGTGTTTGGCGCGGCGCAAATGGCAAACGTGCTTGATCCTGATTGGGCGAAATCTCTGACGCTGGCGGTGGCGCTGTCGATGGCGGCGACGCCGATTTTACTGGTAATTCTGACGCGTCTGGAAAAATCGGCGACCGGTGAAGAGCGGGAAGCAGATGAAATCGACGAGGAACAACCTCGGGTGATCATCGCCGGGTTTGGGCGATTTGGTCAGATAACCGGTCGTCTGTTGTTGTCGAGCGGGGTCAAAATGGTGGTTCTTGATCATGACCCGGACCATATCGAAACGCTGCGTAAATTCGGCATGAAGGTTTTCTATGGCGATGCGACGCGGATGGATCTGCTGGAGTCTGCCGGGGCGGCTAAAGCTGAAGTTATTATTAACGCCATTGACGATCCGCAAACCAGCCTGCAACTGACCGAAATGGTGAAACAGTATTTCCCGCATCTGCAAATTATTGCCCGTGCGCGCGACGTGGATCATTACATCCGCCTGCGCCAGGCTGGCGTGGAGATGCCGGAACGTGAAACCTTTGAGGGCGCGCTGAAGACCGGACGTCTGGCACTGGAAGGTCTTGGGCTTGGACGCTATGAAGCGCGTGAGCGGGCCGATGTATTCCGCCGCTTCAACATGCTGATGGTTGAGGAGATGGTGAAAGGAGAAAATGACGCAACGTCCCGCGCGGCGGTATATAAACGCACCAGCGAAATGCTGAGTGAAATTATTGCGGAAGATCGTCAGCACTTATCATTAATTCAACGCCATGGCTGGCAAGGCACGGATGAAGGTAAGCATACGGGCGACGTCGCCGATGAGCCGGAAGTGAAACCGTCAGCATAGGGTAAAAAATGTGATGTTCTGCAAACTTTACTGCTAATTGGCTGTTTTTGAACTACTGTAATGCTGGCGTACCACCTTAAATAGGTCGGTTCGCCAGCAGAACGGAAAATTTTCATGCTCATCCTCTTTCCGCCAGTCGACGAAAGATTGCGCTTTCCGTATAGTGGCGACAATTTTTTTGTATCCGGGAAACATTCAATGATCAGTCTGATTGCGGCGTTAGCGGTAGATCGCGTCATCGGTATGGAAAATGCCATGCCATGGAACCTACCTGCCGATCTCGCCTGGTTTAAACGTAATACCTTAAACAAGCCGGTTGTCATGGGACGCCACACGTGGGAATCCATCGGGCGACCGTTGCCAGGGCGTAAAAATATCGTCATCAGCAGCAAGCCTGGCACCGACGATCGCGTGCAGTGGGTGAAGTCTGTTGAGGAAGCGATCGCGGCCTGTGGCGATGAACCTGAAATTATGGTTATTGGCGGTGGACGTGTGTATGAGCAGTTCCTGCCGAAAGCGCAGAAACTGTATCTGACACACATTGATGCGGAAGTTGAAGGGGATACGCATTTCCCGGACTACGAACCGGATGACTGGGAATCAGTGTTCAGTGAATTCCACGATGCTGACGCGCAAAACTCCCACAGCTACTGCTTCGAGATTTTGGAACGTCGTTAATGTGGATGCCTGATGGCGTTGCGCTAATCAGGCCTACAGATTGTACATTCGTCTGCCGGATTAGGTGTAAGCACCGCCCTCCGGCAGACGGCTATCAGGCGTTGACGGCCTCGCCGGGATCCAGATTCAGATGGCGATTTGATGGCTGTACAAAGTACTGTTTGTCTTCCCAGCGCAGACAGGTGAGATTCCCGCCCCAGCAACACCCCGTATCTAACGCGTAAATACCTTCTGGCGTGCCTTTGCCCTCCAGCGATGCCCAGTGCCCGAATGCAATGCTATAGGCTTCACTGACCGGTCCAGGAATGGCAAACCACGGCTTCAGCGGGGCAGGCGCATCTTCTGGCGACTCTTTGCTGTACATGTCCAACTGACCATTGGGGAAGCAGTAACGCATGCGGGTAAACGCGTTGGTAATAAAACGCAGGCGCGCCAGCCCCGTCAGTTCCGGGGTCCAGTTATTTGGCATGTCGCCGTACATGGCGTCAAGAAAGAATGGATAAGAGTCGCTCGACAGCACGGCTTCAACATCGCGAGCACAGTCCTTCGCCGTCTGCAGATCCCACTGTGGGGTAATCCCTGCATGCGCCATGACCAGTTTCTTCTCTTCATCAACCTGCAACAGCGGCTGGCGACGTAGCCAGTTAAGCAGCGTGTCAGCATCCGGTGCTTCAAGCAGCGGCGTGAGCCGGTCTTTCGGTTTATTACGGCTGATGCCAGCAAACACGGCCAGCAGGTGTAAATCGTGATTACCGAGGACTAACCGCACGCTGTCGCCCAGCGATTTAACGTAGCGCAAAACGTCTAACGACCCTGGCCCACGCGCGACCAGATCGCCGGTGAGCCATAAGGTGTCTTGTTCTGGATTAAAGTCAACCTGGTGCAGCAAGGCTACCAGTTCATCGTAACAACCGTGAACGTCGCCAATGAGGTA
This sequence comes from Citrobacter sp. Cb023, assembly GCF_030336805.1. Lineage (NCBI taxonomy): Bacteria > Pseudomonadati > Pseudomonadota > Gammaproteobacteria > Enterobacterales > Enterobacteriaceae > Citrobacter > Citrobacter sp. Cb023. The sequence goes on along the minus strand of NZ_JAOWCV010000033.1, from coordinate 168,144 downwards.
TGTTGCCATAGCTATTGTTTTAATGAATAAGTGTAGGAACGGCGAGTCGGAACACGGGAATGTCGATGGTAAAGGCGATCCCTTGCTCATCGATCATTTCGTAATGACCCTGCATGGTGCCCAGCGGTGTTTCAATCACCGCACCGCTGGTGTACTGGTACTCTTCGCCAGGTTCGATGTGGGGCTGAACGCCAACCACGCCTTCGCCCTGAACTTCGGTTTCACGGCCATGACCATTGGTGATCAACCAATAACGCCCCAACAGCTGCACAGGCGCTCGCCCCAAATTGCGGATAGTCACGGTATAAGCAAAAACGTAACGTTCATCATCAGGTGAGGATTGCGCCTCAATGTAGACGCTTTGTACCTGAATGCACACTCGGGGCGAATTGATCATGTTTAACTCTCCTTCGATGGCGCGTTTTCTGACAGATAGTTAGCCATCCGGCAGTATTGCGCGACAGAGATATTTTCCGCTCGCATCGCCGGATCAACGCCCAGCTCTGTCAGTACTTCAACGCTAAACAGGTTGCCGAGACTATTACGTACCGTTTTGCGACGCTGATTAAACGCTTCAGTGGTAATACGGCTCAGCACACGAACATCTTTAACGGGGTACGGCATTGTCGCGTGAGGGACCAGACGCACCACGGCGGAATCGACTTTAGGCGCAGGCGTAAATGCGGATGGCGGCACTTCAAGTACCGGGATCACATTGCAGTAATACTGCGCCATGACGCTTAATCGACCATACGCTTTACTGTTTGGCCCTGCAACCAGACGGTTGACCACCTCTTTTTGCAACATGAAATGCATGTCGGCGATGGCATCAGTATAGGAAAAAAGATGGAACATGAGCGGCGTGGAGATGTTATACGGCAGGTTGCCGAATACGCGCAGCGGCTGACCCATCGTTTGTGCGAGTTCGCCGAAGTTCATGGTCATGGCATCTTGCTGATAAATCGTCAGCTTCGGCCCTAAAAACGGGTGTGTTTGCAGGCGGGCGGCGAGATCGCGGTCCAGCTCAATGACCGTGAGCTTGTCCAGGCGTTCGCCTACAGGTTCGGTCAACGCTGCCAGGCCCGGGCCGATTTCAACCATAGCCTGACCTTTCTGCGGGTTGATAGCAGAGACAATACTTTCGATCACAAACTGATCGTTGAGGAAGTTTTGCCCGAAACGTTTACGGGCTAAGTGGCCCTGATGGACTCGATTATTCATTGGTATTAACAATCATTTTGATGGCGAGATTAAGCGCCGTAATAAAACTGCCGACATCTGCTTGCCCACGACCCGCAAGTTCAAGCGCGGTGCCGTGATCGACGGATGTGCGAATAAAGGGCAGGCCCAGCGTGATATTCACACCGCGACCAAATCCCTGGTATTTTAGCACGGGGAGACCCTGATCGTGGTACATTGCCAGCACGGCATCCGCGTGGTCGAGATATTTGGGCTGAAACAGCGTATCTGCGGGCAGAGGGCCGTTTAATTTCATCCCCTGTGCACGCAGTTCATCAAGGACCGGAATGAGGGTGTCTATCTCTTCCGTTCCCATATGACCACCTTCACCGGCATGCGGGTTAAGACCGCACACCAGAATATGCGGATCGGCAATGCCAAACTTGGTGCGCAAATCATGATGCAAAATACCGATCACTTCTTTAAGCAGAGCAGGCGTAATGGCGTCGGCAACGGCTCTGAGCGGCAAATGAGTGGTTGCCAGGGCAACGCGCAGCGCTTCAGTCGCCAGCATCATGACGACTTTCTTCGCCTGTGAGCGCTCTTCAAAAAACTCGGTATGTCCGGTAAACGGGACGCCTGCGTCATTGATTACACCCTTGTGTACCGGGCCGGTAATCAGCGCCGCAAACTCACCTTGCAGACAACCATCGCAGGCGCGAGCCAGCGTATCCACCACATATTGTCCGTTCTCTACCGCCAACTGACCCGCGATAACAGGCGCCCGCAGAGCAATCGGCAACAGCGTCAACGTACCTGCTGATTGCGGTCTGGCTGGGGTATCTGGAGAGTATGGGAGGAGTGAAAGCGGTAAACCGAGCATTGCTGCCCGGTCACTGAGGAGTGCGGCATCCGCACAGACAACGAGTTCTACAGGCCACTCACGCTGGGCGAGCTGAACCACCAGGTCCGGGCCAATCCCGGCGGGTTCGCCGGGAGTGATCACAACGCGTTGAATACGAGTCATTAGTTGCTCAGAACTTTAACGTAGGCGCTGGCGCGCTGTTCCTGCATCCAGGTTGCCGCTTCTTCCGAGAATTTACGGTTCATCAGCATACGATAAGCTCTGTCTTTCTGCGCCGCATCAGTTTTATCAACGTTACGCGTGTCCAGCAACTCGATCAGATGCCACCCGAAAGAGGAGTGCACCGGGGTACTCATCTGGCCTTTCTGAAGTTTGGTCAGCGCATCGCGGAAAGCGGGATCGAAAATATCCGCTGCAGCCCAGCCCAGATCGCCGCCCTGGTTGGCAGAACCCGGATCCTGAGAAAACTCTTTAGCCGCTGCCGCGAAGGTTGTTTTACCGCTCTTAATATCAGCTGCGATTTGTTCCAACTTCAGACGCGCCTGTTGATCGGTCATGATCGGCGATGGCTTGAGCAGAATATGGCGGGCATGAACTTCAGTCACGGAGATGCTCTGGCTTTGACCACGCATATCGTTGACTTTCAGGATGTGGAAGCCGACACCAGAACGAATTGGGCCAATGATATCGCCTTTTTTCGCGGTGCTCAGCGCCTGGGCAAAGATGCCTGGCAGCTCCTGAATACGTCCCCAACCCATCTGGCCGCCTTTCAGCGCCTGCTGGTCAGCGGAATAGGTGATAGCCAGTTTGCCGAAATCGCTACCGTTACGCGCTTCATCAACAACAGAGCGCGCCTGACTTTCAGCCGCGTTAACCTGGTCAGAAGTTGGGTTTTCCGGTAATGGGATCAGAATGTGGCTCAGGTTCAGCTCGGTGCTGGCATCGTTTTGGTTGCCGACCTGCTGCGCCAGGGCATCCACTTCCTGAGGCAGGATAGTAACGCGACGGCGAACTTCGTTGTTACGCACTTCAGAGATGGTCATCTCTTTGCGGATCTGGCTACGATAGGTCGAATAGCTTAAGCCATCCTGTGCCAGACGGCTGCGCATCTGATCCAGCGTCATGTTGTTTTGCTTGGCGATGTTGGCAATTGCCTGATCCAGTTGCTCGTCAGAGATTTTAACACCCATCTTCTGACCCATCTGCAGGAGGATTTGATCCATGATCAAACGTTCCAGGATCTGATGACGCAGCGTGGCGTCGTCCGGTAATTGTTGACCAGCCTGACCCGCATTAAGTTTTACTGACTGCATTAAGCCATCGACGTCGCTTTCCAGAACGACGCCGTTATTGACGACGGCTGCGACTTTATCGACTACCTGTGGGGCAGCGAAACTGGTATTCGCGATCATGGCGATACCGAGAAGCAGCGTTTTCCAGTTCTTCATACTTTTTCCATTTCAATTAACCGCAAAGCGGATTACGTTGTAAATCAATCAGATCATAAAGAGCTTTGATACGGCAAAATGTTAGAACGCAACATTTGGTTGGTGCCGAGACCGTAGTTAGAACTCAGGCCGCGTAGTTCGATATTAAAGCCGATCGTGTTGTCATAAACTGCATGTTTCTGAGTGTCATCCCAGCCGTTCAGCTTACGTTCGTAGCCGAAGCGAATGGCGTAACAGCAGGAGTTGTACTGCAGACCCAGCATGGAATCCGCTTCTTTGTTCACGTTGGTATCAAAGTAGTAAGCCCCGACAATCGACCAGCGGTCGGCGATCGGGAAGCTTGCTACCGCGCCCACCTGTGAAATCCCGTTTTTATACTGCTCTGCTGTAGAGTAGTAAGACGGCAGGGTTGCCTGGATATATTCAGAGCTGGCATAACGGTAGTTCAGCTGCAGCATACGGTTTTCGTCGCGGCGGTATTCGATACTGCTGCTGCTGGTTGCAACGCTGTCCAGACGCGTGTCGTACTGGATCCCACTGCGTAAACCCCAGCGATCGGAGATGCGCCAGTAGGTGTCGCCAGCCCATACCAGTGAGCCCGTTTTGTCGTCATTCTCCCATTTAATGTTGTCATCGCCAGTGCGAGACTCGGTGAAATAGTAGATTTGACCCACAGAAATATTAAAACGTTCAACGGCCGCGTCATCATAAACGCGAGATGTGACCCCGGTCGTTACCTGGTTGGCAGATGCGATGCGGTCCAGACCGCCATAGGTACGATCACGGAACAGGCCGCTGTAGTCAGATTGCAGCAGGGACGAGTCATAGTTATAGATATGACTTTGGTCGCGATACGGTACATACAGGTACTGAGCACGGGGCTCCAGCGTTTGGGTATAGCCCGGCGCTAACATGTTCATGTCGCGCTCGAAGATCATCTTGCCGTCAACTTTAAACTGCGGCATGACGCGGTTGGCGGAATCATCGAGCTTGTTAACGTTACTCGGGTTGTTGTTGTACCAATCCAGGTTAGTTTGCTGATAGTGCGTTGCCAGCAGTTTCGCTTCGGTATTGATACTTCCCCAGTTATTCGACAATGGCAGGTTGATGGTCGGTTCGAGGTGAACACGCGTCGCTTCTGGCATGTTGTCGTTGGAATTAACGAAATGGACCGCCTGCCCATAAATCCGGGTGTCAAACGGGCCCACGTCATTCTGGTAGTAGTTGACGTCTAACTGTGGCTGAGCGGAATAGCTACTGTTGTTCTGATCGTCAAAGACCTGGAACTGCTTGGTCGAAACTGTCGCATCAAAGTTTTGTACCGCATAGCCGACGCTGAATTTTTGCGTGGCGTAGCCGTCAGTACTGGAACCGTATTTATTATCAAAATCGTTAAAGTAGCTGGAATCGCTGACCTTGGTGTAGTCGACGTTAAAACGCCACACCTGATCCATTACACCGGCGTGCTGCCAGTAGAACAGCCAGCGGCGGGAATTGTCATCCTTCGGGTGTTCATCCTCGTACACTTTATCGGAATTCAGATAGTCGAACTCCATCAGACCTGCGCCCGCCTGGGTGAGGTAGCGGAATTCGTTCTCCCACATGATACCGCCACGACGGTGTATATAATGCGGCGTGATGGTGGCGTCCATATTGGGCGCAATGTTCCAATAATACGGGAGATAGAACTCAAAATAGTTATTGGTAGAGTATTTTGCGTTCGGGATCAGGAAACCAGAGCGACGCTTATCGCCGACGGGTAACTGTAAATAAGGACTGTAAAAGACCGGAACCGGACCCAGTTTAAAACGTGCGTTCCAGATCTCTGCGACCTGTTCTTCACGGTCGTGAATGACTTCGCTGCCGACGACGCTCCAGGTATTGGAACCTGGCAGACAGGAGGTGAAGCTACCGTTTTCCAGAATGGTATAGCGGTTTTCCCCACGCTGCTTCATCAGATCGGCTTTTCCGCGCCCCTGACGACCTACCATCTGATAATCACCTTCCCAGATGTTGGTATCTTTGGTATTCAGATTAGACCAGCCCTTCGGCCCCTTCAGAATAACCTGATTGTCATCATAATGGACATTGCCCAGCGCATCGACGGTACGAACTGGCTCCGGCTGGCCTTCTGCCTGCTTCTGATGAAGCTGCACTTCGTCGGCCTGCAGGCGGCTGTTACCCTGTGCGATGTCCACATTGCCGGTAAACACCGCGTCATCCGGGTAATTCCCTTTCGCGTTGTCAGCAGTGATGGTGACGGGTAATTCATTAGTCTCGCCCTGTACCAGAGGACGGTCATAGCTTGGCACGCCCAGCATACACTGTGAGGCGAGATCGGCTGCCAGACCCTGATGGCTATAGAGGGCGCTGGCAATCATGGTGGCCAGAAGAGTGGGAATACGTTTTTTCATACGTTGTATTTATTGTTCCATCATCAGTAGCGTCGCGCGTGACAAACGGTCACAGCCTAACTTATCTCATCTTCACTTCGCTAGTATTAATCCTGCCCATTTTATCCCGCCACCTTTCAAGCTGCATCTTCGTTCCAGACGAATTGGTCACTGCGTTGCCGCCTTGTTGCAACTCGAAATCCAACGGGTATAGCGTTTGTGGTGTTAGGCACGGCATAGAATGACAGGTATGATAATGCAAATTATAGGCGATGTCCCACAATTGACCGCAGCCGTAAATCGGTAAAAGCACCTTATATTGTGGGACATATCCTGGCTGAGAGCAGAAAGATTTGGGGAGTCTATGCAGTATTGGGGAAAGATAATTGGTGTCGCCGTGGCCTTAATGATGGGCGGCGGCTTCTGGGGTGTGGTTCTGGGCCTGTTAGTTGGCCATATGTTCGACAAAGCCCGCATGCGCAAAATGGCGTGGTTTGCCAACCAGCGTGAACGCCAGGCGCTGTTTTTTGCCACCACTTTTGAGGTGATGGGGCATCTGACCAAATCCAAAGGTCGCGTCACGGAAGCCGATATCCATATCGCCAGTCAATTGATGGATCGAATGAATTTGCACGGCGACTCGCGTACCGCCGCGCAACATGCCTTCCGGGTGGGAAAATCGGACAATTACCCATTACGTGAAAAAATGCGTCAGTTTCGCAGCGTCTGTTTTGGTCGCTTCGATCTGATCCGCATGTTTCTGGAGATTCAGATCCAGGCAGCTTTTGCCGATGGGTCGTTGCATCCGAACGAGCGTGAAGTGCTGTATGTGATTGCTGAAGAGTTGGGGATCTCACGTACCCAATTTGATCAGTTTCTGCGCATGATGCAGGGCGGCGCCCAGTTTGGCGGCGGATATCAGCAGCAGTCCGGCGGCGGTGGCTGGCAGCAGGCGCAACGCGGTCCGACGCTGGAAGACGCCTGCAATGTGCTGGGTGTGAAAGCGACCGATGATGCGACCACCATTAAGCGCGCATACCGTAAGCTGATGAGCGAGCACCATCCGGACAAACTGGTGGCGAAAGGCCTGCCGCCAGAAATGATGGAAATGGCGAAGCAAAAAGCGCAGGAAATTCAAAAAGCTTACGAGCTAATTAAAGAACAGAAAGGCTTTAAATAATCGTTATGCCGGATGGCAGCTAGCGCCTTATCCGGCCTACGTTAATGAATGTAGGCCGGGCAAGCGAAGCACCCGGCCTAAATGGGGCCTGCGTTTAAAAATCTGCCGGAACTTTAAACGTCATACTGTTGCCGTATTCGGGATGCGTGATAGTTAACATCTCTGCGTGCAGCAGCAGGCGCGGCGCTAACGCCAGGGCCTGTGGCGGGGCGTAGAAGCGGTCGCCCAGAATCGGATGCCCTAATGCCAGCATATGCACACGCAACTGGTGGGAGCGTCCGGTAATGGGTTTGAGCACGACCCGGGCGGTGTTATCTTCCGCGAACTCCACCACTTCATACTCGGTCTGCGCCGATTTTCCGGTCTCATAACACACTTTCTGCTTTGGCCGATTCGGCCAGTCGCAAATCAGCGGTAAATCAACCAGCCCCTCGGCCGGAGCGGGATGTCCCCAGACGCGTGCGACATACTGTTTCTTCGGCTCGCGTTCGCGAAACTGGCGCTTTAGCTCGCGCTCTGCCGCTTTAGTTAGCGCCACTACAATCACGCCGCTGGTTGCCATATCCAGACGATGTACGGATTCAGCTTGCGGGTAATCGCGCTGAATACGCGTCATCACGCTGTCTTTGTGTTCATCCAGACGACCCGGCACGGACAACAAGCCGCTCGGCTTGTTGACCACCATAATGTGCTCATCCTGATACAGGATAACCAGCCAGGGTTCCTGCGGCGGATTATAGTTTTCCATCCCCATGTCAGGCTCCGTTACTGATGCGTCACGACGATCAGGCGCAGGGCATCCAGACGCCATCCCGCCTGATCCAGGCTTTCCATCACCAGCTGACGATTGCTTTCAATGGCGCTGAGTTCGTCATCACGGATGTTCGGGTTAACGGCACGCAGCGCTTCCAGACGGGAGAGTTCAGCCGTCAGCTTCTCGTCCGCTTCTTTGCGCGCCGCGTCGATCAGCGCGCGGGCCGATTTTTCTACCTGCGCTTCACCGAGTTGCAGAATGGCATGAACATCCTGCTGAACGGCGTTGACCAGTTTACTGCCGGTGTGGCGGTTAACGGCGCTGAGTTGACGGTTAAAGGTTTCGAATTCAACCTGCGCGGCAAGGTTGTTGCCGTTTTTGTCCAGCAGCATGCGTACCGGAGTTGGCGGCAGGAAGCGGTTTAACTGCAGCTGTTTTGGCGCTTGCGCTTCAACGACGTAGACCAGTTCAACCAGCAGAGTACCGACTGGTAATGCTTTGTTTTTCAGCAAAGAAATGGTGCTGCTTCCGGTGTCGCCGGAGAGGATCAGATCCAGACCATTACGGATCAGCGGATGCTCCCAGGTAATAAACTGCGCGTCTTCACGCGACAGGGCAACATCACGCTCAAACGTAATGGTACAGCCATCTTCCGGCAGCCCAGGGAAATCCGGCACCAGCATATGATCGGACGGTGTCAGCACGATCAAATTGTCGCCACGGTCATCCTGATTAATACCAACGATATCAAACAGGTTCATGGCGAAGGCGATCAGGCTGGTATCGTCGTCCTGTTCTTCAATACTCTCAGCCAGCGCCAGCGCTTTTTCGCCGCCGTTAGAGTGGATCTCCAGCAGGCGATCGCGACCTTGCTCCAGTTGCGCTTTCAGCGCGTCATGCTGTTCGCGACAGGTTTTGATCAGATCGTCAAAGCCATCGGTGTTTTCTGGCTCAGCCAGGTAGCCGATCAGATTGTTATATACCGTGTCATAGATGGTACGTCCAGTCGGGCAAGTGTGTTCGAACGCATCCAGACCTTCGTGGTACCAACGCACCAGCACGGATTGCGCGGTTTTTTCCAGGTATGGAACGTGGATCTGGATATCATGCACCTGACCAATACGGTCCAGACGGCCAATACGCTGTTCCAGCAGGTCCGGATTGAAAGGCAGATCAAACATCACCAGATGGCTGGCGAACTGGAAGTTACGCCCTTCGGAGCCGATTTCAGAGCACAGCATCACCTGGGCGCCGCTATCTTCTTCGCTAAACCAGGCCGCAGCGCGGTCACGTTCAATGATCGACATCCCTTCATGGAACACGGCGGCGCGGATACCTTCGCGCTCGCGCAGAACCTGCTCCAGTTGAAGCGCAGTGGTGGCTTTCGCACAGATGACCAGAACTTTTTGCGAGCGGTGGCTGGTCAGGTAGCCCATCAGCCATTCCACGCGCGGGTCAAAGTTCCACCAGGTGCCGGTGTCGCCTTCGAATTCCTGATAAATCTGCTCCGGGTAGAGCATGTCGCGCGCGCGGTCTTCCGCACTCTTACGCGCGCCCATAATGCCGGAGACTTTAATGGCCGTCTGGTATTGGGTTGGCAACGGCAATTTGATGGTATGCAGCTCGCGTTTAGGGAAGCCTTTCACACCGTTACGGGTATTTCGGAACAGCACGCGGCTGGTGCCGTGGCGGTCCATCAGCATCGAAACCAGCTCCTGACGCGCGCTCTGGGCGTCTTCGCTGTCGCTGTTTGCCGCCTGCAATAACGGCTCAATGTCCTGTTCGCCAATCATGTCACCTAACATGTTCAGCTCATTGTTACTCAGCTTGTTGCCAGCCAGTAACATGGCGACGGCGTCGGCGACCGGACGGTAATTTTTCTGTTCTTCAACAAACTGGGCGAAATCGTGGAAGCGGCTTGGATCCAGTAGGCGCAGGCGCGCAAAGTGGCTTTCCAGGCCCAGCTGTTCCGGCGTTGCGGTCAGCAGCAGGATGCCTGGTACGCGCTCTGCCAGCTGTTCAACGGCCATATATTCACGGCTGGGCGCGTCTTCGCTCCACACCAGGTGATGGGCTTCATCGACAATCAGCAGATCCCACTCGGCATCACACAGGTGCTCCAGACGCTGTTTACTGCGACGGGCAAAGTCCAGCGAACAGATAACCAACTGTTCGGTTTCAAACGGGTTGTAGGCATCGTGCTGCGCTTCTGCATAACGCTCATCATCAAACAGCGCAAAGCGCAGGTTGAAACGACGCAGCATTTCGACCAGCCACTGGTGCTGTAACGTCTCCGGGACGATGATCAGCACGCGCTCCGCGGCGCCTGACAGCAGCTGTTGATGCAGGATCATCCCAGCTTCAATGGTTTTACCTAAACCCACTTCGTCTGCCAGCAGCACGCGAGGGGCATGACGACGGCCGACATCATGGGCAATGTTGAGCTGGTGGGGGATCAAGCTGGTACGTTGGCCACGCAAGCCACTCCACGGCATACGGTACTGCTCGCTCTGAAATTTACGTGCGCGATAGCGCAGCGCAAAGCGGTCCATACGGTCAATCTGGCCGGCAAACAGGCGATCCTGGGGTTTACTGAAAACCAGTTTGCTGTCGAGCAGCACTTCACGCAGCGTTACACCGGTTTCTTCGGTATCAAGGCGGGTTCCGATATAGGCAAGCAGGCCGTTTTCTTCTTTTACTTCATCGACATGCAGTTGCCAGCCTTCATGGCTCGTAATCGTGTCACCAGGATTGAACATCACGCGGGTCACGGGGGAATCACTGCGCGCATACAGACGGTTTTCACCCGTCGATGAGAAAAGTAAAGTGACGGTTCGCGCATCCATGGCGACAACAGTACCAAGTCCCAATTCGCTTTCTGTATCGCTGATCCAGCGTTGACCAAGTGTAAAAGGCATATATGTTCGGCTCTATATCTTTAATTGCAGGCAATACTCGTCATTTTCCGGGCTAGTCCCCGTTATTGAGAGCATACGACCCCGCTACCAGGCTAATAAATCAGTGGTAGGGGTGTTAAATGGGTCCAGGAATGGAAAGGGCGCTATGGTACTGGATGGCGGCGGTTTCGTCACGCGTCAAAATAACCCCAGTTGTCCTGTGAGTAGTGTAGCAAAATTATCATCAATAAAGGGAAGAATTCCCTCGGCAACCGGCTGGATCTGGCGGGTCAGATAATGCTCGTAATCAAGTGCAGATAGCTGATAATCAACAGGTTCAGGTCCATTTATCGTCCAGACATATTTAATCGTGCCACGATTCTGATACTGCTGCGGACGCCCCAGTTTGACGTTCTGCTCATCGGCGAGCCGCGCGGCGCGAACGTGCGGCGGAACATTCCGCTGGTATTCGCTCAACGGGCGGCGCAGGCGTTTGCGGTACACCAGGTGTTCATCCAGTTCACCCGCCATTAGACGGTCGATAGTCTCGCGAACAAACTCTTGATAAGGCTCGTTACGAAAAATTCGCAGGTACAGCTCCTGCTGAAACTGCTGGGCCAGCGGCGTCCAGTCGGTGCGTACCGTTTCCAGACCTTTAAATACCATGCGTTGCTCAGCACCTGACTGAATCATTCCGGCGTAGCGTTTTTTGCTGCCGGTATCTGCACCGCGAATGGTCGGCATCAGAAAGCGACAAAAGTGGGTTTCAAATTCCAGCTCCAGCGCGCTGGTCAGGTTTTGCTGCTTCAGCGATTGCGCCCACCAGTTGTTGACATAGCTCACCAGCTCCCGACCAATCCGGGCCGCATCGTCTTCCGAGTGCGCCTTTTTAAGCCAGACAAAGGTGGAGTCGGTGTCGCCATAGATGACGTCGTAACCCTGAGCCTCAATCAGCGCTTTGGTCTGACGCATGATCGCGTGACCGCGCATGGTGATAGACGAAGCCAGCCTCGGGTCGAAAAAGCGGCAGGCGGTGGTGCCAAGCACGCCGTAAAACGCGTTCATGATGATTTTCAGCGCCTGTGAGAGCGGCTTATTGCCGCGGCGTTTGGCTTCATCACGCCCATGCCAGATCTGGGTAACGATTTCCGGCAGACAGTGCTTTTCGCGTGAGAACCAGGCGTCAAGGAACCCCTCGGTACTGTGTTCCCGATCCGGCTGTGCCATCCCTTCGATAAGTCCCACTGGATCGATCAAAAAAGTACGAATAATTGACGGGTACAGGCTTTTGTAATCCAGCACCAGCACGGAGTCGTACAAACCCGGGCGCGAGTCCATCACGTAGCCACCGGGGCTGGCGTGCGCGGGAACTTCCCCCAGATTCGGTGCCACATAGCCCGCCCGGTGCATTCGCGGTAGGTAGAGATGGCCGAAGGCGGCAACGGAACCGCCATGCCGGTCGACCGGCAGGCCGTTTACCGTCGATCGTTCCAGCAAAAATGGCATGATCTCGGTTTTATGAAAAATACGCGTGACCAGCTCACAGTCTTTGAGATTGTAGGTGGCGAGCGCGGGCTTATCCTGGGCAAACCGGCGATCTATTTCGTCCATCCTGTCCCAGGGATTATCTATCGACTTCCCTTCGCCCAGCAGCTCCTGTGACACCGTTTCCAGTGAAAAGGATGAGAAATTCCAGAATGCGGATTTAAGCGCCTCAATGCCGTCGATAATCAGGCGACCTTTAGCCTGCGCGAAGAATACGCCGTTTTTGAAGCCATGTTCGCGCCACTCCAGCTCGCTATTGTCACGGCCAAAACGCAGGGGAATGTGGTAACGTTCGGCATGCTTTTGCAGGACGCGTAAATCGAATTGCACGACGTTCCAGCCGATTACCACATCAGGATCGTGACGGGCAATCCAGTCGTTGAGCTTTTCCAGTAACTGCGGGCGGCTTGCGACATATTCAAGTTCAAAATCCAGCGCTGAGGCATCGCCGTTTGCCGGGCCAAGCATGTAGACAATACGCTGCCCACAGCCTTCAAGGCCGATACAGTAGAGTTCGCCGTGGCGCGTGGTTTCGATATCCAGCGAGACCCATTTCAGCGGCGGTCGATAGTCAGGGTTCGGCTTCAACCGGGCATTAACCAGCGTACCGTTATGTCTGTCGCCTTCAACCCAAACTGGTGAGGTGATAAAACGCTCCATCAGATACCGTTCCGGCGGACGCACGTCGGCCTCGTAGACGGTAATTGCGTTTTCACGCAGCAGCTTTTCCAGCCGCATGAGCTGGCGATGTGAGCGGCAATACAGGCCGGAAACGGGCTGGCGGTGGAAGTCTTGCAATTGCAGCGGCGTCAGACGATAGCCGTTTTCATTGCGTAATAATGACGCTACACGGGGAACCTGACTGACAGGAATAAACGCGACCGACTCCTGAGGCGCGAGCGTGACCTGTAGCGGCCCGTCGTCTGTAGCCAGCCAGAATGTGACCTCAGTTCCCTGCGGGGTGTCCCGCCAGTGCCGGGTTAAAATAAAGCCTGCCTGCGCCACGCTGTGTATCCATTAAAAAACCAGGCATTATTATAGCCTGGTTTACACGATTGTACTGTTATTTTGTACAGTTAAAAATGAGAGCTGCGGGCAGTTATTGTGACAATAAAAGTAAAATGTCCTCCGCAGTAAAAGTGTTACAGGATAGAGTTTGGTATTTAATCAATGAATGCCTTAATTGAAAACTCTTCCTTTAATTATTTTATTGGCCTGTCATGGCTATTTGTATCTATTATTCTTTTGTAATTATATTTGTTTCATAAATTGGAAGTCCGTTTCAGGATTTTTATGTCATTTTCGGAATCGTGCTCGTACGGTTTTGTTACTCATCCCTCGGTTCAGGAAAAATGGTTCTTTTTTTTATTTGTTTTTATTCATGGTTAGTGTAACTATTTTAATCAAACACTCGGGTTACCAGATTGAATATAATATATTTTTATGGCTTGCTATTGTCTGGATAAAAACGGATTTTCGGTTCGATTTCGTCGGGAATATCTCTCTGTATAATTTGATTTTTATCGCTGAATATAATTTTATTCATCTGATAGCTCGGGTGTTTTATATCAATAGCTTGGGTGCGTAGTGTTATGGAGGCCTATTATGGATATTTATACTCAGGCGTTACAGGTAGGATATGATCACTATTTATTTGTTAATACTCAGTTATCTAACCCTACAATTAAATCAGTAAGTCAATATATTGAGTATAGAACGTGGTCAGGTCAAATTTGGCGTACTGAGGTTATTGAACGTGGGAATGCTTTCTTTCACTGGCAAGGGCATGACAGAATAAATGGTCATCGTGATACGGTGATTAATTATCTGTTGAATGGACAGCGCTGGCAGTCAACGATTACAGATTACATTTTCTTTCATTCACTGGATGGTGAAGAGGCGCAGGGACATTATGACAACGTGATTAAATACGTTTGTGCTAATAACTGTGTGTATCGAAGTGCGTTTGCGGAATATATAAAGGAATAACCAGAGAGCGCGCCACCGAGATTCCGGGCGCGCTCAGATTGTTTTCACTGGCCGTAGTAGGCTTTTGCGCCGTGTTTACGTAGGTAATGTTTATCTAACAGGGTTTGCTGCATATCCGGCAATTGCGGCGCGAGCTGGCGACAGAAGATCCCCATGTAGGCGACTTCTTCCAGCACGATGGCGTTGTGTACCGCATCTTCGGCGTTTTTTCCCCACGCAAACGGACCGTGAGAGTGCACCAGCACGCCAGGCATCTGCGAAGCGTCAATGCCTTGTTTCTCAAAGGTTTCAACGATTACGTTACCGGTTTCCCACTCATATTCGCCGTTGATTTCTTCCTCGGTCATTTTCCGTGTGCAGGGAATCGATCCGTAGAAATAGTCCGCATGGGTGGTACCCGTGGCTGGAATCGACTGGCCCGCCTGCGCCCAGATGGTCGCATGACGCGAATGGGTATGAACAATGCCGCCAATGGTCGGGAATGCCTGATACAGCAGACGGTGCGTTGGGGTATCGGAGGAGGGTTTCTTCGTACCTTCTACAACCTCACCGGTGGCGATACTGACTACGACCATATCTTCTGCGGTCATAACGCTGTAATCGACCCCGGAAGGTTTTATCACAAACACGCCGCGCTCGCGATCGACGGCACTCACGTTCCCCCAGGTCAAGGTAACCAGGTGGTGCTTAGGCAACGCCAGATTGGCTTCCAGCACCTGACGTTTGAGATCTTCTAACATGTTGATTCCTCTGTGCCGGATGGCGGGCAAGCGCAGAGCCATCCGGCAACAACATAATTAACGTTTAAAACCGTAATAGACGTCGTTCCAGCGCAGCGCGTCCTTAAAGGCCGGCAGGCGGGTATCGTTGTCGATCACGGCGATCTCGATATCGTGCATTTCAGCGAACTGGCGCATATCGTTCAGATCCAGCGCGTGGCTGAAGACGGTGTGGTGCGCGCCACCGGCCAGGATCCAGGCTTCAGATGCGGTCGGCAGATCAGGCTGGGCTTTCCACAATGCGTTAGCCACCGGCAGTTTCGGCAGGGAGTGCGGTGTTTGAACCGTGTCGATGCAGTTAACCAGCAGACGATAGCGATCGCCAAGATCGATCAGGCTGGCAACGACTGCCGGGCCAGTTTTGGTGTTGAAGATCAGACGAGCGGGATCGTCTTTGCCACCAATGCCGAGATGCTGAACGTCGAGGATCGGTTTATCTTCCACCGCGATAGACGGGCATACTTCCAGCATGTGCGAGCCGAGCACCAGATCGTTGCCTTTCTCGAAGTGGTAGGTGTAATCCTCCATAAATGAGGTGCCGCCCTGCAGACCGGTTGACATCACCTTCATGATGCGAAGCAGAGCGGCGGTTTTCCAGTCGCCTTCGCCCGCAAAGCCGTAGCCTTGCTGCATCAGACGCTGTACGGCCAGACCCGGGAGCTGTTTCAGGCCGTGTAAATCTTCAAATGTCGTGGTAAAGGCGTGGAATCCGCCCTGTTCCAGGAAGCGCTTCATCCCCAGTTCAATACGGGCCGCTTCCAGTACGTTTTGACGTTTCTCACCGTGGACTTGCGTTGCCGCCGTCATGGTGTAGGTGCTTTCATACTCATCTATTAGCGCGTTGATTTCGCCGTCGCTAATGGAGTTCACTACCTGCACCAGATCGCCTACGGCCCAGGTATTTACCGAGAAGCCGAATTTGATCTGCGCAGCGACTTTATCGCCATCGGTGACCGCGACTTCACGCATGTTGTCGCCAAAACGGCAGACTTTCAGATGGCGGGTATCCTGTTTGGACACGGCCTGGCGCATCCAGGAGCCGATGCGTTCGTGCGCTTGTTTGTCCTGCCAGTGACCGGTGACCACGGCGTGCTGTTGACGCATACGTGCGCCGATGAAGCCGAACTCACGGCCGCCGTGCGCGGTCTGGTTCAGGTTCATAAAGTCCATATCAATGCTGTCCCACGGCAGGGCGGCGTTGAACTGGGTATGGAATTGCATCAGCGGCTTGTTGAGGATAGTCAGACCGTTAATCCACATTTTGGCCGGAGAGAAAGTGTGCAGCCAGACCACCAGACCTGCGCAGCGATCGTCGTAGTTAGCGTTACGACAAATAGCGGTAATCTCGTCAGGTGAAGTACCCAGCGGTTTTAAAACCAGTTTGCAGGGCAGTTTAGCTTCAGTATTCAGCGCGTTAACGACGTGCTCGGCATGTTGGGTTACCTGACGCAGGGTTTCAGGGCCATACAGATGCTGGCTACCAATCACAAACCACACTTCATAGTTATCAAAAATCGTCATTGTCGTGTCCTTAATGTGTCAGGGTTGCCTGGTCTACCGGGGTTTGTTGCGCCGGAGCGGCAGTCGGAAGGTATTGTTGTTCAGCGCTAACCACCCACTGCTGGTAGCGGCGGTAAAGCTGTTCAAAACGTTGAGCCTGCTCTGGTCGAGGTTGCAGCGTGTTTTCCACGGCGCTTGCCATCTGTTGCTGAGCGGCTGGGATATCGGTGTGTACTTTCGCGGCAACGGCGGCAAAGATAGCCGCACCGAGTGCGCAGCACTGGTCTGAAGCGACAATCTGTAGCGGACGGTTGAGCACGTCACAGCAGGCCTGCATGATGACCGGATTTTTACGGGCGATGCCGCCTAGCGCCATTACGTTGTTAACCGCAATGCCTTGTTCGGTGAAGCATTCCATGATGGCGCGTGCACCAAAGGCGGTGGCGGCAATCAGACCGCCGAACAGCGCTGGCGCGTCGGTTGCCAGATTCAGATCGGTAATCACTCCTTTCAGACGCTGGTTGGCATTGGGCGTACGGCGACCGTTGAACCAGTCGAGCACCACCGGCAGGTGATCCAGCGACGGATTTCTCGCCCAGGCTTCGGTTAGCGCTGGTAGCAGCTGTTTTTGGCTGGCTTTAATCTGGGTCTTCAGCTCCGGGTGCTGCACGGCAAGCTGCTCCAGCGGCCAGCTCAGCACACGGCTAAACCAGGCATAGATATCGCCGAACGCGGACTGGCCTGCCTCGAGGCCAATAAAATGCGGCACCACGCTGCCATCAACCTGGCCGCAAATGCCTTTCACCGCGCGCTCGCCGACGCTGTGTTTGTCAGCAATCAGAATGTCGCAGGTCGACGTGCCAATGACTTTCACCAGCGTATTGGGCTGTGCGCCCGCGCCGACCGCGCCCATATGGCAGTCAAAAGCGCCGCCTGCAATCACCACGCTTTCCGGTAGTCCCAGACGCTGCGCCCACTCGGCGCACAGGGTGCCAACCGGCAGGTCGGCTGTGAAGGTATCGGTAAACATCGGGTATTGCAGATGGCGGTTGAGGATGGGGTCGAGTTCGTCAAAGAAACTGGCTGGCGGTAGACCACCCCAGCTTTCATGCCACAGTGATTTATGCCCGGCGCTGCAGCGACCGCGACGAATATCCTGTGGACGTACGGTATTAGAGAGCAGGGCCGGAACCCAGTCGCACAGTTCAATCCACGAAACCGCGGCCTCGGCAACCGCGTGGTCCTGACGGGTCACATGCAGGATTTTGGCCCAGAACCATTCGCTGGAATATATACCGCCGATATAGCGGGAGTAATCGATCTTGCCCGGTGTGTGGCACAGACGGGTAATTTCTTCAGCTTCTTCTACTGAAGTGTGATCTTTCCACAGGACAAACATTGCATTTGGGTTTTCAGCGAACTCCGGACGCAACGCCAGTACGTTGCCGTCGGCATCGATGGGGGCCGGGGTTGAACCGGTGCTGTCAACGCCAATCCCGATCACTTCCGCACGCTGTTTAACGCTCAGTTCGGCCAGCACGGTTTTCAGCGCCGCTTCCATTGATTCAATGTAGTCGCGTGGATGATGGCGAAACTGGTTGTTTGGGCCATCGCAATACTGTCCTTCCTGCCAACGTGGGTACCACTCTACGCTGGTGGCGATTTCTTCTCCGGTGGCACATTCCACTGCCAAAGCGCGTACTGAATCACTGCCAAAATCGAGGCCAATTGCAATCGCCATCGTCTTACTCCATCCAAAAATACGGGTATGGATAAACAGTAGTTAGTAGGGATAAAAACCGTCAGGCAGGATTCGCTAATCTTATGGACTAAAATGCTGTGGCATCACAAAGTGTGACGCCGTGCAAATAATCAATGTGGACATTTCTGCCGTAGTTATAGACACTTTTGTTAGCCGATTTTAACGTTGGCGCAGTACATATTTTTTACAAAGTGCTTTTCACAAGCGGGGTTGATGGTCCATTACCGCAAACACAGCGGCCCGCAGGGGCGACGGCAATGATGTCTGGCGTAATATGGACAAATTGTTTCTTAGCAGAACATAGGGAGTATTGAAATTATGGCTGAAACGCAAAACGATCCCCTGCTGCCAGGCTATTCGTTTAACGCGCATTTGGTGGCCGGATTAACCCCCATCGAGGCGAACGGATACCTGGATTTTTTTATCGACAGGCCGCTGGGTATGAAGGGCTATATCCTCAATCTCACTATCCGTGGCGAAGGGGTTATCAATAATCAGGGCAAACAATTTGTCTGTCGGCCTGGCGATATTTTGCTGTTTCCACCCGGAGAAATTCACCACTACGGACGCCATCCTGATGCCAGCGAGTGGTATCACCAGTGGGTTTACTTTCGCCCACGCGCCTACTGGCAGGAGTGGCTGACCTGGCCGGCCATTTTTGCCCAGACTGGATTCTTTCGTCCGGATGAAGCACATCAGCCGCATTTTAACGAACTGTTTGGGCAGATAATCAACGCCGGGCAGGGAGAAGGTCGCTATTCCGAACTGCTGGCGATTAATTTACTGGAACAGTTATTGCTCCGACGTATGGAAGCCATTAATGAATCGCTACATCCCCCCATGGACAACCGCGTGCGCGACGCCTGCCAGTACATCAGCGATCACCTGGCGGACAGTAATTTTGATATTGCCAGCGTCGCACAGCACGTCTGCCTGTCGCCTTCCCGTTTGTCGCATCTGTTCCGTCAGCAGTTGGGTATCAGCGTATTAAGCTGGCGCGAGGATCAGCGTATCAGCCAGGCCAAGCTATTGCTGAGTACCACTCGTATGCCCATTGCTACGGTGGGGCGCAATGTTGGCTTTGACGATCAGCTCTATTTTTCTCGCGTTTTCAAAAAATGTACCGGCGCCAGTCCGAGCGAGTTTCGCGCCGGATGTGAATAAAAAGTGAATGATGTGTCCTGAAAGTTGTCATAACTCGCAATCTATTCAGACAATTGATGGCTTGACGAAGTTGAGACGGGTTATCAAAATCCCTGCTTCGTAAATCTGACGGACACATTATGCAAGCATTGCTGGAACACTTTATTCTTCAGTCCGCCCTGTACTCCCTGATCGCCGTACTGCTGGTGGCCTTTCTGGAGTCGCTGGCGCTGGTTGGTCTGATTCTGCCCGGTACCGTGATGATGGCGGGGCTGGGGGCGCTGATTGGCAGTGGCGAACTGAACTTCTGGCATGCCTGGCTTGCGGGCATCATTGGTTGCCTGTTGGGGGACTGGATCTCTTTCTGGTTGGGCTGGCGCTTTAAAAAGCCGCTGCACCGTTGGTCGTTCATGAAAAAGAACAAGGCGTTGCTGGATAAAACCGAGCACGCGCTGCATCAGCACAGCATGTTTACCATTCTGGTGGGGCGTTTTGTGGGACCGACGCGTCCGCTGGTGCCAATGGTGGCGGGCATGCTGGATCTGCCTGTCGCTAAATTTATCGTCCCGAATATTATTGGTTGCATACTGTGGCCGCCGTTCTACTTCCTGCCGGGGATCCTGGCGGGGGCGGCAATTGATATTCCTTCTGAGATGCAGAGCGGGGATTTCAAATGGTTGCTGCTGGCGACGGCGCTGTTGCTATGGGTAGGGGGCTGGTTTTGCTGGCGACTGTGGCGTAGCGGCAAAGCGGCAGTCGATCGCTTAGCCGCGTATTTCCCCCGCAGCCGTTTACTGTATCTGGCGCCGTTGACGCTTGGGATCGGCGTGGTTGCGCTGGTGGCGTTACTGCGCCATCCGCTGATGCCGGTGTATATTGATATTCTGCGTAAAGTCGTGGGTTTTTGACGATTCTTTTGCCGGATGGCGCTGACGCTTATCCGGCCTGGGAAATCAATCACTCGGCTTTGATGCCCAAGAGCGTCGAGGCGCTGGCCTGACCGCTTAATAACTCATCCGTTTTGCCCTGCCAGGCGATGCGCCCGTCGGCGACCACAATCGAACGGGACGCAATTCGCGCCGCATCTTCTACGCTGTGGGACACCATCAGCAACGTAAGCTGTTTATCGCGACAGACCTCGGCAACCAGCGTTAACATCTCCTGGCGCAGGGCGGGATCGAGCGCAGAGAACGGTTCATCAAGCAGCAAAATGGGTTGTTCCCGCACCAGGCAACGCGCCAGCGCTACGCGCTGTCGCTGACCGCCGGAAAGCTCACCGGGGAGGCGCTCCAGCAGTGAGTCGATCCCCATTTGCTGGGCGATGTGATGCATTTTCTCCCGCTGCGATGCGTTCAGCTTCAATCCCGGGTTAAGGCCCAGGCCGATGTTTTGTTGCACGCTCAGGTGGCTGAACAGGTTATTTTCCTGAAACAGCATCGAAACGGGGCGACGTGAGGGAGGCGTGGCGGTGTGATCTTCACCTTCAATCAACATGGTACCGCTGGCTGGCGTGAGAAAGCCGGCGATCAGATTCAGCAGCGTACTTTTCCCGGCGCCGCTGGGCCCGAGGATCGCAACCTGCTCACCGCGTGCGATCGACAGCGTAAAGCGCATCGGCAAATGGTGATAAAGCCATGTGATATCAATCAGTTTTAACATTTCGACCCGGCAATTTCTCAATAACAGTAAACAGCGTAAAGCACAGGATCAGCAGCAATAACGCCGTAACTGCGCCATCCTGACTGCGATAAGAGCCAATCTGCTGATATAAATAAAACGGCAGGGTGCGGAAATCCTCATTACCAAATAGCGCAACCACGCCAAAATCGCCAATCGACAGCACGCAGGCAAAAGCCATCGCCTGCGCCAGCGGGCGCTTCAGGGCGCGCAGTTCAACCACTTTCAGGCGCGACCATCCCTCAATTCCCAACGACTGGCACAACATACTGTAGCGGGTGGTGACGTCCCGCATTGGGTTTTCCAGCACCTTCAGCGCGTAAGGGATCGCCATCAGCGCATTGGTAAAAATGACAATGCCGTCGGCTGATTCGGGGAGTCCAATGGTGTTATTGAGCAGCAGAAAGAAGCCGGTTGCCAGCACGATGCCCGGCATGGCGAGGATCATCATGCCGCTAAGTTCCAGCATCTGACCCGCCAGCACCTGCTGTCGGGCACGCAGTTCACGACTGCTCCATAACAGCATCATGGTGAGAACTACGCACAACGCACCTGCCGCCAGCGCAATGCGCAGCGAGGTTCCCAGTGCGTGCCACAGTACAGGTTGCTTAAGAACATCCAGCATATGGCGGTTAATACCATCGACAATTACCGCCAGCAGCGGCGGCAGCAGTAGCAGCAGGGCCAGAATAATCAGCAGTGCGTCTGCCAGGCGGCTGTGCAGACGATCGTCGGGATCGCGCCAGCCCTGAACCAACGTGGTACCGGGGGCGATGGCGCGGCTCAGACGTTGGCTGAAGAGCACCAGCGCTAAACAACAAACCATCTGGATCAACGCCAACATGGCGGCGCGGGCGGGATCGTAATCGAAGTTCAGCGCCTGATAAATTGCCAGCTCGATGGTAGTGGCCTGCGGTCCACCGCCCAGCGACAAAACGGTGGCGAAGCTGGCGAAACAGAGCATAAAGATGAGTGCCGCGACGGGAAGGATTTGCCGACGCAGCCACGGCCATTCCACAAAGCGGAAGAAATGCCAGCCGCGCAGACCTAACTGAGCGGCTAACTGTCGCTGTTCGCCGGGAATATTCTCCAGCGACTGCAACAGCAGACGACTGGCCATCGGCAGATTGAAAAAGACGTGCGCCAGCAGAATGCCCTGCAGACCGTACGGCGAAAACGTCCATTCCAGCCCGAATGTATGCCAGATCGAGGCCAGCCAGCCCTGACGACCGTACACGCTAAGAATACCGAAGACCGCGACCAGCACTGGCAGGATTAACGTCATCGCACACAGGCGCAGCAGCGCCAGTCGTCCTGGAAAACGGCGGCGATAGAGCGCTCTGGCAAGGAAAATCGCCGGGATGACCGACAGCACTGCGGATAAAAAAGCCTGCCAGAAAGAAAAGCGCACCACGTGCCACAGGTAGTCGTCTTGCCACAGTGAGAGCCACTCCCCCCGTGGGGCGTTAAACCACAGCGCCAGAAACGCGGCCAGGGCAACGGCCACCATCAGCGTGGCGGCGGTAAGCCCTGGAACCAGCCAGCCGGGAATTAACGGCTGACGGCGCGTTGCCATTCGCTAATCCATGCCTGGCGTTGAGCCGCAACCTGCTGCGGCGTAAATTCCAGCGCGGTGGCTGGCTTATTCAGTTGCTCGAATCCAGACGGTAGGGCGACCTGGGTTACCGGATACATCCAGTTGCCGGTCGGAATCGCATTCTGGAAGGCTGGAGACACCATAAACTTGAGGAATTTCTCGGCCAGTTCCGGCTGTTTGCTGGCCGCAGTACGGGCGGCGACTTCCACTTGCAAATAGTGGCCTTCGCTAAAGTTGGCTGCGGCGTAGTTGTCTTTTTTCTCGGCGATGATGTGATAGGCCGGAGAGGTGGTGTAGCTGAGTACCAGGTCGCTTTCGCCTTTCAGGAACAGGCCGTAGGCTTCACTCCAGCCCTTGGTGACCGTGACGGTTTTTGCCGAAAGCGCGCGCCAGGCCTCCGGCGCCTTATCGCCATAGACTTTTTGCATCCATAGCAGCAGGCCCAGCCCCGGCGTGCTGGTACGCGGGTCCTGATAAATGACGCGCCATTTTTGATCGCTCTCTACCAGTTCTTTCAGGCTTTTGGGCGGATTCTTCAGCTTGTTCTTATCATAAACGAAGGCGAAATAGCCGTAATCAAACGGAACGAAGGTATCGTTTTTCCAGCCGCCGGGCACGTTTACGGCTTCACTTGCTACACCGCTTTTGGCAAACAGTTTGGTTTGGGTGGCGGCTTCCAGAAGGTTGTTATCGAGGCCCAGTACGACGTCAGCTTTACTGTTTTTTCCTTCCATGCGCAGTCGGTTAAGCAGCGAGACACCATCTTCCAGCGCGACCAGTTTCAGTTCACAGTTGCAGTCAGCTTCAAAGGCTTTTTTTATTGTCGGGCCCGGGCCCCAGTCAGCTGCGAACGAGTCGTAGGTATATACTGTCAGTACAGGTTTGGCGAAAGCAGGCGCTGCGCACAGCAGTAAAAGCGGAAGACATTTTTTAAACACTTTGCACCTCATAAAGTTGGGTGGCAAAGGACTTGAGTTGCAGCCTCAAATCCCTTCGCCGGCATTATCCGGATCAGGTTCGACGGGTATCTCTCAGCCCATACACTTCATCATTCACGCTGCCTCTGTGTTGGCTGCGTTACTCGGCCCATCTCCGGGCCTCGCCCCTTCGGGGCCGCTGCAAGCAGCGTTCAAATCTGCTCCCGGCAGATTTGTCGCTCACCCCAGTCACATAGTTATCTATGCTCCTGGGTACTCACTCGCTTGCCGCCTTGATGCAGCGTGAATGATTTTGTGTATGTTTTTATTTAGCACCCCGTTGAGAACGGCGTTAGTGTAATGATTTTGTTGCTATGCGGCAATCAAGAGCCGGATCTAAGGATCCGGTGGTGCAAACCACGCTGATTTAAAATCAAACCAGCCGAGGGTATTCATGCGTAACCCGCGCATACTGCGCTGTCCTTGAATGATGAGCCAGTGGTGGATCAGCGGCACAATGGCCTTTGTGGCGAGCAGCTGTTGGCACCATGCCGCCAGGCTCATTTCGCCCGTTCGCCAGCGGGCCGCATCGTTTTCCCAGTCCCGCGAGATACAGTTTTGCAGCAACGGGACTTCGCACAAATGGGCGAACAGCGAGAAATCCAGCGGTAGGGTAAAGTTGGCGCTGTTGAGCCAGATATCGCTGACGATTTCACCCGCATGCCATTGATCGTAGTCGATCTCCTGAATATTTAACTGTACCTGATGCTCTGCCAGCAACGTCTTCATGATCTGCGCGATAATCCGATGTTCGATGTGATCGCGATAGTAGGTGATCGTCAGCGTTTCCAGTCCGGCGGGTTTTTCACCATGGCCGGGTTTGGCATGGTGCCAGCGGGGGAGCAAACCGTAGGCGGGAAACCACAGTCGCTGGAACTGTTCGTCGGCGTGGCAGATGAGATGGGTTGGCGAAAGAACGCGGCTAACCCAATCGCGAACCTCCTGATTAGCGCCACGGTGGGTGCGCGCATCAAACAGCAGGTAGTAGCATCCTTCCTCGAGGCGGCTTTCGATCGCCTTTTCATCCTCCGTGGGGCCTTTTAGCGTCAACCCACCGCCAGGCTCTTCACCGATATCGGGTAAAACCCAAACGTTAACTTCGTCGATCAGCGCCCGGTAGCCAAAGTAATCATCAAATGCATGAATTTTCAGTTGGTTATTGGTATTGCGCATCACCGCATAGGGACCAGTGCCAATTGGGTGGCTGGAGAAGTTGCTGAGCGTCTCCCATTCTCGCGGCAGGATCATGGCGGGGACTTGCCCCAATAGCCAGGGAAGCCAGCGGTCGGGTTGGGCGAGATGGATATCCAGCGTCCAGGCCGTGGGAGAAACGATCTGCGTGATGTGCGAGTACAGCGGCAGGGCGTTAATGCGCATCAGCGAGGTGATGACATCTTCCATTTCCAGTTCGCGGCCATGATGAAAATGAATCCCCGGACGCAGGAAGAATCGCCAGTGTAAAGGTGAAATCTGCTGCCAGTGATGGGCGATGTCCGCTTCAAGTTCCCCATTTTCCTCATTTACCCGAATTAAGGCGCTGAAAATTTGCCGGGCGATATGAGTTTCTGAACGGCGTAGCGCCGTACCGGGAAGCAGGTTGTGCATGGGACGATAATAGAGAACGCGCATGATGTGCCGCCCCTGGCGAAAACTGCGCCCCAGGTGAGAAACCAGCATCTGTCGTACGGCCGTTTTGTCACCGACCAACTGCACCAGTTGATCGATGCGATCCTGTTCCAGCAGGTCTTCTGCCCGCTGCTGCTGGAGTGCCAGCCCGGTATAGAGGAAAGTCAGGCGCGAGCGTTTACCTCGCCCTACTTCGGCTTCCCACGTTAACCAGCCGCGTTCTTGCATGGTATTGAGCAGGGTACGCATATGGCGGCGCGAACAACTCAGCAGCTCCGCTAGCTCGTTCAGCGTCGTGTCTTGCGTTTTGCCGTCACAGCATTGCCACAGACGGATGAACTGTTGTTGCAGACGACCAGAAGACATAAAAGGGGAACTCCTGCGAAAAACTCAGCAATTTTATTATCCCTATATTAAGCCAATAATAGATTCCGATGAAGCGATGAGACAACGAAGGGGTCATCTATGCGTCAGTTCTGGTTGAAATACTTTACCGCGACAGAAAAATCGTCCTGGTTGGCTTGCCTGAGCGCACCGCAGCGCTTAAAGATGCTCGAAGAACTGATGCAGTGGGAGGTGACAGCCTGACTCCTGAATTGGGAATTGCAGACATCATGTGTGACTGAGTATTGGTGTTAATCGCCGCGCCAGCAGATAATCACTGCTGGCTTTTTTTGTTTCTGCTGCGCTAAAAGGAACTGTAATGCTCTGGATTATGACCATGGGACGGCGCCTCAACGGCGTTTACGCGGCATTTATGCTGGTCGCTTTTATGATGGGCGTAGCAGGGGCGTTGCAGGCACCCACGCTGAGCTTGTTCCTGAGCCGTGAAGTCGGGGCGCAGCCGTTTTGGGTCGGGCTGTTTTATACCGTCAATGCGATTGTCGGGATCGTTGTCAGCCTTGCCCTCGCGAAACGATCCGACAGCCAGGGCGACAGGCGCAAGCTGATCATGTTCTGCTGCCTGATGGCAATCGGAAACGCGCTGCTGTTTGCGTTTAATCGCCACTATCTCACGCTTATCACCTGCGGTGTGCTGCTGGCCTCGCTGGCGAATACCGCCATGCCGCAGCTGTTTGCGCTGGCGCGGGAATACGCTGATAACTCCGCGCGTGAAGTGGTGATGTTTAGCTCGGTGATGCGTGCGCAGCTTTCGCTGGCCTGGGTAATTGGACCGCCGCTGGCCTTCATGCTGGCGCTGAATTACGGCTTTACGGCGATGTTTTCCATTGCCGCAGGGATTTTCGCCATTAGCCTGGTGCTGATTGCGCTGATACTGCCGTCAGTCACGCGGGTGGAGCAACCTGTTGACGTACCGCTGGAACAGACCGGCGGTTGGCAGGACAAAAATGTGCGCATGTTGTTTATTGCCTCCACGCTGATGTGGACCTGCAATACCATGTACATCATCGATATGCCGCTGTGGATAAGCCTTGAGCTGGGGTTACCGGACAAGCTGGCCGGTATCCTGATGGGGACGGCGGCTGGGCTGGAAATTCCGGCGATGATCCTGGCGGGCTACTATGTGAAGCGCTTTGGTAAACGGCGAATGATGATCGCGGCCGTCGCGGCGGGCGTACTGTTTTATCTTGGTTTGATCTTCTTTCACAGCCGCACGGCGCTGCTGGTGCTGCAACTATTTAATGCAGTATTTATCGGTATCATCGCCGGGATAGGAATGCTGTGGTTTCAGGATCTTATGCCAGGGCGTGCGGGGTCAGCGACCACATTATTTACCAACAGTATTTCAACGGGGGTCATTCTCGCGGGAGTGATTCAGGGGGCTGTTGCGCAAAGCTACGGTCACTTTGCCGTCTATTGGGTGATTGCGGCGATTTCTGTGGTCACGCTGGTGATGACCGGGCGGGTAAAGGACGTTTGATTTTTGGAGTGCCGGATGGCAGCTTACGCCTTATCCGGCACCACAAGGACTAGCGCATAAACGCTGGCTGCTTGTCTTCGTACTCGGTGATGGCCGCTTCATGCTGCAGCGTCAGCCCGATGCTGTCCAGACCGTTCAGCATGCAGTGGCGGCGGAAGTCGTCGATTTTAAAGCTGTAGGACTTATCGCCCGCTTTCACCACCTGCGCTTCCAGATCCACTTCAAATTTAATGCCCGGATTGGCTTTCACCAGGGCGAACATTTCATCTACCTGCGCGTCGCTCAAGGTCACCGGCAGCAGTTGGTTATTGAAGCTGTTGCCGTAGAAGATGTCAGCGAAGCTTGGCGCGATCACTACTTTAAAGCCGTAATCGGTCAGCGCCCATGGCGCATGTTCACGGGAAGAGCCGCAGCCAAAGTTTTCCCGCGCCAGCAGAATTGACGCGCCTTTATATTCCGGGAAGTTCAGTACGAACTCTGGGTTAGGCTGTTGCCCTTTTTCATCCAGAAAACGCCAGTCGTTAAACAGATGAGCGCCAAAACCGGTGCGCGTAACCTTCTGCAAAAACTGTTTGGGAATAATCGCGTCGGTATCCACGTTGGCGGCATCCAGTGGGACAACCAGGCCGGTATGTTGGGTAAATTTCTCTGCCATGGTAGTTTCCTTATTTGATGCTGCGAATGTCGGCAAAATGACCGGTAACGGCGGCAGCGGCGGCCATGGCCGGGCTGACTAAATGCGTGCGACCACCGCGGCCCTGGCGGCCTTCAAAGTTACGGTTGCTGGTGGATGCACAGCGCTCGCCTGGGTTCAGGCGGTCATTGTTCATGGCCAGACACATGGAACAGCCCGGTAAACGCCATTCAAACCCGGCTTCGATGAAGATCTTGTCCAGACCTTCCGCTTCAGCCTGCGCTTTCACCGGACCAGAACCCGGCACAACCAGCGCCTGTACGCCAGGCGCAACTTTGCGCCCTTTGGCGATTTGGGCCGCAGCGCGTAAATCTTCAATACGCGAGTTGGTACAGGAACCGATAAACACTTTATCGATGGCCACTTCTGTTAACGGAATGCCCGGTTTCAGCCCCATATATGCCAGCGCTTTTTCAGCCGATGCGCGCTCAACGGGATCGGAAAATGACGCCGGGTCGGGAATATTATCGTTCACCGAGATGACCTGACCCGGGTTCGTACCCCAAGTGACCTGCGGTGCGATCTCTTCTGCCTGCAGGGTAACGACGGTATCAAACGTCGCGTTGTCGTCGGTTTTCAGCGTTTTCCAGTACGCAACCGCGTTGGTAAAATCCTCACCCTTCGGTGCGTGTAAACGCCCCTGCACATAGCTAAAGGTGGTTTCATCCGGTGCGACCAGACCCGCTTTGGCGCCCATTTCAATGGCCATGTTGCACAGGGTCATACGGCCTTCCATGCTCAGCGCACGGATGGCTTCGCCACAAAATTCAACGACGTGCCCGGTACCGCCTGCACTACCGGTTTTACCGATAATCGCCAGCACGATATCTTTGGCGGTAATGCCAGGTGCTGCCGTGCCGTTAACTTCAATCTTCATGGTTTTGGCACGCCCCTGTTTCAGGGTCTGCGTCGCCAGAACGTGTTCAACTTCAGAGGTGCCAATACCAAAGGCCAGCGCGCCAAACGCGCCGTGTGTGGCGGTGTGGGAGTCGCCGCAAACGATAGTCATACCCGGCAACGTTACGCCTTGCTCAGGCCCCATCACGTGAACGATCCCCTGGTACGGGTGGTTCAGGTCGTACAGTTCGACGCCAAACTCATTGCAGTTTTTGATCAATTCCTGCATCTGAATGCGCGCCATTTCGCCGGAAGCGTTAATGTCTTTGGTTTGCGTGGAGACGTTATGGTCCATGGTGGCAAAGGTTTTACCCGGCTGGCGCACTTGACGGCCATGCGCACGCAGGCCATCAAACGCCTGCGGAGAGGTCACTTCATGCACCAGATGTCTGTCGATATACAACAGCGGGGTTTCGTTTTGCGCTTCGTAGACGACGTGCGCATCGAACAATTTTTCGTATAACGTTTTGGCCATGATTACACCCCTTCTGCGACGTAACGGGCAATAATGTCACCCATTTCATCGGTACCGACTGCGGCAGCGCCACGGGCTAAGTCACCGGTGCGAATGCCTTCTTCTAATGCGCGGTTGATGGCGCTCTCAATTGCGGTTGCCGCATCATTGGCGTCCAGGCTGTAGCGCAGCAGCAGCGCCAGCGAAAGGATTTGGGCGATAGGGTTAGCAATGTTTTTCCCGGCGATATCCGGAGCGGATCCGCCAGCGGGCTCGTACAGACCAACGCCCTGCTCATTCAGGCTGGCGGACGGTAACATCCCCATTGATCCGGTGATCATGGCGCATTCGTCAGACAGAATGTCGCCAAACAAGTTGGAGCACAGCAGCACGTCGAACTGGGATGGATCTTTGATCAACTGCATCGTCGCGTTGTCGATGTACATATGCGCCAGCTCAACATCCGGATATTCATTAGCAATTTCATTGACGATTTGGCGCCACAGAATAGACGTTTGCAGTACGTTGGCTTTATCAATCGACGTGACTTTGCGGCGACGCTGGCGAGCAGATTCAAACGCGATACGTGCGATACGCTCGATCTCGAAACGGTGATAAACCTCGGTATCAAAGGCTTTTTCATGTTGTCCGCTGCCTTCGCGGCCTTTTGGCTGACCGAAGTAGATACCGCCGGTCAGTTCGCGCACGCACAGGATGTCGAAACCGTTCGCGGCAATATCTGCGCGCAGAGGGCAAAATGCTTCCAGCCCCTGGTACAGCTTAGCCGGGCGCAGGTTGCTGAATAATTTGAAGTGTTTACGCAACGGCAGCAGCGCGCCGCGTTCAGGCTGCTGGTTTGGCGGCAGATTTTCCCATTTCGGACCGCCAACGGAGCCAAACAGAATGGCGTCAGCTTGCTCACATCCTTCAACCGTCGCTGGCGGCAGCGGCTGACCATGGTTATCGATAGCTGCCCCCCCCACGTCGTAGTGGCTGGTGGTAATGCGCATGTTAAAACGGTTGCGGATTGCGTCCAGTACCTTCAGGGCTTGCGCCATCACTTCCGGACCAATACCGTCGCCCGGCAAAACAGCAATATGATAATTCTTCGACATCACACGGTTTCCTTGTTGTTCTCGTTGTTCTGAGCTTTGCGTTGCAATTCTTTTTCGACTTCTTCGGCGCGCCAAATGTTGTTCAGCACATGAACCATCGCTTTCGCGGACGATTCGACGATATCTGTTGCCAGACCGACGCCGTGGAAGCGGCGACCGTTATAATTAGCAACGATATCCACCTGGCCCAGCGCATCTTTACCGTGCCCTTTGGCGGTCAGGCTGTATTTCACCAGTTCGATGTTGTACTCGGTCACACGGTTGATGGCCTGATAAATGGCATCGACCGGACCGTTACCGTTCGCCGCTTCGGCTTTGACTTCTTCACCGCAGGCCAGCTTGACGGAGGCGGTGGCGATGTCATTTGAGCCGGACTGCACGCTGAAGTAATCCAGACGGAAATGCTCCGGCTCTTCCTGCTGTTTATTAATAAAGGCCAGCGCTTCCAGGTCGTAATCAAATACCTGACCTTTTTTATCCGCCAGCTTCAGGAATGCGTCATACAGGTTGTCCAGGTTGTATTCA
Source organism: Citrobacter sp. Cb023 (assembly GCF_030336805.1). Classification (NCBI taxonomy): domain Bacteria; kingdom Pseudomonadati; phylum Pseudomonadota; class Gammaproteobacteria; order Enterobacterales; family Enterobacteriaceae; genus Citrobacter; species Citrobacter sp. Cb023. The sequence continues at coordinate 137,266 of NZ_JAOWCV010000033.1, read as the reverse complement.
TTCTCTTTATATCCCATCTCATCCATACGGTGTTTCACCGCGGCGCGTCCGGAACGGGAAGTCAGGTTCAACTGCACCTGGTTCAGACCGATGGATTCAGGCGTTATGATTTCGTAGTTTTCACGATTTTTCAGTACGCCGTCCTGATGGATGCCAGAGGAGTGGGCAAAGGCGCCGCTACCGACAATGGCTTTGTTGGCCGGAATGGGCATGTTGCAGATTTGGCTGACTAACTGACTGGTACGCCAGATTTCCTGGTGATTAATGCGGGTCTGTACGTTCAGGATATCTTTGCGCACTTTGATCGCCATGATCACTTCTTCCAGTGAGCAGTTACCGGCGCGTTCGCCGATACCGTTCATCGCGCCTTCCACCTGGCGAGCACCGGCGTGGACGGCCGCCAACGCGTTGCCAACGCCCAGACCTAAATCATCATGGGTGTGCACGGAGATGATGGCTTTATCGATATTCGGTACGCGTTCATACAGACCAGAAATGATTGCTCCGAATTCGAAAGGCATGGTGTAGCCCACGGTATCGGGGATATTGATAGTTTTGGCTCCCGCATTAATCGCGGCTTCGACCACGCGGGCCAGATCGGCAATAGGGGTACGGCCAGCATCCTCGCATGAGAACTCCACGTCATCTGTATAATTACGCGCACGCTTCACCATGTAGACTGCTCGCTCGATCACTTCATCCAACGTGCTGCGCAATTTCGTCGCGATATGCATCGGCGAGGTGGCGATGAACGTATGAATGCGGAAAGCCTCAGCGACCTTCAGAGATTCTGCGGCAACGTCGATATCTTTTTCTACGCAGCGGGCTAAGGCGCAAACGCGGCTGTTCTTCACCTGACGAGCGATGGTTTGTACGGACTCAAAGTCACCCGGTGAAGAGACCGGAAAACCGACCTCCATCACGTCAACGCCCATACGCTCGAGGGCCAGCGCAATCTGCAGTTTTTCTTTCACACTCAGGCTCGCCTGTAACGCCTGTTCACCGTCACGTAAGGTGGTATCGAAAATAATGACTTGCTGGCTCATGGTTTAGGTCCTTGGTCTTTAGGGCGCCTTGCTTCGAGCATAAAAAAACCCGCGCAACGGCGCGGGTTTTTTGTCTTAACTGGAGCTGACTTAATGCTGAATGTCGTCCACCAGTCTACCGCGCAATGAGAATGCGTTTAGTAGTAGTAGACCGATAAAACGAGCAATGTAAGTCATCAATCAAGCTCCAGGCGAATGCGATATGCTTTTAGTGGTACTGGATATGAAGACTGATGTCAACCCCATTCCCTGCAAATGCTCCCGTAAAGGGGGGAAAGTTTATGATAAACTTAAGCGAATTGTGCTGAATTTCTCAGGGTATATAAAATTAATCATCTGATCGTTGAACATGTTTTTCACGGTTTGACATATTTAAGCATATTTATTTGCATTTATGGTAACGAAGAACTGAAGATAACGCCTCATTTGGGATTTCATATCTTTATGATTTATCAGGTTTTATAGTCATTCTGAATGGATGAAACCAATGTGTTACCCAATAATTGATAAATTAATGTTAACTTTTAATGTGTTAATAATAGAAATGTTTAATTAAAACTTAAATACGTATTCACTGTGCGTATGATTGTGTATTCGCCACGCTTATGGTTATATTGTTTTCGAAATTTAAACATATGAATCATCGCGCAGTGACATCTGCCGCACTACGCTTGTGGTGTTCTTTTGTACATTTAGATTTGTGCCTTTATGTTTTCCTAATTTTAATGTTTTTCCTTTTTCTTATTTTATATGCATGGTAAATCATATTAACGGAGATTATTTCTGCACTCCGTCTGGGAAAAGGGAGTTTAGAGTGACAGTGGAGTTAAATATGCCAGAAGTAAAAATAATAGATAAATCTAATCTCATAGAGATGGGGAAGCCACAGCTTCGCATGGTTGATCTTAATTTATTAACTGTTTTTGATGCGGTGATGCAGGAACAAAATATTACGCGTGCTGCACATACGCTGGGGATGTCGCAACCCGCTGTCAGTAATGCGGTCGCACGCCTGAAAGTCATGTTTAACGATGAGCTTTTTGTTCGTTATGGCCGTGGAATCCAGCCGACAGCAAGAGCCTTCCAGCTGTTTGGCTCCGTTCGTCAGGCATTGCAATTAGTGCAGAATGAACTGCCTGGTTCCGGCTTTGAACCTACCAGCAGCGAGCGTGTATTCAATCTTTGCGTATGCAGTCCATTGGATAATATTCTTACTTCGTTGATTTATAATCGAGTTGAACAAGTCGCGCCGAACATTAATGTCGTTTTTAAATCTTCACTAAATCTAAATACCGAGCACCAATTACGTTATCAGGAAACTGAGTTTGTTATTAGCTATGAAGAATTCCGTCGTCCGGAATTTACCAGTGTTCCGTTATTCAATGACGAAATGGTGTTAGTGGCAAGCAAAAAACATCCGCGCATTAGTGGCCCATTGCTGGAAAGCAATCTCTATCATGAACAGCATGCCGTGGTTTCGCTCGATCGCTTCGCCTCATTCAGCCAGCCGTGGTATGACACACCGGATAAACAATCCTGCGTGGCTTATCAGGGAATGGCATTAATCAGCGTGCTTAATATTGTGTCGCAAACGCACCTGGTCTCTATTGCGCCGCGTTGGTTGGCGGAAGAGTTCGCCGATTCTTTAGAACTGCAGATATTGCCTTTACCTTTAAAATTGAACAGCCGCACATGTTATCTTTCCTGGCATGAGGCTGCGGGGCGCGATAAAGGACATCAATGGATGGAAGAACTGTTGGTCTCCGTCTGTAAGAAGTAGCCGCTGGCAGAATAAATCGGGGAATACATCTGGTTTATTCTGCTTTTATCTTTATATCTAAAATTTTGTGCTGAACTCGACTTTTTACGTATGTCCGAAAGTGTAAAAAAATAGACTAATTGCTGTAAGTCCCCCTTTTTAAGCGATTATTTATCATATCAATTGCTTATGCTGGTTTAATTCTCCATTTATTCAATTCTTACCTCCGTTTTATTCTTATTTACTCCAGTGCCACCCCTTCGGAGTCAATTGCCATGCGTCATCGTCAGCGGTTAATGTGTTGTTAAACCGTAATTCATTATAAGAGTGAGGCAAGCCATGGAGATGTTGTCTGGAGCCGAGATGGTCGTCCGATCGCTTATCGATCAGGGTGTGAAGCAGGTATTCGGTTATCCCGGGGGGGCCGTCCTCGATATTTATGATGCATTGCATACGGTCGGCGGTATTGATCATGTGTTAGTCCGTCATGAGCAAGCCGCAGTACATATGGCTGATGGCCTGGCGCGTGCCACGGGAGAAGTGGGCGTCGTTTTGGTCACTTCCGGACCCGGGGCAACCAATGCGATCACCGGGATTGCAACGGCATATATGGATTCCATTCCGCTGGTGATCCTCTCCGGCCAGGTCGCCACTTCCCTGATTGGCTACGATGCCTTCCAGGAGTGCGACATGGTGGGTATATCCCGCCCGGTGGTAAAACACAGTTTTCTGGTTAAACAAACGGAAGATATCCCGCAGGTGCTGAAAAAAGCCTTCTGGCTGGCGGCAAGCGGTCGTCCGGGGCCGGTGGTGGTGGATTTGCCGAAAGATATTCTGAATCCGGCGAAAAAACTGCCTTATAGCTGGCCGGAGTCGGTGAGTATGCGTTCGTATAACCCGACAACGACCGGGCACAAAGGACAGATAAAACGTGCTTTGCAGACGCTGGTCGCGGCGAAGAAACCGGTTGTCTATGTTGGTGGTGGCGCGGTGAATGCCGCCTGTCACGAACAACTGGGGCAAATTGCCGAAGCACTTAATCTGCCGGTTGTCTCCTCGCTGATGGGGTTAGGCGCGTTTCCGGCCACGCATCGCCAGGCGCTGGGAATGTTGGGCATGCATGGTACTTACGAAGCGAATATGACCATGCATCATTCTGATGTGATCTTTGCCGTCGGCGTTCGTTTTGACGATCGAACGACCAATAACCTGGCAAAATATTGCCCGAATGCGACCGTGCTGCATATTGACATCGATCCGACCTCTATTTCAAAAACCGTCACTGCGGATATTCCGATTGTGGGCGATGCTCGCCTGGTGCTGGATCAGATGCTTGAACTGCTGCCGCAGGAGAAATCGCAGCAGCCGCTGGATGATAACCGTGACTGGTGGCAAGAGATCGAACACTGGCGCGCTCGTCAGTGCCTGAAATACGACACGCAAAGTGAAAGTATTAAACCGCAGGCGGTGATTGAAACCATCTGGCGTCTGACGAAAGGGGATGCATACGTGACCTCTGACGTTGGCCAGCATCAAATGTTTGCCGCACTTTACTATCCGTTCGATAAACCACGCCGCTGGATTAACTCAGGCGGCCTCGGCACCATGGGATTCGGTTTACCCGCGGCGTTAGGGGTGAAAATGGCGCTGCCGGATGAAACAGTGGTGTGCGTCACCGGGGATGGCAGCATTCAGATGAACATCCAGGAACTGTCGACGGCGCTGCAATATGAGCTACCGGTACTGGTGCTCAACCTTAACAACCGCTATCTCGGCATGGTCAAACAGTGGCAGGACATGATTTACTCCGGGCGTCACTCCCAGTCTTACATGCAGTCGCTACCTGATTTTGTGCGCCTTGCTGAAGCTTATGGGCATATCGGTATCCAGATTAATCATCCAGGCGAACTGGAGAGCAAGCTGGGCGAAGCGCTGGAACATGTGCGTAACCATCGCTTGGTGTTTGTTGATGTCACCGTCGACGGCAGTGAGCATGTCTACCCGATGCAGATTCGTGGGGGCGGGATGGACGAAATGTGGTTAAGTAAAACGGAGAGGACCTGATTATGCGCCGGATATTATCAGTATTGCTGGAAAACGAGTCGGGTGCATTGTCACGTGTGATTGGCCTCTTCGCCCAGCGCGGATACAACATTGAAAGCCTGACCGTCGCGCCGACTGACGACCCGACCTTATCGCGGATGACGATTCAAACGGTAGGGGATGAGAAAGTCCTGGAGCAGATCGAAAAGCAGCTACACAAACTGGTGGATGTTTTGCGCGTCAGCGAACTGGGGCAGGGCGCCCACGTTGAACGAGAAATCATGCTGGTGAAAATCCAGGCCAGTGGCTATGGCCGGGAAGAGGTGAAACGCAACACGGAGATATTCCGTGGGCAAATCATCGATGTTACGCCGTCGATCTACACCGTACAGCTGGCGGGCACCAGCGATAAGCTGGATGCGTTTCTGGCAACGCTACGGGAAGTCGCCAAAATCGTGGAAGTTGCCCGTTCCGGCGTGGTGGGGCTTTCCCGCGGCGATAAAATTATGCGCTAACGCTTACCTGACCTACGCGAGATGCATTGGCTATCGGTTGCTTTTTTTTGCGAAATCAGCAGTAACCAGAGACAAAAGCGGTTGCCGCAGTCATTATTCTGCGCTTAGATGTTAAGAAGTTTAACCCATGCCATCTCAAAGGTTATGGTTTGTACATTTTACGCAAGGGGCAATTGTGAAACTGGATGAAATCGCTCGGTTGGCCGGTGTTTCGCGAACGACTGCAAGCTACGTTATTAACGGCAAAGCAAAGCAATACCGCGTAAGCGACAAAACGGTTGAAAAAGTCATGGCGGTGGTGCGTGAGCATAATTACCATCCGAATGCCGTGGCGGCCGGGCTGCGTGCTGGACGCACACGTTCTATCGGGCTGGTGATCCCGGATCTCGAGAACACGAGCTATACCCGGATTGCAAACTATCTGGAGCGCCAGGCGCGTCAGCGCGGGTATCAACTACTGATTGCCTGCTCTGAAGATCAGCCGGATAACGAAATGCGCTGTATTGAGCATCTTTTACAACGTCAGGTTGATGCCATTATCGTTTCGACTTCCTTGCCGCCTGAACATCCGTTTTATCAGCGCTGGGCGAACAGTTCATTCCCGATTGTGGCGCTGGATCGCGCGCTGGATCGTGAACATTTCACCAGCGTGGTGGGCGCTGACCAGGATGATGCGCAGATGCTGGCGGAGGAGTTACGTAAATTCCCTGCTGAAACCGTGCTCTATCTGGGGGCTCTTCCTGAATTGTCCGTCAGTTTCCTGCGCGAACAGGGTTTCCGTACCGCGTGGAAGGACGATCCACGTGAAGTGCATTTTCTCTATGCCAACAGCTATGAGCGGGAGGCGGCCGCGCAGTTATTTGATAAATGGCTGGAAACGCATCCAATGCCTCAGGCGCTGTTTACCACGTCGTTTGCCCTGTTGCAGGGGGTGATGGATGTGACCCTGCGCCGCGACGGGCAGTTACCGTCTGATTTAGCGATTGCGACTTTTGGCGACCACGAGCTGCTCGACTTCCTGCAGTGCCCGGTACTGGCGGTGGCGCAGCGCCATCGAGATGTCGCGGAACGCGTGCTGGAGATTGTGTTGGCAAGCCTGGATGAGCCGCGTAAACCCAAACCAGGTTTAACGCGTATACGGCGTAATCTGTACCGTCGCGGTATTCTAAGCCGTAACTAAGTTGCCTCAATTGATGATGTCGGCGGATAAGCCTCTGACATCATCAATTATCCCGTTCTCGGAAATAACCGCATTATAATTAAGAATATTCTTTAGAATTATCTGAAATTGATTCTTCTATTATGCCGAATTAAAAATGCAACTATCCATTTTTGGGTAATTGAGACGTAACGATGCGTTACGGTTGTATTATTTTGTTACAAGCATGTAGGGATTTGCCGAATTAACAAACACTTTACTGGTGTGTTGCGACAATCTCGCCCTTATCTCGCTCCTGTGCGGCGTACAGACTGATTAACTGGTACTGTTATCTCGCTGCATATTGTCCTAAAATGCCGCTCGCGTCGCAAACTGACACTTTATATTTTTCTTTTGATGATATTCAGTTGTTTTAAACAATCATGAGTTGTTGGATTTTTTTCTTACAAATATTCATGACGTTAATTTGCTTCGTTTGCTGTACGGAATTTGTTCAACGCTGATATTAGCCGTAAACAATGGGTTTTTTGCTCCGCTAAGCGCCGTGACTTGCTTGACAAGGTTTTCCTCCGCTCCGTAAACTCCTTTAAGTGGGAATTTGTGGGATAAAGTGGTAATCGGGGGTGAGGCTGGCATGTTCCGGGGAGCAACGTTAGTTAATCTCGACAGTAAAGGGCGCTTATCTGTGCCTACCCGTTATCGGGATCAACTGCTCGAGAGCGCTACCGGTCAAATGGTTTGCACCATTGACATCCATCACCCGTGCCTGCTGCTGTACCCCCTGCCTGAATGGGAAATTATCGAGCAGAAGTTATCGCGTCTGTCGAGCATGAATCCAGTTGAGCGTCGCGTACAGCGCCTGTTGTTGGGTCATGCTAGCGAATGTCAGATGGATAGCGCTGGCCGATTATTGATAGCGCCCATTCTGCGGCAACACGCAGGGCTAACGAAAGAAGTGATGCTGGTTGGGCAGTTCAATAAGTTTGAGCTGTGGGATGAAACGACCTGGTATCAACAGGTCAAGGAAGATATCGACGCTGAGCAGTCTGTTACCGGCGCGCTGTCGGAACGATTGCAGGATTTGTCTCTATAAAATGATGGAAAATTATAAACATACAACGGTGTTGCTGGATGAAGCCGTAAACGGCCTGAATATTCGTCCAGACGGCATCTACATTGACGGGACATTTGGTCGCGGTGGTCACTCACGTCTGATCCTCTCGCAACTTGGCGAAGAGGGGCGTTTACTGGCCATCGATCGCGATCCGCAGGCGATTGCCGTTGCAAAGACGATTACCGATCCCCGTTTTTCCATCGTCCATGGTCCTTTTTCTGCGCTGGCTGATTATGTCGCCGAGCGCGGACTTACCGGTAAGATCGACGGGATTCTTCTCGATCTTGGGGTTTCTTCTCCACAGCTTGATGATGCTGAGCGCGGATTCTCATTTATGCGTGACGGTCCGTTAGATATGCGTATGGACCCAACACGCGGTCAGTCAGCGGCCGAATGGCTGCAAACCGCCGATGAAGCAGACATTGCCTGGGTGATTAAAACCTTTGGCGAAGAGCGCTTCGGCAAACGTATTGCTCGCGCCATCGTAGAGCGCAACCGCATCGAACCGATGACCCGCACTAAAGAGCTGGCGGAAGTGATTGCGGCGGCAATGCCGGTGAAAGACAAATTCAAACATCCCGCGACCCGTACCTTCCAGGCGGTGCGCATTTGGGTGAACAGTGAACTGGAGGAGATAGAGCAGGCGCTAAAAAGCTCGCTCAGCGTGCTGGCACCAGGTGGTCGCCTTTCGGTAATCAGTTTCCATTCGCTTGAAGATCGCATTGTGAAACGCTTTATGCGCGAACAAAGCCGTGGTCCTCAGGTTCCGGCTGGAATACCGATGACCGAAGCGCAGATCAAAAAGCTGGGCGGCCGTGAGTTAAGAGCACTAGGCAAGATGATGCCGGGTGAAGAAGAGGTAGCTGAAAATCCTCGTGCCCGTAGTTCAGTTCTGCGTATTGCAGAGAGGACGAACGCATGATCAGCAGAGTGACAGAAGCCCTCAGCAAAGTTAAAGGATCGATAGGAAGCAACGAGCGCCATGCCTTGCCTGGCGTGATCGGTGACGATCTTTTGCGGTATGGGAAGCTGCCACTCTGCCTGTTCATTTGCATTATTTTGACGGCGGTTACCGTCGTGACAACAGCACACCATACGCGGTTACTGACCGCGCAGCGTGAGCAGCTGGTTCTGGAGCGAGATGCGTTGGATATCGAATGGCGCAACTTGATCCTTGAGGAGAACGCGCTCGGCGACCATAGCCGTGTTGAACGGATCGCAACGGAAAAGCTGCAAATGCAGCATGTTGATCCCTCACAAGAAAATATCGTAGTACAAAAATAAGGATAAACGCGACGCATGAAAGCAGCGGCAAAAACGCACAAGCCAAAACGCCAGGAAGAACAAGCCAACTTTATCAGTTGGCGTTTTGCGTTACTGTGCGGCTGTATTTTGCTGGCACTGGGTTTTCTGCTGGGGCGCGTTGCCTGGCTGCAAATCATCGCGCCGGACATGCTGGTGCGTCAGGGCGATATGCGCTCTCTGCGCGTACAGGAAGTGTCCACATCGCGCGGGATGATTACCGACCGTTCAGGTCGTCCGCTGGCGGTGAGCGTTCCGGTTAAGGCGATTTGGGCCGACCCCAAAGAGGTGCATGACGCAGGCGGCGTAAGCGTTGGTGAACGCTGGAGAGCGCTGTCGACCGCGCTGAATCTCCCGCTCGATCAACTGGCTTCCCGCATTAACGCCAACCCGAAAGGGCGCTTTATCTATCTGGCGCGTCAGGTAAACCCTGACATGGCTGACTACATCAAAAAACTGAAGCTGCCAGGCATTCACCTGCGCGAAGAATCCCGCCGTTACTATCCTTCCGGAGAAGTGACCGCTCACCTTATCGGCTTTACTAACGTCGACAGCCAGGGGATTGAAGGCGTTGAGAAGAGCTTCGACAAATGGCTCACCGGGCAACCGGGCGAACGTATTGTACGTAAAGACCGTTATGGCCGCGTCATTGAGGATATTTCCTCAACCGACAGCCAGGCGGCGCATAACCTTGCGCTAAGTATCGATGAGCGTTTACAGGCGCTGGTCTACCGCGAACTGAATAACGCCGTGGCGTTTAACAAGGCGGAGTCAGGCAGTGCGGTACTGGTGGATGTGAACACCGGTGAAGTGCTGGCGATGGCCAACAGCCCGTCCTACAACCCGAACAATCTCACCGGTACGCCGAAGGATGCGATGCGTAACCGTACGATTACCGACGTGTTTGAACCGGGTTCCACTGTCAAACCGATGGTGGTGATGACGGCGCTGCAGCGTGGCGTGGTTCGCGAAAATACCGTACTTAACACTATCCCTTACCGAATTAATGGCCACGAAATTAAAGACGTGGCGCGTTATAGCGAATTGACCCTCACCGGGGTTTTGCAGAAGTCGAGTAACGTCGGTGTTTCCAAGCTGGCGTTAGCGATGCCGTCCTCAGCGTTAGTAGACACTTACTCACGTTTTGGGCTGGGAAAAGCGACCAATTTGGGGTTGGTCGGAGAACGCAGTGGCTTATATCCTCAAAAACAACGGTGGTCTGACATAGAGAGGGCCACCTTCTCTTTCGGCTACGGGCTAATGGTAACGCCGTTACAGTTAGCGCGAGTCTATGCAACGATCGGCAGCTATGGCGTTTATCGGCCACTGTCGATCACCAAAGTTGACCCTCCTGTTCCGGGCGAGCGTATCTTCCCGGAATCAACCGTGCGTACCGTGGTGCACATGATGGAAAGCGTGGCGCTGCCCGGCGGCGGCGGCGTGAAGGCGGCGATTAAAGGCTATCGTATCGCTATTAAAACCGGTACGGCGAAGAAAGTAGGGCCGGATGGCCGCTACATCAACAAATACATTGCTTATACCGCAGGCGTTGCGCCTGCGAGTCAGCCGCGCTTCGCGCTGGTTGTTGTTATCAACGATCCGCAGGCGGGTAAATACTACGGTGGCGCCGTTTCCGCGCCGGTCTTTGGTGCCATCATGGGCGGCGTACTGCGCACCATGAACATCGAGCCGGATGCGCTGACAACGGGCGATAAAAATGAATTTGTGAATAATCAAGGCGAGGCAACAGGTGGCAGATCGTAATTTGCGCGACCTTCTTGCTCCATGGGTGCCGGGTGCACCGGAGCGAGCACTGCGGGAGATGACGCTCGACAGCCGTATGGCTGCATCGGGCGATCTCTTTGTCGCAGTATTGGGTCATCAGGCGGACGGGCGTCGGTATATCCCGCAGGCGATAGCGCAAGGTGTGGCTGCCATTATTGCAGAAGCAAAAGATGAAGCTACTGACGGTGAAATCCGTGAAATGCACGGTGTTCCAGTTATCTATCTCAGTCAGCTTAACGAACGTTTATCTGCACTGGCGGGCCGCTTTTACCACGAGCCTTCTGAAAAAATGCGACTGGTCGGCGTGACCGGGACCAACGGTAAAACCACCACCACCCAATTGCTGGCACAGTGGAGCCAACTGCTTGGCGAAACCAGCGCGGTGATGGGAACAGTCGGCAATGGCCTGCTGGGCAAAGTGATCCCGACGGAAAATACCACCGGTTCAGCCGTTGATGTCCAGCATGTGCTGGCGGGGCTGGTTGCACAAGGCGCAACGGTTGGCGCAATGGAAGTGTCTTCACACGGTCTGGTTCAGCATCGCGTGGCGGCGCTGAAGTTTGCCGCATCAGTATTTACTAACTTAAGCCGCGACCATCTTGATTACCACGGCGACATGGAACATTACGAAGCCGCGAAATGGCTGCTGTATTCCACGCACCATTGCGGCCAGGCCATCGTTAATGCGGATGATGAAGTCGGTCGTCGCTGGTTGGCCAAGCTTCCGGATGCGGTTGCCGTATCGATGGAAGATCACATCAACCCGAACTGTCATGGTCGTTGGTTAAAGGCGATTGACGTGAATTATCACGACAGCGGGGCAACAATTCGTTTTACCTCCTCATGGGGTGACGGCGAAATTGAAAGTCGCCTGATGGGCGCGTTTAACGTCAGCAATCTGCTGTTGGCGCTGGCAACGCTGCTGGCGTTGGGATATCCGTTAGCTGATTTACTGAAAACGGCGACACAATTACAGCCAGTTTGTGGGCGCATGGAAGTGTTCAGCGCGCCGGGTAAAACCACCGTTGTGGTTGATTATGCCCATACGCCAGATGCGCTGGAAAAAGCGCTGCAGGCGGCACGTCTGCACTGTACTGGCAAACTGTGGTGCGTCTTTGGTTGCGGCGGCGATCGCGACAAAGGCAAACGTCCGTTGATGGGCGCGATTGCCGAGCAGTTTGCTGATGTTGTCGTGGTGACCGATGACAACCCACGTACCGAAGAGCCGCGCGCCATTATTAACGACATTCTGGCGGGTATGCTGGATGCCGGACAGGCGAAAGTGATGGAAGGTCGCGCAGAGGCTGTGACAAACGCCATTATGCAGGCGAAAGAAAACGATGTGGTGCTGGTGGCCGGGAAAGGTCACGAAGACTACCAGATCGTTGGCTCGCAACGCCTCGACTATTCTGACCGCGTCACGGCAGCGCGTCTGCTGGGAGTAATCGCATGATTAGCGTAACGCTCAGCCAACTGGCGGAGATCCTCCGTGGCGAACTGAAAGGAGCCGATCTGACTCTTGATGCGGTGACAACCGATACGCGTAAAGTTACGGCGGGCTGCCTGTTTGTCGCGCTGAAAGGCGAACGCTTTGATGCCCACGATTTCGCAGACAAGGCGCAAGAGAGCGGGGCGGGTGCGCTGCTGGTCAGCCGTCCGCTGGACACCAACCTGCCACAACTGATTGTTAAAGATACACGTCTGGCGTTTGGTGAACTGGCGGCATGGGTACGCGCCCAGGTTCCGGCGCGCGTTGTCGCGCTGACCGGCTCTTCCGGTAAAACGTCCGTCAAAGAGATGACCGCATCCATTCTGAGTCAGTGTGGCAACACCTTATATACCGCGGGCAACCTGAATAACGACATCGGCGTACCGATGACGCTGTTGCGCTTAAACAACGATTACGACTATGCCGTGATTGAGCTTGGCGCTAATCATCAGGGCGAAATCGCCTGGACCGTTGGCCTGACGCGTCCGGAAGCGGCGCTGGTGAACAACCTGGCAGCCGCGCATCTGGAAGGCTTTGGTTCACTGGCGGGCGTTGCGAAGGCAAAAGGTGAGATTTTTACCGGCCTGCCAGCGAACGGAATCGCCATTATGAATGCCGACAATAACGACTGGCTGAACTGGCAGAGCATTATCGGCGATCGCAAAGTCTGGCGCTTCTCCCCGAATGCGGCCAACAGCGACTTTTCGGCGGCCAATGTTCATGTGACTTCACACGGCACAGAGTTTTCTCTGCAAACGCCAACCGGAAGCATTGATGTTCTGCTGCCGCTGCCGGGTCGTCACAACATTGCTAACGCCCTGGCGGCGGCTGCGCTCTCTATGGCGGTAGGCGCGACGCACGAAGCGATTAAAGCGGGTCTGAAGGAGCTGCAAGCGGTACCGGGGCGTCTGTTCCCGATTCAACTGGCAGAAAATCAGCTACTGCTGGATGACTCCTATAACGCAAATGTCGGGTCAATGACCGCAGCGGTAAACGTGCTGTCCGAAATGCCGGGCTACCGCGTGTTGGTCGTTGGCGATATGGCAGAGCTTGGCGCGGAAAGCGAAGCATGCCACGTGCAGGTGGGTGACGCTGCGAAGGCTGCAGGTATCGACCGTGTGCTGAGTACAGGGAAACTGAGTCAGGCAATTAGCCATGCCAGCGGTGTGGGTGAGCATTTTGCGGATAAAACCGCGTTGACCGCGCATCTTAAGGCGCTGATTGCAGAACATCAGATTATGACGATTTTAGTGAAGGGTTCACGTAGTGCCGCCATGGAAGAGGTAGTACGCGCATTACAGGAGAATGGGACATGTTAGTTTGGCTGGCCGAACATTTGGTCAAATATTATTCCGGCTTTAACGTCTTTTCCTATCTGACGTTTCGCGCCATCGTCAGCCTGCTGACCGCGCTGTTCATCTCTTTGTGGATGGGCCCGCGCATGATCGCCCGCTTGCAAAAAATGTCCTTTGGACAGGTCGTGCGTAACGACGGTCCGGAATCACACTTCAGTAAACGCGGTACGCCGACCATGGGCGGGATTATGATCCTTACCGCGATTGTTATCTCCGTACTGCTGTGGGCATACCCGTCGAACCCGTACGTATGGTGCGTGCTGGTGGTATTGGTCGGTTACGGCATTATCGGTTTTGTCGATGACTACCGCAAAGTGGTACGCAAAGACACCAAGGGCCTGATCGCGCGCTGGAAATACTTCTGGATGTCGGTGATTGCGCTGGGCGTGGCCTTTGCCCTGTATCTGGCTGGTAAAGATACCCCGGCCACTGAGCTGGTGGTGCCGTTCTTTAAAGACGTGATGCCGCAGTTGGGGCTGTTCTACGTGCTGCTGGCGTACTTCGTGATTGTGGGTACTGGCAACGCGGTCAACCTCACCGATGGTCTGGATGGACTGGCGATTATGCCGACCGTGTTTGTGGCCGCAGGTTTTGCGTTGGTAGCGTGGGCGACCGGTAACATGAACTTCGCCAACTATCTGCATATTCCCTATTTACGTCATGCCGGCGAATTGGTGATTGTCTGTACGGCAATTGTCGGTGCGGGGTTAGGCTTCTTGTGGTTTAACACCTATCCGGCGCAGGTCTTTATGGGCGACGTCGGATCGCTGGCGCTGGGCGGCGCGCTGGGCATTATTGCCGTGCTCCTGCGTCAGGAGTTCCTGCTGGTGATCATGGGCGGTGTATTCGTCGTAGAAACACTGTCGGTCATTTTGCAGGTTGGCTCCTTTAAGCTGCGCGGACAGCGCATCTTCCGTATGGCGCCGATCCACCATCACTATGAACTGAAAGGCTGGCCGGAACCGCGCGTAATTGTGCGCTTCTGGATTATTTCGCTGATGCTGGTGCTGATTGGCCTGGCAACGCTGAAGGTACGTTAATCATGGCTGATTACCAGGGTAAAAAAGTCGTCATTATCGGTCTGGGTTTGACCGGGCTGTCCTGCGTGGATTTCTTCCTGGCGCGTGGCGTGACGCCGCGCGTAATGGATACCCGCGCGACGCCGCCGGGCCTGGACAAATTACCGGAAGCGGTTGAGCGTCATGTTGGCAGTCTGAATGATGACTGGCTGCTGGCCGCTGATCTTATTGTCGCCAGCCCTGGTATTGCCCTGGCGCATCCTTCGTTGAGCGCCGCCGCCGATGCGGGAATTGAAATTGTCGGCGACATTGAGCTGTTCTGTCGCGAAGCACAGGCACCGATCGTCGCAATCACCGGTTCCAACGGGAAAAGTACAGTCACTACGCTGGTAGGTGAGATGGCGAAAGCGGCCGGTGTGAACGTGGGGGTTGGCGGTAATATTGGCCTGCCCGCGCTGATGCTGCTGGATGACGAACGTGAGCTGTATGTTCTGGAACTGTCGAGCTTCCAACTGGAAACGACCTCCAGCTTACAAGCCGTAGCCGCTACCATTTTGAACGTCACCGAAGACCATATGGACAGATATCCGTTTGGCTTGCAGCAGTACCGTGCGGCCAAACTGCGCGTCTATGAAAACGCGAAAGTGTGTGTGGTCAACGCTGATGATGCGCTGACCATGCCGGTTCGCGGAGCGGATGAGCGTTGCGTGAGCTTTGGCATCAACATGGGTGACTATCACCTGAACCGTCAGCAGGGCGAAACCTGGCTGCGAGTGAAGGGTGAAAAAGTTCTTAACGTGAAAGAGATGACGCTTTCCGGTCAGCATAACTATACCAACGCCCTGGCTGCGCTGGCGCTGGCGGATGCTGCGGGTCTGCCGCGGGCGTCGAGCCTGAAAGCGCTCACCACGTTTACCGGTCTGGCGCACCGTTTTCAGACTGTGCTTGAGCACAACGGCGTGCGCTGGATTAACGATTCTAAAGCCACCAACGTCGGCAGCACTGAAGCCGCGCTGAATGGCCTGCACGTTGACGGTACGTTGCACCTGTTGCTGGGGGGAGACGGGAAATCCGCTGACTTTACGCCGCTGCAACGATACCTGACCGGCGACAACATTCGTCTGTATTGCTTTGGTCGCGATGGCGCGCAGCTTGCCGCTCTGCGACCTGACGTTACGGAACAAACTGAAACCATGGAGCAGGCAATGCGTCTGCTCGCACCGCGCGTGAAGTCGGGCGATATGGTGCTGCTGTCGCCTGCCTGCGCTAGCCTCGACCAGTTCAAGAACTTTGAGCAACGCGGTGACGTCTTTACCCGCCTGGCGAAGGAGTTGGGTTGATGCGCTTATCTCTCCCTCGTCTGAGAATGCCGCGCTTACCGGGACTGGGTGTCCTGGCGTGGATCTTCGCGGCACTTAAAGGCTGGGTGATGGCTTCGCGTGATAAAGACGCGGACAGCCTGATCATGTATGACCGCATGCTGCTGTGGTTGACCTTTGGTCTGGCAGCGATCGGTTTTGTGATGGTGACATCGGCATCGATGCCCGTAGGGCAACGCCTGGCGGGCGATCCTTTCCTGTTTGCTAAGCGTGATGCACTGTACATCTTCCTCGCCTTCTGCCTGGCGATGGTGACGCTGCGTCTGCCGATGGAGTTCTGGCAAAAGTACAGTACGACGATGCTGATAGCCTCGATCATCATGCTGCTGATTGTGCTGGTGGTGGGTAGCTCCGTTAACGGGGCGTCGCGCTGGATTGCGCTGGGGCCGCTGCGTATTCAGCCTGCGGAATTTACCAAGCTGTCGCTGTTCTGTTACCTCGCCAACTACCTGGTGCGTAAAGTTGATGAAGTGCGTAACAACCTGCGCGGTTTCTTAAAACCGATGGGCGTGATCCTGGTGCTGGCTATTTTACTGCTGGCACAGCCTGACCTTGGTACGGTGGTAGTGCTGTTTGTCACTACCCTGGCGATGCTGTTTCTCGCCGGAGCGAAACTGTGGCAGTTCATTGCCATTATCGGCATGGGGATTTCAGCGGTCGTGCTGCTGATCCTTGCCGAACCGTATCGTATTCGCCGCGTAACCTCCTTCTGGAACCCATGGGAAGATCCGTTCGGCAGTGGCTACCAGCTGACGCAATCCCTGATGGCATTTGGTCGCGGTGAGGTTTGGGGGCAGGGCTTAGGTAATTCAGTCCAAAAACTGGAGTATTTACCAGAAGCGCACACCGACTTCATCTTCGCCATCATTGGGGAAGAGCTGGGTTATATCGGTGTGGTATTGGCACTTTTAATGGTATTCTTCGTCGCTTTTCGCGCGATGTCGATTGGCCGTAAGGCGTTGGAAATTGACCACCGTTTTTCAGGCTTTTTAGCCTGCTCAATCGGGATCTGGTTTAGCTTCCAGGCACTGGTAAACGTCGGTGCGGCGGCGGGTATGCTGCCAACCAAAGGTCTGACGCTGCCGCTGATCAGTTATGGTGGTTCAAGTTTGTTGATTATGTCGACGGCCATCATGTTTTTGTTACGTATTGATTATGAAACGCGTCTGGAAAAAGCCCAGGCGTTTACACGAGGTGCACGATGAGTGGTCAACCGAAGCGGTTAATGGTGATGGCGGGCGGTACCGGCGGGCATGTGTTCCCGGGGCTGGCGGTCGCGCACCATTTAATGGCCCAGGGCTGGCAGGTTCGTTGGCTGGGCACCGCCGATCGTATGGAAGCGGACTTAGTGCCGAAACACGGCATTGAAATTGACTTTATTCGTATCTCCGGTTTGCGTGGTAAAGGCGTCAATGCGCTGCTGGCTGCACCTGTGCGTATTTTTAATGCCTGGCGTCAGGCGCGCGCCATCATGAAGCAGTTTAAACCCGATGTGGTGCTGGGTATGGGCGGCTACGTGTCTGGCCCTGGCGGTCTGGCGGCCTGGTCATTAGGTATTCCGGTTGTACTGCATGAGCAGAACGGCATTGCGGGATTAACTAACAAATGGCTGGCGAAGATTGCCACTACGGTGATGCAGGCTTTTCCTGGCGCTTTCCCGAATGCGGAAGTGGTGGGCAACCCGGTGCGCACTGACGTGCTGGCGCTGCCGTTGCCCAAAGCGCGTCTGGCCGGGCGTGAAGGTCCGGTTCGTGTATTGGTCGTCGGGGGATCTCAGGGCGCACGCGTACTGAACCAGACGATGCCGCAGGTTGCCGCAAAGCTTGGCGGCGCGGTGACTATCTGGCATCAGAGCGGCAAAGGCGCGCAGCAGACCGTTGAACAGGCGTATGCCGACGCGGGACAACCGCAGCACAAGGTCACTGAGTTTATTGATGATATGGCAGCGGCCTACGCGTGGGCTGATGTCGTGGTTTGTCGCTCAGGCGCGCTGACGGTGAGCGAAATTGCCGCCGCAGGTTTGCCTGCGCTGTTTGTGCCGTTCCAGCACAAAGACAGACAGCAGTATTGGAATGCGCTGCCGCTGGAGAAAGCGGGCGCCGCCAAAATTCTGGAGCAGCCGCAGTTTACTGTGGATGCCGTCGCCAGCACCCTTGCCGGGTGGTCGCGAGAAACGTTATTAACCATGGCAGAACGTGCGCGCGCCGCATCCATACCGGATGCCACAGAGCGCGTTGCAAATGAAGTGAGCCGGGCTGCCCGGGCGTAATTGTGGTGATGCCTTTTGCATCGCATGAACTAAGAAGTTAATGGCTAAAGAATGAATACACAACAACTGGCAAAACTGCGTTCCATCGTGCCCGAAATGCGTCGCGTTCGGCACATTCACTTTGTCGGCATCGGTGGTGCTGGTATGGGCGGTATTGCCGAAGTTTTGGCCAATGAAGGTTATCAGATCAGCGGTTCTGACTTAGCGCCGAATCCTGTGACGCAGCAGTTGACGAATCTGGGAGCCACGATTTTCTTCAACCATCGCCCGGAAAACGTGCGCGATGCGAGCGTGGTGGTGGTATCCAGCGCTATTTCTGCGGATAACCCGGAAATTGTTGCAGCGCATGAAGCACGTATTCCGGTGATTCGTCGTGCTGAAATGCTGGCGGAGTTAATGCGTTTTCGTCACGGTATTGCTATTGCCGGGACGCACGGTAAAACCACGACCACGGCAATGGTCTCCAGCATCTACGCGGAAGCGGGTCTGGATCCCACTTTTGTCAACGGCGGTCTGGTGAAGGCCGCAGGCGTGCATGCGCGCCTGGGTCATAGCCGTTATTTGATTGCCGAAGCAGACGAGAGCGACGCGTCGTTCCTGCATTTGCAGCCAATGGTGGCGATTGTCACCAATATCGAAGCCGACCACATGGATACCTACCATGGCGACTTCGAAAATTTAAAGCAGACGTTTATTAATTTCCTGCATAACTTGCCGTTTTATGGCCGTGCGGTGATGTGCGTTGACGATCCGGTTATCCGCGAACTGTTACCGCGAGTTGGCCGTCAAACCACAACCTATGGTTTCAGTGATGATGCCGATGTGCGCGTTGAAGATTACCAGCAGATTGGTCCACAAGGACACTTCACGCTGGTGCGTCAGGGGATGGCCGATTTACGTGTTACGTTAAACGCGCCGGGTCGTCACAATGCACTGAACGCGGCGGCGGCAGTGGCGGTCGCGACGGAAGAAGGTATTGAAGACGACGCTATTCTGCGCGCGCTGGAAAGTTTCCAGGGTACCGGACGTCGTTTTGACTTCCTCGGCGAATTCCCGCTTGAGCCGGTGAACGGTAAAGCCGGGACCGCGATGCTGGTTGATGATTATGGCCACCACCCAACGGAAGTGGACGCTACGATTAAAGCCGCGCGCGCGGGTTGGCCGGACAAAAACCTGGTGATGCTGTTCCAGCCGCACCGGTTTACGCGTACTCGCGATCTGTACGACGACTTTGCCAACGTGCTTACCCAGGTCGATGCGCTGTTGATGCTGGATGTGTATGCCGCGGGCGAAGCCGCGATTCCGGGGGCCGACAGCCGCTCGTTGTGCCGTACGATTCGTGGCCGCGGTAAGATCGATCCGATTCTGGTATCCGATCCGGCCCAGGTGGCAGAAATGCTGGCACCCGTATTAACCGGCAACGATCTGATTTTGGTGCAGGGCGCTGGAAATATCGGCAAAATCGCGCGTTCCTTAGCTGAAATCAAACTGAAGCCGCAAAACCCGGAGGAAGAACAACATGGCTGATAAAATCGCGGTCCTGTTAGGGGGAACCTCCGCTGAACGTGAAGTATCGCTGAATTCAGGCGCGGCCGTATTGGCAGGGTTACGCGAAGGTGGTGTAGATGCCCATCCGATTGACCCTAAAGAGGTCGATGTCACTCTTTTGAAATCTATGGGGTTTCAGAAGGTGTTTATTGCGCTGCATGGTCGTGGCGGTGAAGATGGCACATTGCAGGGCATGCTGGAGCTGATTGGCCTGCCGTATACCGGCAGCGGCGTCATGGCTTCCGCGATTTCCATGGACAAACTGCGCAGCAAGCTGCTGTGGCAGGGCGCAGGTTTACCCGTCGCCCCATGGGTTGCGCTGACCCGCGCTGAGTTCGAAAAAGGTCTTAGCGATGAAGCAGTTACAAAAATTTCTGCGTTAGGCTTGCCGCTGATTGTAAAGCCAAGCCGTGAAGGTTCCAGCGTAGGGATGTCAAAAGTTGAAGAAGAAAATGCTTTGCAGGGTGCATTAGCATTGGCTTTTCAGCATGATGAAGAAGTACTGATTGAAAAATGGCTCAGTGGCCCGGAATTTACAGTTGCGATACTTGGCGAAGAAATTTTACCGTCAATACGTATCCAACCCGCGGGAACCTTCTATGATTATGAGGCGAAGTATCTCTCTGATGAGACACAATATTTCTGCCCTGCTGGTCTGGAAGTCGAACAAGAAGCCTTTTTACAGGAATTAGTCCTGAAAGCGTGGACTGCATTGGGCTGTAAAGGTTGGGGGCGCATTGACGTCATGCTGGACAGCGATGGCCAGTTTTATCTGCTGGAAGCGAATACCTCTCCGGGTATGACCAGCCACAGTCTGGTGCCGATGGCGGCGCGTCAGGCGGGCCTGAGCTTCTCGCAGTTGGTGGTAAGAATTCTGGAGTTGGCGGACTGATATGTCGCAGGCTGCGCTGAACACGCGAAACGGTGATGAAGAAGAAGTAAACTCCTCACGCCGCAATAATGGAACGCGTCTTGCAGGAATACTGTTCCTGCTGACAGTGCTGTGCACCGTGTTTGTCAGCGGCTGGGTAGTGTTGGGATGGATGGAAGATGCGCAGCGCCTGCCATTGTCAAAACTGGTGTTAACCGGTGAACGGCATTACACGCGCAATGATGATATCCGTCAGTCCATCCTGGCGCTGGGCGCTCCGGGAACATTTATGACTCAGGATGTGAACATCATCCAGAGCCAGATTGAACGCCTCCCCTGGATCAAACAGGCGAGCGTCAGAAAGCAATGGCCTGATGAATTGAAGATTCATCTGGTTGAATATGTGCCAATAGCGCGTTGGAATGACCAACATATGGTGGATGCTGAAGGAAATACCTTCAGTGTCCCAACCGGTCGGGCTAATAAGCAGGTATTACCTATGTTGTACGGACCGGAAGGCAGCGCAAGTGAAGTGCTGCAAGGGTTCCGCGATATGGGGCAGGTGCTGGCTAAGGACAGATTCACCCTGAAGGAAGCGGCAATGACCGCTCGTCGTTCCTGGCAGTTGACGCTGAATAACGATATTAAGCTGAATCTGGGCAGGGGCGATACGATAAAACGTTTGGCTCGCTTTGTGGAACTCTACCCGGTTTTACAGCAGCAGGCGCAAACCGATGGCAAACGGATTAGCTACGTTGATTTGCGTTATGACTCAGGAGCGGCAGTAGGCTGGGTTCCCTTGCCTCCTGAGGAATCTAATCAGCAACAGAATCAGGCACAGGCAGAACAACAATGATCAAGGCGACGGACAGAAAACTGGTAGTTGGACTGGAGATTGGCACCGCGAAGGTAGCCGCTTTAGTAGGGGAAGTTCTGCCCGACGGTATGGTCAATATCATTGGCGTGGGCAGTTGCCCATCGCGAGGTATGGATAAAGGCGGGGTGAATGACCTTGAGTCAGTGGTGAAGTGCGTACAGCGCGCCATTGACCAGGCTGAACTGATGGCAGATTGCCAGATCTCTTCAGTGTATCTGGCGCTTTCCGGTAAACATATTAGCTGTCAGAATGAAATTGGTATGGTGCCCATTTCCGAAGAGGAAGTGACGCAGGAAGATGTGGAAAACGTGGTACATACGGCAAAATCCGTACGCGTTCGCGATGAACATCGTGTTCTGCACGTCATCCCGCAGGAATACGCCATCGACTACCAGGAAGGTATCAAAAATCCGGTCGGTCTTTCCGGTGTGCGTATGCAGGCAAAAGTCCACCTTATTACCTGCCACAACGACATGGCGAAGAATATTGTCAAAGCCGTTGAACGTTGTGGTCTGAAAGTTGACCAACTGATTTTTGCCGGGTTGGCAGCCAGTTATTCCGTATTGACGGAAGATGAACGTGAACTGGGTGTCTGCGTGGTGGATATTGGTGGTGGTACAATGGACATCGCCGTTTATACTGGCGGGGCGTTGCGCCACACTAAAGTTATCCCTTATGCAGGGAATGTCGTGACCAGCGATATCGCGTATGCCTTTGGTACGCCGCCGAGCGATGCTGAAGCCATCAAAGTGCGTCATGGCTGCGCACTGGGTTCCATCGTGGGTAAAGACGAGAGCGTTGAAGTGCCAAGCGTTGGTGGTCGTCCGCCGCGTAGCCTGCAACGTCAGACTCTGGCAGAGGTCATTGAGCCGCGTTATACCGAGCTGCTCAACCTGGTCAACGAAGAAATTTTGCAATTACAAGAACAGCTTCGCCAGCAGGGTGTGAAACATCATCTGGCGGCGGGGATTGTGTTAACCGGCGGTGCTGCGCAAATTGAAGGTCTTGCGGCCTGCGCACAGCGCGTGTTCCATACACAAGTACGTATTGGCGCACCGCTGAATATTACCGGTCTGACGGATTATGCCCAGGAGCCGTATTATTCAACGGCGGTAGGGCTGCTGCACTACGGGAAAGAATCCCATTTAAGTGGTGAGGCTGAAGTAGAAAAGCGCGTAACTGCCTCGGTCGGATCGTGGATCAAGCGACTGAATAGCTGGTTACGTAAAGAGTTTTAATTTTTAAAGAGACCGACGCAAATTAACGGTCTCAGGCGACAGGCACTACACAAAGTCATTCAAGTTGCATCGCGGCGGCAACTGAGCGAATCTCCTGGAGCATAGTTTACTATGTCACGGGAGTGAGTGAAGGCAGCCAACAAAGAGGCGGCTTGAAGGATGAAGTGTAAAACGGAGAGAGAAACTATGTTTGAACCTATGGAACTAACCAACGACGCGGTGATTAAAGTCATCGGCGTCGGTGGCGGCGGCGGTAATGCCGTTGAACACATGGTGCGTGAGCGCATCGAAGGTGTTGAATTCTTCGCGGTGAATACCGACGCTCAGGCGTTGCGTAAAACGGCGGTTGGACAGACCATTCAGATTGGTAGCGGCATCACCAAAGGTCTGGGCGCGGGTGCAAACCCGGAAGTCGGTCGTAATGCGGCAGACGAAGATCGCGAAGCTCTGCGCGCAGCGCTTGACGGCGCAGACATGGTGTTTATCGCAGCTGGCATGGGCGGCGGTACCGGTACCGGTGCAGCGCCAGTGGTAGCTGAAGTCGCAAAAGATTTAGGTATCCTGACCGTTGCTGTCGTGACTAAGCCTTTCAACTTTGAAGGCAAGAAGCGTATGGCATTCGCGGAGCAGGGTATCACCGAGCTGTCCAAACACGTGGACTCTCTGATCACTATCCCGAACGACAAGCTGCTGAAAGTACTGGGCCGTGGTATCTCCCTGCTGGATGCATTTGGCGCAGCGAACGACGTGCTGAAAGGCGCAGTCCAGGGTATCGCTGAACTAATTACTCGTCCGGGCCTGATGAACGTCGACTTTGCAGACGTACGCACCGTGATGTCCGAAATGGGCTACGCGATGATGGGTTCTGGCGTGGCGAGTGGTGAAGACCGTGCAGAAGAAGCGGCTGAAATGGCTATCTCTTCTCCGCTGCTGGAAGATATCGATCTGTCCGGCGCACGCGGCGTGCTGGTTAACATTACTGCGGGCTTCGACCTGCGTCTGGATGAGTTCGAAACCGTGGGTAACACGATTCGTGCCTTTGCATCGGATAACGCAACTGTGGTTATCGGTACCTCTCTGGACCCGGATATGAACGACGAACTGCGCGTGACCGTTGTTGCGACTGGAATTGGTATGGACAAGCGTCCTGAAATCACTCTGGTGACCAACAAACAGGTACAGCAGCCGGTAATGGATCGTTACCAGCAGCACGGTATGGCGCCGTTGACGCAAGAGCAGAAACCGGTAGCGAAAGTGGTTAACGACAATACGCCGCAAACCACGAAAGAGCCGGATTATCTGGATATCCCTGCATTCCTGCGTAAGCAAGCTGATTAAGAATTAGCTGGAATTTGGGAATTGTGGCTCTTTGTGCTAAACTGGCCCACCGAATGTATAGTACACTTCGGTTGGATAGGTAATTTGGCGAGATTATACGATGATCAAACAAAGGACTCTTAAACGTATCGTTCAGGCGACTGGCGTCGGTTTGCATACCGGCAAAAAAGTCACCCTGACATTACGCCCTGCGCCGGCCAACACCGGGGTCATCTATCGTCGCACCGACTTGAATCCTCCGGTAGATTTCCCGGCCGATGCCAAATCTGTGCGTGATACCATGCTCTGTACGTGTCTGGTCAATGAGCATGATGTGCGGATTTCAACCGTAGAGCACCTTAATGCTGCTCTGGCGGGCTTAGGTATCGATAACATCGTTATTGAAGTTAATGCCCCGGAAATCCCGATTATGGATGGCAGTGCCGCTCCGTTCGTTTACCTGCTGCTTGATGCAGGTATTGAAGAACTGAGCAGCGCCAAAAAATTTGTTCGCATCAAAGAGACCGTTCGTGTCGAAGATGGCGATAAGTGGGCTGAGTTTAAGCCGTATAATGGTTTTACGTTGGATTTCACCATCGACTTTAACCATCCGGCGATCGACTCCAGCACGCAGCGCTACGCGATGAACTTCTCTGCGGATGCGTTCATGCGCCAGATCAGCCGCGCGCGTACTTTCGGCTTCATGCGTGATATCGAATATCTGCAGTCCCGCGGCCTGTGCCTGGGCGGCAGCTTCGATTGTGCCATCGTTGTTGACGATTATCGCGTATTGAACGAAGACGGCCTGCGTTTTGAAGACGAATTCGTTCGTCACAAAATGCTCGACGCGATTGGTGACTTGTTCATGTGTGGTCACAACATTATTGGTGCATTCACCGCGTATAAATCCGGTCATGCACTGAATAACAAACTATTGCAGGCAGTCCTGGCAAAACAGGAAGCTTGGGAATATGTGACCTTCCAGGACGATGCAGAACTGCCGTTGGCGTTCAAAGCACCTTCGACTGTACTGGCATAACGACATACGCTGTCGCATAAATTCGACTGGTAAATCTGGCACTCTCTCCGGCCAGGTGAGCCAGTCGTTTTTTTATCTTCCGATTGCAAAACCACCTTATCTGAATCGACTTTTCCCCACCGACAGATTAAAACACCGTTCGAACGCTGCTTTCTTAAGCATATTTACCCGCGACTTGCTGTCATTACTGCTGTGGAGCGTACGCTTTAATGGTAATATTTATGCGCAAAAAAATGGTTTTGCATTTGTAACCCCAAACGCAGGGTATATCAGGTGGCAATAACGTGAGTGGAATACTGACGCGTTGGCGACAGTTAGGCAGACGGTACTTCTGGCCGCATCTCCTGTTGGGGATGGTCGCGGCTAGTTTTGGCCTGCCTGCGCTCGGTAATGCTGCTGAACCTAATACTCCCGCGAAGGCGACCGCCAGCAATCACGATCAATCTGCCAAAGTTAACTTTAGCCAGCTTGCTTTGCTGGAGGCGACCAATCGCCGCCCGAATTTTACCGTTGACTACTGGCATCAGCATGCCATTCGTACGGTCATTCGCCATCTTTCTTTTGCTATGGCTCCTCAGGCGCTGCCTGTTGCCGAAGAGCCGTTGCCAATCCAGGCGCACCATCTTGCGTTACTGAATACGCTCAGCGCGATGCTGACGCAAGAAGGCAGACCGCCCGCGGCCGTGAGTCGCGTGACATATGCTCATTTTACCTCTCAGGCCGCATTTAGCGTTCCGGTCTGGATCAGCCAGCTGCAGGGTATCCGTGCTGGCCCTCAACGCCTCAGCTAAAAAAGAACCTTCCAACTTATAATTTTTGACTCCGCACCGCGGGGCGTTTGAGATTTTATTATGCTAATCAAATTATTAACAAAAGTATTCGGTAGCCGTAACGAGCGTACGCTGCGTCGTATGCGTAAAGTGGTCAATGTCATCAATGCAATGGAACCGGAGATGGAAAAACTCTCCGATGATGAACTGAAAGCGAAGACCGCTGAATTCCGCGCCCGTCTGGAAAAAGGCGCCAGCGTTGAAAGCCTGATCCCGGAAGCGTTCGCGGTGGTCCGCGAAGCGAGTAAGCGTGTGTTCGGCATGCGTCATTTCGACGTACAGCTGCTGGGTGGTATGGTGCTTAACGATCGCTGCATCGCGGAAATGCGTACCGGTGAAGGTAAAACCCTTACCGCAACGCTGCCAGCCTACCTGAACGCCTTAAGCGGGAAGGGTGTACACGTGGTTACCGTGAACGACTACCTGGCTCAGCGTGACGCCGAAAATAACCGCCCGTTGTTTGAATTCCTCGGCATGACCGTGGGTATCAACATGTCTGGCCTGCCTGCGCCAGCCAAGCGTGAAGCCTACAATGCCGATATTACTTACGGTACCAACAACGAATACGGCTTTGACTACCTGCGCGACAACATGGCGTTTAGCCCGGAAGAGCGCGTTCAGCGTAAACTGCACTATGCGCTGGTCGATGAAGTCGACTCCATCCTGATCGATGAAGCGCGTACGCCGCTGATCATTTCCGGTCCGGCTGAAGACAGCTCGGAAATGTATAAAAAAGTGAACAAAATCATCCCGCACCTGATTCGTCAGGAGAAGGATGATTCCGACACGTTCCAGGGGGAAGGCCACTTCTCTGTTGATGAGAAAGCGCGCCAGGTCAACCTGACCGAACGTGGTCTGGTACTGATTGAAGAGCTGTTGGTTAACGAAGGCATCATGGATGAGGGCGAATCGCTGTACTCTCCGGGCAACATTATGCTGATGCACCACGTGACTGCTGCACTGCGCGCACACGTGCTGTTTACCCGCGACGTTGACTATATCGTGAAAGACGGTGAAGTTATCATCGTCGACGAACACACCGGTCGTACTATGCAGGGCCGCCGCTGGTCCGATGGTCTGCACCAGGCTGTTGAAGCCAAAGAAGGCGTAGATATCCAAAACGAGAACCAGACGCTGGCATCTATTACCTTCCAGAACTACTTCCGTTTGTACGAAAAACTGGCCGGTATGACCGGTACAGCAGATACTGAAGCCTTTGAATTCAGCTCCATTTACAAACTGGATACCGTTGTTGTGCCGACCAACCGCCCGATGATCCGTAAGGATTTACCGGATCTGGTGTACATGACTGAAGCGGAAAAAATTCAGGCGATCATTGAAGATATTAAAGAGCGTACCGCAAATGGCCAGCCGGTGCTGGTTGGTACTATCTCTATTGAAAAATCGGAAGTGGTTTCTAACGAGCTGAACAAGGCGGGTATCAAACACAACGTTCTGAACGCCAAGTTCCACGCCAACGAAGCCGCAATCGTCGCCCAGGCGGGTTATCCGTCCGCAGTGACTATCGCGACAAACATGGCAGGTCGTGGTACCGATATCGTGCTGGGTGGTAGCTGGCAGGCGGAAATTGCCGAGCTGGAGGACCCGACTCCAGAACAAATCGCGCAGATCAAAGCCGAGTGGCAGGTTCGCCATGATGCGGTGTTAGCTGCAGGCGGTTTACATATTATCGGTACCGAGCGTCACGAATCTCGTCGTATAGATAACCAACTGCGTGGTCGTTCTGGTCGTCAGGGGGATGCGGGGTCTTCTCGTTTCTATCTGTCGATGGAAGATGCGCTGATGCGTATTTTTGCTTCTGACCGCGTGTCCGGCATGATGCGTAAACTGGGCATGAAGCCTGGTGAAGCGATTGAACACCCGTGGGTGACTAAAGCGATTGCAAACGCGCAGCGTAAAGTAGAAAGCCGCAACTTCGATATTCGTAAGCAACTGCTGGAATATGATGACGTTGCCAATGACCAGCGTCGCGCAATCTACACCCAGCGTAACGAACTGCTGGACGTAACTGACGTTAGCGAAACCATTAATAGCATCCGTGAGGATGTCTTCAAAGCGACGATTGATGCATATATTCCGCCGCAGTCTCTGGAAGAAATGTGGGATATCCCGGGTCTGCAGGAACGTCTGAAAAACGACTTCGATCTGGAAATGCCTATTTCAGAGTGGCTTGATAAAGAGCCTGAGCTGCATGAGGAAACGCTGCGCGAACGTATTCTGGCAAACGCCATCGAAGTTTATCAGCGTAAAGAAGAAGTTGTGGGCGCGGAGATGATGCGTCACTTCGAAAAAGGCGTGATGCTGCAAACTCTCGATTCTCTGTGGAAAGAGCACCTTGCGGCGATGGACTACCTGCGTCAGGGTATCCACCTGCGTGGTTATGCGCAAAAAGATCCGAAGCAGGAATACAAGCGTGAATCCTTCTCTATGTTTGCATCAATGCTGGAATCACTGAAGTACGAAGTGATCAGCACCCTGAGCAAAGTTCAGGTACGTATGCCTGAAGAAGTAGAAGCGATGGAGCAGCAACGTCGTGAAGACGCTGAACGTTTAGCGCAGATGCAGCAGTTGAGCCATAAAGGTGACGATTCTGCCGCGGCAGAAGAGCTGGCAGCACAAACTGGCGATCGTAAAGTGGGTCGTAACGATCCGTGTCCTTGCGGTTCCGGCAAAAAGTACAAACAGTGCCATGGCCGCCTGAGTTAAGAAAATAACTTACTGAAAAGGCGCAGAATTCTGCGCCTTTTTTATGGACGATAAAGATGAAAATACTACAGATCGCCGTCGGGATTATTCGCAACCAGCACCATGAAATTTTTATTACCCAGCGTGCGGCTGATGCCCACATGGCAAATAAGCTGGAGTTCCCCGGCGGGAAAATTGAAGCGGGCGAAACGCCGGAGCAGGCGCTGATTCGCGAGTTACAGGAAGAAGTAGGCATTACGCCGACTCAAAGCTCACTGTTCGAAAAGCTGGAGTACCAGTTTCCGGACCGGCATATCACTCTGTGGTTCTGGCTGGTTGAAAGCTGGGAAGGCGAACCGTGGGGGAAAGAGGGGCAACCGGCGCAGTGGATTGCGCAAGATGCTCTGAATACAGAAGATTTTCCGCCTGCGAATGCGCCGGTAATTGAAAAGCTGATTGCTGGATAAAGGTGTTCGTAGGCCGGATTAGGCAACCCCACCATCCGGCAAATTAGGGCGGGGTCGCTACGCTTGCCCGCCCTACGTTTTAGCTGAATTACTTCTGCTCTTCACTCCAGTCGTCGTTTTCCGACAGATCACCAGAGCTTGGGATACGTTTCTCTTCTGCGGCCCACTCACCCAGATCGATTAACTGGCAGCGCTTGCTGCAGAATGGGCGAAACGGGCTGACTTCACCCCACACTACGGGTTTGCCGCAGGTTGGGCAGTTGACGATGGTTTGTTCAGACATGTTGACTCCTTAACAGCACGCCAGATCAAAATCGAGACGCTCAGGCACCTGGCCATTCTCGCTATCCAGCGGCATAAAGCGAATAGCAAAGCGGCTCTTATGACCAGAAATTTGCGGATAAAGCTGCGAATCAAGCGGCAGCTGCAAGCGAAGCAGATCGGCATCTTCGCCGTTGTCCTGATAAAAACCATTCAAGCTGGTTTGCTTACGGAATGGCGCAGAGTTGCGAATTAAATCCAGCACCAGCGACAGTGCCTGATTGAGCGGATTCAGACTTGCAAGCCAGGTTTCAACCTGCGCGTCGCGATGCGACTGCGGTAGATGTAACCAGATATGCAGGGTCGGCAGATCGAAACTGCAGCATCCGCCAGGAATGCTTAAACGCTGACGTACAAGGCCAATCAGACGATCTTCGCGCAGCGTCTGTCCAATACGCGGAGCCGAAATCAGAATGCTGCCCGCGCTTTTTAACTGCTGGCGCAATGCGTCGATCCTGTTTTGATCGACGCCGGGAACTTCAACCCAGGCCTGGAGTTTACGCTGTTGTCTTTCCAGCTCTTTGAGGAGTTCGGTACGGACTTCGCCGCGTTCAAATACATCCAGTAAGTCCCCGATGTTGCGGAAAAAATGCAGTGCGCCTGCATGGTCCGCTATGGGTACATTAACGGAGAGCTGTTGGATTAAAAACTCAATGCGCAGCCATGTACGCATCTTCTCATTGAGAGGGTGTTCAAAAAGGACCTGGGTGTGCATTACGGTTTTTCCTGTGAGACAAACTGCAACGCGCATTGCAAATAGAGCGCGTGCAGGCGGGCGACATCCGAGGCGATGGCCTCCGGTGCGCCATTATTATCAATAACATCGTCTGCCACGGCCAGACGCGCTTCGCGCGTTGCCTGGGCAGCAAGAATTTGTTCAACATGCTCACGCGTGACGTCATCGCGCTGCATAGTGCGTCTGAGCTGTGTCTCGGGGGTAACATCCACCACGAGTACGCGGTTGGCTTTTTTATACAGCGAATTTTCCACCAGCAAAGGTACAACCCACAACAGATAAGGGGAGGTTGCTTGCTGAAACTGGCGCTGCGTTTCCTGCTGAATAAGTGGATGGAGCAAGGCATTCAACCAGCTTTTTTCCTCAGGACTGGAAAAAATGCGTTCGCGTAAAATGCGTCGCTGCAACGATCCGTCGGCAGCGATAACTTCGGTACCAAAATGTTCTTCGATCGCCTTAAGGGCTGGGGTACCGGGTTCAACCACCTGGCGCGCAATAATATCTGCATCAATGACGTTTATTCCGAGGTCAGCGAACGCATTTGCAACGGTACTTTTACCACTGCCAATGCCGCCGGTTAAGGCTACCGTATACCTCATAGATGCAGATCCTGGAGTTTAAGTTTGATTATCAAACAGTTAAAAGTTACGCGTGCGACGGCGAGGTTGCTGCAGGATTAACCTACTATTCGCCAGGTAAATTTATGGGATTGTAGCGTAAAAAAAGAGAATTTCGCAGTCTTGCGCGGCATTGATTAGTGCGTATGATAGCGTCACTGGAGTTGTGAGTTTCGATTTTTCGCCATTAACCCCAGGAATCCGCATATGCGTATCGAAGAAGATCTGAAGTTAGGTTTCAAAGACGTTCTTATCCGCCCTAAGCGTTCTACTCTCAAAAGCCGTTCCGATGTTGAGCTGGAACGTCAATTTACCTTTAAGCACTCAGGTCAGACCTGGTCCGGCGTACCCATTATTGCCGCGAACATGGACACTGTCGGGACGTTTGCCATGGCAACGGCGCTGGCATCCTTCGACATCCTGACTGCGGTACACAAACACTATTCTGTTGAAGACTGGGCTGCTTTCATCGCAGAGAGCTCTGCTGATGTGCTCAAACACGTAATGGTTTCAACCGGCACCTCTGACGCAGATTTCGAAAAAACCAAACAGATTCTGGCGCTCAACCCGGCGCTGAACTTTATCTGCATTGATGTGGCAAATGGCTACTCAGAGCATTTTGTTCAGTTTGTGTCGAAAGCGCGTGAAGCATGGCCGACAAAAACAATTTGTGCGGGCAATGTGGTTACTGGGGAAATGTGTGAAGAGCTGGTTCTTTCCGGCGCGGACATTGTTAAAGTCGGCATTGGCCCGGGTTCTGTATGTACCACACGTGTAAAAACCGGCGTTGGCTACCCACAGCTTTCTGCGGTTATTGAATGTGCCGATGCAGCTCACGGTCTGGGCGGCATGATTGTCAGTGACGGCGGCTGCACAATGCCGGGTGACGTGGCAAAAGCGTTCGGCGGTGGCGCGGACTTCGTTATGCTCGGCGGTATGTTGGCCGGTCATGAAGAAAGCGGCGGCAAAATTGTTGAAGAGAACGGTGAGAAATTCATGCTGTTCTACGGCATGAGCTCTGAATCAGCCATGACGCGTCACGTTGGTGGTGTTGCACAATACCGCGCCGCGGAAGGTAAAACAGTTAAGTTGCCTCTGCGTGGCCCGGTTGATAACACTGCACGCGATATCCTTGGCGGCCTGCGTTCTGCCTGTACCTATGTCGGTGCATCTCGCCTGAAAGAACTGACCAAACGTACAACGTTTATTCGTGTACAGGAACAAGAAAACCGCGTTTTCAATAGCCTGTAAGAACAGGTAGGACTATGACATGCCGGATAAGCAGTGCGCCATCCGGCATTTGAATTTATCCCACCCCGCTCATCGCATCTCCTAAATGAAAAATCGGCAAATACATCGCAACGACCAGCGTACCGATTATCAGCCCCGTAATGACCAGTAACGCAGGCTCGAGTAGCGCAGCCAGATTCTCTGCCTGAGACAATGTTTTCTCGCCGTGGTGATAGGCGAGATTACGCAGCATTGTATCCAGCGAGCCGGAAGCCTCACCTGTTCTGACCAACTGTATGCACAATGGGCTGAATTCACCGCAATTTTTTAGCGCTAACCAGACCGGTTTTCCGGCGCTGATGTCGTGATGTACCTGCGCTAAGCGTTGTGACCAGAAAGGGTTGGCCAGCGTTTCAGTGACGCTCTCAAGACCTTGCAGAAAAGGAATACCTGCATTTTGCGTTAACGCCAGAACAGTGAAGATCTGCGTGAGTTTTTGCCCTCTCACCATCGGCCCTATGACCGGGAGGCCGAGCAGCAATTTCTGGCGCAGAGTGAGCCAGTATGGCTGCTGCTTCATCAGGTGATATGCTGTAACCGCTATCAGGCTGAATGCTCCCGCCAGCCATCCCCATTGGCTGCTAAAATGCGCGATGGCAATAATCCACTGAGTGAGTGCCGGTAGCGGGGTGTTAAACGTCTGGTAAATGGCGGCAAACTCAGGGAGTACAAACTGCAGCATCGCGAATACCACCATCACTGCCATCGTGATGATGAATATCGGATAGCGTAGGGCTTTTTTAACTTTATCCGCCAGCTGCTGTTGATTCTTCTGCTGGCGGGCGAGTTCAAAGCAGCAGTCGTCCAGCTTACCCGTAAGCTCTCCGGTACGGATCATTGCCTGATAAAGAGGCGGAAAAACGTGTTGCCACTGAGATAGCGAGGTGGAGAGAGAAATACCCTGTTCCATATCGTGAGCCAGCGTGCGCAGTAGCGCTTGCCATTGGCTGCTGGGATGCTGTTCAGCCAGCAAAGCTAAACTTGCCGAGAGTGTTAGCCCTGCTTTCAGCAACGTCGCCAGTTGATGTATGGTTTCAGCGCTTTTTTCACGGCTCCAGTGTGAGGCTTTGACACGCATACGATTAATGCGCAGCGGCGTGATATGCCGTTGCTCGAGAGCAAGCATCAATGAGGGGCGGGTATCGGCCCAAAGTACGCCTTCCAGTGGATTACCTTCGTTGCTAATACCTTGCCAGCGCCAAAGCAGTTTAGCTGACATGGGGCATGCCCAGTACGCGTACCAACTCTTCAAATGTTGTTAACCCTTGTTCGACGGCCTTGCAACCATTTTCGAAAAGCGTGCTCATCCCCAGTTGCTGAGCATTCGATTCCACTCCGTCTACGGACGTACCGTTGGCGATGCTCTGGCGCAATGCAGGTGTAACGGGGAGAACTTCAAACAATGCCGTACGGCCATAAAATCCGTGATAGCAATGTTGGCAGCCCGGAGCCTGCCAACGAGGCAGTGGCGTAGGCCAGATCGCTTCCGGGAGCATGATCGGCGTTTCCAGACGTTGTCGGCAATGGGGACACAATTTTCTCACCAACCGCTGCGCAATGACGAGCGTCAGCGCGGAGGCGATCATCCAGCGTGCAACCCCCATTTGCTGCAAGCGTATTAGTGTTTCTGTGGTGGAATTGGTATGTAGTGTTGATAGAACCAGATGACCGGTTTGTGCGGCTTTAAGGGCTATTTCAGCCGTTTCGCCATCACGGATTTCACCCACCATGATAATGTCGGGATCCTGACGCAGCAGCGCGCGCAATACTCCCTGAAAAGTGAGACCGGCACGTGGATGAATTTGTGTCTGGTTAAGACCTGCGATCGGGATCTCTACTGGATCTTCCACGCTACAGAGGTTAACGTCCGGAGTGTTTCGGGTCTGCAGCGCACTGTACAGCGTGACCGTTTTACCGCTTCCGGTCGGTCCGGTGACCAGAATCAGCCCCTGAGGCTGCTGCAACGCTTGTAAAAATGCTGCCAGCTGCGCGTCCTGCATTCCCAGCGCGGTGATTTCCAGCGCTTGATCGACCTGATGCAGTAGCCGTAGCACCACTTTTTCGCCAAAGCGACAGGGCAAGGTGGCGATGCGAAACGAGACCGGCTCTCCTGAAATTTCAACGGTAAATTGGCCGTCTTGCGCAAGTCGGTGCTCGGCAATATCCAGACTGCCTAAAACTTTTAGTCTGGCAGTGATGGCGATACCCATCTCGGTCGTGACGTCCGGTAAAGCATGCAGTACGCCATCCACACGTAATCTGATTCGATAGTGATTTTCCGCTGGCTCAAAATGAATATCAGAAGCCCGTTGCACCAGCGCGGATTGAAACGTCTGATTCAGCAAATCTGCTGCGCTGGCGCTGCTTTTCGTGACCACTGCCGGGAGCATTTTCTGTGGCGTATGCGTGTGGCCTTCCATTTGTTGACGCGTCCAGCAGACGATGTCGATACGTCGGGTGGTGGCAAAATGCAGTGCGTCCAGCAATTCGTGGGACGGAGCGTCCACGACGGCGATGTGCACCACTTCATTGTCTGCATCCAGTAATATTCCCTGATGACGTTGGCACAGCGCCGTAAGTTGGGTGGTATTCATCTCTTTTCCTTAATTGATATCGAAACGGAAAACGTCTTCACAGGCCTGTTGCAATGCGCTGTCATTCTGGATAGCGCAGTTACGACTCCAGCCGGTAATACCGTTGGCATTGTCCCAACCCGGCGTCATGGTGATGCTTAACCCGTTCAGGCTTTCTTGTCCGCTGAGGCTGACCACCCCTTTTTCAACGCTCATGGCGGAGACATAACGGGTGGTGGCTGGAGAAGGGATGCCATTCGTTCCGGCATCACAGGTTGTTGTTCCGCCATGCTCCAGCGCACAGAGCTCAACCGCCGTGCGATAGGGAACAAAGGTTTGCAGCATGTCTGTTAACGCGGCTTTGCGCAGATAGTTTTGATAAGCCGGAATACCGATGGCGCTAAGGATGGCAATAATGCCAATGACCACCATGAGTTCGATAAGTGTGAAGCCTCGTTGCTTGTCCATCGTTCGCTCCTTGAGTTAGCTGGCGCTACTTTGGCAAACGCTCGGGGTCACGGCGAGAGGCAAAAAACAGAACGGGAAGGCGGGTTCCGAGGATTTTTATGAAATTACAGAGTCAGACAACGTATTTGCGAAGAGGCTCGAAGAAACAGCCGTATGGCGGCGTAAACGCTTATCCGGCCGATAGAAAAAACCGACGTGATGGGCCCGATAAGTGAAAGTACTATCGGGCTAAACCATCAGTAATTAGCGAAAACGCATAGAGAGATCGAGCGCGCGAACATGCTTGGTCAGCGCGCCAACAGAGATGAAATCCACGCCGGTTTCGGCAAATTCGCGCAGAGTTTCATGAGTGACGTTACCCGACACTTCCAGACGCGCCTGGCCGTTGGTGCGTTTTACCGCTTCCCGCATTTGGTCAGTTTCGAAGTTATCGAGCATGATGATGTCGGCCCCTGCTTTCAGCGCGTCGTCCAGTTCATCCAGGCTTTCTACTTCGACTTCAACCGGCACATCCGGGTGCAGCCAGAAGGCTTTTTCAACGGCCTGACGTACCGAACCAGAAGCAATAATGTGGTTTTCTTTAATCAGGAAAGCGTCAGAAAGGCCCAGACGATGATTCGCGCCACCGCCGCATAATACGGCGTATTTCAGCGCGGTACGTAGCCCCGGCAGAGTTTTACGTGTATCCAGCAGTTGGGTTTTTGTTCCCGCCAGCAGGTCGACATATTTACGCACCTCGCTCGCCACACCCGAAAGCGTCTGTACAAAATTAAGCGCGGTACGTTCGCCAGTTAGCAGCATGCGGGAAGGGCCGTCCAGTTCAAATAGCGGCTGATTGGCCTTAATGCTGTCGCCATCTTCGACATGCCAGGTGATGTTGACATCATCGCCAGCCAGTTGAATAAAGACCTCTTCTACCCAACGTTTTCCACAAAAAACGCCATCTTCGCGGGTGATCACGGTGGCGTGGGAGCGCATATCCGCGGGTAAAAGCTGTGCGGTGATATCGTTATTGGCATCAACTTCTCCGCCTAAATCTTCACGCAGCGCCTGAGCTACAGCGGCAGGGATATCCAGATTTATGCGTTCCAACAGCGCGTCACGTCGGTAGTCAGGGTTATAGCGGCGA
This sequence comes from Citrobacter sp. Cb023, assembly GCF_030336805.1. Taxonomy (NCBI): domain Bacteria; kingdom Pseudomonadati; phylum Pseudomonadota; class Gammaproteobacteria; order Enterobacterales; family Enterobacteriaceae; genus Citrobacter; species Citrobacter sp. Cb023. Next base: position 101,005 of record NZ_JAOWCV010000033.1, on the reverse strand, counting down.
GGCGGCATGATAAAACTCCAAATTGCTAACGAATCATAAGGTGGAAACATGCTACCCTGAACCTGATATGAGCACCACCAATAAGGAGATTCTGCATGTTGTTAGACGAGGGCTGGCTGGCAGAGGCGCGACGCGTTCCCTCTCCTCATTACGATTGCCGCCCGGATGACGAAAACCCTTCTCTGCTGGTGGTGCATAATATCAGCCTGCCGCCCGGTGAGTTTGGCGGCCCGTGGATCGATGCGCTGTTTACGGGCACGATTGATCCCAATGCCCATCCTTATTTTGCCGGGATCGCCCATTTGCGCGTTTCGGCACATTGTTTAATTCGCCGTGACGGTGAAATCGTGCAGTATGTCCCCTTTGATAAACGCGCCTGGCATGCTGGCGTGTCGAACTATCAAGGCCGCGAACGCTGTAATGATTTCTCAATTGGTATTGAGCTGGAAGGGACGGATACGCTGGCCTATACCGATGCGCAGTATCAGCAACTGGCAGCCGTGACGAATGCCCTGATTACGTGTTATCCGGCCATTGCCAACAACATGACAGGACATTGCAATATTGCGCCCGAGCGTAAGACCGATCCCGGGCCCTCTTTTGACTGGGCAAGGTTTCGCGCCCTGGTCACCCCCTCGTCGCACAAGGAGATGACATGACGCTGTTTACAACATTACTGGTGTTGATTGTTGAACGCCTGTTTAAGCTGGGTGAGCACTGGCAGCTTGATCACCGGGTTGAAGCTTTTTTCCGCCGGGTGAAGCATTTTTCGATGATGCGTACGGTAGGCATGGCCCTTATTGCGATGGGGGTGACGTTCCTGCTGCTGCGCGCACTTCAAGGCCTGTTGTTTAACGTGCCTTTGCTGGTGGCGTGGATCTTAATTGGTTTGCTGTGCATCGGCGCTGGCAAGACGCGTCTTCATTATCATGCCTATCTGAACGCGGCTGCTCGCGATGACGCTCACGCCCGTGAAGCGATGGCCAGCGAGCTGACCCTGATTCATGGGATTCCGCCTGAGTGCGATGAGCGTGAGTTCTTGCGCGAACTGCAGAACGCGCTGTTATGGAACAACTTTCGTTTTTATCTGGCGCCGTTATTCTGGCTGATTGTCGGTGGCCCGTGGGGACCGGTGACGCTGGTGGGTTATGCCTTTCTACGTGCCTGGCAGTCCTGGCTGGCGCGCTATCAGACGCCACACCAGCGTTTGCAATCAGGTATCGATGCGATCCTGCATGTGCTGGACTGGATCCCGGTGCGCCTGGCGGGTGTCGTCTATGCGCTGCTGGGGCACGGCGAGAAGGCGTTGCCAGCCTGGTTTGCGTCGCTGGCGGATCTGCATACTTCGCAATATCAGGTGCTTACTCGCCTTGCGCAGTTTTCTTTAGCGCGTGAACCACATACCGATAAAGTCGCAACGCCAAAAGCCGCGGTTTCGATGGCGAAGAAGACCTCGTTTGTGGTGGTGGTGGTCATTGCCGTGTTGACCATTTATGGAACATTAATTTAAGCCATTATTAGTGGATGGCGCTGCGCTTATCCGTCGAGGAAAAAAATTGGCCCGGTCGCTTTGTGCTTGCGGGCCAATCTTTCAAAGCGTATCAGCAGGCGGGATGCCAAAATCTGGCATCCCGTTTTCGTTCCAGCGCACCAGCTTCAGACGAGTGTGGCGGTTTGGATCGTATAGCGGGTCGCCCTCGATTTCAGTGTAATTTCTCGCGTGGTACACCAGCACATCTTCACCTTCCGGCGTTTGCGTAAAGCTGTTGTGCCCCGGCCCGTATTGGCGGTTTTCGTAGCTGGTGGTAAAGACCGGGCGCGGCGATTTGTGCCAGTTCTGCGGGTTGAGCGGATCGGCATTGAGATCAATCCACAATAATCCCATACAGTAGTTCTCATCGGTGGCGCTGGCGGAATAGCTGATAAACAGCTTGTCGCCGTGAACCATGACGGCCGGGCCTTCGTTGACCCAAAAACCCCGGCATTCCCAGTCATACTCTGGATGACTGAGCATTACCGGCTCGCCTTTAATCGTCCATGGATTTTCCAGTTCGGCGAGATAGATATTGGAGTTTCCGGCGATATCGGGGGATTTCTGCGCCCACAGATACCACTGTTTTCCCTGATGGTTAAAGGTAGTGGCATCAAGCGCGAAGGTATCAAACTGCGTTTTAATCTGCCCTTTCTCTGTCCATTGGCCGGTCAGCGGATCGGCGTCTGCACATTCGAGCGCAAACATACGGTGCTGGAACATCCCCAGCTTGTCGAGCGCCTGTGTGTGGGCGGCGGCAAAATAGATGTACCACTTGCCTGCCAGATGATGGATCTCAGGTGCCCAGATCAACTGGCTCATGGGGCCGTTTTCTGGTTTGCGCCAGACGACAACCGGGATAGCGGTGCGTAACCCTTCCAGCGAGTCCGCCCGGCGGATCTCCAGACGATCGTATTCGGGCACTGAAGCAATGAAATAGTAGTGGCTACCGTCACGTAAAATAAACGGGTCGGCACGCTGTTCAATAAAGGGATTTGGCCACTGATTCATTAGGCTTTCCTTACGTTTTCAGTCGTTTTTATATCGTGGTACTCATTCAGTTCACGGTAGTTGGCGCGGCGCTTTTCTAAATCTGTCTGGATTTGTTGCATAAACTCGCGGTCAACTTTCAGCAGACGAACTACGCCTGCGGTAATCAGGTAGCCTACACCCGGTATGATGGTAAACAGCAACATAATACCGTTAATGGCGGAGTCGCTTTGCGCTTTCGCCCCTGCGTCGTAGCCGTACCAGGAGAGCAGGAAACCAACCATCGCTCCGGCAATCGCCAGGCCCAGTTTCAAGAAGAACAGGTTGCCGGAGAAGCTGATTCCGGTGATACGTTTACCGGTTTTCCACTCGCCGTAATCATCGACATCCGCCATCAGCGACCAGTGCAGTGGGGATGGGATCTGATGCAGAATGTTGAGCAGGAAGTAAAGCACCATAATCATCATGGTGGCTTTAGGATCGAAGAAGTAAAACGCGCCGGAGAAAATCGCCAGGATGATATTGGTCCAGAAGAAGACTTTCAGTTTGCACCAGCGATCGGTTAACACCTTCGCCAGCATGCTGCCGATCATCATGCCCACAACGCCAAGGCTGATAAACAGCGTTGCGAACTGCGTGCTTTGCTGCATAACCCAGGTTACGTAGTACATGGTGGCAGCCATGCGAATAAAGCCCGGACAGACGTTGCACAGGGTTAACAGCAGGATTTTTACCCACTGATCGTTTTTCCATACATCTTTCAGGTCGGCTTTTAAATCGTCGTTAGTCGGGACGGCAGGACGTACGCGCTCACGGACGGTTGCAAAGCAAAACAGGAACATACACATGCCGATGAAGGCCAGCACTGCCATCGCCATCTGATAGCCTTTAGCTTTATCTTCCCCGCCAAACCAGTCCGCCATTGGCAGCAAGGTGAGGGAGAGCAGCAGGGTTGCAATTCCTACCAACACAAAGCGATATGACTGGCAGGCGACACGTTCCTTTGGATCGTTAGTGATGACGCTGCCGAGCGAGCAGTAAGGGATGTTGATCGCCGTATAGGTGATAGAGAGCAGGAAGTAGGTGACGAACGCATAGATTACTTTGCTGTTATATGTCCACTCAGGGGTGGTAAACATGAGTACGCTAAATAATGCGTATGGGAAAGCCATCCACAAAAGCCATGGACGAAATCGACCATATTTGCTGCGGGTGCGGTCGGCCATCGCGCCCATAATAGGGTCGGTAACGGCATCTATAACGCGTACTGAGAGCAGTAACACGCCGACCAGGGCCGGTGCCAGGCCAAAAATATCTGTGTAAAAATAGTTAACAAACAACATGATGGCGCCAAAGATGATGTTGCATCCGGCGTCGCCCATTCCATAGCCGATCTTTTCTTTCACCGTGAGCTTACTGGTTTCCATCAACTGCACTCCATTAATAAGATATGGAGATAATTATTGTCTGGCAGAGGTGTTTTTGCGTTGCAGGATAACGCCAGTGATATGGACGAAACAGTCGTGAGTGGGAAAGTGTGAGGCAGGTAACAACCCCCACCTGATGCAGGTGGGGGAGGGAGAATTAATGCGCTTTAGCTACTTTGGCGGTTTTCTGTTTGCACAAATAGCCGATGCCAAGAATGGCTATCCATACCGGGATTAAGTACACCGAAATCGCCATGCCCGGCGTCATCAGCATAATCACCAGCACTGCAGCCATGAAAATCAGACATACCCAGTTACCAAGCGGATAGAGCAGCGCCGGGAAACGGGTGGTAACGCCTTGCTGCTGTTTGGCTTTGCGGAACTTCATGTGCGCCAGGCTAATCATTGCCCAGTTGATCACCAGTGCGGAAACCACCAGCGCCATCAGCAGGCCAAAGGCGGATTCCGGGGCCAGATAGTTGATCAGTACACACAGAGCCGTAACCAGCGCGGAGACCAGAATGGTGTTCACCGGTACGCCGCGTTTGTCGACGTTCATCAGCGCTTTTGGCGCGTTGCCCTGCTGTGCCAGACCGAACAGCATACGGCTGTTGCAGTATACGCAGCTGTTATACACAGAAAGGGCAGCGGTCAGCACTACGATGTTCAGTGCATTGGCAACAAAGGTGTCGCCCAGCTCGTGGAAAATAAGGACAAACGGGCTGGTATCAGCCGTGACGCGCGTCCACGGCATCAGGGAAAGCAGAACAGCCAGCGAACCTACATAGAAAATCAGGATACGGTAGATAACCTGGTTGGTTGCTTTGGGAATGCTTTGCTCCGGGTTATCGGCTTCTGCTGCGGTGATCCCGACCAGCTCCAGCCCACCGAAAGAGAACATAATAATAGCCATCATCATCACCAGACCGGTGAAGCCGTGCGGCAGGAAGCCACCCTGACTCCACAGGTTACTGACGCTGGCCTGCGGGCCGCCGTTGCCGCTAAACAGCAACCAGCCGCCGAACAGAATCATCGCAACCACGGCAATGACTTTAATAATGGCGAACCAGAACTCCATTTCCCCAAACACTTTCACGTTGGTCAGGTTGATGGCGTTGATCAGCACGAAGAAGGCTGCAGCAGAAACCCAGGTGGGGATATCCGGATACCAGAACTGGATGTATTTACCTACGGCAGTCAGTTCAGCCATGGCAACCAGGACGTACAGTACCCAATAGTTCCAGCCAGAAGAGAAACCCGCGAAACCGCCCCAGTATTTATAAGCAAAGTGGCTAAAGGAGCCTGCAACCGGCTCTTCAACTACCATTTCACCTAATTGACGCATAATCAAAAAGGCGATAAAGCCGGCAATTGCGTAACCCAGAATAATACCCGGTCCTGCAGACTGGATAACGGATGCGCTACCGAGGAATAACCCGGTACCAATCGCGCCACCCAGCGCGATTAGCTGTATATGGCGGTTCTTAAGACCGCGCTTGAGCTGATCGCCATGCTGTTGACTTTCCATCATTAAACCTCGTGTGTGGTTTTACTCTTCATATTTCGAGTACTTATTTTTTGAACTACGCAGCAATGCGTGTGTAAGTTTGCAATTCCGTTTGTTGTATTTATTTGTTTACAGATGCTTTATATAAAATGTTGCCTCAATGCTTTTGTCTTGATCAGAATAATGATATGCGAGCGCGAATGCACCTGCTTTATGCGGGCAAGATGACGAGTTGAATAAAAAGAAACCATTTGTAAATGCGAGTTTATCTACCACAAAATTTCCATTTTGAATTTTTATTCACTAATTGTGGCTAATGTGTCGATAAATAATCAGGTGAATCGGTTCAGATGAGATATTTTTTCGTTTCAATTCCGTTAAAACTACCCCGTGGTGGGTAAATTTAACATTTGTGCATAGTTACATGTTTGAAACGTTATTTCTGTAATGTTGTTAAAATATGCCCCCTTTACTGATTTCAATCAAAACCTGTATGGACAGAAGGTGAATACTTTGTTACTTTAGCGTCAAGAACATGAAATTGGTAAGACCAATTGACTCCGGGCAAATGGCTTAAGACAGGAAATCATGGCCTACAGCAAAATCCGCCAACCAAAACTCTCCGATGTGATTGAGCAGCAGCTGGAGTTTTTAATTCTTGAGGGGACACTTCGCCCCGGAGAAAAACTCCCACCGGAACGCGAGCTGGCAAAACAGTTCGACGTCTCCCGCCCCTCCTTACGCGAGGCGATCCAACGCCTTGAAGCGAAGGGGTTACTGCTTCGTCGTCAGGGCGGTGGCACTTTTGTTCAGAGCAGCCTGTGGCAGAGCTTTAGCGACCCACTGGTAGAGCTGCTCTCCGACCATCCTGAATCCCAGTTTGACCTGCTTGAGACGCGCCATGCGCTGGAAGGTATTGCAGCCTATTACGCTGCACTGCGCAGCACGGATGAAGACAAAACGCGTATCCGTGAACTCCACCATGCGATCGAGCTTGCTCAACAGTCCGGCGATCTTGACGGCGAATCTGACGCGGTACTCCAGTATCAAATTGCTGTCACCGAAGCGGCACATAATGTGGTGCTGCTCCATTTGCTAAGGTGTATGGAGCCGATGCTGGCCCAGAACGTTCGGCAAAACTTCGAATTGCTGTATGCGCGTCGCGAGATGCTGCCGCTGGTGAGCAGTCACCGTACCCGCATCTTTGAAGCAATTATCGCCGGGAAGCCTGAAGAAGCGCGTGAAGCGTCTCACCGTCACCTGGCGTTTATCGAAGAGATTCTGCTGGACAGGAGCCGTGAGGAAAGCCGTCGTGAACGCGCCTTACGCCGTCTGGAGCAACGAAAGAATTAGTGATTTTTCTGGCAGAACGTTAACCAGAAGATGTTGTAAATCAAGCGCTATCGAAAGGCGCGGCAACTAAACGCAGAACCTGTCTTATTACGCTCTCTGGTGAGAACGTAATGGGACAGGTTCCAGATAACTCAACGTATTAGATAGATAAGGAATACCCCCATGTCAGAACGTTTCCCAAATGACGTGGATCCGATCGAAACTCGCGACTGGCTACAGGCGATCGAATCGGTCATCCGTGAAGAAGGTGTTGAGCGTGCTCAGTATCTGATCGACCAACTGCTTTCAGAAGCTCGCAAAGGCGGCGTGAAAGTAGCGGCAGGTGCTGGGGCCAGCAATTATGTAAACACTATTGCCGTTGAAGATGAACCGGAATACCCGGGCAATCTGGAGCTGGAACGTCGTATTCGTTCTGCTATCCGCTGGAACGCCATCATGACCGTACTGCGCGCGTCTAAAAAGGACCTCGAGCTGGGTGGCCACATGGCATCCTTCCAGTCCTCCGCAACGGTGTATGATGTTTGCTTCAACCACTTCTTCCGTGCACGTAACGAGCAGGATGGCGGCGATCTGGTTTACTTCCAGGGCCACATCTCTCCGGGCATCTACGCTCGCGCATTCCTGGAAGGTCGTCTGACTGAAGAGCAGATGAACAACTTCCGTCAGGAAGTACATGGCAAAGGCCTGTCTTCCTACCCGCACCCGAAACTGATGCCGGAATTCTGGCAGTTCCCGACCGTATCTATGGGTCTGGGCCCAATCGGTGCAATCTACCAGGCTAAATTCCTGAAATATCTGGAACACCGTGGCCTGAAAGATACCTCTAAACAAACCGTTTACGCCTTCCTGGGCGACGGCGAAATGGATGAGCCAGAATCTAAGGGTGCTATCACCATCGCGACCCGTGAGAAACTGGACAACCTGGTCTTTGTTATCAACTGTAACCTGCAGCGTCTTGACGGTCCGGTCACCGGTAACGGCAAGATTGTTAACGAACTGGAAGGCATTTTCGCGGGCGCTGGCTGGAACGTTATCAAAGTCATGTGGGGCGGTCGTTGGGATGAGCTGCTGCGTAAAGATACCAGCGGTAAACTGATCCAACTGATGAACGAAACCGTTGACGGCGACTACCAGACCTTTAAATCCAAAGATGGCGCATACGTACGTGAGCACTTCTTCGGTAAATACCCGGAAACCGCAGCCCTGGTTGCTGACTGGACTGACGAGCAGATTTGGGCTCTGAACCGTGGTGGTCACGATCCGAAGAAAGTCTACGCTGCACTGAAGAAAGCGCAGGAAACCAAAGGCAAAGCAACTGTAATCCTGGCCCATACCATCAAAGGTTACGGCATGGGTGACACCGCCGAAGGTAAAAACATCGCTCACCAGGTTAAGAAAATGAACATGGACGGCGTGCGTTATATCCGCGACCGTTTCAATGTTCCTGTGACCGATGAGCAGGTTGAAAACCTGTCTTACATCACCTTCCCGGAAGGTTCTGAAGAGCACACTTATCTGCACGCTCAGCGTCAGAAACTGCACGGCTATCTGCCTGCTCGTCAGCCGAACTTCACCGAGAAGCTGGAACTGCCTGCTCTGGAAGACTTCGGTGCGCTGCTGGAAGAGCAGAACAAAGAAATCTCCACCACTATCGCTTTCGTTCGTGCCCTGAACGTGATGCTGAAGAACAAGTCGATCAAAGATCGTCTGGTTCCGATCATCGCTGACGAAGCGCGTACTTTCGGTATGGAAGGTCTGTTCCGTCAGATCGGTATCTACAGCCCGAACGGTCAGCAGTACACCCCGCAGGACCGTGAGCAGGTTGCTTACTATAAAGAAGACGAGAAAGGTCAGATCCTGCAGGAAGGCATCAACGAACTGGGTGCTGGCGCATCCTGGCTGGCTGCTGCGACCTCCTACAGCACCAACGATCTGCCGATGATTCCGTTCTACATCTACTACTCCATGTTCGGGTTCCAGCGTATCGGTGACCTGTGCTGGCAGGCAGGCGACCAACAGGCTCGCGGCTTCCTGGTAGGGGGAACTTCTGGTCGTACGACGCTGAACGGCGAAGGTCTGCAGCACGAAGATGGTCACAGCCATATTCAGTCTCTGACTATCCCGAACTGTATCTCTTACGATCCGTCTTACGCGTACGAAGTTGCGGTCATCATGCACGATGGTCTGGAGCGTATGTACGGTGAGAAACAAGAGAACGTTTACTACTACATCACCACGCTGAACGAAAACTACCACATGCCGGCAATGCCAGCAGGTGCCGAGGAAGGTATCCGTAAAGGTATCTACAAACTCGAAACCCTCGAAGGTAAGAAAGGTAAAGTTCAGCTGCTGGGCTCCGGTTCTATCCTGCGTCACGTGCGTGAAGCAGCACAGATCCTGGCGAACGACTACGGTGTAGGTTCTGACGTTTACAGCGTAACCTCCTTCACTGAACTGGCGCGTGATGGCCAGGATTGTGAACGCTGGAACATGCTGCACCCGATGGAAACTCCGCGCGTTCCGTACATCGCTCAGGTGATGAACGACGCTCCGGCAGTGGCATCTACTGACTATATGAAACTGTTTGCCGAACAGGTTCGTACTTATGTACCGGCTGATGATTATCGCGTACTGGGTACTGACGGCTTCGGTCGCTCTGACAGCCGTGAAAACCTGCGTCACCACTTCGAAGTTGATGCTTCTTATGTGGTTGTAGCGGCCCTGGGCGAACTGGCTAAACGTGGCGAAATCGATAAGAAAGTGGTTGCTGACGCAATCATCAAATTCAACATCGATGCAGATAAAGTTAACCCGCGTCTGGCGTAAGAGGTAAAAGAATAATGGCTATCGAAATCAATGTACCGGACATCGGGGCTGATGAAGTTGAAATCACCGAGATCCTGGTCAAAGTGGGCGACAAAGTTGAAGCTGAACAGTCGCTGATCACCGTAGAAGGCGACAAAGCCTCTATGGAAGTTCCGTCTCCTCAGGCAGGTATCGTTAAAGAGATCAAAGTCTCTGTTGGCGACAAAACTGAGACCGGCAAACTGATCATGATTTTCGATTCCGCCGATGGTGCAGCAGCCGCTGCACCTGCTCCGGCAGAAGAGAAGAAAGAAGCCGCTCCGGCAGCAGCACCTGCTGCGGCAGCGGCGAAAGAAGTACACGTACCGGACATCGGCGGTGACGAAGTCGAAGTTACCGAGGTTATGGTTAAAGTGGGCGACACCGTTGCGGCTGAACAGTCTCTGATCACTGTTGAAGGCGATAAAGCGTCGATGGAAGTTCCGGCGCCGTTCGCGGGCACCGTTAAAGAGATCAAAATCAACACGGGCGACAAAGTGTCTACCGGTTCTCTGATTATGGTCTTCGAAGTTGCAGGCGCAGCGCCTGCTGCAGCACCGGCTCAGGCGGCAGCTCCAGCAGCAGCGGCGGCTCCGGCAGCTTCTGGCTCGAAAGAGGTTAACGTTCCGGATATCGGCGGTGACGAAGTTGAAGTCACTGAAGTGATGGTTAAAGTGGGCGATAAAATTGCCGCTGAGCAGTCACTGATTACCGTTGAAGGCGATAAAGCGTCGATGGAAGTTCCGGCACCGTTCGCGGGCACCGTGAAAGAAATCAAAATCAGCACCGGCGACAAAGTCAAAACCGGTTCTCTGATTATGATCTTCGAAGTTGAAGGCGCAGCACCTGCTGCCGCTCCAGCTGCCGCGGCTGCTCCAGCCTCTGCAGCTGCACCGGCTCAGGCTGCTAAACCAGCCGCAGCTCCGGCCGCGAAAGCGGAAGGTAAATCTGAGTTCGCTGAGAACGACGCTTACGTTCATGCAACACCTCTGATTCGTCGCCTGGCGCGCGAGTTCGGTGTAAACCTGGCGAAAGTGAAAGGTTCTGGCCGTAAAGGTCGTATCCTGCGTGAAGACGTTCAGGCTTACGTGAAAGACGCTATCAAGCGTGCTGAAGCTGCTCCGGCAGCGGCAGGCGGCGGTATTCCGGGCATGCTGCCTTGGCCGAAAGTGGACTTCAGCAAGTTTGGTGAAATCGAAGAAGTGGAACTGGGCCGTATCCAGAAAATCTCTGGTGCTAACCTGAGCCGTAACTGGGTGATGATCCCGCACGTTACTCACTTCGACAAGACCGATATCACCGATCTGGAAGCGTTCCGTAAACAGCAGAACGCCGAAGCTGAAAAACGTAAACTGGATGTGAAATTCACGCCAGTGGTCTTCATCATGAAAGCCGTTGCCGCCGCTCTGGAACAGATGCCGCGCTTCAACAGCTCTCTGTCTGAAGACGGTCAGCGTCTGACCCTGAAAAAATACATCAACATCGGTGTCGCGGTGGATACGCCGAATGGTCTGGTTGTTCCGGTCTTCAAAGACGTGAACAAGAAGAGCATTACCGAGCTGTCTCGTGAACTGACCACCATCTCCAAGAAAGCGCGTGATGGCAAGCTGACCGCTGGCGAAATGCAGGGCGGTTGCTTCACCATCTCCAGCATCGGTGGCCTGGGTACGACCCACTTCGCGCCGATTGTGAACGCGCCGGAAGTGGCTATCCTCGGTGTCTCCAAGTCCTCTATGGAGCCAGTGTGGAACGGTAAAGAGTTTATGCCGCGTCTGATGATGCCGATTTCGCTCTCCTTCGACCACCGCGTAATCGACGGTGCTGATGGTGCGCGCTTTATCACCATCATCAACAACATGCTGTCTGACATTCGCCGCCTGGTGATGTAAGCGAAAAAGCCGGCCCGACGGCCGGCTTTTTTCTGGTAATCTCATGAAGTCAGTGAGGTTATTGTGCGAAAGACAAATCGGTTGCCGTTTGTTGTTTCAAAATTGTTAACAATTTTGTAAAATACGGGCGGATAGAACGACCCGGTGGACGACGGGTATAAATTAAGAGGTCATGATGAGCACTGAAATCAAAACTCAGGTCGTGGTACTTGGGGCAGGCCCTGCAGGTTACTCTGCTGCCTTCCGTTGCGCAGATTTAGGTCTGGAGACCGTCATCGTAGAACGTTACAGCACCCTCGGTGGTGTTTGTCTGAACGTCGGCTGTATCCCTTCTAAAGCGCTGCTGCACGTAGCAAAAGTTATCGAAGAAGCCAAAGCGCTGGCTGAACACGGTATCGTTTTTGGCGAGCCGAAAACCGATATCGACAAGATTCGTACCTGGAAAGAAAAAGTTATCACTCAACTGACCGGCGGTCTGGCGGGTATGGCCAAAGGCCGTAAAGTGAAAGTGGTTAACGGTCTGGGTAAATTTACCGGGGCGAACACCCTGGAAGTTGAAGGTGAAAACGGCAAAACCGTGATCAACTTTGACAACGCGATCATCGCGGCGGGTTCCCGTCCGATCGAACTGCCATTCATTCCGCATGAAGATCCGCGCGTGTGGGATTCCACCGATGCACTGGAACTGAAAACTGTTCCTAAGCGCCTGCTGGTAATGGGCGGCGGTATCATCGGTCTGGAAATGGGTACCGTGTACCATGCGCTGGGTTCAGAGATCGACGTGGTTGAAATGTTCGACCAGGTTATCCCGGCTGCCGATAAAGACGTGGTTAAAGTCTTTACCAAACGCATCAGCAAGAAATTCAACCTGATGCTGGAAACCAAAGTAACCGCCGTTGAAGCGAAAGAAGACGGTATCTACGTTTCCATGGAAGGCAAAAAAGCGCCTGCTGAAGCTCAGCGTTACGATGCAGTGCTGGTGGCTATCGGTCGTGTACCGAACGGCAAAAACCTCGACGCGGGTAAAGCTGGCGTGGAAGTTGATGACCGTGGCTTCATCCGCGTTGACAAACAGCTGCGCACCAACGTGCCGCACATCTTTGCTATCGGCGATATCGTCGGTCAGCCGATGCTGGCGCACAAAGGTGTTCACGAAGGTCACGTTGCCGCTGAAGTTATCGCCGGTAAGAAACACTACTTCGATCCGAAAGTTATCCCATCCATCGCATACACTGAACCAGAAGTTGCATGGGTTGGCCTGACTGAGAAAGAAGCGAAAGAGAAAGGCATCAGCTTTGAGACCGCCACCTTCCCGTGGGCTGCTTCTGGTCGTGCTATCGCTTCCGACTGCGCAGACGGTATGACTAAACTGATTTTCGACAAAGAATCTCACCGTGTTATCGGTGGTGCGATTGTCGGTACCAACGGCGGCGAGCTTCTGGGTGAAATCGGTCTGGCGATCGAAATGGGTTGTGATGCTGAAGACATCGCGCTGACCATCCACGCGCACCCGACTCTGCACGAGTCTGTGGGCCTGGCGGCAGAAGTGTTCGAAGGTAGCATCACCGACCTGCCAAACCCGAAAGCGAAGAAAAAGTAATCTTCCCGCTTTTGTGAAAACGCCTCTTCGGAGGCGTTTTTTTTGCCTGAAAGCTACCAGTTTTGGTAACGTTGCCGCACTGCGCCAGGGCACGTCCGGTATCAAGCTGCAAACCAGCAGCGCGCAGGGCGATCGCGCAAAATACCAGACCCGCGTCGTGTCTAATTCCAACAAAGTGAACCTGAAGTTCGAAGAAGCGAAACCGGTTCTGGAAGCGCAGCTGGCGAAATCCGTCGCTAACATCCTGTAATCTCTCGTGAGTTGGCCGGAGCCCCGGTCAACTCACTATTTGACTGGCATTCAGGGCGCTACGGGCTGCCAGTTTTTATCCAGATGATATGCGGTTAACGCCTCGGCTTTCTGCTGTGCATCAGCGCCGAGATCGGCCTGATAGACTTTATCATCACCGTTAATCATAAAACTCATAACGCCAGTGTGATCGTAGCTGACGGGCCAGGCAACCATCGCAAAGCCGCTGGTTTTATCGGGAAGGATACGGAAACGATAGCCGTGATAGCCCGTGCCAGGCTCCTGCGGACTAAAGGCCGGGCCAAGCGGGCTTGGCGCTTCGCCGGGCGAAACAGGCCAGTACAGACCATCTTTTTTCCCTTCAGAACTGACAATCTTTTGCGCGTATTTTTGGTTCATCGCAAAGTAGCTTTGCTGAGCATCTACATAGGCGTGTAATGCTTCAATAGCGGCAAGTTCGTTGCGCCCAATCTCTCGGGTCAGGATCTCTTCAGCCGCTTCCTTGATATCAAATTGCCAGCCGGAAGCGGTTTTAACAACCGGGATCGGCAGTTGCCAGTCGCTGTCCCCGACCACCAGGTGCGCGCTATTGCCGTCGATGACGGTATTATGGCGGACCTTCCAGTCGCGCAGGAAGCGATCAACCGCATCAGGATCGACGCCTTCCGGTGGCAGAAACTCGCGCCAGTTTTCCCCGAGCAGGTTGTTCATCGCGCTTTCATTCTGCTCGCTTATCGCGGTTGCCAGGGCATCGGTCGCCTGGTCTGGTGCGCTGAAGGATTGCTGTGCCATCGCGGTGGTCGAAACCATGAATAACACCATTCCACTGAGTAGTTTATTTTTCATGTCGGTTCCCTTAACGATGACGGAATTCACGGTGTTCAGCACGGTCGCCGGATAGCTGGCGAGATGGCTGGTTGCGGGCGACCTGCCTGCTTTGAGCCCCTCGCTGCTGCTGCGCCTGCCAACTGGCGGAGCGACTGTCGTTGCCGCTCAGCGCATTGGCCCGCGGCTGGCTAGTCCGCTGTTGAAGATTGCGCTGCTGCACGTTGCGTTGCTGCGCTGGTTGCGTGACCCGTTTCTCTTGTCGCTGAGTGGCGGCCTGGCGATGTTCATGTTGCTGAGTGTTTGCCCGTTTTGCCGTTTGCGGTTTGCTATCGTAACCACGGTAGTTATTACGCTGGGAAATTTGCTTAAGCTGTTGGCTGGATGCCTGACGCTGGGCGTCTTTCGTTCCCGTACGCGCCGTCTGGGGGAAGGTTTTCCCCGTTGATTTTTCCATCTGGCTCAACGCTGCCTGACGCTGGCTATCACGGTTGACCGGTCTTTGCTGGGTTGAACTTAGGCCCGTAGCCGTGTTAGTGGAGTGGAAGCGGTTATTGAGCTGGCTATTAGGGTACGGCACCCCTTCGCGATAGGCCGGGTTGTGCTGCCAGGTACGGTTGGCATCCGTCAGACGCTGTCCACTGATTTTATTGAAGTTATCAACGTTGATATTGATGTTGTTATCACCGTTGCGGTTATAGCCGCCATGGTTATCCCAGTCATCGTTATGATGGTGATCCCAGTCATCGTCGTCATCCCAGTCAATATTGCTGAAGATGGCATAAGTTGTGGCGACGCCGAGGCTGAAGCCTAAACCGTTAACGAAGCTGTTGCCAAACTGCTCGCCGGGCGTTGGCGGTAGATAGGTTGGCGGATAGGCGGTGTTCGGCCAGGTACCGTAAACCGTATTTGGGTTATAGGTGGGAACGTAAACTACCTGCGGGTCGGCGGATTCAATTTTGATTACCGTTGGGCTTGCTGAGGCGGCGGTCGTGGCTGTTGTGGTCGTTGACTCGCTGGTAACGGTTTTAGCCGGAGCTGCTTTGGCCACGGTGGTAACAGTCTGCTGCGGTGTTGATTGCAATGCTCCGGTCTGTTGCGCCAGCGCACGCAGGCGTTGAACGGAATCCATAACCTCTTTCGGCTGCGCAAGGAATGCATCGCCTAGGCTCTGTACCCACGGCGGATTTTCACCCATCAGCGACATCAGCTGTGGAAACGCCACCAGCGATTTCACGCTGGGATCCCAGGGTTGGCTGGCAACGGCCTGAATGGCGGCATCACCCTGCATTTTGGGATTGTCTTTTGACCACTGCGCGGCCTGGATGACGTTGGCCGGGTAGGTTGAGGCCATCAAAATTTGCGACAGCAGTGAATCCGGATAGAGCGCGATAGGCGCAACCCACTGATCGATTTGTGCCGATGTGTACGTAGGGGCTGCGGTGGGCGCTGGTTGATCGGCCGGGGCAGGGGCCGCTACGGGAGCTGGAGCCGGTGCGGACGGTTGCTGTGCGACGGGGGCTGGAGCTGCTGGCTCCGTTGCGCGACTTTTAACGAACATCACGCCAGAGGCGGCAAACAGCCCGGCACTGCACAGAAGGACAAGCAGATGTGGCTTAAAGGGCAACTTCATAAAATGACTCCAACGAGACAAGCGCTGTGCCGTGAGGCGTTCTGTTGCCGCGAGTATTATTCACCCGTGTTAGATAGTTTTGACTTTTATTGGGGATTCACCCGGCAGGTCCGGAAAAAGAGTGTGACGATTTATTACACAATTATATCTGATGGCTGAAAAATCGCTGGAATATTCAGCATATCGCGCTTGAAAATCAACCGTTTCACATCGTTTTTAGGGAGCCTAAATTACGCCCCGCCTTGTCGCTACACCATTCTTAACGATTCAGCCAATTTTTTATGTTGCTTTTTTGTAAACGGATTAACACTTAATGAAAATCCTGTTATTGTGCCTTACGCGGTACCGGGCATTTACCCTACTAACTACTGTCTCACAGGAGCGTGAAGAGAATCGCCCATCTACAAAAGCGCCGCATTATGACAATGAGAGCGAGGAGATATCGTCGTGCTAGAAGAATACCGTAAGCACGTAGCTGAGCGTGCTGCCCAGGGGATTGTGCCAAAACCGTTAGACGCAACCCAAATGGCCGCACTTGTCGAGCTGCTGAAGACCCCGCCTGTGGGCGAAGAAGAATTCCTGTTAGACCTGTTGATCAACCGCGTTCCTCCTGGCGTAGATGAAGCCGCTTATATTAAAGCGGGTTTTCTCGCTGCCGTCGCGAAAGGCGACACCACCTCCCCGCTGGTGACTCCAGAAAAAGCCATTGAACTGCTGGGCACTATGCAGGGTGGTTACAACATTCATCCGCTGATCGACGCGCTTGACGACGCAAAACTGGCGCCGATTGCCGCCAAAGCGCTCTCCTCAACGCTGCTGATGTTCGATAACTTCTACGATGTAGAAGAAAAAGCCAAAGCGGGCAACGAATATGCGAAGCAGGTAATGCAGTCCTGGGCCGATGCCGAATGGTTCCTGAACCGTCCAGCTCTGGCTAAAAAAATCACCGTTACCGTGTTTAAAGTGACGGGTGAAACCAACACCGATGACCTCTCGCCGGCACCGGACGCATGGTCTCGCCCGGATATCCCTCTGCACGCGCTGGCGATGCTGAAAAACGCCCGTGAAGGTATTGAACCGGACCAGCCGGGCGCGGTAGGCCCGATCAAACAGATTGAAGAACTGCAGAAAAAAGGCTACCCGCTGGCTTATGTGGGTGACGTTGTTGGTACCGGCTCTTCGCGTAAATCTGCAACCAACTCCGTACTGTGGTTCATGGGCGATGATATCCCTCATGTACCGAACAAGCGCGGCGGCGGTCTGTGTCTCGGCGGCAAAATTGCACCGATCTTCTTCAATACCATGGAAGATGCGGGCGCACTGCCAATCGAAGTGGACGTTTCGAACATGAACATGGGCGACGTGATTGACGTTTACCCGTTCAAAGGAGAAGTGCGTAACCACGAAACCGGCGAATTGCTGGCAAGCTTTGAGCTGAAAACTGATGTGCTGATCGACGAAGTGCGCGCTGGTGGCCGTATTCCGCTGATCATCGGTCGTGGCCTGACCACCAAAGCGCGCGAAGCGCTGGGACTGCCGCACAGCGACGTATTCCGTCAGGCGAAAGACGTGGCGGAAAGCAGCCGCGGCTTCTCTCTGGCGCAGAAAATGGTGGGCCGCGCCTGCGGCGTGAAAGGTATCCGTCCGGGCGCGTACTGCGAACCGAAGATGACCTCCGTGGGTTCTCAGGATACCACCGGCCCGATGACCCGTGATGAACTGAAAGACCTGGCGTGCCTGGGCTTCTCTGCTGACCTGGTGATGCAGTCCTTCTGTCACACTGCCGCGTATCCGAAGCCGGTTGACGTGACCACGCACCACACTCTGCCGGACTTCATCATGAACCGTGGCGGCGTGTCGCTGCGTCCGGGGGATGGCGTAATCCACTCCTGGCTGAACCGCATGCTGTTGCCGGATACCGTCGGCACCGGCGGTGACTCCCATACTCGTTTCCCGATTGGTATCTCCTTCCCGGCGGGTTCTGGCCTGGTGGCGTTTGCTGCTGCGACCGGCGTGATGCCGCTGGATATGCCGGAATCCGTTCTGGTGCGTTTCAAAGGCAAAATGCAGCCGGGGATTACCCTGCGCGATCTGGTACACGCCATTCCGCTGTACGCGATCAAACAGGGTCTGCTGACCGTTGAGAAGAAAGGTAAGAAAAACATCTTCTCTGGCCGCATCCTCGAAATCGAAGGTCTGCCGGATCTGAAAGTGGAGCAGGCGTTCGAACTGACCGATGCCTCCGCTGAACGTTCCGCTGCTGGTTGTACCATCAAACTGAACAAAGAGCCGATCGTTGAGTATCTGAACTCTAACATCGTTCTGCTGAAGTGGATGATCGCTGAAGGTTACGGCGATCGCCGTACGCTGGAGCGCCGTGTGCAGGGGATGGAAAAATGGCTGGCGGATCCGCAATTGCTGGAAGCCGACTCTGACGCAGAATACGCGGCAGTGATCGACATCGATCTGGCGGATATCAAAGAGCCAATCCTGTGTGCACCGAACGATCCGGACGACGCGCGTCTGCTGTCTGACGTGCAGGGCGAGAAGATCGATGAAGTCTTCATTGGCTCCTGCATGACTAACATCGGCCACTTCCGTGCAGCGGGTAAACTGCTGGATGCACACAAAGGCCAGTTGCCGACGCGTCTGTGGGTGGCTCCGCCAACCCGTATGGATGCGGCGCAGCTGACCGAAGAAGGCTACTACAGCGTGTTTGGTAAGAGCGGTGCGCGTATTGAGATCCCAGGCTGTTCGCTGTGCATGGGTAACCAGGCGCGTGTGGCTGACGGCGCAACGGTGGTTTCGACCTCTACCCGTAACTTCCCGAACCGTTTAGGTACCGGGGCGAACGTCTACCTGGCTTCTGCGGAGCTGGCGGCGGTTGCGGCGCTGATTGGCAAACTGCCGACGGCGGAAGAATATCAGGCCTATGTGGCGCAGGTTGATAAGACGGCGGTGGATACTTACCGTTATCTGAACTTCGACCAGCTGTCTCAGTATACTGAGAAAGCCGATGGTGTGATTTTCCAGACCGCGGTGTAATACGCAAACGCGATTTGTGTAAAAACGCATCAATGCCCGGAGAAGTCTGCTTCTCCGGGCATTTTTATTTCTATTCCTTATACCCGCTACGCTTTTTTTCTGCCGCGCTGCTGCGATAATTACAGCAAGGTGCAATGCGGTATTGGCGCATTGCCGGGAGCAGAGGAAGACATTATGGATTACGAATTTCTGCGCGATATTACCGGAGTGGTAAAAGTGCGTATGTCCATGGGCCACGAGGTGGTGGGGCACTGGTTTAACGAAGAAGTGAAAGAGAACCTGGCCTTACTTGATGAAGTGGAACAGGCGGCGCATGCGGTGAAGGGCAGTGAGCGCTCCTGGCAGCGAGCAGGGCATGAATACACGCTCTGGCTGGATGGTGAAGAGGTGATGGTGCGCGCCAATCAGCTGGAATTCTCCGGAGATGAAATGGAAGAGGGGATGAGCTACTACGACGAAGAGAGCTTTTCACTCTGCGGCGTAGAGGACTTTCTTCAGGTCGTGGCGGCTTATCGTGAATTTTTAAAGCAAAAATGATCTTCTTAGGGTTGTGTAATTAACTGGGAGGTTTTAAATTTAGACATCTTGTGAATTAACAAGATGTCTAAATTTTATGGATGAAAGTAAATCAGAATCAGGGATTATCAATCATGAGTTATCTAAAGATAAGTGGGTTTAAAAATAGTAAATGGGCTGTTACTGCGGTTCTTGTTTTTGTTAATTTTGTTTTCTTTGTTTTTTCGGCTTATTTGGATTCGCGGGCGTTTAATTTATATCAAGCATCCTCATTCATCATTGCATGGGGAGGGAATGCGTCTCCGTTAACCCTATCAGGTGAATACTGGAGACTTTTAAGTAGCATGTTTATGCATTTAAGTATTTTTCATTTTTTCTCTAATATGATTGCACTACTTGGGATTGGTTTTTTGTTTGAAAACATGTTTTCACGTAGAGTTTTTATTGCTGTCTATATGTTATCTGGTATCGCTGGAGGGATATTAAGTGCTGTAGTTCATCGATATGAGTTGATAGTTAGTTGTGGAGCATCAGGAGCCATTCTTGGTATTACCGGCTATTTGCTAGCTTTTGGATTGTGTAACAAGATCGAGCTTCCATTTTCTAAAATTTTCACCAATGTTATTATTGTAATATGTTTAGGATTATTTCTGCCTGTAGATAACATGGCACATTTGGGTGGTTTTGTTACTGGGTTCGTCTTAGGTGCCCTAAGTGTAGATGGGAAGACCCATTTTTTTAAAAAACCAGGCAAGGTTTCAATAATTCTGATCATGACAGTGTGTATAGTTGAAGGTGCTGTGCTTGCTAAATATTCAATTCCTGAGAATATTAAGTTCGTTCGACTTTCTAGATTAGAGTTTATTGTGAAAGACATGCGAGAGGGTGCCCCAGACCAACCGATAGATTTTAGATTTTTTAACCAATGTGTTGATGCTAGTGTTGAAAGCGGAAGTATTGTTCGATCTGAACTAATCGACTGTGAAAAAATGAGGGGGTTGTTTTATAAATATGGCTTAAGAATTAAAGAGCGTATTGAAGAGGATTTGAATAATTGTATAAATATTACTGAGGATCTGCGTTCTGAAAAGATAAGTGAAACTGAAAAACATAGTATAGAAATAATTAGTAATTATTGCGTGGCCCGACAAAAACTTGTTAATATTTCTTTTAAAAATTATCCAAATTCATCTGTAGATATCAAAAAATATTTTGAAGCTGAACATCAATTTAACGAATCAGTGATCGTGAATGATAACTCTAGTAAAATATTTGAGAATATCCCTGAATTAATATTTAATGCTGTTTCTTTAGAGCGGTGCAGAACTACAATTTGTCGTCGGTGGTAATAAACAATTTTTGTCACAAGACCTGTGTTGAAAATCGGTGTCTGAATGTGAAGTTAGATAAAATTACTTGTATATTATGGGGGGAGTAGATTTCGCGTATCTCTCTCCAGAGCAGACCGGTGATGACATTAGGTTCCTCTTCTCTAAACTCTTTCGGTTCAGTATGGGACGTGCAGTGCTGAAGGTAGATTTCTTTCAGTAAAATCTTAGTATGAAAGATATTTTCCTTGTTCACGTCGTAGGTGAAGTCGCGAACGTGGTACTTCACTCGGTATAGCGTCGTCCCCCCTCCTGATAATCAGCATATTCCTGGCATGGCTATGGGCCAATACAGGAACGTGGGCCATCATTTCATGATTCATAAACTCATCGCGCTCGGTGATTTGCACCACGTCATCCAGCAGCCAAAATCTTCGTTTTCAAAAATGATGTGATCTTGGTGATCCAAAGTAAACAATGACAGGGAATGCCCAGTCATTGTTTCAATAGACGTTTCAGTGGATAGAGGCTATTTAACGTAAGCCAACAGGCTCAGGGAGTCACGTGCCAGCGCTTTGCATTTCTTGGCCGTTGGGATGCCTATACCGCTGAGGTCGCGGTAGCTGTCTTCACCCAACGCTTTCATATTGAAGGTGTCGTAATTGCTCAGGTCCCACTGGTTTTGCTGGGCAAAAAAGACCAGTGCGCGACGAATCTGCCCATTTGGCAAATTCTGGTATCCACAGTCATTTTTCAGAAAAACAAAAACTGCCGTTAAATCGGCCATATCTTCGGCTTCGGACTCACTAAGCGCGTAGCTGTTTGCGCATACGGCCATCAGGCTGCCGAACAAAACGGTTCTGAAAAACGTCTTCATTGCTTCTACCACTGCATCACGGAATTTAAACGTTAGCACACTGCGAGCGAAGCGACGACCTTTATTATTAGCCGTTTACTTGACCTTCCCGTAAGGGGAGGGCTTATGCTTAAAAGATAGCCTGCTTAAGCTGCTGAATATAAGGAAGTGATTATGCAACGTCGTGACTTTTTAAAGTACTCCGTGGCGCTGGGCGTCGCGTCAGCGTTACCTCTGTGGAGCCGGAGCGTATTTGCTGCAGACCGTCCCGCATTACCCATTCCAGACCTGTTAACCGCAGATGCCTCTAACCGTATGCAGCTGATCGTGCAAGCCGGACAGTCGAGTTTTGCCGGTAAAACAGCCACGACCTGGGGATATAACGGCAGTTTGCTCGGGCCGGCGGTCAAGCTGAGTAAAGGGCAATCGGTGACGGTGGATATCCATAACCAGCTTGCCGAAGAGACGACGTTGCACTGGCACGGGCTGGAAATCCCCGGTGAAGTCGACGGTGGCCCGCAAGGTATTATTCCGGCGGGTGGGAAACGTTCTGTGACCTTCACACCGGATCAGCGCGCGGCAACCTGCTGGTTCCACCCGCATCAGCATGGGAAGACTGGTCATCAGGTGGCGATGGGCCTGGCCGGACTGGTGCTGATTGAAGATGAAGAGATTCGCAAGCTGCTGCTGCCTAAGCAGTGGGGCATTGATGATGTGCCGGTGATTATTCAGGATAAACAGTTCTCTGCTGATGGTCAGGTTAACTATCAACTGGACATCATGACCGCTGCCGTCGGTTGGTTTGGCGATACGCTGCTGACCAATGGGGCGATTTATCCTCAGCATGCTGCACCGCGCGGTTGGCTGCGTCTGCGTCTGCTAAATGGTTGTAACGCACGCTCACTGAATATCGCGGCCAGCGACAATCGTCCTTTGTACGTTATTGCCAGCGACGGCGGACTGTTGGCGGAGCCAGTAAAAGTAACCGAACTTCCTATGCTGATGGGCGAACGCTTTGAAGTGCTGGTGGATGTGAGCGACGGTAAAGCGTTTGATCTGGTCACTCTGCCTGTGGGTCAGATGGGCATGGCGATTGCGCCATTTGATAAGCCGCATCCGGTGATGCGCGTTCAGCCGCTGCTGATTACCGCTTCCGGCACGTTACCGGATACGCTGACATCCATGCCGGCGCTGCCATCGCTTGAGGGGCTGACGGTGCGCAAACTGCAATTATCGATGGACCCAATGCTCGACATGATGGGCATGCAAATGTTGATGAAGAAGTACGGCGCTCAGGCTATGGCGGGTATGGATCATGGCAAGATGATGGGCCATATGAATAATGACAATATGGGCCACGGGAGCATGAAGCATGGCAATATGAACCACGGTGAGATGGGGAATATGCAACATGGCGACATGGGCAACATGAAGCATGGAACATTCGATTTCCATAATGCCAACCGGATTAATGGTCAGGCGTTTGATATGAATAAACCGATGTTTGCCGCGGCGAAAGGTCAACACGAACGCTGGGTGATTTCCGGTCAGGGCGACATGATGCTGCATCCGTTCCACATTCACGGCACGCAGTTCCGTATTCTGTCTGAAAATGGCAAAGCGCCTGCTGCGCACCGCGCGGGATGGAAAGATACGGTGCGGGTAGAGGGCGGCGTGAGCGAGGTGCTGGTGAAATTTGACCACGACGCGCCAAAGGAACATGCCTATATGGCGCACTGCCATTTGTTAGAGCATGAAGACACCGGGATGATGCTCGGTTTTACCGTATAAACATTTAGCGGATAGCGGTGGCGCTATCCGCTAAATGTTTATTCCAAAAACGGATTATTACTCTATCGTCGAGTAAAGGCATTCATATACTGATGAGATTAATCACTCATCACGAGGTATTCATGACCCTTTTGCGTAAAGTACTGACGGCATCTTTTATTATGCTTCTGGCGGTTTCGGCACAGGCTGCGATGAAGATGGAACGCCAACAGATTTCAAAACTGAATTTAGGTCTCGAAATTCCGCAGACGCTCACGCCGATGCCGGACGAAATGGCAAAAATCAAATACCCTTCTGAAAACCGTCCACAGGTGATTTACGGTGACGAACGCGGTAAAGCGTCTCTAGGTATTACCGCCGGGCGCAACGCGTTGCCTGCCGCTCAGTTGGATATGGCAAAGGATGCGACGCTG
Source organism: Citrobacter sp. Cb023 (assembly GCF_030336805.1). Taxonomy (NCBI): domain Bacteria; kingdom Pseudomonadati; phylum Pseudomonadota; class Gammaproteobacteria; order Enterobacterales; family Enterobacteriaceae; genus Citrobacter; species Citrobacter sp. Cb023. Next base: position 77,208 of record NZ_JAOWCV010000033.1, on the reverse strand, counting down.
AAGATGCTGACCAATTTCAAGCCGCAGGCGGAACCTGTCACGGTTGATGGACATAAAGCGTGGCTGATTACTTTCCGTTCTCAAGCGCCGGATACTGAAATTCTCAATATGCTGCTGATTACCTCGCAAAACGAGAAAGCGGTGCAGGTCTCCTTCAATATGACCAAAGATCTGGTGGCTCAGTATCAGGAAGCCGCAAAAGCGTCGTTACTGTCACTGAAGTTTGAATAAAAAAACGCCCGCTGATTAGCGGGCGTTGTCCATTTTACTTCGCGTCGTCCGGCAACGCATATGCCACAATATAATCGCCCATCTTGGTGCCAAATGAGCCGTGGCCCCCGGCGGATATCACCACATATTGCTTACCGTTAACTTCATACGTCATCGGCGTTGCCTGGCCGCCTGCCGGAAGCCGACCCTGCCACAGTTTTTCACCGTTGCTCATGTTGTATGCGCGCAGATAGTTATCGGCAGTCGCAGCTATAAACAGCACGTTACCCGCGGTGGAGATAGGTCCACCCAGCATCGGCATTCCCATATTGAACGGCACCGGAACCGGCATTGGGAATGGCATGCTGTCCTGTGGCGTGCCAATGCGTTTTTTCCATACCACTTGATTGGTTTTCAGATCTACGGCGGAAATGTAGCCCCATGCTGGCTGTTTACACGGCAGACCAAATGGTGAAAGGAACGGATTGAGCGTTACGCCGAATGGTACGCCGTACTGCGGCTGAATACCGGACTCCGTGCCAGTACCTTTGGCATCTTTCGGCGGCTCCATCGGATTGCCGGGACCGCGTGGGATCAGCTTAGAAACGAACGGCAGCGCCATCGGGTTGGCAATGGCTATCTGACGGTTGGGATCCACGGAAATACCGCCCCATTCGAACATGCCGAGGTTACCCGGGAACACCAGAGTGCCTTGCTCTGAAGGCGGGGTAAAAATGCCTTCATAGCGCAGCTGGTGGAACATTACGCGGCACACCAACTGGTCAAACATGGTTGCGCCCCACATATCCGCACCACTGAGATCTTTTTGCGGACGGAAACTGAGATCGGAGAACGGCTGGGTTTTGCTGACATAATCACCTTTGGCTGCACCTTGCGGCACCGGTTTTTCCGGGGCAGGCACCACCAGTTCACCATTACGGCGGTCAAGCACAAAGATATTACCGGTTTTTGCCGGGGCATAAATGACCGGAATTTTCTCTCCATTGACGTTGATATTCGCCAGGGTTGGCTGCGCCGGTAAGTCCATATCCCACAGATCGTGGTGAACGGTCTGATAGCTCCAGGCCAATTTCCCGGTCGTGGCATTTAACGCCAGAATGGCGCTGGCGTAACGTTCCTGTTCCGGTGTGCGGTTACCGCCCCAGATATCCGGCGTGGTAACGCCCATGGGTAGATACACCAGATCCAGCTTCGCGTCGTAGGCCGCAGGCGCCCAAGAGTTGGGTGAATTAAAGGTGAAGGTATGTTCATCTGACGGGATGAAATTAGGATCCTTGGCTCCGGGATCAAACGCCCACAGAAGCTTGCCGTTATTGACGTCAAAACCACGTATCACCCCGGATGTTTCGCGGGTTGAGTAGTTATCGGTTACCGACCCGGCAATAACGATAGTTTTATCGGTGATTATCGGGGGAGACGTCGGTTCGTACAGGCCCGGTGAGGTATCCGGCATATTGGTCTGCAGATTCAAAATACCTTTATTGGCGAAGGTTTCGCACAGCTTGCCGGTCTCGGCATTCAAGGCAAACAGTCGACCATCATTGACCGGCAAAAGGATGCGGCGCGGACAGTCGGCCATCACCTCTGCAGAAGCTGTATCCGGTCTGGCTTCATGATAAGAAACGCCGCGACAGGTTACGTGCTGGAAGCTGGTATTGGTATTGAGTTGGGGATCGAAATGCCACTTCTCTTTCCCGCTGGCCGCATCCAGGGCGAACAGCCGCTGATGGGCGGTACACAGATAAAGAGTATCCCCCACTTTTATTGGCGTGACTTCATTGGTGATTTCACCGGGATCGTTGGGTTGTTTTAAATCCCCGGTACGAAATACCCAGGCTTCTTTCAACTGATGAACGTTGTCAGCGTTAATTTGTTTTAACGGTGAGTAGCGTTGACCTTCCTGATTGCGACCGTAAGCCGGCCAATCCTCGTCGGCAACCGCTGAGATTGCATCGGCCTGAGAGGTATCTGCACTCAGCGTGCCGTGAACCTCTTGCGGGTCGTTGAAGCCAGCCCAGGTCAGGATACCGCCGCTAATCAGCAGGGCCACCACCAGCGCCGCTACTGCGCCACTGGAAGGGATAATCAGGCGATGCCAGACGAAAGGAAGGATAAGCCAGATACCAAAGAAGACCAGGATGTCGCTACGCGGCGTCAGCGCCCAGAAATCAAAGCCGACTTCCCAGACGCCCCAAATCATGGTGGCGAGAAGCAGGGCGGCATACAGCCAAAGGGCGGAGCGGTTACTGCGCCACAGCAGGAGAGCCACACCGAGCATGGCAAGGCCCGCGATCGGGTAATACCAGGAGCCACCGATGGCGACCAGCCAGCCTCCACCAATCAGGAGATATAGTCCACAAAGTGCCGCAAACAGGGCGCTCAGGGTCACGATAAGCCGTTGAGAACGTACGTTGTTATTTGCCATAAAAAATACCATCACAGGTGTTATTTCTTTAATAGCAGTTAATTATAGGAGCTAAAACGCGTGATAAACGTCACATTATGAACTTTATCAACAGATGCCGCGTATGAATGCTTTTGCTGGTATACTGCGTGCCTTGCGCTTAGATGCTGGCTTATTAAAAGTTAGCATTGAGTGATTTGTTTTTAAATCATATGGTTAGAGATATGAAACATACTGTTGAAGTCATGATCCCGGAAGCGGAGATCAAAGCGCGTATTGCTGAACTGGGACGTCAGATTAACGAACGTTACAAGGACAGCGGCAGCGATATGGTGCTGGTTGGTCTGTTACGCGGCTCATTTATGTTTATGGCCGACCTGTGCCGTGAAGTGCATGTCTCCCACGAAGTCGATTTCATGACTGCTTCCAGCTATGGCAGCGGAATGTCCACCACGCGCGATGTTAAAATCCTGAAAGACCTGGATGAAGACATTCGTGGCAAGGACGTGCTGATTGTCGAAGACATCATCGACTCCGGTAACACGTTGTCCAAAGTGCGTGAGATTCTGAGCCTGCGCGAGCCGAAATCCCTGGCTATTTGTACGCTGCTGGACAAACCTACCCGTCGTGAAGTGGATGTTCCGGTTGAGTTTATCGGATTCTCTATCCCAGATGAGTTTGTTGTCGGCTATGGCATTGACTATGCCCAGCGTTATCGCCATCTGCCGTACGTTGGCAAAGTGGTGCTGCTGGACGAGTAATGTCGGGAGCGCCTGATGGCGCTTTGCTTATTCGGCCTGCACGATACTTCCCCGCAGGCCGAAAAGCGACTTAAGCGTCGCTGCCGCTTGTTGGTATCTGCTTGTGATTGGTATGTTTCTGGCTGAGGTTAGACAGCCCCTGGCGATAGCGCTGCTCCAGCGTCTCGCGACTGGTGGCGGTGACGTCCAGATCGCGCAGCAGGCCATCATGAATACCGTAAGCCCAGCCGTGAATGGTCACTTTCTGACCACGCTTCCAGGCTGAACGCATGATGGTTGAGTGGCCCAAGTTGTAGACCTGCTCCATTACATTCAGTTCGCACAGGGTGTCAATGCGACGTTCCTGCGGCATTTCGCCCAGCAGTGAACTGTGTTTAAACCAGATATCGCGAATATGCAGTAACCAGTTATCTATCAGCCCCTGTTCTTTATTTTCAATAGCCGCCTGTACGCCACCACATCCATAGTGGCCGCAAATAATAATATGTTCCACTTCCAGCACATCCACCGCATACTGAACCACTGAGAGACAGTTCAGGTCGGTGTGAATAACCAGATTGGCAACATTACGGTGAACAAATAATTCACCCGGCTCAAGACCGGTTAAACGTTCTGCGGGAACGCGACTGTCGGAACATCCAATCCATAAAAAGCGCGGATTTTGTGCGTGAGTCAGCGTTTCAAAAAATCCGGGATCCTCTTCTACCAGCATCTTTGACCATAGCGCGTTGTTGCTGATGAGTGTATCTATGTCTTTCATGGAGGCTGTAACCAATTGAATTGCGTTGCGCTAATATAGGTTAACTCCTGATTTATTAAAACCAAATATCAAGCATTAGAATGTAAGGTAAGTAAAAAACCATGACCATTGCTCTGGAACTTCAACAACTTAAAAAAACCTATCCCGGTGGCGTTCAGGCGTTACGCGGAATAGATTTGCAAGTCGAAGCGGGGGATTTTTATGCGCTTTTGGGACCGAATGGCGCAGGCAAGTCCACCACCATCGGGATAATCAGCTCGCTGGTGAATAAAACCTCTGGGCGGGTGAGCGTCTTCGGATACGATCTTGAAAAAGATACCGTTAATGCGAAACGCCAGCTTGGTCTGGTACCGCAGGAGTTTAACTTTAACCCGTTTGAAACCGTGCAGCAGATCGTAGTCAACCAGGCGGGTTATTACGGCGTTGAGTATAAAGAGGCGGTCAAACGCAGCGAACTATATTTAAAGCAGCTCGATTTATGGGAAAAACGTAACGAGCGCGCACGCATGCTCTCCGGCGGGATGAAACGCCGTCTGATGATTGCCCGCGCACTAATGCACGAGCCTAAATTACTCATCCTTGATGAACCGACGGCGGGGGTCGACATTGAGCTGCGTCGTTCAATGTGGGGTTTTTTAAAGGATTTAAACGACAAAGGCACCACGATTATTCTGACCACTCACTATCTCGAAGAAGCGGAAATGCTGTGTCGCAACATCGGCATTATTCAGCATGGCGAGCTGGTGGAAAACACCTCGATGAAGAGCCTGCTCTCTAAGCTGAAATCCGAGACCTTTATTCTCGATCTGGCGCCGAAAAGCCCGCTGCCAAAACTGGAGGGCTATCAATACCGGCTGGTGGATACCTCCACGCTGGAAGTGGAAGTCCTGCGTGAACAGGGGGTCAACAGCGTGTTCTCACAGCTGAGCGCCCAGGGCATTCAGGTATTGAGTATGCGAAACAAAGCGAACCGACTGGAAGAACTGTTTGTTTCTCTGGTGCATGAAAAACAAGGAGATCGCGCATGATGCAGCTTTATTGGGTTGCGCTGAAAAGCATCTGGGCGAAAGAGATCCACCGCTTTATGCGTATCTGGGTCCAGACTCTGGTTCCTCCCGTCATTACTATGACGCTCTATTTTATTATCTTTGGTAACCTGATCGGCTCGCGTATCGGCGAAATGCATGGTTTTAGCTACATGCAGTTTATCGTGCCAGGGCTGATTATGATGGCGGTAATTACCAACTCGTACGCTAACGTGGCATCGTCATTCTTCAGCGCCAAGTTTCAACGCAACATTGAAGAGTTACTGGTCGCTCCGGTACCGACGCACGTGATCATCGCCGGCTTTGTTGGCGGCGGCGTGGCGCGTGGCCTGTGCGTAGGGATCCTGGTAACAGCGATTTCGCTGTTCTTTGTGCCGTTCCAGGTGCATTCCTGGGTCTTTGTGGCGCTTACGCTGGTGTTAACAGCGGTGCTGTTTTCGCTGGCCGGTCTGTTGAACGCGGTTTTCGCTAAAACCTTTGACGATATCAGCCTGATCCCAACCTTCGTGCTGACTCCGCTGACCTATCTGGGTGGCGTTTTCTATTCGTTAACGTTGCTGCCGCCGTTCTGGCAGGGACTGTCGCATCTGAACCCGATTGTCTACATGATTAGCGGTTTCCGTTACGGCTTCCTGGGGATCCACGATGTTCCGCTGGTCACGACCTTTGGCGTGCTGGTGGTGTTTATCGCGGCGTTTTATTTGCTGTGCTGGTACCTGATTCAGCGCGGACGCGGCCTGCGCAGCTAAGTCTTTCTTCCTCTCCTTGCCCGGGAGAGGAAGACTTTTGATGCTTATCACCATTACGGATTTATCACCCTGATAAACTACTTGCCTGCTAAGGAGGTAGGCAATGCTAGGTTGGGTAATTACCTGTCATGATGATAAGGCACAGGATATGCTGCATCGTCTGGAGAAAAAGTACGGCCCGTTGGTTCAATGCCAGGCGGTGAGTTTTTGGCGTGGGCTTAGCTCGAATATGCTAAGCCGCATGATGTGCCATGCCCTGCATGCTACAGACTCTGGCGAGGGTGTGATATTCCTGACGGATATGGCCGGGGCCGCGCCTTACCGCGTGGCTTCGTTAATGAGCCATAAACATCCCCAGTGTGAAGTGATTTCAGGTATCAGTTATCCATTGCTTGAGCGAATGCTTTCGTCGCGGGAATCGATGAGCAGTTCTGCGTTTCGTGATAGCATCGTTGCGCTTGGCGGGCCCGAAGTCTCAAGCCTCTGGCATCAACAACAGAAAAATCCCCCCTTCGTGTTGAAGCATGATTTGTATGAGTATTAATCATTGGTATTGATGGCGCTTTTGCTACAATAGCCGGGGTTTCTCGCCTCGGTTATCTCATATGGTGATGCGCGTTCTGCTTGTTTTATTGCTCCTGTTTTCTGGCAGCATAGCTGCGGCTTTGCCTGCTCGCTACATGCAAACCACCGAAGCAGCCGCCGTGTGGGCGCAGATTGGCAACAAGATGGTGACGGTAGGAAATATTCGCGCCGGGCAGATCCTCGCCGTTGAGCCAATTGCGGCAGACTATTACGAATTTACCTTTGGTTTTGGTACCGGGTTTATTGATAAAGGGCATCTGGAGCCTGTGCAGGGGCGGCAGAAAGTCGACGATGGTCTGGGCGATCTCAATAAACCCCTCAGCAACCAAAGCCTGATCACCTGGAAAGATACGCCGGTTTATAACGCTCCGGATGTTGGTAGCGCCCCGTTTGGCGTGCTGGCGGATAATCTGCGTTATCCGGTTATCAGCAAGCTTAAAGACCGTCTCAACCAAACCTGGTACCAGATCCGTATTGGCGGCAGACTGGCCTATATCAGCGCTCTGGATGCGCAGGAAGACAACGGTATCCCGGTGTTAACCTATCACCATATTCTGCGCGATGAAGAGAATACCCGTTTTCGCCACACCTCCACGACAACCTCCGTACGCGCCTTCAGCAACCAGATGGCCTGGCTACAGGACCGCGGCTACACCACGTTGACGATGTACCAACTGGAAGGCTATGTTCGCAACAATATGAATCTCCCGGCGCGGGCGGTGGTGCTGACTTTTGATGATGGTCTGAAGTCGGTGAGTCGTTATGCTTACCCGATTCTGAAGCAGCACGGCATGAAGGCAACGGCGTTTATTATCTCCTCACGTATCAAGCGCCACCCGCAGAAGTGGGATCCGAAATCACTGCAGTTTATGAGCATCGCGGAACTGAATGAGATCAGGGACGTGTTCGACTTCCAGTCGCATACCCATTTTTTACATCGGGTTGATGCGAATCACCGGCCAATCCTGCTGAGTCGCAGCTATCACAATATTCTGTTTGATTTTGCCCGTTCGCGTCGGGCGTTGTCTCAGTTTAACCCTCACGTTCTTTATCTTTCTTACCCGTTTGGCGGCTATAACGCCACCGCAGTAAAAGCGGCAGGCGACGCGGGATTCCACATGGCGGTCACCACGGTGAGAGGGAAGGTTAAACCGGGGGATAATCCGTTCTTATTGAAAAGACTTTATATTTTAAGAACGGATTCGCTGGAGACGATGTCGCGGCTGATAAGTAATCAGCCGCAGGGGTAAGGGCTGTCAGGCAACCTGTACCGGAATGGCTTTCGCGGTGCGCTTCATTTCGTTGTCGCCTTCAAAATAGGCCACTTTCGGACGCCAGGTGCGGGCTTCTTCATCAGACATGGTGACGAAGCTGGCGATAATCACAATGTCGCCGACTTCAGCACAGTGTGCCGCTGCGCCGTTCACCGAGATGATTCTGGAGCCGCGTTCAGCCGCAATCGCATAGGTTGAGAAACGTTTACCGTTGGTCACGTTCCAGATATCAATAGCTTCGTTTTCCAGAATACCAGAGGCATCGAGGAAATCCTGGTCGATGGCGCAGGAGCCTTCGTAGTGCAGGTCCGCCTGCGTGACTTTTACGCGGTGGAGCTTGCCTTGCAGCATGGTGCGAATCATAACTTCTATACCCTGTCGTTTACCTTGGCTAAGCAGGCACTACTGGCCTGCTTTGAGAAATTCTCAGGCAGTATTGCCTGATTTTTAACCCCTGTCTACTGGGCTAATGTAACGCTTTGATTATCGATCAGACGTGCCTGACCCAGCCAGGCGGCGGCCAGAATCACCGCGCGTTTACTGGTTTCCGTCAGCTCCAGCAGCGTGTCGGCATCACGAATCTGAATATCGTCGGCACGGAAGCCTTTTTCATTCAGTTCCTGCTCGGCAATGGCAATAATCTCTTCCTGGTCACGATGGCCGGCAAGCAGCTTTTCAGCGATGCCGTTCATCACTTTGTGCAGACCCGGCGCAATTTTTCGCTGCTCTGCGGTCAGATAGCCGTTACGTGAGCTAAGCGCCAGACCGTCTTTGGCGCGAATAATCGGCACGCCAACGATCTCAATGTCATAACCCAGATCCGCCACCATTTTGCGGATCAGCGCGAGCTGCTGGAAATCTTTCTCGCCAAAGCAGGCGATATCTGGCTGGATCAGGTTAAACAGCTTGCTGACGATAGTGGAAACGCCACGGAAATGGCCTGGACGGCTGGCGCCTTCCAGCATGGTGGAGAGACCGGGAACTTCAACGAAAGTCTGGCCTTCCAGACCCTGCGGGTAGATTTCCTCAACGGCTGGCGCAAAAACATAATCGACTTTACGCTTGTTCAGCTTTTCACAATCTTCCTGCAGCGTGCGTGGATAGCGCACCAGATCGTCCGGTCGGTCAAACTGCATCGGGTTGACGAAAATGCTGACGATCACCACATCAGCCCGCGCTTTTGCCTCATCGACCAGCTTCATATGGCCGTCGTGCAGGTTGCCCATGGTGGGAACCAGAGCGACGCGTTTGCCTTCCTGACGCAGACGACGAATATGCTGGCGCAGCAGCGGCAGGGTTTCAATGATTAACACGACAAGACTCCTTGAGTTGCCTGAGGAACCGTAGGCCGGATAAGGCGTTTACGCCGCCATCCGGCAACATGCAGCGAACCGCCTGATGGCGCTACGCTTTTCAGGCCGATATATGGCCTGAAAAATTAGTGGAAACTGTGTTCTTCGCCCGGATAAACGCCGGACTCCACTTCAGCCATATACTGCCGCACTGCGGCGCGCATGTCGCCTGCTTCATTGAGGAAATTCTTCGCAAATTTCGGGATGTGGCCACCGGTAATACCAAAGGCATCGTGCATGACGAGGATTTGTCCATCGGTGACGTTACCAGCGCCGATTCCGATAACCGGAATCGACAGCGCTTCGGTGACGCGCTTCGCCAGCTCAACCGGCACGCACTCCAGCACCAGCAACTGAGCGCCAGCGGCTTCTAAGGCCAGCGCGTCATCCAGCAATACCTGCCCGGCGTCGCCGCGGCCCTGAATTTTATAGCCGCCGAAAATATTCACCGACTGCGGTGTTAATCCCAGATGACCGCAAACCGGTACGGCGCGTTCGGTGAGCATTTTTACCGTATCCACCAGCCAGGCGCCGCCTTCAATTTTGACCATATTAGCGCCCGCCCGCATCACCACAGCGGCGTTTTCAAATGCTTGTTCCGGCGTGGCGTAAGCCATAAATGGCAGGTCGGAGAGCAGCAGACAGTTGGGAGCGCCACGACGTACGGCACGAGTGTGGTAAGCAATATCTTCAACGGTGACCGGTAGGGTGGAGTCATGCCCCTGAATCGTCATGCCCAGTGAGTCGCCAACCAGCATCACATTAATGCCTTCGTCGGCAAATAACTTAGCGAAGCTGTAGTCGTAGGCGGTAATGGTCGCGAAGCGTTTTTTCTCTTGCTTGCATTTCTGCAGCAGTGAAATGGTGGTGGGTTTCATAACATTTCCTGATGATGAAAGTCATATTTATCGGCATTCTAACAGTCACATTCAGGGGGGCAATTGTTTTAAGCAACCGTTTGGCACTAAAGTAGTAAACGCTGAAGGGGAGGGGATACTTTACCAGTGTGCAGGTTTTGCGGCACCAAGATGGGTGAGGTGCTGATGCAGGCTGATACCCTCCGGGAAGATAAGCTCAGGTGCGATTTCAGCGAGCGGCCACAGCATAAAACCACGGTTTTTCATGTCGTAGTGCGGCACGGTCAGACGTTCGGTGTTAATCACTTCATCGCCAAACAGCATAATATCGAGGTCCAGAGTGCGCGGCCCCCAGCGTTCGGCTTTACGTACGCGTCCCTGTTGCAGCTCAATGCGTTGGGTATGATTAAGCAATTCTTCGGGAGCGAGAGTGGTTTCCAGCGCCACGGCAGCGTTCAGGTAATCTGGCTGATCCTGTGGGCCTAATGGCGGTGTGCGGTAAAAGGAGGAAACAGTGACGATACGGCTGTCGGGAATGTCGCCAATCGCTTTTACGGCAGCATTAACCTGCTCCAGAGGAGAGGCCAGATTACTGCCGAGAGCGATATAGGCGATGGTCACGCGGAACCTTCACGGCGCGGGGCGCGTTTACGCGGGCGACGATGACGACGGCGTTCTGGTTCTTCGTCGAGTTCGTTGAGCATGCCTTTTTGTTCCGGCGGTGCTGAAACCTGGAATTCTCCCCACCACTGCGCCAGACGCTGCAGCTCAGCGTTGTTTTCCACTTCGGCACGCAGGGCCAGCAGATCGTAAGCTGCGCGGAACTTCGGATGCTCCATCAGCTTCCAGGCGCGTTTGCCCTGGCGACGAGACATGCGTAGCTGCAACTGCCAGATATCACGGGTCAGCGAGGTCAGACGTTTCGGGATCGCCAGCGAGCGGCAGGCTTCATCCAATACGTCGTTCATCGCCAGTGCGAAGGCATCGTAGTAAGCCAGACCGCTTTCCTGGGCAATTTTCTGCGCAGCTTCCAGTAACGGATACCAGAACATGGCGGCGAACAAGAACGCCGGGTTAACGCGCATATCATTGTGGATGCGGTTATCGGTATTCTTCAGCACCTGAGCGATGATGCGTTCCATTGGGCTGTCACCGTCTTCGGTGAAATAGCGCGTAATGGTGGGGAACAGCGGCTGGAACAGGCTGTACTCACGCAGTTTTTTATAGGTTTCATACCCATAGCCCGCCTGTAACAGTTTGAGTGCTTCTTCAAACAGGCGTGCGGGGGGAATATCGTTAAGCAGTGTTGCCAGACGCGGGATTGGCTCAGCGGTTTCCGGGCTGATACGCATGTCGAGCTTGGCGGCAAAGCGCACGGCCCGCAGCATACGTACAGGGTCTTCGCGGTAGCGCGTTTCCGGATTACCGATCAGGCGAACGATGCCCTCTTCGAGATCCTGCATGCCACCAACGTAATCACGCACGGTGAAATCGGCCACGCTGTAATACAGGCTGTTAATCGTGAAGTCGCGACGCTGGGCATCTTCTTCGATGGAGCCGAAGATGTTGTCGCGCAGCAGCATACCGTTTTGTCCGCGCTGTGAGGTTGTGCGATCGGACTCGCTGCCTTCATGATGACCACGGAAAGTTGCCACTTCGATAATTTCCGGGCCAAACATGACATGGGCCAGACGGAAACGGCGACCAACCAGACGACAGTTACGAAACAGTTTTCGCACCTGATCTGGCGTGGCGTTAGTCGTGACATCAAAATCTTTCGGCTTTTTGCCCAGCAAAAGATCGCGTACGCCTCCGCCAACCAGCCATGCCTCGTATCCGGCCTTATTGAGCCTGTACATTACCTTCAGGGCATTTTCACTGATATCTTTGCGGGAGATAGAGTGCTGCTCACGCGGGATTACCGTCATATGTGGACGGGCGACGGCGAGCTCGGCCTCGCGCTCCTCGCGGCTTAGCACCTTGCGGCAAAAATTAGCGACTCGGGTAAAAATAGTGCACCTCGGTAGTGTCAAACTTCAATCAGAACAAGTGTTGCTGTGTAAAAATAGCGGCTAATCATAGCTCAGCATGATGCATTTGAGAATGGCGGATTTACGATCGCCGATTCTGGCACCGCTGTCAGACTCCAGTTTTCAATGGCAAACGTGAGAATCTGATCCACGCGCATCTCCTGCCACGGGATATCGGAGTGCTGGCCGAGAAAGCGCAGCGCAGCAACAATCACCGGGCGTGGATCGCCTTGCGGCAGTGCAGGTGCATGATTTTGTTTTGAAAGTTTAGCGCCTTGTTCGTTGAGCGCCAGCGGCAGATGAATATAGTCCGGCGCTTGCCAGCCGAACTGTTGATACAACGAAATTTGCCGTACCGTCGGTTCGATAAGATCGGCACCGCGCACAATTTCCGTCACGCCCTGGAAGTGGTCGTCTACCACCACCGCGAGGTTATAGGCAAACAGCCCGTCGCGACGGTGAATAATAAAATCTTCCTTTGCAAGCCGCGGATCAGCCTGAATCACACCGCGCAGTTGGTCCGTAAACTGCATCACCGGATGGCGTTGCTTAATGCGGACCGCCGCCTGTTCAGGCCCGTGGCGTAGCTCACGGCAATAACCGTCGTAAATACCGCCGACGCTTTGAATACGCGCGCGCGTACAGGTGCAGTAATAGCTCAGATCCTGCTGATGCAGCCAGGCCAGCGCCTCGCGGTAGGCGTCATGACGCTGGGATTGCCATAAAATATCGCCATCCCAGTGCAGTCCGTAATGTTCCAGCTGACGCAGAATCGTGTCTGCAGCACCGGGAACTTCACGAGGGGGGTCAATATCTTCAATGCGTACCCGCCAGATTCCGCGACGAGCACGGGCCTGCAGGTAACTCCCGAGGGCGGCAATCAGTGAACCAAAATGGAGTTCGCCAGAGGGGGAAGGGGCGAAGCGGCCAATATAATGTGAATCGCTCATTTTGCGGGCTAACAAATAATAAGGCGGGAGAAGCTCCCGCCTGTAGTAAACGTGGTAAAAATGACCGGAATTAACCTGCCATTTGTTTTTCGCGGATTTCTGCCAGCGTTTTACAGTCGATGCACAGATCGGCTGTCGGACGCGCTTCCAGACGGCGAATACCAATTTCTACGCCGCATGATTCGCAGTAGCCGAAATCTTCGTCTTCTACTTTCTTCAGCGTCTTCTCGATCTTTTTGATCAGTTTGCGCTCACGATCACGGTTACGCAGCTCAAGGCTGAATTCTTCTTCCTGTGCGGCGCGGTCCACCGGATCAGGGAAGTTAGCCGCTTCGTCTTGCATATGAGATACGGTGCGATCAACTTCATCCCTAAGTTGATTACGCCATGCCTCAAGAATACGCCTGAAGTGCGACAGCTGGGCTTCGTTCATATACTCTTCGCCCGGTTTCTCCTGGTACGGCTCCACCCCAGCGATGGCGAGAATACTCAGGGACGATGTTTTACGGTTTTGCCCTTCTTGCATGTTGCTTCTCCTTAACACGCACTATCGATCCCCATGTTCGGGGGAAAAATCAGGTCGCTATAAATAGCAGATGCTTTTCCGGATAGCAATTATCTAAACGTAACACTTGACAACCCTGTGAGGAAAAGCGTATTTGCCCACGCGCCCAGAATACTAATTAACCGAATATTTACACCATTACAAGGTAATGGGCAACGGCTCTTTAAGAGTCATACCATGGGCAGAAAGTTCCGCTTTATAAACCAGAATTTCTACCCCCTTAAGCTGTGCTTCAACTAATAATTGCGCATATTTTGCATCGATATGGCGCGCGGGTGAAAACCGTGTAATGGCTGAATGCAACACCGCGAAAAATATCACCGCGCGCTTGCCTTCGGCCGCTACGCTCATCAATTCCCGAAGATGTTTCTGACCTCGTTCAGTGATGGCATCGGGAAAATAACCCTGATCTTTTTCCGCCAACGTGACTGATTTCACTTCAATATAGCAGTCAGGTCGGGAATCCGCCTGTAACAAAAAGTCGATGCGGCTCCCTTCGGCGCCGTATTTTACTTCACTTTTCAAGGTGCTGTAGTCTGAAACTTCCGAAATTAACGAACGCTGAATAGCCTCTTTCGTTAATCTATTGGCCCACAGCGTGTTAACACAAATAAGTGCACCGGATTGGGTTTGCGTTAATTCCCAGGTATGTGGATATTTTCGTTTGGTATTTTCTGATGTCGAATACCAGACAGTATCTCCCGGCGTTGCGCAGCCGGTCATGGCTCCCGTATTGGGGCAGTGTAGCGTTAACGTTGTGCCATCTGGTGTGATCACATCCGCTAAAAAACGCTTATAGCGCTGAATGAGCGTTGCAGGTTGTAAAGGTGGAGAAAATTGCATGAACAGTTCCTTTGATTATTCAGTCAGCGTCCAGCGTTGCAACTGCGTGTAACGCGTGCGTCCTCGCATGAATGAGGAGGAATAAAGCCCAAACTCCGTTACCGGAAACGACCAGCCAAACCCTGGCGGAGGGATAGATACCGCGTGTCCGGCGTCACGCAGCAGCGTGATATGCGGGTGAAACGGCTGCGGGCTCTGGTGGCAGCCACTGCGTGCGGCTTGTGCCCGCAACATGTTCGCCAACTGCAGCAGCCCGCGCGGCGGCTGACGCATTCCCAACCACACGACTCGCGAGCGCAGCCATTGCCCGGCATCGTCGAGTTTGAGCGTAAAACCCGGCTGGCGAATACGCCCTGCAAGCTGCGTTAACGCATGCTGCTTCTCAGCGCTGACGTCGCCCAAAAAGGCGAGCGTCAGATGCAGATTATCGGCGGCGACGGGACGACCCGCTTCAGGGGGGAACTGCGCGGCCCGCCAGTGGATTAACTGCTCCCGAACCTCGCCAGGCAATTCAATCGCAAAGAACAGCCTTTTTGGCTCAGACATGATGGATACTCGGTTATGAATTAACGCGATGCTACAATGCAGCGCGAAGAATGTTAACCCTCTGGAGTCATTTGTGACGTCGTTGCCCGTTGCCGCCGTAGTGCCTGAACTACTTACCGCCCTTGATGCCTCGTCGCAGGTTTTGCTGACGGCGCCGACCGGTGCCGGGAAATCAACCTGGCTGCCGTTGCGACTCCTTGAACATCGCGGTATCAAGGGACGGATTATTTTGCTGGAGCCGCGGCGTCTGGCAGCACGCAATGTGGCGCAGCGGTTGGCGGAATTGCTGAATGAAAAGCCTGGCGAGACCGTGGGGTATCGCATGCGTGCGCAAAGCTGCGTAGGGCCGCAGACCCGCCTTGAGGTGGTGACGGAGGGGGTTCTGACGCGCATGATCCAGCGCGACCCCGAATTGACGGGCGTTGGGCTGATCATCCTCGACGAATTTCACGAGCGGAGTTTGCAGGCCGACCTGGCGCTGGCGCTGTTGCTGGATGTGCAGCAAGGGCTGCGTGACGATCTGAAACTGTTGATCATGTCTGCCACTTTGGACAACGGGCGTTTGCAGCAGATGTTGCCTGATGCGCCGACGATCGTTTCTGAAGGCCGCGCTTTTCCCGTTGATCGACGATATCAGCCGTTGGCGGCGCATCTGCGTTTTGCTGAAGCGGTAGCGGTAGCGACGGCAGAACTCCTGCGCCATGAAAGTGGGTCGCTGCTGCTGTTTTTACCGGGTGTAGGGGAAATCCAGCGCGTGCAGGAGCAACTGGCAACGCGTGTGGGCAGCGATGTGTTGTTGTGCCCACTGTACGGCGCGCTGATGCTTGCCGAGCAGCGTCAGGCGATTTTTCCCGCGCCGCAAGGCAAGCGCAAAGTGGTGCTGGCGACCAATATTGCCGAAACCAGCTTAACGATCGAAGGCATCCGGTTGGTGGTGGACTGCGCCCAGGAGCGCGTGGCGCGCTATGATGCGCGTACCGGTTTAACGCGACTGATTACCCAACGCATAAGCCAGGCCTCGATGACCCAGCGAGCGGGACGCGCGGGCCGTCTGGAACCTGGTATCTGCCTACATTTGCTTGCCAAAGAGCAGGCGGAAAGAGCGGCGGTACAGGGAGAACCGGAGATTTTACAGAGCGACCTGTCCGGACTGCTGATGGAGTTACTGCAATGGGGATGCACCGACCCTGAGCAACTGAACTGGCTGGATACACCGCCCGCCATCAACCTGCAGGCGGCAAAGCGGCTGCTGCAGATGCTGGGGGCGCTTGAGGGTGACAGGCTCAGCGCCAGGGGGCAGAAAATGGCGACGTTGGGTAACGACCCCCGTTTAGCGGCTATGCTGGTTAGCGCCAACAATGACAATGAAGTGGCAACGGCGGCAAAACTGGCTGCGATTCTGGAAGAGCCGCCGCGCGGTGGCAGTACCGATCTGGCTGTAGCGTTTTCACGAAATCAGCCCGCCTGGCAGCAGCGCAGCCAACAATTGCTGAAACGGCTTAACGTTCGCAGCGGACAGCCGGACAGCGCGCTGCTCCCCTCATTACTGGCGCAGGCGTTTGCCGATCGGATCGCGCGTCGGCGCGGGCAGGAAGGGCGCTATCAACTGGCGAATGGCATGGGGGCAATGCTGGATGCCGATGACGCCTCCGGACGCCATGAATGGCTGATTGCGCCGCTGTTACTGCAGGGCAGCGCTTCGCCGGATGCGCGTATTCTGCTGGCTCTGCCGCTGGATATCGAAGCGCTGATACAGGCATGCCCTGAACTGCTACAACAATCTGACACCATCGAATGGGATGAAACTCAGGGAACGTTAAAAGCATTGCGTCGGTCGCGCATTGGCCAGCTAACGGTAAAAGTACAGGCGCTGGCCAAACCCTCGGAAGAGGAGTTGCATCTGGCGATGTTGAACGGCATTCGCGATAAAGGGCTAAGTGTGCTCAACTGGACGCCGGAAGCCGAGCAATTTCGCCTGCGTCTGCAATGTGCGGCAAACTGGTTGCCAGAGTATAACTGGCCCGCGGTAGATGAGGATTCTCTGCTGGCGACGCTGGAGAGCTGGCTGCTGCCGCACATGAGCGGTGTGCACTCGTTACGCGCGTTAAAAGCGCTAAATGTGGGTCAGGCGTTGCGCGGTTTGCTGGATTGGTCAATGCTGCAACGTCTGGATAGTGAACTGCCAGCGCATTACACTGTGCCGACGGGAAGCCGGATTGCCATTCGCTATCATGAGGATAACCCTCCGGTATTGGCGGTTCGGATGCAGGAAATGTTTGGTGAAGCGAAGACCCCAACCATCGCCGAGGGGCGCGTGCCGCTGGTGCTGGAACTGCTGTCTCCGGCCCAACGACCGTTGCAGGTAACGAGCGATTTGAGCGCGTTCTGGCAGGGATCGTACCGTGAGGTGCAAAAAGAGATGAAAGGGCGCTATCCCAAACATGTCTGGCCGGACGATCCGGCGAATACCGCGCCAACGCGGCGAACAAAGAAGTATTCGTAATGAAACTGTAGGCCGGATAAAGCGAAGCCGTCATCCGGTATAAACACGGCAGTAAATTGAGAGATTTCTTCTTCTGTTAACTGACGGAAGAACAGAGAATCGGGCCTTTGCGCCTGAATGTTGCGGAGAAAAAGCATGGCGGGGAATGACCGCGAGCCAATTGGACGTAAAGGGAAACCCTCGCGTCCGGTGAAACAAAAGGTGAGCCGTCGTCAACTCAGAGATGAAGAGTATGACGACGATTATGATGATGATGACTATGAGGATGAAGAACCGATGCCGCGTAAGGGTAAAGGCAAAGGGCGTAAGCCTCGTGGTAAACGCGGCTGGTTCTGGCTGCTGGTAAAACTGTCGATTGTTTTTTTGGTGCTGATCGCCATTTACGGCGTTTATCTGGACCAAAAAATCCGCAGCCGTATAGATGGTAAAGTCTGGCAGCTTCCTGCGGCAGTATATGGCCGTATGGTTAACCTTGAGCCAGAAATGCCGATCGGCAAGAACGAGATGGTGAAACTGCTGGAGGCTACGCAGTATCGTCAGGTGACGAAGATGACGCGCCCTGGCGAATTCACCGTGCAGGCGAAAAGCATCGAGATGATCCGTCGTCCGTTTGATTTTCCGGACAGTAAAGAAGGGCAGGTGCGCGCGCGTCTGACCTTTGATGGCGACCATCTGGATACCATCGAGAATATGGATAACAACCGCCAGTTTGGTTTCTTCCGTCTCGATCCGCGACTGATTACCATGCTCTCTTCGCCTAACGGTGAGCAGCGCCTGTTTGTCCCGCGCAGTGGATTCCCGGATCTGCTGGTGGACACGCTGCTGGCGACCGAAGATCGTCACTTCTATGAGCATGACGGTATCAGCCTCTATTCCATTGGCCGTGCGGTGCTGGCGAACCTGACGGCGGGGCGCACGGTACAAGGGGCCAGTACGCTGACCCAGCAACTGGTGAAAAACCTGTTCCTGTCCAGCGAACGTTCCTATTGGCGTAAAGCCAACGAAGCCTATATGGCGCTGATCATGGATGCGCGTTACAGCAAAGACCGCATTCTTGAGCTGTACATGAACGAAGTCTATCTCGGTCAAAGCGGTGACAATGAGATCCGCGGCTTCCCGCTGGCGAGCCTCTACTACTTTGGCCGTCCGGTGGAAGAGCTGAGCCTCGACCAGCAGGCGCTGCTGGTAGGGATGGTTAAAGGGGCGTCAATCTATAATCCGTGGCGTAACCCGAAGCTGGCACTGGAGCGTCGTAACCTGGTGCTGCGTTTGCTACAACAGCAGCAGATTATCGACCAGGATCTGTATGACATGCTGAGCGCGCGTCCGTTAGGCGTACAGCCGCGTGGTGGGGTGATCTCACCGCAGCCCGCCTTTATGCAGATGGTGCGCCAGGAGCTACAGGCGAAGCTGGGCGATAAAGTTAAAGACCTCTCCGGCGTGAAGATTTTCACCACCTTTGATTCCGTGGCGCAGGATGCTGCAGAAAAAGCGGCGGTGGAAGGTATTCCGGTGCTGAAGAAACAACGTAAGCTGAGCGATCTGGAGACCGCGATTGTGGTGGTCGACCGCTTCAGCGGCGAAGTGCGTGCCATGGTCGGGGGGGCAGAACCGCAGTTCGCTGGTTATAACCGTGCGATGCAGGCACGTCGTTCGATTGGTTCTTTGGCTAAACCAGCGACCTATCTGACCGCGCTCAGCCAGCCGAAGCTGTATCGTCTGAATACCTGGATTGCCGATGCCCCGATTGCGCTGCGTCAGCCTAACGGCCAGGTGTGGTCGCCGCAGAACGATGACCGTCGCTATAGCGAAAGCGGAAAAGTGATGCTGGTAGATGCGTTAACGCGCTCAATGAACGTGCCAACGGTAAATCTGGGGATGGCGCTGGGCCTGCCTGCCGTAACCGATACCTGGCTGAAGCTGGGCGCGCCGAAAGATCAGCTTAACCCGGTTCCAGCCATGCTGCTGGGGGCGTTGAACCTGACGCCGATCGAAGTGGCGCAGGCGTTCCAGACTATCGCCAGCGGCGGGAACCGTGCGCCGCTGTCGGCGCTGCGTTCGGTGATTGCCGAAGATGGTACGGTGCTGTATCAGAGCTTCCCGCAGGCCGAGCGTGCCGTTCCGGCGCAGGCGGCGTATATGACGCTGTGGACCATGCAGCAGGTGGTTCAGCGTGGTACGGGGCGTCAGCTTGGCGCGAAATATCCTGGGCTTCATCTGGCAGGGAAAACCGGGACCACTAACAACAACGTGGATACCTGGTTTGCCGGGATCGACGGCAGCCAGGTAACCATCACCTGGGTGGGCCGTGATAACAACCAGCCAACCAAGCTGTACGGTGCCAGCGGTGCGATGTCGATTTATCAGCGTTATCTTGCCAACCAGACGCCAACACCGCTGGTGCTGACGCCGCCGGAAGATGTGGTGGATATGGGCGTGGACTACGACGGTAACTTCGTTTGTAGCGGGGGGATGCGTACGCTTCCGGTATGGACTACCGATCCTGATTCGCTGTGTCAGCAGGGTGAAATGATGCAACAGCCGACCGGGAATCCGTTTGATCAGTCAACGCCGCAGCAGCAGCCTCAACAGCAGCAGCAACAACCGGCGCAGCAGGAAAAGAAAGATAGCGACGGTGTCGCTGGCTGGATAAAGGATATGTTCGGCAGTAACTGATATTGCTCAAAACCCGCTTCGGCGGGTTTTTCTTCTTTGGTCCATTCTCAGGGCCGAATAACATTCCAGCCTAATTTATTAACCCTTTCTTTTCATCTGGTTATTTCTTAACCCCTCAGTTTTAGTAGGGACGCGTATTGCTTGCTATCTCGCCAGAGTTTCGAATATTATGCTGCCGTTATAATAATAATTCTCGTTTACGTTATCATTCACTTTCATCAGAGAAATACCAATGGCGCGTCTTAAAACTGCTCAGCCAAGTTCATCGCTGCGTAAAATCGCAGTAGTGGTAGCCACAGCGGTTAGCGGCATGTCTGTCTATGCACAGGCGGCGGTTGACCCGAAAGAAGAAACCATCACCGTAACTGCTGCACCTGCCGCACAAGAAAGCGCATGGGGGCCAGCGGCAACCATCGCCGCACGACAGTCTGCTACGGCGACCAAAACCGACACCCCGATTCAAAAAGTTCCTCAGTCTATTTCAGTGGTCACCGCCGAAGAGATGGCGTTGCATCAGCCGAAATCAGTTAAAGAGGCGCTCAGCTATACGCCTGGCGTAGCCGTAGGCACCCGCGGCGCGTCTAACACCTATGACTACCTGATTATTCGCGGATTTGCCGCCGACGGCCAAAGTCAGAATAACTATCTGAATGGCCTGAAGATGCAGGGTAACTTCTACAACGATGCGGTAATCGACCCGTATATGCTGGAACGCGCTGAAGTGATGCGCGGTCCGGTTTCCGTTCTTTACGGAAAGAGTAACCCTGGCGGCTTGTTGAACATGGTCAGCAAACGCCCGACCACAGAGCCGTTAAAAGAAATTCAGTTCAAGATGGGCACTGACAGCCTGTTCCAGACCGGTTTTGACTTCAGCGATGCGCTGGATGACGATGGTGTGTACTCATACCGCCTGACCGGCTTGGCGCGTTCCGCGAATGCGCAGCAGCAGGGCGCGGAAGAACAACGCTACGCCATCGCGCCATCGTTCACATGGCGTCCGGATGATAAAACGAACTTTACCTTCCTCTCCTACTTCCAGAACGAGCCGGAAACTGGCTATTACGGCTGGTTGCCGAAAGAGGGGACGGTGACTGAGCTGCCGAACGGCAAGCGTCTGCCTACCGATTTCAACGAAGGTGCGAACAACAATACCTACTCTCGTAACGAGAAGATGGTGGGCTACAGCTTCGACCACGAATTTAACGACACCTTTACCGTGCGTCAGAACCTGCGTTACGCGCAAAACAAGGTTTCGCAGAACAGCGTGTATGGCTACGGTATGTGCTCTGATCCGCTCTATACAAAGGATCCGGCTAACAGTCCTTGCGCCAGCGTTCCTCAGTCCGAGTGGGCTCACACGCTGACTCGTCAGTATGTTGACGATAATGAGAAATTGCAGAACTTCGCTGTTGATACCCAGTTGCAGAGCAAATTCGCTACCGGTTCCGTGGATCACACATTGCTGACCGGCGTTGACTATATGCGGATGCGTAACGATATCAACTCCTGGTTTGGTTGGGCTGGTTCGGTAGCGCCTTCAGATATTTATAACCTTGATCGCAGCGACTTTGATTTTGGGGCACATACTGGACCGGGCGCTGCCTACCGAGTTCTGAATAAACAGGAACAAACGGGCCTGTACGCTCAGGATCAGATGCAGTGGGATAAGGTGCTGGTCACTCTGGGCGGTCGTTACGACTGGGCTAAGCAGGACTCACTGAACCGCGTTTCTGGCGTGCTGGATTCCCGTGATGACAGACAGTTCACCTGGCGTGGCGGTGTTAACTACCTGTTCGACAACGGTGTGACTCCGTATTTCAGCTACAGCGAATCGTTTGAACCTAGTTCTCAGGTCGGGGAAAGCGGTAATATCTTTACTCCATCTAAAGGTAAGCAGTACGAAGCGGGCGTGAAGTATGTGCCGAGCGATCGTCCGATCGTGATCACCGGTGCTGTTTACCAGTTGACCAAAACCAACAACCTGATGGCCGACCCGAACGGATCATTCTGGTCAGTTGAAGGCGGTGAAATTCGCTCACGTGGTGTGGAAATTGAAGCGAAAGCGGCGCTGTCAGCCAGCGTTAACGTGGTCGGTTCTTATACCTATACCGATGCGGAATACACCACTGACACCAACTACAAAGGTAACACGCCTGCTCAGGTGCCAAAACATATGGCATCACTGTGGGGGGATTACACCCTTTATGACGGCGCGCTTTCCGGGCTGACGTTGGGTACGGGTGTTCGTTATACTGGCTCCAGCTATGGCGATCCGGCAAACTCCTTCAAAGTGGGAAGCTATACGCTGGTGGATGCGTTAGTACGTTACGATCTGGCGCGCGTCGGCATGGCGGGTTCCAACGTGGCGCTGCATGTGAACAACCTGTTTGACCGTGAGTACGTCGCCAGCTGCTTCAATACCTATGGCTGCTTCTGGGGCGCAGAACGTCAGGTCGTTGCAACCGCAACCTTCCGTTTCTAATTTCTTTTTGGGCACGCTTTGCGTGCCCGTTTTACAAGTTGGCTGCTATGCAGGAAAACAGATCCCATCCCGACACCACTTTCGCGTTGCGTAATGTCTCCTTTCGTGTGCCTGGCCGCACGCTTTTGCATCCTCTCTCATTAACTTTTCCGGTAGGGAAAGTGACCGGCCTTATCGGTCACAACGGGTCCGGAAAATCGACGTTATTGAAAATGCTGGGACGTCATCAGCCGCCGTCGGAAGGTGAAATCCTGCTCGACGAACAGCCGCTGGAGAACTGGAGCAGTAAAGCGTTTGCCCGCAAGGTCGCCTATCTGCCGCAGCAGTTGCCGCAGGCCGAAGGGATGACGGTGCGTGAACTGGTGGCGATTGGCCGCTATCCGTGGCACGGGGCGCTGGGACGTTTTGGCGTTGCCGACAGAGAGAAAGTAGAAGAAGCTATTTCGTTGGTCGGCTTAAAACCGCTGGCGCACCGCCTGGTGGATAGCCTGTCCGGCGGAGAACGCCAGCGTGCGTGGATTGCCATGCTGGTGGCGCAGGACAGCCGCTGTCTGCTGCTTGATGAGCCGACTTCCGCGCTGGATATCGCTCATCAGGTTGACGTGCTGGCGCTGGTGCATCGCTTAAGCCAGCAGCGTGGGCTAACGGTGATTGCGGTGCTGCATGATATCAACATGGCGGCCCGCTACTGCGATTACTTAGTTGCGCTGCGCGGTGGTGAAATGATTGCGCAAGGAACGCCTGCTGAACTGATGCGCAGTGAAACTCTGGAACAGATTTACGGTATCCCGATGGGCATTTTGCCGCATCCGGCCGGTGCCGCACCCGTGAGTTTTGTCTATTAATGATTGAATTACATCATATTACCCGTCGGCGTCTGCTTACGGCGATGGCGCTCTCGCCGCTGCTGTGGCGGATGAATACGGCGTCCGCCGCGGCGATTGATCCGCAGCGTATTGTGGCGCTGGAATGGCTGCCGGTAGAGCTGTTGCTGGCGCTGGGTATTACGCCGTATGGCATTGCGGATATCCCTAACTACAAGCTGTGGGTCAGTGAGCCACCTCTACCGGACTCGGTGATTGATGTCGGGCTACGCACGGAACCCAATCTCGAACTGCTGACCGAAATGAAACCCTCGTTTCTGCTCTGGTCGGCAGGCTATGGTCCTTCCCCGGAAAAGCTGGCGCGTATTGCACCTGGTCGGGGATTTAACTTCAGCGACGGTAAAAAACCTCTGGTCGTTGCGCGACAATCGCTGCAGGAAATGGCGCAATTGTTCAATCTGCAGGACTCTGCTGAACGCCATCTGACTGAGTACGATCGTTTTATTGCCAGCCTGAAGCCGCGCTTCATTCAACGCGGCGCGCGCCCTGTGCTTCTCACCTCTCTGCTTGATTCGCGGCATATGCTGGTGTTTGGCCCAAACAGCCTGTTTCAGGACGTGCTGGACGAATATGGGATCCCCAACGCCTGGCAGGGAGAGACAAACTTTTGGGGCAGCACTGCCGTGAGTATTGACCGTCTGGCTGCTTTTCAGGATGTCGATGTATTGTGCTTTGATCACGGCAACGATAAAGAGATGGCTGCACTGATGTCTACGCCGTTGTGGCAGGCGATGCCCTTTGTTCGCAGTGGACGTTTTCAGCGCGTGCCGGCCGTCTGGTTCTATGGCGCAACGCTATCAGCCATGCATTTTGCCCGCATTCTGGATAATGCGCTGGGAGGCAAAGCGTGAGTAAACGTATCGCGCTGTTCCCCATTCTCCTGCTGACGGTTCTGTTTGTTGCCGCCTGTTGGCTCACATGGGTTAACTTCTCCGTTGCGCTACCGCGCAACCAGTGGCAACAGGCTATCTGGTCACCGGATATCGATGCCATTAAACAGATGGTTTTCCACTACAGCCTGCTGCCGAGGCTGGCGATTTCGCTGTTGGTCGGTGCCGGGCTGGGACTGGTCGGCGTATTGTTTCAGCAGGTGCTGCGTAACCCACTGGCGGAGCCAACCACGCTAGGCGTTGCGACCGGTGCGCAGTTGGGCATTACCGTCACGACGCTGTGGGCTATTCCCGGTGCGCTCACCACGCAATTTGCTGCGCTGGCAGGTGCTTGTGTCGTTGGGGCGCTGGTGTTTGGCGTCGCCTGGGGTAAACGTCTTTCTCCGGTGACGTTAATCCTTGCCGGACTGGTGGTCAGCCTGTACTGCGGGGCGATTAACCAGTTGATGGTTATCTTCCATCACGATCAACTGCAAAGCATGTTTTTATGGAGCAGCGGCACGCTAACCCAAACCGACTGGAGCGGCGTACAGCGACTGTGGCCGCAACTGCTGGGCGGCGTGATGCTGACTCTGCTGCTGTTGCGTCCAATGACGCTGATGGGACTGAATGACGGCGTGGCGCGTAACCTCGGTCTGGCGTTGTCGCTGGCGCGCCTGGCGGCCTTATCGCTGGCGATTGTCATCAGCGCCTTGCTGGTTAACGCGGTTGGGATTATCGGCTTTATTGGCCTCTTTGCACCGCTGCTGGCGAAAATGCTCGGCGCGCGGCGTCTGTTGGCGCGTCTGATGCTGGCCCCGCTGATTGGTGCGTTGATCCTCTGGCTCTCTGACCAAATCATTCTGTGGCTGACCCGCGTATGGATGGAGGTCTCCACCGGTTCGGTGACGGCGCTGATTGGTGCGCCATTGCTGCTGTGGTTGTTGCCGCGCCTTAGAAGTATGAGCGCACCGGATATGAATGCCAGCAACCGTATCGCCGCGGAGCGTCAGAATGTACTGATGTTTGCGCTGGCGGGTGGGGTGGTTTTGCTGCTGACTCTGGTGGTGGCGCTGTCGTTTGGCCGCGATGCGCACGGCTGGACATGGGCCAGCGGCGCGATGCTGGATGAACTGATGCCCTGGCGCTGGCCACGTATTCTGGCGGCGTTGATTGCCGGGGTGATGCTGGCGGTAGCGGGCTGTATTATTCAGCGTCTGACCGGAAACCCAATGGCGAGCCCGGAAGTTCTGGGCATTAGCTCCGGCGCGGCATTTGGCGTGGTGTTAATGCTGTTTCTGGTCCCCGGAAATGCATTTGGCTGGCTGCTGCCCGCAGGGAGTCTCGGGGCTGCGGTCACCTTGCTTATCATTATGATTGCCGCCGGGCGCGGTGGTTTTTCGCCGCACCGTATGCTGCTGGCAGGGATGGCGCTCAGTACGGCGTTTACTATGTTGTTGATGATGCTGCAGGCCAGCGGCGATCCGCGTATGGCGGGCGTGCTGACCTGGATCTCCGGCTCAACCTATAACGCGACGGGCGAACAGGTACTGCGCACCGGGATTGTGATGGTTATCCTGCTGGCACTGACACCGCTGTGTCGTCGTTGGCTGACGATTTTACCGCTCGGCGGCGATACGGCGCGTGCGGTGGGTATGGCGATCACGCCGTCACGCGTAGGGTTACTGCTGTTGGCTGCGGGGCTAACGGCGACAGCAACCATGACCATTGGACCGTTGAGTTTTGTCGGGCTGATGGCTCCGCATATTGCCCGAATGATGGGTTTTCGTCGCGCGATGCCGCATATGCTGATTTCGGCGCTGGCGGGAGGTGTGCTGCTGGTCTTTGCTGACTGGTGCGGCAGGATGGTGCTGTTTCCGTATCAGATCCCGGCGGGATTACTGTCGACGTTTATTGGCGCGCCGTACTTTATCTATCTGCTACGTAAGCAGAGTCGCTGAGGTTAATCTCTTCCATTTAGGCTGAGTCGCCATTCGGCAATAAAAAAGCCGGGTGGCGGCTTCGCCTTACCCGGCTTACATTATTTCTGGACGTTCTCTTTTACAATTTCGCAAACACCCGGCGCGCGGCGTCGATGGTGTTATTGATATCGTCTTCACTGTGCGCGACGGACATAAAGCCCGCTTCGAAGGCGGACGGCGCCAGGTAAATCCCTTCATCCAGCACCATGTGGAAGAAACGCTTGAAGCGTTCAACGTCGCATGCCATCACATCCTGATAGCAGGTCACGGTTTCTGCATCGGTGAAGAAAATCCCGAACATCCCGCCCACATGGTTAACCACCAGCGGAATATTCGTTTCTGCGGCGGCTTCCAGCAGACCTTCCGCCAGACGCGTCGTCAGTTCGTTCAGCGTTTCATGAATACCCGGCTGGGCCACTTCGTTCAGACAAGCAAAGCCTGCCGCCATCGCAATCGGGTTACCTGAAAGCGTACCCGCCTGATATACCGGACCGGTTGGCGCCAGCGCGTCCATCACATCACGGCGACCGCCGAATGCGCCAACGGGCATCCCGCCACCGATGATTTTGCCAAGGCAGGTCAGATCCGGAACGACGCCGTAATAATCCTGCGCACCGGCCAGCGCCACGCGGAAACCGGTCATGACTTCATCGATGATCAACAGCGCGCCAAACTCATCACACAGGGCACGCAGGCCCGGCAGGAATTCTGGCAGCGGCGGGATGCAGTTCATGTTGCCTGCGACCGGCTCAACGATAATGCAGGCGATCTCCTGCGGATACTGTTCAAATGCCGCACGAACTGAAGAGAGATCGTTGTAGGTGCAGGTCAGGGTGTGTTTCGCAAAATCGGCTGGAACGCCCGGGGAGTTTGGCTGACCCAGCGTTAACGCGCCGGAACCAGCTTTAACCAGCAGGCAGTCGGCATGACCGTGATAGCAACCTTCAAATTTGATTATCTTATCGCGACCGGTGAAACCGCGCGCCAGACGGATTGCGCTCATCGTCGCTTCCGTACCGGAGTTCACCATACGCACCATATCCATGGTCGGCACAAGTTCAGTGACCAGCTCCGCCATTTTCACTTCCATCTCGGTCGGCGCGCCGAAGCTTAAACCGCGCTCCGCGGCTTCAATCACCGCATTGCGAATTGCCGGGTGGTTATGGCCCAGTACCATCGGTCCCCAGGAACCGACGTAATCGACATAGGCTTTACCATCGACATCGTACAGATACGCGCCGTCCGCTTTTTCGATAAACAGCGGAGTACCACCCACGCCAGTAAAGGCGCGAACGGGGGAGTTAACGCCGCCAGGGATAAGTTCGCGTGCTGCGCTGTAGAGATTTTCAGACTTACTCATGGATGGGGTCCTGGTTCGTAGAAAAAGTAAATGCCCGCTATTCTAGTTATTCAGAGAAGGTTATGAAAGTTTTACGCATTTGAAACAATGCGATTTGCAGGGGATTTTCGTGAAATGTGCGAGTAGAATGCCGATTCCGTATTTGTATTACCAATTAATGATCATCTGATGAAGACTGACTCTCCCTCTTTTGAAGCACAACAAATTGTGCGTTTACGCCGCAGGGATCAAATCCGTCGACTCCTGGAACGCGACAAAACGCCGTTGGCGATCCTGTTGATGGCCGCCGTTGTCGGTACCGTGACGGGGCTTGTTGGCGTGGCATTTGAGAAAGCGGTGACCTGGGTGCAAAATCAGCGCATTGGCGCCCTGGCCCAGGTTGCGGACCATGCCATTCTGCTTTGGCCGCTGGCGTTTATTCTCTCTGCATTGCTGGCGATGGTCGGCTATTTTCTGGTTCGTAAATTTGCGCCGGAAGCGGGAGGCTCGGGGATCCCTGAGATTGAAGGCGCGCTGGAAGAGCTACGACCTGTGCGCTGGTGGCGCGTTCTGCCGGTGAAATTTATTGGCGGCATGGGCACGCTGGGAGCCGGTATGGTGCTCGGGCGAGAAGGGCCGACCGTACAGATAGGCGGGAACATTGGGCGCATGGTGCTGGATATTTTCCGCATGCGCAGCGCCGAAGCGCGACATACCCTGCTGGCCACCGGTGCGGCTGCGGGTTTGTCGGCGGCGTTTAATGCGCCTCTGGCTGGGATCCTGTTCATTATTGAAGAGATGCGCCCGCAGTTTCGCTATAACCTCGTCTCGATCAAAGCCGTGTTTACCGGCGTTATTATGTCGAGCATTGTGTTTCGTGTGTTCAACGGTGAAGCACCGATTATTGAAGTCGGAAAGCTGTCTAATGCGCCGGTAAATACGCTGTGGCTGTATCTTGTGCTGGGGCTTATTTTTGGCTGTGTCGGGCCGTTGTTCAACACCATGGTGTTGCGTACCCAGGATATGTTCCAGCGCTTCCACGGCGGTGAAATTAAAAAATGGGTGCTGATGGGTGGCGCGATTGGTGGCCTGTGCGGGATCCTGGGATTAATTAAACCGGAAGCGGCAGGCGGCGGGTTTAACCTGATTCCTATCGCCGCGGCGGGTAATTTTAGCGTCGGTTTACTGCTGTTTATATTTATTACCCGGGTGATCACCACGCTGCTGTGCTTCTCTTCCGGCGCGCCCGGTGGGATTTTTGCCCCGATGCTGGCGCTGGGTACGTTACTTGGCACCGCGTTCGGTATGGCCGCGGCGGCCTCTTTTCCACAGTATCATCTGGAGGCCGGAACCTTTGCCATTGCCGGAATGGGGGCTTTGCTGGCGGCTTCGGTACGTGCACCGCTAACCGGTATTGTACTGGTGCTGGAGATGACCGATAACTATCAGCTCATTTTGCCAATGATTATTACCTGTCTTGGCGCAACACTATTAGCCCAATTCATGGGTGGAAAGCCGCTATACTCGACTATCCTTGCCCGCACGCTGGCAAAACAGGAAGCGGAGCAGGCAGCAAAAAGCCAGAGTACCGCCGCTGGCGAGAATACTTGAACGAAATACCAGGGTATTAGATAATGGCCTTAACCATTGGGTTATAATTTGCCCAATTGCCAATGTCGTTTGGAGCAAAATATGAGTGATGACGTAGCGCTGCCACTGCAATTTACTGAAGCAGCAGCCAATAAAGTAAAAAGCCTGATCGCTGACGAAGATAACCCGAATCTGAAATTACGCGTGTATATCACCGGCGGTGGTTGCAGCGGTTTCCAGTACGGTTTCACCTTTGATGATCAGGTGAACGATGGTGATATGACCATTGAGAAACAAGGTGTGGGTCTGGTGGTTGATCCGATGAGCCTGCAATATCTGGTGGGCGGCGCGGTTGACTATACCGAAGGTCTGGAAGGTTCCCGCTTCGTTGTGACTAACCCCAATGCGAAAAGCACCTGCGGGTGTGGTTCTTCTTTCAGCATCTGATTGCTGCCTGTAATACCGATGGTCTGATGGTGTAGGCCCGGTAAGCGTAGCTCCACCGGGCAATGTGCCGGTTGGCGGCGTAAACGCCTTATCCGGCCTACATGTTCTGCATCATCACATCAGCGCCCGTTATCATCCAGAGCAAACGTCGGCAATTTCAAATGCCAGCGAATGGCGGCAAGCCGAATCAGCAGGGTGACGATCATCCCCATCATACTGGCGTTTTCCAGCGATACATTAAAGGTATAAAACGCTGTCGCATGCACGATCCCGCCGATAATACATGCCGTGGCGTAGATTTCGGTGCGCAGAATCATCGGGACTTCACGAGCTAACACGTCGCGAATGATCCCGCCGCCGACGCCGGTAATCACCCCCATACAGATCGCCACCAGGGGGCCCGTCCCTGCGAGAAATGCTTTATTGACGCCAATCCCCACGAACACAGCCAGGCCAACGGCATCCAGCACTGGAAGGATCCACTTCGGTAAACGTCGTGGCTGACGTACCAGCAGGATTGTCAGCATGCTGGTGATCATTGCCACCACCAGATCGGTGGGATCCTTAACCCAAAATACCGGCCCATGATCCAGCGCCATATCGCGGATCGTTCCGCCGCCAACGGCGGTAACCACCCCGAGGACCAGGACGCCAAACGGGTCCATTCGCAATTTTCCGGCCAGTAAGACGCCAGAGATAGCAAATACCGCGGTACCGACAATATCCAGCCAATAGACGAGCATTTTTAAATCCTCACAACAGACCTGGTGGGGGCAGGCGCTAATTTATCTGTGAAAGCGCATTACAGAGTTGTTTTGCGGCGAGGATAATACGCGGGCTCGCGCGTTCGAACCAGTCACTATTAAGTGTAATAATGGGTATTTTTAGCTGGTTTCCCCAGTATTGTTCAATTTTCAGAGTTTCGCCTGGCCCTCCGGTTGCAACAATAGCCTGGGGCGCTCGTGCCAGGACCTGCTCACGGCTAACCTGCGGCCAGGGGACCCGACTGCCGGCAAAGATGTTTTCTCCACCGCATACCTCAAGAACTTCGTGCTGAATGGAGCCTTTTCCACTGGTAAACAGAGGATTTGCGCCAAACTGGAGAAACACGCGTTTTTTCGGTTTGTTGGCATACCGAGATTTTAGTAAAGCATAGTCATCAAGCATAGTTTGCGCCGCCTGTTTAGCCTGCTCAGGCTTTGGGCTCCACGCTGCCAGCTGGCGGAGCGCATCGGCGACCTGCTCGATGGTTACGGCGTCCACCCAGATGACCTTAATTCCCAGGGCGGTCAGCTGATTCACCTGCCGCTCAGCATTTCCCCCGCGCCAGGCGACGACTAAATCCGGTTTAAGCGCCACAATGCGTTCAAGGTTCATACCTTGCCAGGTGGAAACCTCCTCGATATTTTTGGCCGCTGGCGGGTAGTTTGAGTAGCTACTGACGCCTACGGGTGTAATGCCGGCGGCAAAGGCGAGTTCGGTATTGGCAGGAGAAAGCGTCACAACACGCGGTGCGGCGTACAGGAACGCCGGAAGAGTGAATAGCAGGGCGACCAGCGCCCTGGAGAGTAATTTAGCCATGCGCCAGTTTCTGTACCAGCGTTTCAACCATCAGGCTTGACTGTTTCGCGGCAACAACCAGGAACTCGTCAAAGCTGAGATGGGACTGCTGATCGGCGACGTCAGAGATGGCGCGAACCACGACAAACGGCACATTGAAGTTATGGCACACGTGCGCAATCGCGGTCGCTTCCATCTCAACGGCAATGGCCTGCGGGAAGTTATGCTTAATTTTAGCCAGACCCACGGAGCCATTAATGAAGGCATCGCCGCTGACGATAAGTCCGCGAACGGCGTTCAGATTGAGTTGTGCAATGCAGGATTCTGCTGCAGCAATCAGCGCAGGATCGGCTTTAAAACCAGCCGGGCAGCCCGGTAACTGACCAAATTCATAGCCAAAGGCGGTGACGTCGGCATCGTGATAGCGCGCTTCGTCAGAAACCACAATATCGCCGACTTTCAGCGTAGAGGCCAGGCCGCCCGCGGAACCGGTGTTAATGATGGCATCCGGCTTGCAGCGTTCAAGCAGCAGCGTAGCGCCCAGCGCCGCCGCCACTTTACCGATACCTGATTTCAGTAGCGCAACCTCTGTACCGTTCAGTTGGCCGGTGTAAATTTCACAACCGCCGAGAGAGAGGGTCTGACGGTTTTCGATTTTGTCACGCAGCAGCGTAACTTCTTCTTCCATTGCACCAATGATGCCGATTTTCATAGATTTACTCGCGATAAGCCAGATTTGAGGGCATAGTCTATCATGCGCTTAAGGGGTAGCGCATTTCTCAGGCGGGAGAGGATATGGTACAGATCGATTTCCGAAAAAAAATAAACTGGCATCGTCGTTACCGTTCGCCGCTGGGCGTGAAGACGGAGCATGAGATCCTGCGTATTTTCGAAAGCGATCGTGGACGTATTATCAATTCTCCGGCTATTCGCCGACTGCAACAAAAAACCCAGGTCTTTCCGCTGGAACGTAACGCGGCGGTGCGCACGCGCCTGACGCACTCGATGGAAGTTCAGCAAGTTGGGCGCTATATCGCTAAAGAGATCCTCAGCCGACTGAAAGAACTAAAACTGCTGGAGCAGTATGGTCTGGATGAACTGACGGGACCGTTTGAGAGTATTGTCGAAATGTCGTGCCTGATGCATGACATCGGCAATCCGCCGTTTGGTCATTTTGGTGAAGCGGCGATTAATGACTGGTTCCGCCAGCGGCTGTATCCCGCCGACGCGGAAAGTCAGCCCCTCAGCGATGACCGCTGCCTGGTGGCGGCGTTACGTTTGCGCGAAGGCGAAGAGTCGCTGAATGATATTCGCCGTAAGGTGCGCCAGGACCTGTGCCATTTTGAAGGTAATGCCCAGGGGATTCGTCTGGTGCATACTTTGATGCGTATGAATCTTACCTGGGCCCAAGTTGGCGGTATTTTAAAATATACCCGTCCGGCGTGGTGGCGTGGAAGTACGCCTACGACGCATGACTATTTAATGAAGAAACCGGGCTATTACCTTTCTGAAGAACCGTATATTGAACGGTTACGTAAAGAATTATCATTAGCGCCCTACAGTCGCTTTCCATTAACCTGGATAATGGAGGCTGCCGATGATATCTCTTATTGCGTGGCTGACCTGGAAGATGCCGTTGAGAAAAGAATCTTTAGCGTCGAGCAACTTTATCACCATCTGCATGAGGCGTGGGGGCATCACGAAAAAGGTTCCCTGTTTAGCCAGGTAGTTGAGAATGCCTGGGAGAAATCACGTTCAAATACATTAAGCCGGAGCACGGAAGATCAGTTCTTTATGTATTTACGCGTCAATACGCTGAATAAACTGGTGCCGTATGCAGCCCAGCGGTTTATTGATAATTTACCGCAGGTTTTTGACGGCAGCTTTAATCACGCGCTATTAGAAGATGCCAGTAGCTTTAGTCAGTTGCTGGGGGTCTATAAAAATGTGGCGGTAAAACACGTATTTAGTCATCCGGACGTTGAGCAGTTGGAATTGCAGGGGTATCGGGTGATCAGCGGGTTGCTGGAGATCTATCAGCCTTTATTAAAAATGTCCCAGTCAGATTTTACTGAGCTAGTCGACAATGAAAGAGTTAAACGTTTTCCTATCGAATCACGATTATTTCAGAAGTTGTCTACTCGCCATCGTCTTGCTTATGTCGAGGCGGTTAGTAAAATATCAACGGGTTGCGCTGAGTTTTCGGTAATGGAATATTATTATCGCTGCCGGCTGATTCAGGATTATATCAGCGGGATGACCGATCTGTATGCCTGGGATGAATATCGTCGCTTGATGGCCGTAGAACAATAAATACTCATTTGTAAAGACGGCCAATAAAATTTTACTTTTTCCTTAAACTCAATTCTGGAACTTAGCGCTATAAAACGACTCTGACGTATACAGCAATTTTGCGTTACCTGTTAATCGAGAACGAAACACATGAAAAAAACCACATTAGCAATGAGTGCACTGGCTCTGAGTTTAGGTTTGGCGTTGTCCCCCCTGTCTGCCACAGCGGCTGAGACGTCGTCTTCAGCAATGACCGCCCAACAGATGCCAAGCCTGGCCCCGATGCTCGAAAAAGTGATGCCATCGGTGGTAAGTATTAACGTCGAGGGGAGCACGACGGTAAATACGCCGCGTATGCCGCGTAATTTCCAGCAGTTCTTCGGTGATAATTCACCATTCTGCCAGGACGGTTCACCGTTCCAGAGTTCACCGTTCTGCCAGGGCGGCGCGCCGGGCGCTGACAACGGCGGCGGCCAGCAGCAGAAATTTATGGCGCTGGGTTCCGGCGTAATTATTGATGCCGCGAAAGGGTATGTCGTGACCAACAACCACGTGGTGGATAACGCCACGGTGATTAAGGTTCAGTTGAGCGATGGCCGTAAATTTGATGCGAAGATCGTGGGTAAAGATCCGCGCTCCGATATCGCGCTGATCCAAATTCAGGATCCGAAAAACCTGACGGCGATTAAGCTGGCAGATTCCGACGCGCTGCGTGTGGGTGATTATACCGTAGCAATTGGTAACCCGTTTGGCCTCGGTGAGACCGTGACCTCCGGTATTGTTTCTGCACTGGGCCGTAGCGGCCTGAACGCGGAAAACTACGAAAACTTTATTCAGACGGATGCCGCGATCAACCGGGGTAACTCCGGTGGCGCACTGGTTAACCTGAACGGTGAGCTGATCGGTATTAACACCGCGATCCTTGCGCCGGACGGCGGTAACATCGGTATCGGCTTTGCAATCCCGAGCAACATGGTGAAAAACCTGACGTCGCAGATGGTTGAGTTTGGTCAGGTTAAACGCGGTGAGCTGGGTATTATGGGTACCGAGCTGAGCTCTGAGCTGGCGAAAGCGATGAAAGTTGATGCTCAGCGTGGCGCATTTGTCAGCCAGGTGATGCCGAACTCTTCCGCAGCGAAAGCAGGTATTAAAGCCGGGGATGTGATTACCTCCCTGAACGGTAAACCGATCAGCAGCTTCGCCGCCCTGCGTGCGCAGGTGGGTACGATGCCGGTAGGCAGCAAAATTAACCTTGGCCTGTTGCGTGACGGTAAGCCGGTCACTGTGAATCTGGAACTGCAGCAGAGCAGCCAGACTCAGGTTGATTCCAGCTCTATCTTCAAAGGCATTGAAGGGGCTGATATGAGCAACAAAGGCCAGGACAAAGGGGTCGTGGTCAGCGAGGTGAAAGCGAATTCTCCGGCTGCACGGATTGGCCTGAAGAAAGGGGATGTGATTATCGGCGCGAACCAGCAGCCGGTGAAAAATATCGCCGAACTGCGCAAAATCCTCGACAGCAAACCGGCTGTACTGGCGCTGAACATTCAGCGTGGTGACAGCTCCATCTATCTGTTGATGCAGTAATCTCACTAAACCCCTTCCTGCACAGGAAGGGGTTTCTTTTTGTGATACTTCCCACAACTCCATACTTCTCCCTCTCGCTTTGTGCAGTTGCACAATGCCGCCGCTTATTATCTTCCCTATGCTTGAGCTCTGCTCACAGGAGGGGTTTATGGCTGGCTGGCATCTTGATACCAAAATGGCGCAGGATATCGTAGCGCGAACCATGCGCATCATTGATACCAATATCAACGTAATGGATGCCCGCGGGCGGATCATTGGCAGCGGCGATCGCGAACGAATTGGTGAATTGCACGAAGGCGCGCTGCTGGTGCTTTCGCAAGGTCGGGTGGTCGATATTGACGATGCGGTAGCCCGGCATTTACACGGCGTGCGTCAGGGGATAAACCTGCCGCTGCGTCTGGAAGGCGAAATCGTTGGCGTTATCGGTCTTACTGGCGAGCCGGAACATCTGCGCAAGTATGGCGAACTGGTGTGCATGACCGCCGAAATGATGCTGGAACAGTCGCGTCTGATGCATCTGTTAGCGCAGGATAGCCGTCTGCGTGAAGAGCTGGTGATGAACCTGATTCAGGCTGAAGAGAATACCCCGGCGCTGATGGAATGGGCACAGCGATTGGGCATTGATTTGAACCAGCCGCGCGTGGTGGCGGTAGTGGAGGTCGACAGCGGTCAGCTTGGCGTTGATAGTGCGATGGCGGAGCTACAGCAATTGCAGAACGCGTTGACTACACCCGAACGTAATAATCTGATTGCGATTGTTTCTCTGACCGAGATGGTGGTGCTGAAACCAGCGCTCAATCAGTTTGGCCGCTGGGACGCTGAAGATCATCGCAAGCGCGTTGAGCAACTGATTGCCCGCATGAAAGAGAATGGACAACTGCGTTTTCGCGTGTCGCTGGGCAACTATTTTACCGGGCCCGGCAGCATTGCCCGTTCGTATCGTACGGCGCGCACCACCATGATGGTCGGCAAGCAGCGGATGCCGGAAAGCCGGAGCTATTTCTATCAGGACTTGATGTTGCCGGTGCTGCTGGACAGCCTGCGCGGCGGCTGGCAGGCCAATGAGCTGGCGCGCCCGCTGGTAAGGCTGAAAGCGATGGATAACAACGGTTTGCTGCGTCGAACATTATCGGCATGGTTTCGACATAACGTTCAGCCGCTGGCGACCTCAAAAGCATTGTTTATTCACCGCAATACGCTGGAGTATCGCCTGAACCGTATTTCAGAGCTGACCGGGCTGGATCTGGGGAATTTTGACGATCGACTGCTGCTGTATGTGGCGTTGCAGCTGGATGAGCAGCATTGATTAATTGCCTGATAAGCGTAGCGCTATCAGGCAACAATCTACTTATTTGCGCGTCAGTTTTTCCAGATCGGCTTCAATCTCGCTGATCTTGTTGGTCACGACGCTTTCCAGATGACGTAAATCATCGAGGATCTTGCGTTTAAGATCGACTTCGCTGCGATCTCGCTGGCAGATCTGATCCAGTTCGTCGATCACGTAGCGCAGGTTGGGACTGATCTCCTGCACTTCTTTGTAACCCTGGCCGACGCCATCGGCGACAACCGTTTTACGCTGACGGGGATATTTGAACTTCACGCTCTTGGCAAAAAACTCGCCTTTATCCTTCTGGAAATAGATTTTCAGGATATCGTTGTTGGCTTCTTGCCGCAGGCTGTAACGATCGATCTCTTCAGGATTAGTAATGCCCAGACTTTTCAGATTGTCATACATAGCGGTACCCTTAAGCTCACTATAACCATTGAATAATTAACGAAAAGCCTTGTTTATGCCACTCGCAGATGTAAAAAAAGCGGGCTAAGCCCGCTTTTTCAAATCGCTGTTAGTCGATGGTGCGTAACAGTTCGTTGATTCCCACTTTGCCACGCGTTTTGGCATCGACTTTCTTCACAATCACCGCGCAGTACAGGCTGTATTTGCCATCTTTCGACGGCAGGTTGCCGGAGACGACCACGGAGCCCGCCGGAACGCGGCCGTAATGCACTTCGCCGGTTTCGCGATCGTAAATACGGGTGCTCTGGCCGATATACACACCCATAGAGATGACGGAGCCTTCTTCGACGATCACGCCTTCAACCACTTCAGAGCGCGCGCCGATGAAGCAGTTGTCTTCGATGATGGTCGGGTTAGCCTGCAACGGTTCCAGTACGCCGCCGATACCAACGCCACCGGACAGGTGTACGTTCTTACCGATTTGCGCACAGGAACCCACGGTCGCCCAGGTATCAACCATCGTACCTTCATCAACATAAGCGCCGATGTTCACGTAAGACGGCATCAGCACGGTGTTACGGGCGATAAACGCGCCCTGACGCACTGCCGCAGGCGGAACCACGCGGAAACCTTCTTTCTGGAAGCGCGCTTCGTCGTAGTTGGCGAATTTCATCGGCACTTTATCGAAGTAACGGCTTTCCGCACCCTCGATAACCTGATTATCGTTAATACGGAAAGAGAGCAGGACCGCCTTTTTCAGCCACTGATGCGTGACCCACTGACCCTCAATCTTTTCTGCGACGCGCAGTGCACCGGAATCCAGTAAAGAAATAACCTGATTCACCGCTTCGCGGGTTACGGTATCTACATTTGCCGGAGTAATGTCGGCACGGCGCTCGAAAGCGGACTCAATAACGTTCTGTAACTGCTGCATTGTTAAACTCTTTCCATAATAAATAAAAACATTACCCTTTATCGTTTGGATTGAGGGCCTCTGTCAACCGTTGATGCACTTCCTGCTGCAGCTCATTATTAAGGGCGCGCCGGTCGGCGGTGGCGATTATGAATAAATCTTCTACTCGCTCGCCAATAGTTGTAATTCGGGCGCCATGCAGCGAAATTCCCAGATCGGCAAAAATCTGCCCGACCCGCGCCAGCAGTCCTGGCTGGTCGAGAGCGATAAGCTCAAGAAATGATTTTCGGTCGGTATGGGTCGGCAGAAAAGTGACCTCGGTATCGACGGTAAAGTGACGTAATTTTGCCGGCTGGCGACGCGGTTGCGGCGGCTGCCAGCTACGCTGGGTGATCGCCTGTTCAAGCCCAAAACGGATCGCTTCGTGTCGGTCTGACGACAGCGGGCTACCGTCTGGTTCCAGCACAATGAACGTATCCATCGCCATCCCATCGCGGGTGGTGAAGATTTGCGCATCGTGGACGCTAAGATTGCGCCTGTCCAGTTCGGCGCAGACGGCAGCAAACAGGTAAGGGCGGTCAGGGCTCCAGATGAAAATTTCCGTCCCGCCTCGCGTGGCCTGCGGGCTGAGCAGGATCAGCGGCTTGCTGAGATCGTGTTGCAGCAGATGACGTGCATGCCAGGCCAACTGATTTGGGCTGTGACGTACAAAATAGTTGGCGCGACAGCGCGACCAGATATGGTGTAGCGCTTCTTCATCAATGTTGTCCATGCGCAGTAGCGCCAGCGCCTGAAGCTGATGATGGCGTACGCGCTCACGCATATCCGGCGTGTTTTGCATCCCGCGCCGTAACTGTTTTTCCGTCGCGAAGTACAGCTCGCGCAGCAAGCTTTGCTTCCAGCTATTCCACAGCGTTTCGTTGGTGGCGCAAATATCTGCGACGGTCAGGCACACCAAAAAGCGCAGACGATGTTCCGTTTGCACCTCTTCGGCGAATTGCTTAATGACTTCGGGATCCTGAATATCGCGGCGCTGAGCGGTAACCGACATCAGCAAATGCTGGCGCACCAGCCACACGATCAGTTGCGTTTCGCGGGAGTTCAGACCGTGCAGTTCGGCGAATTTGAGCACATCCTGGGCGCCGAGAACCGAGTGATCGCCGCCGCGACCTTTGGCGATATCGTGGAACAGCGCGGCAATCAGAATCAGCTCCGGCTGTCGCAGACGCGGCCACAGATCCACGCACAGCGGATGGCGCTGACGGGTCTCTTCGTTAGCAAAACTTTCCAGCTTAAGCATTACGCGAATAGTGTGTTCATCCACCGTATATGCATGAAACAGGTCAAACTGCATTTGGCCGACAATATGCGACCATTGCGGCATATAGGCCCACAACACGCTGTGGCGATGCATAGGCAGCAGGCCGCGACTCACCGCGCCCGGATGGCGCAACATACTGAGAAACAGCGAACGCGCTTCCGGGATGTAGCACAGCGGCTGCGTTAAATGACGGCGGGCATGACGTAAATGGCGCAGCGTAGTGGAGTAAATTCCGCTGATCGCGCTATTACGCACCATGATGTAAAACATCCGCAATATCGCTTCGGGTTTGCGAATAAACAGGTCGTCGTCGCGCAGATCAATCAACGTGCCGCGCAGTTGAAAGTCGTCATCAATCGGACGTGGTTTTTCATCGGCGGGCAGGGCGAGGATCGCCTCGTCGAACAGTTGCAACAGCATGTGGTTCAGTTCGCTGACCCGTCGTGTGACGCGGAAATAGTCTTTCATCATCCGCTCGATAGGCTCGTTGCCTTCACCGCCGTAGTTCAGGCGTTGCGCCACGCTGAGCTGACGATCAAACAGCAGACGGTTGTCGTAACGACTAACGACCAGATGCAGGGCAAAGCGAATGCGCCACAGGATATGCAAACATTCATTCAGCTCGGCACGTTCTGCCTGCGTCAAAAAGCCGAAACCGACCATTTCATCCAGTGAGGTGGCGCCAAAATGGCGGCGGGCCACCCATTGCAGGGTATGAATATCGCGCAGGCCGCCGGGGCTACTTTTGATATCCGGCTCCAGGTTGTAGCTGGTGCCGTGATAGCGCTGGTGGCGCTGATTCTGCTCTTCAACTTTGGCTGCGTAAAACTTATCGGACGGCCAGAAACCTTCGCTAAAAATATGCTTTTGTAGCTCAAGAAACAGCGCCACATCACCAATCAGCAGGCGTGTTTCAATCAGGTTGGTGGCGACGGTTAAATCTGACAATCCTTCCAGCAGACACTCTTCCAGCGTGCGCACGCTGTGCCCAACCTCGAGCCTCACGTCCCATAGCAGCGTTAACAGTTCGCCAACTTTTTCGGCCTGCGCGTCTGGTAGCTTTTTACGACTCAGGATCAGCAGGTCAATATCGGAAAGCGGATGCAGTTCGCCGCGCCCGTAACCGCCAACGGCAACCAGCGCCAGGTCGGCAATTTGACCGAAACCGGCTTCAATCCACAGACGTTGCAGTAACTGGTCAATAAACTCGGTGCGGGCCTCAATCAGCTGCTCTGCGGAAATCCCGCTGTCAAACGCGTCACCTAACCAGTGCTGGAAAGTGTCGATATGCGCTTTAATGCCGGGGCAGTTGAGATCGTGCTGCGGCCAGGTTCCGGGGTTCTGCGGTTGGCCTGGCAGGGTGGGGAGGGCAGTATTTGCGTGTTGTTCAGGAAGAGTATTCATTATGCGCCACCCATTAAAAAAGCCGGATGACGGCGTGAACGCCTTACCCGGCCTACGAAGTAGTACAATTTGTAGGCCTGATAAGATGCGGGTGCATCGCCATCAGGCAAAACATTATTCGTCGTGTGTGATAATCGCCGGGATGGTGTCATCCTTGCGTAATGTCAGAATTTCACAGCCTTTTTCCGTCACCACAATAGTATGCTCGTACTGAGCAGACAAGCTCCGATCTTTGGTTTTCACCGTCCACCCGTCTTTCATGGTGCGGATGCGGTAATCACCGGCATTCAGCATGGGTTCTACGGTGAAGGTCATGCCCGGCTGCAGTACCACACCGCCGTCGTCTGCATCGTAGTGCAGAACCTGCGGCTCTTCATGGAAGCCGCGACCGATGCCGTGACCGCAATATTCACGAACCACAGAGAAGCCTTCGCCTTCCGCGTATTTCTGAATCGCAGCGCCCAGCGTGCGCAGGCGAATACCCGGTTTTACCATCCGCAGCGCCAGATACAGGCTTTCCTGCGTGACGCGGCACAAACGCTCGCCCAGAATGGTTGGTTTGCCGACGATGAACATTTTCGAGGTATCACCGTGGAACTCGTCTTTAATCACGGTTACGTCGATGTTGACGATATCGCCGTCTTTCAGGAGCTTGGCGTCGTCCGGGATCCCATGGCACACCACTTCATTAATAGAGATGCACACGGACTTTGGATAACCGTGATAGCCCAGGCAGGCGGAAATGGCCTGCTGCTCATTCACGATGTAGTCATTACAGATACGATCCAGTTCGCCGGTGCTGACGCCTGGCTTAACAAACGGTTCGATCATTTCCAGTACATCGGCGGCCAGACGGCCAGCGACGCGCATTTTTTCGATTTCTTCAGGGGTCTTGATTGAGATAGCCATGAATTCTGTCCATCAGTGCCGATGATATCGGCAATAATTGTTTAAGTGGTGCCAATGGTATCAGTCCGGCATACATGCTGCCAAATTGAGAATCATTCTGAACTTCGCCTTTCGTGCCACAGGTGCGTTGGCCGTAATTTTTCACTCCAGCCGCTTACTGCATGTAGGCTCCCGGAGATGCAAAAATTGGCTGCCTCCCCGTAACACGAAATTCATCGTTCATTCAGCACGCACCGCCAACAATTATTGGTGTCGGTAGCGTATTTGTGGTATAAAGCGCGCCGGACTTCCGATCCATTTGAAGACTACACACGATGGACGGGAGCGACAAATCTCACTTTGTGTAACAACACACACGTATCGGCACATATTCCGGGGTGCCCTTTGGGGTCGGTAATATGGGATGCGTGGAGGCTTAACCCCAACTTTTATATATAGAGGTTTTAATCATGGCAACTGTTTCCATGCGCGACATGCTCAAGGCTGGTGTTCACTTCGGTCACCAGACCCGTTACTGGAACCCGAAAATGAAGCCGTTCATCTTCGGTGCGCGTAACAAAGTTCACATCATCAACCTTGAGAAAACTGTACCGATGTTCAACGAAGCTCTGGCTGAACTGAACAAGATCTCTGCTCGTAAAGGTAAAATCCTTTTCGTTGGTACTAAACGCGCTGCAAGCGAAGCGGTGAAAGAAGCTGCTAACAACTGCGACCAGTTCTTCGTGAACCATCGCTGGTTGGGCGGCATGCTGACTAACTGGAAAACCGTTCGTCAGTCCATCAAACGTCTGAAAGATCTGGAAACTCAGTCTCAGGACGGTACTTTCGAAAAGCTGACCAAGAAAGAAGCGCTGATGCGTACTCGTGAGCTTGAGAAACTGGAAAACAGCCTGGGCGGTATCAAAGACATGGGCGGTCTGCCGGACGCTCTGTTCGTAATCGATGCTGACCACGAGCACATTGCTATCAAAGAAGCAAACAACCTGGGTATCCCAGTATTTGCTATCGTTGATACCAACTCTGATCCGGACGGTGTTGACTTCGTTATCCCGGGTAACGACGACGCAATCCGTGCTGTGACCCTGTACCTGGGCGCTGTAGCTACTACCGTTCGTGAAGGCCGTTCTCAGGATCTGGCTTCCCAGGCGGAAGAAAGCTTCGTAGAAGCTGAATAATAAGGCACGCTCGTTCGAGCCCCCTTATAAACCAGGTAGTATCACGTTTGGTTAGGGGCCCTTTAGGCCCCTTTTTCACTTTTAAATCTGTGCGGTTTCATGCCGGGCAGATCAAATCTTCCGAGGATTTTAGAATGGCTGAAATTACCGCATCCCTGGTAAAAGAGCTGCGTGAGCGTACTGGCGCAGGCATGATGGATTGCAAAAAAGCACTGACTGAAGCTAATGGCGACATCGAGCTGGCAATCGAAAACATGCGTAAGTCCGGCGCAATCAAAGCGGCGAAAAAAGCAGGCAACGTTGCTGCTGACGGCGTAATCAAAACCAAAATCGACGGCAACATCGCTTTCATTCTGGAAGTTAACTGCCAGACTGACTTCGTTGCTAAAGATGCTGGTTTCCAGGCATTTGCTGACAAAGTACTGGACGCTGCCGTTGCTGGCAAAATCACTGACGTTGAAGTTCTGAAAGCGCAGTTCGAAGAAGAGCGTGTTGCTCTGGTTGCTAAAATCGGTGAGAACATCAACATCCGTCGCGTTGCTTCCCTGGAAGGCGAAGTTCTGGGTAACTACCAGCACGGTGCTCGTATCGGTGTTCTGGTTGCTGCAACTGGCGCTGACGAAGAGCTGGTTAAACAGCTGGCAATGCACGTTGCTGCAAGCAAACCAGAATTCGTTAAGCCGGAAGACGTTTCTGCTGAAGTGGTAGAGAAAGAATACCAGGTTCAGCTGGACATCGCGATGCAGTCTGGCAAGCCGAAAGAAATCGCAGAGAAAATGGTTGAAGGCCGCATGAAGAAATTCACCGGCGAAGTTTCTCTGACTGGTCAGCCTTTCGTTATGGATCCGAGCAAATCTGTTGGTCAGCTGCTGAAAGAGCACAACGCTGATGTAACAGGCTTCATCCGCTTTGAAGTGGGTGAAGGTATCGAGAAAGTTGAGACTGACTTTGCAGCAGAAGTTGCTGCGATGTCCAAGCAGTCTTAATTTTTAAAGGAGCCGCCTGAGGGCGGCTTCTTTTTGTGTCTGGCTTGTAAATTCAGCGAACCGCTATAGTGGTCATGCTGAAAAGCGACATACAATGTCGCCGGAATTAATTCATCTCATTCGTTGACAGTCTCAGGAAAGAAACATGGCTACCAATGCAAAACCCGTCTACAAACGTATTCTGCTTAAGTTAAGTGGCGAAGCTCTGCAAGGTTCAGAAGGCTTCGGTATTGATGCAAGCATCCTTGACCGTATGGCTCAGGAAATCAAAGAGCTGGTTGAGCTGGGTATCCAGGTTGGCGTAGTGATTGGTGGTGGTAACCTGTTCCGTGGCGCTGGTCTGGCGAAAGCAGGGATGAACCGCGTTGTGGGCGACCACATGGGCATGTTAGCCACCGTCATGAACGGTCTGGCGATGCGCGATGCGCTTCACCGCGCCTATGTGAACGCTCGCTTGATGTCCGCAATTCCTCTGAATGGCGTATGTGATAACTACAGTTGGGCGGAAGCAATCAGCCTGCTGCGTAACAACCGCGTTGTTATTTTGTCTGCGGGTACTGGCAATCCGTTCTTCACTACCGACTCTGCTGCTTGCCTGCGTGGTATTGAAATTGAAGCGGATGTGGTACTGAAAGCCACCAAAGTCGATGGCGTATTTACGGCTGACCCGGCTAAAGATCCAACGGCGACTATGTACGAACAGTTGACCTATGCTGAAGTACTGGATAAAGAGCTGAAAGTGATGGATCTTGCGGCGTTTACGCTGGCTCGTGACCACAAATTACCGATTCGTGTCTTTAACATGAACAAACCGGGTGCGCTGCGCCGTGTTGTTATGGGTGAAAAAGAAGGCACGTTAATCACGGAATAATTCCCGTTGCGGCTAAATGCAGGTAATAT
Source organism: Citrobacter sp. Cb023 (assembly GCF_030336805.1). Lineage (NCBI taxonomy): Bacteria > Pseudomonadati > Pseudomonadota > Gammaproteobacteria > Enterobacterales > Enterobacteriaceae > Citrobacter > Citrobacter sp. Cb023. The sequence continues at coordinate 32,704 of NZ_JAOWCV010000033.1, read as the reverse complement.
TCCGCTTTAATGTCGCGGGATACGTCCCTCAAAATTAATCAAGACTATACTTGTCACATCTTGCGTGGTGGGTATGGTCTGACTGAAACAAGCTTTCAAGGATTCGTAACGTGATCAACGATATCAGAAAAGATGCTGAAGTACGCATGGACAAATGCGTCGAAGCGTTCAAAAACCAAATCAGCAAAATTCGCACGGGCCGTGCTTCTCCTAGCCTGCTGGATGGTATTGTCGTGGAATATTACGGCACACCGACCCCGCTGCGCCAGTTGGCAAGCGTAACGGTTGAAGATTCCCGTACCCTGAAAATCAACGTGTTCGACCGTTCTATGGGGCCAGCCGTTGAAAAAGCAATTATGGCTTCCGACCTCGGTCTGAATCCAAGCTCTGCGGGTTCCGACATCCGCGTTCCGCTGCCGCCGCTGACTGAAGAACGTCGTAAAGATCTGACCAAGATCGTGCGTGGCGAAGCTGAAGGCGCGCGCGTTGCCGTACGTAACGTACGCCGCGATGCCAACGACAAAGTGAAAGCGTTGTTGAAAGAAAAAGAGATCAGCGAAGATGACGATCGCCGTTCTCAGGACGACGTACAGAAACTGACTGACGCAGCTATCAAGAAAGTTGATGCGGCGCTGGCAGAGAAAGAAACGGAACTGATGCAGTTCTGATTCTCCTGTACGCTAAAAACGCCGCTTAGAAGGCCTGAGAAGGCTGGATGGCGGCGTTTTGCTTTTTTCTGTCTATATACTCTAAATAATTCGAGTTGCAGGAAGGCGGCGACGCAGGGCATCCCCGGGAGCGTACACCCGTGCGTGACAGGGGTGAACGAGGAGAGCCAACGTACATGCAACTTGAAGTATGACGAGTAAAATTCTTCTGGATGTCTGATGAAGCAATTAACCATCCTGGGATCAACCGGTTCCATTGGTTGCAGTACGCTGGATGTAGTACGCCATAACCCGGAAAAATTCCGCGTTGCTGCGTTGGTGGCGGGTAAAAATGTCGTCCGTATGGTTGAGCAATGTCTGGAATTTTCTCCTCGCTATGCGGTAATGGACGATGAAAAAAGCGCTGCGTTGGTAAAAGCAGCTCTGCTGGAGCAGGGCAGTCGTACTGAGGTTATGAGCGGGCAGCAGGCTGCCTGTGATATGGCTGCGCTGGATGATGTTGATCAGGTTATGGCGGCGATTGTCGGCGCGGCGGGCTTGCTACCGACGCTGGCGGCAATCCGCGCGGGCAAAAGCATTTTGCTGGCGAATAAAGAGTCACTGGTGACCTGCGGGCGTCTGTTTATGGACGACGTGCAACGCCACAAAGCACAGCTTTTGCCGGTAGATAGCGAACATAACGCGATTTTTCAGAGTTTACCGCAACCTATCCAACACAATCTGGGATACGCTGACCTTGAGCAAAATGGCGTCATATCAGTTTTGCTTACCGGGTCTGGTGGCCCTTTCCGTGAAACGGCATTGCGCGATCTGGTTTCTATGACCCCCGATCAAGCATGTCGTCATCCGAATTGGTCGATGGGACGAAAAATCTCTGTCGATTCAGCCACCATGATGAATAAAGGTCTGGAATACATTGAAGCGCGTTGGTTATTTAATGCCAATGCAAGCCAGATGGAAGTGCTGATTCACCCGCAGTCGGTTATTCATTCGATGGTGCGTTATCAGGATGGTAGCGTTCTGGCGCAGTTGGGGGAACCTGATATGCGTACACCTATTGCTCATACGATGGCATGGCCAGAACGAGTGACGTCCGGCGTCAAGCCTGTCGACTTTTGCAAGCTCAGCGCGTTGACGTTTTCCGCACCTGATTACCAGCGTTATCCATGCCTGAAACTGGCGATGGACGCGTTTGAGCAAGGGCAGGCGGCGACGACCGCTTTGAACGCAGCGAATGAAATTACCGTTGCCGCATTTCTGGCGCAGCAGATCCGATTTACCGATATTGCTGACCTGAATTTATCCGTGCTGGATAAGATGGATTTGCAGGAGCCACAGAGCGTTGATGACGTGCTGAAGGTTGATGCTATCGCGCGGGAAGTCGCCAGAAAAGAAGTGATGCGACGCTCAAGCTGATGATAATCCCTCCTCGGAGAATCGCGCTATTTGTTAGCGTTGGGCTTCAGTGATATAGTCTGCGCCACTCGATCGCGGGTATTTGTTTTTTTTCGGTCGGGTAAGCCGTGGTTTGACACGGCTTTTTTGTGGATGCACAAAATCATTCAGGTTGCATCAAGGTGGCAAGTGGATGAGTCCCCTGGAGCATACAAAGAGTATGTGACTTGGGCGAAGATCACAGCCGACGAAGGAGCAGCCTGAAGGATGAAGCGCAAAAGGCTTCAGTATTCCTGAGTACCGTATAATCCTTTCAGGGACTAAAAACGCGTTATGTTGTCTGCAACTAAACCATTAAGCGAAAATTTGCCAGCACATGGTTGTCGCCATGTAGCAATTATCATGGATGGCAATGGCCGCTGGGCGAAAAAGCAAGGGAAGATTCGCGCCTTTGGACATAAGGCCGGAGCAAAGTCCGTCCGCCGGGCTGTCTCTTTTGCTGCCAATAACGGTATTGATGCGTTAACGCTGTATGCCTTTAGCAGTGAGAACTGGAACCGACCTGCGCAGGAAGTGAGCGCGTTAATGGAGCTGTTTGTGTGGGCGCTTGATAGCGAAGTGAAAAACCTGCACCGCCATAACGTACGTCTGCGTATTATCGGGGATATCAGTCGATTTAACTCACGTTTGCAAGAACGGATTCGCAAATCAGAAGCGATTACTGCCCAGAATACCGGGTTGACGCTAAATATTGCAGCGAATTACGGTGGACGGTGGGATATAGTCCAGGGAGTCAGACAACTGGCACAACAGGTGCAGGATGGTCTGCTGCGTCCAGAGCAAATCGATGAAGAGATGCTGGGGCAGCAAATTTGTATGCATGAACTGGCTCCTGTGGATTTAGTGATAAGGACTGGGGGAGAGCATCGAATTAGTAATTTTCTGTTGTGGCAAATTGCCTATGCCGAACTTTACTTTACGGATGTTCTCTGGCCCGATTTCGATGAACAAGACTTTGAAGGTGCGCTGCATGCCTTTGCTAATCGTGAGCGTCGTTTCGGCGGCACCGAGCCCGGTGATGAAAAAGCCTGATGGGGGTCGCTTTTGCTGAAGTATCGCCTGATTTCTGCTTTTGTTTTAATACCCGTTGTCATCGCGGCGCTGTTTTTGCTGCCGCCGGTGGGGTTCGCCATTGTTACGCTGGCCGTCTGTATGCTGGCCGCCTGGGAATGGGGACAGTTAAGCGGTTTTACCACGCGTACGCAGCGAGTCTGGCTGGCTGTTTTGTGCGGGCTATTGCTGGCACTGATGCTATTTTTGTTGCCGGAATACCATCGCAATATTCATCAGCCGCTGGTTGAAGTATCGCTGTGGGCGTCGCTGGGCTGGTGGGTCGTGGCGCTGTTACTGGTGCTGTTTTATCCCGGCTCTGCGTCGGTCTGGCGTAATTCCAAAACATTACGCATAATTTTCGGCGTGTTAACCATAGTCCCTTTCTTTTGGGGAATGCTGGCGCTACGTGCATGGCACTATGATGAGAATCATTATAGTGGCGCGCTATGGCTGCTGTATGTCATGATTCTCGTCTGGGGAGCGGACTCGGGTGCCTATATGTTTGGTAAGCTGTTTGGCAAACATAAGCTGGCGCCGAAGGTTTCTCCTGGTAAAACCTGGCAGGGTTTTATTGGCGGACTCGCCACTGCTGCCGTGATCTCATGGGGTTATGGCATGTGGGCGAATCTTGAGGTTGCGCCTGTCACCTTGCTTATTTGCTCCATCGTTGCAGCCCTGGCCTCCGTGCTGGGTGATCTGACCGAGAGTATGTTTAAGCGTGAAGCAGGTATTAAGGACAGTGGTCACTTAATACCAGGACACGGCGGTATTTTGGATCGTATTGATAGCCTGACGGCTGCGGTACCGGTCTTTGCCTGCCTGTTGTTACTGGTATTCAGGACGCTCTAACGGATGGTCTTATGCTGAGTATTCTCTGGAATCTGGCTGCATTCATCGTTGCACTTGGTGTGCTTATCACCGTGCATGAATTTGGTCATTTCTGGGTTGCACGGCGCTGCGGAGTCCGCGTCGAACGCTTTTCCATTGGCTTTGGAAAAGCGCTTTGGCGGCGTACCGATAAATCAGGTACGGAATACGTCATCGCCCTGATTCCCCTCGGCGGTTACGTCAAAATGCTGGATGAGCGCGCTGAACCGGTCGCACCGGAGCTGCGCCATTACGCTTTCAACAATAAAACGGTTGGACAACGCGCAGCCATCATCGCCGCAGGTCCGATTGCCAACTTCCTTTTTGCTATTTTCGCGTATTGGCTGGTGTTTATCATCGGTGTCCCTGGCGTTCGTCCGGTTGTTGGTGAAATAACACCCAACTCGATTGCCGCACAGGCGCAAATTCAGCCGGGTACGGAACTAAAAGCGGTTGATGGTATCGAAACCCCTGATTGGGATGCCGTGCGATTACAACTGGTATCCAAAATTGGCGATGAACATACGACTCTCAGCGTGGCGCAGTTTGGCAGCAACCAGCGGCAGGACAAAACGCTGGATTTACGCCATTGGGCATTTGAGCCAGACAAAGAGGATCCTGTTTCCAGTTTAGGGATTCGCCCACGCGGTCCGCAGATTGAATCGGTGCTGTCAGAAGTGCAGGTAAACTCCGCTGCAAGTAAGGCGGGTTTGCAAGCTGGCGACAGGATCGTTAAAGTCAATGGTCAGCCGCTGACGCAATGGATGACGTTCGTGACGCTGGTGCGCGATAATCCGGATAAGCCGTTAGCGCTAGATATTGAAAGACAAGGAAGTTCCTTGTCTTTAACGTTAACCCCAGATTCAAAACAGGTTAACGGGAAGGCAGAGGGTTTTGCGGGCGTGGTGCCTAAAGTTATTCCTCTGCCTGATGAGTATAAGACTGTACGCCAGTATGGGCCATTCAGCGCCATCCTCGAAGCCTCGGATAAAACGTGGCAGTTGATGAAGCTGACGGTCAGTATGCTGGGAAAATTGATTACCGGTGATGTAAAACTGAACAACCTCAGTGGGCCGATTTCTATCGCCCAGGGGGCTGGGATGTCAGCGGAGTTCGGGGTTATTTATTACCTGATGTTCCTTGCGCTTATCAGCGTGAACTTAGGGATAATCAACCTGTTTCCGTTGCCCGTTCTTGACGGGGGGCATCTGCTGTTCCTGGCGATTGAAAAGCTGAAGGGCGGTCCGGTATCCGAGCGGGTTCAAGACTTTAGTTATCGCATTGGCTCTATCTTGCTGGTGTTGTTAATGGGGCTTGCACTTTTCAATGATTTCTCTCGGTTGTAAGAGAGTGTTAGGAAGAACGCATAATAACGATGGCGATGAAAAAGTTGCTCATAGCGTCGCTGCTGTTTAGCAGCGCCACCGTATACGGTGCTGAAGGGTTCGTAGTGAAGGACATTCATTTCGAAGGCCTACAGCGAGTCGCCGTTGGTGCGGCTCTCCTCAGTATGCCGGTGCGCACAGGCGACACGGTTAATGATGAAGACATCAGTAATACCATTCGTGCTCTGTTCGCCACCGGTAACTTTGAGGATGTCCGCGTCCTGCGCGATGGTGATACCCTTCTGGTTCAGGTAAAAGAACGTCCGACGATTGCCAGCATCACTTTCTCCGGTAACAAATCGGTGAAAGATGACATGCTCAAGCAAAACCTCGAGGCTTCTGGTGTGCGTGTTGGCGAGTCTCTGGATCGCACTACGCTAGCCGATATCGAAAAAGGGCTGGAAGATTTCTACTATAGCGTCGGTAAGTACAGCGCCAGTGTGAAAGCGGTGGTAACGCCGTTGCCGCGTAACCGCGTTGACCTCAAGCTGGTCTTCCAGGAAGGCGTTTCGGCGAAGATCCAACAGATCAATATCGTCGGCAACCATGCTTTCTCGACCGACGAACTGATCTCTCACTTCCAACTGCGTGATGAAGTGCCGTGGTGGAACGTGGTGGGCGATCGTAAATACCAGAAACAGAAACTGGCGGGCGATCTTGAAACCTTGCGCAGCTACTATCTGGATCGCGGTTATGCTCGCTTCAATATCGATTCCACCCAGGTTAGCCTGACGCCGGATAAAAAAGGTATCTACATTACCGTTAACATCACTGAAGGCGATCAATACAAGCTTTCAGGGGTTCAGGTGAGCGGTAACCTGGCTGGGCACTCCGCCGAAATTGAGACCCTGACCAAAATCGAGCCAGGCGAACTCTATAACGGCACCAAAGTGACCAAAATGGAAGATGATATCAAGAAGCTTCTGGGTCGCTATGGCTATGCCTATCCGCGCGTACAGTCGCAACCTGAAATCAACGACGCCGACAAAACCGTTAAATTACGCGTAAACGTGGATGCAGGTAACCGTTTCTACGTGCGTAAGATTCGTTTTGAAGGTAACGACACTTCTAAAGATTCCGTTCTGCGTCGCGAAATGCGCCAGATGGAAGGTGCCTGGTTGGGTAGCGATCTGGTTGATCAGGGTAAAGAGCGTCTGAACCGTCTGGGTTACTTTGAAACTGTCGATACCGATACTCAGCGTGTACCGGGCAGCCCGGATCAGGTTGATGTGGTCTATAAGGTTAAAGAGCGTAACACCGGTAGCTTTAACTTCGGCGTTGGTTACGGTACTGAAAGCGGCGTGAGCTTCCAGGCTGGCGTTCAGCAAGATAACTGGTTAGGTACCGGTTATTCAGTCGGGATCAACGGCACCAAAAACGACTATCAGACCTATACTGAGTTGTCTGTCACCAACCCATATTTCACCGTTGATGGGGTGAGCCTTGGTGGTCGCGTTTTCTACAATGACTTTAAAGCGGATGATGCAGACCTGTCCGACTATACCAACAAAAGTTATGGTACTGACGCAACGCTCGGCTTCCCGATCAACGAATACAACACCTTGCGTGCGGGTGTGGGTTATGTGCATAACTCCTTGTCTAACATGGATCCACAGGTTGCAATGCAACGTTATCTGGTTTCAATGGGTAAGGATCCTGACGCTGATAGCTTTAAATCAGACGATTTCACCTTCAACTATGGGTGGACATATAACAAGCTGGACCGTGGGTACTTCCCAACGGAAGGTACGCGTGTCAACCTGAACGGTAAAGTAACCATTCCGGGTTCTGACAACGAATACTACAAAGCGACGTTGGATACCGCGACCTATGTGCCGATCGATGACGATCACAAATGGGTTGTTCTGGGTCGCACGAAGTGGGGCTATGGTGACGGCATCGGCAGCAAAGAGATGCCGTTCTACGAGAACTTCTATGCGGGTGGTTCCAGCACCGTGCGTGGTTTCCAGTCCAACACCATCGGTCCAAAGGCTGTCTATTTACCGGCTAATCGTTATAACAACGATAGCGATTACGATAACGAATGTGACGCCACCAATACTTCACCGTGTAAATCGGATGATGCGGTGGGCGGTAACGCCATGGCTGTCGCCAGCCTGGAATTCATTACCCCGACGCCGTTTATCAGCGACAAGTATGCCAACTCGGTCCGTACCTCGTTCTTCTGGGATATGGGTACCGTTTGGGATACGAACTGGGATTCAGCTAAGTACTCTGGTTATCCGGACTACAGCGATCCGAACAATATCCGTATGTCAGCGGGTATCGCTTTACAATGGATGTCCCCATTGGGGCCGTTGGTTTTCTCCTACGCCCAGCCGTTCAAGAAGTACGATGGAGACAAAGCGGAACAGTTCCAGTTTAACATTGGTAAAACCTGGTAATTGTTCTTCGCAAAGGAATGTAGTGGTAGTGTAGCGATGACTTTAGGCGATCTTGCATGGGATCGCCTGGCCACGCAAAGAACTGTACCTTCGGGTGCAAATGGGATGGTAAGGAGTTAATTGTGAAAAAGTGGTTATTAGCTGCAGGTCTCGGTTTAGCGATGGCAACGTCCGCACAGGCTGCTGACAAAATTGCAATCGTCAACATGGGTAGCTTGTTCCAACAGGTTGCACAGAAGACGGGCGTTTCTGCTACGCTGGAAAACGAGTTCAAAGGCCGTGCCAGCGAACTGCAGCGTATGGAATCTGATCTGCAATCTAAAATGCAGCGTCTGCAATCCATGAAAGCGGGTAGCGATCGTACCAAGCTGGAAAAAGACGTCATGGCTCAGCGTCAGACTTTCTCTCAGAAAGCTCAGGCTTTTGAGCAGGATCGTGCGCGTCGTTCCAACGAAGAACGTGGCAAACTGGTTACTCGTATCCAGACAGCTGTGAAATCTGTTGCTAACAGTCAGAGCATCGATCTGGTTGTTGACGCAAACACCGTTGCATACAACAGCAGCGATGTAAAAGACATCACCGCTGACGTACTGAAACAGGTTAAATAAGTAATGCCTTCAATTCGACTGGCTGATTTAGCAGAGCAGTTGGATGCAGAATTACACGGTGATGGCGATATCGTCATCACCGGCGTAGCGTCCATGCAATCTGCGCAAACTGGCAATATCACGTTCATGGTGAATCCTAAGTACCGTGAACACTTAGGCGTATGCCAGGCCTCTGCCGTTGTGATGACGCAGGACGATCTTCCTTTTGCTAAGAGTGCTGCGCTGGTAGTGAAGAATCCCTACCTGACCTATGCACGTATGGCGCAAATCTTAGATACCACGCCGCAGCCCGCACATAACATTGCACCGAGTGCAGTGATCGATGCGACGGCGAAGCTGGGTAATAATGTTTCTGTGGGCGCAAATGCGGTCATTGAGTCTGGCGTAGAACTGGGCGATAACGTCGTTATCGGCGCAGGCTGCTTCGTCGGAAAAAATACTAAAATCGGCGCAGGTTCACGCTTGTGGGCGAATGTGACGATTTACCACGACATTCAGATCGGTGAGAATTGCCTGATCCAGTCCAGCACTGTCGTCGGATCTGATGGATTTGGTTACGCGAACGATCGCGGTAACTGGGTGAAGATCCCGCAGCTTGGTCGCGTGATTATCGGCGATCGCGTCGAGATCGGCGCTTGTACCACCATTGACCGTGGTGCGCTGGACGATACTGTGATCGGTAATGGTGTTATCATTGATAACCAGTGCCAGATTGCGCATAACGTTGTGATTGGCGACAATACGGCGGTAGCCGGTGGCGTCATTATGGCGGGTAGCCTGAAGATTGGCCGTTACTGCATGATTGGCGGCGCCAGCGTGATCAATGGGCATATGGAAATATGCGATAAAGTCACGGTTACTGGCATGGGTATGGTGATGCGTCCTATCACCGAACCTGGCGTCTATTCCTCAGGCATTCCGCTACAGCCCAATAAGGTATGGCGTAAAACAGCTGCACTGGTGATGAATATTGATGATATGAGCAAGCGTCTCAAAGCGATTGAGCGCAAGGTTAATCAACAAGACTAAAGCACCGTTTTTGCATGTCTGACTTTTCGGCCTGTCCCATTCATACGATTGCGACAGGCCGTGTTATTATTGCCTTTTAGTATATTTTGACAGGAAGAGTATTTTGACTACTAACACTCATACTCTGCATATTGAAGAGATTTTAGAACTTCTGCCGCACCGTTTTCCGTTTCTGCTGGTTGACCGCGTGCTGGATTTTGAAGAAGGTCGCTTTCTGCGCGCAGTGAAAAATGTATCTGTTAACGAGCCTTTCTTCCAGGGCCACTTCCCGGGTAAACCTATTTTCCCTGGCGTACTGATTCTGGAAGCAATGGCGCAGGCCACTGGTATCCTCGCGTTTAAAAGCGTAGGGAAACTGGAACCAGGTGAACTGTACTATTTTGCGGGTATTGACGAAGCGCGCTTTAAGCGTCCTGTCGTGCCAGGCGATCAGATGATCATGGAAGTGACTTTCGAGAAAACGCGCCGCGGCCTGACCCGTTTTAAAGGGGTTGCGCTGGTCGACGGTAAAGTTGTGTGCGAAGCAACGATGATGTGTGCCCGTAGCCGGGAGGCCTGATACGTGATTGATAAATCCGCCTTTATTCACCCAACTGCCATTGTGGAAGAAGGCGCCAGCATTGGCGCTAACGCTCACATTGGCCCATTTTGTATTGTTGGACCCCATGTTGAAATTGGTGAGGGTACCGTACTGAAGTCTCACGTTGTCGTGAATGGCCATACAAAAATTGGTCGCGATAACGAGATCTATCAGTTTGCCTCCATCGGTGAAGTTAACCAGGATCTGAAATATGCTGGCGAACCGACCCGCGTGGAAATTGGCGATCGCAACCGCATCCGCGAAAGCGTCACCATTCATCGTGGCACAGTGCAGGGCGGTGGAGTGACGAAGGTGGGCAGCGATAACTTACTGATGATTAATGCGCACGTCGCGCATGATTGTACGGTAGGCAACCGCTGTATTCTGGCGAATAACGCCACGCTTGCCGGGCATGTATCGCTGGATGATTTTGTTATCATCGGCGGCATGACTGCGGTGCATCAGTTCTGCATCATCGGCGCGCATGTGATGGTTGGCGGCTGTTCTGGCGTTGCTCAGGACGTGCCTCCATACGTTATCGCCCAGGGCAACCACGCAACGCCATTTGGCGTCAATATCGAAGGTCTGAAGCGTCGTGGGTTCACCCGCGAAGCGATTACCGCGATTCGTAATGCCTACAAAGCGTTGTACCGTAGTGGTAAAACGCTGGAAGAAGTGAAACCGGAAATCGCGGAACTGGCGAAACAATACCCTGAAGTTCAGGCTTTCAGCGACTTCTTTGAGCGCTCAACGCGTGGTCTGATTCGTTAATGACTGAGCAGCGTCCTTTAACGATTGCCCTCGTCGCCGGAGAAACCTCCGGCGATATTCTTGGTGCAGGGTTAATCCGTGCACTCAAGGCTCGCGTTCCCAATGCGCGTTTTGTTGGCGTGGCGGGTCCGCTGATGCAGGCCGAAGGCTGTGAAGCCTGGTACGAAATGGAAGAGCTGGCGGTAATGGGCATTGTTGAAGTGCTCGGACGCCTGCGCCGGTTACTGCATATTCGCGCCGATCTCACTCGCCGATTTACCGACTTAAAGCCGGATGTTTTCGTCGGTATTGATGCGCCTGATTTCAATATTACCCTCGAAGGGAATTTGAAAAAGCAGGGCATTAAAACCATTCATTACGTCAGCCCCTCTGTGTGGGCCTGGCGACAGAAACGCGTTTTCAAAATAGGCAGATCCACCAATATGGTGCTGGCCTTTCTGCCTTTCGAAAAAGCGTTTTATGACAAATTTAACGTCCCGTGCCGCTTTATCGGTCATACCATGGCAGATGCCATGCCGTTGGACCCGGATAAAAACGCGGCTCGCGATGTTCTGGGTATTCCCCATGACGCTCACTGCCTGGCGCTATTGCCAGGAAGCCGTGGCGCAGAAGTGGAGATGCTCAGCGCCGATTTTCTGAAAACGGCGCAGTTGTTACGTCAGCATTATCCAGATCTCGAAGTGGTAGTGCCGTTGGTGAATGCCAAACGTCGCGAGCAGTTTGAGCGCATTAAAGCTGAAGTTGCACCGGAGCTTTCCGTACATCTGCTTAATGGGATGGGACGTGAAGCGATGGTTGCCAGCGATGCCGCACTGCTGGCTTCAGGCACCGCTGCGCTGGAATGTATGCTGGCAAAATGCCCGATGGTGGTTGGCTATCGTATGAAACCTTTCACCTTCTGGCTGGCGAAGCGTCTGGTGAAGACCGATTACGTTTCGCTACCTAACCTGCTGGCGGGAAGAGAACTGGTTAAAGAGCTGTTGCAGGAAGAGTGCGAACCGCAGGCGCTGTCGCAAGCGCTGTTGCCGTTGCTGGCGAATGGCAAAACCCGCCATGTGATGCACGACACATTCCGTGAACTGCATCAGCAGATCCGTTGCAACGCTGATGAGCAGGCGGCGGATGCGGTCCTGGAGTTAGCGCAATGATTGAATTTGTATATCCGCATACGCATTTAGTGGCGGGTGTAGATGAAGTTGGACGTGGTCCTTTAGTCGGCGCGGTCGTCACTGCCGCCGTCATTCTGGATCCGGCTCGCCCTATTATCGGTCTTAACGACTCAAAAAAACTGTCGGAAAAACGTCGCCTGGCGCTATTCGATGAGATTAAAGAAAAAGCGTTAAGCTGGAGCCTGGGGCGTGCTGAACCACATGAAATCGACGAGTTGAATATTTTACATGCCACTATGCTGGCCATGCAGCGTGCGGTTGCGGGTCTGCATATAGCGCCGGAATACGTACTGATCGACGGCAATCGTTGCCCGGCATTACCGGTGCCATCGCTGGCGGTGGTAAAAGGTGATAGCCGCGTGGCGGAGATTAGCGCGGCGTCGATACTGGCAAAAGTCACTCGTGATGCTGAAATGGCGGCCCTGGATACGGTGTTCCCGCAGTATGGCTTTGCACAGCACAAAGGCTATCCAACCGCTTTTCATCTGGAAAAGTTGGCAATGCATGGCGCAACAGAGCACCATCGCCGTAGTTTTGGCCCCGTCAAACGCGCACTGGGACTCACGTCCTGATTCTTGTGTCGAAGGAATCTGAAGATGTCTGAACCTCGTTTCGTCCACCTGCGGGTGCACAGCGACTACTCCATGATCGATGGGCTGGCGAAAACCGGGCCGCTGGTGAAAAAGGCGGCCGCGTTAGGCATGCCTGCGCTGGCGATCACCGATTTTACCAACCTGTGTGGTCTGGTGAAGTTTTACGGAGCGGGTCACGGTGCGGGTATCAAGCCAATAGTTGGCGCAGATTTTCATGTCCGTAGCGAGCTGCTGGGCGATGAACTCACGCAGCTCACCGTGCTGGCCGCAAACAATACCGGCTATCAGAACCTGACGTTGTTGATATCGAAAGCCTATCAGCGTGGTTATGGCGCAGAAGGGCCGGTCATTGACCGGGATTGGTTGGCCGAGTTAAAAGAAGGTTTGATTTTGCTCTCCGGCGGCCGCATGGGCGACGTTGGGCGCAGCCTGCTGCGCGGTAATAGCGCACTGGTTGATGAGTGCGTAGCGTTTTACGAAGAACATTTTCCAAATTGTTACTTCCTCGAGCTTATCCGCACCGGCAGGCAAGATGAAGAAAATTATCTGCATGCAGCGGTAGAACTGGCGGAAAGGCGTGGTCTTCCGGTGGTGGCGACCAACGATGTTCGTTTCCTTGAAACCGGTGATTTTGACGCGCATGAAATCCGCGTGGCAATCCATGACGGGTTCACCCTTGACGACCCGAAACGCCCGCGTAATTATTCGCCGCAGCAGTACATGCGTAGCGAAGATGAGATGTGCGAGCTGTTTTCCGATATTCCGGAAGCGCTGCAAAACACCGTTGAGATAGCTAAGCGCTGTAACGTGACGGTACGTCTGGGTGAGTATTTCCTGCCACAGTTCCCGACCGGTGATATGACCACCGAGGATTTCCTCGTGGCGAAATCGCGCGAAGGTCTGGAAGAGCGTCTGGCGTTTTTGTTCCCGGACCCTGAAGTTCGCGCGCAGAAGCGCCCGCCTTATGACGAACGTCTGGAAGTTGAACTTAAAGTTATCAACCAGATGGGATTTCCTGGCTACTTCCTGATCGTGATGGAATTTATCCAGTGGTCGAAAGATAACGGCGTACCGGTAGGCCCTGGACGTGGTTCCGGTGCCGGCTCGCTTGTCGCCTATGCGCTGAAAATTACCGACCTGGATCCGCTGGAATTTGACCTGCTGTTCGAACGATTCCTGAACCCGGAACGTGTCTCAATGCCCGACTTCGACGTTGACTTCTGTATGGAGAAACGCGACCAGGTAATTGAACACGTGGCGGAAATGTACGGTCGTGATGCTGTTTCGCAGATTATTACCTTCGGTACGATGGCGGCCAAAGCGGTTATCCGCGACGTGGGGCGCGTGCTGGGACACCCGTACGGCTTCGTGGACCGTATTTCGAAACTGGTGCCACCCGATCCGGGCATGACGCTGGCAAAAGCCTTTGAAGCCGAACCCCAACTGCCGGAAATCTATGAGGCAGATGAAGAGGTTAAAGCACTGATCGATATGGCGCGTAAGCTGGAAGGCGTCACGCGTAACGCCGGTAAACACGCCGGTGGTGTAGTTATCGCGCCGACCAAAATTACCGATTTTGCGCCGCTGTACTGCGATGAACAGGGGCTGCACCCGGTTACTCAGTTTGATAAGAACGACGTGGAATATGCCGGCCTTGTGAAGTTCGACTTCCTCGGCCTGCGTACGCTCACCATCATCAACTGGGCGCTGGAAATGATTAACGCGCGCCGTGAAAAGAACGGCGAGCCGCCGCTGGATATCGCCGCTATCCCGCTGGATGACAAGAAAAGCTTCGACATGCTGCAACGCTCGGAGACCACGGCGGTCTTCCAGCTTGAATCCCGCGGCATGAAAGATCTTATCAAACGTCTGCAGCCTGACTGCTTCGAAGATATGATCGCTCTGGTGGCCCTGTTCCGTCCTGGTCCGCTACAGTCGGGGATGGTAGATAACTTTATCGACCGTAAGCATGGTCGCGAAGAGATTTCCTACCCGGACGTACAATGGCAGCATGAGTGTCTGAAACCGGTACTGGAGCCGACCTACGGCATTATCCTGTATCAGGAACAGGTTATGCAGATTGCCCAGGAGCTGTCCGGATATACCCTTGGCGGTGCGGACATGTTGCGTCGTGCGATGGGTAAGAAAAAGCCGGAAGAGATGGCTAAGCAGCGCGGCACCTTTGAAGAAGGGGCGAAAAAGCGCGGCGTCGACGGCGAACTGGCGATGAAAATCTTTGACCTGGTGGAGAAATTCGCCGGTTACGGATTTAACAAATCGCACTCCGCTGCCTATGCGCTGGTCTCTTACCAGACGCTATGGCTGAAGGCGCATTACCCCGCCGAGTTTATGGCGGCGGTAATGACCGCCGATATGGATAACACCGAGAAAGTGGTCGGGCTGGTGGATGAATGCTGGCGTATGGGGCTCAAAATCCTGCCGCCGGACATCAACTCCGGGCTTTATCATTTTCACGTGAATGATGATGGCGAAATTGTCTATGGCATCGGCGCGATAAAAGGCGTGGGTGAAGGGCCAATTGAAGCTATTATTGAGGCGCGCAACGAAGGCGGTTACTTCCGCGAGCTGTTTGATCTCTGTGCGCGCACGGACATCAAAAAACTCAACCGCCGGGTGCTGGAAAAGTTAATCATGTCCGGGGCGTTTGACCGCCTAGGTCCGCATCGTGCGGCGCTGATGAATTCGCTCAACGATGCGCTAAAAGCCGCCGATCAGCATGCGAAAGCCGAGGCAACGGGTCAGGCGGACATGTTTGGCGTGCTGGCTGAAGAGCCGGAACAAATTGAACAGTCTTATGCTAACTGTACACCGTGGCCGGAGCAGGTGGTATTAGAAGGGGAACGTGAAACGTTAGGGCTTTACCTGACGGGACACCCCATCAACCAGTATTTAAAAGAAATTGAGCGCTATGTTGGAGGCCACAGGCTGAAAGACATGCATCCGACAGAACGTGGTAAAGTCACCACGGCTGCGGGGCTCGTCATTGCTGCGCGGGTAATGGTCACCAAGCGCGGCAATCGTATCGGCATCTGTACCCTGGATGACCGTTCCGGGCGTCTGGAAGTTATGTTGTTTACCGATGCCCTGGATAAATACCAGCAATTGCTGGAAAAAGACCGCATACTTATCGTCAGCGGACAGGTCAGCTTTGATGACTTCAGCGGCGGGCTTAAAATGATGGCCCGTGAAGTCATGGATATTGACGAAGCCCGGGAAAAATATGCTCGCGGGCTTGCTATCTCGCTGACGGACAGGCAAATTGATGACCAGCTTTTAAACCGACTCCGTCAGTCTCTGGAACCCCACCGCTCGGGGACAATTCCAGTACATCTCTACTATCAGAGGGCGGATGCACGTGCGCGATTGCGTTTTGGCGCAACGTGGCGTGTCTCTCCGAGCGATCGTTTGCTAAACGATCTCCGTGGCCTTATTGGTTCGGAGCAGGTGGAACTGGAGTTTGACTAATACAGGAATACTATGAGTCTGAATTTCCTTGATTTTGAACAGCCGATTGCAGAGCTGGAAGCAAAAATCGATTCTCTGACTGCGGTTAGCCGTCAGGATGAGAAACTGGATATTAACATCGATGAAGAAGTGCATCGTCTGCGTGAAAAAAGCGTAGAGCTGACGCGTAAAATCTTCGCCGATCTTGGCGCATGGCAGGTAGCCCAGTTGGCGCGCCATCCACAGCGTCCGTACACCCTGGATTATGTCCGCCTGGCATTTGATGAATTTGATGAGCTGGCGGGCGATCGTGCCTATGCGGATGATAAAGCTATTGTCGGCGGCATCGCGCGTCTGGATGGCCGTCCGGTGATGATCATTGGTCATCAGAAAGGCCGTGAGACCAAAGAAAAAATTCGTCGTAATTTCGGCATGCCGGCACCGGAAGGCTATCGCAAAGCGCTGCGTCTGATGGAAATGGCCGAGCGTTTCAATATGCCGATCATTACCTTCATCGACACCCCTGGGGCTTATCCGGGCGTGGGCGCGGAAGAACGTGGTCAGTCTGAAGCGATTGCGCGCAACCTGCGTGAAATGTCGCGTCTGAGCGTACCGGTAATCTGCACCGTTATTGGTGAAGGTGGTTCCGGCGGCGCGCTGGCGATCGGCGTAGGCGATAAAGTGAATATGCTGCAATACAGCACCTATTCCGTTATCTCCCCGGAAGGCTGTGCCTCCATTCTGTGGAAAAGCGCCGACAAAGCGCCGCTGGCCGCAGAAGCAATGGGAATTATCGCGCCGCGTCTGAAAGAGCTGAAGCTTATCGACTCTATCATCCCGGAACCGCTGGGCGGCGCGCACCGCAACCCGGAAGTGATGGCTGCGTCCCTGAAAGCACAGCTGCTGGCCGATCTCGCCGACCTCGACGTGTTAAGCAAAGATGATTTGAAAAACCGTCGTTACCAGCGTCTGATGAGCTACGGTTACGCGTAAACTGCATTAATTCTGAAAAGGGCCACAACGCTGTGGCCCTTTTTTTTACCTGTGGTTTCACCAGGCTATGATTAACTAAGGTTTTTCCAGGAGGAACGCATGAATATCATTGCCATCATGGGACCGCATGGCGTCTTTTATAAAGATGAGCCCATCAAGGAACTTGAGCGTGCGCTGCAACAGCAGGGGTTTCAGATTATCTGGCCGCAGAATAGCGTCGACCTGCTTAAGTTTATCGAACATAACCCACGAATTTGCGGTGTCATTTTTGACTGGGATGAATACAGTCTGGATCTGTGCAGTGACATCAACCAGCTCAACGAGTATCTCCCGCTCTACGCCTTTATTAATACCCATTCGACGATGGATGTCAGCGCGCACGACCTGCGCATGGCGCTGTGGTTTTTTGAGTATGCGCTGGGCCAGTCTGAAGATATTGCAACCCGCATCCGTCAGTACACCAGCGAATACCTCGATAACATCACGCCTCCTTTCACCAAGGCGCTGTTTACCTATGTGAAGGAAGGAAAGTACACCTTCTGCACGCCCGGACATATGGCGGGAACGGCGTATCAGAAAAGCCCGGTAGGCTGCCTGTTCTATGATTTCTTTGGCGGCAATACGCTGAAGGCCGACGTGTCTATTTCCGTGACTGAACTGGGTTCGCTGCTGGATCATACCGGCCCGCATCTGGAAGCGGAGGAGTATATCGCGCGCACCTTTGGCGCCGAGCAGAGCTATATGGTGACCAACGGCACCTCGACGTCGAACAAGATTGTCGGCATGTATGCCGCGCCTTCAGGCAGTACGCTCCTGATTGATCGCAACTGTCATAAGTCGCTGGCGCATTTGCTCATGATGAGCGATGTGGTGCCAATCTGGCTGAAGCCTACGCGCAATGCGCTGGGGATCCTCGGCGGTATACCTCGTCGGGAATTCACCCGCGCAAGCATTGAACGCAAGGTAGAAGAGACCCCTCAGGCACTATGGCCGGTACACGCGGTGATCACCAATTCCACCTATGACGGCCTGTTGTATAACACCAACTGGATCAAGCAAACCCTGGATGTGCCCTCCATTCATTTTGATTCTGCCTGGGTGCCGTATACCCATTTTCACCCGATCTATCAGGGGAAAAGTGGGATGAGCGGCGAACGGGTGCCAGGGAAAGTGACTTTTGAAACCCAGTCAACCCACAAGATGCTGGCGGCACTATCACAGGCTTCTCTGATCCACATTAAGGGCGACTACGACGAAGAGACGTTCAACGAAGCCTTTATGATGCACACTTCCACTTCCCCGAGCTACCCGATTGTCGCGTCGATAGAAACGGCGGCGGCAATGCTGCGTGGCAATTCAGGCAAGCGGTTGATCAATCGTTCGGTGGAGCGGGCGCTGCATTTCCGTAAAGAAGTGCAGCGGCTACGCGAAGAGTCGGATGGCTGGTTCTTTGATATCTGGCAGCCGGAAAGGGTAGATGAGGCGGAGTGCTGGCCGGTAGCGCCTGGTG
This sequence comes from Citrobacter sp. Cb023, assembly GCF_030336805.1. Taxonomy (NCBI): domain Bacteria; kingdom Pseudomonadati; phylum Pseudomonadota; class Gammaproteobacteria; order Enterobacterales; family Enterobacteriaceae; genus Citrobacter; species Citrobacter sp. Cb023. Next base: position 14,153 of record NZ_JAOWCV010000033.1, on the reverse strand, counting down.
AAGACTGGCACGGATTTGTTGATGCTGACGCCGACCATATGTTCCTCGACCCGGTGAAGGTCACCATTCTTACGCCGGGAATGGATGAACAGGGAAATATGAGTGAAGAGGGGATCCCTGCGGCGCTGGTGGCGAAATTCCTTGATGAGCGCGGCGTCGTTGTCGAGAAAACGGGACCGTATAATCTGTTGTTCCTGTTCAGTATTGGCATTGATAAAACCCGGGCGATGGGGCTATTGCGCGGCCTGACGGAATTTAAACGCTCGTACGATCTGAATTTACGCGTGAAAAATATGCTGCCGGATCTGTATGCCGAGGATCCCGATTTCTATCGTAATATGCGTATTCAGGATCTGGCGCAGGGGATCCATAAGCTGATCCGCCAGCACGATCTCTCCGGGCTGATGCTGCGGGCATTTGATACCTTACCGGAAATGAAAATGACCCCGCACCAGGCCTGGCAGCGGCAGATCAAAGGTGAGGTCGAAACGGTGGCGCTCGATCAACTGGTGGGGCGCATTTCTGCCAATATGATTCTGCCTTATCCTCCCGGTGTGCCGCTCTTGATGCCCGGGGAAATGATCACGGCCAAAAGTCGGGCTGTACTCGATTTTCTGCTGATGTTGTGTTCAGTGGGCCATCACTATCCTGGATTTGAAACCGATATCCATGGCGCTAAACTGGGTGAAGATGGCGTGTATCGCGTGCGAGTCCTAAAAATGGCATGACGACTTGCGTGAACCCATTACGCACGAGTAACGTGCTGGCAGAAAAACGAAAGAGGCGATGACGCTATGCTGGGATTAAAACAGGTTCACCATATTGCCATTATTGCGACGGACTACGCGGCGAGTAAGGCATTTTACTGTGATGTGCTGGGCTTTACGCTAATCAGCGAAGCCTACCGGGAAGAACGTGACTCGTGGAAGGGGGATCTGGCATTGAACGGTCAGTATGTGATTGAGCTTTTTTCTTTTCCATTTCCGCCTTGCCGTCCGAGCCGACCGGAAGCCTGCGGTTTACGCCATCTGGCGTTCAGCGTAGATGACGTGGAAAAAGCGATCACGCATCTGGAAGCTCACCACGTGAAGTGCGAATCCGTGCGTATCGATCCGTTTACCGGCAAACGCTTTACGTTTTTTAACGATCCGGACGGATTACCGCTCGAACTGTACGAGCTGTAAGTCTTATCATTGTGGCATTAACCTGGCAATGTGCCGGGCAATGCCCTTGTAAGTAACCATCATGACGACACTCACGCTGAACACTTCACTGCTAAATTCTCAATCGATTCTGGTCGCCTTTAGCGGCGGGCTGGACTCCACCGTGCTGCTACATCAGCTGGTACTGTGGCGAGCGCAAAATCCTGAGGTTGCCTTGCGCGCAATCCATATTCATCACGGATTAAGCCCGCAGGCAGACAGTTGGGTGCAACACTGTGAGTCGGTATGCGCACAGTGGCAGGTGCCGCTGGTGGTTGAACGGGTCCATCTTGAGGATGATGGTCTGGGCATCGAAGCTCAGGCGCGACGCGCGCGCTATCAGGCATTTGCGCAGACCTTACTACCGGGTGAAGTGCTGATGACTGCCCAGCATCTCGACGACCAGTGTGAAACCTTTCTACTGGCGCTTAAACGCGGCAGTGGTCCTGCCGGGCTCTCCGCCATGGGCGAAAGCTCACCATTTGCCGGAACCCAACTGATTCGACCGCTGCTGGCGCAAACGCGAGAGGCGCTTGAAGCATGGGCGCGACAGCATGAATTATGCTGGATCGAAGATGAAAGTAATCAGGATGATGCCTACGATCGCAATTTTCTCAGATTGCGCGTTACCCCCTTGCTCCAACAACGATGGCCGCACTTCGCGCAAGCCGCAGCCCGCAGCGCCGCGCTGTGCGCCGAGCAGGAGAGTTTACTGGATGAACTGCTGGCCAATGATTTAGCCGACTGCGTGACTGCCCAAGGCACACTGTTACTGGCACCGTTAATGATGATGAGTGGCGTGCGACGTGCCGCTCTGCTTCGTCGCTGGTTGGCTGGGGTAAATGCGCCGATGCCTTCCCGGGACGGGCTGGAACGTATCTGGCAGGAAGTGGCGTTGGCGCGAGAAGATGCTTCCCCCTGTTTTCGTCTGGGAGAATATGAGGTCCGTCGCTATCAGTCACAGCTATGGTGGGTTAAATCGGTCGACGGGCAAAGCGAAACCGTCATCCCGTGGTCATGCCGGGAAACGCCGTTGACGCTGCCAGCCGGGTTAGGCTCGGTGCAGCTAATCTCGGCTGGCGAATTGCGCATGCCGCAAGCAGGTGAAGCCGTCAGTATTCGTTTTAAAGCGCCAGGCGTATTGCATATTGTCGGGCGTAACGGTGGACGTAAATTAAAGAAAATCTGGCAGGAGCAGGGGATCCCGCCCTGGCGACGAGATACCACGCCGTTGTTGTTTTACGGTGAAACGTTGATTGCGGCTGCGGGTGTTTTTGTGACGCGTGAGGGTGCGGCGGTAGATGAAGAAGGTATGAGTCTGATTTGGCATACCTGATGGCGGTGCGATTATCAGGCCTGGTCATTTAGGCCTGATAAGGTGCAAGAAAAGTTAAGATTCGCTGACGACCACGGTACCGATTTGCGGGTGGCTGAAGCTGGCAATTTTATCGAGACGAAGCTCCCGGATTTCACCTGCGACATCTGCGACCAGATACTCCACGTTTTTGCGTGAAACCAGGTCATTCGCTTTCGCCTGCAAAACTTCGCCATCTTTTAGCGCCAGCGTCAGTAACAAATGGTTCTGGCAGGCGAGTTCAAGATTGTCGTAATCATCACAATTGATGGGTTGATACGTTTCATTCATTGACATAATCGCTCACCAGTAAGTTGGCGGCAGCATAGGCCGCTTTTTCCCTGACCGACTCTGGAAGGGCGCTGTCTGCCGCCACTTCATTAAGCACCTTCAATACGCAACCCAGCGCATCCGGGATATACCCTAAGTCTCCGCTGGCGATTTCCGCGTACCGCTTGCGTATTAACTCACAATATTTTTCCACATGCCCTCCTGTCAGCACTCTGACTTAACCGTGGATGCAAGTCTAAGCCTACGAAGATAAACTCTGTTTAGCAAGGTGACTATACCATACTCATTCAAGCAATATCAGCGCCTTGATTGAGGAGCTGTTAGCAGCCTTTTGCCGCAGTTTTCGCTACAATGAGCGCCTGATTCGAAAGGAGTTCTCTCATGGCGCTTAAAGCGACAATTTATAAAGCCGTCGTCAACGTAGCGGATCTCGACCGCAACCAGTTCCTTGACGCGGCCTTGACGCTGGCGCGTCATCCCTCTGAAACCCTGGAGCGCATGATGCTGCGCCTGCTGGCCTGGATTAAATATGCCGATGAACGGCTGCAGTTCACGCGTGGCCTGAGTGCTGAAGACGAGCCTGAAGCATGGCTGCGTAACGACCATCTGGGCATCGATCTCTGGATTGAACTGGGTCTGCCGGATGAGCGTCGTATTAAAAAAGCCTGTACCCAGTCTGGTGAGGTTGCTCTGTTTACTTACAACAGCCGTGCGGCCCAGATCTGGTGGCAGCAAAACCAGAGCAAGTGTGCGCAGTTTAAAAATCTCACCGTGTGGTATCTGGATGATGAACAGCTGGCGCAACTGAGTGATTTTGCTGGTCGTACAATGGCGCTGCAGGCAACTATCCAGGATGGCGCCATCTGGCTGTCTGATTCTCAGAACAATCTGGAAATTCATCTGACCGCGTGGCAGCCGCGTTGATGATTGTTATCTCCCGAAACGTCTCTATCCCTGACAGTGAGCTGGAAATCACGGCGATTCGGGCACAGGGAGCGGGCGGTCAGCACGTTAACAAGACCTCGACGGCTATCCATTTGCGCTTTGACATTCGGGCCTCAGGCCTGCCAGAGTATTACAAGGAACGTCTGCTGGCCGCCAGCCATCATCTGATTAGCAGCGATGGCGTTATTATCATAAAGGCGCAGGAATACCGTAGCCAGGAGCTAAATCGGGAAGCGGCAATCTCCCGACTGGTGGCGGTGATAAAAGAATTAACCGCGGTGCAAAAAAGCCGACAGGCAACACGTCCTACGCGCGCCTCGAAAGAGCGCAGGTTGTCATCGAAGGCGCAAAAATCCACAGTGAAAGCACTGCGTGGGAGAGTTCGTCGAACGCAAGACTGACGAGCGGGAATAAAAAATTATAAGGAATTCATAGTGAAAACAGCAATATTGTCCGTGGTCGCTGCATGCACGCTTTTTTCCTTGATCGGCTGTAACAACCGTACTGAAGTCGATGTACTACAGCCGACGCGGGCGGCAGAATTAAAACCGATGCAGCAAAGCTGGCGTGGCATTTTGCCTTGCGCGGACTGCGAAGGAATTGAAACCTCTCTGTTCCTGGAAAAAGACGGCACATGGGTGATGAACGAACGCTATCAGGGCGTGCGGGATGAACCGTCCTCCTTTGCCTCTTATGGTACATGGGCGCGCACTGCCGATAAGCTGGTGCTGACTGACAGCAAAGGTGAAAAGTCGTACTACCGGGCAAAAGGTGAAGCGCTGGAGATGCTCGATCGTGAAGGTAACCCGATTGAGTCACAGTTCAACTACACGCTTGAGCCAGTTTCTGCAAGCTTACCGGTGACGCCAATGCCGATGCGGGGCATGTACTTCTATATGGCTGACGCGGCAACCTTCACTGATTGTGCGACGGGTAAAAGAGTCTCTGTCGCGAACAATGCACAACTGGAGCGAGATTATCTGACTGCGCGTGGTGCAACGGATAAGGCAGTTCTGCTTACTGTGGAAGGGCACTTCACGATGGAAGAAAATCCTGATACGGGCACACCAGTGAAAACCTTAAGAGCGGATAAAGAAATTAAGTTTATCCCTGGCCAGAGTTGCGATGATTAATCTGCAGCTTATAAAAACTGTCCGGCGATCGCCCGGACAGTTTTTCCTTATCGGATCAATCCAACAAAACGGCTGGTTTTGATATAAATCCCTAACTTCAGGTGGCCGATATACTGTAGCTGCGTTTCAGACTTAAACGCGGAAATGTCACCTTCGCGCATATGCATCAGGTCGGAAGGGCTAATCCAACCCGGCTGCGCCATTGTTAGCGGATGCCCGGCTGTGGCAAACGCATCGGTTACAAATTCGGAGCAAAACCACGCCTTCTTTTCTCCTTCACTGGTATTGTTCAACTGTGCTTTTGCCAGCCCGCTGACGCATTGCTGGCGAAAATCCTCTGAGAAAGGATTCAATGAACATATTTGCCGGGTCACCATAAACGGAATAAATTCGACGATGCCGCGGTAGTTATAGCCGCTATCTTTGATTTTATAAGCGAATGTTTTGATTTCTTCGGCCTGCTGCGGTGTGAGGTTGGGGACCCGCAGAGCAAAAAGCTTATCGCTGTGATTTTCAGCCTTTTTGAGCGAAATGATTTGTACTCCCGCCCCAGTCGCTTCGGCAACTTCATTATCGCCAAGGTAAACGGCGACATGGCTGACAGAAGAGGTGCTGAACGCGCGAATACCAAATGAGGTCACCCCAAGACTGGAGGAGAACAGCAGGTCGCCCGGCCTGAGGTCGGTATCCGTAATTTCATGCAGCGCTTGATCGGTAAATGAACTTTGATGCTGGAGTTTTACCTCCCATTTCTTTGCCTGGGCATCAACAGCGGTTGCTGATGAATTTTGCTGACTGACGTCAATCGTGCAGGCTGAAAGCAGAAGAACGAAGGGGAGGAGCAGGCAGTAATACGCCGTTGGTTTAGCCATTTTATACAATCCATGTAAAAAAGGCCCTGATCCTCAGGGCCTTGTGCTGGTATTAGCCTTTAATAGCTTTGACCAGGTAGTCGACGATGTCGCCGGTTTTAATCAGCTCTTTCTCGCCGTTACGACGGTATTTGTATTCGATATCGTCGTTGTCGAGGTTACGGTCGCCCAGCACGATGGTATGCGGAATACCGATGAGCTCCATATCAGCAAACATCACGCCTGGACGCTCTTTACGATCGTCCATCAGCACTTCAATACCCTGCGCGCGCAGCTCCGCGTACAGCTTTTCAGCCAGCTCCTGCACACGGTAGGATTTGTGCATGTTCATCGGCAGAATAGCAACCTGGAACGGGGCAATGGCGTCTGGCCATACAATGCCGCGATCGTCGTAGTTCTGTTCAATCGCAGCAGCCACAACGCGAGTGACCCCGATACCGTAGCAGCCCATGGTCAGCGTCTGGTTACGACCATCTTCTCCCTGAACGGCGGCTTTCATCGCTTCAGAGTACTTGGTACCCAACTGGAAGATGTGGCCCACTTCGATACCGCGTTTGATCATCAGCGTACCTTTGCCATCCGGGCTTGGATCGCCGGCGACCACGTTACGAATGTCAGCCACTTCCGGGGTGGCCACATCGCGATCCCAGTTGATACCGAAATAGTGTTTACCGTCGATGTTGGCACCGGCAGCAAAATCGCTCATTACCGCAACGGTACGGTCGATAACCACCGGAATAGGCATGTTCACCGGACCCAGAGATCCTGGACCTGCTTTAACCAGCGCACGAATTTCTTCTTCGGTGGCGAAGGTCAGCGGGCTGGCAACCTGCGGCAGTTTTTCCGCCTTGACTTCGTTCAGCTCGTGATCGCCACGAACCAGCAGCGCAACCAGCGGGTAGCTGCTGCCTTCAACCGCTTTCACCAGCAGGGTTTTCACGGTTTTCTCGATAGGCAGGTTGAATTGTTCAACCAGCTCGGCGATGGTTTTAGCGTTCGGCGTATCAACCAGCGTCATTTCCTGCGTTGCAGCGGCGCGCGGTTCTTTCGGTGCAACAGCTTCGGCAAACTCGATGTTTGCCGCATAGTCGGAAGAGTCAGAGAAGATCACATCGTCTTCACCGCTCTGCGCCAGCACCTGGAATTCGTGAGAGGCGCTGCCGCCGATAGAACCGGTATCCGCTTGTACCGCACGGAAATCCAGCCCCATACGGCTGAAGATTTTGCTGTACGCAGCGTACATCGCGTCGTAGGTTTCCTGCAGAGATTCCTGAGAGGTGTGGAAAGAGTAGGCATCTTTCATCAGGAATTCGCGGGAACGCATCACGCCGAAGCGCGGACGCACTTCGTCACGGAATTTGGTCTGGATCTGATAGAAGTTCAGCGGCAGCTGTTTGTAAGAGCTCAGCTCATTACGGATCAGGTCGGTGATCACTTCTTCATGCGTTGGGCCGAGTACGAACGAACGATCGCCACGGTCAGCAATACGCAGCAGTTCCGGGCCGTATTGTTCCCAACGGCCGCTCTCTTCCCACAGTTCAGAAGGCTGAACGACCGGCATCAACACCTCGATCGCACCGGCGTTGTTCATCTCTTCACGCACGATGTTTTCGACTTTTTTCAGGACGCGCACGCCGGTCGGCAGCCAGGTATATAACCCAGAGGCCAGCTTGCGGATCATCCCGGCGCGCAGCATCAGCTGGTGGCTGATGACCTCGGCGTCGGCAGGTGTCTCCTTCAGAGTGGAGAGCAGATATTGGCTAGTACGCATGTTGTTACGGTTCCAGTTGAACGATCGAACAGGCTCAAAATGAGCCTGGCACAAAACAAAAGTGGTTTAGTTTACCAGCGAGAAGGGGATGTCAAAAGAGTACGCGATGCAAATTAGCGGGCTTCCAGAGCAAAGACCTCAAATCCTGACGGCGTCACGCGCCAGCGGACGTTAAAGTCCAGCAACCAGACGGCATAGGTTTTGCCTTCTTCCTCGTTTTTACGGTAGGCAGGACGCGGATCCTGCGCCAGCACTTCGGCAATAAACTGACGAAGATGCGGGTAACGCTGTTCGAGCTTTGGGAGTTGCTCAGCGAGCTCTTCACTGAACGTCACGTCTACACTGGCCTGCGGCGCGTCCTGAGCATAGCTGGCGCGAGCATCAGGCAGCGATTCGGCAAACGGCAGATACGGTTTTATATCCACTACCGGCGTGCCATCAACAAGATCCAGCCCGCCGAGCTCAAGGATTACGTGCTCTTTATGGCAACGGATGCCCCGCAGCTCAACCAACGACATGCCAACAGGGTTCGGACGAAACGTTGAACGCGTGGCAAAGACGCCCATTCTGGCATTGCCGCCAAGACGGGGAGGGCGCACGGTTGGACGCCATCCACCTTCCATTGTCTGGTGAAAAACAAAAATCACCCACAAATGGCTGAAGGCTTCCAGGCCGCGAACGGCATCGGCCTGGTTATAAGGTGCGAGCAAATGCAGTTCACCGCCGGCACTTTTCACCAGACCTGGCTGGCGTGGAACGGCGAACTTTTCTTTATAAGGTGAGCGGATAACGCCTATTTGCTCGAACTGAAAATGGCTCATTTCGCCGAAATGTTCAGTGCAGAACCGATGCAAACCGCCTGGCGATAGCAACCCGGCGTTCCGCTGGTTACTTCGCAACTGTGCAGCAATACCGCATTTGCTTTCATTTTAGATGCGTTAATCTGCATGCGTTTGCGTGCGGTTGGAATGCTCGGCGGAGAATCCTGGTTGGATGCCTGGCAGGATTCGCCGCTGACTTCGCCGAGATCGCGGAACGGTTTGCCAACTAAATCTTCAGCGTTAGTAATGATTCTTACCGGCGCCGCGCGCGGTGCTTTGGGTTTTTCCGGCTCCGCTTTAGGCGGGGTAGCGGTGCTTTGAACGGGTTCAACAGGGGATCTGCTTAACATAGAACAGCCGCTCAGCATGAGTGCTACTAAACAGATCGGTAAAGCACGCATAATATTTCCTCAATGAATGATCTAAACGTCAGATATTGAATCAGGTGCTTGCATAAATGACAAGACGGGCAAGCGCCCGTCCTGATGATATTACAGATTCTGGAAACAGCCTAAAATTACCAGCCCTTAACAGCACCGCCGTTGAAGACTTTGTTTGCTGCTTCGTACACTTCGTCAGACTGGTATGCCTGAACGAATTTCTTCACATTCTCAGCATCTTTATTGTCTTCACGAGTCACGATCAGGTTTACGTACGGAGAATCTTTATCTTCAACAAAGATACCGTCTTTAGCCGGGGTCAGGCCGATCTGACTGGCGTAGGTCGTGTTGATGACCGCCAGTGCGATTTGTGCATCGTCCAGGGAACGCGGCAGCTGCGGCGCTTCCAGTTCAACCAGCTTCAGGTTTTTCGGGTTTTCAATCACGTCCAGCGCGGTCGGCAGCAGACCAACACCGTCTTTCAGTTTGATTAAGCCCACTTTTTGCAGCAGCAGCAGGGAGCGGCCAAGGTTAGTCGGATCGTTTGGAATCGCGACCTGAGAGCCTTCCTGCAACTCATCCAGTGACTTGATTTTTTTAGAGTAGCCCGCAATCGGGTAAACAAAAGTATTACCTGCGGCAACCAGTTTGTAGCCGCGATCTTTGATCTGTTGATCCAGGTACGGTTTGTGCTGGAAGGCGTTAGCATCGATATCGCCTTTGCTCAGTGCTTCGTTAGGCAGGACGTAATCGTTAAACGTGACCAGCTCAACGTCCAGACCGTATTTTTCTTTAGCCACTTTCTGCGCGACTTCTGCGACCTGCTGCTCTGCGCCAACAATAACGCCCACTTTGATGTGGTTAGGATCTTTTTCATCCTGACCGCAACCCACAAGTGCCAGAGAACCGATCAGGGCTCCAACTGCCGCAAAGGTTTTGAATTTGAACGCCATGCTTATTTCCTTTTCTTAATGAGTTTTTAGTGTTGTGTGCAACGTTATTTGTGCGTGACAGCCCGGACGATGCGATCACCGGATAACTGAATTAAATAAACCAGAATGACGAGCAATACCAGCACTGTATTCATGACGGTAGCGTTGTAGCCAATATAACCGTACTGATAACCAATCTGGCCAAGACCACCGGCACCGACTGCACCGCCCATCGCGGAATAACCCACCAGCGTGATAAGGGTGATGGTGGCCGCATTGACCAGTCCAGGCAGTGCTTCTGGTAGTAATACCTTACGTACAATTTGCAGCGGCGTGGCGCCCATTGCACGGGAGGCTTCAATCAGCCCGGTCGGGATTTCGAGCAGCGCGTTTTCCACCATACGGGCGATAAACGGCGCGGCGCCGACGGTCAGCGGGACGATAGCGGCCTGCAGTCCAATAGAGGTGCCAACGATCATGCGGGTGAACGGAATCATCCACACCAGCAAGATAATGAACGGGATGGAACGGAAAATATTCACCAGTGCAGATAGCGTGCGGTAGAGCTTCGCGTTCTCAATGATTTGCCCCGGCCGCGTTACGTACAGCAACACGCCAACCGGCAGGCCAATCACAAAACCAAAAAAACCGGACACAAAGGTCATTGCCAGCGTTTCCCATACGCCGCGAACCAGCAGCCACATCATCGGCTCAGACATAACCCAGTACCTCTACTTTTACATGGTGTTCCTGCAACCAGTTAATGGCTGCTTGTGTATCTTCCTGTGTGCCGTGCATTTCAGTCAGCATGATGCCGAACTTCACGCCGCCGGCGTAATCCATCTGCGCGCTAATAATGTTGTTATTCACGTTAAAGCGACGGGCCGTCTCAGAAAGTAATGGCGCATCAACCGAATGACCGGTGAATTCCATGCGCAGCATTGGCACGCTGTCGGCTTCTGGCTTTGCTTTTAAACGTTCCAGATAATCTTCCGGGATATCCAGGTGTAGCGTGGACTGGATAAATTTCTGTGCCAGCGGCGTTTTCGGGTGGGAGAACACTTCGCTGACGGTGTCCTGCTCAATCAGCTCACCATTACTGATGACCGCTACGCAGTCACAAATGCGTTTTACAACGTCCATCTCATGGGTGATCAGCAGAATGGTGAGTCCCAAACGACGGTTAATGTCTTTCAATAATTCCAGAATCGAGCGGGTTGTTGCCGGATCAAGTGCGCTGGTGGCTTCATCACACAGCAACACTTTTGGATTGCTGGCCAGCGCACGCGCAATCGCCACTCGCTGTTTTTGTCCGCCGGAAAGGTTGGCCGGGTAGCTGTCGTGCTTGTCGCCAAGGCCGACTAAATCCAGCAGTTCTGTTACACGGCGTTTGATCTCTTCCTTTGGCGTATTATCCAGTTCCAGCGGCAGCGCGACGTTGCCAAACACGGTACGGGAAGAGAGCAGGTTAAAGTGTTGGAAAATCATGCCGATTTGACGGCGAGCTTTAGTCAGCTCGGATTCAGAAAGCGTCGTCAGCTCCTGACCGCCAACCTGAACACTGCCTTCGGTTGGGCGTTCAAGTAAGTTAACGCAGCGAATGAGCGTACTTTTACCGGCACCGGAGGCGCCAATGACGCCATAAATCTGCCCGGCAGGAACGTGCAGGCTGACTTTATTTAGCGCCTGAATGGTGCGAGTCCCCTGCTGGAACACTTTGGTGATATTCGAAAGTTTAATCATTGGTTATTTATTATCGTAATTAAGTTAGCCGTGGCATTTTCGTCTGTCTGGGACGGTCGAAGCCGTCAACAAGATGGATGTTAAGGCATCCAGACGTCTAAATCAATCTAGCTTTGCACGATGAGCACTTTCTTGCCCGCCGAAACATGCGATACTAGAGCCACATGCCTTATTCAGGAGCTATAAAAGGTGGCAAAATCTGTACCCGCAATTTTTCTCGACCGCGACGGCACCATTAATGTGGACCACGGTTACGTACATGAGATTGACGAGTTCGAGTTTATCGACGGCGTTATTGATGCCATGCGTGAACTTAAAAATATGGGTTACGCGCTCATTATCGTGACAAACCAGTCTGGTATCGCTCGTGGCAAATTTACTGAGGCACAGTTTGAAACGTTGACCGAATGGATGGACTGGTCGCTGGCCGATCGCGACGTTGATTTGGATGGTATCTACTATTGCCCGCATCATCCGCAGGGCACAGTAGAAGAGTATCGTCAGGTCTGCGACTGTCGTAAACCGCATCCTGGAATGTTGATCTCCGCCCGAGACTTCCTGCATATCGATATGGCCGCTTCCTATATGGTAGGCGACAAGATAGAAGATATGCAGGCAGCAGCAGCGGCGAATGTTGGAACGAAGGTTCTGGTGCGCACGGGTAAACCTGTTACGCCGGAAGCAGAAAATGCGGCAGATTTGGTCATAAACAGTCTGGCAGACCTGCCAATGGCGATAAAAAAGCAGCAAAAGTAAGCGCAATGGATAAAAGGTGAGCGGTTGAAACAAAAATGCATTTTTCCGCTTGTCTTCCTGAGTCGACTCCCTATAATGCGCCTCCATCGACACGGCGGATGTGAATCACTTCACACAAACAGCCGGTTCGGTTGAAGAGAAAAACCTGAAAATGAGGGTTGACTCTGAAAGAGGAAAGCGTAATATACGCCACCTCGCGACAGAGCGCTAAAGCGCGTCGCAACTGCTCTTTAACAATTTATCAGACAATCTGTGTGGGCACTCGAAGATACGGATTCTTAACGTCGCAAGACGAAAAATGAATACCAAGTCTCTGAGTGAACACGTAATTCATTACGAAGTTTAATTCACGAGCATCAAACTTAAATTGAAGAGTTTGATCATGGCTCAGATTGAACGCTGGCGGCAGGCCTAACACATGCAAGTCGAACGGTAGCACAGAGGAGCTTGCTCCTTGGGTGACGAGTGGCGGACGGGTGAGTAATGTCTGGGAAACTGCCCGATGGAGGGGGATAACTACTGGAAACGGTAGCTAATACCGCATAACGTCGCAAGACCAAAGAGGGGGACCTTCGGGCCTCTTGCCATCGGATGTGCCCAGATGGGATTAGCTAGTAGGTGGGGTAACGGCTCACCTAGGCGACGATCCCTAGCTGGTCTGAGAGGATGACCAGCCACACTGGAACTGAGACACGGTCCAGACTCCTACGGGAGGCAGCAGTGGGGAATATTGCACAATGGGCGCAAGCCTGATGCAGCCATGCCGCGTGTATGAAGAAGGCCTTCGGGTTGTAAAGTACTTTCAGCGAGGAGGAAGGCATTGTGGTTAATAACCGCAGTGATTGACGTTACTCGCAGAAGAAGCACCGGCTAACTCCGTGCCAGCAGCCGCGGTAATACGGAGGGTGCAAGCGTTAATCGGAATTACTGGGCGTAAAGCGCACGCAGGCGGTCTGTCAAGTCGGATGTGAAATCCCCGGGCTCAACCTGGGAACTGCATCCGAAACTGGCAGGCTAGAGTCTTGTAGAGGGGGGTAGAATTCCAGGTGTAGCGGTGAAATGCGTAGAGATCTGGAGGAATACCGGTGGCGAAGGCGGCCCCCTGGACAAAGACTGACGCTCAGGTGCGAAAGCGTGGGGAGCAAACAGGATTAGATACCCTGGTAGTCCACGCCGTAAACGATGTCGACTTGGAGGTTGTGCCCTTGAGGCGTGGCTTCCGGAGCTAACGCGTTAAGTCGACCGCCTGGGGAGTACGGCCGCAAGGTTAAAACTCAAATGAATTGACGGGGGCCCGCACAAGCGGTGGAGCATGTGGTTTAATTCGATGCAACGCGAAGAACCTTACCTACTCTTGACATCCAGAGAACTTAGCAGAGATGCTTTGGTGCCTTCGGGAACTCTGAGACAGGTGCTGCATGGCTGTCGTCAGCTCGTGTTGTGAAATGTTGGGTTAAGTCCCGCAACGAGCGCAACCCTTATCCTTTGTTGCCAGCGGTTCGGCCGGGAACTCAAAGGAGACTGCCAGTGATAAACTGGAGGAAGGTGGGGATGACGTCAAGTCATCATGGCCCTTACGAGTAGGGCTACACACGTGCTACAATGGCATATACAAAGAGAAGCGACCTCGCGAGAGCAAGCGGACCTCATAAAGTATGTCGTAGTCCGGATTGGAGTCTGCAACTCGACTCCATGAAGTCGGAATCGCTAGTAATCGTGGATCAGAATGCCACGGTGAATACGTTCCCGGGCCTTGTACACACCGCCCGTCACACCATGGGAGTGGGTTGCAAAAGAAGTAGGTAGCTTAACCTTCGGGAGGGCGCTTACCACTTTGTGATTCATGACTGGGGTGAAGTCGTAACAAGGTAACCGTAGGGGAACCTGCGGTTGGATCACCTCCTTACCTTAAAGAAACGTTCTTTGTAGTGCTCACACAGATTGTCTGATGAA
>NZ_JAOWCV010000032.1:0-439712 GCF_030336805.1 Citrobacter sp. Cb023 | reverse complement strand
GCAACAACGCCCGCACCAACAGTACGGCCGCCTTCACGGATTGCGAAACGCAGACCGTCGTCCATCGCGATTGGGTGGATCAGGGTAACAACCATTTTGATGTTGTCGCCCGGCATTACCATCTCAACGCCTTCCGGCAGTTCGATGGTACCAGTCACGTCAGTAGTACGGAAGTAGAACTGCGGACGGTAGCCTTTGAAGAACGGAGTATGACGGCCGCCTTCATCTTTGGACAGAATGTACACTTCAGATTCGAACTTGGTGTGCGGCTTGATAGAGCCCGGCTTAGCCAGGACCTGACCACGTTCGATTTCTTCACGTTTGATACCACGCAGCAGAACACCAACGTTCTCACCAGCACGGCCTTCGTCCAGCAGTTTGCGGAACATTTCAACGCCAGTACAGGTAGACTTAGCAGTCTCTTTGATACCAACGATTTCAACTTCTTCACCAACTTTGATGATACCGCGTTCTACACGACCGGTAACAACGGTACCACGACCGGAGATGGAGAATACGTCTTCGATAGGCAGCAGGAACGGCTTGTCAATCGCACGCTCTGGTTCCGGGATGTAAGAATCCAGGAAGCCAGCCAGTTCGATGATTTTCGCTTCCCACTCTGCTTCGCCTTCCAGCGCTTTCAGAGCAGAACCACGAACGATCGGAGTGTCGTCGCCCGGGAAATCGTACTGAGACAGAAGTTCACGAACTTCCATTTCTACCAGTTCCAGCAGCTCTTCGTCATCAACCATGTCGCATTTGTTCAGGAACACGATGATGTACGGAACGCCTACCTGACGACCCAGCAGGATGTGCTCACGAGTCTGCGGCATCGGGCCGTCAGTCGCAGCAACAACCAGGATCGCGCCGTCCATCTGCGCAGCACCGGTGATCATGTTTTTAACATAGTCGGCGTGGCCCGGGCAGTCTACGTGTGCGTAGTGGCGAGTCGGGGTGTCATATTCAACGTGAGAGGTGTTGATGGTGATACCACGAGCTTTTTCTTCCGGCGCGTTATCGATCTGGTCGAATGCACGAGCAGCACCGCCGTAGGTTTTAGCCAGTACGGTGGTGATTGCAGCGGTCAGGGTAGTTTTACCGTGGTCAACGTGGCCGATGGTGCCGACGTTAACGTGCGGTTTTGTACGTTCAAATTTTTCTTTAGACACGGCTATATTCCTTACTATAGTGCTCTCCCCTGGGGAGAGAGCACGGGACTTAGGTTTTAATCCTGTGGCTTATTTACCACGGGCTTCAATAACGGCCTGAGCAACGTTGTTCGGCGCATCGTCGTACTTCAGGAACTCCATGGAGTAAGAAGCACGGCCTTTGGTCAGAGAACGCAGCTGGGTTGCATATCCGAACATTTCAGACAGCGGAACTTCAGCATGGATAACAACGCCAGTGACGTTGGATTCCTGACCACGAAGCATACCACGACGGCGGCTCAAGTCACCGATTACGTCACCGGTGTTCTCTTCCGGAGTCTCTACTTCAACCTTCATGATAGGCTCAAGCAGAACTGGTTTCGCTTTCTTAAAGCCATCTTTGAAGGCGATAGAAGCGGCCAGTTTAAACGCCAGCTCAGAGGAGTCAACGTCATGGTAAGAACCGAAGTGCAGACGCACGCCCAGATCAACAACCGGGTAACCAGCCAGCGGGCCAGATTTCAGCTGTTCCTGGATGCCTTTATCAACGGCCGGGATGTATTCGCCAGGAATTACACCACCTTTGATGTCGTTGATGAACTCGTAGCCTTTCGGGTTTGAACCCGGCTCCAGCGGGTACATGTCGATAACAACATGACCGTACTGACCGCGACCACCAGACTGCTTAGCGTGTTTACCTTCGATATCGGTAACTTTCGCGCGAATCGCTTCACGGTAAGCAACCTGAGGTTTACCGACGTTCGCTTCAACGTTGAATTCACGCTTCATACGGTCAACGATGATGTCGAGGTGCAGCTCACCCATACCGGCGATAATGGTCTGGTTAGATTCTTCGTCAGTCCAAACGCGGAATGACGGGTCTTCTTTAGCCAGACGGCCCAGAGCCAGACCCATTTTTTCCTGGTCAGCTTTGGTTTTCGGTTCTACCGCGATGGAGATTACCGGCTCAGGGAATTCCATACGCTCCAGAATGATCGGGTGATCCGGGTCACACAGAGTGTCACCAGTGGTCACGTCTTTCAGACCGATAGCAGCAGCGATATCGCCCGCGCGAACTTCTTTGATCTCTTCACGTTTGTTAGCGTGCATCTGTACGATACGGCCAAAACGCTCGCGTGCAGTTTTCACTGAGTTCAGGATGGTGTCACCGGAGTTAACCACACCAGAGTACACGCGGAAGAAGGTCAGGTTACCCACGAACGGGTCGGTAGCGATTTTGAATGCCAGAGCAGCAAACGGCTCTTCATCGCTAGCATGACGCTCAGCCGGAGTATCTTTACCGTCGTCCAGAATACCGTTGATCGCAGGTACGTCGACTGGGGATGGCAGGTAATCAATTACCGCATCCAGCATCGCCTGAACACCTTTGTTCTTGAACGCAGAACCACAGGTTACCAGGATGATTTCGTTGTTCAGAACGCGCTGACGCAGAGCTTTTTTGATCTCTTCTTCAGTCAGTTCTTCACCACCCAGGTATTTCTCCATCAGCTCTTCTGAAGCTTCCGCAGCGGACTCGATCAGGTTCTGGTGCCATTCTTCAGCCAGTTCCTGCATGTCAGCCGGGATATCTTCATAAGTGAAGGTTACGCCTGCATCTTCTTCGTTCCAGTTGATGGCTTTCATTTTCACCAGGTCAACAACACCGGTGAACGCTTCTTCAGCGCCAATCGCCAACTGCAGCGGAACAGGGTTCGCGCCCAGACGGGTTTTGATCTGACCAACAACTTTCAGGAAGTTCGCACCCATACGGTCCATTTTGTTAACGAACGCAATGCGTGGAACTTTATATTTGTTTGCCTGACGCCATACGGTTTCAGACTGAGGCTGAACACCACCAACTGCGCAGTAAACCATTACTGCACCATCAAGCACACGCATGGAACGTTCTACTTCGATAGTGAAGTCAACGTGCCCCGGGGTGTCGATGATGTTTACGCGATGCGGTTCATACTGCTTAGCCATACCAGACCAGAATGCAGTAGTCGCTGCGGAGGTGATAGTAATACCACGCTCCTGCTCCTGTTCCATCCAGTCCATGGTGGCTGCGCCGTCATGAACTTCACCGATTTTATGGTTTACACCGGTGTAGAACAGAATACGTTCGGTAGTAGTGGTTTTACCGGCGTCGATGTGCGCACTGATACCGATATTACGGTAGCGCGCGATGGGTGTTGTACGAGCCATTTGATTCCTCGTTTATCTTTTAGGCGTTCAATTTAAGTAGCCCAAAGCGGGCTGCTTACTAGAAGCGCCCGCCAGGTGACTAAAACTCCGAAGGGATTACCAACGGTAGTGTGCGAACGCCTTGTTGGCTTCTGCCATACGGTGAACGTCTTCACGTTTCTTAACTGCAGTACCTTTGTTTTCTGCAGCATCAGAAAGTTCGTTCGCCAGGCGCAGAGCCATGGATTTATCACCGCGTTTACGAGCAGCTTCAACGATCCAACGCATTGCCAGGGCATTACGGCGAACCGGACGGACTTCAACTGGAACCTGATAAGTAGAACCACCAACGCGGCGAGACTTAACTTCGACAGTCGGACGCACGTTTTCAAGGGCTACTTCAAAAGCTTCCAGGCCATCTTTACCAGAACGCTGAGCCAGGGTCTCCAGCGCGCTGTATACGATGGTTTCTGCAGTAGATTTTTTACCATCTACCATCAGGATATTTACAAATTTAGCCAGCAGCTCTGATCCGAACTTAGGATCCGGCAGAATTTTACGCTGACCAATGACGCGACGACGTGGCATGGGAATACTCCGTTGTTAATTCAGGATTGTCCAAAACTCTACGAGTTTAGTTTGACATTAATATAAAACGTTTGGCCTTACTTAACGGAGAACCATTAAGCCTTAGGACGTTTCACGCCATACTTGGAGCGTGATTGCTTACGGTCTTTAACGCCGGAGCAGTCAAGCGCACCGCGAACGGTGTGGTAACGAACACCCGGGAGGTCTTTTACACGACCGCCACGGATCAGGATCACGGAGTGCTCCTGCAGGTTGTGACCTTCACCACCGATGTAGGAAGTCACTTCAAAACCGTTAGTCAAACGCACACGGCATACTTTACGCAGTGCGGAGTTTGGTTTTTTAGGAGTGGTAGTATATACACGAGTACATACGCCACGTTTCTGCGGGCATGCTTCCAGTGCAGGCACGTTGCTCTTTGCAACTTTGCGTGCGCGTGGTTTGCGTACCAGCTGGTTAACTGTTGCCATTAAATAGCTCCTGGTTGTAGCTTTCGCTTCGTAAACACGTAATAAAACGACCTCATACAATATGAGGACGCAGAATTTTAGGTCGGTGTCGAAAAGGTGTCAAGAAATATACAACGATCCCACAATTACCAGGACATCTGGCTGGGATGCTTCACCGTAAGTCTGACGAAGTCAGTATAGCTAACCCTGACGACACTGTCTGAAATTTGACCACCTAAGCCGCGAGCTTTAATGTCTTCTTCCAGTACATAGACCTTAATGGAGGCATTTTGCAGACTTTCAAGGAAACGGCTTCCTTCTATTGCCGCGGTCACGCCATCCTGAAGCAATAAAAGTTCATCGTCTTTATCAATCAGGCGAAGAAGAGAGGAGAAATCGGTAAGCCACGCGGAACGATGTAATGTGTGCAGCATGAGTATCTCAAAACCTTAAAATGACGTCATAGTTGCCTAGCTCACGGCGTAAATCTTCCGGTTCTAACGCTGTCGCATCGACCACAAAATTACCCCCCTGCTGGAGGCCCCGCTCGCGTAACGAGGCGGCACAAAGCCAACATTGATCGATATCGTACAACCCTAACAGCTTGAAGGTTGCGATATAGTCGCGAGCCAGCACGACATCCGGCTGTTGTCCCTGGAGGATTTGAAAAACGCCATCGCCGATAAAAAATACGCCGAGGTCTTCCGTTAACGCCGATGTCGCCAGTAAGGCATCTAACCCTTCGCGGCCAGACGAACTGCCATGCGGCACGGTAGAAAAGACAAAAGCAACACGTTTCATTAAAACTGCACCACGCGATCGCAGGTCAGGGATGCCTCAGCCAGCGAACCCAGCCCGCTGAGGTTAAAACCTGATTGTAAATTAGCCCCTGCCAGTCCCAGTCGCTTCGCTTCTGTTTCATCAACGACGCCGCGACGCAGCGCCGCAGCTACGCAGATATTCAGCGTCACGCCGTGCTGCTGGTTCAGCTGTTGCCAGGCCCGCACCAGATCATATTCATCACTGGCAGGTGAAGTCAGGAAGTTGGCGTTATACACACCTTCACGATAGAAAAAGACGCTGCAGAGCTCATGCCCTTCTTTGAGTAACGCATGAGCAAATTGCAACGCGCTGCTCGCCTGCTGCGTGCCATAAGCTGGCCCCGTCACCATAATGGCAAAACGCATTACTTGTCTTGCCCCTGGAAATCGCCGCTTTTGAACTGACGAATATAGAGGTAAACCGTGTGCTTGGAGATGTTCAGCCGATCGGCGACCTGGTTAATGGCATCTTTAATATCGAAGATACCTTTCTCATACAGATTCAGGACAATCTGGCGATTCTTGGCATTGTTGGAAACATTTCGATCGGCATTCACTTCTTCAATCGTGAATTCCAACGTTTGGGTAACCAGGTCTTCCACCGAAGAAGCGAAGTTAACGGCAGAACCCACTTCCGGGGTTTCCGGTGGGATAAAGGTATTCATTATCTGCGAGAATGGAACATCAAGGTTCATGTTGATGCACAGCAGACCAATCACGCGATGCTCACGGTTGCGAATGGCAATCGTCACCGACTTCATCAAGACACCGCTTTTCGCACGTGTGAAGTAACACTTCGACACGCTGCTATCCGCACCCGTCATATCATGCAGCATACGCAACGCAAGGTCAGTAATCGGCGAGCCAATTTTGCGGCCCGTGTGTTCACCGTTAGCAATGCGGATGGCCGAGCATTTCAAATCCTGCAAAGAGTGCAATACGATTTCACAATGGGAACCAATGAGCATCGCCAACCCGTCCACAACCGCTTCGTAGGATTTGAGGATATCGAAATCGGTTTGATCGAAAGGACGTTGATCCAGTAAATCTAGCTCACTGGTTTCGTTGGTTAAAAGCGACCTGGACATGAAAAAAAGCACTCCTTTTCAGGAGCCTGTCGTTATGTTGTCAGGGCAGGCTCATCACTATTATAGGGGCATCTAAAGTAATACAGCGCACAAGGCGCTTTCCAGTATTAATTATATCCTGTCGATAATAAAAAACCGCCGCCCTGTGGGCGGCGGTATCTGGTTACTTACTTTTTGCTGCTGTCCGCAGCTTTAGCTGCCGGTGCAGCATCTGGCTGCGCATCGGCTTTCGGTGCCGGTTTGATGTCTAACAGTTCAACATCAAAGACCAGCGTAGAGTTAGCCGGAATGCCCGGTACGCCGGTTTTGCCGTAAGCCAAATCCGGCGGGATAACCAGCTGGATTTTGCCGCCTTTCTTGATGTTTTTCAGGCCTTCGGTCCAGCCAGGGATAACACCGTCAAGACGGAAAGAGAGCGGCTCACCGCGGGTATAAGAGTTATCAAACTCTTTACCATCAATCAGCGTACCTTTGTAGTTGACTACCACGGTATCGCTATCTTTCGGTGCAGCGCCGGTACCTTCTTTCTCTACTTTATAGACCAGGCCAGTAGAAGAGGTTTTAACGCCCTTCTCTTTAGCAAATTTCTCGCGGTAAACTTTACCTTTGGCTTCATTGTCAGCCGCGTCTTTTTCCATTTTCGCCTGAGCGGAGCTCTTCACGCGTGCTTCAAACGCCTGCAGAGTTTGTTCGATTTCCTGGTCAGACAGTTTGCTCTTGTCTGCAAACGCATCCTGAACGCCAGCGATCAGCTGATCTTTATCCAGTTTGATGCCCAGTTTTTCCTGCTCTTTCAGAGAGTTTTCCATATAACGACCCAGGGACGCGCCCAGCGCGTAAGCGGCTTTTTGGTCGTCATTCTTGAATGCTGCTTTGCTGTCAGCAGTAGCGGCTGGTTTCGCAGCGTCAGCAGCGAAGGTGATCGGGGCATGCAGAGCAACAGCCATTGTGGTCGCCAGCAGCGTTACTTTAAACAGTGATTTCATCCATATCTCCAGGGCCGGGGCATCTCACCCCAAGGTTAGCTAACATAAAAATGTACTATAAAGCGTTGCAGAACAAATCAACATACGGGCACGCCCTATTATCACCACTTTTCAGACTCTTTTTGTTTAAATTAGTTTCGTGACCGAAGATTGAGTGCTGTGCAAACAGGCAAAGTTAAGTAGAATTCGCCGCAGTCCGCGATCTGCCGGAGAAAAAAGAAAGAGGTGAATCATGCAGGATACAACAATGGAAACTCGCCTGGCTGAACTGGAAAGTCGCCTGGCATTTCAGGAGATAACCATTGAAGAGCTCAACGTGACGGTGACCGCGCATGAACTGGAAATGGCAAAACTCCGCGACCATCTGCGTTTATTGACGGAGAAGCTCAAGGCAACGCAGCCGTCCCACATCGCGTCGCAGTCTGAAGAGACCCCGCCGCCACATTATTGAGACATAAAAAAAGCGGGATATTCCCGCTTTTTTTTTATGCCGTATAACGATTAGTGGCAACCGCAACCGCCGCCGTTACCTTTACCGCCACCGCCGCAGCAGCCTTCGCCACCGTGCTCGTGACCATGGTCGTGACCGTGACCACCGCAGCAACCGTCATGACCGTGGTCATGATCGTGGTCGTGACCGTGCGCACCGTGAACGTGGCCGTGAGCCAGTTCTTCTTCGGTCGCTTCGCGGATAGCGACAACTTCTACGTTGAATTTCAGGTTCTGGCCAGCCAGCATGTGGTTACCGTCAACCACAACGTGGTCGTCTTCCACTTCGGTAATTTCTACCGGTACTGGACCCTGGTCAGTTTCAGCCAGGAAACGCATGCCAACCTGCAGTTCGTCAACGCCCATGAAGACGTCTTTAGGAACGCGCTGCACCAGGTTTTCGTCGTACTGACCGTATGCGTCGTTTGCGCCAACAGCAACATCGAATTTGTCGCCAACTTCATGACCGTCCAGCGCTGTTTCCAGGCCAGAAATCAGGGAACCGTGACCATGCAGGTAGTCCAGCGGTGCACTCACCGGAGACTCATCAACCAACACACCGTCTTCTGTACGTACCTGATAGGCCAGGCTGACCACCAGGTCCTTTGCTACTTTCATGATATCTCCTGAGCATGGAAAGAATAGTGGCGCAGATTGTAGCGGAATTCTGCACCCGTGTACCCTCTAGCTTAAAAAAAGCTGCGCCATATCGCTAGTCCGGATGAAAAATCCCGATCACTTGCTCTTCTTTGCGAACGTGCTCGCGCGCCTCTTTATCGGCTTCCCGCATCTGATGACCGCACTTAACACACTCAACAATATCGATATTATTTTCGCGCCACATCGCCAGCGTATCCTGCGCCTGGCAGGACGGACATTTTGCGCCTGCGATAAAACGTTTACGAATTGCCATGGTTTCCTCTACTCAAATTCATCCCAGCCATCCAGTTGACGTCGCTCTTGCTGCATCTCTCGTTGGAAAATCTCCTCAAGCTCGCGCCGGGCTTCCCTGGCTCGGGAGATTTGTACCGTATCCGTGTGCATAGGGATCAGTTCCCGCAACATGCGCATATCCAGCCGCCGAAAATGCAGCTGAGCGCGCTGAGCCTGGTGCGGATGCATCCCTAGCGTAACCAGCGTTTTTCGCCCCAACTCCAGCGCACTGGAAAATGTTTCGCGGGAAAACTGCGTCACACCAGCCTGTAATAACTCATGCGCCTCTACACGTCCGCGCGCACGCGCAAGAATATGCAAATGCGGAAAATACTGTTGGCACAGCTCCACCAGCTTCATAGTGTCTTCAGGTTCATTACAGGTAATAACAATAGACTGTGCGGCTTCTGCACCCGCGGAACGCAACAGATCCACCTGCGTGGCATCACCGTAATAGACCTTATAGCCATATTTGCGCATTAAATTCACTGCGCTGATATCTCTTTCCAGGACGGTAATACGCATTTTATTGGCCATCAACAGACGACCAATAACCTGACCAAAGCGCCCAAAACCCACCACAATCACCTGCGGCTTATCATCTTCCACCCAGGGTTTTTCATCTTCTTCATCCGTGCCGTTAAACTGGCGGGAGAGCCATTTATCAATCAACTTCATCACCAACGGCGTGGTCATCATCGACAGCGTGACGGTCACCAACAACAGCGCCATTTGGTCACCCTGAAACAGCCGTTGGGAAGAGGCCGTTGAAAACAGCACGAAAGCGAATTCACCGCCCTGACTTAAAACCCCGGCAAACTGCATCCGTTCTGAGCTTCTCATGCCGTTAAGACGCGCCAGTACATACAGCACCAGCATTTTTACGACCACCAGCACCATCACGCTCGCCGCCACCCATAAAATATGGGTATAGAGCACGCCAAGGTTAAGCGACATACCTACGGAGATAAAAAACAGGCCAAGCAACAGGCCTTTAAACGGATCGATTGCCGTTTCCAACTCATGTCGGTATTCGCTTTCCGCCAGCAGAACGCCCGCGATAAAGGTCCCCAGCGCCATCGACAGACCCAGCGTATCCATAAATAAAGCAGAACCCAGCACTAACAGCAGCGTGGCGGCGGTGAACACTTCCCGCACGCCAGAATCCGCAATAAAGCGGAAAACCGGACGCAGCAAATAGCGCCCGCCAATCAGCATGCCGGCAAAGGCCAGCACCTTCATCCCTACCTTGATCCAGTCAAAATGTTCGTCAGCAGACCCCGCCAGCAGCGGAACCAGCGCCAACGCGGGGATCACCGCCAGATCTTGAAACAGCAGCACCGAAAAGCCCAGTTGTCCGGATTCACTGCGATTCATGCCTTTTTCGCGCATCAACTGTAGCGCCATAGCGGTGGATGACATCGCCAGACCAATGCCGCCAACCACTGCCGCCTGCCAGGAGAACGCTGTAAGCATCAGTAGCCCTGCCAGCACGACCGCGCTTAGCATCACTTGCGCGGCGCCGACGCCAAAAATTGAACGCCGCAATTGCCACAGTTTGGTCGGATTAAGTTCCAGCCCAATGATGAACATCAGAAAAACTACGCCCAGTTCGGAAAAGTGTAAGATTTCATCCACATCGCTGATGAACCCTAATCCCCATGGGCCGATAGCAATCCCCGCCAGCAAGTAACCCAGCACCGGACCGATACCCAGCTTTGAGGCCAGCGGAACTGCAGCCACCGCCGCGAAGAGGAACAACACGCCGGCAGTCAATAAATCAGAACCTTCCATCAGCGGCCTCCCACAGGGATCGGATTCGCCAGCCAGTCACCATACGCTTTCGCATGGCTGTCCAGCTCCTGTTTCGTTTGCCGTCTGGCCCAGTAGACAATGATAGGGCTCATCCAGTGCATGCGGCACATACCGGCCGTTAGCTCAAAAGGGCGCAGTACATCGCTCATTGGATAACGGTTTAGCGCGTCATAGCGGTAGGCGCTTTCCGGCTCTCCGGTAGTGATAACGCTCCGCCAGTACTTTCCCGCCAGTTGATTCCCCCCGGGGCCGCTGGCAAATCCTCGACTCAGTACGCGGTCAAGCCACTCCTTTAACAATGCCGGGCAGCTATAGGTGTAGAGCGGATGCTGAAAAACAATCACATCATGCTCGCGCAGCAGCGCCTGCTCATGCGGAATGTCGATAAAAAAGTCAGGATAGTGCGCGTACAGGTCGTGCACGGTAACATTGCTGAGCTGCATGGCCGGTTTAAGCAGTACCCGGTTCGCGACCGAGTCCTGAGATTCCGGATGGGCATACAGCAGCAAGACTTTCGCTGGCTGGAACATCATCCCCCTCCCGGTTTTGTCTTTTGTCTATTTTCGACGTTTTGGGCTACCATTGCGCCTCGGTGCGGCAAATGGCCCACACATTACATTATCATAATGATAAATTAACATAGTCTGAACATACGGCGCCTTATGATTGTTTTCTCATCGTTACAAATTCGTCGCGGCGTGCGCGTCCTGCTGGAAAATGCCACGGCCACCATTAATCCAGGGCAGAAAGTTGGCCTGGTAGGTAAAAATGGCTGCGGTAAATCTACCCTGCTGGCATTGCTGAAAAATGAACTTAGCGCCGACGCCGGAGGATTTACCTATCCGGGAAACTGGCAGCTCGCGTGGGTTAATCAGGAAACGCCTGCGTTGCCACAGCCGGCGTTGGAGTATGTGATTGACGGCGACCGCGAGTATCGTCAACTGGAAGCACAGTTGAACGATGCCAACGAACGTAACGATGGACATGCCATTGCCACCGTCCATGGCAAGCTGGATGCCATCGACGCCTGGACCGTGCGCTCACGCGCCGCCAGCCTGCTGCATGGCCTCGGCTTCTCCAACGAACAGCTTGAACGTCCCGTCAGCGATTTCTCCGGTGGCTGGCGTATGCGTCTCAACCTGGCTCAGGCGCTGATTTGCCGTTCAGACCTGCTGCTGCTCGATGAACCAACCAACCACCTCGATCTCGACGCGGTGATCTGGCTGGAAAGATGGCTGAAAAGCTATCAGGGCACGCTGATTTTGATCTCCCACGACCGTGACTTCCTCGATCCGGTGGTGGATAAAATTATTCATATCGAACAGCAAACGATGTTCGAGTACACCGGCAACTACAGTGCGTTTGAAATCCAGCGAGCGACCCGCCTCGCACAGCAACAGGCAATGTACGAAAGCCAGCAGGAGCGCGTGGCGCATCTGCAAAGCTATATCGATCGTTTCCGCGCTAAAGCCACCAAAGCAAAGCAGGCGCAGAGCCGTATCAAAATGCTGGAACGCATGGAGCTGATTGCCCCTGCGCACGTGGACAACCCGTTCCACTTCAGCTTCCGCGAGCCGGAAAGCCTGCCGAACCCGCTGTTAAAGATGGAAAAGGTCAGCGCCGGCTACGGCGACCGCGTCATTCTCGATTCGATCAAACTGAATCTGGTGCCGGGGTCTCGCATCGGCCTGCTCGGACGCAACGGCGCGGGTAAATCTACGCTGATTAAGCTGCTGGCCGGCGAACTGGCTCCCATCAGCGGCGAGATTGGCCTGGCAAAAGGCATCAAGCTGGGTTACTTCGCACAGCACCAGCTGGAGTTTTTACGCGCCGATGAATCACCTATACAGCACCTGGCACGCATGGCGCCGCAGGAGCTGGAGCAGAAACTGCGAGACTACCTCGGCGGATTCGGCTTCCATGGCGATAAAGTCAGCGAAGAGACTCGCCGCTTCTCCGGAGGTGAAAAAGCGCGTCTGGTGCTGGCATTGATCGTCTGGCAGCGCCCGAACCTGCTGTTGCTTGATGAACCGACCAACCACCTGGATTTGGATATGCGTCAGGCGCTGACCGAAGCGCTGATCGATTTCGAAGGCGCGCTGGTTGTGGTCTCGCACGACCGTCACCTGATTCGCTCTACTACCGATGACCTCTATCTGGTGCACGACAAGAAAGTCGAGCCGTTTGATGGCGATCTTGAGGATTATCAGCAGTGGCTGAGCGATGTGCAAAAACAGGAAAACCAGAGCGACGAACCGGCAAAAGAGAGCGTTAACAGCGCCCAGGCACGTAAAGACCAGAAGCGTCGCGAAGCTGAACTACGCACCCTGACGCAACCGCTACGTAAAGAGATTACCCGTCTGGAAAAAGAGATGGAGAAACTGCACGCACAGCTGGCACAGGCGGAAGAAAAACTCGGCGATAGCGAGCTGTACGACCAAAGCCGCAAAGCCGAACTCACGGCATGCTTGCAGCAGCAGGCCAGTGCGAAATCCGGACTGGAAGAGTGCGAGATGGCCTGGCTGGAGGCTCAGGAACAGCTTGAGCAGATGCTGGCCGAGTAATCATGAGTGCCGGATAAGGCGAAGCCGCCATCCGGCACTATAGCCGATGATTGCCTGCTGACTGACTCGCGACAAAATCACATATTGGCTAACCCGCACGCGCTGTGCGCGGTATAGTTATTCTTTCCGATTATTAATTGCTCTGGTGTTATGGTTGAAATCACGTCCACAGAAATAACTCCACCTACCGACGATTCGCGAGAATTCCGCCCGATGCGCGGTATCAGTAACCGCCATCTGCAGACGATGCTGCCGCGTTTAATTCGCCGCAAGGTGAAGTTCGACGCCCACTGGCAGCGTCTGGAATTGCCCGACGGTGATTTTGTCGATCTGGCATGGAGTGAAGATCCGCAGCAGGCGAAACATAAACCGCGCCTGGTGGTTTTTCACGGTCTGGAAGGCAGTCTGAACAGCCCGTACGCACATGGCCTGATTGAAGCAGCGCAAAAGCGCGGCTGGCTGGGCGTGGTGATGCATTTTCGCGGCTGCAGCGGCGAACCCAATCGTCTGAACCGTATTTATCACTCCGGTGAAACAGAAGATGGCACCTGGTTTTTACACTGGCTGGCACGTGAGTTCGGTCGCGTGCCGACCGCGGCGGTAGGCTATTCGCTCGGTGGAAACATGCTGGCCTGTCTGCTGGCAAAAGAAGGTAATGAGATTCCAATTGATGCCGCGGTTATCGTTTCCGCGCCTTTCGTGCTGGAAGCCTGTAGTTACCATATGGACAAGGGATTCTCCCGGGTCTATCAGCGCTACCTGCTAAACCTGTTGAAAGCCAATGCCTCGCGTAAGCTAGAGGCGTATCCAGGATCGCTGCCGGTGAGTCTGGGCCAATTGAAATCTCTGCGTCGCATTCGCGATTTTGACGATCTGATCACCGCCAAAATCCACGGTTTCGCCGATGCTATAGACTATTACCGTCAGTGTAGCGCTATGCCGTTGCTCAACCAGATCGCCAAACCCACGCTGATTATCCATGCCAAAGACGATCCGTTTATGGATCATCACGTGATCCCTAAACCGGAAAATCTGCCCTCACAGGTAGAGTATCAACTGACGGAACACGGCGGCCACGTCGGATTCATTGGCGGCACGGTGCGCCGTCCTGAGATGTGGCTGGAATCCAGAATCCCGGACTGGCTGACAACGTATCTGGAGGCATCATCATGATCATCCCCTGGCAAGATATCTCCCCGGACGCACTGGACAATCTGATTGAAAGCTTTGTCTTGCGCGAAGGCACCGATTATGGTGAACATGAACGCTCGCTCGAACAAAAAGTCGCCGACGTCAAACGCCAACTACAATCTGGTGAAGCCGTGCTGGTATGGTCCGAACTGCATGAAACGGTCAACATTATGCCGAGGAAGCAGATTCACGAGTAATCCGTAACCGACGGCCGACTATAATAAAAATTCAACCTATTCATGGAGTTGTTATGTCTGCCAAACATCCGGTGATTGCGGTAACAGGGTCCAGCGGCGCGGGGACCACCACCACCAGCCTCGCGTTTCGTAAAATTTTCGCGCAGTTAAATCTGCGCGCCGCCGAGGTGGAAGGTGACAGTTTTCATCGTTATACCCGTCCGGAAATGGACATGGCGATTCGCAAAGCGCGCGATGCCGGGCGGCATATCAGCTATTTCGGCCCCGAAGCTAATGACTTCGGTCTGCTGGAGCAAACCTTCATCGAATACGGCCAGACGGGCAAAGGTCAGTCGCGAAAATATCTGCACACTTACGATGAGGCCGTACCGTGGAATCAGGTTCCGGGTACATTTACGCCCTGGCAGCCGCTGCCTGAACCGACGGATGTCCTGTTCTATGAAGGACTGCACGGCGGCGTCGTAACCCCACAGCAAAACGTGGCCCGGCATGTCGATCTGCTGGTTGGCGTAGTGCCGATCGTGAACCTGGAATGGATTCAGAAGCTGACCCGCGATACCAGCGAGCGGGGACACTCGCGCGAAGCGGTGATGGACTCGGTGGTGCGCTCAATGGACGATTACATCAATTACATTACGCCGCAGTTTTCCCGTACGCACATTAACTTCCAGCGCGTACCGACCGTTGATACCTCCAACCCCTTTGCCGCCAAAAGTATTCCATCCCTGGATGAAAGCTTTGTCGTGATTCATTTTCGGAACCTGGAAGGGATCGACTTCCCGTGGCTACTGGCCATGCTGCAGGGATCATTCATTTCCCATATCAATACGTTGGTTGTTCCGGGCGGGAAAATGGGTCTGGCGATGGAATTGATTATGCTGCCGCTGGTCCAGCGACTGATGGAAGGCAAAAAGATAGAGTAAGGTGTTATTTTGCCGGATGGCGGCTGATGCCTTATCCGGCCTACGCGTTTATATCCTGTAGGCCTGATAAGTGAAACGCCATCAGGCATGACATCACGAAGCAGCAACCACTTCATAGGAGTGGGTAATGTTCACCGCCTTTTCCAGCATCAGCGCCACAGAGCAATATTTTTCCGCAGAGAGATCGACTGCGCGCGAAACGGACGCATCTTTCAGATCGTTACCCGTTACGATGAAATGCAGGTTGATGTGGGTAAACAGGCGCGGCGCTTCATCACGACGCTCTGAGGTCAGTTTCACTTCGCAGTTGGTCACATCCTGACGACCTTTTTGCAGGATCGAAACCACATCAATTGCGCTGCAACCGCCCGCAGCCATTAATACCATTTCCATCGGGCTCGGCGCTTTATCACCGGAGTTACCGTCCATCAAAATTTGGTGACCAGAGGCGGACTCACCGAGGAAGGTTAACCCCTCAACCCACTTTACACGCGCTTGCATATTTCGTAACTCCAATGTTTCAATTTTCCTGACAGATTACGCGTACATAACAATTCTCGCAACGGAAGGCGACCTGCGTCATGCTGAAGCGAGACACCAGGAGACACACGGCGAAAGCTATGCTAAAACAGTCAGGATGCTACAGTAATACATTGACGTACTGCATGTATGCAGAGGACATCACATTACAGGCTGCAGTTAATTTTTGACAGCCCCTTTCCCAGGTAGCGGGAAGCATATTTTTGCAAACCCAGAGGCAGCGTCGTTTTCTGGCTCTGGAGACAGCTTATAACAGAGGATAACCGCGCATGGTGCTTGGCAAACCGCAAACAGACCCGACTCTCGAATGGTTCTTGTCTCATTGCCATATTCATAAGTACCCATCGAAGAGCACGCTGATTCACCAGGGTGAAAAAGCGGAAACGTTGTATTACATCGTTAAAGGCTCAGTGGCAGTGCTGATCAAAGATGAAGAAGGGAAAGAAATGATCCTTTCTTATCTGAATCAGGGCGATTTTATTGGTGAATTAGGCCTCTTCGAAGAAGGTCAGGAACGTAGCGCCTGGGTACGTGCCAAAACCGCATGTGAAGTCGCTGAAATTTCATACAAAAAATTTCGCCAATTAATCCAGGTCAACCCGGATATTCTGATGCGCCTGTCTTCACAGATGGCTCGTCGCCTGCAGGTCACGTCTGAAAAAGTCGGCAACCTAGCCTTCCTCGACGTAACGGGTCGTATCGCGCAGACTCTGCTGAATCTGGCGAAACAGCCTGATGCGATGACCCACCCGGACGGCATGCAGATTAAAATCACCCGTCAGGAAATCGGCCAGATCGTTGGCTGCTCCCGTGAGACCGTTGGTCGTATTCTGAAGATGCTGGAAGATCAAAACCTGATCTCCGCACACGGTAAGACCATCGTCGTCTACGGCACCCGTTAACCCCATCGAAGTGGCGCGTTACTCAGTGATGCGCCACTTTTGTTTACACCGATGTGGCGAAGACTGATATACCACCCAGAGATCAACTACGCACTACGGCAGACGCTGGTGCTATGTTTACCTGTGGCTGTTGGTCTGATCATCGGTCAGCTTCATCTGGGACTCCTCTTCTCCCTGGTCCCTGCCTGCTGCAACATTGCCGGTCTTGATACCCCGCATAAGCGCTTTTTCAAACGTTTATCTATTGGCGCGTCTTTGTTTGCCGGTTGCAGTCTGATCATGCAGTTGCTGCTGGCACAGGCCATACCGCTGCCGCTTATCCTCACCGGACTGACGCTGATTCTTGGCGTAACCGCCGAGCTAAGCCCTCTGCATGCCAGACTGTTACCGGCCTCACTTATCGCCGCGATTTTCACGCTAAGCCTGGTCGGGAACATGCCCGTCTGGGAACCGTTGCTGATCTATGCGCTGGGCACGTTATGGTACGGCCTGTTCAACTGGTTCTGGTTCTGGATGTGGCGCGAGCAGCCGCTCCGTGAATCGCTCAGCTTGTTGTACCGTGAATTAGCCGATTACTGTGAGGCTAAGTACAGCCTGCTGACCCAGCATGCCGATCCGGAAAAAGCGCTGCCTCCCCTGCTGGTTCGCCAGCAGAAAGCGGTAGATCTGATTACCCAGTGCTACCAGCAAATGCATATGCTGTCGGCGCATCGCAACAACGATTACAAGCGCCTGCTGCGTGCCTTTCAGGAGGCACTGGACTTGCAGGAGCATATTTCCGTCAGCCTCCACCAGCCGGAAGAGGTGCAAAAGCTGGTCGAACGTAGCCACGCCGAACAGGTGATTCGCTGGAATGCGCGCACCGTCGCCGAACGCCTTCGGGTACTGGCTGATGATATTCTGTATCACCGCTTGCCGACCCGTTTCTCGATGGACAAGCAGATTGGCACGCTGGAGAAAATCGCCAACCAGCATCCGGACAATCCGGTGGGACAATTTTGCTACTGGCACTTCAGCCGTATTGCCCGCGTGCTACGCACCCAGCGACCGCTGTACGCCCGAGATTTAATGGCGGACAAGCAGCGTCGGTTGCCGCTGATCCCGGCCCTGAAAAACTATCTGTCGTTGAAATCGCCGGCGCTGCGTAATGCCGGACGCATCAGTGTCATGCTAAGTATCGCCAGCCTGATGGGCAGCGCTTTACACCTGCCAAAGCCTTACTGGATTTTGATGACGATCCTGTTCGTCACGCAAAATGGCTACGGAGCAACCCGGGTACGTATTTTACACCGTTCAGCAGGAACGCTCGTTGGACTGGTCATTGCCGGGGTCACCCTGCACTTTCATATTCAGGAAGGTTACACGCTGGCAGGCATGCTGCTGATTACCCTAGGTAGCTATCTGATCATGCGCAAAAACTACGGCTGGGCTACCGTCGGCTTTACGGTCACGGCGGTATACACCCTGCAACTGCTGACGCTGAACGGAGAACAGTTTATCGTGCCGCGGTTTGTCGATACGGTTATTGGCTGCTTAATCGCCTTTGGCGGTACACTCTGGCTGTGGCCGCAGTGGCAGAGCGGCCTGCTGCGTAAGAACGCCCATGATGCGTTAGAAGCCGATCAGGAGGCCATTCGCCTGATCCTCAGCAACGATCCGCAGGCCACGCCGCTGGCGTATCAACGCATGCGGGTCAATCAGGCGCATAACACGTTGTTCAACTCACTGAACCAGGCGATGCAGGAGCCAGGATTCAACTCGCACTACCTGGCGGACATGAAACTGTGGGTCACGCACAGCCAGTTCATCGTCGAGCACATCAACGCGATGACCACACTGGCAAGGGAACACACAATGCTGACGCCGGATTTAGCGCAGCGGTATCTGGAATCCTGTGAAATTGCGCTCCAGCGCTGTCAGCAGCGGCTGGAATATGACGGACCGGGAAGCTCAGGCGATGTGAATATTCTCGAAGCGCCAGAGATGCTGTCCCACGGTCCGTTAAGCACCCTTGAGCAGCATCTGCAACGGATACTGGGGCATCTGAACACCATGCACACCATTTCGTCGGTAGCATGGCGTCAGCGACCGCACCACGGAATCTGGCTGAGCCGCCGTCTGCGGGACATGAAAGGTTAAGATCGACTGCCGGATGCGCTGTGCTTATCCGGCAACAGGTAATCAGGCAACGACTTTCGCTACCGCTTGTGCGAAACGCTGCATCCCTTCATCGATATCCGCCTGCTCAACTACCAGCGACGGCGCGAAACGCATCACGTCCGGTCCGGCGTTGAGTACCATCACCCCTTCGTGCGCGGTGGCATACAGGAAATCGCGCGCCCGGCCTTTAAACTGCGGCTTCAGCTCGGCGCCAATCAGCAGCCCCATCCCGCGAATCTCGCTGAAAATGTCGAACTGTTGATCAATCTTGTGCAAATGCTGGACAAACGTCTGACGTTTGGCCTGAATACCTTCCAACACTTCCGGCGTGTTGATGATATCAAACGCGGCCCCCGCAACTGCGCAGGCCAACGGATTACCACCGTAAGTGGAACCGTGCGAACCCACATGAAATGCGGAGGCAATCTCTTGGGTGGTCAGCACCGCGCTCACCGGGAAGCCGCCGCCGAGAGCCTTCGCGCTGGTGAGGATATCCGGCGTCACGCCATAGTGCATATAGGCAAACAGATCGCCGGTACGGCCCATCCCGCTCTGCACTTCATCCAATACCAATAGCGCCTGGTGTTGGTCGCAAAGTTCACGCAAACCTTGCAGGAATTCCGGCGTTGCCGCAGTGACGCCACCCTCCCCCTGAATAGGCTCAACCACCACCGCACAGGTGTGATCGTCCATCACCGCTTTGACCGCATGCAGATCGTTAAACGGTACATGGATGATATCCGCTGGTTTTGGTCCAAAGCCGTCAGAGTATTTCGGCTGCCCGCCGACGGACACGGTAAACAGCGAACGGCCGTGAAACGCATTATGGAAGGCAATGATTTTGGTTTTGAACGGGCTATGGCGCACGCAGGCATAGTGGCGCGCCAGCTTAAAGGCGGTTTCGTTAGCTTCGGTACCCGAGTTCATGAACAGCACGCGCTCGGCGAAGGTCGCATCAATGATTTTACGGCCCAGGCGCAACGCCGGTTCGTTGGTGAAAACGTTGCTGGTATGCCACAGGGTTTCACCCTGGGTTTTTAACGCCTCCACCAGGGCCGGATGGCAATGTCCTAGTGCAGTAACTGCAATGCCGCCCGCGAAATCAACATACTCTTTGCCCTGTTGATCCCAGACTCGACTCCCTTTTCCTTTTACCGGGATAAACTCAGCCGGTGCATAAATCGGCAGAATCACTTCATCGAATGTCGCGCGCGTAATTGCAGTTTGTTCAGTTGCCATGTCATTGCCACCCTGTTAAGCAGAAATGTTAGTGAAATTATAATCACAAAATATGAATAAAAAATCACTGAATAGCAACCACAAATCACCTGTTGAGGAAATTAGCCAGCAGTTGATGCCCCTGTTCGCTGAGAATACTCTCCGGGTGAAACTGCACACCTTCCATATCCCACTCGCGGTGACGAATGCCCATAATCTCCTGCGTTTCACTCCAGGCCGTCACCTCAAAGCAGTCAGGAAGCGTCGCGGGGGCAACCACCAGAGAGTGGTAGCGCGTCACCGTTAATGGGTTGGCGAGCCCCTGAAAAACACCCTGCCCGTTATGCGTAATTGGCGAGGTTTTACCGTGCATCACTTTAGCTGCCCGAACCACTGTCGCGCCAAAGGCCTGCGCCATAGCCTGATGTCCCAGACAAACACCCAGCAGGGGCGTCTTGCCCGCGAAATGACGAATAACATCCAATGAGATCCCAGCGTCATCCGGCGTGCAGGGGCCTGGGGATATTACGATTTTTTGCGGGCTTAGCGCGTCGATTTGCGCCAGCGTCAGTTCGTCGTTGCGCCTGACAAGGACATCAGCGCCCAGTTCGCAGAAGTATTGGTACAGGTTCCAGGTAAAAGAATCATAGTTATCGATAAGCAGGATCATGGCGGCTCCGGTACATAAGAACCGCGCTATTCTACTCAGTTTCCGGGGCTTCGCTTACCACTTTACGAAATATCGCCCTAAGCGCAGACAGGTCCCCCATCGCCCCACTCTGATTAGCCAGGTTCCACTCCTCAACCGGAATGTCATCCCAGCTCAATATATACCCGGCATGAATCGCTAACTGTTCGAAAAAAATTCGCTGCGCCAGACCGCTGCCAATACGAAACGGATGCAGCATGTTGATTTCGCAATAATAGTGAGCAAGACGATCCACAAACTTATCTTCCGGTAACCCCACCAACCAGGACTCGTCTTCCAGGTCCTGCATCAGCGCATTGCCCTCTTTCTCGATATAAGCGAAATGGCAAAAGCGGGTCTCGCCCTGGTAAATATCCACTTCTCGCAGATGTCCCGCCCAGTCAAAAATATCCCGATACAGTTGGCGATGAATGGCGCACAGATGCGGCAAGCCCCGTTTAAGCGGGCCTAATTCGATAGTGGCCGCACGCAGCGCCGTCAGTTCATACGCCGCCTGCGCCAGGCGCTGCGCCTGATGAATCCCCAGACGGTTACGCATGACATTCAGGCCCGGATACAAATAGGGATCGCGTCCATCACCGAATTTATCGCTCATAGTGCCCCCTCAACTCTTCAAGACGCGCCAGGGCGTCTTCCGTGCTCAGAGTCACCCGTGGAATATCCACGCCTTCCAGCCGCCGACTGGCCTGGAAATTGGCATTTCGCCGTTGTTCCCAGAGTCTGGACTTTTGTTTATCGGTGAGTTTTTTCACGTGACCTCCCTGAATGAGCCGACACTTGCCACAAGTATAAGCGGCAATTTCAGGTTACGCAGAGAAGGGAAAGAACGCGGACAGGAACTGCCCGCGTAAAAGACGTTTACGGCAGGACTTTGGCAGACAGGATAACAATCGGTTTTGACGGGACATTCTGGTAAGGACCAACATCATGGGTCTGCACCTGAGAGATCTTATCCGCGACATCCATACCTTTCACAACTTTACCGAAGACCGCGTACCCAAAGTCGCGCTGGCCGTGATCGAGGAACGCATTGTCTGCAATATTGATAAAGAACTGGCTGGTCGCGCTGTCTTTATCTGCTGTACGCGCCATGGCAATCGTGCCGCGGGTATTACGCAGTCCGTTATCAGCTTCATTCTTGATTGGCGGGTTAGGTTTCTTCTGCTGCATCTGCTCGGTAAAACCGCCGCCCTGCACCATGAAGCCAGGGATCACGCGGTGGAACGTGGTGTTGTTATAGAAACCGCTGTTGACATAATCGACAAAGTTTTTCACTGAAACTGGGGCTTTCTGACTGTTCAGCTCCAGCTCAATGTTACCGGCAGAGGTTGTCAGCAGGACATGCGGGTCACCTTTTGCTGCCAGTGCTGCGGGAGAAAGAGCAGAAAGAGCGAGAACAGCTGCAACAGCCGCCAGAGTCGATTTGAGCATGAGAATTCCTTAACAAGAGCAGAAATGAAGCAAGTGAATTGATTCTAAAGAGCCTTCAAGAACAAGGCCATCCCTTTACTTAATTTTACGTACTTGAAACAAATGTAACCTTATAGCCTCAAGATTCAATGCGATCTAGATCACATAAAAAAATGTAACGTAGCAAGTAATTACCAATAAACATTTAAATGCATCACTAAAGCGCCTAAAATCTGCCCGCTCACGGCGCAGTCAATGCGCCTAACACTTCTATACAGGCCAGTCATGACTAACAGCAATCGCATCAAGCTCACATGGATTAGCTTTCTCTCCTACGCCCTGACAGGCGCGTTGGTAATTGTCACCGGGATGGTGATGGGAAACATCGCAGATTACTTCCATTTGCCCGTTTCCAGTATGAGTAACACCTTCACCTTTCTGAATGCCGGCATTCTGATCTCTATTTTTCTGAATGCATGGCTGATGGAAATTGTGCCACTGAAAACCCAGTTGCGCTTTGGCTTTATCCTGATGGTTCTGGCGGTCGCCGGACTGATGCTCAGCCATAGCCTGGCCTTGTTCTCAGCCGCCATGTTTGTACTGGGTCTGGTGAGCGGTATCACCATGTCGATTGGTACGTTCCTGGTGACTCAGATGTACGAAGGTCGCCAGCGCGGTTCCCGCCTGCTGTTTACTGACTCCTTCTTCAGCATGGCCGGCATGATTTTTCCGATGGTGGCAGCATTCCTGTTAGCGCGCAGCATCGAATGGTATTGGGTTTATGCCTGCATCGGCCTGGTATACGTCGCCATTTTCCTGCTGACCTTCGGCTGCGAATTCCCGGCGCTGGGTAAACACGCGCAGCAACCGGACGCGCCAGTGGTAAAAGAAAAATGGGGCATTGGCGTGCTGTTCCTGGCGATCGCCGCGCTGTGCTACATCCTCGGTCAGTTGGGCTTTATCTCCTGGGTGCCGGAATACGCCAAAAGTCTGGGCATGAGCCTGAACGACGCAGGTAAACTGGTCAGCGACTTCTGGATGTCTTACATGGTTGGCATGTGGGCATTTAGCTTTATCCTGCGTTTCTTCGATTTGCAGCGCATCCTGACCGTACTGGCGGGTGTGGCCACCGTCCTGATGTATCTGTTTATCACCGGTACGCCGGAGCATATGCCGTGGTTCATTCTGACGTTGGGCTTCTTCTCCAGCGCGATTTATACCACCATCATTACCCTCGGCTCCCAGCAGACGAAGGTCGCATCACCTAAACTGGTTAACTTCGTTCTGACCTGTGGCACCATCGGTACTATGCTCACTTTCGTGGTCACTGGCCCTATCGTGGCGCACAGCGGTCCGCTGGCGGCATTGCAGACGGCTAACGGCTTGTATGCGGTCGTATTCGTGATGTGCTTTATTCTTGGGTTCGTCACGCGTCATCGCCAGCATAACGCACCCGCAACGCATTAATCTGAGTGCCGGATGGCGATGCTAACGCATCTTATCCGGCCTACAAGACAAGCTGTTTGTAGGCCGGATAAGGCGCAGACGCCCTCCGGCCTATTCCCGCGCCCTCTTCTTTCTCTGGTGCTGTAGGCCAATTCTTACAAAAACCTCTTAATTTGTACGCTATTTATACAAACACGAAAAGCCTGTTAATTCCGTAACTTATAAAAATGCAGTTAAATCAGCTATATACCTCTTAAGGAGTATATAAAGGCGAATTTGATTTGCATCAATAAGCGGGGTTGCTGAATCGTTAAGGTAGGCAGTAATAGAAAAGAAATCGAGGCAAAAATGAGCAAAGTCAGACTCGCTATTATCGGTAATGGTATGGTCGGCCATCGCTTTATTGAGGATCTTCTTGATAAATCCGACGCTGCCAATTTTGATATTACCGTCTTCTGTGAAGAACCCCGCAAAGCGTACGACCGCGTCCACCTGTCGTCCTACTTCTCCCACCACACCGCCGAAGAACTTTCTCTGGTGCGTGAAGGATTCTACGAGAAGCATGGCGTTAAGGTGTTAGTGGGCGAGCGCGCAATCACCATCAACCGCCAGGAGAAGGTGATCCACTCCAGCGCGGGTCGTACGGTCTATTACGATAAGCTGATCATGGCGACAGGCTCTTATCCGTGGATCCCGCCGATTAAAGGTTCTGAAACCCAAGACTGCTTCGTTTACCGCACCATCGAAGACCTCAACGCCATTGAGTCTTGCGCGCGCCGTAGCAAACGTGGTGCCGTCGTCGGCGGTGGCCTGCTGGGCCTGGAAGCCGCCGGGGCGCTGAAAAGCCTCGGCGTTGAAACCCACGTGATTGAATTTGCCCCGATGCTGATGGCCGAACAGCTGGATCACATGGGTGGCGAGCAGTTACGTCGCAAAATTGAAAGCATGGGCGTGCGTGTCCACACCAGCAAAAACACTAAAGAGATCGTCCAGGAAGGCACCGAAGCGCGCAAAACCATGCGTTTTGCCGACGGTAGCGAACTGGAAGTCGATTTCATCGTCTTTTCTACCGGTATTCGCCCACGCGACAAACTGGCCACCCAATGCGGCCTCGACGTTGCGCCGCGCGGTGGTATTGTGATTAACGATACCTGCCAGACTTCTGATCCGGACATCTATGCCATCGGCGAATGCGCCAGCTGGAACAACCGCGTGTATGGTCTGGTCGCTCCAGGCTACAAAATGGCGCAGGTTGCCGTTGACCATATTCTCGAAACCGAAAACGCCTTTGAAGGTGCGGATCTGAGCGCCAAGCTGAAGCTGCTCGGTGTTGACGTCGGCGGGATTGGCGACGCGCATGCGCGCACGCCGGGCGCCCGTAGCTACGTCTATCTCGACGAAAGCAAAGAAGTCTACAAACGCCTCATCGTTAGCGAAGATAACAAAACCCTGCTCGGGGCGGTTTTAGTCGGTGACACCAGCGATTACGGCAACCTGCTGCAGCTGGTGCTGAACGCCATCGAACTGCCGGAAAACCCAGACTCACTGATTCTGCCAGCTCACGCGGGCAGCGGTAAGCCGTCTATCGGTGTCGATAAACTGCCGGACAGCGCGCAGATTTGCTCCTGCTTCGACGTCACCAAAGGCATGCTGATCGCCGCTATTAACAAAGGCTGCCACACCGTTGCGGCGCTGAAAGCTGAAACCAAAGCTGGTACCGGCTGCGGCGGGTGTATCCCGTTGGTAACGCAGGTCCTGAACGCTGAACTGGCGAAACAGGGGATCGAAGTTAACAACAACCTGTGTGAACACTTCCCGTACTCGCGTCAGGAACTTTTCCATCTGATCCGTGTAGAAGGAATTAAAACCTTCGAAGAGCTGCTGGCAAAACACGGGAAAGGCTACGGCTGTGAAGTGTGTAAACCAACCGTAGGTTCCCTGTTGGCCTCCTGCTGGAATGAGTACATCCTCAAACCACAGCACACGCCGCTGCAGGACACTAACGACAACTTCCTGGCGAACATCCAGAAAGACGGTACCTACTCCGTGATCCCGCGCTCTGCGGGCGGAGAAATTACTCCTGAAGGCCTGGTGGCCGTGGGCCGTATCGCGCGTGAATTTAACCTGTATACCAAAATCACCGGTTCTCAGCGTATCGGCCTGTTCGGCGCGCAAAAAGATGACCTGCCGGAAATCTGGCGTCAGCTGATTGAAGCGGGCTTTGAAACCGGTCACGCATACGCCAAAGCCCTGCGTATGGCGAAAACCTGCGTAGGCAGTACCTGGTGCCGTTATGGCGTCGGCGATAGCGTCGGATTCGGCGTGGAGCTGGAAAACCGCTACAAGGGCATTCGTACCCCGCACAAAATGAAATTCGGCGTCTCCGGCTGTACCCGTGAATGTGCGGAAGCACAGGGCAAAGACGTGGGTATCATCGCCACTGAGAAAGGCTGGAACTTGTACGTTTGCGGTAACGGCGGGATGAAACCTCGTCATGCAGACCTGCTGGCAGCGGATATCGACCGCGAAACGCTGCTCAAATACCTTGATCGTTTCATGATGTTCTACATCCGTACCGCTGACAAACTGACCCGAACCGCACCATGGTTAGACAACCTGGAAGGCGGTATCGAATATCTGAAATCGGTCATCATCGACGACAAACTGGGGCTGAACCAGCACCTGGAAGAAGAGATGGCCCGTCTGCGTGAAGCGGTGGTCTGCGAGTGGACAGAGACGGTTAACACCCCATCCGCACAGGTTCGCTTCAAACACTTTATCAACAGCGATCAACGCGATCCGAATGTCCAGGTTGTGCCTGAACGTGAACAACATCGTCCGGCCACGCCCTATGAGCGTATCCCGGTGACTCTGGTGGAGGAAAACGCATGAGCCAGTGGAAAAACATCTGCAAAATCGATGACATTCTGCCTGCAACAGGCGTCTGCGCCCTGTTAGGTAGCGAGCAAGTTGCGATTTTCCGCCCGTATCACAGCGACCAGGTGTTTGCGATCAGCAACATCGACCCGTTCTTTGAATCCAGCGTGCTTTCTCGTGGGCTGATTGCTGAACATCAGGGCGAATTGTGGGTCGCCAGCCCGCTGAAAAAACAGCGCTTTCGCTTAAGCGATGGTCTGTGCATGGAAGACGAACAGTTCTCCGTGAAACATTACGAAGCGCGAGTGAAAGACGGCACGGTGCAACTGCGCGGTTAATAACTTTTTGGGAGGCGCAACGCCTCCCCTTTTTTGACGTATTTGTAGGTCTTTTATTTGTAGGCCTGATAAGCGTAGCGCTATCCGGCCTACGGTTACGATTTCTTTTTATTGTTTGTACTTCAAGGATAATCAACACATGTTCACAGACACTATTAATAAGTGTGCGGCTAACGCTGCGCGCATCGCACGCCTCTCGGCTAATAACCCGCTCGGATTCTGGATCAGTTCGGCAATGGCAGGAGCCTATGTGGGTCTCGGCATCATTCTTATTTTCACCCTCGGTAATCTGCTCGACCCGTCCGTACGTCCTCTGGTAATGGGTGCAACCTTTGGTATTGCCTTAACGCTGGTTATTATCGCCGGTTCTGAACTGTTCACCGGACACACGATGTTCCTGACGCTTGGCGTTAAAGCGGGCACCATCAGTCACGGTCAGATGTGGGCAATCCTGCCAAAAACCTGGCTGGGTAACCTGGTCGGATCCGTGTTTGTCGCTCTGCTTTACAGTTGGGGCGGCGGTAGCCTGCTGCCGGTCGATACCAGCATCGTCCATTCGGTGGCGTTGGCGAAAACGACCGCGCCAGCAACGGTCCTGTTCTTTAAAGGCGCGCTGTGTAACTGGTTGGTTTGTCTGGCAATCTGGATGGCAATTCGTACCGAGGGCGCAGCAAAATTCCTCGCTATCTGGTGGTGTCTACTGGCGTTTATCGCTTCCGGTTACGAGCACTCGGTTGCCAACATGACGCTGTTTGCCCTCTCCTGGTTCGGCCACCACAGCGAAGCCTATACCCTGTCAGGAATTGGTCATAACCTGTTGTGGGTGACACTCGGTAATACTTTGTCCGGTGTCGTATTCATGGGATTGGGTTATTGGTATGCTACGCCAAAATCGGAGCGTCCTGCTCCGGCAAAAATCAACCAGCCAGAGGCTACTGCCAATAATTAAGGGGTAATGTCGTGGATCATTTGCCTATATTTTGTCAACTACGTGACCGCGACTGCTTGATCGTCGGCGGTGGTGATGTCGCAGAACGCAAAGCGCGGTTACTGCTGGAAGCGGGCGCCCGTATAACGGTTAATGCGCTGGCGTTTATTCCGCAGTTCACCGTATGGGCAGATGAAGGCATGCTGACGCTGGTTGAGGGACCGTTCGACGAGTCCCTGCTCGACACCTGCTGGCTGGCTATTGCCGCCACCGATGACGATGCCGTCAACCAAAGCGTCAGCACCGCCGCAGAATCACGTCGTATTTTCTGCAACGTGGTCGATGCGCCAAAAGCAGCCAGTTTTATCATGCCCTCCATTATCGACCGCTCGCCGCTGATGGTGGCGGTCTCCTCCGGCGGTACATCGCCGGTGCTTGCCCGTCTGCTACGTGAAAGACTTGAATCTGTGCTGCCTCAGCATCTGGGCCAGGTCGCGCAATATGCAGGCAAGTTACGCGCCCGAGTGAAAGAACAGTTTGCCAGCATGGGTGAACGTCGCCGCTTCTGGGAAAAATTGTTCGTGAATGACCGCCTGGCGCAGTCGCTGGCGAACAGTGACCAGAAAGCCGTCGAGGAAACCACCGAGCAGTTGCTCAGCGAACCGTTGGACCATCGAGGCGAAGTAGTGCTGGTTGGCGCCGGTCCTGGCGATGCCGGGCTGCTGACGCTGAAAGGTCTACAGCAGATCCAGCAAGCGGATGTCGTGGTTTATGACCGTCTGGTATCCGACGACATCATGAACCTTGTACGCCGCGATGCCGACCGGGTGTTCGTCGGTAAACGCGCGGGCTACCACTGTGTACCGCAGGAAGAAATTAACCAGATCCTGCTGCGTGAAGCGCAACAGGGCAAACGCGTCGTGCGCCTGAAAGGTGGCGACCCGTTCATCTTTGGCCGTGGTGGCGAAGAGCTGGAAACCCTGTGCCATGCCGGTATTCCATTCTCCGTTGTGCCAGGTATTACCGCAGCATCCGGTTGTTCCGCCTATTCCGGCATTCCACTGACCCATCGAGATTACGCCCAGAGTGTACGTCTGGTCACCGGGCACCTGAAAACCGGCGGCGAGCTGGACTGGGAAAACCTGGCGGCAGAGAAACAGACGCTGGTGTTCTACATGGGCCTCAATCAGGCGGCTACTATCCAGGAAAAACTGATCGAATTTGGCATGCAACCCGATATGTCTGTCGCGCTGGTAGAAAACGGTACCTCCGTGAAGCAACGCGTTGTTAACGGGGTGCTTTCGCAACTCGGCGAACTGGCGCAGCAGGTTGAAAGCCCGGCGCTGATTATCGTCGGCCGCGTGGTTGGACTACGCGATAAGCTGAACTGGTTCTCGAACCATTAATTGAATGCTCAAAAATGCCCTGATATTGGACTGCCCCTATAAAGTTGGACAGTTCATATTCAGGGCATTTATTTATCTTCCGATAGAAATAAATCAAAAACCGATACACGCTATATACTCGCCTCAGTAGCCCAACCGTTAATCATTAATTAAATATATCTTTAAAACATTTAAATTCATTGAAATAATATTTTATATAAAACTTGTTATGTCCTAATCCGGACTACTTTAAATTTATTTTAGTTGATATCTTAACCGCCGAGAAATGGATTTCATCCATTTAAAAATAGATATCTTA
Organism: Citrobacter sp. Cb023; assembly: GCF_030336805.1. Lineage (NCBI taxonomy): Bacteria > Pseudomonadati > Pseudomonadota > Gammaproteobacteria > Enterobacterales > Enterobacteriaceae > Citrobacter > Citrobacter sp. Cb023. The sequence continues at coordinate 410,104 of NZ_JAOWCV010000032.1, read as the reverse complement.
CAAGGATTTTAACATGCTGAAATTTGCAAAAATCACTATCGTTGCTGGTGTTCTGGCTACGCTGACCGCGTGTACTGGTCATGTCGATAACAAAAAAGATAACTGCACCTACGATTACTTCCTGCATCCGGCAATTTCTATTTCTAAAATTATTGGTGGCTGTGGCCCGGCTGCAGATCTGTAACAGAAGCGATTGCGCAGATACAAAAAAACCGGGAAATCCCCGGTTTTTATATTTATAGGTTAAATGCTCATTCACACGTTACCGCACTTCTCGCCGAGCAGGTAGCGGGCCAGGGTTGTCAGTCCCCTCCTCTTTTAAATATCCGACGCATTTTATATCTTCAGTAAATTGAATATTTATATCTTCATTAAAGTGATTGATATAAGGAAATATGCAAACGGCGAGGCGCTTCATATTTTTTGAGATTCACCAGCGAACAGGCGAAAAAAAACCGGGTAGAACCCGGTTTCTTCAGCAACGCAGAGCGCATTACGGCTTGGCGACAAAACCAATCGCTTCGTAAACCGCTTTCAGCGTAACAGACGCGCGTGCGCTGGCTTTTTCCGCGCCATCTTTCATCACCTGCTGCAGGAAAGCTTCATCGTTACGGAAACGGTGATAACGCTCCTGAAGCTCGGTCAGCATGCCGGAAACGGCCTCTGCGACTTCACCTTTCAGATGACCATACATCTTGCCTTCAAAGTGCTGTTCCAGCTCCGGAATGCTCTGGCCGGTGACGGCAGAGAGGATATCCAGCAGGTTGGAAACACCCGCTTTATTCTGCACGTCGTAGCGTACAACAGGCGGCTCTTCGGAGTCGGTCATCGCACGTTTGATTTTCTTAACCACGGATTTCGGATCTTCCAGCAGGCCGATCACATTGTTGCGGTTGTCATCCGACTTGGACATTTTCTTCGTCGGCTCCAGCAGCGACATCACGCGCGCACCGGATTTAGGAATGAACGGCTCAGGCACTTTGAAGATGTCGCCATACAGGGCGTTGAAGCGCTGGGCGATATCGCGGCTTAGTTCCAGATGCTGTTTCTGATCTTCGCCAACCGGTACCTGGTTGGTCTGATACAGCAGGATGTCTGCCGCCATCAGCACCGGATAATCAAACAGACCGGCGTTGATGTTCTCCGCATAGCGTGCGGATTTATCTTTGAACTGGGTCATACGGCTCAGCTCGCCGAAATAGGTGTAGCAGTTCAGCGCCCAACCTAATTGTGCGTGTTCCGGTACATGAGACTGGACGAAAATGGTGCTTTTTTCAGGATCGATACCGCATGCCAGATACAGCGCCAGCGTATCGAGCGTTGCTTTACGCAGCTGCTGAGCATCCTGACGAACGGTGATGGCATGTTGGTCAACGATGCAGTAGATGCAATGGTAGTCATCCTGCATGCTCACCCACTGACGCAGCGCACCCATATAGTTGCCAATGGTCAATTCACCTGAGGGCTGTGCGCCACTAAAAACGATGGGCTTAGTCATTTTTTGATTCCTGATTTTCGCTATGCGGAAGCCCGAGAACGGGCAGTAGTTCATTAATACGGTCGTAAATAACGTCGGGTTGGCTCAGCGCGATCGACTCGCCGTAGTTGTAGCCATAAGTCAGACCAACGGACGGACAGCCAGCAGCTTTTGCCGCCTGAATATCATTACGTGAATCCCCTACGAAGAGCAATTGCTCAGGCTTAATGCCAAGCTTGCTTGCTACCAGCAGTAGCGGATCCGGATGCGGTTTTTTATTCTGCACGTCGTCACCACCGATGACCACGCTAAAGTATTTGGCGATATCTAACGCCTCAAGCAATGGCGCGACAAACGGGGTCGGTTTGTTGGTCACCAGACCCAGCGGCAATCCTTTCGCATGCATCGCGCCCAGCGTGTCGGCAACATCAGGGAACAGGAATGTCCCCTCTTCTGCGACATCGCCGTAGTATCTGTCGAACAGCTTACGCAAAATACGCACCTGTTCTTCAGCGGGGATATCATCATCAACGGGCAGTTTACCCATTGTCTTACGTAGTGTGGCGCGCTCCTGACGCGACCACGCCAGCGCGCGCTCCATCAGTACATCTGCACCGTTGCCAATCCAGGTGATAACGCGTTCTTCACCGGCAATCGGCAGTTCCAGCGCATACAGCGCCATATCCACCGCTGCGGTTAATCCCGGCGCGCTGTCGACCAGCGTACCGTCGAGGTCAAATGCAACGCCCCGAATATCCTGAAACTTATCCATGACTTACCTTCGCCAGTTCATTGCGCATTTCATCAATGACTTTTTTGTAGTCTGGTTGGTCGAAAATAGCAGAGCCTGCGACAAACATATCTGCACCCGCCGCCGCGATTTCACCAATGTTGTTCACCTTGACGCCGCCGTCCACTTCGAGGCGGATATCGTAGCCAGATTCATCAATACGACGACGCACTTCGCGCAGCTTATCCAGCGTTTGTGGGATAAAGGACTGCCCGCCAAAGCCTGGGTTAACGGACATCAGCAGGATCACATCGAGCTTATCCATGACGTAGTCCAGATAGCTCAGCGGTGTTGCCGGGTTAAACACCAGGCCCGCTTTACAGCCATGCTCTTTGATCAGCTGTAAAGTGCGATCGACGTGCTCGGAGGCTTCCGGGTGAAAAGTAATGATGCTCGCGCCGGCGGCGGCGAAGTCCGGGACAATACGATCGACCGGTTTCACCATCAGATGAACGTCAATCGGGGCAGTAATGCCATATTTACGCAGCGATTTCAGTACCATCGGGCCGATGGTCAGGTTTGGTACGTAGTGATTGTCCATGACATCGAAGTGCACGACGTCGGCACCGGCAGTCAGCGCTCTCGCGGTGTCCTCACCCAGGCGGGCAAAATCAGCCGACAGAATTGAGGGGGCGATCAAATACTGTTTCATCCGCTTCTCCTTGAGAATTATTTCTTCGCAGGCGTTACAACTCCTGGTTTATACAGTGCCAGCAGTTCGTTCACCTTTTTACGCGTGCCGCCATTGCTGCTAATGCTGCGCCGCACTTTGACCTGAAAATGTTTCGCCGATCGGTACCATTCGCGGGTATCGGGCGTGTCATGGTTCGAAATTAACACCGGGATCTGCTTACTGACCAGCTTTTCTGCCATCTCGGCCAGATGTGCCTGCTCTTTTGGGCTAAAGCTGTTGGTATGATACGCGGTGAAATTTGCCGTCGCCGAAAGCGGTGCATAAGGCGGGTCACAATAGACCACAGAGTTGCTATCCGCACGGTCCATGCACTCTTCATAGGAGAGACAATGGAACTCCGCATTCTGCGCTTTTTCAGCAAAATGGTACAACTCGGCTTCCGGGAAGTAAGGTTTTTTATAACGACCAAACGGTACATTAAACTCGCCGCGCAGGTTATAACGGCACAATCCGTTGTAACCAAAGCGGTTCAGATACAAGAACAGCACTGCACGGCGGAACGGATCCTGACTGGCATTAAATTCTTCTCTGAACCGATAGTACACCTCAGCCTGATTAGTTTCAGGCATAAACAGCTCACGCGAAGCCTGCACATACTCATCGGTACGTGTCTTCACGATGTTATAGAGACTGATGAGGTCGCTGTTGATATCGGCAAGAATATAACGAGAAAAGTCGGTGTTGAGAAACACCGACCCGGCACCCACGAAAGGTTCAATCAGGCATTCACCCTGAGGTAAATGCCGTTTGATATCATCAAGCAGGGGGTATTTTCCCCCTGCCCATTTCAAAAAAGCGCGATTTTTTTTCATGCTGACTAACTAATTACACCTTCTCCGGCTGTGGAGAAAGCTCCGACAGCATCCTGCGCTTTAGTCTTTGTCCCGCAATTGGGCGAAACAGCAAACCATTGCAGAACATATCCTATCTTACTTCAAATCGGCCTGAACCTGGTGCAGCGGTTTTGCCCACGGATTTTTCGCCTGAATATCGGCGGGTAGCGTAGACACTGCACGTTTCGCATCTTCTTTAGACGCATACACGCCTGTTACCAGAACATACCACGGTTGACCGTTACGCGTCGTCTGATACACCACGTAGTTTTTCAGGTTTTCTTTCTTCGCCCAACCGTTAAGGTTGTCGTAGTTAGAAGAACTGCTGAGCTGCAGCGTGTAATGGCTGGACGGCGCAGATTTTAACGCTCCGACATTTCCTGCACTTTTCGCTCCACCAGCAACAGGTGTTGACGTTGTTGCCGTCGCAGTTGGCGCAGGCGTTGTAGTCGCGGTTGCTTTCGGCTCAACGGTCGCCTTCGGCGTAGCGGTAACCACAGGTGCTTTGGTTGTGGTCGTCGGCGCAGTTGCAGTTGGTTTTGCCTGAGCAACAGGTTTCGGCTCTGTCTGCGTCGCTTTCACCGTAGTTTGCGGTTTGCTCTTCGGCTCAATAACGGCCTGTTTACGTTCCTGGTGTGTCGCAGCAGGGCGTTCAGCCGTTTCCGTTTTCGCAGTCTGGCGCACAGCATTACCATTACGAACTGGCGCAACGGTCGCCGGTTCGGTCGGCAGCGTAGAGTTAACCACTACATTGTTAACCTGCTCCTGGCCTTGCGGTTGCGTCAGAGCGTTGTTCAGATCGCCCTGCACTTCAACACGCTGCTGGCCTTCAGTTGCCGCAGGTGTCTGACCTTGAGTTGGGGTAGAGGAAATCGGCGGTAGGGAAACATCCTGCTGGGTATTGCCAGCGGTCTGCTCAGCGCCTGTTGCAGGCGTAGTCGTGCTCGCCTGATCCGTCGCGTTGTTGCCAGAAAGATCGATGCTCTTCTCACCAGATCCAGCCTGCTCACTGGGAGATGATGAGGGGGCTTTCAGCGCAGAACCGATACCGATGATCAGCAGCAACAGCACCAGGACACCGACACCCATCATCATATACTGACGAGAGGCAGGCTTGCTGGCGGGTTTCTTACGCTTGCGCGGACGGCGTTCTACACGCTCTTCATCCACGTCATCGTCATCAGACTCATACTCTTCTTCAATGTCCCGTTCTTCTTCACGCTCTTTACGTGCGCGCGCAGGACGGCGATCGTCAGCATCCAGATCAACATCATCAAAATTGATTTGCGGCTCATTATCGCGTTCAGACGATTGACGAGAACGACCAGTACGACGATCGCTGGGATCGGGTTTCAGCTCGTCTTCTGGTTTGAATTCATCCATTTAACACCCCACTCAAAGGTTAATGCTTACGACTTTGCACATAACCTGAAGCTAAAAGACCTACGTTTCGCAACGCAAGCCAGACCTTTCTTGTTGTTACGCCGGCTGGCAATCAGCAATAGCGTTAAGAACCACCTCGTGCGACACTCCGCCGCGCACTTCACTCTTCCCTATAGCCCGCGGAAGCACTAAACGAATCTCTCCCGCTAACACTTTTTTATCTCGCAGCATGTGCGGCAGATAAGCCTCGCTGGACATTTCACGCGGTCCATTGGCCGGCAAGCCCGCTCGCTGCAGCAGCGTAATGATGCGCTGCGTATCAGCAGAGGTAAACTGTCCAAGACGTTCTGACGTACGAGCAGCCATTACCATACCTGCTGCAACGGCTTCACCATGTAACCAATTGCCATAACCCATTTCAGCTTCGATCGCATGGCCAAACGTGTGTCCCAGATTCAGTAAAGCACGTAAGCCCATTTCACGCTCGTCCGCTGCGACAACTTCTGCTTTCAGCTCACAACAACGACGAATACAGTACGCCATCGCCGGACCATCCAGACGCAATAACGCATCCAGATTTTCTTCCAGCCAACTGAAAAATTCACCGTCAAGGATGATGCCGTATTTGATCACTTCCGCCAGCCCCGATGCCAGCTCACGCGCAGGAAGCGTTTTCAGACAATCGAGATCCACCACCACGGACGCCGGTTGGTAAAACGCGCCAATCATGTTTTTACCGAGGGGATGGTTTACGGCGGTTTTGCCGCCAACGGAGGAGTCGACCTGCGACAACAGGGTTGTCGGGACTTGAATAAAACGAACACCACGCTGATAGCTGGCTGCCGCAAAACCGGTCAGATCGCCTATCACGCCGCCGCCAAGTGCGACTAACGTGGTATCACGACCGTGCGGTTTTTGCAGTAACGCAGTGAAAACCGTATCCAGAACCGTCAGGCTTTTATACTGCTCGCCATCGGGAAGGATAACGCTATCAACGTTAACACCCGCCTGTTCAAGTACGCCGCGAACCTTATCGAGATAAAGGGGAGCCAGGGTTTCGTTGGTTACCAACATAACCTGATCGCCCGATTTCAGCGGTAAGAATGAAGCTGGCTCATTAAACAAACCAGCCGCGATGGTGATAGGGTAACTACGTTCCCCGAGAGTGACTGTAATCCTCTCCATTACGCGACATCCACCTTAGTTACTTGTACCCGCAGACGAGTGTGTATTCAGCCAGAATTAGTTGCTTTCCAGCATATGAATAATCTGGTTTGCTACGACTTTTGCGCTCTGATCGTCGGTGCGAATGGTCACGTCAGCAATCTCTTCGTACAGAGGATTGCGTTCGTCAGCCAACGCTTCCAGAACTTCACGAGGCGGCGATTCTACCTGCAGCAGCGGGCGTTTCTTGTCACGTTGAGTTCGCGCAAGTTGTTTTTCAATTGTCGTTTCAAGATAGACCACGACGCCACGCGCGGAAAGACGGTTACGTGTTTCACGTGATTTAACAGAGCCACCGCCAGTTGCCAGCACAATACCCTGTTTTTCCGTCAACTCGTTGATGACTTTTTCTTCGCGATCACGGAAGCCGTCTTCACCTTCTACATCGAAGACCCAGCCCACATCAGCTCCGGTTCGTTTCTCAATCTCTTGATCAGAATCGTAAAATTCCATATTGAGTTGTTGAGCTAACTGGCGCCCAATAGTGCTTTTTCCGGCACCCATAGGCCCAACCAGAAAGATATTGCGTTTCTCTGCCATTTTTTCGGTACTACTAAGACTATTCGTTAATGGTAAACCCGCTTCGCAGACACTCAGCGCAGCAGGACATGAACTGAAACCTCATAAGATATTGCGAGAGTCAGACTGAAAATTATCTCAATACTCAAGCGGGTTTGGCAACTGAATAAATCACCAAACCTTACGCATTTCTGGTCGTGGCAGGCATGCTACCCTGCAAACATCAGACCTGGCGACGTATCGCGCAGCCAAATGACACCAAATAAGCCTATGACACACCACCAGAAAGGCAAAGCGTATTTACTGCCGCATAAGTAAAGAAAAGTACCGACACTCAAATCGGTACTCCTTGTATGCTAAATACACCCGCACGTCAAATCTCTGAAACGTGTTCAGTGCAAAAACAACGGCTTTTCATGCATAAGTTATTGCGTTGAAACCAGTCTGGGCGTAATAAAAACCACTAATTCACGCCGTTCGTCTTCTTTACCATCATGACGAAAGAGAGAGCCAAGCCAGGGGATGTCGCCCAACAGCGGCACGCTGTCGGCTGCGGATTTATTCTTATGTGAAAAAATCCCGCCCAGCGCAATCGTCTCGCCGCTTTTTACCTCGACCTGAGTTTCAATCTCCTGCTTATCAATAGCCAGAACTTCGCCATCCGCCTGCTGTAGCACCTGCCCGGGAACATTCTGGCTGATATGCAGTTTCAGTCTGATTCGTCCTTTCTGCAATACGGTGGGCGTGACTTCCATCCCTAATACAGCTTCCTTGAACTCGACGGATGTCGCGCCGCTTTCACCGCTGGAGACCTGATAAGGGATCTCACTACCCTGCTTAATACTGGCAGGTTGCAGGTGAGAAGCCAGTAAGCGTGGACTGGCGATGATGTCCAACTGCTGTTTTTGCTCCAGCGCAGACAGCTCCAGCTCGAGTAAACGACCGTTAATACGGCCAATGTTAAATCCCACACGGGATGTGGCTGTGGATACAGAAAGATCGCTGGCAAGCGTTGTGACGTTCCCCACCGCCCCCGATTGCTGTGCGTCAGCCAGCGACCACTTCACCCCCAGCTCACGCAAGCTTTTTTCATTAATCGTCACGATATGCGCCGCCAGTTCGACTTGTGCAACCGGCAGATCCATTTGCGCCACCCACGTTTCCAGTGCGTTAAGCGCAACGCTATTATCACGCAGCAGTAAGCGGTTGGTGCGTTTATCCACCGTCATGCTTCCTTTGGCGCTGAGCAGCTTTTCTCCGGCTTTTGCCAGCTCGGAGGCATCAGCATATTGCAAAATGATACTGCGATGTTCCAACGGCAGGCTGGCCTGAAGCCGTGCCTGCTCATTGTCCTGACGAGCCGCATTTTCACTCTGCCATTGAACAGAATGCACATGCAGAATGTTGCCTTCCTGACGTAATACCAGCCCGGCGCTTTTCACCACTGTTTGCAATGCCTGCTTCCAGGGCACATCCGTCAAATGCAGTGACAGCACACCGCTGACATCCGGTGAAACTACCAGGTTTTTCTTTTCCTGTTCGGCCAGCGCCTGCAATACCTGCACAACCGGCACATCATCGACCACCAGCGTCACGTTTTGTGATTTCGCCGCCAGTACGCTCTGAATCCCGACCACCAGTACGAGTACTATCCATGCCATCCATCGCTTCATTTATCGCTCCTTGTCGTTGCCACTGCCACTGCGACGGCTCGCAGTTTTTCCCTGTGTCGAGGGTTACGCTCTGGGCCGTTATCTGCGTAACCGTCCAACCGTTTTTCAGGACATCATTTCGCTCAACCCGCTGCCATTTTTTCTGGCTATCCTGAACAATGCCAATGGGTCGCGCGCCCTGGCTCAATATTCCCTGATAGCGCCATGCCGACAGCTCAGCAATTTGGCAACGGTCCTCCGGTGGCAGGAAGGGATTACGCATACCGGTGAGTATCAGTACGCTTACGCACGCCAACAGCCAGCGTTCAACCATCATTCAGGCGCTCCAGTTGTAGTGTTAACAGCAGCTCCGCACCTTCTGCGTAAAGAGAAAACCGGCTGACGTTCATCCCTTGCTCCGCTAATTGGTCAAACATCGGCGGGATGACATTCCAGCCTGGCTTCAGCGTCATTTCTCCGCCCTGTGCGGAGGGTTGCCAGTGGATAAGATGTGCAAGAGGAGTCTGAAACAGCAGTGGGGAGAACGGAATCAGCGTCTCTTCAGGCTCTTCTGGCGATGCCGCCAGCAGATATAAATTTCGCCATTGTGCCTGAATGGCCGCTCGTTGCTGATTTAGCGCCTCTTGTTGCATAACCCGTTTCTGCGCGGTGGAGCTGAGGCATAACATGACGACGATGAGCAGTCCCAGCATCCAGCCACAGCCGCAGATGAGCCGAAAGCGCGGCGACTGCGCTAACCAGCTATCACAAAGCGTTTTCATGCGCACCGCTCCGCATCAGTCGATAGTGGAATTGCCAGCGTCCCTGCGCATCCTGCTGCGTTTCGCCAGGGCTACCCAATTTAAACAGCGGCAGCTGGCGTAATTGCGCTTCCAGCGCCTTCAGCGCGGCAAAGCTCAGCGTGTTTCCCGTCAGTTCCAGTGTCTCCTGCTGCCAGGTTATTTTTGTTAACCACGCCTGCTCCGGCAGTAATTCCGCCAGCCCTTGCAAAACCCGCTGCCAGCTTCGGGTCTGCTCACGCTGTTTGTTCCGCGCTTGAACCTGTTGCCATCGTTGCTGGCGCTGCTGCACACGCGACTTTAGCGCCATTAAAGCCTCGGCCCGCGTCTTTTCGGCATCCGCTAACAACAATTCGACCTGGTTTTCTACGCTCAAAACGCTGTAATAGCGCAACAACACGCCGCTACTAAGCAGTAGCGAAGCGCCAAATAAAAAACTCCAGAAGCGTAGGCAGGCGCGACGTCGCGTCTGGCGCCAGGGCAGAAGATTGATGGTCGCTATCATCAACATGTGCCTCCCATAGCGAGTCCCAGTGCAATGGTGAAGCGATGGCTTTGCGTTGGAATTGGCGGCTGGCGTACAGACACCACGCTTAAAGGATCGAAGCCGCTGGGATCGCATAGCGCAATGGCTGTCGTGGAAAGCGATAATGTCGCGGCAAGCTCGTCGATACAGCCAATATCGCCCGTTGATTTACGCCCCCATGCCGAACGGGTCGCCCATAGCCACTGGGTGTCATCACGCCATACCAGACACTGATGACGTTCTGGCAGGTAAGGTATAAATCGCTGTAACGCGCTGGCATCCGGCGTAATCGCCGTAACCTGTACCTTCAACGTTTGGATAAGCGTCAGAAGCGCTGAAATCTCTTTGCTTTGCGCGGCAGTGACGTTAAACGCCGGGCTTAACGTGTCTTCGCTATAATCAAAATGCAGCGCATCCGGCGCCATATCCAGCTCACGCGCCATCGAACCGGATAACCATGCGGCTTGCTCCGGCTCGCGCAGCATCATTTCCGGACGAGGGTACTTTTTTTGTAACGTCCTGTTGGCAGGAAAAGAGAGATAAATATGGTGTCGGCGAGGAAGCTCCCGGCTCCACGGCAGTAGCGCTGCGACAAGCTGTTCAGGCTCGCGAATATGGCCATCGACGATAACCTGAGGCGTCAGCGGTATACGCCACCAGCGCTGGAGAAACCAACCGGATGCGTCGTGAACTACGGCGACAGCCAGCGCTTCATGTTGCTGAATATGCAGACCAATTTTCCAAATATTGAAAGCCATTGCTGATGATCTCCTTATCACCCGTTGCTTTAACGGGTATATCAATGCGTCTGGCTTGCCTTTATACTACCGCGCGTTTGTTTATAAACTGCCCAAATGCCACTAAATGGGAAATCTCCAGTGAAGTTCGTAAAGTATTTATTAATCCTTGCAGTATGTTGCATCCTGCTGGGAGCAGGTTCGATTTATGGCCTCTACCGCTATATTGAGCCGCAATTACCTGACGTCGCGACGCTCAAAGATGTGCGTTTACAGATCCCGATGCAGGTTTACAGCGCTGATGGCGAGCTGATCGCGCAATATGGCGAGAAACGTCGAATCCCGGTCACCCTGGATCAGATGCCGCCGGTAATGGTTAAAGCCTTTATCGCTACCGAAGACAGTCGTTTTTATGAGCACCACGGGGTAGACCCGGTGGGGATCTTCCGTGCTGCCAGCGTCGCGCTATTCTCCGGCCATGCATCGCAAGGGGCCAGCACCATTACCCAACAGTTGGCGAGAAACTTCTTCCTGAGCCCGGAACGTACGCTGATGCGTAAGATCAAAGAAGTGTTCCTGGCGATCCGCATTGAACAACTGCTGAGTAAAGATGAGATCCTCGAACTGTATCTGAACAAGATTTACCTGGGGTATCGCGCTTATGGCGTTGGTGCTGCCGCGCAGGTCTATTTCGGTAAGACGGTTGATCAGCTCAGCTTAAGTGAAATTGCGGTGATTGCCGGTCTGCCAAAAGCGCCGTCAACCTTCAACCCCCTCTATTCGATGGAAAGGGCAACCGCGCGACGTAACGTCGTACTGTCGCGTATGTTGAGCGAAAACTACATCACGCAGGCTCAGTACGATCAGGCGCGCGGCGAAGCCATTGACGCCAACTACCACGCGCCGGAAATCGCCTTCTCCGCGCCGTATCTCTCTGAGATGGTGCGCCAGGAGATGTATAATCGTTATGGCGAGAAAGCCTATGAGGACGGGTATCGCATCACCACCACCATTACGCGCAAAGTACAGCAGGCTGCTCAGCAGGCAGTACGTAACAACGTGATGGATTACGACATGCGCCACGGTTACCGCGGCCCGTCGAACGTGCTGTGGAAAGTGGGCGAAAGCAGTTGGGACAGCAAGAAAATCACCGATACGCTGAAAGCGCTACCGACTTATGGTCCCCTGCTACCGGCGGTTGTTACCAGCGCCAATCCGCAGGAAGCCATTGCCGCGCTGGCGGATGGTACGTCAGTGTCATTACGGATGGATGGCATGCGCTGGGCGCGTCCTTACCGCTCGGATACCCAGCAAGGCCCGACGCCGCGCAAAGTGACTGATGTGGTGCAAACCGGGCAGCAAATCTGGGTACGCCAGGTTGGCGATTCCTGGTGGCTGGCACAAGTACCGGACGTCAACTCCGCACTGGTCTCCATCAATCCGCAAAACGGCGCGGTGCTGGCGCTGGTCGGTGGTTTTGACTTCAACCAGAGCAAGTTTAACCGTGCAACCCAGGCGTTACGCCAGGTGGGTTCCAACATCAAACCATTCCTGTATACCGCCGCGATGGATAAAGGTCTGACGCTGGCGAGCATGCTCAACGACGTGCCGATCTCCCGTTGGGATGCCGGAGCGGGTTCCGACTGGCAGCCGAAGAACTCACCGCCGCAATACGCCGGTCCTATCCGCTTACGTCAGGGGCTGGGTCAGTCGAAAAACGTGGTGATGGTACGCGCCATGCGCGCGATGGGCGTGGATTACGCGGCAGAGTATCTGCAACGTTTCGGCTTCCCGGCACAGAACATTGTGCACACCGAGTCGCTGGCGCTGGGTTCTGCCTCGTTCACGCCGTTGCAGGTGGCGCGCGGTTATGCAGTGATGTCTAATGGCGGCTTCCTGGTCGATCCGTATTTCATCAGTAAAATCGAAAGCGATATGGGCGGCGTTATCTTCGAGGCGAAGCCGAAAATTGCCTGTCCGGAATGCGATATTCCGGTGATTTATGGTGATACCCAGAAATCTAACGTGCTGGAGAACAGTAACGTCGAAGATGTCGCCGTCTCGCAGGAACAGCAGAATGCCGCCGTGCCTATGCCTCAGCTTGAGCAGGCAAACCAGGCGCTGGTCGCGCAAAGCGGAACGCAGGAGTACGCTCCACACGTGATCAACACGCCGCTGGCCTTCCTGATTAAAAGCGCCCTGAACACCAATATCTTTGGTGAGCCGGGCTGGATGGGAACCGGTTGGCGTGCAGGTCGCGATTTACAGCGCCATGATATCGGCGGGAAAACCGGGACCACCAACAGCTCTAAAGATGCATGGTTCTCCGGCTACGGGCCAGGCGTGGTGACGTCGGTATGGATCGGGTTTGATGACCATCGCCGCAATCTCGGACACACGACGGCTTCAGGGGCGATCAAAGACCAGATCTCCGGCTACGAAGGCGGCGCAAAGAGCGCACAGCCTGCCTGGGATGCCTATATGAAGTCCGTGCTGGAAGGCGTGCCTGAGCAGCCGCTGACGCCGCCGCCGGGTATCGTGACGGTCAATATCGATCGCAGCACCGGTCAACTGGCAAGCGGTGGCAACAGCCGCGCAGAATACTTCATTGAAGGCACTCAGCCGACGCAACAGGCGGTGCATGAGGTGGGGACGACCATTATTGATAATGGTGAGACGCACGAACTGTTCTGATCCCTGACCGATCAAAAAAAGGCGCTTCGGCGCCTTTTTTATTATTCGTGAAGAGAATTAAAGCCGCCCTTGTCCTTTCAGCCATTCGCGCACGAGGAACAGCGCACTCACATTACGCGCTTCGTGAAAATCAGGATCTTCCAGCAGGTCCATCAAATGCGCCAGCGGCCAGCGCACCTGCGGTAATGGTTCAGGCTCATCACCTTCCAGCGATTCAGGATATAAGTCCTCCGCCACCACGATGTTCATTTTGCTGGAGAAATAGGACGGCGCCATGCTGAGTTTCTTTAAAAACGTCAGATCTTTTGCGCCAAACCCCACCTCTTCTTTCAGCTCCCGATTCGCCGCTTCATACACGCTTTCGCCAGGATCGATTAACCCCTTGGAAAAACCCAGTTCGTAAGATTCGGTCCCGACCGCGTATTCGCGGATGAGGATCAGGTGGTCGTCCACAATCGGCACAATCATTACCGCTTCACGCGTGGACGGGCGCATACGTTCATAAACGCGGCGTACGCCATTGCTGAACTCAAGGTCCACGCTTTCGACTTTAAACAGCCGGGATTGGGCGACGGTTTCCACTTTCAAAATCGTGGGTTTCTGTAATGATTTGCTCATTGTGAGGATCTTTGCTGTGAAATCTGGGGTTATTGTGCGATATACCGCACGGTTTCGGCAATGTGAATTGCCGTTTATTTACATTTATGTAACGCACTAAAAGTTAATCCCTATTTCAAATTAAAAGTCAATAGGTTGAAATAACTCCAGGAATTTGCTGATATTCCATTTTTAGTGATTTTGCTATGATTCGCATTTACTGGGCTGTACTTAAAGATGCTCAAGTTCGACTCCACACTTGCCGATAGCCAACCACAGAATCACGAATATTGAACAGGGTGCGACTGACCACGCCTGACAGACTAAGTAAGATGGGGAAAGCATGAGCACCATTCTGATTTTTTTAGCTGCTTTGCTGGCCTGCTCATTGCTTGCAGGATGGCTACTCAGAACGAAATCCAGACGGAAAAATTTACCCTTGAGCAACGTCTTCTCAGACGCCTCGAAGCGTAAACTCACGCCTGAAGAGCGCAGTGCAGTCGAAAACTATCTCGAAAGCCTTAGTCAAATTCAGCAGGTACCTGGTCCAACGGGCGCCAGCTCCGCGCCGGTGTCATTAACGCTGAATGCCCAAAGTAATAGCGTCATCGTGCTTACGCACGCGATTACACGTTACGGCATTACTACCGACGATCCTAACAAATGGCGTTACTATCTTGATTCCGTTGAGGTACATCTTCCCCCTTTCTGGGAACAATACATCAATGACGAAAACAGCGTTGAGCTAATCCACACCAATACGATACCGCTGGTTATCTCCCTGAACGGCCATACGCTGCAGGAATATATGCAGGAAGCGCGTGGCTATGCGTTACAGCACACCGCCTCTACCCAGGCGTCCATTCGCGGTGAAGAAAGCGAGCAGATTGAACTGCTGAATATTCGCCAGGAAACCCATGAAGAATATGCGCTTAGCCGCCCGTCGGGATTGCGCGAGGCATTACTGATTGCCGCATCGTTCCTGCTGTTCTTTTTCTGTTTGATAATCCCGGATACGTTTGTTCCGTGGACAGTTGGTGGCGCGGTGCTGCTACTGGCTGCGGGTCTGTGGGGGCTGTTTGCCCCACCGTCTAAAACCGCCCTGCGGGAAATTCATTGTCTGCGCGGTACGCCGCGTCGCTGGGGGCTGTTTGGCGAAAACGACCAGGAGCAAATTAATAATATCTCGCTAGGTATTATTGATCTGATTTATCCACCGCACTGGCAGCCTTACATCGCACAAGATCTTGGCCAGCAAACGGATATCGATATTTATCTCGATCGCCACGTTGTTCGCCAGGGACGTTTTTTATCGCTGCATGACGAAGTCAAAAACTTCCCGTTACAGCACTGGCTGCGCAACGCCGTCATCGCGGGCGGCTCGTTGCTGGTGCTGCTGATGCTGCTGTTTTGGATCCCGCTGGATATGCCGATAAAGCTTACGCTTTCCTGGATGAAGGGCGCACAAACTATCGAAGCCACCAGCGTTAAACAGCTTGAAAACGCGGGCGTTCGCGTGGGTGACACGCTGCATCTGAGCGGTACGGGTATGTGTAACATTCATACCCAGGGGAGCTGGAATGCGCAGCCTTCCGCGCCGTTTATGCCTTTCGATTGCACGCAAATTATCTGGAATGACGCGCGCGCATTACCGCTGCCTGAGTCCGATCTGGTGAATAAAGCCACCGCGCTCACGCAGGCGGTGAACCGCCAACTGCACCCCAAAGCGGATGATGACTCTCGCGTCAGCGCATCGTTACGCTCGGCAATCCAAAAGTCCGGAATGGTGTTACTGGACGATTTTGGCGAGATCGTCCTGAAAACGGCCGATCTGTGCGCGGCCAAAGATGAATGTGTACGTTTAAAAAATGCACTGGTTAACCTTGGTAACAGTAAAGACTGGACGGCGCTGGTGAAACGGGCGAATGCAGGCAAACTGGATGGCGTGAACGTGCTGCTGCGTCCGGTAAGCGCGGAGTCGTTGGATAATCTGGTGAATACCTCTACGGCGCCGTTTATTTCACGCGAGACTGCGCGAGCGGCCCAGACGCTGAATAGCCCAGCCCCTGGCGGTTTCCTGATTATCAGCGACGAAGGCAGCGATCTGGTCGATCAGCCGTGGCCGACAACCTCGCTATATGACTATCCCCCACAGGAACAGTGGAACGCCTTCCAGCGTCTGGCGCAGATGCTGATGCAGACGCCGTTTCGCGCGGAGGGGATCGTCACCAATATTTCGACCGACGCCAATGGCACCCAGCACATTGGCCTGCACCGTATCCCGGATCGTTCAGGATTATGGCGTTACCTTGGCACGACGCTGCTGATGTTCTCCATGCTCGGATGCGCTGTCTACAACAGTATACAGGCTTTCAGACGCTACCAGCGTCACCGCTCCCGCATCACGGAAATTCAGAGCTACTACGAAAGTTGCCTGAATCCAACGCTGATTGACAACCCGGAAAGCCTGATTCGATAACACGCTCGCGCGACAGGATATGCTACCCTGTCGCGCATCATGTTTTCTTCTGGGGAGTTTCCATGCAGATCAATATTGCCTGGCAGGATGTCGATACCGTGTTGTTAGATATGGACGGCACGCTGCTCGACCTGGCATTCGATAACTATTTCTGGCAAAAACTGGTGCCGGAAACCTATGGCGCGAAACAGGGTATCTCTCCCCAGGAAGCCCAGGACTATATTCGTCAGCAGTATCATGCCGTGCAGCATACGCTAAACTGGTACTGCCTGGATTACTGGAGCGAATGCCTGGATCTTGATATTTGCGCCATGACAACGGAACAGGGACCGCGCGCCGTTTTGCGTGAAGATACTGTACCGTTTCTTGATGCCTTAAAAGCCAGCGGCAAGCGCCGTATTTTGCTCACCAACGCGCATCCCCATAACCTGGCGGTGAAGCTGGAGCATACCGGTCTGGCCTCACACCTTGATTTATTACTTTCCACCCACACATTTGGTTATCCCAAAGAGGATCAGCGGTTATGGCACGCTGTGGCTGAAGAAACGGGAATGAGTGCAGAGAAGACGCTGTTTATTGATGACAGCGAACCCATTCTCGACGCCGCTGCTCTGTACGGTATTCGTTACTGCCTCGGCGTGACCAATCCCGACTCAGGCATCGCGGAAAAACAGTACGCACGCCATCCGTCACTGAATGACTACCGCCGACTGATCCCCTCACTGATGTGAAGGAGACGCCATGAAAGAAAAGCCCTCTGCTGAAGTCAGGCTGGATAAATGGCTGTGGGCTGCGCGCTTTTACAAAACGCGTGCGCTAGCCCGCGAAATGGTTGAAGGCGGTAAGGTGCATTACAACGGCCAGCGCAGCAAACCGAGCAAGATTGTCGAGCTGAACGCCACCCTCACCCTGCGCCAGGGAAATGACGAGCGAACGGTCATTATCAAGGCTATTACCGAGCAGCGTCGCCCGGCCACGGAAGCCGTTACGCTGTATGAAGAAACCGCGGAAAGCGTAGAAAAACGCGAAAAAGTGGCGCTGGCGCGTAAACTTAACGCGTTAACCATGCCGCACCCGGACAGGCGACCGGACAAGAAAGAGCGCCGCGACCTGTTACGATTTAAACATGGCGACAGCGAGTGACTGTCACCTGCAAGAGAGATGATTATGCCGCAACATGACCAATTACATCGTTATCTGTTTGAAAACTTTGCCGTGCGCGGCGAGCTGGTGACCGTTTCGGAAACCCTGCAACAGATCCTCGAAAATCATACTTACCCGCAGCCGGTCAAGAACGTACTGGCTGAACTGCTGGTCGCCACCAGCCTGCTCACCGCCACGCTGAAGTTTGCCGGTGATATCACCGTACAGCTGCAGGGCGATGGTCCGCTGAGCCTGGCCGTCATTAACGGCAACAACAATCAGCAGATGCGCGGCGTGGCCCGTATGCAGGGCGATATCCCTGAAGGCGCTGATCTCAAAACGCTGGTAGGCAACGGCTACCTGGTGATCACCATTACCCCAGAAGAAGGGGAGCGCTATCAGGGCGTGGTTGGTCTGGAAGGCGACACGCTGGCCGCCTGTCTGGAAGATTACTTCATGCGTTCTGAACAGTTGCCGACACGTCTGTTTATCCGTACTGGCGACGTCGATGGCAAACCCGCTGCTGGCGGGATGCTTCTGCAGGTAATGCCGGC
This sequence comes from Citrobacter sp. Cb023, assembly GCF_030336805.1. NCBI lineage: Bacteria > Pseudomonadati > Pseudomonadota > Gammaproteobacteria > Enterobacterales > Enterobacteriaceae > Citrobacter > Citrobacter sp. Cb023. The sequence continues at coordinate 392,002 of NZ_JAOWCV010000032.1, read as the reverse complement.
GCAAAACGCGCAGGCAGATGATTTCGATCACCTGACAGCCCTGACCGAAACCATCAAAACTGAAGAGCTGTTAACGCTCCCGGCCAACGAAGTGCTGTGGCGCTTGTACCACGAAGAAGAGGTTACTCTCTACGATCCGCAGGACGTTGAGTTCAAATGCACCTGTTCACGCGAACGCTGCGCTGGCGCACTGAAAACGCTGCCGGACGAAGAAGTGGACAGCATTCTGGCGGAAGAAGGCGAGATCGATATGCACTGCGATTACTGCGGGAGCCACTATCTGTTTAACGCCATGGACATTGCTGAGATCCGCAGCAACGCTTCCCCGGCGGACCCGCAGGTACATTAATCACCACTGCCTATCCGGCCCACTATCGTCGACCGGATAGGTGTTCGCACCGCCATCCATCAAAACGCTATCCGCAACACGCTCACTCGTTGTAATAATTCATCGGCAATCGAGTGCCATTAATGGTGATATCACGCCAAACTCTGGGGGCTGAATCCAGTTGATGATTCGCCACCGCCTGCAGCAGTTTATCCTTATTGAATCCTGCAGGTAGCTGACCTGATGCGATGAGTTCCCATTTATCCTCTTTCCTGGCAAAGACCAGACTCTCACCATCGCCAAAAGCATACAGCACCTGCTCAGGCTTACCATCAGCATTGAGGTCCTGATCGACCAGGACGCATGCATCCTGCTCAACGCAGGATGTAATGCGGTAGCTCTGCCCTTTGACAAACGCCCAGAAGGTCTCATCGGGTTGCCTGCTACCTGGTGCAATCATCACTTTCGGCGCTAGTTGAGTGGTAGTCAGGTTCTGAATGGGATCGCGACGTCCTTGCAGCAGAGAATTTAAGTCGCGCCGGCGCTTACTGTCTTGGTTAAACGCCGCATCTTTTTGTAATGCCTCCAACGCCGCATGTCCCGGTTTTCCGCTATTACTCAACATATACAGGCTGACCTGATCCGGCTTAATTTTCCCGCTGTGATACCGCCCCATATGGCTGTTGACGCTGATGCGCCAGGCATCAATAACCGGCGACGACAGCAAAATCAACAGCCCCAACGCCAGCAACGACACGCAAAGAATCACCTTCCCCTGAAGCTCAAGCGGATTGCGCCCACGGCGTAAAATACTCGCCAGATAGCCAAACGACCAGAGCAGCAGCACGCAGACCACCAGCACGCCATATAAGCGCTCGGGCGTCCAACCGTACTGTTGAATTCGCACCCACAGTGACCAACCGGCAATCAGCATATAGATGGGCGCGACAACCAGGGCGCATTTGATCAGGTAGCGTAACGCGGCTGGATAGGGAAGCGCCTCTTTCTGCGGCTCGCGAACGATAGCCATCAACAGCAGCAGGAGCAGCGCCAGCGTTGACATCAACCCGGCCGCAGACACCCGCTGCGAGATAGCCTCCAGGCCGGTGAAGGGTAAGGTCAGTACAAACATCAGCGCCAGCAGCGCGACCAGGGGTAACAGACCGGTGGCGATCAAAGTCAGTAACTTTTGGACCGCCGCAACCAAACGCGACTGCGTGCGGGTCAGTACCACCGCCAGTGCGGTAACCAGGCCAAAGGCCACGTAGCCAAACCAGTCGGTATCAAAGAAAAGCGTGTCGAAGAAGGTAATACCAACGAGCTTAAACATCTCGCTCCATAGCAGGAGCACCATCCAGAACAGACCGTTGGCGACAAAGACAATCAGTAACGTCAGCGCATTAAGCCACAAACTAGCATAAAACTGCGCATAGCGGGCCTGCTGGCGGGATGCGTGGAGCGAGTACTGAATCCATGGCAATGCCAGCATCGCCATCAGCAGTAAGCGCCAGCCGTACAACATAAAAATATCATTTTGCCGCCACTTATCGCTGCCCTCGACTTGCCACTTTAGCCAGACGCTCATCGCCAGCACGACAACAAAGATCAGCGCCATCCAGTACCACAGCGCACGTTGTTTGAAAGAGACAACGGTGAGTAAAAGCGCCGAGGAGAGAGCAATTGTCGCGGGCATGCCATAGAACAGCCAGCCGTCATTATGCGGCACCAGATATGTCATCAGCAGGTAGCACAATATCCCCTGTAACAGGCCGATAGATATCATGCCCCAGCGAGTAGTACGTGAAAGTTCAACACTATCCATGTCGTCACCCAGAATGAAGAGAAAAGGTAATTATTGCATCAACTTCACAATTTTGAGCATTGATAGGCCGATCCCGGACCACTGCGACGGGAAGTGAATCGATATTGTTTATGTATGAGTTACGTTATTTTCTTACGTGAATGCGATTACACTCACAAGTTTCCCGCCAAAAACACTCTCCATTAACGTTTTAAGAACATTTTCCACAACAAAAAAGGGTTTCCTGCCATAATATCCGCCTCTTTGTGACAGGAGTCGCAGCGCATTCGGTTATCCGTGATTTTCCCGGATGCGTAAATCTATGAGCCTTGTCGCGGTTAGCAATCCCTAAAAAACCTTACTATTCCAGGTAATACATATTGGCTAAGGAGCAGTGAAATGCGTGTGAACAACAGTTTAACCCCGCAAGATCTCAAGGCTTATGGTATCAATGACGTTCAGGATATCGTTTACAATCCAGACTACGACACGCTTTTCCAGGAGGAACTTGATCCAAACCTGGAAGGTTATGAGCGTGGCGTGTTAACAAACCTGGGCGCCGTTGCCGTTGATACCGGTATCTTTACCGGACGTTCGCCAAAGGATAAGTATATTGTCCGTGACGACACCACGCGCGACACGCTCTGGTGGTCCGACAAAGGTAAAGGTAAGAACGACAACAAACCGCTCTCCCCGGAAACCTGGCAGCATCTGAAAGGATTAGTCACCCAGCAGCTTTCCGGTAAGCGTCTGTTTATCATTGATGCATTCTGCGGCGCTAACGCCGATACCCGCCTTTCCGTACGCTTCATTACCGAAGTAGCCTGGCAGGCGCATTTTGTTAAAAACATGTTCATCCGCCCAAGCGACGAAGAGCTGGTTGATTTCAAACCTGATTTCATCGTGATGAATGGCGCTAAATGCACTAACCCGCAATGGAAAGAGCAGGGTCTGAACTCCGAAAACTTCGTGGCTTTCAACCTGACTGAGCGTATCCAGTTGATTGGTGGCACCTGGTACGGCGGCGAAATGAAGAAAGGTATGTTCTCCGTAATGAACTACCTGCTGCCGCTGAAAGGCATTGCCTCCATGCACTGCTCGGCAAACGTCGGGGAAAAAGGTGATGTGGCAGTCTTCTTTGGCCTGTCCGGCACAGGAAAAACAACGCTGTCCACCGATCCGAAACGCCGCCTGATTGGCGATGACGAACACGGCTGGGATGACGACGGCGTGTTTAACTTTGAAGGCGGTTGCTACGCGAAGACCATCAAACTGTCTAAAGATGCCGAGCCGGAAATCTACAACGCAATCCGTCGTGACGCGCTGCTGGAAAACGTCACCGTGCGCGCAGATGGTTCCATCGACTTCGACGACGGTTCCAAAACCGAAAACACCCGCGTGTCCTACCCGATTTATCACATCGATAACATCGTTAAGCCGGTGTCAAAAGCGGGTCACGCCACCAAAGTGATCTTCCTGACCGCCGACGCGTTTGGCGTGCTGCCGCCGGTCTCTCGCCTGACGGCAGACCAAACCCAGTACCACTTCCTGTCTGGCTTCACCGCCAAACTGGCCGGTACCGAACGTGGCGTCACCGAACCGACCCCAACCTTCTCAGCCTGCTTTGGCGCAGCATTCCTGTCACTGCACCCAACGCAGTACGCAGAAGTACTGGTGAAACGTATGCAGGCGGCAGGTGCGCAGGCATATCTGGTTAACACCGGCTGGAACGGTACCGGCAAGCGTATCTCTATCAAAGATACTCGCGCGATTATCGACGCTATCCTGAACGGTTCGCTGGATGACGCAGAAACGTTCCGTCTGCCGATGTTTGACCTGGCTATCCCAACCGAGCTGCCGGGCGTGGATACTCGCATTCTCGATCCGCGTAATACCTATGCTTCTCCGGAGCAGTGGCAGGAAAAAGCCAACGCACTGGCGAAACTGTTTATAGAGAACTTCGAGAAATACACCGATACCCCTGCGGGTGAAGCGCTGGTTAGCGCCGGACCGAAGCTGTAACGAAGAGTGCCGGATGGCGGTTTCGCCTTATCCGGCCTACAGCAACAAAAAGGGAGGCATTTCGCCTCCCTTTCTTATGCGTCTTTCGTGATGCCCTGCGCGCGAGTGAAGGGAACCGGAAGCCAGGCGCGGATCGACAACCCTCCTCGTTCACTGGTGCCAATTTCCAGCATACCGTTATGGTTATCGATAATACGCTGCACAATCGCCAGACCCAGGCCCGTGCCGCTGGTACTACGCGCGCTGTCGCCGCGGACAAACGGCTGGAACAGGTGTTTACGCTGCTCCGGCTTGATGCCCGGACCATCATCTTCTACCTGGAACCAGGCGCGATGCGTCTCCGTACCGCTGCTGACCTTAATCCAGCCGTTGCCGTAACGGGCGGCGTTAACCACCATATTGGCAACCGCACGCTTGATCGACAGCGGGTGCATTTTCACCTGAATGCTGCCCGGCAGCAGCGCAGTTTCGATTTCACGTTCATAGCCGCTTTCCGCTGCGACCACTTCGCCTAACACCGAGTTCAGATCCGCCATCTCCATCGGCATCTCCTGACCGGTACGCAGATAATCGATGAACTGCTCGATAATGGCATTACACTCTTCGATGTCCTTATTGATGGACTCCGCGAGATAACCATCCTCTTCGCCCATCATTTCGGTCGCCAGGCGAATACGCGTCAGCGGAGTACGTAAATCGTGGCTCACGCCCGCCATTAACAGCGTACGGTCATCGGCCAGTTGCTTCACCCCCGCAGCCATATGGTTAAAGGCTCGGGTAACGGAGCGCACCTCTGAAGCACCATACTCACGCAGCGGCGGCGGAATGATACCTTTCCCCACCTGCAGCGCCGCATGTTCAAGATCCACCAGCGGTCGGTTCTGGATACGGATAAACAGCCACGCGCCACCGATAGCCAACAGCATAATCGCCAGCGTATAGCGGAACAGCGGTGAGAAATCGCCCTGATGGATCTCCGTCAGCGGGACGCGTACCCAGATATTGGGCGACAGCCAGGTTTTCAGCCATACGACCGGCGAGCTTTTGTTCACCTCAACGCGGACTTCCGTCGGACCGCCCAGTTGCTGCGCCATCTGATGGCTTAAGAATTCATAGTGTTGCGCCCAACGCAGTCCAGCTTCTTCAGCGGCCTCGTTGGAATAGAGGGAAATACCCAGCTCACGATAAATTTCCCGGCGGAATGCGGGCGGCACCACCAGTTGCGTACCGTCCTCCAGCTGCAGTTTATCGGTCATCAGCATACGAACTTCGTAGGCCAGGACCTTATTAAACTGCTGGAGGCTCGGCAGTATCGCGAAGTTCAGCACTACCAGGTAAGTCGTCACCAGGCTGGCAAACAGCAAGGTGACGATGAGCAATAACGTGCGGGCAAACGAACTTCGTGGCGAGAAGCGCATTCGCCTCATGCTTTAGAACCGTCCGGAACAAAGACGTAGCCGAGACCCCACACGGTCTGAATGTAGCGCGGATGCGCCGGGTCCTCTTCCACCATACGGCGCAGACGAGAAATCTGGACATCGATAGAACGCTCCATCGCCGAATATTCACGACCACGGGCCAGGTTCATCAGCTTATCGCGGGACAGCGGCTCGCGCGGGTGGCTTACCAGCGCTTTCAGTACCGCAAATTCCCCACTGGTGAGCGGCATTGGCTCATCTTCACGGAACATTTCACGCGTACCGAGGTTCAGTTTAAACTTACCAAAAGCAATGACCGCTTCTTCCTGAGAAGGCGCGCCCGGCAGTTCGTTCGCCTGACGACGCAGTACAGCGCGAATACGCGCCAGCAGTTCTCGCGGGTTAAACGGCTTCGGAATGTAATCGTCAGCGCCGATTTCCAGTCCAACGATACGATCGACTTCTTCACCCTTCGCCGTGACCATAATGATCGGCATCGGGTTGCTTTGACTGCGCAGGCGACGGCAAATAGACAGGCCATCTTCTCCCGGCAGCATTAAATCCAGCACCATCAGGTGAAAGGACTCACGGGTCAGCAGACGATCCATCTGCTCAGCGTTAGCGACGCTTCGAACCTGGAAGCCCTGCTCGGTCAGATAACGCTCCAGAAGCGCACGCAAGCGCATGTCGTCATCGACCACCAGAATCTTATAGTTCTCTTGCATTGTTATTACTCCCAAAGGTTCGCAACAATTAAGTGTATATTCTTAAGAAAGCTAACGTGAGTCACCAGCGAATTCTGGTATGAATTCCAGGCTAAATTGTTACAAAGCATATTAAACAGCAGCTTAAGTATACAATGTTTCTCGCAATACATTATTTATTCTGTTGATATGCTCGCGTAATACTAATTGTGCGCATCATCACAGAGTCGAAGGTAAAACAATAAGATGAAAACGCCCCTGATAACCCGCGAAGGGTATGAAAAACTCAAACAAGAGCTGAATTACCTCTGGCGTGAAGAGCGCCCGGAAGTCACTAAAAAGGTTACCTGGGCCGCAAGTCTGGGTGACCGCAGCGAAAATGCCGACTACCAGTATAATAAAAAGCGTCTGCGTGAGATCGACCGCCGTGTCCGTTATTTGACCAAGTGCATGGAGAATTTGAAAATCGTCGATTACTCCCCGCAGCAAGAGGGCAAAGTCTTCTTTGGCGCGTGGGTCGAGATTGAAAATGACGATGGCGACATCCGTAAATTCCGTATTGTCGGCTACGATGAGATCTTCGGTCGTAAAGATTACATTTCTATCGACTCACCGATGGCGCGGGCGCTGCTGAAAAAAGAGGTCGGCGATCTCGCGATAGTCAACACCCCTGGTGGTGAAGCCAGTTGGTACGTGAACGAAATTGAATACGTTAAGTGAGACCGGAACAATCCGAAGCCCCGGTAGATGACTGGCATTTTTGCCAGTCAATCCGTATAACTATCCCCTGATTTTTTATCCTATAGACGAAGCTATCCATGATGAATGATTCTTTCTGCCGCATTATCGCAGGTGAAATTCAGGCTCGTGCTGAACAGGTAGAAGCTGCCGTTCGCCTGCTTGACGAAGGGAACACCGTGCCGTTTATCGCACGTTATCGTAAGGAAATCACCGGCGGTCTGGACGATACGCAACTGCGTAATCTGGAGACCCGTCTGGGATATCTGCGTGAACTGGAAGACCGCCGTCAGGCAATCCTGAAATCTATCGGCGAGCAAGGCAAACTGACCGACGATCTGGCGAACGCGATCAACGGCACGTTAAGTAAGACCGAACTCGAAGATCTCTATCTGCCGTACAAACCTAAGCGCCGCACCCGTGGGCAGATAGCCATTGAGGCCGGACTGGAGCCGCTGGCAGATCTGCTGTGGAACGAACCGTCCCATGACCCGGAAACCGAAGCCGCAAAATATCTCAACGCTGAAAACGGCGTGGCCGATACCAAAGCCGCCCTCGATGGCGCACGCTACATTCTGATGGAGCGCTTCGCCGAAGACGCTGCGCTGCTGGCAAAAGTGCGTGATTATTTGTGGAAAAACGCCCATCTGGTTGCCGCCGTGGTTAGTGGCAAAGAAGAGGAAGGCGCTAAGTTCCGCGATTACTTCGATCACCACGAACCTATTTCTACCGTTCCATCCCACCGTGCGCTGGCCATGTTCCGTGGTCGTAACGAAGGCGTGTTGCAGCTTTCACTAAATGCCGATCCGCAATTCGATGAGCCGCCAAAAGAGAGCCACGGCGAGCAGATTATCCAGGATCACCTGGGACTGCGCCTGAACAACGCCCCCGCTGACAGCTGGCGTAAAGGCGTTGTTAGCTGGACGTGGCGCATCAAAGTGCTGATGCACCTTGAAACTGAGCTGATGGGTACCGTGCGTGAACGTGCGGAAGATGAAGCAATCAACGTCTTTGCCCGTAACCTGCATGACCTGCTGATGGCCGCCCCGGCCGGGCTGCGCGCCACAATGGGTCTCGATCCGGGTCTGCGTACCGGTGTAAAAGTGGCGGTGGTTGACGGTACCGGCAAGCTGGTCGCGACCGACACTATTTATCCGCATACCGGCCAGGCAGCCAAAGCCGCCGTTGCCGTGGCGGCGTTGTGTGAAAAATACAACGTTGAGCTGGTCGCGATTGGTAACGGTACGGCGTCGCGCGAAACCGAGCGTTTCTTCCTCGACGTGCAGAAACAATTCCCGAAAGTGACCGCGCAGAAGGTGATCGTCAGCGAAGCCGGGGCATCGGTTTACTCTGCTTCCGAGCTGGCGGCGCTGGAGTTCCCGGATCTCGATGTTTCGCTGCGTGGCGCGGTGTCTATCGCCCGTCGTTTGCAGGATCCGTTGGCGGAGCTGGTGAAAATCGATCCGAAATCTATCGGCGTGGGCCAGTATCAGCACGATGTTAGCCAGACGCAACTGGCGCGCAAGCTGGATGCGGTGGTGGAAGACTGCGTGAACGCCGTCGGCGTCGATCTGAATACCGCTTCCGTGCCGCTGCTGACCCGCGTTGCCGGCCTGACGCGCATGATGGCGCAAAACATCGTCGCCTGGCGCGATGAGAACGGTCAGTTTCAGAACCGTCAGCAACTGCTAAAAGTTAGCCGCCTGGGGCCAAAAGCCTTTGAACAATGCGCGGGCTTCCTGCGTATCAACCATGGCGATAACCCACTGGATGCTTCTACCGTTCACCCGGAAGCTTATCCGATTGTGGAACGCATTCTGGCCGCAACCGAACAATCGCTGCGTGACCTGATGGGCAACAGCAACGAACTGCGCAATCTGAAAGCAGCCGATTTTACCGACGAACGCTTCGGGGTGCCGACCGTCACCGACATCATCAAAGAGCTGGAAAAACCGGGCCGCGACCCGCGTCCTGAATTTAAAACCGCGCAGTTTGCTGATGGCGTAGAAACCATGAACGATCTGCTGCCGGGAATGATTCTGGAAGGGGCAGTCACTAACGTCACGAACTTCGGCGCGTTTGTTGATATTGGCGTTCATCAGGATGGTCTGGTGCATATCTCTTCATTGTCGAATAAGTTCGTCGAAGATCCACACACCGTGGTGAAAGCGGGCGACATTGTGAAAGTGAAAGTGCTGGAAGTTGACCTACAACGTAAGCGTATCGCACTGACCATGCGTCTGGACGAGCAGCCGGGTGAAACCAATGCGCGTCGCGGCGGCGGGAATAACGATCGCACTCAAAGCAATCGCCCGGCGCCAAAAGCCGCGAAACCTCGTGGTCGTGACGCACAGCCTGCGGGTAACAGCGCCATGATGGATGCGCTGGCGGCGGCAATGGGTAAAAAACGCTAGTGTGACTTTTTTGCCGGATGGGGGGATAACCTCCTTATCCGGCTAACTTGTCGCAATTAATTTGTAAGCCGGATAACACGCGTGAGCGTCGCCATCCGGCATATTTAGTCTATTTCCCGCTTTCTACCGCCATATATTTATCACTTCATTAACAGATGAAACCTTAATTAAACATTAAGATCTTCACTAATTATTTCCGCGAATCATTCGTTCCCAACCAGAATAAATATTGAGGAATATCAAAATTGGCGCAAATTATTATCCAATTGTACATTCCGTCACATTTATTCTATTGATGATAGAAACCATTCTCATTATCATTGATCTGTTGATTATTTACTCTTTCCTTACGTTGGCTAATCATCTGGCCTCATGCCGCCTTGCCGCCTCATGAGGTAATCATCCAGTTAGCGAGATATAAGTAGGTCCCTATGCAATTCACTCCTGACAGTGCGTGGAAAATTACCGGTTTTGCCCGTGAAATCAGCCCGGCTTATCGTCAGAAACTGTTGTCACTTGGCATGCTACCCGGCTCCTCTTTCAACGTGGTACGCGTCGCCCCACTCGGCGATCCTATCCATATCGAAACGCGTCGCGTAAGTCTGGTATTGCGTAAGAAAGATCTGGCGTTATTAGAAGTGGAAGCGGTTTCCTGTTAATACAGTGAGTCTATAAAAATGAAAAAACTAACCATTGGTTTAATTGGCAATCCTAATTCCGGCAAGACTACTTTATTCAACCAGCTTACCGGCGCACGCCAGCGTGTAGGCAACTGGGCTGGCGTTACCGTTGAGCGTAAAGAAGGTCATTTCGCAACGACGGACCACCAGGTCACGCTGGTTGATTTACCCGGCACCTATTCTCTGACGACAATCTCATCCCAGACCTCTCTCGATGAGCAGATCGCCTGTCACTATATTTTAAGCGGCGACGCGGATCTCTTGATCAACGTGGTCGATGCTTCAAACCTTGAACGCAACCTCTACCTGACGTTGCAACTGCTTGAGCTGGGCATCCCCTGCATCGTCGCGTTGAATATGCTGGATATTGCCGAGAAGCAGCAAATCCGTATCGATATCGATGCCCTCTCCGCTCGCCTTGGCTGCCCGGTGGTTCCGCTGGTATCCACCCGCGCCCGCGGCATTGAAGCGCTGAAACTGGCTATCGATCGCTACAAAGAAAACGACACCGTCGAGCTGGTTCATTATGCCCAGCCGCTGCTGCAGGAAGCGGATTCCCTCGCCGATGCGATGGCCAAAGATATGCCGTTAAAACAGCGCCGCTGGCTGGGCCTGCAGATGCTGGAAGGCGATATCTACAGCCGGGCCTACGCGGGTGATGCCGCGCAAAACCTTGATGCCGCCATTGCACGTCTGAGCGAGACAATGGACGATCCGGCACTGCATATCGCCGATGCGCGCTATCAGTGCATTGCCGCTATCTGCGATACCGTCAGCAACACCCTGACGGCAGAGCCGAGCCGCTTCACCACCGCAGTAGATAAAATCGTCCTCAACCGCTTCCTCGGGCTGCCGATTTTCCTGTTCGTGATGTACCTGATGTTCCTGCTCGCCATCAACATTGGCGGCGCGCTGCAACCGTTGTTTGACGTCGGCTCCGTAGCGCTCTTTATCCATGGTATTCAGTGGATTGGCTACACGCTGCACTTCCCGGACTGGCTCACTATCTTTTTGGCGCAAGGTCTTGGCGGCGGGATAAACACCGTGCTGCCACTGGTACCGCAAATCGGCATGATGTACCTGTTCCTCTCCTTCCTTGAAGACTCCGGTTACATGGCGCGTGCCGCGTTTGTAATGGACCGTCTGATGCAGGCGCTGGGACTGCCGGGCAAATCGTTTGTCCCGCTGATCGTCGGCTTTGGCTGTAACGTACCGTCAGTGATGGGCGCACGTACGCTGGACGCCCCGCGTGAACGTCTGATGACTATCATGATGGCACCGTTTATGTCCTGTGGCGCTCGCCTGGCGATTTTCGCCGTCTTTGCCGCAGCGTTCTTTGGTCAGAACGGTGCGCTGGCGGTCTTCTCACTGTACGTACTGGGTATCGTTATGGCGGTGTTGACCGGTCTGATGCTCAAACACACCATCATGCGTGGCGAAGCAACGCCGTTCGTGATGGAGCTGCCGGTGTACCACGTGCCGCACATTAAGAGTCTGATTATTCAGACCTGGCAACGCCTGAAAGGCTTCGTTCTGCGTGCGGGTAAAGTCATCATCATCGTCAGCATTTTCCTCAGCGCGTTTAACAGTTTCTCGCTGAGCGGAAAAATCGTCGACAACATCAACGACTCTGCTCTGGCTTCCGTCAGCCGCGTAATCACGCCGGTCTTCAAGCCGATTGGCGTTCACGAAGATAACTGGCAGGCAACCGTAGGTCTGTTCACCGGCGCGATGGCGAAAGAAGTGGTTGTCGGTACGCTGAACACGCTCTATACCGCAGAAAACATTCAGGAAGAAGAGTTCAACCCGGCAGATTTCCACCTCGGTGACGAGCTGCTCGGCGCGGTAGATGAGACCTGGCAAAGCCTGAAAGACACCTTCAGCCTGAGCGTACTGGCTAACCCTATTGAAGCCAGCAAGGGCGACGGTGAAATGGCTACGGGTGCAATGGGCGTGATGGGCGAAAAATTTGGCAGTGCTGCCGCCGCTTACAGCTACCTGATTTTCGTGCTGCTGTATGTGCCGTGTATTTCGGTAATGGGCGCTATTGCACGTGAATCCAGCCGTGGCTGGATGAGCTTCTCGATTCTGTGGGGCCTGAACATCGCCTACTCTCTGTCGACGCTGTTTTATCAGGCGGTCAGCTACAAAGAGCACCCGACCTACAGCCTGGTGTGCATTTTAGCTGTCATCCTGTTTAACATTGTGTTGCTGGGCCTGCTGCGTCGAGCTCGCAGTCGCGTGGATCTCGCACTGCTGGCGACCAACAGGACGGCAAGCTCCTGCTGTTCCAGCACCACTGGCGACTGCCACTAAGGTTATCGACAATGGCATCGCTTATTCAGGTTCGTGATTTATTGGCTTTGCGGGGACGCATGGAGGCAACTCAGATTAGCCACACGCTGCACACCCCGCAGCCCATGATTGACGCCATGCTGAATCAGTTAGAAAAGATGGGCAAAGCGGTGCGGATTCAGGACGATGCCGACGGGTGTCTTTCCGGAAGCTGCAAGAGTTGCCCGGAAGGTAAAGCCTGCCTGCGCGAGTGGTGGGCTTTGCGCTAGTTCGATGCCGGATGGCGCTACGCTTCCGGTCTAAAAATGACTGCAAACGTCCTGGCCGGATAAAGCGTTTATGCTGATATCCGGCTTTTTACGTAATGGATTCCACAAAGATGTCTCTGTTTCAGCAAAGCAGATCTATCCTCCAGCCTGGCGCGCATCGTTATCAACTCGTGAATGATTACTGGCGACCAGGGAAGTAGAGTCTCGTCATCTTGTTTCTCAGGTGACGGATCGCCATGAATACTGACACGACTGCTACGCCGCATGACGCGATTTTTAAAACGTTCTTAAACCACCCTGCTACCGCACGCGACTTTCTTCGGCTCCATCTTCCAGCCTCTTTGCAAAAACTGTGCGATCTGAACACGCTACAACTGGAATCGGGCAGCTTTATTGAGGACGATTTGCGCGCGTACTATTCTGATGTGCTGTGGTCATTAAAAACCCGCGAAGGCGATGGCTATATTTACACCATCATTGAGCATCAGAGCACCGCCGATGCCCATATGGCATTTCGGCTGATGCGTTATGCTATTGCGGTCATGCATCGTCATTTGGCTGCAGGTCACAAGAAACTCCCGCTGGTGATACCCATGCTTTTTTATCATGGCGCGGCAAGCCCATACCCCTACTCACTCTGCTGGCTGGACGAATTTGACGACCCAAAGGCTGCCAGACAACTTTATACCGCAGCGTTTCCACTGATCGATATCACCGTGGTTCCCGATGACGAGATCATGCAGCATCGCCGGATGGCGCTGTTGGAACTCATCCAAAAACATATTCGTAAACGCGATTTGATGGGACTGGTAGAAAAACTGGCCATCCTGATTATTAAAGGACACGCTAATGACAGCCAGTTGAAAGCCTTGTTTAATTATCTAAAGCAGGTCGGGGACACCACACATTTTACCGAGTTTCTTCATGAGGTCGCCGAACGTTTACCCCAACATAAGGAAAAGTTGATGACTATCGCCGAAAGATTACGACAAGAAGGGCATCTTAATGGTCTTCAGGAAGGTCATATGAAAGGGTTACAAGAGGGATTACAAGAAGGGCTACAAACGGGCTTGCAACAAGGTAAACGAGAGGAAGCTTTACGTATTGCATCAACCCTGCAGGCTGATGGTATCGACCCGCTGACCATCTTCAGAATTACCGGACTGACCGCTGAGGATCTGGCTACGCGCAGCCATTAATCTCAAGCCCGGTAAGCGCGGCTCTACCGGGCAACACAACAGATTTATAGGCGTTTTTTTAACGCTACAAGCGCTGCGCAGAACTCTGCAGGATGCGAGATAAACGGTGCATGCGCCGCTTTAGCAAATATCAATGACTCGCTATGCGGCCACAGGGCATCGAGCATTGGGACCACTTTGCGCGGAACCAGTCCATCGAGATAGCCGTACAACCGCAGAAAAGGCATGTCCACAGCGCACAGAGGCTCACGCAGATCGACCGTTTTCAGGATCTCCAGTCCGCCATTGAGCACCTCGACATTCGGCATGGGTAACGCCAGAACTGTTTTCTTCAGTGCCCGTGCATCCTGACGCGCGGTGTCCGTGCCCATCGTCTGCAACGCCAGAAAACGTTCCACCGTACGCTGGAAATCTTCGCTCAACTGCTGCTGGAAACCTGCCAGCACTTCTGGCTTGATTCCCGGCCACTCGTCGCGCGCGCTAAAGCAAGGGGAAGACGCCACGGTCACCAGCGCCTGAACACGTTCAGGATGGGTTAACGCCACCTGGCTTGCGACCAGCCCGCCCAGACTCCAGCCGAGCCAGATGGCTTTCTCCGGTGCCTGTTTTACTACCCGCTCAGCCATCTCTTCCAGCGACATTGCGCCGAACCCCTGGCTGCGACCAAATCCCGGTAAGTCGACAAGATGCAGCGTGAAATGCGAACTCAATTCCTCGCTTATGCAATGCCACACTTGCGCATTCAGTCCCCATCCGTGCAGCAGCACAAGATGGCAATTTCCCGAACCCTGGGTCTGCCACCAGATGTCATTCATCAGTTATTGTTCTCTTTTAGCCTGAAAGGATGCTTCTATGCTAACAGTACCGGGATTGTGCTGGCTATGCCGAATGCCCCTGACGTTAGGGCATTGGGGGATCTGTTCAGTCTGCACACGGGCAACGCATCAGCACGTCAGCCGGTGCCCTCAATGTGGACTCCCTGCCGCGCATACCGTCGTTCCCTGCGGGCGCTGTCTGCAAAAACCACCGCCGTGGCAGCGACTGGTTACCGTCAGCGACTATGCTCCGCCATTGAGCGGGCTTATCCACCAGCTCAAGTTTTCCCGACGTGGCGAAATGGCCCCCGCTCTTTCACGCTTGTTGTTGCTGGAGGTATTACAGGCCCGGCGCGTCAGCGGTCTTCCTCTGCCGGACAGGCTCGTCAGCGTCCCGCTCTGGCAACGCCGGCACTGGCGCAGAGGGTTTAATCAGAGCGACTTACTGTGTCGTCCCCTGGCACGCTGGCTAGGCTGCGACTGGGACAGCCGGGCCATCACGCGGGTTCGGGCAACCGCCACACAGCACCATCTCAGCGCCCGATTACGTAAACGTAACCTGAAAAACGCCTTTCGCCTTGAATTGCCAGTGCAGGGACTCCATATGGTCATTGTGGATGATGTCGTCACTACCGGAAGTACCGTCGCGGAAATCGCGCAGCTGCTTTTACGCAACGGCGCGGCGACTGTCCAGGTATGGTGCCTGTGTCGAACCTTGTAGAGCCTCGATGATGGGCGTATTATAACCAAGTAAAATAGTCAACTATTAGGCCATTACTATGATCCATATTTCCGATGCTGCACAAGCGCACTTTGCCAAACTGCTGGCAAATCAGGAAGAAGGGACACAAATCCGCGTATTTGTGATTAATCCCGGCACGCCTAACGCTGAATGCGGCGTTTCTTATTGTCCGCCGGACGCCGTGGAAGCAACCGACACCGCCATTAAATTTGACCTGCTGACCGCATATGTTGATGAACTGAGCGCACCGTATCTGGAAGATGCAGAAATCGATTTCGTTACCGACCAGTTAGGCTCCCAGCTGACCCTGAAAGCACCAAACGCCAAAATGCGTAAAGTTGCCGATGATGCGCCGCTGATGGAACGCGTGGAGTACATGCTGCAATCGCAGATCAACCCACAGCTGGCAGGTCATGGTGGCCGCGTCTCTCTGATGGAAATCACCGATGAAGGCTACGCTATTCTGCAGTTTGGCGGCGGATGTAACGGCTGTTCAATGGTAGATGTAACGCTGAAAGAAGGTATCGAGAAGCAGCTGCTGGCTGAATTTCCTGAACTGAAAGGCGTTCGCGATTTAACCGAACACCAGCGCGGCGAGCACTCTTACTACTAACGCCTCAACCTGTAGAATCTCCGTAGGCCCGTTAAGACGCATCCGCGCCGCCATCGGGCATTGATGCCGGATGGCAGCGTAATCGCGTTATCCGGCCTACAACCTTGCATTTCTCCGCATATTTCCTGCAACAATCCCCCTCATAATTTGACCAGCCTCTCATAATTTAAATTTTGCCTGCCCAGGTGATTTTCAAGCGCCGTATGTTACCCGTATCATTCGCATCAGCACCTAACACACACATAACAGCCAGCTAAACTGATTAGTTTTGAAGGCAACCAGCATTGGTGCTGAGAATGCTCTGTTCCCGGTCGGGACAATCGGAATTTGTCATCTAAACACTGACGTTACCCATAACAAAGTAAAGGCCAGGTAAATCATGCCATTAGTCATCGTTGCTATCGGTGTAATCTTGTTACTCCTCCTGATGATCCGTTTCAAAATGAACGGTTTCATCGCTCTCGTCCTGGTGGCGCTTGCTGTCGGATTGATGCAAGGGATGCCACTGGATAAAGTCATCGGTTCGATTAAAGCCGGCGTCGGCGGAACCCTTGGCAGCCTCGCCCTGATTATGGGTTTTGGCGCCATGCTGGGCAAAATGCTGGCGGACTGCGGCGGCGCACAGCGCATCGCAACCACCCTGATTGCTAAATTCGGCAAAAAACATATTCAGTGGGCGGTGGTATTAACCGGCTTCACCGTCGGTTTTGCCCTGTTCTACGAAGTCGGCTTCGTGCTGATGCTGCCGCTGGTGTTCACCATCGCCGCTGCTGCCAACATCCCGCTGCTGTATGTTGGCGTGCCGATGGCTGCTGCGCTGTCCGTAACTCACGGCTTCCTGCCGCCGCACCCAGGTCCGACCGCTATTGCCACCATTTTCCACGCAGATATGGGTAAAACCCTGCTGTTTGGTACGATTCTGGCAATCCCGACCGTTATTCTCGCCGGTCCGGTGTACGCTCGCTTCCTGAAAGGTATCGATAAGCCAATCCCGGAAGGTCTGTACAGCGCGAAAACGTTTACCGAAGAAGAGATGCCTGGCTTTGGCGTCAGCGTCTGGACCTCCCTGGTACCGGTTATCCTGATGGCGATGCGCGCCGTGGCGGAGATGATTCTGCCAAAAGGCCACGCTTTCCTGACGGTGGCAGAATTCCTGGGTGACCCGGTCATGGCAACGCTTATCGCGGTGCTGATTGCGATGTTCACTTTTGGTCTGAACCGTGGACGTTCGATGGATCAGATCAACGACACGCTGGTGTCCTCCATCAAAATCATCGCGATGATGCTGTTGATCATTGGTGGTGGCGGTGCCTTCAAACAGGTCCTGGTGGATAGCGGCGTGGACAAGTACATCGCGTCAATGATGCACGGTTCAAACGTTTCTCCGCTGCTGATGGCATGGTCTATCGCTGCGGTACTGCGTATCGCACTGGGCTCCGCAACCGTAGCGGCGATCACCGCTGGTGGGATTGTGGCACCGCTGATTGCAACGACCGGCGTAAGCCCTGAGCTAATGGTTATTGCGGTTGGTTCCGGTTCCGTCATTTTCTCCCACGTGAACGATCCAGGCTTCTGGTTGTTCAAGGAGTACTTCAACTTGACCATCGGTGAAACCATCAAGTCATGGTCAATGCTGGAAACCATTATCTCCGTCTGCGGTCTGGTAGGGTGTCTGCTGCTGGGTATGGTGGTCTGATAAAACTGTGCCGGGTAGCGCTTCGCTTACCCGGCCTACCTGCTATCACCCTAAATAAGCCGGGGAAATCCCCGGCTTTTTTACTTCTTCTTCGCGGCCGCTTTTCGGCGCTTATCCAAATCCTTAATCAGCTTGTTCACACCGTCATCGGCAAACATCTGCTCCAGCGTGGCGGTGAGCTTACGCCGCCAGTTTTTGTACTGGTCGCTGGTCCCGGGAATATTGACCGGCTCAGCCATATCCAGCCAGTCTTCCGGTTGCAGGCCCAACAGCGCACTGTTGCTGTCAGCGATGTAGCGTTGCATGCCGCGATTAAGAATCGGCGTCATCGACATCAGCGACGCCTTGTGACCAGCACGTTTTGGCAGGCACCCGTATTTGTGCAGCGCGTCCAGCAGCCCCTGTTTCGCCAGTTCTCTGTCCTGATACAACCCACGCAGCACGACTTCATCCGGATACAGACCCAGTGCCTTACCCAGCGTCAGATCGCCGCTATCCCAATAACCTTTAAGCGTAGGAAGGTCATGCGTCGCCGCGACTGCCATTGATTGTTCCGGGTACGCTTTCGGCGCGCGGAAATTTTTCTCATGGTCATTCTCAAAATAAAGCACTTTGTAGGAGTACACGCCGCTGTCACGCAGCTTGCTGACGATCTCTACCGGCACAGTCCCCAGATCTTCACCAATTACCATGCAGTGATGACGTTTACTTTCCAGCGCCAGAATTGAAAGCAGATCGTCGACCGGATAATGCACGTAGGCGCCGTGATCGGCAGTTTCACCGTAAGGGATCCACCACAGACGCAGCATCGACATAACATGGTCGATACGCAACGCACCGCAGTTCTGCATATTGGCACGCAGCAGTTCGATAAACGGTTCGTAAGCGCGTGCCGTGATGATATGCGGATCCATCGGCGGCAATCCCCAGTTTTGCCCGAGCGGACCGAGAATATCCGGCGGTGCGCCAACCGAGGCTTTCAGGCAATACAACTCGCGGTCGCACCAGGTTTCCGCCCCGCCTTCGGCCACGCCGACAGCCAGATCGCGATATAATCCAATCGGCATCGCAAAGCCCTGGCTGGTTTTCCAGCAGTCAGCAAACTGGGTATACGCCAGCCACTGCAACCACAGGTAGAAATCCACTTCATCACGATGCTCTTCGCAAAAGCGTTTTACCTCTGGCGAATCCACCGACTGGAAAGCTTGCGGCCACACCGGCCAGCCCCAGCGCAGTGCGTCCTCTTTCACCTGATGTGCATGCAGCGCGTCAAAGGCCGCCTGCCAGTACAGGCTATCCCCTTCCTGAGTCACAAACTGGCGAAATGCCGCCATCTGCTCATCGTCACGTGCAGAGAAGCTTTTCCATGCCATACGCAGCGCTGTCATCTTCAATGCGGTAACGGCAGAATAATCAACCCACTCGGTATCACGCGCGCGTTGCAGAGCTTGCTGAGTCGCGGGTTTCTGCCACCAGGCCTGCGCCTCTTTACTCAGGCGGAAATCGTCTACTGCGTTCACATCTATATAAATAACGTTCAACCAGCGGCGTGACGACGGGCTGTACGGACTGGCACTCTCCGGGTTCGCCGGATACAGCGCGTGAATCGGATTCAGGCCGATAAACGCGCCACCGCGTTGCGCCACCTCCACCAGCATGGCACGGAGATCGCCAAAGTCGCCAATCCCCCAGTTTTTTTCTGAACGCAGGGTATAGAGCTGAACGCATGCGCCCCACAGCTTCTGCCCGGCTAACAGCGCCTGCGGCTCATAGCAGCGTTTCGGCGCGACGATGATGCGGCAATGGGTACGCAACTCCCCCTGGGTGAGGGTAAGCGTGTGATACCCTTCCGGCAGCTTCGCCGGAAGGTTGAACGATTTACCGCCGACGACATGCCCTTTGTGCTGCACGCCCTCTTCGGTGGTCAGCAGCCAGGTAAACTCTCCGCGTCCCTCAACTGCCAGCGGCATTTTCTTACCAGCGGTATAAACCATGACATTCGGCACCGGGGTCACCGCCACCTGAGCGGTGGCGGTGGAGCGATGCATAGCGTCAAGCAAACGCCGCTTGGTTTCGACGCCAATAGACTGCGGTTTACCGTGGGCATTAATGTAATTGGGGCTGATCCCCGCCGCCAACGCGGCATTATCCAGACGTTTGCTTTCCATCGCGATTCCTTAACGTTTCGCCTGCCAGATACGAGTCTGATAATCGCGGATGGAGCGATCCGAACTGAACATGCCGCAACGCGCGGTATTCAGAATCGCCGCCCGGGTCCAGGCTTCCTGGTCACGATACAACACGTCAACCTGCTTCTGGGCTTCAACGTAGGCCGCGAAGTCCGCCATTACCAGATACGGGTCACCGCCCTGCTTGCCGATACTGTGCAGCATCTGGTCGAAGGCATGTTTATCGCCGTCGCTGTACTTCCCGCTTTCCAGCTCTTTCAGAACAGCATCCAGCACTTTATCTTTCTTACGCCATTTCACCGGGTCGTACCCTTTGGCCTTGAGCGCCTTCACCTCTTCCACGGTATGACCAAAGATAAAGATATTCTCGTCACCGACCTTCTCGGCGATTTCGACGTTTGCGCCATCCAGCGTACCGACGGTTAACGCACCGTTCAGCGCCAGCTTCATGTTACCGGTGCCGGAAGCCTCTTTCCCTGCGGTGGAGATTTGCTCAGAGATATCCGCCGCTGGGATCAACATTTCCGCCGCCGAGACACAATAATCCGGCAGGAATACGACCTTCAGCTTGTCGCCCACTTGCGGGTCGTTATTGATGGTTTCTGCAACCTTGTTAATAGCGAAGATGATATTTTTCGCCAGGTAGTAACCCGGAGCGGCTTTCGCGCCAAACAGGAATACGCGCGGCACGCGATCGGCCTGCGGGTTCTCACGGATTTCTTTGTATAACGCCAGAATATGCAGCAAGTTGAGGTGCTGACGCTTGTACTCATGCAGGCGTTTAATCTGAATATCAAAGAGAGCGTTAGTCGTTATCTCAATACCGGTACGCGCTTTAATAAACTTCACCAGACGCACTTTGTTCGCCAGCTTGATGTCACGATACTGCTGACGAAACTTCGCGTCGTCGGCGTATTTCTCCAGGTTAATCAACTGATCGAGGTCGTTGGCCCACTCTTTTTTCAGCGATTTATCCAGCAGCGCAGCAAGCGCCGGGTTGCACTGCTTAATCCAGCGACGCGGAGTAATCCCGTTAGTGACGTTATGGAATTTGTTCGGCCAGAGCTGATGATATTCCGGGAACAGATCCTTCACCACCAAATCGGAGTGCAGCGCCGCCACGCCGTTAACCGCAAAGCCGCTGACCACGCACATGTTGGCCATACGCACCTGTTTGTTGTGCACCACCGCCAGCTTCGCCCAAACTTCAGCGTCACCCGGCCAGGTTTTATCGACCAGCTTCTTAAAGCGGTCGTTAATCTCTTTGATGATTTGCATATGGCGCGGCAGTAGTGCTTTCACCAGCTTCTCGTCCCAGCACTCCAGCGCCTCTGGCATCAAAGTGTGGTTGGTATAAGCAAAGGTCTTACTGGTAATAGCCCACGCATCGTCCCAGCTCATCTGGTGCTCATCAATCAGCACACGCAGTAGCTCAGGGATGGCGATGGTCGGGTGAGTATCGTTGAGCTGAATCACCTCAAAATCAGCCAGCTCATGCAGTTTACGCCCTGCCAGATGATGGCGGCGCAGAATGTCAGCTACGGAGCAAGCGCACTGGAAGTATTGCTGCATCAGGCGCAGCTTTTTACCCGCGGTGTGGTTGTCGTTCGGGTACAGCACTTTGGTGAGTTTTTCAGCGTCGATGCCCTGCTGCTCTGCGCGCAGGAAATCGCCGTCATTAAATTTGGTCAGGTTAAACGGATGCGCGTGGCTGGCCTGCCACAGACGCAGCGGTTGCGCCACGCCGTTACGGTAGCCGAGAACCGGTAGATCCCAGGCCTGGCCGGTGATAACAAACCCCGGCTCCCAGTGCCCTTCTTTGGTGACCTTGCCGCCAATCCCTACTTGCACATCCAGTGCCTCGTTGTGACGGAACCACGGATAGCTGCCGCGATGCCAGTCATCCGGGGCTTCCATCTGCTGCCCATCGGCAAACGACTGACGGAACAGGCCATACTGATAGTTGAGACCATAGCCCGTCGCCGATTGACCGACTGTCGCCATCGAATCAAGGAAGCAGGCCGCCAGGCGCCCCAATCCACCGTTACCCAGCGCCGGGTCGATCTCTTCTTCCAGCAGATCGGTCAGGTTGACGTCATGCGCTTTCAGCTCATCGCTCACCGCCTGATACCAGCCGAGATTGAGTAAGTTGTTGCCGGTCAGACGGCCAATCAAAAACTCCATCGAGATGTAGTTAACATGGCGCTGATTTTTTGCCGGCTTCGCCGCAGGCTGGGCGCTGAGTAACTCAGCCAACGCCCCACTCACTGCCTGCCACCACTGGCGCGACGTCATTTCTTGAGCCGACAGTAAACCGAAGCGCTGCCACTGACGCGTCAGGGCAGCCTGAAATTGATCTTTGTTGAAAGTAGGCTGTGACATAGGGGTTCCAGATCCTTAGGTAATAAAACAACGTTATCGCTAGTTTGCCAGGCTCGTTGTTGACCTTCCTCATCCTGGCACGGATTAGGCAGGGAGGAGGAGCGGGGATGAGCATAAAAGTGTGATCGCTGCCACTTAAAGAGGGTGTTATCGCCCGTAAATTCGCGTAAGTCCGGCATAACGCCCCTGTAATGCCCAACGGACGACGCATTAATAACAAGAGATAAATCGACAATATCAAATAGAGGGGTGACGATGGGAAACAATCTGTAAACAGAGAAATAGTTTCTAACCTGAAATATCCAAGGTGGATAAGATAATTCACATAAAACTTTTAAGTCGGCCACAAAATTCGGCTCTTTACATTAAGCAACTGAGTAACCTTATAAAAAGGGAGGTATTTTTCGGCTCAGCCAAAATACCGACGGATCCAGTCGCCACGCCTGTTGTGACTCTTTAAAGCAATTAATGTAATAGATGTATAGATTTGTGACATAGTGCAAAATCAGACACACAAAAAGTCCGCTTAGCTTGCATAAAACACTAATCTGGCCGACCTTATATCTATTAATTACGAAGCGCAAAAAAAATCATTTTTCCCCATTTTCACACAGTGAAGTGACTAACTTATGTTGATTCCGTCTAAATTAAGTCGTCCGGTTCGACTCGACCATACGGTGGTTCGTGAGCGCCTGTTGGCTAAACTTTCCGGCGCGAACAATTTCAGGCTTGCCCTGATAACAAGTCCTGCTGGTTATGGAAAAACGACGTTGGTTTCACAATGGGCAGCGGGGAAGAACGACTTAGGCTGGTACTCTCTGGATGAAGGCGATAATCAGCAAGAGCGCTTTGCCAGCTATCTGATCGCCGCTATCCAACAGGCAACCGGTGGGCACTGCACCACCAGCGAAACAATGGTGCAAAAGCGCCAATACGCCAGCCTGACGTCACTGTTTGCGCAGCTATTTATTGAACTGGCCGAGTGGCACCGCCCGCTCTACCTGGTAGTGGATGATTATCATCTCATCTCCAATCCGGCAATTCACGAAGCGATGCGTTTCTTCCTGCGTCATCAGCCTGAGAACCTCACGCTGGTCGTGCTGTCGCGCAACCTGCCGCAGTTGGGTATTGCCAACCTGCGAGTACGCGATCAATTGCTGGAGATAGGCAGCCAACAGCTGGCGTTTAACCACCAGGAAGCCAAACAATTTTTCGATAGACGTTTGTCCTCACCTATCGAAGCGGCAGAAAGCAGCCGGATGTGCGATGACGTTGCTGGCTGGGCCACGGCGTTACAGCTGATTGCCCTCTCCGCCCGCCAGAACAACCACTCTGCACACCAGTCCGCACGCCGCCTCGCCGGGATCAACGCCAGCCATCTGTCCGATTATCTGGTTGATGAAGTGCTGGACAGCGTCGACCTCGGCACCCGTCACTTCCTGCTGAAAAGCGCCATTCTGCGCTCAATGAACGACGCACTGATCGTCCGGGTCACCGGGGAAGAAAACGGCCAGATGCGGCTGGAGGAGATTGAGCGCCAGGGATTATTCTTGCAGCGGATGGATGACGTCGGTGAGTGGTTCAGCTACCACCCGCTGTTTGGCAGCTTTTTACGCCAGCGCTGTCAGTGGGAGCTGGCAAGCGAACTGCCCGAAATACACCGCGCCGCCGCTGAAAGCTGGATGGCGCAAGGCTTCCCCAGCGAAGCTATCCACCACGCGCTGGCGGCAGGCGACGCCCATATGCTGCGCGATATCCTGCTTAACCATGCGTGGGGACTGTTTAACCACAGCGAACTGACATTACTGGAAGAGTCGCTGAAAGCCCTGCCGTGGGAAAGTCTGCTGGAAAATCCGCGTCTGGTTCTGCTGCAAGCCTGGCTGATGCAAAGCCAGCACCGCTACGGCGAGGTTAATACCCTGCTGGCGCGCGCTGAGCAGGAAATGAAAGGCGACATGGAACCGACGCTGCACGCCGAATTTAACGCCCTGCGTGCGCAGGTCGCGATTAACGACGGCAATCCTGACGAAGCCGAGCGCCTGGCAAAGCTGGCGCTGGATGAGTTACCCATCGCCTGGTTCTATAGCCGTATCGTCGCCACCTCGGTACACGGTGAAGTCCTGCACTGCAAGGGCGATCTCACGCGTTCTCTGGCGTTAATGCAGCAAACCGAGCAAATGGCACGCCATCATGACGTCTGGCATTACGCGCTGTGGAGTTTAATCCAGCAAAGCGAAATTTTGTTTGCCCAGGGCTTTTTACAGGCCGCCTGGGAGACTCAGGAAAAAGCGTTTCAGTTGATCAAAGAGCAGCATCTGGAACAGTTGCCGATGCACGAGTTCCTGGTGCGTATTCGCGCGCAGCTGCTGTGGGCATGGGCGCGCCTGGACGAATCGGAAGCGTCTGCCCGCGCGGGTATTGAACTGCTTTCCACATTCCAGCCGCAGCAACAGCTACAGTGCCTGGCGCTGCTGATTCAATGTTCGCTGGCCCGGGGGGATCTGGATAATGCGCGTAGCCTGCTCAACCGCCTGGAAAACCTGCTGGGTAACGGTCACTATCACAGTGACTGGATCTCGAACGCCGATAAGGTACGGGTGATTTACTGGCAAATGGTGGGCGACAAAAACTCGGCCGCCAACTGGCTGCGCCACACGCCGAAACCGGAATTCGCCAATAACCACTTTCTGCAAAGCCAGTGGCGCAACATCGCCCGCGCGCAGATCCTGCTGGGCGAGTTTGAACCGGCTGAGATTGTGCTGGAAGAGTTGAATGAAAATGCGCGCAATCTGCGCCTGATGAGCGATCTGAACCGTAACCTGCTGCTGCTTAATCAGCTCTACTGGCAGGCAGGACGCAAAAATGACGCACAGCGCGTGTTACTCGACGCGCTGCAGCTGGCGAACCGCACCGGATTTATCAGTCACTTTGTCATTGAAGGTGAGGCCATGGCGCAGCAACTGCGTCAGCTGATTCAGCTCAATACCTTACCGGAACTCGATCAGCACCGCGCCCAGCGTATTTTGCGTGAAATTAACCAGCATCACCGCCATAAATTCGCCCACTTCGATGAAGGGTTCGTTGAGCGTCTGCTTACTCACCCGGAAGTACCGGAGCTTATCCGCACCAGCCCGCTGACCCAGCGCGAATGGCAGGTTCTGGGACTGATTTATTCGGGCTACAGCAACGAGCAGATCGCCGGAGAATTAGCCGTCGCGGCAACGACCATCAAGACGCACATCCGCAATTTGTATCAAAAGCTCGGCGTCGCACACCGCCAGGATGCGGTGCAACATGCGCAGAAACTGCTGAAAATGATGGGGTATGGGGTTTAGTTAATGCCTGATACGCTACGCTTATCAGGCCTGGAATTAACTTAGCACAGCTCTAACTGAATATGATGGTCCGCAATAACCTGCATCACGCCAGCTGGCGGCAGCGTGTCGGTATACACCGCATCCACCATGCTGATACTGCCCATATTCACCATCGCGTTACGCCCAAACTTCGAGTGATCCACCACCAGCATCACATGCCGTGAATTCTCAATAATCGCGCGCTTGGTGCGAACTTCGTGATAATCAAACTCCAGCAGGGAGCCATCGCTATCGATACCGCTAATCCCTAAGATGCCGAAGTCCAGGCGGAACTGAGAAATAAAGTCGAGGGTCGCTTCGCCCATAATACCGCCGTCGCGGCTACGCAGTTCGCCACCGGCGAGTATGATGCGAAAATCCTCTTTCGCCATCAGCGTATTCGCCACATTGAGGTTGTTGGTCACAATGCGTAAATTGCTGTGATTGAGCAGCGCGTGAGCTACCGCTTCCGGCGTAGTGCCGATATCAATGAACAACGTAGAACCGTTCGGGATCTGCGTGGCAACTTTGCGGGCAATGCGCTCTTTTTCCGCCGTCTGTGTCGCTTTACGGTCATGCCACGGGGTGTTGACCGAGCTGGAGGGCAGCGCCGCGCCACCGTGATGGCGCAAAATCATGTTCTGATCGGCCAGATCGTTAAGATCGCGGCGAATCGTCTGCGGGCTGACGGAGAAATGCTCCACCAGCTCCTCAGTACTGACGTATCCCTGTTTCTTTACCAGCTCGATGATCGCGTCATGTCGTTGTGTTTGCTTCATTATTGTTCCCTGAAATTACGTTCGTTTTCGTACATTCATAGTATCGGCAAACGCCATTGCCAGACCCACGGCCAGCCCGGCGATATGTGCGCCGTTCGCCATCGACATGCCGAACACATCAAACCAGCCGGCAACAATCCAGATCAAAGCAAAGATAATCAAACCACGCTGCAGGAAAATACCACTTTGTGGATCGCGCTCGCCGCGCAACCACACATAACCCATCAGCGCATATACCACGCCAGACAGCCCACCAAACCACGGGCCGCTAAATTTCTGCTGAACGTAGCCGCTTAGCAGGGCGCTGATCACGGTAATTACAATCAGTTTTCCGCTGCCCAGACGCTTTTCTACCGCACCGCCGAGATACCACCACCACAGCAGGTTGAACAGAATATGCATCAGCGAGAAGTGCATAAAAGCGTGGGTGAAATAACGCCAGAATTCAAATTTCAGCGAAGGGTCAAACGGCCATGCCAGCCAGAGCATCACGGTCTGGTCGCCCAGCGTGTTCATCGCGATAAAGACCAGCACACACGCGGCCATCACCACCCAGGTTACCGGGCCTGCGCGTTCGCGCAATGTGGCCAGGAACGGATAACGCTGGTAGCGCAGACCGCTGTCAGTATGACCCGACTGCCAGCTTGCCGCGAGGTAACGCGGATCGCCTGGATTCTCCAGAAATCGCGCCAGCTCAGCATGCACGCGCTCAGCCTGGGCCTCATCCGCCAGCCAGACGTCCGTTTGCTGATGTTGTTGAATCGTCAGGATAACGCCCTGTGTCGCCA
Organism: Citrobacter sp. Cb023; assembly: GCF_030336805.1. Taxonomy (NCBI): domain Bacteria; kingdom Pseudomonadati; phylum Pseudomonadota; class Gammaproteobacteria; order Enterobacterales; family Enterobacteriaceae; genus Citrobacter; species Citrobacter sp. Cb023. The sequence continues at coordinate 364,774 of NZ_JAOWCV010000032.1, read as the reverse complement.
TATAATCAACAAATGCCTGCGCCACGCGGGGGTTAGCAAAAGAGGTAATCATCAACATGGTTGCTGTCGCTTATTCCACACAAAAGAGGACAGTATATATACCCTTCTTACTTCGAGCTGCATCTTTGTTGGCTTTCCTCACTCACTCCGGTCACATACTGTTCGTACACTCCCGGAGATTTGCTGCGTCGCCGTCGCGATGCAACTCGAATTAATTTGGGTATAGTCTTACGAACCGTATGCCACTTCTGCCGGAAAATGTCGATGCCAGGCGTCGAAGCCGCCGTCAACACTGTAAACCGCGTCATAGCCCTGCTGAAGAAGATATTGCGCCGCGCCTTTACTGCTGTTGCCGTGATAACACATTACTAACACAGCGGTGTCGAAATCATGCTCGCGCATAAATGACCCCAGCGTGTCGTTCGTCAGATGAAACGCCTGTGGGGCGTGACCCATCGCATAGCTTTGCGGGTCGCGGATATCCACTAACACCGCGGCCCCCTGGTGCAGCTTCTGATGCGCTTCTTCGACATTAATACATTCAAACTGATCCATTGCTCTCTCTTCTTTATATTGCAGGTGACGCTTTTCAGACATGTTACTTCTTAGTGTACGTCCCGACGGCAGTTAAACGCCATAATGTTATATGTATCACTGTAAATTGTTTATCCGATGTTACCAATGGCGCGATTCTTTGCTATTATGCTCGATAACGAACATTAATGAGCTATAACGAAAGTGCGAGAGGCCAGCATGGAAACCAAAGATCTGATTGTGATAGGTGGAGGCATCAACGGTGCCGGTATCGCGGCAGATGCCGCTGGACGCGGTTTATCCGTGCTGATGCTGGAAGCGCAGGATTTAGCCTGCGCCACCTCTTCCGCTAGCTCCAAACTCATCCACGGTGGCCTGCGCTACCTGGAACACTACGAATTTCGCCTGGTGAGCGAAGCGCTGGCCGAACGTGAGGTGTTGTTGAAAATGGCACCGCATATCGCCTTCCCGATGCGCTTTCGTCTGCCCCATCGCCCGCACCTGCGTCCAGCGTGGATGATCCGCATTGGTCTGTTTATGTACGATCATCTGGGCAAACGCACCAGTTTGCCGAGTTCGACCGGTTTGCGTTTTGGCGCAGATTCCGTAATGAAACCTGAGATTGTGCGCGGTTTCGAATATTCCGACTGCTGGGTAGACGATGCGCGACTGGTTTTGGCAAACGCCCAAATGGTCGTACGCAAAGGCGGAGAGGTGTTAACCCGCACTCGCGCTACCTCCGCTCGCCGTGAAAACGGATTGTGGATTGTTGAAGCTGAAGATATCGATACCGGTAAAAAGCACACCTGGCAGGCGCGTGGTCTGGTCAATGCCACCGGCCCATGGGTGAAAGAGTTCTTCGACGACGGCATGCATCTGCCATCGCCGTACGGTATTCGTCTGATTAAAGGCAGCCACATCGTAGTGCCGCGCGTCCATACCCAGAAGCAAGCTTATATACTGCAAAACGAAGATAAACGTATTGTGTTTGTCATCCCATGGATGGACGAATTCTCGATCATCGGGACGACTGACGTCGAATACAAAGGCGATCCGAAAGCGGTAAAAATTGATGAGAGTGAAATCAATTACCTGCTGAAGGTCTACAACGCGCACTTTAAGAAACAACTGGGCCGTGACGATATCGTCTGGACCTACTCGGGCGTACGTCCGCTGTGCGATGACGAGTCCGACTCGCCGCAGGCTATCACCCGTGATTACACGCTGGATATCCACGACGAAAACGGCAAAGCGCCGCTGCTGTCGGTCTTTGGTGGTAAGCTGACGACCTATCGTAAGCTGGCCGAACACGCGATGGAAAAACTGGCGTCGTACTATCAGGGAATCGGTCCGGCGTGGACAAAAGAGTGCATTCTGCCAGGCGGTGACATCGGCGGCGCTCGTGAAGATTACGCGGCCAAACTGCGCCGTCGCTACCCGTTCCTGACCGAGTCGCTGGCGCGCCATTATTCGCGCACCTACGGCAGTAACACCGAATGGATTATCGGGGAAGCCACCTCGCTTGCCGAGTTAGGTGAAGACTTCGGCCATGAGTTCTATGAGGCCGAGCTGAAATATCTGGTCGATCACGAATGGGTGCGCCGTGCGGAAGATGCGCTGTGGCGTCGCACGAAAGAAGGTATGTGGCTGAACGCTGAACAGCAGTCGCGCATGACCCAGTGGCTGGCGGAGTACATTGAGAAACAGCAGCTGTCGCTGGCGTCTTAAGATACTCGATATAAAACTGTAGGCCCGGTAAGCGTCAGCGCTACCGGGCCTTTTGCCGGATGGCGGCTAACGCCTTACCCGGCCTATAGATCGTCCTGCCCTTGTTACAACCGCACCGAGTCGATATGCCAGATGTTTTCGGCGTACTCTTTGATCGTCCTGTCCGACGAGAAATAGCCCATGTTGGCGATATTAATCATCGACTTGGTGGTCCACTCTTCCGGGTGGCGATACAGTTCGTCAACCTTATCCTGGCAGTCAACGTAGCTGCGATAATCCGCCAGAACCTGATAGTGGTCGCCAAAGTTGATCAGCGAGTCAACCAGGTCACGATAGCGCCCCGGCTCCTCAGGGCTGAATACACCGCTGCCAATCTGCGTCAGCACCTGGTGCAGCTCTTCGTCTTTCTCGTAATACTCACGCGGCTTGTAGCCCTGGCTGCGTAAGGCTTCGACCTCTTCCGCCGTATTACCAAAGATAAAGATATTTTCTGCGCCCACATGCTCCAGCATCTCGACGTTGGCACCGTCCAGCGTCCCAATGGTCAGCGCGCCGTTGAGGGCAAACTTCATATTACTGGTACCAGAGGCTTCGGTCCCGGCCAGCGAAATCTGCTCAGACAGGTCGGCAGCAGGAATAATCACCTGCGCCAGGCTGACGCTGTAGTTAGGAATAAACACCACTTTCAGCTTGTCACCAATTTGCGGATCGTTGTTGATCACTTTCGCGACGTCGTTGATCAGGTGAATGATGTGCTTCGCCATGTAATAGGCCGAAGCCGCTTTACCGGCGAAGATATTCACGCGCGGCACCCACTCGGCATCAGGATCGGCCTTAATGCGGTTGTAGCGGGTGATCACATGCAGCACGTTCATCAACTGGCGTTTGTACTCGTGAATACGCTTGATCTGCACATCAAACAGCGATTTCGGGTTCACCACCACGTTAAGCTGCTGGGCAATGAGCGTTGCCAGACGTTTTTTATTCTCCAGTTTCGCACGGCGCACCGCCTGATTTACCAGCGGGTAATCGCAGTGCTGTTCAAGCTCGCTTAGCTGGCTGAGATCGGTTCGCCAGGTGCGGCCAATGTTCTCATCCAGCACCTCAGAGAGCGATGGGTTAGCCAGCGCCAGCCAGCGGCGCGGCGTCACGCCGTTGGTGACGTTACAGAAGCGAGTCGGGAAAATCTTCGCAAAGTCAGCAAACAGCGACTGCACCATCAGGTTGGAGTGCAGCTCAGAAACGCCGTTAACCTTGTGGCTCACCACCACTGCGAGCCATGCCATACGCACCCGGCGGCCGTTGGATTCATCGATAATCGACGTCCGTCCCAGCAGACTGGTATCGTTCGGATACTGTTCCTGCAACGTCTTCAGGAAGTAGTCGTTAATCTCAAAGATGATTTGCAGATGGCGCGGCAGAATTTTGCCCAGCATATCGACAGGCCAGGTCTCCAGCGCTTCGCTCATCAAGGTGTGGTTGGTATACGAGAAGACCTGGCAGCAGACCTCAAACGCATTATCCCAACTGAATTTGTGCTCATCGATCAGCAGACGCATCAGCTCAGGAATCGACAGTACCGGATGGGTGTCGTTGAGGTGAATGGCGATCTTATCTGCCAGGTTGTCGTAGGTTTTGTGCAGTTGATAATGACGGTTCAGGATGTCCTGCACCGTGGAGGAGACCAGGAAATACTCCTGGCGCAAACGCAGCTCGCGTCCGGAATAGGTGGAGTCATCCGGATACAGCACGCGGGAGACGTTCTCGGAGTGGTTTTTATCTTCCACCGCCGCAAAGTAGTCGCCCTGGTTAAATTTACCGAGGTTGATTTCGCTACTGGCCTGGGCATTCCACAAGCGCAGCGTATTGGTGGCGTCTGTGTCATAACCGGGAATAATTTGGTCGTAGGCTACCGCGAGGATCTCTTCAGTTTCTATCCAGCGCGTTTTCTTGCCTTCCTGCTGAATACGCCCGCCAAAGCGCACTTTGTAACGCGTATTGTGGCGTTTGAATTCCCACGGGTTACCGTATTCCAGCCAGTAGTCCGGTGACTCTTTCTGTCGGCCATCAACAATGTTCTGTTTGAACATGCCGTAGTCATAACGAATACCGTAGCCGCGTCCCGGCAGACCCAACGTTGCCAGTGAGTCCAGGAAGCAGGCCGCCAGGCGCCCGAGGCCACCGTTGCCAAGACCAGGGTCGTTTTCTTCATCGATCAGATCTTCAAGATCCAACCCCATACCTTCCAGCGCATTTTTGACATCGTCATAAATACCCAACGATAACAGTGCATTGGAAAGTGTGCGGCCAATCAGAAACTCCATTGACAGATAATAAACCTGTCGAGTTTCCTGGGATAATTGCGCACGGTTAGAACGCAGCCAGCGCTCCACGAGACGATCGCGCACCGCGAACAACGTGGCGTTCAGCCACTCATGTTTATTGGCAATAACCGGGTCTTTACCAATCGTGAACATCAGCTTGTAGGCGATAGAATGCTTAAGTGCCTCTACGCTGAGTGTGGGCGATGCATAAGTAAATGGAGCATTCATATAGGTGATTCCTGGATATCTATTTCAAACGATAGTAAAGCTCACGGTATGACTTCGCCGCGACTTGCCAGCTAAAATCCATGGTCATGGCCTGACGTTGTACAAACCGCCACAGCGAAGGCCGGGACCACAATACGAAAGCACGCCGAATCGCGCGTAGCAGCGACCAGGCATTACTATCTTCAAATACAAACCCACTGGCGATACCATCCGCCAGGTTTTCCAGCGAACTGTCAGAGACCGTATCAGCCAGCCCACCGGTGCGCCGCACCAGCGGCAGCGTGCCGTACTTCAGTCCATACAACTGCGTTAAGCCACACGGCTCAAAACGGCTGGGAACCAATATAACGTCGGCCCCACCCATGATGCGGTGCGAGAAGGCTTCGTGATAGCCAATCTGTACGCCCACCTGTCCTGGATGTTCCGCCGCCGCGGCGAGGAAACCTTCCTGTAAAACCGGATCGCCCGCACCAAGCAATGCCAGCTGTCCACCCTGCTCTAACAACCCCGGTAGCGCTTCCAGCACCAGATCCAGCCCTTTCTGACTGGTCAGGCGGCTGACTACGGCAAATAACGGCACTTTGTCGTTAACCTTAAGTCCCATCGCGATCTGTAGCTGGCGTTTGTTCTCCGCCTTCTCTTCCAGCGTTTCACGCGTATACCGCGACGCCAGCAGCAGATCGGTTTCCGGGCTCCAGATTTTTTCATCAACGCCGTTCAGCACACCGGAAAGACGTCCTTCACGATGACGCTGCTGCAACAGACCTTCCATGCCGTAGGCAAACTGCGGCTCGGTAATTTCCCGCGCGTAGGTCGGACTGACCGCCGTAATGTGGTCGGCGTAGTACAACCCGGCCTTCAGGAAAGAAATCTGCCCGTTAAACTCCAGTCCGTGCACGTTAAAGAACGACCATGGCAATTGGATGTCATCCATATGCTTTGCATAAAACATGCCTTGATACGCCAGGTTGTGCACAGTGAACACCGATTTCGCCGGATGGCCGCGCGCCGCCAGATACGCCGGGGCCAGACCGGCATGCCAGTCGTGCGCATGCACCACATCCGGGCGCCAGAATGGGTCAAAGCCACAGGCCATTTCACTGCCGACCCAGCCCAGCAGCGCAAAACGCAGCACGTTATCGGTATACGCAAACAGATTAGTGTCGTGATACGGGCTACCGGGACGGTCATAGAGATGCGGCGCGTCAATCAGGTAAATGCCCACACCGTTGAAATGCCCGAACAACAGCGTAATACGTCCGGCGAAGGTATCGCGACGCGTCACTACCTGCGCATCGGGAATGCCGCGACGGATATCAGGAAACGCCGGGAGCAGCACGCGGGCATCCACACCGTCCGCGATTTGCGCTGCGGGTAACGCCCCAATAACATCCGCCAGTCCCCCGGTTTTTAACAAAGGGAACATCTCTGAACAAACGTGTAAAACCTGCATTATCGCTCCTGTTTGATCTGCAGTTTGCGCAGCATTTCACGCGTGACCAGTACAATACCTTCCTCTGAACGGTAGAAACGACGAGCATCTTCTTCCGCGTTTTCACCAATCACCATGCCTTCAGGAATAACGCAGGCGCGGTCGATAATGCAACGACGTAAGCGGCACGAACGTCCCACCCACACTTCAGGTAACAACACTGCCGAATCAATGTTACAGAATGAATTCACCCGCACTCGCGGGAACAGAACGGACTGCACTACCACCGAACCAGAAATAATACAGCCGCCGGAGACCAGCGAGTTCAGCGTCATTCCGTGGCTACCGGAACGGTCCTGAACAAATTTCGCCGGCGGCAGTGATTCCATATGCGTACGGATTGGCCAGTCCTGGTCGTACATATCCAGTTCAGGCGTCACCGAAGCCAGATCGAGGTTTGCTTTCCAGTAGGCTTCCAGCGTTCCCACATCGCGCCAGTACGGCTCGGATTCCGGGTCAGACTGTACGCAGGACAATGGGAATGGATGTGCATATGCCATGCCAGCTTCGGTGATTTTCGGGATGATGTCTTTGCCAAAATCGTGACTGGATTTTTCATCGAGGTCATCTTCCGCCAGCAGTTCATACAGATAATCGGCGTCGAAGATGTAGATCCCCATACTGGCAAGCGATTTGGTCGGATCATTAGGCATCGCTGGCGGGTTGGCAGGTTTTTCAACGAACTCGATAATTTTATCGGTGTCGTCCACGTCCATTACGCCAAACGCGCTGGCCTCTTCAATAGGCACTGGCATACAGGCCACTGTGCAACGCGCGCCTTTCTCAACGTGGTCGATCAGCATGCGTGAGTAGTCCTGCTTATAAATATGATCGCCCGCGAGGATCACCACATATTCCGCTTTATAGCGTCGAATGATGTCCAGGTTTTGGGTCACCGCATCCGCCGTACCGCGATACCAGTTTTCACCCTGCATCCTCTGCTGGGCAGGCAGCAGATCGACGAACTCGTTCATCTCTTCACTAAAGAACGACCAGCCGCGCTGAATATGCTGCACCAGCGTGTGTGACTGGTACTGAGTGATCACGCCGATACGGCGGATCCCAGAATTAAGACAGTTGGATAAGGCAAAATCGATAATGCGGAACTTACCGCCAAAGTGCACGGCAGGCTTGGCACGCTTATTGGTTAAATCTTTCAGGCGAGTACCGCGGCCACCGGCCAGGATCAGGGCAACAGATTTTAATGGCAGCTGGCGCGCCAACATTACACGATCGTTCTTCTCTAAACTTACCATGACTAACTCCTTTTTATCTTCTCTGGAACACACACAGTCCGTGCGCAGGTCCCTGCCAGACCGCCGTAAGCACCGGATTATCCTCTCCGGCAAATGGGGGAATGGCATGCCATTCCCCTTCAGGTAAAACGATATCTGTCACCTCAAGCGTGGCGTTTATTGCAATCAGGAAACGATCTGAAAGCAGGATTTGCATCTGCCTCGGGCCGTTATGCCACTCATCCGCACTTAAGGGTTGTGCGTACTTATTCAGCCAACGAACATTGCCATCGCCCTCTTCCCACCAGCAATCGCCTGTTAATGCAGGTATTTGCCGGCGCAGATGAATCAACGCGGCGGTAAATGTGGTTAGCCCACTGTTTGCCTGCTGCCAGTCCAGCCAGGTTAAGGCGTTATCCTGGCAGTAAGCGTTATTATTACCGTGCTGGCTATGACCATGCTCATCACCCGCCAGCAGCATCGGCGTCCCCTGGGAGAGCAACAGCGTGGTTAACAGCGCATGAATGCTGTCGCGCCGCCGCTCAATCAGGTCCAGCGAGCCGCCTAATCCTTCTTTACCATGATTGTCACTGTAGTTATTGCTAGTGCCGTCGCGATTTTCCTCACCATTCGCTTCATTGTGCTTATTTGTGAAGCAAACGCAGTCGCGTAGCGTAAAACCGTCATGCGCGGTCACCAGATTGACCGTGGCGCTGGGATTGCGGCCCGGGCGTTTAAACACGTCGCTGGATGCGGCAAAACGTCCGGCAAACTCGCCCAACGAAAGATTACGCTGGAGCCAAAAACGTCGCGTCGCATCGCGGAAATGGTCGTTCCACTCGGCAAACGGCGGGGGGAAATTCCCCACCTGATACCCGCCTTCACCAATATCCCACGGTTCCGCAATCAGCTTGGCGCGTGAAAGCAGCGGACAGTTTTGGATCGCGGTAAACAGCGGAGCATCCTGACGAAACTCAGGCGTACGCCCCATGACGGAAGCCAAATCAAAACGAAAACCATCCACATGGCAGGTTTCAACCCAGTAGCGCAGGCACTCGCATGCGTATTCCACAACGCCAGGATGGCTCAGATTGATGGTGTTCCCACAACCGGTCCAGTTGTAGTAATCGCCATCATCTCTGATCCAATAATAGCTACGGTTATCAATTCCGCGCAGCGAGAAGACAGGTCCTTCGAGATCCAGCTCGGCGCTGTGGTTTAAAACGATGTCGAGAATGACCTCAATACCCGCTTTATGCAGCGCTTTTACCGCGTCGCGAAACTCATCAAGCGCACTCTCCGGCGAGCTGGCATAGGCCGGATGCAGCGCGTACATCGCCACCGGGTTGTAGCCCCAGTAGTTTGACAGGCCCAGCCGCTGAAGCCGCGGTTCGCTGGCGAAATGCGCCACCGGTAACAGCTCCAGCGCGGTAATGCCGAGGCGCTTGAAATAGTCGATCATCACCGGATGACCCAGCGCTTTGTAGGTCCCGCGAATTTCTTCCGGCAGGTCAGGATGCAAATACGTCAGCCCTTTGACATGCGCTTCGTAAATTACGGTATTGCCCCACGGCGTGCGCGGCGGGGCATCATCCTCCCAGTCATAATGGTCGGACACCACCACGCCCTTCAGCGCGATGGCGGCGTTATCATGATGATCCGGTTCATTCAGCCCACCATGCAGCAGTGGGTTATCTTTTAACTCGCCATCCACCCGACGCGCGCAAGGGTCAAGCAGCAGTTTCGCCGGATTAAACCGGTGGCCCTGCTGCGGTTGCCACGGACCATGTACGCGATAGCCATAGCGTAGACCGGGACGGGCGTTGGCCAGATAGCCGTGCCAGACATCGCCGCTACGCCCCGGCAGGTCGTAGCGGAGTTCGCAGCCTTGCTCATCGAATACGCATAATTCAACGCGTTCAGCGTGGGCCGAAAAGAGGGTGAAATTGACGCCATGGCCGTCATACGTTGCACCATGGGGGGTGGCGTTGCCGGTTGCCAGTTGCGTCATTATCCCTCCCGCACCAGCCAGATCGTTGCCAGCGGTGGCAACGTCAGGCTCAGTGAGTGCTGACGACCATGACTGGCGATTTCATCGCTGTGCACCGCGCCGCCGTTACCGGTATTGCTACCGTGATAATGCATCGAATCGGTATTGAGGATCTCGCGCCATTTGCCCGGCTGATTGATACCGAAGCGATAGCCGTGGCGAGGCACTGGCGTAAAGTTGCTGATAACGATGATTTCATTACCGACTTTGTCACGACGAACGAAAGCCAGCACCGAACGTTCTTTGTCATCCACCACCAGCCACTCGAAGCCATAAGCGTCAAAATCAAGCTCGTGCAGCGCTTTGTGATGACGATAGGTAAGGTTCAGATCGCGCACCAAACGCTGTACGCCGTGGTGCCAGTTATCGCCGCCTTCCAGCAGATGCCAGTCGAGGCTGGCGTCGTGATTCCATTCACGCCCCTGAGCAAACTCGTTGCCCATAAACAGCAGTTTCTTGCCCGGGAAGGCCCACATCCAGCCGTAGTAGGCGCGCAGGTTGGCAAACTTCTGCCATGCGTCTCCCGGCATGCGATCGAGAATTGATTTTTTACCGTGTACCACTTCATCGTGCGACAGCGGCAGGACAAAGTTTTCGGTGTAGTTGTACAGCATGCCGAAGGTCAGCTTATCGTGATGGAACTGACGATGAACCGGATCCAACTTCATGTAGTCCAGCGTGTCGTGCATCCAGCCGAGGTTCCACTTATACCAGAACCCTAAACCGCCCATATCCTGTGGCCTTGAAACGCCGGCAAAGTCGGTGGACTCTTCCGCCATGCTCACGGCCCCCGGCACCTGCTCGCCAAGAATACGGTTGGTATTACGTAAAAACTCAATGGCTTCGAGGTTTTCACGACCGCCAAATTCGTTCGGGACCCACTCCCCTTCTTTACGGCTGTAGTCGCGATAAATCATCGACGCCACGGCATCTACGCGCAGCGCATCGATACCAAAACGTTCAATCCAGTACAGGGCATTGCCCACCAGATAGTTACTGACTTCACGGCGACCGTAGTTGTAGATCAGCGTGTTCCAGTCCTGGTGATACCCTTCGCGCGGGTCGCTATGCTCATACAGATTGGTGCCATCAAACTCTGCCAGACCAAAGTCGTCCGATGGGAAATGGCCCGGCACCCAGTCGAGAATGACGTTCAGTCCGGCCTGATGCGCGGCATTCACAAAATAGCGGAAATCATCACGCGTCCCGAAACGACGGGTCGGCGCATACATACCGGTAGGTTGGTAGCCCCAGCTACCGTCGAACGGATGCTCATTAATCGGCAACAGTTCGAGATGGGTAAAGCCCATCCACTTGACGTAAGGCACCAGTTGATCCGCCAGTTCGCGGTAGCTCAGCCAGAAGTTGTTATCGGTATGACGACGCCATGAGCCCAGGTGCACTTCATAGATAGAGATCGGCGCATCAAACTGGTTGGCTTTTTTTCGCTCCTCGCTTTGCACCACTTTTTCCGGCAGACCGCAGATAAGCGACGCGGTTTCCGGGCGCATTTGCGCTTCGAAGGCGTAAGGGTCCGCTTTGATTCGCAGCTTACCGTTCGCATCGATCATCTCGTATTTATACAGTTGACCATGCTGCGCGCCGGGGATAAACAGCTCCCAGATACCGCTTTCTTTACGCAGGCGCATCGGGTGGCGACGGCCATCCCAGTAGTTGAACTGCCCAACCACTGACACGCGTTGAGCGTTAGGCGCCCAGACGGAGAAGCGCGTACCGGTTACGCCATCCATGGTATCCGCATGCGCGCCCAGCGTTTCGTAAGGTCGCAGGTGCGTACCTTCAGATAACAGCCAGGCATCCATATCCTGGATCAGCGGGCCAAAACGATAAGGGTCATCAATCAGATTCTCCTGTCCATGCCAGACAACAGCTAACTGATAGCGAAAGAAATTTTTACGGCGGGGAAGTACAGCACAGAAAAAACCGCGAGAGTCGAGGCAGTCCAGCTTGCCGACTTTGCGTCCGGTTTTGGGTTCGATCACCCACACTTCGGTGGCGTCAGGTAATAGGGCGCGGACTTCAAGTCCAGCGTCAGTTTGGTGCATACCGAGTACGGAAAAAGGATCCGCAAAATGGCCTGCAATTAGCGCATTAATCACGTCTCTATCGATACGAACGGACATGGTTGTCATCCTGTTTTATGGTGTCACGCCTTCCAACTGATCTTCGACATCAGGTAGTGACACTTTTTTTGACCTGAACGGCGCAGCACAATTGTGCATCCTCTCTGCGTCGTCCCACCTTCAGGCAACAACTTAATACCTCCGGTACTAAGTCACCCTTAAAGAATAGCCAATGCTTTATCTTACTCCTGGTAAAAAATGAAACATCTGCGCTTACTCCTGTATTACGCAAAAAAATGGGTGACTCAGCACCCATTGTTAAAACACGCAATCCCTCTGCCGGAGAGCCGTATTGACTGATCCGGCCAAGTGGTTCGCGTCGTTTGTAGGCCTGATAAACGTGGCGTCATCAGGCCGTCCCACATTACGCCAACTGACGCAGCATACGGCGCAATGGCTCTGCAGCACCCCACAGCAACTGGTCGCCCACGGTAAAGGCTGACAGGAACTCCGGTCCCATATTCAGCTTACGCAGACGGCCTACTGGCGTGGTCAGCGTGCCGGTAACGGCCGCCGGGGTTAACTCACGCATGGTGATATCCCGATCGTTTGGCACGACTTTGGCCCACGGATTGTGCGCTGCCAGCAGTTCTTCCACGGTCGGAATAGACACATCTTTTTTCAGTTTAATGGTGAACGCCTGGCTGTGGCAGCGCAGCGCACCGACGCGCACGCACAGACCATCTACCGGGATCACGGAAGAGGTGTTAAGAATTTTGTTGGTTTCAGCCTGTCCCTTCCACTCTTCGCGGCTCTGACCGTTATCAAGTTGTTTGTCGATCCACGGAATCAGGCTACCGGCCAACGGTACGCCAAAGTTATCAACCGGCAGTTCACCGCTGCGGGACAGGGTCGTCACTTTACGTTCGATATCGAGAATAGCAGAGGAAGGGGTTGCCAGTTCATCGGCCACATGGCCATACAGATGACCCATCTGGGACAGCAGTTCGCGCATATGGCGCGCGCCGCCGCCGGAGGCCGCCTGATAGGTCGCCACAGAAACCCAGTCAACCAGGTCATTGGCAAACAGGCCACCGAGGGACATCAGCATCAGGCTAACGGTACAGTTACCGCCGACAAAGGTCTTAATACCTTTGTTCAGGCCGTCAGTGATGACATCCTGGTTAACCGGATCGAGAATGATGATGGCATCGTCTTTCATACGCAGCGAAGAGGCCGCGTCAATCCAGTAACCCTGCCAACCGCTTTCACGAAGCTTTGGATAGATTTCGTTGGTATAATCGCCGCCCTGACAGGTCACGATGATATCGAGCGCCTTCAGCGCATCCAGATCAAAAGCGTCTTGAAGCGTGCCGGTCGTGGTTCCACCGAATGTCGGTGCCGCCTGCCCGAGCTGGGAAGTAGAAAAGAAAACAGGGCGAATGGCGTCGAAGTCACGCTCCTCAACCATGCGTTGCATGAGAACAGAGCCGACCATACCGCGCCAGCCGATAAAACCAACATTTTTCATAGCGTTTTTTTCCTGCAGAGATGTGTGCTGTGTATGCTAACCAGTATCCTACTGGCCTATCCTTCACCATACAAAAAGCAGCCAAAGTCGCAAGTGAAATTAATCAATGATAGCGAAGCCATCAGTAATGCGACTTATCTCGCTGCGCAAGCAAGCAGAAAGTCCGCGGTAATAGTAAGGGAATTTGAGTTATGAATGAAATCATTTCAGCGGCAGTTTTATTGATCCTTATTATGGACCCGCTCGGAAATCTGCCCATTTTCATGTCCGTATTGAAACATACCGAACCAAAACGCCGCCGCGCGATTATGATTCGCGAGCTGTTCATTGCGCTGTTGGTGATGCTGATATTCCTGTTTGCTGGCGAGAAAATACTGGCATTTCTTAACCTGCGCGCGGAAACCGTTTCGATCTCCGGGGGCATCATTTTGTTCCTGATCGCCATTAAGATGATTTTCCCCAGCGCCACCGGGAATAGCACCGGGCTTCCGGCAGGCGAAGAGCCGTTTATCGTGCCACTGGCGATTCCGCTGGTAGCCGGCCCGACAATCCTGGCTTCATTAATGCTGTTATCACATCAGTATCCGAACCAGATGGGGCATCTGGTGATTGCTCTGCTGATCGCCTGGGGTGGTACTTTTGTGATTTTGCTGCAGTCGTCGCTGTTTTTACGCCTGCTGGGCGAGAAAGGGGTTAACGCACTGGAGCGCCTGATGGGGCTGATTCTGGTGATGATGGCTACCCAGATGTTCCTCGACGGCGTAAGGATGTGGATGAAGGGGTAATCTCTCCTTTTTGGCTCAGATAGCATGTTACCCGGAGAACAGTTCCGTTCACGTCATGCTCATTGCTTCTCTGAGATCTCGTCACCAGTGAACGTGTTAAGGGGGCTACGCAGCCCTCTTAACAATCCAGGCTCTCCGGCACCGCTGTAATTTCAGGTATTCCTTACACTTTTAACTCGCTGAAAAAACGTATATTCATTTCTGCGAGGTGCCTTCCGGAATGCCCTCTTGTCAGCATCGCGGATTGGCATTATCTTCTCGCTGCACCTGCAAAATCAGGTGCCAGGATTGGTCCCCTGATTACCTCATTCGCGATAAAATTCACTTTTGTCGTGCGACCAGCTACACCTCAATGGTGGGCTGGACGGTGGCGTCGTAAGACGCGCCGGTATCCAATGAGGCCGGTAGGACCAACTCCGTTCAGCCCGCCACCAAAAGGTTGGTCCCTTAGGTGGCGGTAAAATTTGACTCATTGGAGGCTGCCCTATGGCGACTACCCCTCTCTTTTCACACTCTTTATTTACCCTGCCCTTTAGCCATGCCACGGATTTCACCGAACTGGCGGATAACTGCGAGCGTTTTGTCGAAGGGCTGGTTGAATGCCATGACCCGGTTGAAAAACTGGCGATTTGTGCACGTCTGTCGGCCTGTCTCGCGTTATTGCAACCGACCTTAACGGAGCCTGTACCGCAGCATCTGCAAGCGAGCCTGACGGTAGAAACATTCCCGACCCGTTTTCCCCTTTTCGAGCCGGAACCAGACCAGATGGGGCGCTACTGTCAGTTATTAACGCACCTGCTGATGAGTAAAACGCTGTCTGACGAGATGGAACGAGTGGCGGGTGACTTACTGCAGGATCTGGTGGGCTATTTCGCCGATACGCTAAAAGCGCCGCGCAGGCTGAAAACAGAAGAAGGGCTGGTCATGCTATAAAAAGCCGGGTAGCGCTTGCGCTTACCCGGCCTACGGTGTGGATGTGTGCTCGTTTCCAGGCCCGGTAAGCGCAAGCGCCGCCGGGCAATGCCATCAGCTCAACAGCTGAAAGGCAATCATACCGACAATCGCACCGACCGTGCCGAGGATGGTTTCCATCATCGTCCAGGTCTTCAGCGTTTGCGCTTCGGTCGCACCGGTAAATTTACCGAACAACCAGAAACCAGCGTCGTTAACGTGGCTGACCACGATAGAGCCGCCCGCGATACAGATAGACAGTGCCGCCATCTGGGCACCGGAGTAGTTCAGTTGCTCAATCACCGGCATCACCAGACCAACCGCCGTTAAGCAGGCCACAGTCGCGGAACCCTGAATGATACGCACCGCCGCCGCCAGCACGAAGCAGGTGATGGCAATCGGCAGGCCCATACCGGTTAACGCTTCGCCCAGCGCCGGACCGACGCCAGAATCAACCAGAACCTGTTTGAACACACCGCCCGCACCAATCACCAGCAGAATAATCCCCGCTGGCTGCAGCGCATGACCACAGATCTCCATCACGCGGTCTTTTGGCATGCCCTGGCGTACCGCCAGACCGTAAATTGCCACCAAACAGGCAACCAGAATCGCGGTAAACGGGTGACCGATAAACTCGAACCATTCATAGGTTGTAGAACCGACCGGAACAAAGCGTGCGGCGATGGTTTTCAGCCCCACCAGCACCAGCGGCAGCAGGATAAGCGATAAGCTGAAGCCAAAGGACGGCATTTTGCCTTCGCCCAGATGCGGCTCGGAAATATCTTCCGGTACGTGCAGCTCGACGTAACGGCTGATGAAATTCCCCCACAGCGGCCCGGCGATAATCATGCCCGGAATCGCGGCACACAGGCCAATCAGGATCATCCAGCCAAAGTCGGCGTGCATCTGAGAGGCCAGCAGCATCGGCGCAGGCCCTGGCAGCAGGAATGCCGCAGCAGCCGCTACGCCCGCAAACAGCGGGATCACAAGCTTAACCAGGTTTGTCCCCGTATGGCGCGCCATTGAGAATGCCACGCTAATCAGCAGCACAATCGCCACCTCAAAGAACAGCGGCAGCGCGCAAATCAGACCGGCCAGGCCAATCGCATAATGTGCGCGGCTGTGACCGAAGGATTTCAGCATTTTGACGGCAATCTGATCGACAGCTCCGGTCTCATGCAAAATCTTGCCGAACATCGCCCCCAGCGCCACAACAATCGCCAGGAAACCGAGCGTGCCTCCCATCCCTTTTTCCATGGTCGCCGCGATTTTATCGAGCGGCATACCGGAAAAGAGACCTGCACCAATGGATACCACCATCAAAGCAACGAAGGCGTGCATACGCGCCTTCATCACTAAAAACAGCAGTAATAAAACGGACCCTACTGCTGTTAAAACAAGCGTTAATGTACTCACTACTTACTGCCCTGGTTAATAACCTCAATGGTGCTGGCGACCACACCGTCCAGTGGTTGATCGATATCGACCACCAGTACATCGTTTTCATTCGCACCCGGTTCTTCCAGCGCTTCAAACTGGGTCACCAGCATCTGCGTTTTGAAGAAGTGACCTTTACGCGCTTTCAGGCGGCTTTCGATAACGTCAAAATCCCCTTTCAGATAGATGAAAGAGAGGTTCGGGTTACCGTCGCGTAGCTGGTCGCGATAGACTTTTTTCAGGGCGGAACAGACGATCAGCGAAACCTTGTTGGTACGCTGCATCGCAAAGGCGGCGTCATTCAACGCCTGTAACCACGGTTTGCGGTCGTCATCGTTGAGTGGCTCACCAGAAGCCATTTTCATGATGTTGCTGCGCGGATGGAGAAAATCGCCATCAAGAAACGCGGCCTGCAGTTGATGCGCCACTTCGCTGGCGACAGCAGATTTACCGCTGCCCGATACGCCCATCAGAACGTAAACGTGGTGATCATGATTAGTCGTGCTCAAAGCGTTGCCCCCACTGGTACAAGAATCAGGAAATTGTTACGGGTAACTGTTATCGGTAACATTGTCCAGCCGGATAAATAGAGAAGCAATATCCATTCGTGCTCGAAGTGTATAAGTGTGAGCTACTTCAAACTTGTTGGCTTAAATAGATCCGCCCGGTGACAAGGTGAAACCTAAATCTAACATTTTAGGTGTAACGGCTTCACCGCGGATGCGCGCCAGCAGACGTTCTGCGCCAATGCTGCCCATGCGTTCACGCGGCGTGAGCACGCTCGCCAGACGCGGCTCCATCACCTGCCCGATGTCGTGACCGTGGAATCCGGCAATCGCCATGTCATCAGGGATTTTCAGCCCTAAACGCTGGCATTCGAAGGCCGCCCCTACCGCCAGGTCATCGTTGGTACAAAAGACACCATCGAGCTGCGGGTATTCACGCCGCGCCTGACGGATAAGTTCAATACCGGAGGAGTAGGAAGAGGACTGCTCCACCATCACGCTGTACGGCACCAGGTCGGCATCGCGCATTGCCTGCTCGTAGCCTCTCTGTTTGATGATAGTACGTTCATCAAGGCGTGCGCCAAGATAGGCAACATGACGGTGCCCGCGGGCGATGATAGCGGCTGTCATCTGACGCGCGGCTTCGAAGTTGTCGAAGCCCACGGCAATATCAAGGCATGGGGACTGGCTGTCCATCAGCTCAACCACCGGGATACCGGCAACCTCAATCATTTTCAGCGTACGGGGCGTATGGCTACGTTCGGTGAGGATCAGGCCATCAATATTCCACGACAGCATCGATTCCAGACGCTCTTGTTCCATCTCAGGCTTATAGCCGTAGTGCGCCAGCATGGTTTGATAACCATGAGCGTCAGTGACAGCCTCAATGCCGCGTAGCACTTCAGCAAAAACCTGGTTAGTAAGAGACGGTAACAGCACGCCGATAGCGCGGCTGGTGGCGTTAGAAAGGATATCAGGAGCGCGATTGGGAATATAACCCAGCTCATCAAGTGCAGCGGCAATTTTGCCCCGCAGCGCCACGGAGACCTGCTCCGGGTTACGCAAAAAGCGGCTGACCGTCATTTTGGTTACGCCCACGCGGTCGGCTACATCCTGAAGTACGGGTCTTTTCTTTTTCATCGTCCTGAAGCGTTAAAAAGGGATAGATTCCCCCAGTTTACCACGGACGTGCGTGAACCTTCGCAGAGAAAAAAAGGAGTTTTTTATTGTGAGAAATACACAAAATCATTCGAGTTGCATCAAGGCGGCGACGCAGTAAATCCCCGGGAGCGTACATTAAGTACGCGACCGGGGTGAGCGAGGAAAGCCAACACAGATGCAGCTTGAAGGATGCCGTGTATTTTTATACTGGCGGCAGATCAAACAACAACACTTCGCTGTCGCTGTCGGCATGAATAGAAAGGGCCTGCTCATCCCAGATTGCCAGACCATCGCTGGTGGTCGCTTTGGTCCCGTTAATTGTCACGTTACCTTTTACTACCTGGATCCAGACGCGGCGTTCAGCGGCAATCTGATGCACCGACTGCTCATCTTTGATCAGTGCCCAACGGTACAGTTCCATATCCTGGTACACTTTCAGCGAGCCATCACGGGCATCCGGCGACAGCACCAGTTGTTTACCCTGAGCGGCATCAAAACGGCGCTGCTCATAGCGTGGGGTAATACCGTTCTCCTGCGGCATGATCCAAATCTGATACAGATGCAGCTTCTCAGTATTGCTCGGGTTGTACTCCGAGTGACGGATCCCCGTCCCGGCGCTCATTATCTGGAACTCACCGGCCGGAACCTGCTCTTTGTTCCCCATGCTGTCCTGATGTTCCACCGCGCCTTCCAGCACGTAAGTCAGGATTTCCATGTCTTTATGGGGATGAGTACCAAAGCCCTGGCCTGCGTCGATCACGTCATCGTTAATCACGCGCAGTGCCGAGAACCCCATAAAGTTTGGGTCATAGTAGTTGGCAAAAGAGAAGGTATGCCAGGAATCGAGCCAGCCATGATTAGCGTGGCCACGGTCATTAGCTTTGCGTAAGTAGATCATTGTGTTCACCCCCAGATGTTTTCGATGGAGTAAGTGTGGACTCAATCCGCCGGGGATCATAGAGGGTGAAAATTGACTCCTCTGTTCAAAAAAAATGAACAAGTCCAGAGGAGTCTGCGCAGGCTATTTGGCGAGAGTTATCGTCGCCGGAGAAGCCTGTTCAAAGGCGCGTTCGAGGAGTTCCAGGTTGGTAAGAACTTCAGATTCCTTGACGTAATTAGGCGTACCGGCTGTCAGCGTCTGGTAAAGCGCATCATAGACGCGACCATAGTCCCCCACTTCCGGCTGCACCTCTTCTTTTACCGTCAGGCCGTCATCATTGACGTACTCCAGCATCCCAATGGAATCGTCAGCAGCGAAACCTGGCTCACCTGGCATGATATTGGCCTTCAGGCTGGTTTCCTGCTGGTCGATGCCGTACTTCACAAACGAGCCTTTGGTACCGTGAACGATAAACTTCGGATAGTCGATTTTCACCAAGTGACTGGTTTTAACAATGGCTTTCAGAGAGCCGTAGAACAGCTGTGCTTCAAAGGTATCGTCCGGATTCGCTTTGTTGCGCAGGCTGCGGATGTCATAGGCCACGCAATCGGGACGACCGAACAGCGAGATAATCTGATCCATGGTGTGTACGCCCAGACCATAGAATGCGCCGTCCTGCGGCAGTCCCGGCTTGGTTTCCGCCTCGGGGCGGTAGTAATCGAAATGGCTTTCAACCTCAACAATTTCGCCGAGCTTGCCGCTCTCAATCGCTTTTTTAGCGGTGAGGAAGCAGGAATCAAAACGACGGTTCTGATATGGCGTAACGGTCAGCCCTTTGCTTTGCGCCAGTTCGAACAGTGCTTTTGCTTGCGCAAGCGTCGGCGTGAAGGGTTTCTCAACCAACACGTTTTTACCCGCTTCCAGCGCGCGTTTGGCGTATTCAAAATGGCTGTCAGCATGGGTACAGACGATCACCAGCTTCACCTGCGGATCGTTTAAGATCTCGTCAAGGTCACTGGTGAAGTGAATATGTGAATATTGTGGTGCCTGCTCTTCCGGCTTGGCGTGGCGGCGAAAAATGTGCGCGACATGCCAGCTATTTTTGCGGTTGAGGACGTACGGCAAATGGTAGCGAGTGGTGCTTTTACCAAAACCAATAAATGCGCAGTGTAAGGTCATGAGACGATCCTTTCGAAGGTGATTGTCTACACCATAGCGCAAAGCGGCTGGAGACTGAATGTTGGATTCTTTGCCGGATGGCGCTTGAACTGCACCACAGGGCGACAGGATCGGCCGTCGGCGTCGCAGGCAGTTTGTTCACGGCAAGCGCGCAGGGCCCGGAGCGTACTAAATGTACGTGAGGAGCACGAGCACTTCCCGGGGACGAAATGGCAAGTAAGCCAGGCAGACACAAAACCTCAAAAAAAAAGCCAGCAAAAGCTGGCTAAAGTAATACTGGAAGCAATGTGAGCAATGTCGTGCTTTCAGGTTCTCCGTAGGGGTTCCCCTGAACGCAGAGCAATAATAATCATTCTCATTCGCACTTGTCTACTTCTTTTTGCAAAAAAATGCAGTTGACGGAATTTTCTTTCTCAGCGAGTGTAAATACACAATTAACCCTGCTGGAGATAAGGAATGAGTGAGATAGTGATACGCCACGCTGAACCGAAAGATTACGACGCAATTCGTCAGATCCACGCCCAGCCGGAGGTGTACCACAACACGCTACAGGTTCCTCATCCTTCCCTCGAGATGTGGCAAGCGAGGCTAACCGAGCAAGCCGGGGTCAAACAACTGGTTGCCTGTATTGACGATATCGTCGTGGGGCATCTCTGTATTGAGGTCGCGCAACGCCCGCGTCGCAGCCACGTGGCTGATTTTGGTATCTGCGTGGATGCACGGTGGCACAATCGCGGCGTTGCCAGCGCGTTGATTCGCACGATGATCGACATGTGCGACAACTGGCTGCGCGTCGAGCGTATTGAGCTAACGGTATTTGTTGATAATGAGCCGGCCGTGGCGGTGTATAAGAAATACGGCTTTGAAATCGAAGGCACAGGTAAGAAATACGGCCTGCGCAACGGTGAATACGTTGATGCCTACTTTATGGCGCGCGTGAAATAAAATTAAGGGCGAGTCTTATCGCCCTTCTTATTGAAAGGACGCAAGAGTGAAAAAGTACCTTCCCCTGGTGTTGCTGGCAGCACTCTCCCCTGCTTTCGCCACTACCGTACAAAATCTCGATTCCGTGCCCAGCGCCATTCAACACCCGGAAGGTAAACAGATTTTTGCTGAGCAAATGGCGGGAGCAACCCCTGCCAAAGGATTTGGCGAGCTTCCACAGGGATTATCTGAGAACGCGTGGATTGCCTGGGTTGCGCCGAATGAAGATCCTGACAACCTGATCCTCACGGGTGCCAAAGCCTGGGGCAAAGACGGCAAATATATCGGTGTCGCCTGTTTCGCCGACAATCCGGCCGACGCCGGGCAGGCAAAGAAATACGCGGATAACAACTGTCCGGAAAACTACAGCAACGGGCGCGCCAATAAATTATATCTCGGCGTTTTTTCCTGGCAGAACCAACAGCTAACGCCGATTGCACGCTCGGAAAAACCATTAAACCAACTCTCTGAGTGGAATAAAACCGCCGAAAAAGAGAGCGATGATGAGTCCGTCAGACCACTGGCCTATTATACAAAACTGGATCTGGCACCGTACCGGATCGCATCCGATACGCTGGCGTTTGGGGTGCGCGGTGGATACTCTGAGGCGTATTCCGGCGGCGGCGCATTTTATGAAGTGCTGGAGCTCTATGCGATCAAAGACAACAGGATAATCAACGTGTATTCCGACCTTGTTTATCAATATACGGACATCGCCGGAGAGTGGAATAAAGACGGTACAAGACAGCACGACATCAGCGAAAGTAAATATATCCTCAAAATGCGTTCGGCAAAAACGCACGGGTTTTATGATTTAGAGCGCGTAAACCTGCAGGATAAAAGCAGCCAAATATTCCGCTGGTCTGAATCGCTGCAGCGATATGCGCCATAACCAACCAATAAGGCCGACATCGTTCCGAACGCTGTAGGCCATTATCCTTTATATCTCGCCGTTAAATTCAGGAGCGGAAGCGCTATCCGACCCTGGCATAGAGTTTTTGATTGCAGTCCATCGTTTCCCCCGCCGTCATGTTCAGGCCTAACAACCACCTGAATTATATGGTTATTCACCTTTTTATCTTCATCGCTATTTTTCGTAACGTTAATAATATTAATATTACATTTTTGTTTTTTTTTGGTTTCTGCCATCACTTTATGGTGACAATCACAACAATATACTTCTCCTGGGACTAACTTAACCACGGTGAGGTAAAAAATGAAATTTGAACGCCATCATAGAATATTGAAAGAAATCAGTATTTCGGGAGTTGTAAAAGTTTCAAATCTGGCGAAAAGTCTCAAGGTAACAAAAGAAACCATTCGCTCAGATCTCAATGAACTTGCCGGACAGGGATATCTCACTCGCTGTCATGGTGGTGCATTTATTACCCTTGATTCTCTTGATAACGTTGCAAAAAACGAAATTGCTTATGTGCTGGAAAAATATGAATCAGCGCAGAAAATAAAAAAAGGTCTCTCTGCCATGAAAAATAATGTATGTGTTATTGGCTCGTTCAATGTTGATATTATCAGTTACCTACCGAGGCTACCCTCGACAGGAGAATCATTACTTGCCGATAAATTTATTTTTTCGCCAGGCGGTAAAGGATGTAATCAAGCATTAGCGGCAAGCTATGCCGATTCTGATGTGCATTTTATTACTAAAGTAGGGTCAGACCATTTTAGTGATTACGCCATTAATTTTATAAACTCATCAAAAATCCATAAAAGTGTAATCTACCAGACCAAAGAAACACAAACTGGTACAGCTACCATCATGGTGAATGGAGATACCGGGGATAACGTCATCGCTATCTATCCCGGTGCTAATATGACAATTTCACCTGATGAAATCACCATACAAAAAGAAGCCATTATTCATTCAGATATTGTTCTTGTACAACTGGAGACAAATTACGAGGCGCTTCAGCAAACAATTCGTCTCGCACAAAAAAATGACATACCGGTAATTATCAATCCAGCGCCATACAATGAAATGGTCAATACCATCATTGATGACATCGATTATATTACGCCAAATGAAACCGAAGCTGGTCTCCTGGCAAACATGTCCGTCAATGACATTGAGTCAGCCAAATGTGCAGCGAAGATTATTCATCAGAAAGGTGTAAAAAATACCATTATTACTTTAGGTAGCAAAGGATCTCTCGCTTATGACGGAACGCAATTCATCTATTCTCCGGCATTCCCGGCAGTTGTAAAAAACACCGCAGGAGCTGGCGACGCCTTCAATGGCGCACTCGCATCTGGCCTTGCTAAAGGAAAATCACTGGCATCCGCATTATGCTACGCCAGCGCATTCGCCTCGCTTGCTGTTGAAACACCCAATGCCTCTGACATGCCAGAAAACGAATCCGTTCTACATCGCATTCAGAGTTCACATTACAGACAAACTATCTCTACTCACTAAATCAAGGGGCAGACTATGAACAATACGCAGAAAAAACTAAAGGTGCTCTTTATTGGAGAATCCTGGCATATTCACATGATTCATTCAAAAGGTTATGACAGTTTTACCTCCAGTAAATATGAAGAAGGCGCTACATGGTTACTGGAATGCTTAAAGAAAGGTGGTGTGGAAATTGATTACATGCCTGCTCACACCGTACAAATCGCATTTCCAGAAAGCATTGATGAACTAAACCGTTATGATGTCATTGTCATTAGCGATATCGGCAGCAATACATTCCTGTTGCAAAACGAGACATTCTATCAGCTCAAAATAAAGCCAAATGCTCTGGAATCAATTAAAGAGTACGTCAAAAATGGTGGTGGTCTGCTTATGATTGGCGGCTATCTGTCATTTATGGGTATTGAGGCAAAGGCCAATTACAAGAACACCATTCTTGCCGAGGTCTTGCCAGTTATTATGCTTGACGGCGATGATCGAGTAGAAAAACCAGAGGGTATCTACGCTGAGGCTGTCTCGCCTGAACATCCTGTTGTAGACGGATTCTCAGACTACCCGATATTTCTTGGATATAACCAGGTTGTCGCCAGAGAAGATGCTGATGTCGTATTAACAATAAATAATGACCCACTGTTAGTGTTCGGTAAATACCAACAGGGTAAAACCGCCTGTTTTATGAGTGACTGTTCGCCGCACTGGGGAACTCAGCAATTCATGTCCTGGCCGTTTTATACCGACCTGTGGGTTAACACGCTTCAATTCATCGCCAGAAAATAAAAAACAATGGAGTAACGAAAGTTACTCCTTTTATAAAATATAAGGATTGATGTATGAACAAGAATAAGTACTCAACCCCCTTACTGATGCTTGCAACCATCTTAGCCGGTATGCTTTCCCCAATGCAGTCTGCCGTTAATGGGCAATTGGGACACTGGTTGCAGGATGGTAATGCTTGCGCAGTAATCTCTTTCGCCAGCGGTCTGGTCGTCATGTTTTTTATTATTATTGCGCGTAAAGAAACACGCCATCAATTCGCGTCGATCCCTACGCTGATTAAAAAGCGGAAAATCCCCTTGTGGAATTGGTTTGCCGGGTTATGCGGGGCGATGGTCGTATTTTCTGAAGGCGCATCAGCCAGCGCGTTAGGCGTTGCCACTTTTCAAACTGCTTTAATTTCCGCCCTGCTCCTTTCCGGCCTGTTGTGCGACCGTTTTGGCGTCGGTGTGGATGAGAAGAAATATTTCACGCCATGGCGCGTTACTGGCGCATTGTTCGCTGTTATTGCCACGATTTTTGTCGTGTCGCCACAGTGGCACTCAACCTCGTTTATCCTGCTGGCTATCCTTCCATTTTTGGCAGGATTACTCGCTGGCTGGCAGCCTGCGGGGAATGCCAAAGTCGCCGAGGCAACGGGATCCATGCTGGTTTCCATTACCTGGAACTTCATCGTCGGCTTTTTTGTCCTGGGTGCAGCGCTGGCGATACGTGTCGCATTAGGGCATGTCACCGTCCAGTTACCCGATACGTGGTGGATGTATCTCGGTGGCCCGCTGGGTCTGCTGTCCATCGGGCTGATGGCGATTCTGGTCAGGGGCTTAGGACTATTAATGCTGGGTGTCGCCTCTACCGCGGGTCAGTTACTGGGATCGGTGTTGATTGATGAGTTAATCCCATCATTAGGCAATACGGTCTATCTGGTCACCATCATCGGTACATTATTCGCGTTAGTAGGTGCAATTGTTACCACCATCCCCGAATACAGAGCATCCAAAATGGCGAAAAAAATGGAGGTGTCAGGATGAAAGGCTTCCTGCAAACCGTAACGGGCCCAGTGGCACACTCAGAAATGGGTCTGACGCTACCGCATGAGCACCTGTTTAACGATTTGTCATCCGTTGTTGACGAGCCACAGTATGCTTTTTCACAGCAGTTGGTGGGAAAGAAAGTCAGTGCTGACCTGCAGTGGGGACTGAAACACGACCCGTACTGCTGCGCCGATAACATGGACAGAAAAGAGATTGATGATGTCATCTTTGAAATCAATAACTTCATGTCACTGGGAGGCAGGACGATTGTCGACGCGACGGGTTCTGAATCTATTGGTCGGGACGCCACTTCATTGCGGGAAGTGGCATTAAAAACTGGTTTGAATATCGTTGCTTCATCAGGACCTTATCTGGAAAAGTTTGAAAGCGCCAGGATCCACAAACCTGTCGAGTTATTAGCCTCACTTATTGATAAGGAACTGAATCAGGGGATTGGCGAGACGGATATTCGCGCCGGTATGATCGGTGAAATTGGCGTATCACCCGCTTTTACCCAAGCTGAGCGCAACAGCCTGCGCGCGGCGTCTCTGGCACAACGTAATAATCCCCATACGGCAATGAATATCCATATGCCAGGGTGGCTGCGGCTGGGTGATGAGGTACTGGATATTGTCCTTGAAGAGATGAACGTCTCTCCGGCAAAAGTTTCGCTGGCGCACTCAGACCCTTCAGGAAAGGATGTTGCCTATCAACGTAAAATGCTTGACCGCGGCGTATGGCTTGAATTTGACATGATTGGTCTGGACATTACTTTCCCCAAAGAAGGTATCGCCCCAGGTGTTCAGGACACCGCAGATGCGGTAGCACATCTGATTGAACTGGGTTACGCCGACCAGATCGTATTAAGCCATGATGTTTTTCTCAAACAGATGTGGGCAAAAAATGGGGGGAATGGTTGGGGATTTGTCCCAAATGTTTTCCTCGCCTATCTGGCTGCCCGTGGCGTAGATAACGATACTCTTCGCAAGCTCTGTATTGATAATCCGGCGCGGTTACTCACGGCGTAACTAACATATAGCCCGGCGCCTGATGCCGGGCTATTAATCAACAATCAGTAACCCGCCGTTAAATCATCCACGGAACGCGGGTCGGATGCGCCATACAGTGCGCCATCCGGTCCAACCATAATGCTCTGCGTGCTGCCCATCGCTTCTTTCAGCGCCACTTTCTGTCCTTTTTGCTCCAGCAGTTTGATTGTATCCGGGCTGAAGCCCTTCTCAATACGAAGCTCATCCGGCAACCACTGATGATGGAAGCGTGGTGCGTTGGTCGCTTCGGCGACGTTCATCCCGAAATCAATGCTGTTGACCACCATTTGCAGCACTGTAGTGATAATTCGGCTCCCGCCTGGGCTGCCGGTAACCAGCCAGGTTTTCCCATCTTTTACCACGATAGTCGGCGACATAGATGACAGCGGACGCTTCTTCGGTCCGACCGCGTTGGCATCGCCGCCTACCAGACCGTATACGTTCGGTACGCCCGGCTTGGCAGAGAAGTCGTCCATTTCATTATTGAGCAGAATGCCAGTGTTACCCGCCACAATACCGGTCCCGAAAGTGGTATTCAGGGTATAGGTCACCGCCACGGCATTGCCGTCTTTATCCACCACCGAGAAGTGAGTGGTCTGATTGCTTTCATACGGGGCGAGCTTGCCAGGTTTAATCTGGCTGGAAGGCTTAGCCTTGTTGATATCAATCTGATCGGCAAGCGTTTTAGCATAGGCTTTGTTGGTCAGAGCCTGCCATGGCACTTTCACAAAATCGGGATCGCCCAGATACTCCGAGCGGTCAGCGTAGGCATATTTCTCCGCTTCAGCCATGACCTGCATGGCGTCGGCGCTGCCAAACCCGTACTTCTTCATATCAAAGTTTTCAAGAATATTGAGGATCTGCACGATGTGAATACCGCCAGAGGACGGCGGCGGCATGGAGAAGACCTGATACCCGCGATAGTCACCGCTAATCGGCGTACGCTCCACGGCTTTATAGCTGGCTAAGTCCTCTTTGGTCATCAGCCCACCGTTCTTCTGCATTTCCCCGGCGATCTGATCGGCAATAGCCCCTTTATAAAACGCATCCGGGCCGCTTTCGGCAATCATTTCCAGGCTTTTCGCCAGGTTCTTTTGCACCAGCTTATCGCCTTTTTTCAGTGGCTCGCCGTCTTTCCAGAAAATGGCTTTGCTGTTCTCGTGATTAGGGAGCACTTCACTGCCATAGGTTTTCAGATCGTCGGCCAGTGCGTCATTAACCACAAAACCCTCTTCCGCCAGCTTCATCGCCGGACGTACCACTTTGTTCAGCGGCATCGTGCCGTATTTCTCCAGCGCCAGCGAGAAACCCGCGACGGTACCCGGCGTACCGGATGCCAGATGCGACGTCAGTGACTTTTTCGCATCGGCGTTGCCCTGCTCATCAAGGAACATGTCGCGGGTCGCGCCAGCAGGGGCCATTTCGCGAAAATCAATCGCCGTGGTGTTACCGTCTTTGGTACGCAGCAGCATAAAACCGCCACCACCCAGATTGCCCGCCTGGGGATGCGTCACCGCCAGCGCGTAGCCAACGGCCACGGCGGCATCGACAGCATTCCCACCCTGTTTAAGAATATCCACCCCCACCTGAGTGGCAAGCGCATCCACGGAGGCCACCATCCCCTGCTGCGCACGCACGGGATGGAACACATCCTCCTCAACACCGTATGATACCGGCGGCGGCGCAGCCGGAGCGGCCGCAACGCTAAAACAACTTCCTGAGAGCAGAGCAGCAATGGCTACCCGGCGTAAAAACGTCGGTTTTATCATCGTTATTCTCCAGATGTATGGGGGTCAGCCCCCACTAAGCCTGGTGCATAACTCTGAAATAATCATCGTAACGGCGAGAAAGGAGTAAACTTAAGAGATCCCCGAGAGGAGAAAAGCGATGAAACGACTCTTACTTTTAGCCATGCTGTTGCCGTTTGCAGGCTTTGCGCAGCCCATCAACACCATGAATAACCCGAATCAACCCGGTTATCAGATCCCGAGCCAGCAGCGTATGCAAACCCAAATGCAATCGCAGCAGATTCAGCAGAAAGGGATGCTCAATCAGCAGTTGCAAACGCAGACGCGTATGCAACAACAGCATATGGAAAACCAAATCAATACCAACTCCCAGCGCGTACTTCAGTCTCAGCCTGGCGAGTTTAATTCCAGCCAGCAGCAAATGCTGCCCAACAGCAACGGTGGGATGTTAAGTGGAACCCGTAACCCGGACAGCTCGCTGAATAAGCAACATATGCTGTCGGAGAAAAAGAACGGCGACATGCTGAAGCCCTCCAGCACGCCGCAGCCTAACGTTCCGTTAAAAACAATTGGGCCTTAACAGGGCTGGAAATCCGGACCAATCGTATCAATGGCATCGGTACAGATGCAGTCCACTCCCCAGCGCAGCAGTTCCGCCGCGCGCTGGGGTCGGTTGACGGTATACACCAGAATACGCAGCCCTGCGTCGCGCAGCGCATCCACGCGCGCTTCATCCAGCAGCTTGTGATTAAGATGAATAGAGACGCAGCCCAGCCGCGTTGTCAGCTCACGCCAGTCCTCGCGCCACTCATCAAGCAGTAAGCCTCTCGGCAGTTCAGGCGCCGCCTGCTGCGCCGCTGCAAGCGCGTCAATTTCAAAGGATGACAACAGCGGTGGTGTCATTCCCGCCCACAGTTCCCGAGCGGCCAGCGCTACGGCTTTGCCGGTTAACGTTCCGGTGCCGGTGGTGGGTTTAATTTCAATATTCGCCATCATACCGTGCTGACGGCAGCGCTCGGCCACTTGCGAGAGCAGCGGTAGCGGTTCGCCTTTAAACTCACCGCTAAACCAGCCACCGGCGTCCACGCGCAATAAATCCTGCCAGTTCAGCTCGCCTGCCACACCCCAACCATTGCTGGTGCGTTCCAGGTTGTCGTCATGCAGCAAGAAGATCTCACCGTCTTTCGACAATTTAGCGTCAAACTCAATCATGGTATGCCCGTATCGCGCCCCCATGTCGATCGCCGCCAGGGTGTTTTCCGGTGCCAGCTTACCGCCGCCGCGATGGGCGACGATATGGGGGTAAGGCCAGTTACTCATACGCGTTGTCCTGTTTCGCCATCAAAAAGATGCAGATGATTTTCCGGCAGATGCAGCCACAGCGTGCTGCCTGCCGTCGGGCGATGCTGATGCGCCAGTCGCACCACCAGCTTTTGCTCACCCCAACGTCCGTGTGCCAGGTTATCCGCTCCCAGCATTTCCAGCGTGTCGACGACCAACGGCACGCCGCCTTCGGCCTGCGAGCTTAGCGCAATATGCTCCGGGCGGATACCCAACGTCATGTTGCGCCCACCAGACTCCTTCGCGCTTCTGCCGAGGGGCAACGTCATGCCGTCATCCAGCTCAAAATGGGTGCCCGAGGCGCTGATGCGCCCGTCCAGCAGATTCATCGCCGGGCTGCCGATAAAACTCGCCACAAAGCGGCTGGCAGGCTTTTCATATACCTCAACCGGCGTGCCGATCTGCTCGGCAATGCCTTTGTTCATCACCATCACCCGCTGGGCGAGGGTCATCGCTTCAACCTGATCGTGCGTCACATACAGTGAGGTGGTTTTCAGTCGGCGATGCAGATGTTGTAACTCCAGACGCATCTGTACGCGCAGCTTGGCATCGAGGTTAGACAGCGGCTCATCGAACAGGAATACCGCTGGATCACGGACAATCGCCCGCCCCATCGCCACACGCTGGCGCTGACCGCCGGAAAGCTCGCGCGGACGACGCTTGAGCAGTTCACCCAGCTCGAGAATACGCGCCGCCTCTTTCACCCGTTCGGCAATATGCTCCTTGCCCATCCCACGGATTTTCAGCCCCCAGGCCATATTTTCTTCCACGCTCATATGTGGGTAGAGCGCGTAGTTCTGAAAGACCATCGCAATGCCGCGATCCTTAGGCTCCATTTCGGTGACGCGTTTATTATCAATCCAGATATCGCCGCCGCTCACCCGTTCAAGCCCGGCCACCATCCGTAGCAGCGTTGACTTACCGCAGCCGGATGGGCCAACCATCACGATAAATTCTCCGTCCGCGACATCCAGCGTCAGCGGTTTAATCACCTGGGTTTTGCCGTCCCAGCTTTTGGTTACTGCCTGTAGTTTTAAACCAGCCATTTTTATTTCTCACTATCGACCAGGCCACGTACGAAGGCACGCTGCATGGCTAACACGATGATTACCGGAGGAACGAGCGTCAGCAGCATGGCTGCCATTACCTGATTCCACTGCGTGGTGCCTTCACCAGTAGCAATCATGCCTTTGATACCTGCCACCGCAGTGCCCAAATTGACATCGGTAATAATTAACAACGGCCACAGATACTGGTTCCAGCCGTAGATAAAGGTGATCACAAACAGCGCCGCCAGATTGGTTTTTGACAGCGGTAGTACAATATCGCGGAAAAAACGCATCGGTGACGCACCGTCAATACGCGCCGCCTCAACCAGTTCATCCGGCAGGGTCATAAAAAACTGCCGGAACAGGAACGTCGCAGTCGCCGATGCCATTAACGGCAGCGTCAGACCCGCATAGCTGTCGAGCATTTTCAGGTTGGCGATCACTTCCACCGTCGGGAAAATACGCACCTCGACCGGCAGCATCAGCGTGATAAAAATCATCCAGAAGAACAGGTTACGCAGTGGAAAGCGGAACCAGACGATGGCGAATGCGGAGAGCATAGAGACGGTGATTTTCCCTACCGTAATACTGAACGCCATGATGAAACTGTTGAGCATCATCAGCCAGAACGGCGCGCTGTTAACGCCCACGCCGTTGACCCAGATGTATTTCATGTTTTCCAGCAGTTGTGTGCCGGGAACCAGCGTCATCGGCGTTTCAAAGACTGCTTTGTTATCCAGCGTCGCCGCGACAAACGCGACGTACAGCGGAAACAGGATCACCATGATCCCCATAATCAACATGGCATGGCTGAATATTGTCAGCCCACGACGATTCTCAATCATTGGTAACGCACCTTACTTTCCACATAGCGGAACTGCACCACCGTCAAAATAATGACCAGGAACATCAGCACTACCGATTGGGCGGCCGAGGCGGAGAGATCCAGCCCGACAAAGCCTTCGCGATAGATCTTATAAATCAACGTAGTGGTCGCCTGTACCGGCCCACCCGCCGTGGCGGCATCGATCACCGGGAAGGTATCAAAGAAGGCATAAACCAGATTCACCACCAGCAGAAAGAAGCTGACCGGTGCAATCAGCGGCAGCGCCAGCTTAAAGAAGCGGCGAACCGGTCCCGCACCATCAATCGCGGCGGCTTCAATCAGCGACCGCGGAATAGACTGTAGTGCGGCAAAGAAGAACAGGAAGTTGTAACTAATCTGCTTCCAGACCGACGCAAACACCACCAGAAACATCGCCTGACCGCTGTTTTGCGCATGGTTCCAGTCATAGCCAAACTCACCGAGAAAATGGGTAATCAACCCGCGCCCTGGGTTAAACAGGAAGATCCACAATACGGCGGCGACGGCGGGCGCGACGGCGTAAGGCAACAGCATCAGCGTCTGGTAAAAACGGCTGCCGCGCACCACGTAATTCACCAGCGCCGCAAAAAATAACGACACCAGCAAACCGCTTAACGTGACTAACGTACTGAACTTAATGGTGGTCCAGAATGAATCAAGGTAGTACGGGTCATGAAACAGCGCGATAAAGTTTTCCAGTCCGACAAACTGGCTAGAAAGACCAAACGGATCAACGGATTGTAGTGAGTACCACAGCGCTTCACCGGCGGGCCAGATAAAGAAAATAACGGTGATAACCAACTGCGGGGCCACCAGCAAATAGGGAAGCCAGCGCGAGCGGAACACCGGACGGGATGAAGACATGTAGGTTCTTTTCCTGGAAGGTGCCAGATTGCGGTGCAAACACCGTATCCGGCCTACAAACTACACGCATTTGTAGGCCGGATAAGTCGCAGCCGCCACCCGGCATTTCACATTACGATTTAGTCGATTGCTCAAAGCGGCGCAGTAACTGATTGCCACGCTCAACGGCAGCATCCAGCGCCTGCTGCGGGGTTTTCTTCCCGGTCCAGACGCTTTCCAGTTCTTCATCTACGATGGTGCGGATCTGCGGCATGTTGCCCAGACGCAACCCTTTGGTGAACGGCAACGGTGGCTTGTTCAGCATCTGGCGGGTGGCGATATCAGCCCCAGGGTTCTTATCATAGAAGCCCTGCTCGCGGGTCAAGTCGTACGCGGCGGTGGTAATGGGCAGGTAGCCGGTCTTCTGATGCCATTCAGCAGCAATTTCAGGTTTCGCCAGGAAGTTGAGGAACTGCGCCACGCCTTCGTAGGTTGCTTTGTCTTTACCCTGCATCACCCACAGGCTGGCTCCCCCGATAATCGCGTTCTGCGGCGCGCCCTTCACATCGGCATCGTACGGCATCATGCCGACGCCATAGTTGAATTTGGCGTAGTGGCGGATGTCAGCCAGAGAACCGGAAGAGGCAGTGGTAATGGCACAATCCCCGTTATAGAACTTCTCGGTAGACTCGTCTTTACGCCCGAAGTAGCTGAAATCCCCTTTTTTGTTCAACTCTTCCAGCAGGGCGATATGTTTCACCTGTTCCGGTTTATTGAATTCCAGCACCGCGTCAGTACCGTCAAAGCCGTTGTTTTTGGTAGCCACCGGCAGACCATTCCAGGCGCTGAAGTTTTCAATCTGAATCCATCCCTGCCAGCCGCTGGCGTAGCCGCACTTCATGCCTGCTGCTTTCAGCTTCGCGGTGTATTCCGCCAGATCCTGCCAGGTTTTTGGCGGCTGCTCAGGGTCTAAACCGGCTTTTTTGAAGGCATCTTTGTTGTAGTACAGCACCGGCGTGGAGCTGTTAAACGGCTGGGAGAGTAAGTGTCCGCTTTTAGAGTCGGTGTAATAACCGGAAACCGTCGGCACGAACTGAGACTCATCGAAGTTAATACCAGCCTCTTTGAATACTTCATAGACCGGTTTAATGGCTTTCGAGGCCATCATCGTTGCCGTGCCCACTTCATAAACCTGCAGTAACGCAGGTGCGTTTCCGGTACGGAAAGCCGCAATACCTGCGCTCAGGCTCTGCTCGTAGTTGCCTTTGTACTGTGGAACAATTTTGTAGTCGGGATTGGCGGCATTAAAACGTTGCGCCAGTGAATCAACTTCTTTACCCAGTTCACCTTCCATTGAGTGCCAGAACGGGATAGTGGTGACGGCCAGAGCCTGACCTGCAAACGCCAGGCTAAGTGCCAGTCCTAAAGCTGTATGTCGTAACGATATCATCGGTTATCTCTCTTGTTGTGCCGGATGCGCGATATCACGCGTTTTATGCTCGCGGGGGTAACATGACATGCTCGAATGACAGAAAAATAACTTTTTTATTACAAAAAAAAGATAGTAAGGCGACAAACAGATGGCAAGGCGGTGAAAGCGTAGTGACAGGAAAATGCGGGGTGGTGCACAACAAAGCAGGGTAACTCTATGTCTTACCCGGCCAGGATGACGTTATCTGTTGCAGCCAGCAAGGAACATTAATCTTTACGCCAGCGTCGTTCATATTCATTCTGTAA
This sequence comes from Citrobacter sp. Cb023, assembly GCF_030336805.1. Lineage (NCBI taxonomy): Bacteria > Pseudomonadati > Pseudomonadota > Gammaproteobacteria > Enterobacterales > Enterobacteriaceae > Citrobacter > Citrobacter sp. Cb023. The sequence continues at coordinate 330,817 of NZ_JAOWCV010000032.1, read as the reverse complement.
ACGCTGCTGTTCCCGCCGCTCACGTTCGCGCTGAATATCCGATTTCTCATCTTCCCAGCCCGGGCAGACAGAGGTGGTGAACACTTCACAGGGCGAGCTGGACTGGGCTAACGAGTTGTCCGGTTTCTCTTCCAAGATTGAAGGGTCGCGCGGGTCGAACGCTGGCGGTATTAAGGCCAGGGTATTTGATGAAAGCGTCAAAAACAAACCGCCAATCATCATGCAGATACCGGAACGTATCATCCTTTCTCCATGTTCACTTTTATTATTGATAACTATTCTCAATAATAACATAGAGCAATAAAAAGGGGCCATATCAGGCCCCCTTGTCCATTCAGAGAATGTTAACCGCCCAGATACGCGCTGCGCACTGCTTCGTTAGCCAGTAACGCATCACCGGTGTCTTCCAGCACCACATGACCATTTTCCAGCACGTAGCCGCGATCGGCGAGCTTCAGCGCCTGGTTAGCGTTCTGTTCGACGAGGAAGATTGTCATCCCCTGCTTGCGCAGTTGTTCGATGGTGTTGAAGATCTGCTGGATGATAATCGGCGCCAGACCCAGCGACGGCTCATCAAGCAGCAGCAGCCGCGGCTGACTCATCAGCGCACGGCCTATCGCCAGCATCTGCTGTTCACCGCCGGACATCGTGCCCGCACGCTGAATTCGACGTTCATGCAGGCGGGGAAACAGGTCATACACCCACTTGATGCGTTCCTGAAACTGGTCCTTTTCGGCAAAGAAGCCGCCCATCGCCAGGTTCTCTTCCACCGTCATGCGGGAAAACACGCGACGCCCTTCCGGAACAATCGCTACCGCTTCGCGCATGATTTTCGCCGTCTGCCAGTCGGTAATGTCTTTCCCATCAAAGACAATTCGCCCACTTGTCGCTCGCGGATCGCCGCACAGCGTACCAAGCAGCGTGGTTTTTCCCGCGCCGTTGGCGCCGATAAGCGTCACGATTTCACCCTGATTGATATACAAGCTGACGTCGTGCAGCGCCTGTATCTTGCCGTAGTGGGCGCTGACTTTGTCAAAGGACAACATGACTTTTTCCATATTATGCGTCACCACCATTATGCTTCACCTAAATAGGCGCGGATCACGTCCGGGTTGTTACGAATCTGTTCCGGCGTCCCGTTCGCCAGCGGCGTGCCCTGATTCACCACGTAAATACGGTCGGAAATACCCATCACCAGCTTCATGTCGTGCTCAATCAACAAAATGGTGGTGTTGTGATGGTTACGCAGTTCAGCAATCAGCTCGTCCAGCTCTTTGGTCTCTTTCGGGTTGAGGCCTGCGGCGGGTTCGTCGAGCATCAGGATTTCCGGCTGGGTCACCATGCAACGTGCAATCTCCAGACGGCGCTGGTCGCCGTAGGCCAGGTTACTGGCCTGACGGTTGGCGTGCTCCAGCAAACCAATACGCTCCAGCCAGGTGGCAGCGCGATCCAACGCTTCACTCTGCGCGCGACGGAACGACGGGGTTTTCAACAGGCCGGAGAAGACGCCGGTTTTCAGCTGCTGATGTTGCGCCACCAGCAGGTTTTCAATCACCGTCATTTCGCGAAACAGACGCACATGCTGGAAAGTACGCACCACACCCATCCGCGCGATTTGCTGACCCGGCAGTCCTTCCAGATGCTGGTCGCGCAGCTTAATCGTCCCACCCGTCGGCTTATAAAAACCGGTCAGGCAGTTAAAGACCGTGGTTTTTCCCGCACCGTTTGGCCCGATTAACGAGACGATCTCCTGTGGTCTCAGCTCCAGTTCAACGTTGTTTACCGCCAGCAGACCGCCGAAGCGCATCATCAGGCCGTTGACGGATAATAATGGCTGACTCATGCCTGCTCTCCTTTTGCTTCCCCGTTTTTCAGCTTCAACTGCGGACGGGTCATCGGCAACAAGCCCTGCGGACGCCAGATCATCATCAGTACCATTAAACCACCCAGCATTAACATGCTGTATTCATTGAAATCACGCATCAGCTCGCGTGACACCACCAGCAGGATGGCCGCGAGGATCACTGCAAACTGTGAGCCCATCCCGCCCAGTACCACAATCGCCAGCACAAAGGCCGACTCGGCAAAGGTGAAGGATTCCGGGCTGACAAAACCCTGACGCGCGGCAAACAACGTACCGGCAAAACCGGCGAACGCGGCGCTGATGGTAAAGGCGGTCAGCTTGATGCGCGTAGGGTTTAAGCCCAACGAGCGACAGGCTATTTCATCTTCGCGCAGCGCTTCCCACGCACGACCCAACGGCATACGCAGCAGACGGTTGATGACAAACAGCGAGAAGACCACCAGCAGCAGCGCCACCAGATAGAGGAAAATCACGCGGTCAGAGGGATCGTACTTCACGTTAAAGAAGTTGCTGAAGGTATCCCAGCCACCTTCACGGGCAGTACGGCTGAACTCCAGACCGAAAAAGGTCGGTTTGGGGATCTGGCTGATACCGTTCGGCCCACCGGTCACTTCGGTGTTGTTGAGCAGCAGGATACGGACGATTTCGCCGAAGCCTAAAGTCACAATCGCCAGATAGTCACCGCGCAGGCGCAGTACCGGGAAGCCGAGCATAAAGCCCGCAGCAGCGGAAACCAGCCCCGCCAGCGGCAGACAGGTCCAGAAGCCGAGTCCGTAATAGTGGTTCAGCAGCGCGAAGGTGTAAGCACCGATGGCATAGAAGCCGCCGTAGCCCAGCACCAGCAGACCGGAAAGCCCCACCACCACGTTTAAGCCGAGGCCGAGGATGATATAAATCATCGTCAACGTGGCAATATCAACCGTACCGCGCGACACCATAAACGGCCACGCCACCGCAATCACCAGCAGCGCGACCAGGAACAGCTTCTGTTTAACGGTGGAGCCATCAATCGCCGGCAGAATAAACTTCGGTCCAGAGACGCTCTTCAGGCCCTTCTGGAAAGCTGGACGCAACAGTTGGAAGAGAAAGACCACGCCAGTGCCGATAAACACCCACTGCCAGCGGATATCCGCGGCGCTATCCACCACCAGTTTGGTGCCGTCAAGCTCCAACTGGACGCCCATAAAGACGCCCGCCAGGATGAAGAACATAGCGGCAGAGAGCAGCGCCATTGCAAAATGCATCGGTTTCATACTTTCTCTACCTCCGGGCGACCCAGAATACCGGTCGGCATCACCAGCAGCACCAGAATCAGCAGCGCGAATGAAACCACGTCTTTATATTCGGTACTCAGATAAGCAGAGGAGAGCGCTTCCGCGACACCCAGAATCAGACCGCCGATCATCGCCCCAGGAATGCTGCCGATGCCGCCCAGTACCGCCGCGGTAAAGGCTTTCATCCCGGCCATAAAGCCGATATAGGGGTTAATTACGCCGTAGAACTGGCCGAGCAGTACGCCCGCTACCGCCGCCATTGCCGCGCCAATCACAAAGGTCAGCGCAATCACGCGATCGGTATTTATGCCGAGCAAGCTGGCCATTTTCAGGTCTTCCGCGCAGGCACGGCAGGCACGGCCCATACGGGAGTAACGGATAAACAGCGTCAGCGCCAGCATCGCCAGGAAGGTTACAATCCAGATAACCAACTGCATGGTGGTGATGGAAGCAGAGAAGTTTTCGCTACTGCCGACGGTCCACTGGCCGTTAAACAGGCTGGGCAGCGCCACATCGCGCGAACCTTCCGTCAGGCTGACATAGTTTTGCAGGAAGATGGACATCCCGATAGCGGAAATCAGCGCGATCAGGCGCTTAGAGCTGCGCACGGGCCGATACGCTACGCGTTCAATGCTCCAGCCGTAGGCGCTGGCAATCACAATCGCGCCGACAAAGCCCGCCGCGACCAGTAGCCAGCTGGAATCAATACCCATCATCATTAGCGCAGCGATGATCATAAAGGAGACATAGCTGCCGATCATATACACCTCGCCATGGGCGAAGTTGATCATGCCGATAATGCCGTACACCATCGTGTAACCGATAGCGATCAGCGCGTAGGTGCTTCCCAGCGTGACGCCGTTAAACATCTGCTGCAAGAAATAGAGGAACTGCTCGGACATAAGGTAACCTTTCTTAACCCGCCCGTTTTGCACGGGCGGTGGGATAACTCGTCTTCAGCTATTACTTCGCGACGGTCGATGATCCGTCCGCGTGCCACTGGAAGACACCAAACTCAAATCCCTTCAAATCGCCTTTTTCGTCCCATTTCAGCGGCCCAATCACGGTGTCAGCCCCGTGTGCTTTCAGATCTTTCACCAGATCCAACGGCTCTTTGCTACCGCTGCGATCCATTGCTGTCGCCAATGACTGGACGGCTGCATAAGTGATCCACACGTACGGTCCGGTTGGATCTTTCTTGTCAGCTTTGAGCGCATCGACGATAGCTTTATTCGCCGGATCCTGGTCATAGCGTTTTGGCATGGTCACCAGCATGCCTTCAGCGGCATCACCGGCAATATTAGACAGCGACGCATTGCCCACGCCCTCAGGTCCCATAAACTGGGTATTCAGCCCGACGGAGCGAGCCTGCCGCAGCATTTGTCCCATTTCCGGGTAGTAGCCGCCGTAATAAACAAAATCGATATTTTCTTTTTTCAGGCGGGCGATCAGCGCAGAAAAATCTTTTTCCCCGGCAGTGATCCCGTCAAAGAAGACGATATTGGCTTTGCCCGCTTTCAGGCTCTCCTGCACTGAACGCGCCAGGCCTTCACCGTATTGCTGTTTATCGTGAATGATGGCGATGCGTTGCGGCTTCACCTTCTCCAGAATGTATTTCGCGGCGGTCGGCCCCTGAGAGGAGTCCAGGCCCGCTGTACGCATAATGTGTGCGTAACCGCGCTGGGTAAGTTCCGGGTTGGTCGCGCCCGGGGAAATCATCAGGATGCCTTCGTCTTCATAAATATCTGATGCGGGCTGCGTGGAAGATGAGCACAGATGACCAATAACGTACTGAATGCCGTCATTGACGATTTTGTTCGCTACCGCAACGGCCTGTTTCGGATCGCAGGCGTCGTCATATTCGACGGCAACCAGTTTGTCGCCTTTGACCCCGCCTTTGGCATTGATATCTTTAATGGCCTGACGTGCGCCATTAAATTCCATATCACCCCACTGCGCGACCGGACCTGACATCGCCCCGACAACAGCGACCTTGATATCCTCCGCCATGACCGCGTGTGACATTGCCAGTGCTATCACCCCTGCGATGATTGTTTTCGCATTCCGTTTCATTTTCCTGAATCCCCATTCGTGATGATGTATATATTTTGTATTTATGTGGTTAAAAAGCAGACTGTGCTTTTTTTGAACTGTACTATTTTTACCAGTCTCGTTAATGGTTTAGCGCAGTTTTTTAAGCAAATTACGGCTAAAATCTCTATTTTTCAGTCGATTAAGAAAAGATAATATTCTGCTTTTCACTATAGATAAACAAAAAAAAGTGCATTTGTCAGCATAAAATAACGGCACAAAGAGCGGAATAAAATGCTGCATTCCAGGGTATTATCCTGCCTGTTTTTCAATCTCTACTGTTTCAATCTGTCATTGTCGTTGTTACAAAACTATTAACCTGGTTAATCGCATTAAAAAGAGAAAGCATCCGGGCGAATTATTTCGGTACACTGATTCCATCTTTTGTGATTTGGACATGCTGTTAATGAAGCTGACCATCGTTCGTTTAGATAACTTTAGCGACCAGGACCTGATTGATCTGGGCAAAATCTGGCCGGAATATTCCGCCTCATCATTAAGCGTAGATGAAACGCACCGGATCTACGCCGCACGCTTTAACGAGCGTCTGTTAGGTGCCGTGCGGGTAACCCTGAGCGGCACACAAGGCGCACTGGATTCATTGCGCGTGCGCGATATCACCCGCCGTCGCGGCGTCGGGCAGTATTTGATCGAAGAAGTGATCCGGGAAAACCCTGACGTGAGTTCGTGGTGGATGGCCGACGTCGGCGTTGAAGACCGCAGCGTGATGGCCGCATTTATGCAGGTGTTAGGATTTACGGCCCAGGAGAATGGCTGGGAAAAGCGCTAAAAAAAGCCGGGTGGCGTTAACGCTTACCCGGCACTCGATCACTTGGCGTCGGTCGCCGTCCCGTTAGCATGCCAGTCAAACACGCCGAATTCGAAGCCTTTCAGGTCGCCCTTCGCATCCCATGACAGCGGCCCCATCACGGTTTCCACCGAGTTTGCTTTCAGATACTTGGCAATTTCAGCCGGATCGTCAGACTGGTTCAGACCGGCCTGCAAAGATTGCAGCGCGGCGTAGGTGGTCCATACGAATGCGCCGCTCGGATCCTGTTTCTTGGCTTTGATAGCATCTACGATGGGTTTGTTCGCCGGAACCTGGTCGTAGTTCTTCGGTTTCGTTACCAGTAAACCTTCTGCAGATTCACCGGCGATGTTAGACAGCGACACGTTCGCTACACCTTCTGGCCCCATAAACTGGGTTTTCAGACCCGCGGCGCGTGCCTGGCGCAGGATTTGCCCCATTTCCGGGTGGTAACCGCCGTAGTAAACGAAATCGATATTCTCTTTCTTCAAACGCGCTACCAGCGTAGAAAAATCTTTTTCCCCGGCGGTGATCCCGTCAAAGAACACCACGTTGGCGTTACCCTTTTTCAGGCCATCCTGCACCGCGCGGGCCAGGCCTTCACCGTACTGCTGCTTATCATGAATAATCGCGATGCGCTGCGGCTTCACTTTTTCAACGATATATTTGGCGGCCGTTGGGCCCTGATCGGAATCCAGACCAGTGGTACGCATTACCAGGCTATAGCCGCGCGCGGTCAGCTCCGGCGCCGTTGCCGCTGGAGTGATCATCAGAATACCTTCGTCTTCATAGATGTCTGACGCAGGCTGAGTGGAAGAAGAGCAAAGGTGACCGATTACGTATTTAATCCCGTCGTTGACCACTTTGTTCGCAACCGCTACCGCTTGTTTCGGGTCACAGGCATCGTCATATTTCACCATGACCAGTTTGTCACCTTTCACGCCGCCCTTGGCGTTGATATCCGCAATTGCCTGCTCTGCGCCGGTAAATTCCTGATCGCCATATTGTGCTACCGGGCCAGACATCGCCCCGACGACGGCAACTTTAATATCCTTAGCAAACGCCATATTGCTCAAAGACAGGGCGATACATCCTGCCAATAACGCTTTACCCTTCATATTCATCCTGACAATCCCCATTATTGTGGTTATTACGTGTGTTGTGATGTTGTTGTTCAGCACTTTATTTCGATTATTGGATAGCCATCCGTGCTTTAGCAGCATACTCTGCTAAAACATACCCGATTTTTATTATTTTGGAATAGCTAAATTTGACATGCAGATAACAACCTGATGACAAATAGCATAAACGTCAGAGGAGAGGGAGAGATAAAAACAAAAAACCCCGGATTTTCATCCAGGGTTTATCAGCATTTCCAGGTCGGCGGAAGATTACGCTTCGATCGCCGCACGCAGTTTTTTCATGGCGTTCTTTTCAAGCTGACGAACACGTTCAGCAGAGACGCCGTAGCGATCGGCCAGTTCTTGCAACGTCGACTTGTTGTCTTCGTCCAGCCAACGGGCGCGAATGATGTCCTGGCTACGCTCGTCCAGACCCTCCATTGCGTGGGTCAGTTTGTTCGCGGCCTGATCTTCCCAGTTATCTTCTTCAATGCCGTCGGCAAAGTTAGATGATTTATCCTGCAGATACAGAACCGGCGCCATCGGCTGGCTGTCAGACTCGTCGTCTGAAGACATGTCAAACGTCATGTCCTGCGCCGCCATACGGGATTCCATTTCGCGCACGTCTTTGCTGGAAACACCCAGCTCACGAGCAACCATTTCAACTTCGTCCTGATTGAACCAGCCCAGACGCTGCTTGGTTTTACGCAGGTTAAAGAACAGCTTACGCTGCGCTTTGGTGGTCGCGACTTTTACGATACGCCAGTTACGCAGAACGTATTCGTGGATCTCAGCTTTGATCCAGTGCACGGCGAAAGAAACCAGGCGCACACCCACTTCCGGGTTGAAACGGCGCACGGCTTTCATCAGGCCGATATTACCTTCCTGAATCAGATCCGCCTGCGGCAGGCCATAGCCCGCATAATTACGAGCAACATGAACAACAAAGCGCAGGTGAGACAGGATCAGCGTTTTAGCTGCTTCCAGATCGCCCTGGTAATGCAGCTTTTCAGCAAGTAGCCGCTCCTCGTCAGCCGACAACATCGGCCACGCGTTCGCAGCCCGGATGTAAGATTCCAGGTTACCAACAGGGGCTAAAGCTAAATTTTGCATTTCTTTGGTCATTCAAATCCTCTCAATCTTTTCATCTGACGCGTTGGCTAAAACCATTAGCAACAACCATGCCAGAGCTTATGAGCAACGAGAATATCATTCAATCTTTTATCAGACAGTGATTTTATCCACAAGTTCCATGTCGTAATGTGTATAGATTACGCACAAAATGTGACATCACAATGAATACGCCGGGAAGAGATAACAGGGACTCTTTCCCTGCAGAGCGAACTACTCAGTGCAGGGAAAGATTATACCAGAGATTTTTTAATCGGGGGTAAAGTGGCGTAAATGTTGAACCGTGGCAAGCCAGGCTGCCACCCAGCCAATCATCGAGCACACCAGCAGTAATAACAGGCATTCGTCGAATGATAAGCCGTTGATATCAAACTTAGTTCCAAAAACCTGCGCCACCTCAGTAACCGCTGACGACAGGCGCATCACCAAAATTTCTGACAAAATTAGTGAAAGAAATGCGCCGGAAAAACCGAGCAGCGCACCGCCGTAGAGGAACGGACGCAGGATAAACCCATCCGTCGCGCCAATCAGTTTCTGCACGTTAATGGTATCGCGACGCGCAAAAATACTCAGCCGCACACTGTTACCGATGACGAGGAAGACCGCCGCTACCATCAGCACGCCAATCATCGCGGAGACGCGTCCGACAAGGCCCGTCAGCGCCGCCAGACGGGCAAACCAGCTGTCATCCATGCGCACTTCATCAATACCGTTGATTTGTGCGATACGGTCGCGCAGCGTGTTCAGCGACTCCGTGCCCTGGAAGTCCAGTTTCGGGATAACTACCGCCACGGCCGGTAGCGGGTTCTCTTCCAGCATATCCAGCGCGCCGCCAAAGCCGGACCAGTTACGGAATTCGCCCAGCGCGTCATCGCGGGAAAGATAATTCACTTTCTCCACGCCCTGCTCGGCCTGCAACTGACCAACCACCCGCGCCGCTGCATCATCATCCAGCGTTTTTTGCAGGTAAACGGTGATCTGCGGAGAAGGATAATACTGGCTTGCCGCATGGTCGACGTTCTTATAAACCATGTAGCATACGCTTGGCAGCGTCAGGGAGATGGCAATAACCATCACCGTCAGGAACGTCGCCAGCGGCTTGCTTTTCAGGTCCTGTAACGCGCCCTGGAACGCGTAGCGTACCTGCTCGTTAAAGACATTGGTTTTACGCGAGTTCGGCTTTGGCGCGGCTTTCGCCCGCTTTGGCGCGTTACGACCGCCATCTCCCGGCGCGCCGCCCGATTTACGGAAGCGATCCAGTCGGCCACCGAACTGTTTGATTTGATTAATAGCGTCACGTCTATTCATGGGCCAGGCCTCCATGCAGATGTCCATCGCTCAGAACCATTTGGCGATAGGAGCGACGGGAGATCAGGCCAATATCGTGCGTGGCCATTAATACCGTGACCCCGACGCGGTTAAACTCTTCAAACAGGCGAAGGATCCCTTCCGACAACGCGTCATCCAGGTTCCCTGTTGGTTCATCCGCCAGCAATACCGCCGGTTTATTCACCACCGCACGGGCGATGCCCACGCGCTGTTGTTCACCGCCGGAGAGCTGAATAGGGAAGTTTTTCGCTTTGTCCAACAGTCCGACCTTATCCAGCGCCGCTGACACGCGACGACGAATATCGTCCCCGCTGGCGCCCGCGATGATCAGCGGGATTGCCACGTTGTCAAACACGGTTCTGTCCATCAACAGGTGGTGATCCTGAAAAATCATGCCAATCTGACGACGCAGAAACGGCACTTCACGGTTTTTCAAACGGCTGATGTCATGCCCGCTGAAGTAGATTTTCCCGGCGCTGGGCCGTTCAATTCCACAAATCAGCTTCAGCAGGGTACTTTTCCCCGCGCCAGAGTGGCCGGTCAGAAATGCCATCTCGCCAGGCTGCATATGGAAGGTAACTCCCTGCAGCGCTTGTCTCCCACCGAGATAGGCCTTGCTGACATGTTCAAAGCGAATCATTGTTAATCCTCTCGGGCAAAAAGTGCCTCTATAAAATCGTCCGCTTTAAACGGACGTAAATCCTCGATACGTTCGCCCACACCGATATAACGGATAGGGATGCCAAACTGATCGGCAACCGAGAAGATGACCCCGCCCTTCGCTGTACCGTCCAGCTTAGTCAGGGTGATACCGGTTAAGCCCACGGCTTCATGGAACAGTTTGGCCTGGCTTATCGCATTCTGCCCGGTGCTGGCGTCGATAGTCAGCATAACTTCATGCGGCGCATCTTCGTCGAGCTTCTTCATGACGCGAACGATTTTTTTCAATTCTTCCATCAGGTGCGATTTGTTCTGCAAACGCCCTGCGGTATCAGCGATCAGCACATCTACATTACGCGCCTTCGCTGCCTGGATGGCATCAAAGATGACGGACGCGGAATCCGCGCCGGTATGCTGAGCAATCACCGGGATGTTGTTACGCTGACCCCAGACCTGCAGCTGCTCTACCGCCGCCGCACGGAAGGTATCGCCCGCCGCCAGCATCACCGATTTACCCTGCTGCTCAAACTGACGCGCCAGCTTTCCGATAGTGGTGGTTTTACCCACGCCGTTGACGCCAACCATTAAGATAACAAACGGCGTCTTGCCATCAACATTCAGCGGTTCTTCCACCTTCGCCAGAATCTCGCCCATCTCTTCTTTCAGCAGGCCGTACAGCGCTTCCGCGTCTTTGAGCTGCTTACGGCTGGCACCTTCCGTCAGATTCGCAATAATCTTGCGGGTCGTTTCTACGCCCACGTCGGCGATCAGCAGTTGCTCTTCCAGCTCTTCAAACAGATCATCGTCGATCTTTTTACCACGGAACAGACTGATAAATCCGGAACCAAGGTTTTCTTTTGTTTTCAGGAGGCTGCGTTTCAGACGCGCAAAGAAACCTTCTTTCGTTGGTTTTTCCTGCTCCTGGACTCCCTCTTCTTCTGTCGGTGCTTCTACGGCAGGTTCTTCTACCGGCACCACCATCCCGGCTTCTTCAGCAGCCAGCGCCTGCGCTTCCAGCTCTTCATCAGTCAGGTGCGGTTCGTTTTCGGCTTCTTCTTCAACCGCCTCAACGATTTCCACGGTTTCCGTTTCGGCCTGCCACTCTTCGGCAGAAACCTCTTCGGTTTTCACCTCTTCCGGCAGCGGCAATTCTTCGCGTTCGATAACCGTCGCCGCTGGCGTTTCCACAACGGGTTCAGCTGCAGGTTCAGCAACCCGCTCAATCTCCGGCTGCGGTTGTTCGGCAACAGGTTCTGCTTCCGGCTGCAGTTTTTCGATTTCCGCAACCTGTTCAGTCACTTCAACAACTTCAGCTGCAAAAGCTTCCGTTTCCGCCTCACTACGGGTTTCCTCGGCGTGCGGCTGTTCGTCAACGACGGTAGTTTCTTCAGCAACCGGTTGTTGTTCTTCGTTTTTTAATTCTGTCTCGTTTTCCGGTGCCTGCTCTTTTTGACCAAAGCCCAGCCAGGAAAAAAAGCCACGTTTTTTCTCTTTCGCCATTTGCGACTACACTCCCCCGCTGTTGCTTCATGGCACAGCGTCAACGCTATGTACATAGCAGCTAAAAAAATGATGAAATAGTCTATCACTTATACCCAATGAATTTCGAGTTACGTCAAGGCGGCAAGCGCACGAATCCCGATGAGCTTACTTTTAGTAAGTGATTCGGGTGAGTAAGTGCAGCCAACGAAGAGGTAACTTGAAAGGCGACGGGTTAACTTAACTCACATCACCGCCTGGAATGACACGTCAGCAGCGGATTGAGCAATAATTGAAATGAAAAAACCGAATCACTCTGGTAGCGGCCAGATCCGCATTATTGGCGGCCAATGGCGTGGCCGTAAACTCCCGGTTCCGGATAGTCCCGGTCTGCGCCCAACCACCGACCGCGTACGCGAAACCTTATTTAACTGGCTGGCCCCGGTAATGGTCGATGCTCACTGCCTGGACTGCTTCGCCGGCAGCGGCGCGCTGGGGCTGGAAGCCCTCTCTCGCTATGCGGCAAATGCGACGCTTCTGGAAATGGATCGCGCGGTATCACAGCAGCTACAAAACAATCTCGCCACGCTGAAAGCCCCCCATGCCCGGGTCGTCAACACCAATACCCTGACATTTTTGGCCCAGACGGGTACGCCGCATAACGTGGTGTTTGTTGACCCGCCGTTTCGCAAAGGATTACTGGAAGAAACATTAACTCTTCTGGAAACTCATGGCTGGCTGGCAAATGAAGCGTATATTTACGTTGAAAGCGAAGTAGAAAACGGTTTGCCGCCGGTTCCGGTGAACTGGTCGCTGTACCGCGAAAAAGTCGCCGGACAGGTCGCCTATCGCCTTTACCAACGTGAAGCACGAGGAGAACACGATGCTGATTAACCTGGGACGCCTGCTGATGTTGTGCGTCTGGGCATTTTTACTACTCAATATTTTCCAACCCTTTCCACGCCCGCTTAACATCTTCGTTAACGTCGCACTGATTTTTATGGTGCTGATGCATGGCATGCAACTGGCGCTGTTAAAAAGCACCATGCCTAAAGATGGCCCGCAGATGACCCGCGGAGAGAAAATCCGTATTTTTCTGTTCGGCGTCTTTGAGTTACTGGTTTGGCAGAAGAAGATTAAAGATCAGTTGAAGAAGTAACTGTGATCTTTTCGCCCGGCGGCGCTTAGCAGGTCGGGGCGACAAAATCTCCAGGCCGGACAAAGCGTAAGCCGCAATCCGGCATCAGTCAGATGAAACCTTAGCGTTCACTGTAAAATCAACAAAACGCGAACCTTTGTAACTCAGCGTTCCCTTATCCCCGACCGTTAACGCATGGTACTGCTGGGCATCCAGACGAAACGTCTGCTCGAAGCCGCCACTTTGTGGCTTAAAACTGACTTCATAGCGCATGCTGGTCCCCGCCGGGCTCACTTCCTGCTGGCGGGATCGCCGATCGTTAAGCGGTTTTTCCCGTTTGTTACTCACCACCACCTGCTTTTGCACTAACGGCGCAGTATCATTATCGGCTTTTTCACGCCGCTGCTGAACGAAGCGAAACGACGCAGCAACAACGATTAAAACAATGATAACAATGAAAAAAAGTGGTGGTTTGCTCATATTATTAACCCATCAGAAAATGCGGAAATAAGCATACATTGCCTGTTATGGTGTTGTCATCTGGCAGTGTCGACCTCTACACTGAACAGTAGAGCCGTGAGCACCCCGCTTACGAAAAAATAACGAATTCAAGGAACTAAGATGCTTTGGTCGTTTATCGCTGTCTGCCTTTCCGCATGGTTGTTCGTGGATGCTTCTTATCGTGGGCCCGCCTGGCAACGCTGGGTCTTTAAACCCCTAACCTTACTCCTGCTGGCGCTGCTGGCCTGGCAGGCGCCAATGTTTAATGCTGTCAGCTATCTGGTGCTGGCTGGCCTGCTTGCCTCGCTGCTGGGCGATGCGCTGACGCTGTTACCGCGCCAACGCCTTTTGTATGCCGTGGGGGCATTCTTCCTGTCGCATCTGCTGTATACCATTTACTTCGCCAGCCAAATGACGCTGTCGTTCTTCTGGCCTTTGCCGTTGGTGCTGGTGGTGCTGGGGGCGTTGCTGATTGCCGTGATCTGGACGCGACTGGAAGAGCTACGCATCGCTATCTGTACCTTTATTGGTATCACGCTGATGATGGTCTGGATGGCTGGTGAGCTGTGGTTCTTCCGCCCGACCGCTCCGGCGCTGTCGGCCTTTATGGGCGCATCACTCCTGTTCATCGGCAACATTGTCTGGCTGGGTAGCCATTACCGTCGCCGCTTCCGCGCCGATAACGCAATTGCTGCCGCCTGCTACTTCGCCGGACATTTCCTGATTGTTCGTTCGTTGTATCTTTAAAACGCTTGACTCTGGAGTCGACTCCAGAGTGTATCCTCCGGTTAATATGAAATGATTATCAACCGGAGGATGCCATGTCGACACCCGATTCCAGTGGCAAAAAAGCCCCACAATTTTCTTCTTTCAAGCTAGCGCCTGCGCCACAAAAGGCTGACGACTGCTGCTGCGAAGGAAGTTGCTCCACCCCACCACCCGTATCCGGTACCGTAATGGGTACCCGCTACTCCTGGAAAGTGGCAGGCATGGACTGTGCAGCCTGCGCCCGAAAAGTGGAGAATGCGGTCCGCCAGGTCAACGGCGTCAACCAGGTCCAGGTTCTGTTCGCCACCGAAAAACTGGTAGTCGACGCGGGTTCCGATATCCGCCTGCAAGTTGAAAGCGCAGTGCAAAAGGCAGGCTATACCCTGCGCGATGAGCACGCGTCAGACGTCGCCCCCGAGTCGCGGTTTAAAGAGAACCTGCCGCTGATTTCGCTGATTATCATGATGGCGATTAGCTGGGGGCTGGAGCAGTTCAATCACCCCTTTGGCCAGATAGCATTTATCGCCACCACGCTGGTAGGTCTGTATCCCATTGCCCGTCAGGCCCTGCGTCTGATGAAAACCGGCAGCTACTTTGCCATTGAAACGTTGATGAGCGTGGCCGCCATTGGCGCACTGTTTATCGGCGCGACGGCAGAAGCCGCCATGGTGCTACTGCTGTTTTTAATTGGCGAACGCCTGGAAGGATGGGCCGCCAGCCGCGCCCGTAAAGGGGTCAGCGCACTGATGGCGCTCAAGCCGGAAACCGCCACGCGCCTGCGTAACGGCGAGCGCGAAGAGGTTGCTATCAATACTCTCCAGCCAGGCGATGTTATCGAGGTTGCCGCGGGAGGGCGTTTACCTGCCGATGGCAAGCTGGTCTCCGGATTTGCCAGCTTTGATGAAAGCGCCCTGACCGGCGAATCGATACCGGTTGAGCGCGCCACCGGCGAGAAAGTCCCGGCGGGCGCCACCAGCGTGGACCGTCTGGTAACGCTGGAAGTACTCTCCGAACCGGGTGCCAGCGCCATTGACCGTATTCTGAAATTGATTGAAGAAGCGGAAGAACGCCGCGCCCCCATTGAGCGTTTTATTGACCGTTTCAGCCGGATTTACACCCCAGCCATTATGGCGGTTGCGTTGTTGGTCACCCTTGTACCACCGCTGCTGTTTGCCGCATCCTGGCAGGAGTGGATTTATAAAGGGCTGACGCTGCTGCTGATTGGCTGCCCATGTGCGCTGGTGATTTCCACACCCGCCGCCATTACCTCTGGCCTTGCCGCCGCGGCACGTCGTGGCGCGTTAATCAAAGGCGGGGCCGCGCTGGAGCAGTTGGGTAGGGTAACGCAGGTCGCGTTTGATAAAACCGGCACCCTGACCATCGGTAAACCGCGCGTCACGGCGATTCACCCGGCAAGCGGTATTGGCGAGGCAGAACTGCTGGCGCTGGCGGCAGCAGTAGAGCAAGGCGCGACGCATCCGCTGGCGCAGGCGATTGTTCGGGAAGCCCAAACGCGCGAACTGACGATCCCTGTCGCAAAAGATCAACGGGCGCTGGTTGGCTCTGGCATTGAAGCACTGGTCAACGGCGAACGCGTGCTGATTTGCGCCGCCGGTAAGCAGCCTGCCGATGCTTTTGCCGGGCAGATAAGCGAGCTGGAAAGCGCGGGTCAAACGGTGGTGCTGGTGCTGCGTAACGATGCCGTTCTTGGCGTGCTGGCCTTACAGGACACGCTGCGCGACGACGCCCGTAGCGCCATCAGCGAGCTTAATCAGATTGGTGTGAAAGGGGTGATTCTGACGGGCGATAACCCGCGAGCGGCGGCAGCTATTGCCAGTGAATTGGGTCTCGAATTCAAAGCGGGTCTATTACCGGAAGATAAAGTACAGGCCGTTACCCATCTTAACCAACAGTCGCCGCTGGCGATGGTCGGCGACGGCATCAACGATGCTCCGGCAATGAAAGCAGCCACCATTGGCATTGCGATGGGAAGCGGGACCGATGTCGCCCTGGAAACCGCCGATGCCGCCCTGACCCACAACCGCCTGCGTGGTCTGGTGCAAATGATTCAGTTAGCCCGCGCCACCCACGCCAATATTCGTCAGAACATTGCGATTGCGCTAGGCCTGAAGGGGATTTTCCTCGTCACCACGCTGCTCGGGATAACCGGACTGTGGCTGGCGGTGCTGGCAGATACGGGGGCGACGGTACTGGTGACCGCTAACGCGCTGCGGTTACTACGTAAAGGATAATGCGTCTGTGCCGGACGGCTGTTGCATTAGCGCCATCCGGCTAAGATTACTGGCCTTTGCGCACCAGATAGCGGTACGGCAGAGAGTCGGTCTCTTTTGCTACCAGCTCATGCTCCATAAAGGTACAGAAGCCAGGAATGTCACGGGTTGTCGCCGGATCGTCGGCGACAATCAGCAGCGTTTCACCCGCCTGCATGCCACGCACGGTTTTACGCACCATCATTACGGGTTCCGGGCAGCGCAGCCCCTGGGCATCAAGAGTATGGTCGGGAGAGGTAAACAGATCGCTCATCGTAGTCTCGTTCATTCAAAAACGGCGTTATTTTACGCTCTGTTGTGGCGTAAGCCAATCAGGTTAACGATTGCGTGAAAAACAACCATTGCAATGTGCTCTTAAAGCAGTATCATGCGACGGTTTTTTATTGGGTTCCCTCACCCCATCCAACAAAAAGGTCACAATATGACTCCGTTTACACAAACTCAACGCGTAAAAGCGTTGTTTTGGCTATCGCTATTTCATCTGCTGGTGATCACCTCCAGCAACTATCTGGTGCAGCTACCGATCTCCATTTTTGGTTTCCATACCACATGGGGCGCTTTCAGCTTTCCGTTTATTTTCCTCGCGACCGATCTGACCGTGCGTATTTTTGGCGCACCGTTGGCACGACGTATCATCTTTGCGGTAATGATCCCCGCGCTGCTGATCTCCTATGTCGTTTCATCACTGTTCTATATGGGATCGTGGCAGGGATTCGGCGCACTGCTGCACTTTAATTTGTTTGTCGCCCGTATCGCCGCCGCCAGCTTTATGGCTTACGCGCTGGGTCAAATTCTGGATGTGCATGTCTTTAACCGCCTGCGTCAGAACCGTCGCTGGTGGCTGGCGCCAACGGCTTCCACGCTGTTTGGCAACATCAGCGATACGTTAGCCTTCTTCTTTATCGCTTTCTGGCGCAGCCCGGATGCCTTTATGGCCGAGCACTGGATGGAAATCGCGCTGGTCGACTACTGCTTCAAAGTGCTGATCAGCATTATTTTCTTCCTGCCGATGTACGGCGTGCTGCTGAATATGTTACTGAAAAGGCTGGCAGATAAATCCGAAATCTCTGCATTGCAGACGAGTTAAAGGTTCATTTTCCGAGTTGTGATAAGATGGACGAATGAGCCGTTATGGCCGTTTATCGAAAGGAAGAAGTCAATGCGCAATCTGGTTAAATATGTCGGTATTGGCCTGCTGGTTATGGGGCTTGCGGCCTGTGATAATAGCGATACAAAAGCGCCAGCAGAGGGTGCTGCCGCAGAAAGTAGCGCCACCGGACAACCGGTCAGCCTGTTGGACGGTAAACTCAGTTTTTCCCTGCCAGCGGATATGACCGATCAGAGCGGCAAACTGGGCACCCAGGCGAACAATATGCACGTTTATTCTGACGCAACCGGCCAGAAAGCGGTGATTGTGATTGTTGGCGACAATACCAACGAAGACCTGGCTGTGCTGGCAAAACGCCTGGAAGATCAGCAGCGTAGCCGCGACCCGCAGTTGCAGGTCGTCACCAATAAATCTATTGAGCTGAAAGGCCACACTCTGCAGCAGTTAGACAGCATCATCTCGGCCAAAGGCCAGACCGCTTACTCTTCCGTGGTGTTGGGTAAAGTCGATAACCAACTGCTGACTCTGCAAATCACGCTGCCTGCTGACGATCAGCAAAAAGCGCAGACTACCGCAGAAAACATCATTAACACGCTGGTTATCCAGTAACGGTTAAGACGATGACTCGGCCTCCGGTGACACCACCTGAGGCCATTTTTTTAATTGCCAGGTCAGCAATAACGCCACCGCCACCAGCCCTGCCGCCGCCAGATAGATAACCGGCACGCCCGCCCAGGTCATGACCAGCCCAGCCAGCGGCCCCGTAACTCCCAGTGATAAATCCATAAACACCGTATACGTCGCCAGCGCAGCGCCCTGATTTTGCTGCGGGACGGCTTTTACCGCCACCACGCCCAGCGCCGGGAACACCAACGAGAACCCTGCACCGGCCAGCAGGACGCCGCTTTTCGCCATCCACGGCATGGAAGCCATCCCGACCAGCAGCAACCCAACAATCTCGACGCTAAAGCAGATCATCGCCACATTTAGTCCACCTAAACGGTTGATACCATTTGGGAATAACAGTCGTGTCCCCACAAACGTGCAGCTAAAAAGCGTCAGCGCGAAAGCGGCACCGTCCCAGCCTTTGGCATCATAAAACAGGGTAATGAAAGTAGCGATCACGCCAAATCCGGCTGAGGCCAGGGCCAGCGCCATGCCGTACAACCAGACACGCCCAAGCACCGCGCGAAACGGCAATGGTTTGCCTTTGCTGGCCTTCACCGCCGGACGAGGGAGCGCCAGCAGTATTGCCAACAGCGCCACGCCCATCACGGTCAGCGCCAGTCCCTGTAAGCCACCCCAGGCATAAAACAGAACGCCCAGCGGAGCGCCTATCGCCATCGCGCCATAGGTCACGATGCCGTTCCACGAAATCACCCGTCCGATATGCATTGAACCAACGACCCCAACCCCCCACAGCGTAGAGCCAGTCCCGGCAAAGCTTTGCCCGATCCCTAGAATCACGCGCCCCAGGCATAACAGCAGCAGGCTGGCCAGCGGCCAGCCATTCGTGAAGCCCGCCAGGAAGTAGCCCAGACCACTTAAAAAACAGCCACACAGTCCGAATACCACAATCTTCTTTGGCCCCAGCAGGTCGGCATAGCGACCGGCATGTGGACGGCTCAGCAGCGTAGCGAAATATTGCAGGCTGATGACCAGCCCTGCCCAAAAAGCGCTAAATCCCATCACATCATGAACATAGCCTGGCAATACAGCGAGCGGCAGACCAATGGTCAGGTAGCTGGCGAAGTTAAACATCACCACAGAGACAATACGCAGATTAAGGCGTAAACCGCTAAGCGTCGGTTCAGCGACGGGTTCGGGCATGGAGGATCACCACGTTTTCACAACAGTGTTTCATTTCTACCATGTTGCCGGGCAGAAATCAGTAGTCAGTTTAGGAATATCAGTCGCAAGCCAGCCGCTACACTTAATGCAAAAACGCAAACAGGAAGACGACATGACAACCGCCCAGCCCGATAAAACGGGTTTGCACATTCTGCTCAAACTGGCCGCTCTGGTGGTGATCCTCGCGGGTATTCATGCCGCGGCGGATATCATCGTACAGCTTCTGCTGGCCCTTTTTTTTGCCATTGTATTGAATCCGCTGGTCACCTGGTTTATTCGCCGGGGTGTACGTCGGCCGGTCGCGATAACGTTAGTCGTGGTGGTGATGCTGATCGTTCTTACGGCGTTAATCGGCGTTCTGGCATCGTCCATCACTGAATTCATGGCCATGCTGCCAAAATACAACAAGGAGCTGACGCGCAAGGTTCTGTATCTGCAAGAGATGGTGCCTTTTCTGAATCTGCATATGTCCCCGGAGCGCATGCTGCAACGTATGGATTCCGACAAGCTGATGACCTTCACAACTACGCTGATGACAAGTCTTTCCGGTGCCATGGCCAGCGTCGTTCTGCTGGTGATGACGGTGGTCTTTATGTTGTTTGAGGTGCGTCATGTCCCCTATAAGCTGCGCTTTGCGCTGAACAACCCACAAATCCATATTGCGGGGCTGCATCGGGCGCTGAAAGGTGTTTCTCACTATCTGGCGCTGAAAACGTTGCTCAGCTTATGGACCGGTGCCATCGTCTGGCTCGGACTGGCGCTAATGGGTATTCAGTTTGCTCTGATGTGGGGTGTGCTGGCATTCCTGCTAAACTACGTGCCCAACATTGGCTCGGTCATTTCCGCCGTTCCACCCATGATCCAGGCGCTGCTGTTCAACGGCGTTTACGAATGCGTGCTGGTTGGGGCGCTGTTTCTGGTGGTGCATATGGTAATTGGCAACATCCTCGAGCCCCGCATGATGGGGCACCGGCTGGGATTATCGACGCTAATCGTCTTTCTCTCTCTGTTGGTGTGGGGATGGCTGCTTGGTCCGGTAGGTATGCTGCTCTCCGTGCCGTTAACCAGCGTGTGTAAAATCTGGATGGAAACCACCACTGGCGGTAGCAAACTGGCAATTTTGCTGGGACCCGGCAGGCCCAAAAGTCGGCTACCCTGAAAACTACCAACCGAGGTAGTTATTATATTTCCATATTGACGTTAAAATGACGTCAACACAGCTATATACAGTGGCTTATCTTAAATAAAGAGTGAAAAGGAATTCATTCTTTTATAAAGGAAACATATAATCCACATGCATTATTCTTTGCCAAAACACATAAAAATAACGAACACCTCCAAAGCATTTAACTTAAACTATCCACTTAGATTTAAAGGTTATTTTATTTGATACGTTTTCTCTAAAAATCTATACTTCTCGCCGATGATGATGCTGAAAAGTTTCTGTTGAAGAAAGTCATAGAATATTATCATCCGGTCATCTCATTGCCTCGCTATCAACAGAGTGAAATAAAACGCTAATTTAGTTTAAATAAAATTGCAGGTGATAAAGGGTGCATCATGATTCCGGAGCTTATAAGTTAACATGTATAAACGGTACTTTGAGAGGGAGTTTTAATGAAACAGTATATTAAGTGGTTTGCAGCCATTGCCGTTGTCGGTGCACTGGCGGGTTGTGCACGTACTGCGCCGATTGATCAAGTTCACACCAGTGTGAGCGCGGGACATACTCAGGACCAGGTTAAAACCGCGATCCTGAAAGCCGGTATTCAACGCCAATGGGTCATGTCCGAAGCCGGACCAGGTATTATTAAAGCTCGCCAACAAACCCGCGATCATGTGGCTGAAGTCCGTATCACTTATACCGCCACCAGCTATGACATCAAATATGACAGCAGCCTCAACCTGCAGGCTTCTGGTGGAAAGATTCACAAAAACTACAACCGCTGGGTACGCAATCTGGATAAAGACATCCAGCTTAATCTGTCAGCCGGCGCCAATCTGTAATTACGCCTAAAGTCGGGCCGAAAAGGCCCGATACTCTTACTATCTGCCATTTAACAGGTTGTCCCCACATGTACGAACAGGATTCGCTTAGCGCACTGGATGCCATTACTGAAGCACAACGTATCGCCTTTGCCCCTATGCTATTTCAAACCGCGTTGTGTCTGCGAAATGCTGGAGTACTCACCTGGCTGGACAAGCAAGGTAAACGCGGCGCCACGCTCGACGAGATTACCGAAAACAGCACCATCAACGAATATGCCGCCAGCATCCTGTTGGATATGGGGTTAAGTGGGCGCATCATTACCCACAAAGAGGGATATTATTACCTCGCTAAAGTCGGTCATTTTCTTTTACATGACACGATGACGCGTGTGAATATGGACTTCACCCAGGATGTTTGTTATCAGGGGCTGTTCTATCTGGAAAATGCACTGAAAGAAGGAAAACCCGCAGGGTTAAAAACTTTTGGCGACTGGTCAACAATCTATCCTGCACTATCACAATTACCGCTGGCTGCGCGTGAAAGTTGGTTTGCTTTCGATCATTACTATTCAGATGGAGCATTTGATGCCGCATTGCCATATGTATTCGCCAGCGCCCCTGCAACCCTGTACGATGTCGGCGGAAATACCGGGAAATGGGCATTACGTTGTTGTCAACATGATGACAATATTACTGTCACCCTATTAGATTTGCCGCAACAAATTGCACTTGCCCGCGAAAATATAGAAAATGCAGGATTATCTCATCGCATAAATTTCCATGCTGTGGATATGCTTAGCGACTCGCCTTTACCTGCCGGCGCTGATATCTGGTGGATGAGTCAATTTCTGGACTGTTTTTCTCCGGAACAAATTATCGCTATGCTGCGCAACGTTGCCCGGGTGATGAAACCGGGCGCGAAGCTGTTCATTATGGAACTGTTTTGGGATGCCCAAAAATTTGAAGCGGCCTCATTTAGCCTGAATGCGTCTTCGCTTTATTTTACCTGTATGGCGAATGGCAACAGCCGTTTCTACAGCGTAGAGAGGTTTTATCACTATCTGAATCTGGCAGGTTTTCAGGTAGATGAACGCCACGACAACTTAGGTGTTGGGCATACTTTATTGATATGTCAGAAGAAAAAATAAGAAACAATCGGAACAACCGATTTACCGCGGATACGCGTTGATGAAATTTGCTTTCAACATTATAGACTGGCAGGCCAGGGCGCCAGGGTTAAGCGAAACAGAACAGTGGCATGAATGGTCACGGCTTTCGCACGCCATCGATCCCACTGCGCCATTGGCTAAGCTCAACGAGTTACCGATGATGACGGCTCGCCGCCTCAGTTCCGGCAGCAAACTGGCCGTCGATTGTGGGCTGGCGATGCTACGCCGCCATGATATCAATGCTGTTTTGTATACAAGCCGCCATGGTGAACTGGAGCGTAACTACAGGATCCTGCACGCCCTGGCGACTGGGCAGGCACTCTCACCAACCGATTTTGCCCTCTCTGTACATAACTCTGCTGTGGGTAACCTGACGATCGCTGCGAAAAAACCGATTGCCTCCTCCTCGCTTTCTGCTGGCAGGGATACGTTCCAGCAAGGGCTATGTGAAGTCATCGGGCTGTTGCAGGCGGGATATCAGCGCGTATTGATGGTCGATTTCGACGGTTTTCTGCCCGAGTTTTATCACCCACAGTTACCACCAGACATGCCAACATGGCCGTTTGCCGTCGCGCTGGTCATTGAATCCGGTGATAGCTGGCAATGTGAAACCCGTCCGCACTGCGGGCGGGGTGAGACAACGTTGCCGCAAAGCCTATTGTTTTTACAACATTACTTGCAAGATACCAAGGCGTTTACCCTGTCTGGCGAACGCGTACAATGGCAGTGGAGTCAGGGATGAACACGATGCTCCTGCGACTTAACCGGGTATGGCGACTGGTGATGACCGGTCTTTGCTTTGCCCTGTTTGGCCTCGGCGGACTCCTTCTTTCTACGTTCTGGTTTAACGTCTTGCTGATCGCGATATGGGATAAAGCCCGACGTCGGCGTATCGCCAGACGCAGCATCGCCGCCAGTTTTCGCCTCTTTTTAACGGTGGCGAAACGGCTTGGTGTGTTGGACTACCAAATTGAAGGACGAGATATTTTACGCAATGAACAAGGATGCCTGGTCGTCGCCAACCACCCGACGCTCATCGATTACGTGCTACTGGCATCGGTAATGCCCGAAACCGACTGTCTGGTGAAAAGTGCACTACTAAAAAATCCGTTCCTCAGCGGCGTGGTCCGGGCGGCAGATTATCTGATTAACAGCCAGGCTGACGCGCTATTGCCCGCGTGCCAGCAACGTCTGGAACAAGGCGATACGATTTTAATTTTCCCCGAGGGAACCCGTACACGCCCCGGAGAGGAAATGACGTTACAGCGTGGTGCGGCGAATATCGCCGTGCGCTGCAGCAGTGATTTACGCATAGTGACCATTAAATGCAGCGAACAAATGCTGAACAAAGAAAGCCAATGGTACGACGTCCCATCGGTAAAACCCATGTTTACCATTTCAGTACACGAGCGGGTTAAGATCGACCAATTTTACGACGCAAATTCACAAGAACCGGCGCTGGCCGCAAGGCAGTTGAACCGGCATCTTTTGCTTCAATTACAACCAGGTACTTTACCTCTTTCAGGAATTAATGATGCAAGCGCTTTATCTTGAAATCAAAAATCTCATTATAACGACATTGAATCTCGACGAACTAACAGCTGACGATATTGAAACCGAAGCGGCACTCTTTGGCGATGGCTTAGGCCTGGACTCAATCGATGCCCTGGAGCTGGGTCTGGCGGTGAAAAACGAGTATGGCGTGGTCCTCTCAGCGGAGAGCGAAGAAATGCGTCAGCACTTCTTCTCCGTCGCCACGCTGGCATCTTTCATTCACGCGCAACGTGCCTGAGGATAGTCCGTTATGACCGAACAAAAAGCCATTTACGATGAAGTCTCCTCACTGCTGGTCAAGCTGTTTGAAGTTGACCCGCAAGATATTAAGCCTGAGGCGCGCCTGTACGAAGATCTGGAACTCGACAGCATCGACGCAGTCGACATGATCGTGCATCTTCAAAAGAAAACCGGTAAGAAAATCAAGCCGGAAGAGTTCAAAGCAGTACGCACCGTACAAGATGTCGTCGATGCGGTTGAACGCCTTCTCATAGAAGCGTAATTCACCGTGTCAGGCACTCGCTCCCTGCCAGTCGTACAACTGCTGACAGGTCTACTGTTGTTGGCCTGGCCGTTTTTGATCTGGTTTGGCCTGGCGCATAACAGTCTGCACTGGTTGCTGCCGTTAATGGCGCTACTCCTTTTTTTACGCTTTCGCCAGGTCCGGCGACAGGCGGGACCGTTGCGCGTCGTGACACAGGTAGTGGTGATCGCGGGTATCACCTTATGCATTGCCAGTTATCTGCTCAAAACGCACCAGCTGCTGCTGTTTTATCCCGTAGTGGTAAACGCCGTCATGCTGTCGGTTTTTGGTGGTTCTCTGTGGTCAGCGATGCCCATCGTTGAGCGTCTGGCGCGGCTGCGCGAACCAAATCTGCCCGAAGCAGGCGTGCGCTACACGTACCTTGTGACACTAATCTGGTGCGCCTTTTTCATCATCAATGGCAGCGTTGCGCTCTTTACTGCATTGAATGGCGATATGACCCTGTGGACGACCTGGAACGGTATGGTTTCCTATCTGCTGATGGGAACATTGATGGTAGGCGAGTGGTTAGTTCGCCAACTGGTGATAAAGCGAGATACCCAATGAAGCAGCCCCTCACACTTGCTCAATGGCTCTGTGCCCCACGACCGGACGACATTCCTGTTGCGTGGCAAGAAGATCATACGTGGACACTTGGCCATCTGCGCCATGATGTGGCCCAGTTGATAACGCAACTGCAGCAGCAGGAAGGTGAACGCTGGGCATTATGCTTCGAGAACAGCTATTTATTCATCGTCGCGTTGCTGGCAACGCTCCATGCTGGCAAAACACCGGTGATCCCGGGACATTGTCGCGTCTCGTTGTTAAACGAGCAGCACTTGCTGTTTGATGGCGTACTGAGCGATAAAGCGCTGGACTGGCAGGGAACGCTGCGAGTGGTCAGCTCTGCCATGACATCTGTGGCCCACGACATCACGTTCCCGATAATACGCAGTGACGCCTTTGTGGAGCTATTCACTTCCGGTTCGACCGGCCAGCCGAAACGCGTAATCAAACCGATTGCTCGTCTGGATAGCGAAGCAGCATTGCTCGCTACGCGTTTTGCTGATCGTCTGGCAGGTTGCCGGGTCGTCGCGTCAGTGGTACCGCAACACCTGTATGGTCTGACGTTTCGTATCTTCTTGCCGATGGCTTTAGGCCTCCCGCTGCATGCGGCGATGCTTTGGTATGCCGAACAACTGGCGGCACTGAGCCCTGATCATCGGTATGCGTTTATCAGCAGTCCGGCGTTTCTGAAACGCCTCGACCACCACCTGACACCGCCGCCAATCGAGTTGATTCTTTCCGCGGGCGGCATGCTGTCCTGGCAGGACGTCAAGCAGGCTGCTGACTGGCTGAATGTCTGGCCCGATGAGATCTACGGCAGCACTGAAACCGGAATCCTCGCGTGGCGCTATCGCCATCAGGATGATGTGACATGGCTGCCTTTTCCCGGAGTCAGATTCCAGTCAGAAGACGACGCGTTTCGTGTGTTTTCACCACTAATTGCAGCTGATGATGGCCTGTTACTCGATGATATTCTTCAGTTTATCGAAAACGGACAGTTCCGCCTGATGGGCAGACGCGGGCGGGTGGTCAAGATTGAAGAGAAACGCATTTCACTCAGCGAAGTGGAGCAACGTTTACTGGCACTGGACGGTATCCGTGAAGTCGCAGCATTGCCCGTCTCACGCGGAGGACGTCAGGGCGTTGGTGTCCTGCTGGTACTGGATGACGAAGCCCGGCAACGCTGGCTTGAGTGCGGTGGTAAACCGCAAGAACTGACCTGGCGACGTTCGCTGCTGCCCTGGCTGGAGCCGGTCGCTGTTCCCCGCTACTGGCGGGTGATTGATGAGATTCCGGTCAACAGTATGAACAAGCGTGTCTATGCGCAATTACAGGAGTTATTTCATGAAACCCCATGAAATCGAGCGCCATCAGGCACTGCCTCATCAGGCTGAGATTGTTTTACAACTCGACCCTTCTCTGTTTTGGTTCAGCGGGCATTTTAGCGTGCAGCCACTGCTGCCGGGCGTTGCACAGCTAAACTGGGCGATGGATTACGCCACCACGCTGCTGGTCCCTGGCTGGCGTTTTCACAGTATTCAAAACGTGAAGTTCCAGTCACCGCTATTGCCAGAGGCCACCGTCACCCTGAGTCTGAGCTGGCAGGAAGCGCGTCAGATGCTCACTTTTAGCTACCAGCGCCACGACGGTGACGTGCGCCATACCGCCAGCAGCGGGAAGATTCGGTTATGCCGCTGACCTTTTCCCCATGCGTGTTGATCCCCTGCTACAACCACGGCGCGATGATGTCGGACGTGTTGGATCGTCTTCGGCCGTTCAATCTCCCCTGCATTGTGGTGGACGATGGCAGCGACGAGACTACACGAGATGAACTGGCACGCCTGGCGACAGAATACAGCAATCTGACGTTAATTCGCCTGCCCATCAACGCAGGAAAAGGCGCGGCGGTTATTCGCGGAATGCAGACGGCAGCAGATGCCGGGTTCAGTCATGCAGTGCAGGTCGATGCCGACGGGCAACATGCCATTGAAGATATTCCCAGGCTGCTTGCATTGGCAAAAGAACATCCGACAGCACTGATTTCCGGACAACCGATTTACGATGATTCGGTCCCTCGCTCGCGCCTGTACGGTCGTTGGGTAACCCATATCTGGGTGTGGATAGAAACGCTCTCGTTGCAGCTCAAAGACAGTATGTGCGGCTTCCGGGTGTATCCGGTGGCCCCCACGCTGCAACTGGCACAGCGTGTAACGCTTGGCAAACGGATGGATTTTGATACTGAAGTGATGGTGCGCCTCTACTGGCAAGGCAACACCAGCTATTTTATCCCCACGCGAGTCACCTATCCGCAGGACGGGCTATCCCATTTCGACGCGCTTAAAGACAATCTGCACATTTCATTGATGCACACTCGCCTGTTCTTTGGCATGTTGCCGCGCATCCCCTCCCTGCTGTGTCGTCGTTCATCGACACACTGGGCGCAGCAGCAGGAAGTCAAAGGGTTGTGGGGAATGCGTCTGATGCTGTTGGTCTGGCGTGTACTGGGTCGCAAAGCCTTCTCCCTGCTGCTGTATCCGGTCGTCGGCGTATACTGGCTCAGCGCTTCAACTGCCCGAAAAGCCTCTCAACGCTGGATTAGCCGCGTAAGAGCGCAACTGATCACACGCCGGATGCCAGTACCGCCAAACCTGACCAGTTATCAGCATTTCCTGCGTTTTGGCGGCGCGATGCTGGATAAGATTGCCAGTTGGCGCGGTGAACTGCACTTCGGTCGCGATGTGATTTTTGCACCAGGCGCAGAAAAAACGCTAAATGTCAGCGATCCTCGGGGAAAACTGCTGCTGGCTTCACATCTTGGCGATGTCGAAGCCTGTCGGGCACTGGCCCAGCTACAGGGCAGTAAAACAATCAATGCGCTGGTATTTAGCGATAACGCCCAACGCTTTAAACAGATCATGCAAGAGATGGCGCCGCAGGCTGGATTAAATCTGCTCCCGGTGAACAGTATTGGTCCAGATACTGCCATTCTGCTCAAAGAGAAACTGGAGCGCGGTGAATGGGTAGCCATCGTAGGCGATCGCATCGCAGTCAATCCCCAACGCGGCGGCGAGTGGCGTGTGTGCTGGAGCCGCTTTATGGGGCAAAACGCGCCATTCCCTCAGGGCCCGTTTATTCTTGCGTCTATTTTACGCTGCCCTGTAGATCTGATTTTTGCCCTGCGCCAGCAGGAGAAACTCCACATCTACTGCGAACCGTTTGCCGACCCGCTGCTCTTACCGCGCGCCACACGACAACAGGCATTACAGAATACTGTCGATCGCTACGCCGAACGCCTTGAGCACTATGCGCTTCAGTCGCCCCTCGACTGGTTTAACTTTTTCGA
Source organism: Citrobacter sp. Cb023 (assembly GCF_030336805.1). Taxonomy (NCBI): domain Bacteria; kingdom Pseudomonadati; phylum Pseudomonadota; class Gammaproteobacteria; order Enterobacterales; family Enterobacteriaceae; genus Citrobacter; species Citrobacter sp. Cb023. Next base: position 302,258 of record NZ_JAOWCV010000032.1, on the reverse strand, counting down.
TTTCTGGCAACTGCCGGACACCAATGACAAGGAGTAAAGGGTGCTTAACGATCCCCGTTTTACGGCTGAAGTCGAGCTAACTATTCCGTTTCACGACGTCGATATGATGGGCGTAGCGTGGCATGGTAACTACTTCCGTTACTTCGAGATTGCCCGTGAGGCACTGCTGAACCAATTCGATTATGGCTATCGGCAGATGAAAGAATCTGGCTATCTGTGGCCCGTGGTCGACACTCGGGTGAAGTATCGCAATGCGCTGACTTTCGAGCAGCGTATCCGTGTACGCGCCCAAATTAAAGAGTACGAAAATCGCCTGCGAATCGGCTACGAAATTTTTGATGCCGAAACAGGTAAACGTGCTACAACAGGCTACACCATCCAGGTCGCCGTCGACGAAAAAAGCCGTGAACTGTGCTTTGTCAGCCCGGATATTCTGTTTGAACGGATGGGAGTGACACCATGAAATTATGGCCATTGCTCGTGCTGCTCGTCAGCCCTTTCGTCAGTGCCCTGACGCTCGACTCCCTACAACAGCGTTTTACCGAGCAACCGGTGGTTCGCGCCCACTTCGATCAAACCCGGACGATAAAGGATCTACCACAACCGCTGCGATCTCAGGGCAAGATGTTGATCGCCCGCGACAAGGGGTTGCTGTGGGATCAAACGTCCCCGTTCCCGATGCAGCTGCTGCTGGATGACAAACGGATGGTTCAGGCAATTAACGGTCAACCACCGCAGACCGTTACCGCTGAGAATAACCCGCAAATGTTCCAGTTTAATCATCTGCTGCGGGCGTTATTCCAGGCGGATCGTAAAGTGCTGGAACAAAACTTCCGCGTGGAGTTCGCAGACTTAGGAGAAGGTCGCTGGACGCTACGCCTGACGCCAATCACCACACCGCTGGATAAGATTTTTGCGACGATTGATTTAGCAGGAAAGACCTACCTGGAGAGCATTCAGCTCAATGATAAACAGGGCGATCGCACCGATATCGCGCTTTCCCAACACCAACTAACGCCAGCGCAACTGACCGATGACGAACGCCAACGCTTTGCCGCCCAGTAAACGTCCCGCGCTGTTATGGGGAGTCATCTGCCTGCTTCTGCTGGGCATCTTTCTGACGCTGCTACCTCAGGCCCGCCTTAACAGCAGCGTGCTGGCCATGTTGCCAAAGCAGACGCTGGGCGCTATACCTCCGGGTCTGAACGAGGGATTTATGCAGCGCCTTGACCGTCAGGTGGTCTGGCTGGTAAGTCCCGGTAAGCAACCGGACCCAGCGATAGCCCGGGACTGGCTGGCTTTACTGCAAAAATCGCACGCGCTAGCCCAGGTAAAAGGTCCAATGGATGCCGACAGCCAGCAGGCATGGGGGGCATTCTTCTGGCAACATCGTAACGGCCTGATAGATAACGAGACCCGCGCCCGGCTGCAAAACGGCGGCGAAGCGCAGGGCCAGTGGATCCTGTCCCAACTTTACTCCGCATTCTCCGGCGTCAGTGGCAAAGAGCTACAAAACGATCCCTTCATGCTGATGCGTGGCTCGCAGCTGGCCATGGCCAAAACTGGGCAGCGTCTGCGCCTGATGGACGGCTGGTTGGTCACCCAGGATGAACAAGGCAACTATTGGTATCTGTTACATGGCGAACTGACCGGTTCATCGTTTGATATGCAACAGACGCACCAATTGGTCACCACGTTGAATACGCTGGAAGGTGAGCTCAAAGCCCACTATCCACAGGCTCAACTGCTGTCTCGCGGGACGCTGTTCTATAGCGATTACGCCAGCCAGCAGGCGAAAAAAGATATCTCTACTCTCGGCATAGCCACTGTGCTCGGGGTGATCCTGCTCATCGTGGCTGTATTTCGTTCGCTGCGTCCGCTGCTGCTGTGCCTGATTTCGATTGGCATTGGTGCGCTGGCGGGGACCGTCGTCACGCTGCTGATTTTTGGCGAGCTCCATCTGATGACGCTGGTGATGAGCATGAGCATCATCGGTATTTCCGCCGACTATACGCTCTACTATTTGACCGAACGGATGGTGCACGGTGCGGAAACATCGCCATGGCAAAGCCTTGCCAAAGTGCGCAATGCCCTGCTCCTGGCGCTACTCACCACCGTAGCGGCTTATCTGATTATGATGCTGGCCCCCTTCCCCGGTATTCGCCAGATGGCGGTATTCGCGGCGGTAGGTCTGAGCGCCTCCTGCCTGACGGTCATTTTCTGGCACCCGTGGTTGTGTCGTCGGTTGCCGGTACGCCCGGTGCCGGCAATGGTACTCATGCTACGCTGGCTTGCTGCATGGCGACGCAATAAAAAACTCTCCGTTGGCCTGCCGCTGGCACTGGCGTTGTTCTCGCTGGCAGGAATAGCGACGCTGCGCGTAGATGATGATATCTCCCAGTTACAGGCGTTGCCGCAGGAAATTCTCGCTCAGGAAAAAGCGATTACCGCCCTGACCGGGCAAAGCGTCGACCAGAAGTGGTTTGTGGTGTACGGCAAATCCGCTCAGCAAACGCTGGAGCGGCTGGAAACCTTTACCCCCGCGCTGGAACAGGCAAAAAAAGACGGGTTACTCAGCGGATATCGCACTATTCCGCTCAATTCACTCGCCCGGCAATACCAGGATCTCTCTCTGCTAAAAGATGCTTCTCCCGCCATCACGAAAGCCCTAAACAACGCCGGGCTGGCAACGGTGAACCCCGATCTTAGCGCCATGCCTGTAACCGTCGAAGCCTGGCTTGCCAGCCCAGCCAGTGAAGGCTGGCGCTTGCTATGGCTGTCTCTGGCTGATGGCGAAAGCAGCGTATTGGTTCCCGTTGAAGGGGTGAACCAAAGTGATGCTTTAAATACGCTCAGCGCGAAATATTCCGGCGTGGCGTGGGTGGATCGCAAGAGCAGCTTTGACAACCTGTTTGCCCTTTATCGCCATATTCTGACCGGCCTGCTGTGCATTGCGCTGGCGGTGATTGCCTGTGGCGCCATCATTCGGCTTGGCTGGCGTAAGGGCTTAATTAGCCTGGTGCCCTCAGTGCTGTCTTTAGGTTGTGGTCTGGCAGTACTGGCCCTGAGCGGTCATGCGCTCAACTTGTTCTCGCTGCTGGCACTGGTGCTGGTACTGGGAATTGGCATTAACTACACGCTGTTTTTCAGTAATCCACGCGGTACGCCACTGACGTCGCTGCTGGCTATCACGCTGGCGATGATGACCACGCTCCTGACGCTCGGCATGCTGGTCTTTAGTGCCACTCAGGCAATCAGCAGTTTTGGCATTGTGCTAGTAAGCGGTATTTTCACCGCATTTTTGCTGTCACCGCTGGCGATGCCAACGAAAAGAGAGAAGAAAAAACGATGAGTAAACCGATATTTCGTTGGTTGAGTGGGCTTTTGCAGAATGGCGGCATTGCCTTATCCGATCTACGTCAGCACACCATTTGTAGACCGGATAAGCGCAGCGCCATCCGACAGGGCCTGCTCGTCGCCACGTTGCTGCTGGCAGGTTGCAGCCACTCACAGCCGGAACAGAAAGGCCGCCCGCAAGCCTGGTTAGAGCCGGGTATTCGTGTAACGCTACCTGCTCCGGGGATTTCTCCCGCGGTGAATTCGCAACAACTACTAACCGGTAGTTTTAACGGCAAAACTCAGTCACTGTTGGTCATGCTCAATGCTGATGACAAGAAAATCACACTTGCCGGGCTGTCATCAGTCGGCATTCGCCTGTTCCTCGTGACTTACGATGAAAAAGGACTGCACACCGAGCAATCGATCATCGTTCCACAATTGCCGCCAGCCAGCCAGGTGCTGGCTGACGTGATGCTTAGCCATTGGCCGATTAGCACCTGGCAACCGCAATTACCCACAGGCTGGACGCTCGTCGATACGGGTGATAAGCGTGAGCTGCGCAATGCACGCGGCAAAGTGGTCACGGAAATCACGTATCTGAATCGAAGAGGAAAACGCGAACCGATCAGCATTGAGCAGCACGTTTTTAAATACCACATCACCATTCAATATCTGGGTGACTGAGATGATCTACATTTCTGCCGTTGGCATGATTAACGCGTTGGGCAATAACACTGATGAAATCGCAGCCAACCTCACTCGTGGCATAGCGCCGGGAATGCGCCCGCGCACGGGCTGGCTGCAAGGACACCCATCCGCCGTGTTAGCAGGCGTTGACGGTGAGTTACCCGCTATTCCTCAGCACTTTAGCGCTCATCGTTCGCGCAACAACCAGCTATTGCTGGCAGCACTGATGCAAATCCAGCCGCAGGTGGACGACGCTATCGCCCGATTTGGTCGCGATCGTATTGCTGTTGTTCTCGGCACCAGCACCTCCGGCCTGGATGAGGGTGACGTTCACGTTGATTTGATGCTCAACGGCAAAGAGAGCACTGACTGGCGCTATCCGCAACAGGAACTGGGCGATCCGTCGCGTTTTCTTAGCCACTGGCTGGCGCTGGATGGCCCGGCCTTTACGCTCTCAACCGCCTGCTCGTCCAGTGCAAGGGCTATTATGAGCGGACGTCGTTTGATCGAATCTGGTCTGGTCGATATCGCCATTGTCGGCGGTGCGGATACGCTAAGCCGAATGCCAATCAACGGATTCCACAGTCTGGAATCACTCTCCCCAACGCTGTGTCAGCCGTTTGGCCGCGACCGTTGTGGGATCACCATTGGCGAAGGCGCCGCCTTGATGGTATTAACCCGCGAGCCACAGCCTATCGCGCTCCTTGGCGTCGGCGAATCCAGCGACGCGTACCATATTTCGGCTCCCCATCCACAGGGGGAAGGTGCCATTCGCGCCATCGGCCAGGCGCTTAACGACGCAGGAATGACGCCGGAACATGTGGGCTATATCAATCTGCACGGTACCGCTACACCGCTAAACGATCAGATTGAGTCCAACGTCGTGAGCGCGCTATTTGGCGAAACGGTCCCGTGCAGTTCAACCAAACACCTGACCGGGCACACACTGGGCGCCGCGGGGATCACCGAAGCAGCTATCGGTGTGTTGATTCTGCAACGCGACCTGCCGCTACCACCGCAGGATTTTAGCCAGTCACCACGCGATGAAACATTGCCAGCCTGCGGCATCATTGAACAGCCGCAGTCACTGACTCGCCCGGTTATCTTGTCAAATTCGTTTGCCTTCGGCGGTAATAATGCCAGCATCCTGCTCGGGAGAATCTCATGAGCCACTATTTATCACCGGGCGACTATTTGCCGCATGATGCGCCAATGCTGCTCCTTGAAGAGGTCGTCAGTGTGGCGGACGAAACCGCCATCTGCCACGTGACGGTATCAGCAAACAGCGTACTGGCCCCTTTCCTCGACCCCGATGGCAATCTACCTGGCTGGTTCGCACTGGAACTGATGGCGCAGACCATTGGCGTCTGGTCTGGCTGGCACCGCCAGCAACAAGGTCAGGCGAGTATTACGTTAGGCATGGTACTGGGCGCACGTGAGTTAGTCTGTGCCACAGGTGTTCTGCCTGCCGGGAAGAAGCTGAGCATCCATGTCAAATTGCTGATGCAGGATGCACGATTCGGTAGCTTTGAATGTGCCATCCAGGCAGACAACGAGACGTTGGCGACCGGTCGCGTCAACACCTTCCAGCCGACATCAGAAGAAATTAACACGCTATTTCAACAAGGAGCGTCCACATGAGCCGTTCAGTTTTAGTTACGGGTGCCAGCAAAGGTATCGGTCGCGCCATCGCCAGACAACTGGCCGCGGACGGTTTTGTGGTCGGCGTACACTATCATCGCGATGTGCAAGGAGCACAAGAAACGCTGGATGCTATCCTCGCCGCTGGCGGCGCAGGGCGCCTGTTGACATTTGATGTTGCCAATCGCGAGCAGTGCCGCGAAATACTGTCGCAAGATATTGAGGCAAACGGCGCATGGTACGGCATTGTTAGCAACGCTGGGGTCACTCGTGATGCCGCTTTCCCTGCGCTCAGTGATAACGACTGGGATGCGGTGATCCATACCAACCTCGACAGCTTTTACAACGTCATTCATCCGTGCATTATGCCGATGATCAGCGCACGCAAGGGGGGCCGTATCATCACACTGTCTTCGGTTTCGGGCGTGATGGGCAACCGCGGTCAGGTCAATTACAGTGCGGCAAAAGCCGGAATTATTGGTGCCACTAAAGCGCTGGCCATCGAACTGGCAAAACGCAAAATTACCGTAAACTGCATTGCACCGGGACTCATTGATACCGGGATGATCGAGATGGAAGAAGCCGCATTGAAAGAGGCGATGTCGATGATCCCCATGAAACGGATAGGTCAGGCTGAAGAAGTGGCCGGGCTTGCCAGTTATTTAATGTCGGATGTGGCGGGCTATGTAACTCGCCAGGTGATTTCCATCAATGGAGGGATGTTATGACACGTCGTGTCGTGATTACAGGCATGGGCGGCGTCACCGCCTTTGGGGAAAACTGGCAGGCTGTCTCCGCCAGGTTATTGGCATATGAAAATGCGGTACGCAAAATGCCGGAGTGGCAGGTTTATGACGGACTGCACACACTGCTGGGTGCGCCGATCGACGACTTCACTCTACCGGAACACTATACCCGCAAGCGAATTCGCGCCATGGGTCGCGTATCGCTGATGTCCACCCGCGCAACAGAGCTGGCGCTTGAGCAGGCCGGGCTGATTGGCGATCGGGTACTGACTAACGGTGAAACCGGGATCGCTTATGGTTCATCAACCGGTAGTACCGGTCCAGTGAGCGAGTTCGCGACCATGCTGACCGAGAAGCATACTAATAACATCACCGGCACGACCTACGTGCAAATGATGCCGCACACCACTGCCGTTAACACTGGATTATTTTTTGGTCTGCGGGGGCGAGTCATTCCGACATCCAGCGCCTGCACATCCGGTAGCCAGGCAATTGGTTACGCATGGGAAGCCATTCGGCACGGTTATCAAACAGTGATGGTCGCCGGCGGTGCAGAAGAACTGTGTCCTTCCGAAGCCGCCGTGTTTGATACACTGTTCGCTACCAGCCAGCGCAACGACGAGCCGAAAACCACCCCCTCCCCGTTCGATGAAAATCGCGATGGTCTGGTCATCGGAGAAGGCGCAGGTACGCTGGTGCTGGAAGAGCTGGAACACGCTAAAGCGCGCGGAGCAACGATTTATGGTGAAATCGTTAGCTTTGCCACTAACTGCGATGCTGCCCATATCACCCAGCCACAGCGCGAAACAATGCAGATTTGCATGGAAAAATCGCTGAATATGGCCGGTATTAGCGCCCGTGATATCGGATATATTTCAGCGCACGGTACCGCAACCGATCGCGGTGATATTGCAGAAAGTCAGGCAACCGCTGCAATTTATGGTGATAATGTGCCGCTATCCTCGCTTAAAAGCTATTTTGGACATACCCTTGGCGCTTGTGGCGCACTAGAGGCCTGGATGAGTCTGCAAATGATGCGAGAAGGCTGGTTTGCGCCTACGCTAAATTTGAGTCAGCCAGATGCTAATTGTGGAGCGCTGGATTACATTATGGGTAAAGCCCGCAAGATTGATTGCGAATTTTTGCAGAGCAATAACTTTGCGTTTGGCGGCATAAATACTTCTATCATCATTAAACGTTGGCCCTGATATGTACCGGATCGTTCTTGGGAAAGTTTCTGTTTTAAGCACTGGCGCACTGCCTGCCGCACTGCGTGAGCAGGCCCCGCAAGGCGCTCGTCGTGCGCGCTGGCTGGCAGGTCGCGTGCTGCTTTCCCATACTCTTTCGCCATTACCGGACATCGTCTACAGCGAGCAAGGAAAACCGGCTTTTTCCGCCGACACACCGCTGTGGTTCAATCTCAGCCACAGCGGTGATGATATTGCCCTGCTGCTCAGCGACGAAGGGGAAGTCGGCTGTGATATTGAAGTCGTTCGCCCACGCGATAACTGGCAGACGCTGGCAAATACGGTGTTCAGTCTCAGGGAACATGCCGAAGTTGAGGCCGAACGCCCGGAGCAACAGCTGGCGGCATTCTGGCGCATCTGGACGCGTAAAGAAGCTATCGTGAAACAGCGTGGCGGCAGCGCCTGGCAAATTGTCAGCGTCGACAGCACCGCGCTAACCTCCTCACTCTCGGTCAGCCAGTGCCAGCTCGATACCCTGAGCCTGGCGGTGTGTACCCCCACGCCGTTTACCCTGACCGCAGACGCCGTGCAGCGTCTGGAAGCCTTAGCGTAAATTTTCCGGGAAGTTTTCCGGCAATTCGCTCGCCGCACAGGCAATAACGCTGTCATTATTCGCCCCACAGTCACGCACGAAGGTGATGGTCGCAAACTCGTCAATCACCTCAGTTGGATATGCCGGACCCGCATCGCGATATGACATCATCAGCGGAATATGGTCATTCTGGAAACAGACCGTTTTTTGCGGATTGTTAATCACCCAGCGTGGGAAAAAGATGGTGCCGTGAAAGAGTTTGTCGCCCAGATTTACGATCAGGCTGACGTCGGTCCCGGTCGGTTCGGTCCATGAAATTTTATAAACACTCTCGCCAACCCGCACAATGTACGCCCGCTGATCCTTCACCCAACGATTCCCCACAATGCCGCTGTGAATACGGTAATCCAGAGTGGTGTCGTTTTTCACGTAGATCTCGTAATTCCAGCCATTATCGTAGGTATAAACCAGATGTTTGCCGACAAAGCCGCTCAAATCATGTTTATCAAAAGTGCTCATATTCGTTCTCCTCTTACTTGATGCGAGGATCTTACCGCTTCAAAAATTGGATGAATAACGCTATGTTTACATCATATTCATTCAATTTTTAGATGAGTTATGCACAAGACAACGCTGGAGCAATGGGCCTTACTGGAGAAAGTCGTGGAGCTGGGCAGCTTTGCTAAAGCTGCGGAAGAGACCAACCGTAGCCAGTCTTCGGTGAGCTACAATCTGGCGCTACTGCAGGAGCGGCTTGGCGTGACGCTGCTGACGCCGGAAGGTCGCAGGGCGGTATTAACCCCTGCGGGAGAGCTACTGTTGGGCCAGGTCAAACCGTTACTGAAGGCCTTTTTATGGGTGGAAACCCGGGCAGCAACGTTGCAAAACGGCACGCGAACGCGGCTGGATTTCATGGTAGATAGCATCTTCCCACGCAAACGCCTGTTCGCGATCCTCAAGCAGTTTCAGCAGGCGTGGCCGCAGACGCAGGTACGTTTGACCGAAGTGCTGGAGAATGCTGACGATCGACTGGCGGCGCATGCCGATGCGGACGTGATGGTCCTGACCCGACGCCAGGATATCACCGGACGCGGCGAATGGCTGATGAATATTGACTTCGTGGCCGTTGCCCACCGCGATCACCCGCTCTGCATGCTGGATGCGCCGCTGGATGAAGACGCGTTACGCGCGTGGCCGCTGATTCGCATTGCCGATCGCGACAACCCGCAGCAAGCGGTGCGCGATGCCTGGACCTTCTCGACCATTGATGCCGCGATTGAGGCGGTGATGTATCAGGTCGGTTACGGCTGGTTGCCTGAGGAGCGAATTCAGCAGCAGCTTGAGCAGGGGCTATTACGACCGCTGCCGTTAAGCCATGGCGCTCGCCGTGCCACCCCGCTGCATCTGATCGTCAAAGACACGCTCGCGCCGCTGGATGAACAGGTAACAACCCTGCTGCGTTTATTGCGAGAGCATTAACCTTTTCCCCGGATGCCGGACGTGTGTTACAAAATACGCTATTCCCCTTACTCCCTGTGCGCCCACGCGCCACATGAAAGGTTAATTGCAGATGCAACGAGTCACCATTACCCTCGATGACGATTTACTGGAAACGCTCGACAGCCTGAGCCAGCGCCGTGGCTATAACAACCGTTCCGAAGCGATCCGCGATATTCTGCGCGGCGCACTGGCGCAGGAAACCACCCAGGAGCACGGCACTCAGGGATTCGCAGTGCTCTCGTATGTTTATGAGCATGAGAAGCGTGACCTGGCGAGCCGTATTGTTTCCACCCAACATCACCACCACGATTTATCAGTCGCCACGCTGCACGTGCACATCAACCATGACGACTGTCTGGAAATCGCTGTGCTAAAAGGTGACATGGGCGATGTGCAGCATTTTGCCGATGACGTGATTTCCCAGCGCGGCGTGCGCCACGGTCATCTGCAGTGCCTGCCGAAAGAAGAGTAATTGCTTGTTTTGTTGCCCGGCCTACATTCGTTCCCGTTTGTAGGCCGGATAAGGCGCAGCCGCCACCCGGCAATAATATTTACGCCATCGTGCCAATCGTCTTTCTGAAACGCAGCAGTGCTATCAGGAAGAACGTACTACCAATCGCCAGCAGCGTCAGGAACTGCGGCCAGACAATGTTAAACCCTGCGCCGCGGTAAAGTATCGCCTGCGCAAGGCTAACAAAATGGGTAGTCGGCATCGTCAGCATGATGTCCTGCACCGCCTGCGGCATGCTTTCACGCGGTGTAGAGCCGCCGGAGAGCATCTGTAACGGCAGCAGTACCAGAATCATCAGCAGCCCCAGTTGTGGCATGGAGCGCGCCAGCGTGCCCATAAAAATGCCGATTGATGTGGTGGCGAACAGGCTCAGCGCCACTCCCAGCATAAACAGCGGTATCGAGCCTTCAATCGGTACGCCAAGCACCCCTTTTACCATCAGCATCAGCGACAGACCGGAAACCACCAGCACCACCAGCCCCATCGACCAGATTTTTGCCATCATGATTTCAAACGGCGTCACCGGCATTACCAGCAGGTGCTCAATGGTCCCATGCTCACGCTCGCGAATCAGCGCCGACCCGGTAAGCACAATCGCCAGCATGGTGATGTTGTTGATAATCGCCATCACCGCGCCAAAGCGGGCGGGTTCCAGATTAGGGTTAAAGCGCATACGCATTTCCAGCGCCACCGGCAGCTCGCTGTTATCGCGGTAACGCGACACAAAGCTGTTCACCTCGCCACTGATGATATTCTGGATATAGCTGTTGCCGGTAAAGGCCTGGCTCATTCGCGTGGCATCGACGTTAACCTGAATATCCGGCTGCCGCCCAGCCAGTACATCGCGCTGAAAATCAGGCGGAATGTTCACGGCGAAGGTATAGCGCCCGGCATCCAGCCCGGCATCCAGCCCGGCATCCATCTCATCGGCGGTAATCATCTCCGGCGGTAAAAACCACGGACGATAAAAACTGTTCACAATGCGATTCGACAACTGCGACTGGTCCATATCGGCAATGGCAATCGGCGCCAGGTGCAGCGACCCTGGCAGAACGGTCGCAGAAGAGTAAACCGAGACCGTGAAGGCGAAGACGATCAGCGTCAGCATCGCTTTGTCACCCAGCAGGCTGCGTAACTCTTTGATGCCGAGGTTATAAATATTCCGTAATCGGCGCATCACCCCTCCTGTTTTTTCAGCAGCAATACGCTCAGACCAATGACCACTGGAATGGCTACCGCCAGTGGAATAAACAGCGGCCAGAGATCGGTCAGATCCAGCGCTTTAGAGAACGTCCCGCGCGCGATGGTCAGAAAATGGCTGGTTGGGTAAATTTCGCCAATCCACCGTCCCGGCCCTTCCAGCGAGGCGACCGGGTCGATCATCCCGGAAAACTGCGTCGCCGGGATCAGCGTAATAATCGCCGTACCAAAAATGGCGGCGATCTGACTTTTCATAAACGTGGAGATTAACAATCCCAGCCCGGTGGCAATGGTGACGTACAGCAGCGCGGCCAGCGTCAGGGTCACAAAACTCCCCTTATGCGGGACGCCGAATACAAACACCGACAGCGCGCACAGCAGCAGGAAGTTCAGCATGCCCAGCACGATGTAAGGCAACTGTTTGCCGAGTAAAAACTCGCTGCGGGTAGTGGGCGTCACGTATAGGTTGATAATCGACCCCAGCTCTTTCTCACGCACCACGCTCAGAGCGCTGAGCATGGAGGGGATCATCATCAACAGCAGCGGGATCACCGCCGGAACAATCGCTGGCAGGCTTTTCACATCCGGGTTGTAACGATAGCGAGTTTCAATGGTCATCAATCCGTTTTGCCCGCTGGTATTTGGCTGACGCGCCATCACATCCTGCAGCCAGGTCTGGTGCATCGCCTGCACGTAGCCTCTGACCGTTTCCGCACGGCTCGGCATTGCGCCATCGACCCAGACGCCAATCTTCACCGGCGTTCCACGCGCGATATCGCGGCCAAAATTTGGCGGGATCTCTATGGCTACCGCGACTTCGCCCGAGCGCATCCGTTTGTCCAGCTCGTCATAACTGGTGAGCGGCGGCTGCTCGATAAAATAGCGCGATCCCGCCAGATTCAGCGTCCACGCCTGGCTGCTGACTGTCTGGTCACGATCGAGCACCGAAAAACGCAGGTTTTCCACATCCATGCTGATGCCGTAGCCCATGATCAACATCAGGATCACCGTGCCCATCAGCGCCAGCGTTGAACGTACCGGGTCACGTCGCAGCTCCAGCGCTTCGCGGCGGCTGTAGCTGAACAAGCGCCGCAGGCTAAATCCCTGGTGCGGCGGCTGACTGTTTTCATGCACTGCCGGGACATTGGCTGGCGGTAACTGAGCCTCCGGCGCCGGACCTGCCGCTTCCTGTAACCAAGAGATAAACGCCTCTTCCAGACTGGCGGCACCACGCTGTTTCACCAGCTCCTGCGGCGTACCGCTGGCCAGGACTTTTCCGGCGTGCATCAGCGACATGCGGTCGCAGCGCTCCGCTTCGTTCATAAAATGGGTGGAGATAAAAATGGTCACTTTATCCTGACGCGACAGATCGACCATCAGTTGCCAGAACATGTCTCTCGCCACCGGATCGACCCCGGAGGTTGGTTCATCGAGAATGAGCATCTCCGGGCGATGGATCACCGCCACCGCCAGCGACAGGCGTTGACGGATCCCCAACGGCAGCGCGCCGGGCAACGCGTCTTCGACTTCGGTCAGCGAAAAGCGCTGACTCATCTCTTGTACCCGCCCCGGGATTTCTGCTTCGGGGATATGGAACAACCGCGCGTGTAGCTCGAGGTTTTGCCGTACGGTCAGCTCGCTGTAGAGCGAAAACGCCTGCGACATATAGCCTACCCGGCGACGGGTATCGATATTCTTCGGGTCAACCGCTTGCCCAAACAGCCACGCCTCACCTTCACTTGCGGGTAGCAGCCCGGTGAGCATTTTCATGGTAGTGGATTTACCGCAGCCGTTGGAGCCGAGAAAACCGAAGATTTCCCCGCGCGGAATACGAAAGTTAACGTGGTCAACGGCCACGAACTTGCCGAAGCGCATGGTCAGATCTTTCGCCTCGATGGCAATCTCTTCCTGCTCAGCGTGATACGGCGGGATCACCACTGGCTTATGCGCCTGGCGCTGGGCTTCGGGTAACAGCGCGATAAACGCCTGCTCCAGCGTGTCGGTGTTGGTTTTTTCGCGTAGCTGCTGCGCGCTCCCGGTGGCCAGCACCTCCCCGGCGTTCATCGCCACCAGCCAGTCAAAGCGCTCGGCTTCTTCCATGTAGGCGGTCGCAACCAGCACGCTCATGTTGGTCTGCCGCTGGCGAATGCTGTTAATCAGATCCCAGAACTGGGCGCGGGACAGCGGGTCGACCCCGGTGGTAGGTTCATCGAGAATTAACAGTTCCGGGTCATGGATTAACGCACAGCACAGCCCCAGCTTTTGCTTCATCCCACCCGAGAGTTTCCCGGCCGGACGATCGCGAAACGGCGCCAGTCCGGTGCTGTTCAGCAGCTCGGTAATCCGCGCTTCGCGCTCCGCTTTGTCATGGCCAAATAGCCGGGCAAAGAAATCGACGTTCTCATACACCGACAGCGTGTGGTACAGGTTTTTCCCCAACCCCTGCGGCATCCAGGCAATGCGCGGGCAGACATCCCGGCGATGTTTCGGGTCGCGCATATCGCCGCCCAGCACCATCACGTTACCGTGTTCAATGACTCGCGCGCCGGAGATGAGCGACAGCAGGCTTGATTTTCCGACGCCATCCGGGCCAATCAGCCCCACCATACAGCGGGCGGGGATATCCAGCGTGATATTGTTCAGCGCTACCGTTTTCCCGTAATGCTGACTCACGCCGTCAAGGTGCGCCACGGGAGGAACGGGAACCAGCGCCAGATGCGTCATTGCGGCAACCTCACCATCAGGTCGTCAGGCCAGGCTCGATTTTCATCGATACGCACCCACGCCATGCCCGGCAGACCGGTTTTCACGTACTCGAGATGCTGCTGCAACAGCTCTGGCGGGATACGCGCTTTAACGCGGAACATCAGCTTCAGCCGCTCATCGCTGGTTTCAACCGTTTTCGGTGTGAACTGCGCGACGCTTGCCACAAAGCTGATGGTCGCCGGAACACGCAGATCCGGTGCGGCATCCAGCACCAGGCGCGCTTCGCCGCCAATCTTCAGTAAGCCAGCCTGTTCGGTAGGCAAGAAGAACGTCATGTAGACATCGCTGAGATCGACCATATTCAGGACGCGCCCACCCGCAGAAAGCACCTCACCCGGCTCAGCAACGCGGTACTGCACGCGACCATCGCGCGGGGCTTTCAGCTCGCTGTCATCAATATCAGCCGCAATACGACGTTCGGTGGCCTGCGCAGCTTCTACGCGGGTTTGCGCCTGAATGATGCTGGTGCGAGCTGCTTCAATTGCGGCTTTTGCCGCTGAGACCTGCGCCTTTGCGGATTCCAGCGCCGCACGTGCGCTTTCTGCCGCGGCCCGATCGTCATCCAGTTGTTGCTCAGACACGGCCCCACGCTGGGATAGCGAACGGGAACGCACGTGGCGTTTAGAAACCGACTGCAGCTCCGCCTCGCGCTGTTTTACTACCGACTGCGCGGCGCGCATTTCACTTTGCCGCTGTTCCAGCAGCGCTCGCGCCGCCGCCACCGCGCTTTCGGCCTCTTTGATTTGCGCGATCGCTTCCAGCCGCTGCTCCTGCAGCACGCGAGTATCCATTTTCGCCAACACCTCGCCCTGACGAACGAACTGCCCTTCCGACACAAGGATCGTGTCAATTCGCCCGGCAATCTTGGTAGCAATATCCACTTCGGTGGCTTCAATTCTGCCGTTGCTGGCTGCGAACCCCTCCGGTATTCCGGCAGGACGGAGCATCCACCATGCTATCGCGGCCACCACGACCAGGGTGCCCGCCCCCCACCACATCACATGACGCTTAAACTTATCCATATTCGACCCGCCGTAATCCCTGTTATCAAACGATGCGTGTCACAAAGCCCACTGAATAGCTATTCAGCGGGAGATTCCATCCGGGATGAGAAGGAATAAGAAACCATGGCCAGAGAGCGGACAGGCGCTAAGGCAACCTGCGCCGCGCAGGAAGTGAATGACGAAAATGCTGTGAAATCGGGTAGTAATGTTGTCATCATCAGCGTTCCTGGCCGGAAATGAAACACGCATACTCATAACTGCTGTCTATTGAATACTAACACCTGGATTCAATATGTCTATTCGGTTGTAGTTTCCACTTCAGCCCTATCGCGCTCTGGCACAGGGAATATTTCGTATATCAACGATTGATAAACATTCACAACTATAAACATAATCAATAATTAGACATCACTATAATAGTGGCTCATTTACCGATCTCGTTATGGCGAGGCTCCTGTACAAATACAAGTTACCGCCCTGCTGGTATCGAGAGAGGCCACTCAGGGAAATACAGGCATCCATCGAATCAAGGTGTTGCCAAGGTAACTTCTGACGATTTCACCATCGGGCAGATACGTTGTTCAGTGCTAAAACCAGGACGTAGGGATCCGCCTGCGCTAACCCTGTCTTGTTCGCCCCTATGAGAGATTTTTATAGGGAATTACACCATGTCATCTATGCCACTCTGCGCCGCCCATCATCCTATGCCGGATTTCAATGGCGATGCTATCGCGCAATATATGCGCACCGATTTTATTACCCTGCCGGATCATCTCAGCGTGAACGGCGCTCGTGAATACTTTGTCTCCCAGCTCACAACGGATGATATTCCAGGCCAGGTCTTTGTTGTGGCTGGAAAAGCGCTGCGCGGGGTGTTATCCATCAAGCGCTTATTGCAGGAAAAAGATACATCGTTGAGCATCAACCATCTTACGGACAGTTGTTTGTTTCATGTAAAGCCTGATGATGAACGGGCACAGGTCGTTGCCGAGTTAGCCGAACGCGAACTCGATCTGGTGGCTGTCGTTGAGAAAGGTGAGCTGGTCGGTTGTCTGATGGAAAAAGAGATCGCTCATCTACAGGAAGATGATGTTACCGAAGATGTTCAGCTTCAGGGGGCAACGTTGCCGCTGGAAAAACCCTACCTGGAGATTAGCCCGTGGACATTGTGGAAAAAACGTTCTGTCTGGCTCCTGCTACTTTTTGTCGCAGAGGCCTATACCAGCAGCGTTCTTCAACATTTTGAAGAGGCGCTGGAATCTGCTATTGCACTGGCCTTTTTTATTCCACTATTAATTGGTACTGGCGGCAACAGCGGTACGCAGATCACCTCAACGCTGGTACGTTCAATGGCGCTGGGAGAAGTGCGGCTGCGCGATATGGGTCGGGTGATCCGCAAAGAAGTTTCAACTTCGCTGCTGATTGCCCTGACGCTGGGTCTGGCAGGCTGCTTGCGCGCGTGGATGATGGGTATCGGAGTGGAAATCACGCTAATCGTCAGCCTGACGCTGGTTTGCATTACGCTGTGGAGCGCCGTGGTGTCATCAGTGATCCCCATGGTGCTCAAGCGTATCGGCATTGATCCCGCCGTGGTTTCGGCCCCGTTTATCGCCACGCTTATCGACGGTACCGGGTTGATTATCTACTTTAAAATCGCCCAGTATTTTCTTGGTCTGAACTAATGATAACGCCCGACAGCCCAGGTTGTCGGGCACCACGGTCAGGCAGGCGCCAAATCCTGCGCGCATGCCCAGGCGCTCGACCACGCCCACTGGAAGTTATAGCCGCCCAGCCAGCCGGTGACGTCCATGACTTCGCCGATAAAGTAGAGTCCCGGCACTTTGCGCGCTTCCATCGTGCGCGATGACAGCTCGTTGGTATCGACGCCGCCCAACGTGACTTCAGCGGTACGATACCCTTCCGTACCGTTCGGCTGCACCCGCCACTCAGTCAGCGTCTCAACCAGCGTTTGCTGATCGCGCACATTAAGCTGCTTCAGCGAGACATCCGGGATTTGCCCTAACTGCTGTAAACATTCCACCAGACGCTTTGGCAACTGCATTGCCAGGGTGTTCTTTAAGCTTTGATTAGGGTGTGCGCTACGTTGGTCATCGAGGAAGCTCGCGAGGTCAACATCCGGCAACAAATTAATGCTGACAAATTCACCTGGCTGCCAAAAACTGGAAATCTGCAGCACGGCCGGACCAGAAAGCCCGCGGTGCGTAAAGAGCAGGTTTTCACGAAATACGGTGCCGTCCTCGGCGGTGATAACGGAAGAAACGGATACGCCAGAGAGCACCTGAAGCTGCTCCAGTAGCGGCTTATGTAAGGTGAAAGGCACCAGACCTGCGCGCGTAGGCAAAACGTTCAGGCCGAACTGTTCCGCAATTTTATAACCAAACGGCGTCGCGCCAAGACCCGGCATAGAGAGACCACCGGAGGCGATAACCAGCTTTTTCGTGCCGACACTCATCCCATTCAATTCCAGGACAAAATCGTCACCATCTCGCTCAACGCTCAGGATTTCGCTACGTAACCGCATAGTTACGTTACCTTTTTCACACTCATCCACCAGCATATCGACAATTTGCTGGGCGGAATCATCGCAGAAAAGCTGGCCTAGCGTTTTTTCATGCCAGGCAATACCGTGCTTACCCACCAGATCGATAAAATCCCACTGTGTATAACGCGCCAGCGCCGATTTGCAAAAATGCGGGTTTTGGCTCAAATACGCAGCCGGCTCGACATAAAGGTTGGTAAAGTTGCAGCGGCCCCCGCCAGACATGAGAATCTTGCGCCCGGGCTTTTTACCATTATCAATTAGCAGTACGCGACTACCTGCTTGTCCTGCCTGCGCGGCACAAAACATACCCGCTGCGCCAGCGCCTATAATAACGGTATCAAACCTTTCCACGTTGCGATCCTCTCTAAAAAGCGGGAGTGAATTGTAAAGATTCCTCAGTGGTCGCACCAGCACCAAACTACCGATAAAGGGTATTTATCTGAAATATATAGGATAATTCTTTAGTGGTGTAAAACAAAGCAGGAGACAAATCAAAAAAACTCTATATTTCACTTTGCCCGCGCCGCCAAAGTCACTGATAATGCGCCGCGTTCATGTCCTCAAAATGGCGTAACGTCCTATGCTACATTTGTTTGCTGGCCTGGATTTACATACCGGGCTTTTACTATTGCTTGCTCTGGCTTTCGTGCTGTTCTACGAAGCAATTAATGGCTTCCATGATACAGCCAATGCTGTCGCAACTGTGATCTATACCCGTGCAATGCGTTCGCAATTGGCGGTGGTCATGGCTGCGGTGTTCAACTTCTTTGGTGTTTTGCTGGGCGGTCTCAGCGTGGCGTATGCCATCGTGCATATGTTACCAACGGATCTGCTGCTTAATATGGGATCGTCACATGGCCTCGCCATGGTGTTCTCCATGTTGCTGGCGGCAATTATCTGGAACCTGGGTACCTGGTACTTTGGTCTGCCTGCATCCAGCTCCCACACGCTGATTGGCGCCATTATCGGTATTGGTTTAACCAATGCGCTGATGAACGGCACCTCGGTGGTGGATGCACTTAACATCCCGAAAGTTATCGGTATTTTTGCCTCGCTTATCATCTCACCTATTGTCGGTCTGGTGGTTGCAGGTGGTCTTATTTTCATTCTGCGTCGCTATTGGAGCGGTACGAAAAAACGTGCCCGTATCCACCTGACGCCGGCAGAACGTGAAAAGAAAGACGGAAAGAAAAAGCCGCCGTTCTGGACGCGTATTGCACTGATCCTCTCCGCTATCGGCGTGGCGTTCTCCCACGGCGCGAACGATGGTCAGAAAGGCATTGGTCTGGTGATGCTAGTGCTGATTGGCGTAGCGCCAGCAGGTTTCGTGGTGAATATGAATGCTTCCGGTTACGAAATTACCCGTACCCGTGATGCAATCAATAACGTCGAAGTCTTCTTCCAGCAGCGCCCTGACCTGCTTAAACAGGCCACAGGCGTAGACCAGCTGATTCCGTCCCCGACGGACGCGGCACCAGCGACACCGACCGAGTTCCATTGTCACCCGGCGAATACCATCAACGCGCTGGAACGTGCGAAAGGTATGCTGGCGAATCTGGAAACCTACGACAAGTTAAGCGTCGAACAGCGTGGTCAGTTGCGCCGTATTATGCTGTGCATCTCTGATACCACCGATAAAGTGGTTAAGCTGCCTGGCGTAAGCGCTGACGATCAGCGTCTGCTGAAGAAACTGAAATCTGACATGCTGAGCACCATTGAGTACGCGCCTATCTGGATCATTATGGCCGTCGCACTGGCGCTGGGTATTGGTACGATGATTGGCTGGCGTCGCGTGGCAACCACTATCGGTGAGAAAATCGGTAAAAAAGGCATGACCTATGCCCAGGGGATGTCGGCGCAGATGACCGCCGCAGTCTCTATCGGTCTTGCCAGCTACACCGGTATGCCCGTTTCCACCACACACGTTCTCTCCTCTTCCGTTGCGGGAACAATGGTTGTTGATGGCGGCGGTTTGCAACGTAAAACAGTGACCAGCATTCTGATGGCCTGGGTCTTCACCCTGCCAGCAGCAATTCTTCTTTCCGGCGGGCTGTACTGGCTCTCCCTGAAGCTTATCTAAGCGAATGCGCGGTAAAAAAGCGGGTCAGGAAACTGGCCCGCTTTTTTTGTATCTGTCGTTGGAATCAGTGCCAGATAATCAGCGCAACCATGCTGATTAGCACCAGGCCGCATAGCGCGCTGGTGAGAATGAACTGACCGCGAACCCGCTCACAGCGGCGAATAAATTCATCATCATGATGATCGCGGTAACGCTGAGCGTAGATATACCACACCAGACGCATCTGCTTGTTCGGTTGCCCATGCGAGGTAAAAAAGCCCCCTCCATCTACATACTGGTAAAGCAATGGATCGCAACCACGAAGTACTACTAGCAGTGCGCGTAGCGAAGAAAAATAGCGCGCCATATTAACAATGCAAACGACACATAAAGCCCAGAACAATGCAATGGTGCTTATCATACCCCCTCCCCGGCGACCCGCCCACGGAACTCCTTTCCGGGACTACCGCTCCCCGATACCCTGCCAAACCATTCAGTGAAGAGTACTGAAGAAACCGTTCGTATTAGTATCACGCATTCGAACGCCCCTCTAGATAGTGTAGGAGATTAGTTAATTTTTTTGCCAGAAGGTTAATCGCTATCAATGCAATTAACTAAAAAATTTGTTTAACTGCTTGGCAAGCAAGGCGGATTGACGGATTATTCTGGTCGCTATAATGTAAGGATAGTCCTTATATGGTACGTTTTTACGACTGGGCTAGCCCCGCGCACAAGGTTCGCAGGACGCGGATGACGCGGCGGCAGAGAAACGCCAGCAGGCTAGTCATCGACAACTTATGGAAGGAGTAACACTATGGCTTATAAACACATTCTTATCGCGGTTGATCTTTCTCCGGAAAGCAAAGTTCTGGTTGAAAAAGCGGTCTCTATGGCGCGGCCTTACAATGCTAAAGTTTCCCTTATCCACGTTGACGTAAACTATTCCGACCTGTACACCGGCCTTATCGACGTGAATCTGGGCGACATGCAGAAACGCATTTCTGAAGAAACCCACCACGCGTTAACCGAGCTGTCCACCAACGCAGGCTACCCAATCACCGAAACCCTGAGCGGTAGCGGCGACCTGGGTCAGGTTCTGGTTGATGCCATCAAAAAATACGACATGGATCTGGTCGTTTGTGGTCACCACCAGGATTTCTGGAGCAAACTGATGTCCTCCGCGCGCCAACTGATCAACACCGTCCACGTCGACATGTTGATTGTTCCGCTGCGTGACGACGAAGAAGCATAAAATGCTTGCCGCCGGGAAATAGCCCGGCCTGCTGCAAGTAGTTAAGCCTGTAAACGCCCGCCTGTGCGGGCGTTTTTGTTTTTATCATTCGGACACAATTAGTACATCAATCCAACAAACAAATCATAATTAGTGTGATCAACTAATTGGATCGAAAACCATCTCTATAATACTCTACTCTCGCGGCCAATAGCCGCAGTCTATAACAAAATAAGACTTTTTCGGCGCGTTCAAGCATACGCGTTCATACTTTTCAGGATGGCTTTGAAAGGCGATGGAATATGAATAAAACTGCACCTACGGGCTTGCTGCAGCAACCTCGTCCGTTCTTCATGATCTTCTTTGTAGAATTATGGGAACGATTTGGCTATTACGGCGTTCAGGGCATCCTGGCGGTATTCTTTGTTAAGCAGCTAGGATTTTCACAGGAACAGGCATTTGTCACCTTTGGTGCCTTTGCTGCGCTGGTCTACGGCCTGATCTCGATCGGCGGCTACGTCGGCGACCACCTGTTAGGCACTAAGCGCACGCTGGTTCTCGGTGCCATTGTGCTGGCAATCGGCTACTTCATGACCGGGATGTCGCTGCTCAAGCCCGATCTGATCTTTATTGCTTTGGGTACCATTGCCGTCGGTAACGGGCTGTTTAAAGCCAACCCGGCAAGCCTGTTGTCAAAATGCTATCCACCAAAAGACGCCCGTCTGGACGGTGCTTTCACCCTGTTTTATATGTCGATTAACATCGGTTCGTTGCTGTCGCTGTCGCTGGCGCCGGTGATTGCCGATAAGTTTGGCTACGCGGTGACCTACAACCTGTGCGGGGCCGGGCTTATTGTCGCGCTGCTGGTCTACTTTGCCTGCCGTGGGATGGTAAAAAATATCGGTTCTGAGCCAGACCATAAGCCGCTGAATTTCCGTAATCTGCTGTACGTGCTGGCCGGTACGGTAGTGATGGTATTTATATGCGCCTGGCTGATGCACAACGTGCAGATTGCCAACCTGGTGCTGATCGTCCTGTCGATTGCCGTGACTATCATCTTCTTCCGTCAGGCATTCAAACTGGATAAAACCGGGCGCAACAAGATGTTCGTGGCCTTCATCCTGATGCTGGAAGCGGTTGTGTTCTACGTGCTGTACGCGCAGATGCCGACATCGCTGAACTTCTTTGCTATCAATAATGTGCACCATGAAATTCTCGGTTTCGCCATTAACCCAGTGAGCTTCCAGGCGCTGAACCCGTTCTGGGTGGTGCTGGCAAGTCCGGTACTGGCCGCGATCTATACCCGTCTGGGAAACAAAGGCAAAGACCTGACTATGCCGATGAAATTTACGCTCGGTATGTTCCTGTGCTCGTTGGGCTTCCTGACGGCAGCCGCTGCCGGGATGTGGTTTGCGGATGCGCAGGGGCTGACGTCGCCGTGGTTTATCGTGCTGGTATATCTGTTCCAGAGCCTGGGTGAACTGCTGATTAGTGCCCTGGGACTGGCGATGGTCGCCGCTCTCGTGCCGCAGCACCTGATGGGCTTTATTCTCGGGATGTGGTTCCTGACGCAAGCCGCCGCCTTCCTGATGGGCGGGTATGTCGCCACGTTTACTGCCGTACCGGAGAACATCACCGACCCGCTGCAAACGCTGCCGATCTACACCAACGTATTCAGCAAGATAGGCCTGGTCACCCTGGCTGTCACGGTGGTGATGGCGATTATGGTGCCCTGGCTGAACCGAATGATTAATACGCCAGATAGCAGCAAATAAGCTTTTTTTAACATTAACCGCGAGTCACATCGCGGTTTTTTTTGCCTTTTAAGTCCTGCATTGTAAGAGCGTAGTTTATACAAACAGGTCATCATGAATGGACATGACCATGAACGATATTGCGTTGATTAAGACTTCGGTCTTATCACGCCAGCGGAAAGCGCTTCTCACCGAGGATAAGCACCGGGCATTTTCAATCGCTACCCTTTGCGCGCGTTAATCCACTCCTGAACTTCGACCACAAAAGTGTCCGGCGCTTTGCGGTACATTTTGCGCGCCAAATCCAGAATCGTATGCTGACTGAGCGCTTCTTCCATTCGCTGCTGAGCCATATCCATTACCGAGCGCACACCACAAATGCCTTCACAGGCCCACTCCGGCGGATGCTCCTCAAATACCGCCAGCCGCTGGCGAATTTCACGACACTCAAAGATGCGCTTATCGCCATCAATGGCATTCACCACGTCCAGCACCGTAATATGTTCAGCAGGTTTAGCCAACTGGAAACCGCCGCCCTTTCCCTCAATGCTGCGCACCAGGCCCGCTTTCGACAAACGGGTGAAAATTTTCGCCAGGTAGTCGTACGGCACGCTTTGCAGCTCGGCAATTTCCCGCACGCTCATATCCCGCGCGTCGCCCTTGCTGTCGACCATACACATCAGGCTATGAATGCCGTACTCAACCCCGGAACTGTAAAATGCCATTCTCTTATCTCAGCCAAAATGAATCTGAGTTAATTGTAGCTTTTTCGTCTCATTCATTCCAGACAGCAGCACAACCCATATTTATATAAAAACTTTAACCATATATTTATCAAATAGATAATCAAACACCCTACGACATCAGGACAAAAAGGATCCTGATCGCATTGCAATTCTTAACTACGACAAATAAAATCCGAGTAAATTATTCGTAGTCACCAGAGAGAACCCCCCAATGCGTAAACGAATTCTGATCGTGGGCGCCGGCTTTGCCGGTATGTGGGCAGCATTAAGCGCCGCACGACTGGCGGATAAACATCAGCAGGCCATTGATATTACAGTAATTGCACCACAGCCAGAGCTGCGTGTCCGCCCACGCTTTTATGAACGCGCCGTACAAACCCTGGTCGCCCCGCTGCAACCCTTGTTTGACGTTACCGGCGTCAACTTCCTGCAAGGTCACGTCGAGCAGATCATCCCGGACTCTAAAGAGGTGAGCTGGAAAGATGCCAACGGAGAAATTCATCTGCGCCGCTACGACCGCCTGGTACTCGCCAGCGGGAGTCACGTTAACCGCGACGCCGTTGTCGGTGCAGCCGAGCATGCGTTTGACCTCGACCAGCTCGAGAGCGCCACCGCACTGGAGCAGCACATTACAGACCTGGCATTACAGCCGGAAAGTGAGGCTCGCAATACGGTGGTGGTCTGTGGCGGCGGCTTTACCGGGATTGAGATGGCGCTGGAATTACCTGGTCGTCTGCGTGAGATTCTGGGTGCCGATGCTAAGACCAGAGTGGTCGTAGTTGAGCGCGGTGCTCAGCCTGCCGGGCGCTGGAGCCAGGAATTACGCGACGTGATAATCAAAGCCTCCGCTGAACTGGGCATCGAATGGTTGGTAAATGCAGAAGTAGAAAGCGTGGATGCCGGGGGCGTAACGCTGAAAGATGGGCAGGTTATTGCCTCTCAAACAGTTATCTGGACCGTCGGCGTGCAGGCCAATAGCCTGACAGCACAGATTAACGCCCCGCGCGATCGACAGGGCCGCCTGCATGTGAATGCCAATCTGCAGGTCGTGGGTCATGATAATATCTACGCCACTGGCGATGTGGCCTACGCCGCCACCGATGACAAAGGCAACCATGCGTTAATGACCTGCCAGCACGCTATTTTGTTGGGTAAATTTGCCGGTAATAACGCCGTTGCAAGCCTGCTAGGAGTAGAACCTTCACCGTATCGTCAGGAGATGTACGTCACCTGTCTGGATCTCGGCGCGTGGGGCGCGGTGTATACCGAAGGATGGGATCAGCAGGTCAAACTCACTCGCGCAGAAGCGAAGAAACTGAAAGTCTCGATTGTCAGTGAACTGATTTATCCGCCGAAAGCGGAAAGAGCCGTCGCATTTGAGATGGCTGACCCATACGCACCGTTTGTCTAACCTCCAGTAAACATAGTCTTCCTGACGGACAATCACTCTGTCAGGAAGTCGCCAGTGCCATACAACCTCCCCAGCAATGCCCCATCAGTTATATACATGGTTCTTTATCAATTATTCCCCTCAATTTTAATCACGCATAAAGACGCATTAAAAAAGCAAACGTGCAAATAAACGCATTAATGAATCGATTAACAATCGTACACACCACAAATGCGATCCTTTACGCAAAACACAAGAAATATAAGCAACTAACTGAATTAAAAGAATTTAAAATGTATCCTGTGATTAGCATCGCAAAAATCAACGATCTTCGTAGGCAATGCGTTTTTCTGCGCATAGATTATAAACACGCAAAAAACCGCATCAACATGTAAACAATATGCTGCGGGCATCGAATGTCAAATACCCAGGCAGCTGCTGTCAGTCAATCGTGAAAAGTGGGAGAACGTAAATGGATCAAGCAACAAAGTGGTTGGATCTTTCCGGTAAAGTCGTGGTCGTGACGGGTGGCAGTATGGGCCTGGGTGAAAAAATGGTTGAGAATCTCTACGCCAACGGTGCAACCGTGGTTTATGCCGATTTATCACCCAATAAAAACTTCAGCCAGTTCGACGACATCATCTTCATCAAATGCGATGTGACCAAAAAAACAGAAGTTGAGCAGCTCACGGCCTCAGTGGTAAAGAGGTTTGGTCATATAGACGGTTTAGTCAACAATGCGGGTGTCAGCCGTCCACGCCTGTTAGTCGATGTATTTAAGGAAAAACCAGAATATGAACTGAGCGAAGATGATTTCGACTTTATGGTCAACGTTAACCAGAAAGCTGTTTTTCTGGTATCGCAGTCCATTGGGCGCCAGATGGTCGAACAAGAATCCGGCGTCATTATCAATATGACTTCCGAAGCTGGTGTTCAGGGTTCACGCGGGCAGAGCTGCTATTCCGCAACGAAAGCCGCCGTTAACGCCTTCACATTTTCATGGGCGAAAGAGCTGGGCCCCCACAATGTGCGCGTTGTTAGCGTTGAGCCAGCCATTAATGTACCAACGCCAATGAACAGCGAAGCCAATTTCCGGGCGCTGGCTTACACACGAGGAACTGATCCAAATCATGTTCATAAAGACTATAAAGGCATTATTCCTCTTGGTCGTCCGGGGAAACTTGAAGAGATTGCCGACCTGATCTCTTTCCTGGTTTCCGATCATTCTTCTTATATCACCGGGTCCGTAATCAATATTACCGGCGGTAAATCGCATCATTAATCACTCATCAATATAAGAATGGAGCCGACCATGGGGAACAGTCGAATTGCCAATAGCCCTGCGTTAGCAAAAATTAGAAAGTTTGGTGGAGTTATGAGCGGCATGGTTATGCCGAATCTGGGAGCATTTGTGGGATGGGGTTTAATGGCCGCCATCTTTATCCCTAATGGCTGGTTCCCTAATGAAAAATTAGGTGAAATGGTTGGCCCAATCCTGAATTACCTTTTTCCATTACTGATTGGCTATACCGCAGGATATAACATCCACGGTCAACGTGGAGGAGTCATTGCTGCATTCGCGACAATGGGCGTTATTGTCGGGTCAGAAATCACGATGATCAGTGGGGCGATGGTCATGGGGCCACTCTCTTCCTGGCTGTTGAAGAAATTTGACCAAAAAGTGCAGGACAAAATTAAGCCGGGATTTGAAATGTTCGTCAATAATTTCAGTCTCGGAATTATTGGCCTGATATGCGCTATTTTCGCCTATATGACCGTTGGGCCGGTTATCCGCCTGCTGATTGTCATTATCACGTCAGGGGTAAACTGGTGTACCAGCAATAATTTACTCCCTTTACTGTCAGTGTTTATGGCGCCCGCTCAGGTTCTGTTCCTGAATAATGTGGTTAACCACGGCATTCTCGCACCAATTGGTTTCGCCCAGGTTCCCGAACTGGGTAAATCAATCATGTTCCTGGTAGATACCAATAATGGCCCACTGCTCGGAACATTAATGGCGATAGCCCTGTTTGGACGTGGACGCGCGAAGAAAACAGCACCGATGGCGATGTTTATTGCAGGTATAGCGGGGATCGGTGAAGTCTATTTTCCGTTTGTGCTGGCAAATCCATTACTGGTATTCGCCACAATGGGAGGACTTGCCGTCTCCTTATTCTTACAAGTCATCATGGAAGGCGGGTTGATCGGCGTTGCATCTCCAGGCAGTTTAATCGCTATCGCCATGATGACGCCGAAAAGCGCCATCGTTGCCAATCTGGTGTCCATCAGCGCAGGATTTATCGTGTCATGCGCGCTGGGCTGGTTAATACTTAAAATCAGCCCCGGTTCAGAAGATGATGATGAAAGCCCAGTGACTGTCGGCGGGCGTCAGGTTAAATCTGTGGCTGATTTTGTCCCAGGCTTATCCAATACCAGCGTAAAAAAGGTGCAACGTATATTGGTCGCATGTGATTCCGGGATGGGTTCTAGCGCAATGGGCGCTTCTGTTCTACGTAAACGACTACAAGAAGAAGGGCTCGGCTATATTAAGGTTATTAACGATTCAGCAAACCGAGTGGGTAGAGACTACGATATGGTAATTACTTTATCTGGGCTCCTTGAGCGCGCAAAATTAAGCTGTGAAAACACCGATACTGTGTTTATGACCGTTAATAACTTTATTAAGTTGAGTGATTATGACGAAACAGTTGCGTTTATAAAATCGCATAATCATGAAAACCATGAAGAGGTGCCAGCATGAGTGACATCTTTATCCCCGAGAACATTATTCTTAATGCACATGCCAACGATAAATTTGAAGCTATAACCCTTACTGGAAATATTCTGATAATGAATGGCTATGTGACAGATAAATACGTTCAGAGAATGAAACTCAGAGAGGAGATTGTTTCAACTTATTTAGGCAATGGTTTAGCAATACCACATGGTACGGATGGTTCAGATTGCGAAATCATTAAGTCAGGCATTTCTTTAGTACAGTTTCCTGACGGTATAGACTTTGGTGATGGAAATACTGCCTATATAACCATAGGTATCGCGGGTAAAGAAGGCGAACATATGGACTTGTTAAATAAAATCGCCTTAATTTGCATTGAAGAAAAGAATGTTCAGGCATTACGAACCGCTAACTCTATAGAATATATTTTACAAGTGCTAAACATCTAAGATATACTCATTATTCTCTGAATAAAATGAGTCATTACGATGAAAGCGGCAAGACAAGATATTATTCTTCAAATACTTGAGAAAGAGAAAAAGATTGTTGTCAGTAAATTAAGTGAGCGTCTTAAGGTTTCTGAGGACACCATAAGACGCGACTTAAATGAGCTTGCGAATCAAGGAGTAATTCATCGTGTTCATAGTGGCGCAATACGCGTCGGGCCTGCCATCACTGAGTTTAATGTCCGGCAGGATCTGAACACCAATGAGAAAGTAAAGCTGGCAAAGAAAGCCGTACATTTAATTAAAGAAAATAGCGTCATTTTAATTGACGGAGGAACAACTAACTACGAACTCATAAAGCTAATACCCAAAGATTTAAAATGCACTGTTGTTTCTAATAACATCCCTATTCTGCATTTATTAAGTGATTACAAGAATGTAGAGGTTATAGGATTAGGGGGCAGGCTTTATAAAAACTCTTTGGTTTTAATTGGTGCTGAAACCATTCGCGAATTAAATGCTATTCGCCCGGATATATACTTTATGGGTGTTGCGCATGTTGACAGTGAAGTCGGTGTAACTATTCCCGATCTGGATGAGTGTTATACCAAACAAAAAATGGCTGAAGTCTCTAATGAAGTTGCCATTCTTGTAACCGAAGAAAAACTCGAGACCAGATCTAATTTCGTGGTGTCCTCACTCAAGGATATAAATCATATATTCACGAGCAAGGATATCTAATAATATGAGGAGTTATAATGAAACGCGTATTAATTATAGGCGCTGGCCGCCTTGGTAAAGGTTTTGTGGGCGAAACATTTGACAATGCTGGCTGGGATATAACATTTCTGGATAAAGACCAAAGAGTTATTGATGAACTGAACCGTGAAAACAAATATACCGTTCAGGTTTTTCGTACTGATGACATCATTTTACACGAGATCACCAACTTTAATGCTTTTTTGACCGATGACAACTATTCTGTCATGAATGACTTTCTTGAGTCGTCTGTCATTATGTGTCCACTTTATCCAGAGGATTTTGCAGAATCCGCTCAGTATCTTGGCAAATGTTTTGAGCATCAATATCATATTGACCCAAACAAAAAAATGTCATTAATTTGCCTGACAAATAAAAATCATATTATTAAAGATATTGAAGGCTGGTACCGTGACGCAATCCCATCTGCTGAAGCGCGTCAATGGTTCGACACCCACGTAGCGATCCGCGACTCAATTGTCAGACGCTCCACCGATGCCAAAACGCACTACGCAACCCAGATAGACAGCACCGCCGTTGCCTCATTGATCATTCAAACTCCTCTTTATAACGACATCAGTGGTGTGGAATGGCTAGAGCCACGCGAACATCTGGAAATGCTTAAAGACATCAAAGTATTTTCCATCAATGGCCCTCACGCTACTACCGCCTGGTATGGACATCTGAAAGGTTACAAAACCATTCCTGATGCCTCAGCCGATCCTCAGGTTTCAGATTTGGCCAATGCGGTACACGATGTCACAATTACTGCGGTAATGACCGAATACCCACAAATCACGCGTGAAGCATTAAAAGATCTGGAGTACTTACCTAAAGCTAAAAACGAACTCCCGGATTCGATTCATCGTGTCGCCTATGATCCTATTCGGAAATTGGCTTATCAGGATCGCTTAATGGGTGTCGTGCAACTTTGTCTTAAACACGACCTCGATTACACCCCCCTCACAAAAGCGATCGCTTGCGGCCTTGCTTATTATGCCGAAGACGATCAAGCCTCTGTCAAACTGCAACAGAAAATGCAACGAATGGGATTGCTGACTACCGCTGCCGAAATCATTGGCTTACCTAAAAATCACCCTGTGACGCTTAATGTTGCACAGCAATATTTAGCGCTGGATGCTGAAAATTTAATTCCAACGACACAGTGTTAATTATGATGCCTGATGCCAATTGCAATGCTCGTTTCATCATAAAAAATGAGCATGGTCTACATGCTCGTCCAGGAGCAAACTTGGTTGCGACATTAAAACCCTTTAAATGTGAAGTTAAGATCGCAAATCTTGCAAGAAGTGATAAATACGTAAATGCAAAGAGTCTAATGGCTCTCATGTCCCTGGGTATAAAAAAAGGCCATGAAGTCAATATCGTATTCCTGGGTGAAGATGCCCAAATTGCATTACAAAAACTTAGCGCCGAAATCGAAAATGGTTTAGGTGAATAAGCTAATATCATTGGCGCTTATTTTTAAATAAGCGCCAACATCCGAAGATTTGGGAGCATTATGATGACCACCACCCATGATCGAGTTAAGTGGATAGGCTATTCAGGAGTCCCCGCGTAAATATCAAACCGATGCCCTTTCGTAACTACCGCGTTCGGCGTGGCGACATTCGCCAGCGGCGGTGCGTAATCCGGGCGCTTCACTACCACACGTTTAGTGGCTAGCTGACGCGCAGGCTCCAGCAGCCCATCCGCATCCAGGTCCGGCCCCACCAACGACTGAAACACGCGCATCTCTTTTTTCACCAGCGCGCTTTTCTGCTTATGCGGGAACATCGGGTCGAGGTACACCACCTGCGGACGCGGGGTGATATCGGTTAACGCCGTCAGGCTTGAGGCGTGGATCAGTTGTAAACGTTCCTGCAGCCACGGACCGATTTCCGGGTCAGCATACCCTCGCGCCAGGCCATCATCCAACAGCGCCGCCACGACCGGGTTACGTTCCAGCATTCGCACGCGGCAGCCTACTGAGGCCAGCACAAACGCATCGCGCCCCAGCCCTGCAGTCGCATCAACCACATCCGGCAGGTAATCGCCTTTAATGCCAACCGCCTTCGCCACCGCTTCGCCGCGACCACCGCCAAATTTGCGCCGATGGGCCATCGCACCGCCAACGAAATCCACGAAGATACCGCCGAGTTTGGGCTCATCACGTTTACGCAGTTCCAGATGTTCCGGTGTCATCACCAGCGCCATCAGGTTATCTTCATCGTGCGTAAGATTCCAGCGGGCGGCAAGAACAGATAAGGCGCCGTCTCCGGCGCCTGTTTCATCTACTAAGCAGATTTTCACGTGAATAATCAGCCTTTAATCCCGTAATGCTCCAGCATTGCATCCAGTTGCGGCTCACGGCCACGGAAGCGCTTGAACAGTTCCATCGGCTCTTCAGAACCACCACGGGTGAGAATGTTATCGAGGAACGATTGTCCGGTTTGACGGTTGAAAATCCCTTCATCTTCAAAGCGAGAGAATGCATCCGCCGCCAGCACGTCGGCCCACAGGTAGCTGTAGTAACCCGCCGCATAGCCACCAGCAAAAATGTGGCTGAAGGCATGCGGGAAGCGGCCCCACGTTGGGCCCGGCACCACGGCGACCTGCTTTTTAATTTCCGCCAGCGTTTCGAGGATTTTCGCCCCTTGCTGTGGGTTAAACTCCGCGTGCAGACGGAAATCAAACAGGCCAAACTCCAGTTGACGCAGAATAAACAGCGCCGCCTGGTAATTTTTCGCCGCCAGCATTTTATCCAGCAACTCCTTGGGCAGCGGCTCACCGGTCTCAAAGTGACCAGAGATAAATGCCAGCGCTTCGGGCTCCCAGCACCAGTTTTCCATAAACTGGCTCGGCAGTTCGACCGCATCCCACGGCACGCCGTTGATACCTGAAACACCGGCGGTTTCGATACGGGTCAGCATATGGTGCAGACCGTGGCCGAACTCGTGGAACAGGGTGATCACTTCATCGTGGGTAAACAGCGCGGGTTTGCCGTTCACCGGGCGGTTAAAGTTACAGGTCAGGTAGGCAACAGGCTTTTGCAGCGTACCGTCGGCTTTACGCATCTGGCCGACGCAGTCGTCCATCCACGCCCCGCCACGTTTATGTTCACGGGCATACAGGTCAAGATAGAAACTGCCGCGCAGTTCGTTGTTTTCGTCATACAGTTCGAAGAAACGTACTTCCGGGTGCCAGACGTCAACATCAGTGCGCTCTTTAGCGGTAATGCCGTAAATACGTTTAACCACTTCAAACAGGCCGTTAACGGCTTTGTTTTCCGGGAAGTATGGACGCAGCTGCTCGTCGCTGATGCTATAGAGGTGCTGTTTTTGTTTCTCGCTGTAGTAAGCGATATCCCACGGCTGCAGCTCATCGACACCAAATTCCGCTTTCGCGAAGGCGCGCAGTTGAGCCAGCTCTTTCTCGCCCTGAGGACGGGCACGTTTCGCCAGGTCCGTCAGGAAGTCGAGTACCTGCTGCGGGTTTTCCGCCATTTTGGTGGACAGAGATTTAAAAGCGTAGCTTTCAAAGCCCAGCAGCTGTGCCAGCTCGTGGCGCAGCGCGAGGATATCTTCCATTATCGGGCTGTTGTCCCATTTACCAGCGTTTGGCCCCTGGTCAGACGCGCGAGTGGAGTAAGCGCGATACATCTCCTCACGCAGCCCCTGGTTATCACAGTAGGTCATCACCGGCAGGTAGCTTGGGATATCCAGCGTTAACAGGTAGCCTTCCTGCTGTTTAGCATCAGCCTGGGCTTTTGCAGCCGCCAGCGCGCTTTCCGGCATGCCGGAGAGTTCCGCTTCATCAGTCACCAGCTTAGTCCAGCCCATCGTGGCATCGAGGACGTTATTGCTGTAGAGATTGCCCAGCTCAGACAGGCGGGTGGCAATCTCACCATAGCGCAGCTGTTTTTCCTTCGGCAGACCAATACCAGAAAGCTCAAAATCGCGCAGCGCGTTATCGACCGCTTTTTTCTGTGCGGTGTTCAGAGTAGCGTAATGATCGCCGTCACGCAGGTCGCGGTACGCTTTGTACAGACCTTCATGTTGCCCAACCCAGGTGCTGTATTCAGACAGCAGCGGCAGCGTTTGTTCGTAGGCTTCGCGCAATTCCGGGCTGTTTTTCACCGAGTTCAGGTGGCTAACCGGAGAGAAAATACGCCCCAGCACATCGTCAACTTCCGCCAACGGCTGGCAAAGATTTTCCCAGGTGTACGGCGCGCCCTGCGCAACCACTCGCTCAACGTTTTCGCGGCAATTGTTCAGCGCCTTAGTCACGGCAGGCACGACGTGCTCAGGCTGAATTTTAGAAAACGGCGGCAGTTCGAAGGGGGTCAGCAATGGATTGGTCATTAGCGCGGTCCTGTTGAAAAGAGTGAATGAAGCGCGTATCCGGCGCTGTGCATATTAATTTGTACAATGGGGTTAAGTGTAGAGGATTTCAATGCCAGGCGTTGCGCTTTCGCGGCAGTGACGACTTTTCTGTATACTGTGGCGATACGCTTTATTTTCGCCCGATATTGCGCTGTTTTCGGGCCTACGTTTATAACCTGGAACACGTTTACCCATGCTGAGTTATCGCCACAGTTATCACGCTGGCAACCACGCCGACGTCCTTAAACACACCGTCCAGAGCCTGATCATCGAATCGCTTAAAGAGAAAGAAAAACCGTTTCTCTATTTGGATACCCATGCTGGCGCAGGCCGTTATCAGCTGAGCAGTGAGCATGCCGAACGTACCGGTGAATATCTGGAAGGGATCGCCCGTATCTGGCAGCAGGACGATTTGCCTGCCGAACTGGAACCCTACATTGGCGTGGTGAAGCACTTCAACCGTAGCGGCCAGTTGCGCTATTACCCCGGCTCTCCGTTAATTGCTCGCCAGCTGCTGCGAGAACAGGACAGCCTGCAATTAACGGAACTGCACCCGAGCGACTTTCCTTTGCTGCGCGGCGAATTCCAGAAAGATGAGCGCGCACGCGTGGCCAAAGCCGATGGTTATCAGCAGCTAAAAGCAAAATTACCGCCGGTTTCCCGTCGCGGGCTGATCCTTATCGATCCCCCCTACGAAATCAAAAGCGACTACCAGGCGGTGGTGACCGGTATTAACGAAGGCTATAAGCGTTTCGCAACCGGCACCTATGCGCTGTGGTATCCGGTAGTTCTGCGCCAGCAAATCAAACGCATGATCCACGACCTGGAAGACACCGGTATCCGCAAAATTCTGCAAATTGAGCTGGCGGTGCGTCCGGACAGCGATCAGCGCGGCATGACGGCGTCCGGTATGATTGTAATAAACCCGCCGTGGAAGCTGGAGCAGCAGATGAACAGTGTCCTGCCGTGGTTGCACAGCAAACTGGTTCCGGCAGGAACCGGTCATACGTCGGTAAGCTGGATCGTGCCGGAGTAATCGCAGTCATCGGTGGAACCTTTTAATTTCAGGTATACAATCGCGAATATTTTGGCGGATGGCGTAACGCTTCTCCGCCCTACAATGAACATGAAGGAGCGGTCATGACCAAGCACTATGATTACATCGCTATTGGCGGCGGCAGCGGTGGTATTGCCTCCATTAACCGTGCAGCAATGTACGGCCAGAAATGCGCGCTGATTGAAGCTAAAGAGCTAGGCGGCACCTGCGTTAACGTTGGCTGCGTACCGAAAAAAGTGATGTGGCATGCCGCACAGGTCCGCGAAGCAATCCACATGTACGGGCCGGATTACGGTTTCGACACCACCATCAATAAGTTCGATTGGGATAAACTGATCGCCACGCGTACCGCTTATATTGATCGCATTCATACCTCGTACGACAACGTGCTGAGCAAAAATAATGTCGATGTGATTAAAGGCTTTGCCCGCTTTGTGGATGCCAAAACCATTGAAGTGAACGGTGAAACCATTACTGCCGATCATATTTTGATTGCTACCGGTGGTCGCCCGAGCCATCCGAGCATTCCGGGTGTGGAATACGGTATCGACTCCGACGGTTTCTTTGAGCTGCCCGCGCTGCCAAAACGCGTGGCCGTTGTTGGCGCAGGCTACATCGCCGTTGAACTGGCGGGCGTAATTAACGGTCTGGGTGCACAAACGCATCTGTTCGTGCGTAAACACGCGCCGCTGCGCAGCTTCGACCCGATGATCGTCGACACGCTGGTTGAGGTGATGAACGCCGAAGGCCCGACTCTGCATACTCACGCGATTCCAAAAGCGGTCGTTAAAAACGCTGATGGTAGCCTGACCCTGCAACTGGAAGATGGTCGTAGCGAAACGGTAGATTGCCTGATTTGGGCGATCGGTCGTGAACCTGCCACCGACAACTTCAACCTGGCGGTTACTGGCGTGAAAACCAACGAAAAAGGCTACATCGTCGTTGATAAATTCCAGAACACCAGCGTGCCGGGTATTTATGCCGTCGGCGATAACACCGGGGCCGTTGAGCTGACGCCGGTTGCCGTTGCCGCGGGCCGCCGCCTGTCCGAGCGTCTGTTTAACAACAAGCCGGACGAGCATCTGGACTACAGCAACATCCCGACCGTGGTCTTCAGCCATCCGCCTATTGGTACCGTGGGCCTGACCGAGCAGCAGGCTCGCGAACAGCACGGCGATGATCAGGTGAAAGTGTATAAATCATCGTTTACCGCGATGTATACCGCTGTCACCACCCACCGTCAGCCGTGCCGCATGAAGCTGGTTTGCGTCGGTCCGGAAGAGAAGATTGTCGGTATTCATGGCATTGGTTTTGGGATGGATGAAATGCTGCAAGGCTTCGCGGTCGCTCTGAAAATGGGCGCAACCAAGAAAGACTTTGATAACACCGTTGCCATTCACCCAACGGCATCTGAAGAGTTCGTGACCATGCGTTAATCAATAAAAAACCGGATGGCACTTTGCCATCCGGTTTTCTCTTATTTACCCTGCATATACGGTGTATATACCC
The DNA here is from genome assembly GCF_030336805.1 of Citrobacter sp. Cb023. Taxonomy (NCBI): domain Bacteria; kingdom Pseudomonadati; phylum Pseudomonadota; class Gammaproteobacteria; order Enterobacterales; family Enterobacteriaceae; genus Citrobacter; species Citrobacter sp. Cb023. The sequence continues at coordinate 266,449 of NZ_JAOWCV010000032.1, read as the reverse complement.
CATTAAGGCTTTCGAGGAATGCCACGATATCGTCGATATCTTCCTGAGGCAGTTCTTTACCCACCTGATAACGCAGCATCAGTTTTACCGCGCCGTCGAGCGTAGGCACATCACCGCGATGGAAATAAGGCGCAGTCAGCGCAACGTTACGCAATCCAGGGACTTTCTGACGCAGCTTGTCACGTAATTCATTGGTGACGTTCATGCGGCCAATATCTGCAGCAGTGACCTCGCCGAAATTAAAGTCCTTTTTCAGCCCCAATGGCTCAAATGAACGTCCGCCTAAAATAATACCGCCATGACAGGTCGCGCACTTATTATCTTTAAACAACTGATAGCCATGTTTTTGCTGAGCGGTTAAGGCCGCTTCATCACCACGCAGCCATTTATCAAACGGCGAATTTGGCGTAATCAGCGTTTTCTCAAACTCAGCAATCGCATCGGTAATATTATCCCCACTGAATCCCTGCGGATAAACGGCAATGAACTCTTGCTTAAGTTGCGGATCCTTGTCCAGTTTCTGGATAATTTCATCCCAGGATTTAGACGCCATTTCGATAGGGTTCAACGGTGGACCACCGGCCTGCGCCTGCAGTGTTGGCGCACGGCCATCCCAGAATTGCTCAACGTTAAAGACCGAGTTAAATACCGTTGGCGCATTGATAGGGCCAACCGCGCCGCCTACACCGATTGACGTTTTCCGGCCATCCACGCCGCCCGCATTCAGGGCGTGACAGTGCGCGCAAGAAATCGTGCTGTCGCCGGAAATACGCGGGTCATGGTAAAGCGTAAAACCAAGCGCTACTTTGCGGGCATCGGTCGGAATGCTTTCCGGTATCGGCTGTACAGGTTCATTACGATGCTGCGTGGCAGTATCGTTACTGGCGTAGTACTGCTCACGCTGTTTCGCAATCCAGCCCAGGATCTCTGCTCGCTCCGTATCGCTTACTTTGCCAGCCCAGTGCAATGCGGTATAACGCGTCGGCGGCATGGTGTCGTACTGCATCACCCACTCAATTTTATTCAGATCGCTTTGCGAAACGGGTTTATCCGCGACCAGCGCCGCACGAACGGCCTCCAGATTGAATGATTTGTATCCCAGTTGAATATCGTAATTCATCAACTGCTTAGCGACGGGAAAAGAAGAATAGAAAGGTAATTCAGCCGAAGGAGTGTGACAATAATCGCATCCTTTTTCACGTAAGAACCCTAGTACTTTATTATTTTCTTCCAGCGTAGAGGCCTGAACATCAGCCTGTTTACTCCGTTGATTATCGTGATACCACACATAACCGGATAATCCAAAATAACAAATCGCGACGCCAGCTATGGCAATCACGGTAAGACGGGTAATGATTTTCATTATTTTACCCTCACCGTTGTGAGTTATTGTGACCCAGAAAATTAGAATAATTAATAGACAGTCTTTGTCAGACCTGACCATCATAGGAAATGAGGGGATTACTATTTTGATAAGTATCAAGCAATTACATGGAGGAGAACTATCGATAGAATAGCCTGTGCCTATTATAGAGTTAAACGTTACCAGGTTATGTTCACACCTCGTTGCAATCGAATGTTCTGAAAATGGAATATCCTCGGGTTGTGCAGAATTCGGAATTATTCATTATTTTCATTGGGATAGATTTATTTTTTGGATATTGCGCAGCACTAAAATGTGATCGACCGCACGCTTTACTCACCAGATACCGAAGCGAATGTCTACGCTTAATTGACGAGCGGGCAATAGCCTTAATCTTTCAACGTCCATCGGAGGTCTTTCGCATTATGCTCAACCAGAAACTACCCCACGCCCCTTCTGAAGAAATGACGATCGACATCGATCTGCTTTATGAAATGGATCCGTGCGAGTTAAAGCTGGATGAAATGATTGAGGCGGAGCCTGAACCGGAGATGATTGAAGGGTTACCCGCCTCAGATGCGTTAACTCCCGCCGATCGTTACCTCGAGCTGTTCGAACACGTTCAGTCGTCGAAACTGTTTGCCGATAGCAAAACCTTCCCCGACTGTGCACCGAAAATGGATCCGCTGGATATTTTGATCCGCTATCGCAAGGTTAAACGCCACCGCGATTTTGATCTGCGACGCTTCGTCGAGAACCACTTCTGGCTCCCGGAAACGCCCTCCAGTGAATATGTTTCTGACCCGGCAAATTCGCTGAAAGAGCATATCGATCAACTGTGGCCGGTGCTGACGCGCGAGCCACAGGACCACATTCCCTGGTCCTCGCTGCTGGCGTTACCGCAGTCATATATTGTGCCCGGCGGGCGTTTTAGTGAAACCTACTACTGGGATTCCTACTTCACCATGCTGGGTCTGGCGGAGAGCGGTCGCGAAGATCTGCTGAAATGTATGGCGGATAACTTTGCCTGGATGATTGAAAACTATGGTCACATCCCGAACGGTAACCGTACTTACTACCTGAGTCGCTCGCAGCCGCCGGTCTTTGCGCTGATGGTCGAACTGTTTGAAGAGGATGGCGTACGCGGCGCGCGTCGTTACCTTGATCATCTAAAAATGGAGTACGCGTTCTGGATGGATGGCGCAGATTCCCTGGTACTCAACCAGGCCTACCGTCACGTGATCAGAATGTCGGACGGCTCCCTGCTCAACCGCTATTGGGACGATCGTGATACGCCGCGCGATGAGTCGTGGCTTGAAGACGTCGAGACCGCCAAGCATTCGGGTCGCCCACCCAATGAAGTGTATCGGGATTTGCGCGCGGGCGCGGCCTCCGGCTGGGATTACTCCTCACGCTGGCTACGCGATGCAGGCCGTCTTGCCAGCATACGCACCACTCAGTTCATCCCTATTGACCTGAACGCGTTCCTCTACAAGCTGGAGAGCACTATAGCCAATATTTCCGCACTGAAAGGCGACAAAGAAACTGAAGCGCAGTTTCGCCAGAAAGCCAATGACCGCCGCGATGCGGTGAATCGCTATCTCTGGGACGATGAAAACGGCTGCTATCGCGATTACGACTGGCGGCGCGAACAAATGGCCCTGTTCTCTGCCGCCAGTATTGTGCCGCTGTATGTCGGCATGGCAACGCATGAACAAGCCGACCGACTTGCCAATGCGGTCCGCAGTCGCCTGCTTACCCCCGGAGGGATTTTAGCCACGGAGCATGAAACGGGTGAGCAATGGGATAAACCCAACGGCTGGGCGCCGCTGCAGTGGATGGCGATCCAGGGTTTCAAACTTTACGGCGACGACCATCTCGGGGATGAAATCGCCCGTAACTGGTTGAAAACGGTGAATCTCTTTTATCAGGAACACCACAAGCTTATCGAAAAATACCACATCGCCGACGCCGCGCCGCGCGAAGGCGGCGGCGGAGAATATCCGTTACAGGACGGCTTTGGCTGGACCAATGGCGTGGTGCGCCGACTCATCGGTCTGTATGGCGAACCCTAGCAGCTGACAGTCTGAATTATCAGACCGTCAGTTAATCGCATCGTACAGTTCGGCGTGAATTTTTTGCCATTTCTTGTTCTCTGGGCTTGGCTGCGCGCGAACGCGTAGCTCGGCCTGTTCAAGGTTATACTGCTGACGCGCGACAACCGCCGGCACCGAGCAAAAACTTTGCAGATAGCTTTTATGCAGCGATGTGAGTGACGCCCCATTCGCCATCGCATGGCTGACCGTGGTCATAAACTGCCGACATGGCTTACTCTCACTCATCTGCGAAGGGTAACGCAGCAGCAGCCTCAACACCTCGGTATTGCCTGCCGAGAATGCCTGCTCCGTCCACGCCAGCTTCCAGTCCATCCCGCCCTGCAGGAAAAGTGACGTCACACGGGTGTCGTTGCGCTCGATAGCCGCGCGCATGTTAAAGGCATCCCAGGTGATGCCCATTCGGGTCACCGACTCCCGCGCACCAGGGGCATCACGCCGTGGCTCCTCCTGCACGATTTCAACAGATTGCCCGGAAGACGCTTGTGGCGCTGGCGAAATGAATAACCAGAACGCGCCCAGCGAAATCACCAGCACCATCACGCCGACCGCTACCCACAACATGCCGGAAATCAGCTGTTCACGTTCTTCCGCCGTGCGCCTGGCCCGCTTCTCCGGCGGATCGATACTGTCTGCGATTTCCTGTTTATCGCCCCCCGCCTGCTCGTCTTTTTGCTTTGCGCTTTCCCAAAACTGGCGAACCATCGCCTCATCAGACTCCATATACGACGCAGGATTAATGCGCGTTCGCCGTTCTTCAAATGCCCGCTGCACAGGGTGAGTAATCTGTCGGTACTGGCAATCCAGCAACAGCAGTTGTACTGAGGTTAGCGGCTGCTGCGCGATAACGCAGTTACGGGCCAGGCGGCAGTCATCCAGGAACATCCTCAGCGTGATACGTGGCTCAACAAACGACATGAGCACCGAGGTGTCGTTAAAAATCTCGCTAAAATGCCGAACGAATAACTTCTTATCGACAACCATCAGCGCCAGTTCGCTAAACATCATGCCGTCCAGCGCATCCCGACTTTCCCCCAGCTTTAACCAGCGACGCAGACGTTCACCACCAAAGTGCTGTTTCAGGAAGCTGTTGAGCGGATGTTGATCCGGCCATACCCGCGCAATCAGGGATTTGAGGGTTAATTCTATTGCGCGAAGCTGACGCTGCGCCCGCATCTGCGCATCCGGCTCTGCACGTTCAATCTCGGTTGGATACTTCAGGAGGGGCTGTTGCTGGCGCAACTGTTCCAGAGAAGCGACAAAGCGCAGCGCAGAAATCAGCTGGTTTTCACTGACGTCCTGGCCATTTTCATATTGCGGCACGCTCTGCTGAAGATGGCGTAGCCGCAACGTGAACTGACTCAATTGCGCGTCATTCATCTGCAACCGCCTGGCGACAACGCCCCAACCTCCCAGATTCAATCGCGCCTGGTCAAGCTGCTCGAGAAACCAGCGTGGATCTTTACCCTCTGCGACGCGCACGCCAAGCATCAGCAAAATTTCTACCGAGGCTTGCCGGATTATCCCCAAACAATGTTCGAATGGTGTACATGTCGCCTGTAACGCGCTATTGGTCATTATCTTCCCTAAAAGGACCCAAAAAGTGCGGCCTCACAATGGTGTGTAGTTATCTTTTTTAAATGCAGCGCTGTGCCGCCACAGACTAAAACACATTCATATAGCAAATAAATATGTTTTACAGTGACTTCCGCACAATCATTGAAAATTATTCTGGAGATAAGCCTGTGCCTGTACTGAAAACCTCGCGTTTGATCTGCCGCCCGCTCACGCATGACGACTGGGCGTTTTTCTTAACGTTACAGAAGAACGCAGATGTGATGCGCTTTGTCGCTGACTCGCGTACCGAAGAGGAGATACGGACAGTCTTTGACTCCCGCTTGCCTGAATGGTCTCCCGGCAGTCCACACTGGCTGTGCCTGGTCCTGTGCGATAAGGCATCGGGCGTACCGCTTGGGGTAACCGGATATATTCAGGATAAAAATGAATGTGCCGAGGTCGGCTTTCTGCTCACTCCCGAGGCGCAGGGCAAAGGTTATGGCGCTGAATCCCTGCATGCCGTTTGCGATTATGCGTTTACCGCCGGAGGACTACGCCGACTGACGGCCTGCGTCACCGCAGGAAACGATGCCTCACGGCGTCTACTGGAAAAGGTCGGGTTCATTCTCGAAGGCACGCTGCGCGAAAGCTACTGGCTACATCAAACCTGGCATGATGACTGGATTTTCGGCCTGTTAAAACATGAATATCAGCCGCCCAAGCCATCAGGCGTTTTGCTGTAAAAAATGGCTGGATGGCGGCTGGCGTAACGGGGTGTGTTTCTTAAAATAGGTCTTTTTGTACAGAGATTATTATGCCGCTGCATTCGACGCATTTCACGCCCGCCTGTATCGCATTTATTAAGCAATGGCAGGGCCTGTCGCTAGAAAAGTATCAGGACAAAAAGGGGATCTGGATCATTGGCTACGGGCACGAAATCACCGCAGATGAATCCTTTGATGCCCCAATTATGCTGATGCAGGCCGAAACATTGCTGCTCGCGGATATAAATATCTGCGAGGCATTCATCCATAAGGAAATGCCGCAAATACAAGATCGGTTTCAACAGGAAGCGTTAATTGCATGGATGCTCAGCGTGGGGATTAGCCAGTTTTGCAGTGCTGAATTCTGGCCGGGGGCTATTTCACAGCCAGAAACAGTCTGACTGTGAAATATTTTCCCATTATAGGGTGTCGTTTAGCATCATTGCCGCCTGCGTACGGTTTTTTACCTCCAGGCGCTGATACAGCGATTCAAGATGGGCTTTTACCGTTCCTGTACTGATATTTAATAATCGACCAATTTGTTTATTAGATTCCCCGGCGGCCAGCATCGTCAGAATCTCCCGCTGACGCGCGCTGAGCAATCTAATATTTTGCCCACCACATTCGGTTGCTGTGATGCAATCTCTGGGGATAAACATCATACCTATCGCGACGCTATTGAGTGCCAGCGTGAAGGTTTCCGCATCAGAATCGCGCGGAACAATGGCCAGCACGTTTAATTGCGTGACTTCCTGTAGCCATTTTTTACGGCAGTCCGTTGCGGTTACCAGCACTTTTACCTTCGCAAAGCGCTCTGCTATCTGTTGCAGCAAGCTACGGCAGAACTCAGCGTCAAAATCTCCATCCAGCATTACCAGTGCATCAGGATTCTCTTCCAGCGTCCGCCAAAGATCATCTGCCTGACTGACACCCTGAACATTCACTCCTGGAATACGCTCTTGCAAAATTACATTCATTCCATGAATAAATATTGACTGCCTGTCAAACATTATTAACTGCATTATTTATCTCCGTCTGAATAAGATATTAGCCTTAACACGCGGAAGGGTATTATCCGAGGGGCAAAATATGAAGTCACCATTTGGCGGAGGCCATTTTACCGATAGACGGAGAAGAAAGAAGCAGACGTTATAAATAGTTACAGCTGAAACCAAAGAATCACACAAAGGATCAAAATCGGGGTCAAATGTTCAGAAACTCCTTAATATTTGACGTTCAAAACTGGATTACTAATATTAATAATCCGGAGTTTATATTCTTAGCTAAAAATAAGGAACTCACGATAACAGACAAATATGTTACAAAACAAAATATCGCATTAAATGATCATACGGACATGAGAATGGGGAGGTGATCATGGTTTCTGATGCAACAAATCCACTCCCGAAGAAGAATGAACTCTTCAGAACGTTTATCCCCGATCTCTTTCAGCACCGCGATTGCGGTATCAGATTCCAAATAATACCGGCAAACGCCACCAGCTATATTTTGACTTCTGATGGCGCGCCGGTTTTCTATTGCTCAAAAGGCTAAGTAAGAGGCGGTCGATTACAGGAACATCCCGCCAGAGACTTCGATACGCTGTGCCGTCATCCAGGCCAGCTCATCGCTGAGCAACGCAGCAATGGCGTCGCCAATATCGTCCGGTAACCCAACACGCCCCAGCGCCGTCTGCGATGCAATGTAGGCATTCAATTGCGCATTATCCCGTACGTTGCCGCCGCTAAAATCCGTCTCGATTGCCCCAGGCGCAATAATATTCGCCGTAATGCCGCGCTCTCCCAGCTCCTTCGCCTGGTAACGGGTTAACACCTCCATCGCCCCTTTCATGGCAGCGTAAGCGCTGTAACCCGGTAGCGCAAAACGCGACAATCCGGTCGAGACATTAAGAATGCGTCCGCCGTTGTTGATCAGCGCCAGCAGGTTCTGTGTCAGGAAAAAAGGTCCTTTAAAATGGATGTCCAAAAGCTGGTCAAATTGCGCCTCAGTGAACGCCGGATACGGTGCGTTAATACCAACTCCGGCATTGTTCAATAAATAATCAAAGGTGTCGCTTTGCCAGTGCGTTTGTAGGGTTTCCTGCACCTGTTTGACAAACTGAGGGAAAGTGGAAATATTTCCGACGTTCAACGGTAATGCTGCAGCTTTACCGCCAGATTGGCGAATTTCATCCACAACCTGCTGCGCTTCTTTTTCATTGCTGTTCCACGTCAGGATGACACCAATGCCTTTACTCGCCAGCTTTAGCGCCGCGTTTTTACCGAGTCCACGGCCGCCGCCGGTCACCAATGCGATACGTTGCGTCATAAGAAACCTCATTTCAGGTGTTGTGAAGATTGAGACAAAGCTTATTAGGTGGTAGAAAAACAATAAATACCGCTAACTGCGCATTACTGTTTCATTTAGAACAACAATAGGGCATGAGAATGGATAAAATTCACGCAATGCAGTTGTTCATCCGCGTCGCAGAACTGGAGAGCTTTTCGCGCGCGGCAGACACCCTCGGACTTCCTAAAGGTAGCGTATCGCGTCAAATCCAGGCCCTGGAAAATCATCTGGGCACACAGTTGTTGCACCGCACAACCCGCCGCGTTCAGCTCACGCAAGACGGCATGATCTATTACGAACGAGCGAAAGATTTGTTGAGCAATCTCGATGAACTGGATGGGCTATTCCATCACGACCCGGCCAGCATCAGCGGCAAGCTGCGCGTCGATATGCCGGTTGGTGTGGCGAGAAATCTGATGATGCCCCGCTTACCGGCCTTCTTGCATCAGTATCCGGGACTTGAGCTCGAACTTAGCAGCAGCGACCGCCTGGTGGACTTGATCCGCGAAGGCTTCGACTGTGTGGTACGCGTGGGAACGCTGAAAGATTCAGGGCTGATTGCGCGCCCGCTGGGGAAACTCACGCAGATTAACTGCGCCAGCCCGCAATACCTCGCCCGCTTTGGTTATCCGGAAAGCCTGGAGGATTTAGCCTCGCATGCGGTGGTTCACTACTCAGTCAATTTGGGAACACGTGCGCAAGGCTTTGAAGTGGCGACAGACAACGGTGCTAAATGGGTTAAAACCGGCGGCATGCTGACGGTGAACAGTACCGAAACGTATCATGCGGCATGTCTTGCCGGTCTGGGCATTATTCAGGTACCGCGCGTGGGCGTGCGTGATGCCCTGCGCGCCGGTACGCTGATTGAAGTATTGCCGCAATATCGCGCCGAACCATTACCGGTTTCATTGCTCTATCCGCATCGCCGTAACCTCTCCCGCCGCGTACATCTGTTTATGGAATGGCTGACCGGCGTGATGAAAGACTATGTGGACTGACAAGCTATACTGTCCTGAGAATGAACAGAACAAGGATTACTGCCCTGATGACGCAGGAAAAAGAGATTAAACGCCCCATTCAGGAACTTGAGCACGCACCAATCCCAAAAATTGAGACCCTGGAGCGTAAGAATACAGAAACCAACGGTAAGACCAACCAGGCGCTGAAAACCGCCCTGACCTTCGCCGATAAAATTCAACGTCAGCCCATGATTGCCCATCTGATTCGCGCCGCGGAGAGATTTAACGATCGTATGGGAAATCAGTTTGGCGCCGCCATTACCTACTTCTCGTTTCTGTCGATGATCCCTATCCTGATGGTGTCGTTTGCCGCCGCGGGTTTTATTCTCGCTTCGCACCCTACGCTGTTGCAGGATATCTTCAGCAAAATCCTGCTCAACGTCAGCGATCCGACACTCGCCTCCACGCTGAAAAACACCATCAATACCGCCGTTCAGCAACGAACCACCGTCGGTCTGGTGGGTCTTGCCATCGCGCTCTATTCCGGAATTAACTGGATGGGAAACCTGCGCGAAGCTATTCGTGCCCAGTCGCGGGATGTCTGGGAGCGGACCCCACAGGATCAGGAAAAAATTTGGGTCAAATATCTGCGTGATTTTGTCTCATTGATTGGTTTACTGATTGCGCTGATTGTTACGCTGTCCATTACCTCCATCGCCGGTTCCGCCCAGCAGATGATTATCTCTGCGCTGTATCTCGACGGCATCGAATGGCTGAAGCCCGCCTGGCGGCTGATCGGCCTGACCATCTCTATTTTCGCCAACTACTTGCTGTTCTTCTGGATTTTCTGGCGGCTACCGCGTCACCGACCGCGCAAAAAAGCGCTCATTCGCGGCACGTTTATCGCGGCACTGGGGTTTGAAGTCATCAAAATGATCATGACGTACACGCTGCCATCACTGGTGCAATCGCCGTCAGGCGCGGCGTTTGGTTCCGTACTTGGCCTGATGGCGTTCTTCTACTTCTTCGCCCGTCTGACTCTGTTTTGCGCTGCCTGGATTGCCACAGCAGAATACAAAGACGACCCGCGTATGCCGGGGAAAACCCACCGCTAATCTTTGTTAACTGCCGGATAACGCTGCGCTTATCCGGCCAACCCAATGCTTACGTCGAAATTCTGCGCATTATCAGAATTAAAATCCAGCCCGTAACTTTTGTTTAACCCAAAACCAGTTTTATCATCCAAGTTTTAAATTATGTGAAGCATTTCATGGAAGTGAAATCTCCAGCCTAAAAATTATCCCCTTTTTGCTCTGTTTTTGACCAATCGCAAGGTTTGTTACAGATTGAAATGTCTCTTTTGCTGTGCGTAATATGACCTTTCGTTCGACCAAAAATAAGAAAATATTATGCAAGCAACAGCCACAACGCTCGACAACGAACAGGAACACACCCCGGTCAACTCGCGTAATAAAGTCGTCGTCGCCTCACTCATTGGCACTGCCATTGAGTTCTTCGACTTCTATATCTACGCCACCGCCGCGGTGATCGTGTTCCCCCATATCTTCTTCCCGCAGGGGGATCCGACCGCGGCAACGCTGCAGTCCCTCGCCACCTTTGCCATCGCCTTTGTGGCACGGCCTATCGGTTCTGCTGTGTTCGGGCATTTTGGCGATCGCGTAGGGCGTAAAGTCACGCTGGTTGCCTCACTGCTCACTATGGGGATCTCGACGGTTGTCATTGGCCTGCTGCCGGGTTATGAAACTATCGGTATTTTCGCCCCGCTGCTGCTGGCGCTGGCGCGTTTTGGTCAGGGTTTAGGACTGGGCGGTGAATGGGGCGGCGCGGCGTTACTGGCGACGGAAAACGCACCGCCGCGTAAACGCGCGCTGTACGGATCATTCCCGCAGTTGGGCGCACCTATCGGCTTCTTCTTCGCCAACGGCACTTTCCTGCTGCTCTCCTGGCTGCTGACCGACGAGCAGTTTATGAGCTGGGGCTGGCGCGTACCGTTCATCTTCTCTGCGGTGCTGGTGATTATCGGTCTGTACGTTCGCGTTTCGCTGCATGAATCCCCGGTCTTTGCCAAAGTGGCTGCGGCGAAAAAACAGGTGAAAATCCCGCTGGGTACCCTGCTGACAAAACATGTCCGCGTGACGATCCTCGGCACGTTCATCATGCTGGCGACCTATACGCTGTTCTATATCATGACCGTCTATTCCATGACGTTCAGCACCGCCGCGGCGCCTGTAGGGCTTGGCCTACCGCGTAATGAAGTGTTGTGGATGCTGATGATGGCGGTTATTGGCTTTGGCGTCATGGTGCCGGTGGCAGGCCTGCTGGCCGATGCGTTTGGTCGTCGCAAGAGCATGCTCATCATCACCACGCTTATTATTCTGTTTGCGCTGTTTGCCTTTAAACCGCTGCTCGGCTCTGGCAATCCGGTGCTGGTGTTCGCCTTCCTGTTGCTTGGTTTGAGCCTGATGGGTTTGACATTTGGTCCGATGGGCGCGCTATTGCCGGAGCTGTTCCCGACCGAAGTGCGCTACACGGGGGCGTCGTTCTCGTACAACGTTTCGTCGATTCTTGGTGCTTCCGTTGCCCCTTACATTGCCGCATGGCTGCAGGCGAATTACGGCCTGGCGGCGGTAGGTACGTATCTGGCATCAATGGCGGCGCTAACGCTGATTGCGCTGCTGTTAACCCACGAAACCCGCCATCAGTCATTGTGATTCTTTGGTTGTAAGCACCGTCTGCGGCCTACGTTGAGCATGAAATGTAGGCCGCAGAAGCGAAGCGTTAGCGCCATCCGACAACGGCAAAAATCACTTCTTCATTTGCGACAAAATGGTCCGGCATTGATTAGCGTCTCCTTCAGAAGGTGAAATCAGCGCCAGCAAGGCCGCCGCGGGCGTCACTAACGTTGCCAGCGCGGCAGCAACCGCACCGCGCGCAATCAGCGGCCCGGCCTTCACACCGGCCTGCGGATTCTTAAAGGTGCCGCGAACATACAGCGGCGAACGCAGGGTAATAATACGAATGCCTTTGCTCTCCGGATCGATGGTTAAATCCAGTTGCTCCGACGCAAAACTCGCCGTACCAGTGACATTAATGACCGCGTTTTCCGTGTCGAAGGCAAAAATCTGCGGGCGGGCTACGCCGTTAACAATATCCAGATTCGCCGCCGCGCAGTTCACCCGCACCTCGTCATCACCAAATATCTGTCCAACAAGATAGTTGCCCAGATTCAAGCCAACAATTTCCATCAGATTCCGGCTGATCAAACCGTCGTTCATCAGCAGCTTCAGGTTGCCATTGCTGTTACCAAGCAGCGCCGCTACCGAGTTTCCGCTCCCGCTAAACCTGGCGTCACCGTTCATTTCACCGAGCGTTTTCTGCATCAGCTCCACATCCGGCATCAGCGCTTTTAGCTTCAGGCGGCGAGCCTGGATGTCCGCCTGCCCCCGCATCGGCTTTTTATCCCCTTCCAGATGGATGCTGGAGACAATGCTGCCTCCCGCGAGGCCAAATTTCAGCGGCTGCAGGCGCAGGTCGGCATTTTTCAGGATGATATGGGTGGAGAGATCGCTGATCGGCAGGCTACTGCCGTGCTCAATACGCCGTCCTTTGAAACGTACGTCAGCGTCCATCACGTTCCATTTGTCGGTTTCAAAACGGTCATACGGCAAGACCTTGTCCGCGGGCTGGACGCTCTTCTCTCCTTTGCGCTGTTCAGATTGTTTGGCCCGCTCCGCCCCTTTGCCTGAATCCACACCGATCAGCGGCCCCAAATCAGCCAGCCTCAGTTGGCGTGACTCAACATCCCCTTTCAGCATTGGGCGCGGCTTACCGGTGGTATAGGCCAGCGTTCCGTGAATATCGCTGTCGCCAATTCGGCCATTAAAATCGCGGTAATCAAAAACAGAGGATTTTTCCGGGTCAATTTTCGCGACCAGATGTCCGTCGGTTTCAAACGGCGGCGTATCCGGGAGCAGCACGCCGGTCAAATCGTACAAATCCCCTAGCGAATCTCCCGAGAATTTAAGCCGCAGATCCGCCCCGCCCATATTCATCGGATCGTTTATCGTACCCATAAACGCCACACGCGTATTACCCGAACGGAAATCAGCCTGAATCGGGAAAGGGGTTCCTTCACCGCGCAGCGCCAGCATTCCGCCTATTTTCCCGGTACCGCTTAGCGGTTCGCCGTTATATCGGCCTTGCGCTTTCAGACCAAACACGTAGTCCTCAATGTGGGCGTTGCTCTCTTTACTTTTTGCGCCAGTCACTTCGCTAAAGGGCAACGGCTTACCCAGCGGATCGACCAGGATCTCAATCTCTGACTTCGTCACCTTATCGTTAATGGCGATGCGACCTTGGTCGAACAGAATGTTATCCAGCCGGAAAGACCAGGCTGATGGCGGCGCTTTGGGATCGCGGTTTTCATCCCCTGCCAGGTTAAAGGTCCAGTTATTGTTTTCCTCCGACAGGCGGATAAGCCGTGCATCGGGTTTTACCAGCTTGATCCACGGGAGCCAGACGGTTTTTGTCAGCAACGCCAGTGGGGCGAGCGTTGCTTCAACGCGCGGGAGATGCACCATGGTGACGTCAGGAATGTCCGGCGGGTTGCCGAGGATGATATCCTCAGCATGAACATGCGGCCACGGAACCCAGCTACGCCAGCCGGTTTCCTGTTTTTGGCGTTCCCAAACCACGCCCAGGTCACCCCGTATGGCGAAGGGACGGTTGAGTTCTGTAGAGACTTTCTGGTTGATGGTCGGTTTGAGCCGGTTCCAGTCAAATGTCGCAATCACGATGATGAGTACGACGATCAACAACAAGAAAACCCCTATTACTGAAGTGGTTATTTTGCCTGTTCTCGTCATGTTTAACCTCCTTACTTTCTTCCTTGCCTGTCCTAAAGATAGTCCAGCAGAGGAAAGGAGGCGCTCTACATCCTTATCAAAGCGACAGAATTACGTCTTCAAGGGTATCCAGAGGCACTGGACGAGAGAGAAAATAGCCTTGCGCAGCGAAAGCCGGCGAGTTTTGCACATCACGCCACTCTTCCAGCGTTTCAACGCCTTCGACAATCACACCACGGCAATAGCGGTTCATCAGCTGTAACAGCAGCGTAAAGAGATTGCGGCCCTCCGGCGTCTGGCGCAGCATGACAAACAGATCCCGCGCCACTTTGATATAGTCGTAACTCACTTCGCTCAGAGCCGAGAAGTTTGCCATTCCGGTACCAAAATCATCCAGCCAGAGCGGGCCAAACTCGCACATTGAGGCGAACGACGAACCCTTCGGCAAGCGGATATGCTCCACCAGTTCAAAGCGCAGCCACGGCAGACATTCGATGATTTTCAGGATTTCGGGATCCTGGCGCATTGCAATCAGCGTTGGCCCGTCGACATTCACGGATGCCAGCAGATCGTGGGCTTTGAAAAACGCCCCTTTTTGTTCAAGCTGTACAAGCTGCTCTTTCACCACATCTACACGATGTCGTACGGCCACTTCGGCGAAATAGCGGTCCGGCGCGATACGTTGGGAGGGGTTTTCAGGATGGCTCACGACAGTCAGCAGCTCAACGGCCATCAGCCGTCCGTTAGTCTGATAAATCGGCTGGTAGGTGTAAGCACGCTCGCACTGCAGCCAATAGCGTCTCTCCTGCAAGTTTTCAATACTCGCATCGAGCGTAATTAGCTGCTGGGTAACCTGCTTTATCATCTGAGATGTCCTGTAAATAAGAGTGTGACTGACCGGACTCGTCAAAGGTTATCGGCGCTCAGGCGAAGAACTTTACGTTCAGCCCTACGCAAAATAGAAACTAAGCGGCAAAAAACGACGCAGAACACGTGCTGGCTCAAAAAAATAATGGAACGATGTTTTAATATAGTTGACCACTTACCACCCACAGCGCACACTAACGCTAATTTTTTTCAGAGCAGGTTACGACTATGTCCAGAAAGATTGCCGTGATTGGCGAATGCATGATTGAGCTGTCACAGAAAGGCGCTGACGTTCAGCGCGGATTCGGTGGCGACACGTTGAATACATCCGTTTATATCGCCCGTCAGGTCGATGCTGCGGCACTTTCCGTACACTATGTGACTGCGCTGGGTACCGACAGTTTTAGCCAACAAATGCTGGAATCCTGGCAGAGCGAAAATGTGGATACCTCATTAACCCAACGCATGGAAAACCGCCTGCCGGGCCTCTATTACATTGAAACCGATAGCACCGGCGAGCGCACCTTCTATTACTGGCGTAATGAAGCCGCCGCAAAATTCTGGCTTGAGAGCGAACAGTCCGCCGCTATTTGCGAAGAACTGGCGACATTTGACTATCTGTATCTGAGCGGAATCAGCCTGGCTATTTTAAGCCCGGCAAGTCGTGACAAGCTGCTGTCGCTGCTGCAAGAATGCCGCGCCAACGGTGGAAAGGTCATTTTTGACAATAACTACCGCCCACGTCTGTGGAGCAGTAAAGAAGAGACCCAGCAGGTGTATCAGCAAATGCTGGAATGCACCGATATCGCGTTTCTGACGCTGGATGATGAAGACGCGCTGTGGGGTGAAAAACCGGTTGCCGAGGTGATTGCCCGTACTCACGCGGCTGGCGTACAGGAAGTGGTTGTGAAACGCGGTGCAGACTCTTGCCTGGTTTCCATCGCAGGCGAAGAACTCATCGACGTTCCGGCCGTAAAACTACCGAAAGAGAAGGTTATCGATACGACCGCTGCGGGAGACTCCTTCAGCGCCGGGTATCTGGCGGTACGTCTGACCGGTGGCGATGCCGCTGATGCCGCAAAACGCGGCCACCTGACGGCAAGCACCGTTATTCAGCATCGTGGGGCGATTATTCCTCGCGACGCCATGCCGCAGTAATCTGGCGTTCTGGCAGGCCGGATTAGACGTTAACGTCGCGTCCGGCCTGCAGGTCACGATTCCCTTATTGCACCGGCGGGATGTCCGTCACTTCAGAATGTGATTCATCCGTTTCTACCGACGTTGCCGCGGCGGTAGCCGGCGCCATAATGCTATCCCACGTCGCCTGCAGATCCTTCATATTGAATTCAGGTTCACCCTTCGGCTGCAACAGAATTAACGCCATATCTTGCGACAGTTGCTGACGCAGGTCCTGATTCAGCATCTCAACACTCAGGTTGTTCAGGAAGCTTTGGCGTAAACGCTGATACTGTTCAGGCGCAATATCCACGACCTGGTTTTGCAGCGAGCGCAAACGCTGGCTGATCAAAATATCGGTATCGGTGCGACCATAGGTGGCAAACAGCTTCTGCAGTTCCAGATTCTTTTGCGCCACCAGCGCATTAAATTCTTCTTCCGGCAGCCCCTTATCGCGCACTTTGGCCAGCTCACGCGCAACCGTGCTGAGGTTCGCGTTCAGCTTACCGTTCGGTGATTCAACGTTAATGGCACATTGCGCGCGCAGGAACAGCACCCGACAGTCAAAGCCAAGGCCAATGTCTTTGGCATTGTTTTTGGTGAGCTCCTGCTGAATGTGCCAGAACAACGCCTCACGGGCTAAATCAGCGCGCCAGTAACGTAACAGCGCGGCAGATTCACGGATCGGCTGCCACGGCGTATCCCACATAATAGACAGGCGATCCTGACGTACCGCATCGGTCATTATGCTTACGGCCTCTGCACGCAGCGGAGAGAGCGTGGGTACCGGCGCAGGCGTTTCACGTTTACCTTTTAATTCGCCAAAGGTTTTATTGATTTGATCAGCCACGCTGCGCGCATCTACGTTACCGACGATAATCAGCGTCATCGCATCCGGGGTATACCATTTCTGGTAGAAGGACTGGATTTTCGTCGCATCAACAGGCGTTTTCAGCGGATCGGCAGGATCGTGACCCAGCAGCGTCGATCCCTTCAGACGATAGCGCCACCATCCCTCTTTGGTATCTGACGGCCAGGTTGCAACCATATCTTCGCTACTCAGCGCATGATTGACCGATTCAGGGGTGATGCTCAGATTACCGGAAATATTCGCCAGATAAGAAAGTGACTCTTTCAGCAGATCGTTGCGGCTGTTAGGCAGACTGAGGTTATACAGCGTGGAATCATAGGAAACGATAACGGGCGGCATGGGACGACTGGGATCGAACCCCTGCTGCCACAGAGAACGGGCTTGCGTAGCATCGAGGCCACCGCTTTGCGTCAGCGCGATACGCGGGATCGCATGGCTGAAACCACTCTGTTGTGTACTTTCGGTGAGTGAACCGGTATTGACCAGCAGGCGAACCTCAATACGGTCGCTGGGGCGCTGGGGAGTGGCTAAGACTTGCCACTGTAAACCATTTGCCAGCGTGCCCTGTTGCCACGCCGGGTCAGGCTGGAGCGCATCTGCCTGCACATAGCCGGCAGTGGCCATCATCAGCAAGCCGCCCGCTAAAAGTCGAATTTTTGTGCCCTGCATGTGAACCCCTGATCAACTATCCTGGAAATAAAAAGACAGCCCGCGAGAGGACTCTCTGAATATGACGTTAAAAACACTTCGTGTTAGACCGCAAGAACATAAAAATGTCACGGAGGAAGTGAAAAAATCCCGACGCCGCCGAATCGGCGGTTTCAGGCACAGGGGTTAATTATGCGCAAACGCCCGCAGTCCTGGAAGGGACTACGGGCATAAGTGGAGAGATTAAGAGGATATTTCGTGCGTTTTGCCATCCGGCGCACGATTATTCAGCACATCATCCAGCTTTTTATGGTCCAGTTCTTTCACCCATTTCGCTACTACAACAGTTGCCACACCGTTACCGACCAGGTTAGTCAGCGCACGGGCTTCAGACATAAAGCGGTCAATACCGAGAATCAGCGCCAGACCAGCAACCGGTAAATGGCCCACAGCGGAGATAGTCGCGGCCAGAACAATGAAGCCACTCCCGGTCACACCCGCAGCACCTTTTGAAGAGAGCAGGAGCACCACCAGCAGGGTTATCTGATGGAAAATATCCATATGGCTGTTGGTGGCCTGAGCGATAAATACCGCCGCCATCGTTAGATAGATTGATGTCCCATCGAGGTTAAACGAGTAGCCCGTGGGTATAACCAACCCGACAACCGACTTGCGACAGCCCAGTTTTTCCATCTTATCGAGCATACGCGGCAGCGCGGACTCAGAAGAAGAGGTGCCCAGAACGATCAGCAGTTCTTCACGGATATAGCGGATGAATTTGAAAATGCTGAAGCCGGTTGCGCGCGCAATCGAGCCCAACACCACAACCACAAACAGAATACAGGTGATGTAGAAACAGATGATCAACTGACCCAACTGCACCAGCGTCCCGACGCCATATTTACCGATGGTAAAGGCCATGGCACCGAAAGCACCGATCGGCGCCAGGCGCATGATCATGTTGATGATGCCAAAAATAACCTGCGAGAAGCTTTCAATCACGTTGAAAATCATCTGGCCTTTGCTACCTAAACGATGCAGCGCAAAACCAAACATAACCGCAAACAGCAATACCTGCAGGATGTTGCCACTGGCGAACGCGCCAATGACGCTACCCGGGATAATATCCATCAGGAAGCCTACGATCCCCTGGTCTTTTGCCTGTTCGGCGTAAATCGCAACCGCTTTAGCATCCAGCGTCGCCGGATCGACGTTCATACCGGCACCGGGTTGTACCACGTTGACGATGATAAGGCCGATGATCAGCGCAATCGTACTGACAATTTCAAAATAAAGCAGTGCAACCGCACCGGTGCGGCCTACGGCTTTCATACTTTCCATGCCTGCAATGCCGGTCACGACAGTACAGAAGATGACAGGTGCGATGACCATTTTGATGAGCTTCACGAAAGCATCACCAAGTGGCTTCATTTGGGCGCCTAATTCAGGGTAGTAATGGCCAAGGAGGATACCTATGGCAATTGCTGTCAGGACCTGAAAGTAAAGGCTTTTGAATATAGAGGTTTTCATAGGGTGTCCTTAAAGTAAAAACCACAGGTCTTGTAAGGTTTTGTTTAACCTGCGGCCTTAAAGTAACACCCACACAACATGACAGAAATGCGCCTGGATCATAATTGATACAGAAATGTTAAAAATTTTGAGCTGGCTCGCACAAGCGAGGCCTTTTTTAACTTTTGTAATCAGCGTTTTTCGGCGTCAGATAACGTTCTTCGAAGATATTCGCCGGAACCGGCCGGGCAAACAGGAACCCTTGTGCCACTTCTACCCCCGCTTGTGATAACCATTCGCGTTGCGCTTCGGTTTCGACGCCCTCAGCGATCATCTGCAAATTGAGGCTATGCGCCAACTGAATGATGGCGGAGATCATGCTGCAATCTTCAGGGACGCCATCAACAAACATCTTATCGATTTTGAGTACATCCACCGGGAGCGACTTCATGTGCTGCAGTTGTCGCAGACCCGCATACCCCATACCAAAATCGTCCAGCGCGATACGCACGCCCGCGTTGCGCAGCGGGCGTAAAATAGCCACAGCGGCATTAGGATCATCAATGTGCCGGCTTTCGGTCACTTCCAGAATCAACGTCCCAGGCTTGATGCGATAGCGGTTTAGCAACTCCAGCAGATCCGACACCATACTCGGATGCATCAGCTGTAGCGCAGACAGGTTCACCGAGAGCGGCAGCATCAGGCCGCGTTCCTGCCAGGCTGACAGCTGGCGGCATGTCT
Organism: Citrobacter sp. Cb023; assembly: GCF_030336805.1. NCBI lineage: Bacteria > Pseudomonadati > Pseudomonadota > Gammaproteobacteria > Enterobacterales > Enterobacteriaceae > Citrobacter > Citrobacter sp. Cb023. The sequence continues at coordinate 246,666 of NZ_JAOWCV010000032.1, read as the reverse complement.
CCTCCAGCACCCAGTAACCGACCGTCACCATCAGGCCACAGGACTCAATCCTGTCAATTAACCCTTCTGGCAACTCCCAGCTTCCGTCTGGCTGCTGCATTCGCAATAATGCTTCTGCGCTCAATACCTTACCGCTGGACATCTCCACCTGCGGCTGCATCCAGAGCGCAAACTGATGGTTATCCAGCGCGGTAAGAATATCGTTCTCTTCCGTCAAACGCTGTTGCGCCTCTTCCATCTGCAACGGGTCAAAGAACTGAATCCGGTTTTTACCCTTGTGACGCGACGTTAACACGGCTGAGAGTGCGCGGTGGTAAAGCTGTTCTGCGGTCAAATCGCCATTAAACATCGCCACCCCAATGTTGCAGGTTGGACGAAGTTGAATGCCCTGAATCGGTAATCGCTCGTTAACGATAGTGAGTACTTGCTGACCTAGCGTAATAGCGTGCCAGGGTTCTTTCACACCATGTGCGATGATGGCAAAGTCATAGCCGCTCACCTGGGTAAGCACCATTCTGGGGGCCAATACTGACTTCAGCTTTTCAACCAGCGTAAGCAGCAGGATTTCCCGCTGGGTCTCGGATAACACACCCGCGGTATCACGCAGGGTTTCGCAGGTGACAATCATCAACGCCGTTGTCTGCTGGCGGTTCACAACCTGCTCCAGCAGCGCCATCAGAAACGACTTGTTGGGCAGCTCAGAAACCGGGAATCGCATTGAATGGTCGCTTTGCTCTTCGCTGCGGCGCTGAATCAGTTGCTGATTGAGGTTGTAGCTACGCACCAGCAGGCCAATCTCGTCGTCCTGATGCAGACGCGGCAATGCCAGCTGATAGCCAATCAGATCCTGCTGGGGAATGTCGTTCAGCTCACGCGCTATTTTACGTAATGGATGCAAAATCAATCTGTTAATACACCATGAGATGGCTACCGTGAGTATTAACGAGAGAAGTAAGTAAATGGTCACTAACGTGGAGAGCGTACTCATCACAAACTTGTACATACGGTACGAGTCCGCCTGCAGCACCAGATACGCCAGCGGTTGCGGATTCGCTGAACGCTCAAGAGAATAGACCGGCAGCGAAATTTGTACCGGAAGTTCAAACAGGCGAGTCACCGTAACCGGAACCGGGCGTTCAGGAATAAAGCTCATCCGCAGCGCCTGAAACTGATTCGGAAGCACCACATCGGCGCGACTGACCACGCCTGCTGGTCGAATACTTCTTAAAATAGCTTCTGCTTCGGGAATATCCCCTTTCAGGATCGTGCCCGACAGAGGCTCACGGACGGAGCGAGCGATACTTTCCAGTTGCGTAGCCGTGTTGTAGCGATTCTGCTGGACCAGATGGAACAACAAAACGGTGCAAAAAATAAACACAAACACCATAACAACAGCCGCAACCATTGCCATCTGCTTAATTGTTAACGAGCGACTGACACGCAAACTGACTCTCCACGGATAGACGAAACTGCCGTCAGAGTATACCCGATCGTAGCGGTATTAAGAGAGGCGGTATCTGAAAACTTCCCAGCATGCATTATCCCGACAGGATAGGCACCTGGCGACGAGATTTATCTGCATTTAAGCCGAAAAAGGCCGCAAGGTTCCCCCCTGCGGCCTGGTTCGGGCGCATGTTGCCATCACGGCAGACAGACGCCCGCAAGGTGCATTACTTCCTGTTACGCAGCCAGCTCACAATCAGGCTGGCAATAATGCCAGCGATGATCGGAGCCGCTAAATCGTGCCAGAAGGCCACGCCTAACTGTGCGAGCGTCATATAGCCGCCTGTGTTGCAATGGCAACTGTTCACGGCTATTCTTGAGTTGTTCAGGTTCAAGTTAGCCCCCGTTTTGTTGCCAGGTTTATACCGAACAACGTGCGGGGGTTTTCTCTTTCCAGCAACCTATGCCGCCGGGGATCAAGCCCCCGCAACATTGCGCCTCACCGGGAATTCCCGGCTTGCCGCTGATTCTACGGTAGCCCACTTGCCATATCACTGCGCAATACACGGCTCTGCGTAGCGCCTCGCATTTCACCTGTTTTCTCACCATTACGCTGGAAAGATTCTTGCCAGTTGGCAACATTCCTGCCTCTCTTCAATACAGAAAAAGACATATCTCATTGATATCTATACCTTCATTTTCTGGCACAGCGATTGCTATTTGACTGTGAGCTGTTTTGTTCCGAATCAAAGGAGATATCATGTCTGACTGTCGTACTTACGGATTCAACACCCAGATCGTTCACGCGGGGCAACAACCCGACCCTTCTACTGGCGCGCTCAGTACGCCTATTTTCCAGACTTCAACGTTTGTTTTTGACAGCGCCGAACAAGGTGCCGCCCGCTTTGCGCTCGAGGAGTCCGGGTACATTTACACCCGTTTGGGTAACCCCACCACCGATGCGCTGGAGAAAAAGCTGGCGGTACTGGAAAGAGGTGAAGCCGGGCTGGCAACCGCATCCGGTATTTCTGCCATCACCACCACGCTGCTGACGTTGTGCCAGCAGGGCGACCATATCGTTTCCGCCAGCGCGATTTACGGCTGCACCCACGCGTTTTTGTCGCACAGCATGCCGAAGTTTGGGATTAACGTCAGCTTCGTCGATGCGGCAAAGCCTGAAGAAATCCGCGCCGCCATGCGCCCGGAAACCAAAGTAGTGTATATCGAAACACCCGCTAACCCGACGCTGTCGCTGGTCGACATTGAAACGGTAGCCGGTATCGCCCATCAACAAGGCGCATTGCTGGTGGTGGATAACACCTTTATGTCACCGTACTGCCAGCAGCCTTTACAGCTAGGCGCGGATATTGTGGTGCACAGCGTCACTAAATATATCAACGGTCACGGAGACGTGATTGGCGGGATCATTGTTGGTAAGCAGGAGTTTATTGACCAGGCGCGGTTTGTTGGTCTGAAAGATATCACCGGCGGCTGCATGAGTCCTTTCAACGCGTGGTTGACGCTACGCGGCGTTAAAACACTGGGTATACGTATGGAACGCCACTGTGAAAACGCATTGAAAATCGCCCGCTTCCTCGAGGGGCATCCATCCATTACCCGCGTTTATTATCCTGGCTTGTCTTCACACCCGCAGTATGAGCTGGGCCAGCGACAGATGAGCCTGCCAGGAGGAATTATCAGCTTCGAAATCGCTGGCGGCCTCGAGGCTGGCAGACGGATGATCAATTCTGTAGAATTGTGCCTCCTCGCGGTCAGTCTCGGTGATACCGAAACCCTCATTCAGCACCCAGCGTCTATGACACATTCGCCCGTTGCGCCAGAGGAACGGCTTAAAGCAGGTATTACCGACGGGCTTATCCGTCTTTCTGTGGGTCTTGAAGATCCAGAAGATATTATTAACGACCTTGAACACGCCATCAGAAAGGCAACATTCTGACCATTATGACCTGAACCGACGCCGATCGGTTCAGGTTGTTGAGAATCAAGGCACAACAGTCTGGTAATACGCGCAATCCTGTTTCGGGGAGAGCGCGTATTTTGGGCAGGGGGTTCTATGCAGGACGACACATTACAACTAAGCAACAATACAGCAACCACCGTACCATTCTCAAAGAAAATACCGTTTACGAAATATGACTTTGGCTGGGTATTACTGTGTATCGGTATGGCAATTGGTGCCGGAACGGTACTGATGCCGGTACAAATAGGCTTAACAGGCATTTGGGTATTTATCGTCGCCTTTATTATTGCCTATCCAGCAACCTATATTGTGCAGGATATTTATTTAAAAACATTATCAGAAAGTGAAACTTGTAATGACTATACCGATATTATCAGTCATTACCTGGGAAAAAACTGGGGTGTATTTCTTGGCGTCATCTATTTTTTGATGATTATTCACGGCATATTTATCTATTCCTTATCCGTGGTTTTTGACAGTGCCTCATATATCAAAACCTTCGGCTTAACCGATGCCGATCTTTCACAATCGATAATCTATAAAGTGGCCATTTTTGCCGTGCTGGTGGCCATTGCTTCCGGGGGAGAAAAGCTGCTGTTTAAAATCTCCGGCCCGATGGTGGTAGTCAAAGTGGGGATCATCATCGTGTTTGGTTTTGCGATGGTTCCGCACTGGAACTTCGCTAATATCAGCGCATTCCCTGAAGCATCGGTCTTCTTTCGCGACGTGCTGCTGACCATCCCGTTCTGCTTCTTCTCGGCGGTGTTTATTCAGGTGTTGAACCCAATGAACATCGCCTACCGCAAGCGGGTAGCGGACCGGGTTCTGGCCACCCGCATGGCAATACGCACACATCGCATCAGTTACATTACGCTGATTGCGGTCATTCTGTTTTTCTCATTCTCTTTTACCTTTTCTATTAGTCATGAAGAGGCCGTTTCAGCCTTCGAACAAAATATTTCCGCACTGGCGCTGGCAGCGCAAGTCATTCCTGGGCAAATTATTCATATCACCTCAACGGTGCTAAATATCTTCGCCGTATTAACCGCATTCTTTGGTATTTATCTGGGGTTCCACGAGGCGATTAAGGGTATTATTCTTAATGTTCTGAGCCGCGTTATTGATGTGGCGAAAATTAATCCCCTGGTGCTTACGCTGGGTATTTGCACCTTTATTGTTATCACCCTGGTGATCTGGGTGTCATTTCGTGTATCGGTACTGGTGTTCTTCCAGTTGGGTAGCCCACTTTACGGGATTGTGTCGTGTATTATTCCGTTTTTCCTGATTTATAAAGTAACGCAACTGGAAAAACTACGCGGGCTGAAAACCTGGCTAATCCTGTTGTACGGGATCCTGCTGTGCCTGTCGCCATTATTGAAGCTGATTGACTAATCCGTTTACAGCGCCGTCAGTCACTGACGGCGCTTAACTCACACTCTCCAGTTGATAGCTGCGAATTTTATTCAGTACCGTGGTATGTGACACCCCCAGCGCTTTAGCGATATGCCGCGACGACACATTCTCTTCCACCATCTGTTCAATAAGCTGGCGTTCAGCACACAAAACCTGTTCTTTAAAAGGACGCTCTGTCGGCGTCAGCTCAACGGCAGGCAAATTCACCATCCCTAATTCTTCCCGCGTAATGACATCGGATTCCGCCATCAGCATCAGGCGAATGATGGTATTTTCCAGTTCGCGAACGTTTCCCGGCCAGGTGTGATGATGCAGGGTATCAAAGCAGGCTTTATCCAGAATGATCCGTCGTTGGAATTCCTTCGCGTATTTCTGCACAAAGTGGCGAATCAATAGGCTGATATCCTGCGGGCGCTCCCGCAGGGGCGGAATGGTCAGTGAAAGTACATTGATGCGGTAATAGAGATCGGCGCGCAGCAGACGTTGTTCCACCATCTCTTCCAGATTGGCGTTGGTTGCCACAATAATGCGTACATTGACCGGAATAATTTGCGCCCCGCCAACGCGACGGATCCCGCCATCCTGAAGTACGCGCAGTAATTTAGCCTGTAAGCTCAGCGACATTTCACCAAATTCATCGAGAAAAAGGGTGCCTTTATCGGCCATTTCAAACAGCCCTTTTTTGCCTTTACAATCTGCACCGCTAAAAGCTCCTTTCTCATAGCCAAAGAATTCACTCTCCATCAACGACTCAGGTAGCGCAGAGCAGTTGACAGGAATAAACGGATAAAAACGTCGCTGCCCGGAATTATGGATAGCCCGGGCAAGCAGTTCTTTGCCAGTACCCGTATCGCCGCGGATCAAAACGGTATATTTGCTGTCGGCAATTTTTATCGCCTTTTCGATAAGCGAGTGCATGCTCTGGCTGCTACAAATAATGTCAGAGAAATAGCGCGGGCGTTCCGGCTCAGGCGTTGACAGTTCGCTTATCTCTTCACACAGGTAAGCGACGTTAATAATATCGGCGCGCCGGCCTAAACAGGATTGCACGCAGGAAATATCCTGTAACTGGCGGCACCAGGATTTAATCAGGATCCGTCCAGGCGTGACTTTCATGGAGATGATATTGATATCGCAGCAGGAAAATTCCTTCAGGACATCCTCAACCATCGACAGACGATCAATTGTTTTAATATCCCAGCGTATCGTGACCACATTTGCTCCTGACAGTTAGCAACTGCGAAATAGATATTTCTGTGACGAGAGGAAATCTGACTACATTTTAGACGCTATGGAATAATGTTCTGCCAGAGGACTCACATTGTGGACGTAAAAACAAAATATAAAAAAACCGGAGCACAAGGCTCCGGTTATCAGGTCATAACCCACGTTTATTGCTGTGGATTTTCATCCTGGTCAACAGCGAAACAGGCCACGAGTTGTCCACCGTAATCCTTCAGCTGCGGCTGAAGCTGGGTACACGGACCAAAACGCCGACGGCAGCGGGCATTGAACGCACAGCCCGGCGGTGGATTCAGCGGGCTTGGCAGCTCACCGGTCAGCTTGATACGCTCGCGGCGATCGTCCGGGTTCAGGCGCGGCGTCGCAGAGAGCAGCGCCTGCGTATACGGATGACGCGGATTATTGAAGATCTGATCCTTCGTTCCTTTTTCCACGCAGCGGCCTAAATACATCACCATCACCTCATCGGCAATGTGCTCTACCACCGACAGGTCATGCGAGATAAAGACGTATGACAGCCCCAGTTCCTGCTGCAAGTCCATCATCAGGTTCAGCACCTGCGCACGAACAGAAACGTCCAGCGCCGAGACCGGTTCGTCGGCAATCACCACGTCGGGATCAAGCATCAGCCCGCGAGCGATGGCAATACGCTGACGCTGACCGCCGGAGAACATATGCGGATAGCGGTCGTAGTGCTCGGTTTTTAGCCCCACTTTCGCCATCATCGCCAGTGCTTTTTCACGACGCTCCTCTTTGCTTAGCGTGGAGTTGATCAGCAGCGGCTCTTCCAGAATCTGCCCTACTTTCTTGCGCGGGTTCAGGGAACCGTAAGGGTTCTGGAACACAATCTGGATTTTCTGCCGGCGCAGCTTCTGCGCCTGCGGGTCGTGCTTAAGCAGATCCTGCCCCTGGTAATACAGCTCGCCGCCGGTCGGGACTTCAATCATCGTCAGCAGGCGGCCAAGGGTGGATTTCCCACAGCCTGACTCGCCTACCACCGCCAGCGTTTTGCCGCGTTCCAGCGTAAAGGAGACGCCGTCCAGCGCTTTCACCAGGCGTTCCGGGGCGAACATCCCCTTCTTCACCGGGTAGTGTTTTTTCAGGTCAATTGCCTGCAACAGCGGCTGTGGCAAAGCGGCCTTTTGCGTACTCATAGCCCAGGCCTCCCGGCATCATCAAGTGGGTAGTGGCATTTCGACTGACGACCGCCTTCCAGCAGGTTCAGTTCAGGTTCTTCAGCGCGGCATTTGTCAGTCGCATAGGGGCAGCGCGGGTTCAGTAAACAACCGGTCGGGCGGTCATATTTACCTGGCACCACGCCCGGCAACGAAGCCAGACGCGCTTTATCCTGAGCGAACTCCGGCAACGCGCGCAGCAACGCCTGGGTATACGGATGACGCGGCGCGCGAAAAATATCCTGCGCGGCCCCGGCTTCCACTACCTGCCCGGCGTACATCACAATGATTTTGTGCGCCGCTTCGGCCACCAGCGCCAGGTCGTGCGTGATTAAGACCAGCGCCATGTTCTCTTTTTGCTGCAATTCCAGCAGTAGCTCGATGATCTGCGCCTGAATGGTCACATCCAGCGCCGTTGTCGGTTCGTCGGCAATCAACAGCTTTGGACGACAGGCAATCGCCATCGCGATCATCACGCGCTGGCTCATCCCACCAGACAACTGGTGCGGATAGACATCCAGACGCGAGGCCGGATCGGGGATCCCCACCAGCGTCAACAGGTCAATCGCCCGCTGAATACGCGTTTTTTTGTTGCCGCCCTGGTGCACCTTAATGGCTTCCATAATTTGGTAGCCGACGGTGTAGCACGGGTTAAGGCTGGTCATCGGGTCCTGGAAGATCATCGCCACTTCCGCGCCCACTAACTGGCGACGCTCTTTCTCAGAGATGCGCTTCAGGTCACGGCCATTAAACTCCAGATTTTCGGCCATAACGCGACCTGGGTAGTCAATCAGTCCCATGATCGCCAGCGAGCTGACGGACTTACCAGAACCGGATTCCCCTACAATGCCAACCACTTCACCCTGGTTCACGCTGTAACTAATGCGGTCTACGGCACGGAATTCGGACCCCACATCGCCGAAGTGCACCGATAATTTATCTACATTTAATAACGCCATCTCGAACCTCTTACTGCTTCAGTTTGGGATCGAGCGCGTCACGCAGACCGTCACCCATCAGGTTAAATGCCAGCACCGTCAGCAGGATTGCCAGCCCCGGGAAGGTCACGACCCACCAGGCGCTTTGGGCAAATTGCAACACGTCAGAGAGCATGGTGCCCCATTCCGGCGTAGGCGGCTGTGCGCCCATCCCCAGGAAGCCGAGGGCAGCCATATCGAGAATGGCGTTAGAGAAGCCAAGCGACGCCTGAACAATCAGCGGCGCAAGACAGTTAGGAAGAATATTGACGAACATCTGGCGCATCGCACCGGCTCCGGCCACGCGGGATGCGGTAACGTAGTCGCGGTTAACCTCCACCAGGACGGCGGCGCGCGTCAGACGCACATAGTGCGGCAATGCCACGAACGTCAGCGCCAGCGCGGCATTGCCAATCGAGGGCCCAAATACCGCCACCAGCACCAGCGCCAGTAGCAGGCTCGGCAGTGCCAGCATGATATCGACCACACGCATGATGACGTTATCGACAATCCCGCCAAAGTAACCGGCAATCAGCCCGAGAATCACGCCCATCAGCAGGGAGAGCACCACCACCAGACAGCCGACCAACAGAGACAAACGCGCACCGTACATCAGGCGGGACAGCACATCGCGGCCCACATCATCAGTACCAAACAGATGCGCCATGGTACCGCCTTCCTGCCACGCAGGAGGAGCCAGCAGCGTATCGCGGAACTGCTCTGCCGGGTTGTACGGCGCGAGGACGTTGGCAAAGACCGCAATCAGGATCATCACTACAACGTACACCAACCCAACAACCGCACCTTTGTTGCGTTTAAAATAGTGCCAGAACTCCTGCAGCGGGGTCATGGGCACCGGTGCAGCAATAACTTTATTTTCAGTAACCTGTGACATGATGGCCCCTTACTTCCTATGCCGAATACGCGGGTTCACCACGCCGTACAGCAGGTCTACCAGCAGGTTGACGAGGATAATCATCGTCGCGACCAGCAGCACCCCGCCCTGTACCACTGGATAATCACGGCGTTGTAGCGCATCGATCAACCAGCGTCCCAGTCCCGGCCACGAGAAAATAGTCTCGGTCAGGATCGCCCCAGCCAATAACGTACCGACCTGCAGGCCGATAACGGTCACAACGGGCAGCATCGCGTTACGCAGAGCGTGAATGATGATGACGCGCATACGGGTCAGGCCTTTGGCGCGTGCGGTACGAATGTAATCTTCACCCAGTACTTCCAGCATCGATGAACGAGTCATACGCACAATTACCGCCAGAGGGATGGTGCCAAGCACCATTGCCGGCAGGATCATATGCGCCAGCGCATCGATAAAGTTGCCCTCTTCACCCCAAATGGCGGTGTCAATCAGCATAAAACCGGTCAGGGGATTGGAATCATCAAGGAACACCATGTCGCTCACCCGACCGGAAACCGGCGTCAGGTTCCACTGCACGGAAACCAGCATGATCAGCATCATGCCCCACCAGAAAATCGGCATGGAGTAACCCGTCAGCGCCAGGCCAACGGCAGTGTGATCGAAAATGGAGCCGCGCTTAACGGCAGCAAGTACACCCACCGGAATACCCACCGCAACGGCGAAAATCATCGCGCAGACGCCAAGTTCCAGCGTTGCTTTAAAGCGAGGAACGAACTCTTCCCACACCGGTAATCGGCTTTTCAGCGAGATACCTAAATCACCATGCATAACCCCCCAGATATAATGGAGGTACTGCTGCCACATCGGTTTATCCAGACCGAGTTCAGCCAACAGTTGAGCATGACGCTCAGGGGAAATTCCACGCTCACCCGCCATGATCATTACCGGATCGCCGGGGATCATATGAACGAAAGCAAAGGTGAGAAGAGTGATACCGATAAACGTGGGGATGACGAGTCCCAAACGTCGGAGAATGAACTGCAACATAACCCGGATTCTCTCTAATGACGCACGGCCTGGAACCGTGAATCTGTATTGCTCACAAATCTTATCTCCCCCTCCAGCGAGAGGGAGATAAAGCATTACTGTCAGGTGGCGCTACGGTGACCCGACTTAACGGTCCGTAGCGCTGCCTGGCTTGCTTTTAATTATTCGACAGAGACGTTTTCGAAGTGATGTTTGCCTAATGGATCAACCACATAGCCTTTCACTTCTTTACGCACTGGTTCATACACGGTGGAGTGAGCAACAATCAGAGCCGGGGCCTGATCGTGCATAACAACCTGAGCTTGCTTGTACAGTTCAATACGTTTGTTGTGATCGTCGGTCGCACGCGCCGGCTGGATCAGATCTTCAAACGGCTTGTAGCACCAGCGAGAGTAGTTGGAACCGTCTTTCGCTGCCGCACAGCTGAACAGGGTGGCGAAGAAGTTGTCCGGATCCCCGTTGTCACCGGTCCAACCCATCATCACCGCCTGATGCTCACCCGCTTTGGCGCGTTTCAGATATTCGCCCCACTCGTAGGTCACAATCTTGGCCTGAACGCCGATTTTCGCCCAGTCAGCCTGAACCATTTCCGCCATACGGCGGGCGTTCGGGTTGTAAGGACGCTGTACCGGCATGGCCCACAGCTCAACGGTGAAGCCTTTATCCTGACCCGCTTCCTTCAGCAGCGCTTTAGCCTTTTCAGGATCGTAGGTGTAGTCTTTAACGTCGTCGTTATAGCCCCACATGGTCGGTGGGATCAGGTTTTTCGCGGCAACGCCAGCGCCCTGATATACCGCTTTAATGATGGCTTCTTTGTTCACCGCGTAGGTCAGCGCCTGACGGACTTTCACGTCATCAAACGGTTTCTTCTCGGTGTTGAAAGAGAGGTAGCCAACGTTCAGACCAGCCTGCTCCATCAGGTTAATGTTTTTATCCTGCTTCATGCGCGCGATATCTGCCGGGTTCGGGTACGGCATCACCTGGCACTCGTTCTTCTGCAGTTTGGCGTAACGCACGGAAGCGTCAGGCGTAATGGAGAAGACCAGACGGTCAATCTGTGGCTTGGTGCCCCAGTAACCTTCGAATGCTTTATACAGAATACGGGAGTCTTTCTGGTACTGCTGCAGCTGGAACGGACCGGTCCCAATTGGGTTCAGATCCACTTTCTCCGGGGAGCCGGCTTTCAGCATGTTGTCTGCATATTCTTTGGAAAGAATAGAAGCGAAGTCCATCGCCAGGTCAGCCAGGAAAGGCGCTTCCGGGCGAGTCAGCACGAACTGAACGGTTTTATCGTCCACTTTTTTCACTTCGGAGATCAGATCTGGCAGACCCATCCCTTCGAAGTATTCATAGCTACCGCCAGAGACTTTGTGGTACGGGTTCTGGGCATTTTTCTGACGATCGAAAGAGAACACCACGTCATCGGCGTTTAAATCGCGCGTCGGTTTGAAATCTTTGTTGTCCTGCCACTTCACGCCCTGGCGCAGGTGGAAGGTATAGGTTTTACCGTCTTCGCTGATTTCCCACTTCTCAGCAAGGCCCGGGATCACTTCAGTTGTACCGGTTTTGAACTCGACCAGGCGGTTATAGATCGGTACGGAGCTGGCATCATAGGTCGTGCCAGAGGTGAAAAGCTGTGGGTTAAAGCCTTCAGGAGATCCTTCTGAACAATAAACCAGAGTTTTAGCCTGTACGCTTGCGGCGCAGGTCATAGCCACCAGGCTCAGACCAAGCTTCAGCATCCCTGACTTCTTCAAGGAAATACTCATTCTTCTGCTCCAAATGTGATGTTTGTTGTTTTACCCTTTGCAGTGGGTTTGCACCGCCTGGCCTTTTTTGTTTTTTACCCGGCCGGGTCGGCGTTAAGAGGATAGGGATTCCGTTCACATAAGCGACTGAGTTGCAGTGCGGATTCTCCATGAAATGCCCCTCATGCCCTACAATCTGTCAACAGAATGTGAAAACGTCAATACAGGTAACCGTGATTTACACCAACGGTGAGAATTCGCAAACAAAGATTAAAAAAAGTGCAGAAGGACATTTTCAGCAGGGAAATTTGTGCTACGCGCACTATGCCAGAATAAACATCTTCATATTTCGCAACATTTGGTGATTAACATTTATGCAAATTATTAAAACTTTCTAAATTAATGCTGCATATCTGAGCGATTAATGCCATGAACGCTAAAGCGCACAGCGGAAAATGCCAGGTTCAGCCATAAGTAGCGCAAAAAAAGTTTCAAGCAAATATAAAAAAAGGCAATGGAATATGTCACAGAATCGTTAACAGTCAGTGGGAAGTGGTGCACAATTTTTGCAGATAAAAGGAAGGTCAATTTTGGTCGGAGAGAGAGGATTACTCGCCACTAATGCAAAAAACCCTGCTCGTTGAGCAGGGTTTTGAATTTGGTCGGTGATAGAGGATTCGAACCTCCGACCCCTTCGTCCCGAACGAAGTGCGCTACCAGGCTGCGCCAATCACCGAATGCGGGGCGCATCTTACTGCTCAGCCGCGCCCCCGTCAATCCCTTAGTATCAAAATGCCATTTGATCGGCGAGAAAGTCAGCAGCCCAATTACTGAGCCGTAACCTTCTTCGCGTCCGGGATACGGCACCAGTTGTTATTCTCGTTAATACCGCCATTTGGCGAGGTATAACCGAGGCAACCCAAGATAGTGTCGTACAGTTCCACATGACGACGCGGCACCTTCATATCAGCTTCTTGCTTCAGGTGTGCAAACGCCTTCGCATGGTCTGGGTCTTCCAGATATTTATCTGACATCCACACCAGCATAGGAACGCGGAACTGCTCTGGCGGAGCCATTTTACGCGGCGTACCGTGCAGGTGCTCACGCTCGTTAATCGACTCACCGTGATCGGCGGCGTAGAACACTATCGCTTTCTTATCCCGCAGTTGATCAAACACTTTGGTAATAAAGTGATCAACATAGGTTACCGAGTTATCAAAAGAGTTAATCATCTCGGCTTTCGAGCAACCGCTATCCACATTGACACACTCCGGCTTCCACTGCGCATATTCGCGGGTGTAGCGCTGCGTGTAGTTAAAATGCGAACCTTTGGTATGCAGAATAATCAGACGTTTGCCATCATCATCCGTCGGTTGCAGAGACTGCTGCATTTCGGTAATCAACAGCATATCGTCAACGTTCTTGCCACGGTTACGCGGCTCTGCGCCAATCTGCTCTCGGTAAGCGATGTTCTCCGCCATGGTATTGCTGTAGAACCACATCTCGCTTTGCATCGCGTAGAGGTCTGTCTTGAACCCTAACTGACCGAGCACGGAAAAGACGTTTTGTTCTTTCAGGGTACGCTGCGGGTTTTCTTCCGCCCCACCTTCACGCACAAACATACAGCGCAGCGAAAGCTTGGTCGCCGTGTCACAGGAATATCCACGGAACGCGGCCAGGTTTTTCTCCTGGGCGAGCCTTGGCGTGGTATTTCGCTCATAGCCAAAAATCCCCATATGGTCCCAGCGGGTGGTTTCGCCGATAATAAAGACCACATAGGTGTCGTCGAGGTTCTTAGGCTCAACATAGGTAAATTTCTTCGCCGGGTTCATCAGCGATTTGTTGTCTGAGGATTCATCCACCTGTGCCCAGGCGTACAAACCCAGCGCAGAGAGCCAGTTTGACGGCAAGTAAGAGTTCGCCACAACCCCGCCATAGCTGGGTAAATCGATACCTGTTTCTCGCTCTACGCTTCTCTGTTGCATGCTCAGCAGGCGAATCGGCGCCCATACCATCAGGCCGGCCAGTAAAACTACCGCTACGCTACGCCACCTCATGCCCGGTGTACGAATTTGTCTCATCAACGTGTAGCGGCAGCGGTTACTCCAAATCAGCACCAAGGGAATAATACTGACCGAAACCAGCCACACGATGAAATGCCAGCCGACGACTTCTTTCGATAAATCAATATCCGTGGTCATTACGGAGGCGATAATACCGTAACCAATTACCACGTTCAGGAAGGTCATATAATAACTGGCGCCAGCAGAACACAGCACCAAACAGGTTGCCAGGACACGCCAGGCGCGGCGGCCAAACAAAGAGAGAAGTCGTAGTAAAAAGAAGGTCACCAGCACAGTGCCGGCCAATTCAACAACCGCGGAGAGTCCTTTCCAGACGGTAAAATCGTGCGCATATCCGCTAAAGCGACGGAAAAATACAGCACAGTTCATAAACAAACCGATATAGATTGCCAGCAAGAAACTGAGTTTCTGCTGCGTCATCGACTTAATGTATCTCATGCAAACAAACCCTGGAAATCGGGATAAAAAACCCTGAGCAGCGATCAATCAGACCTGACAGAGGAAAAATGCGACAACAGCAGAGGTGAAATGTCTACGGGCGCGGGTAAGTAGACCACAGGAGGGAGCAAAAGTGCTTATAGAGAATGAAAATGGCGCATAAATTTTTGTAAATATATGCGCCAGGTATTAATCATACTACTAATAGATTTAGGCGTGCGCCTCGGTATAGACGCTACGTTGTGGCTGACGAATAGTGGTAGAAAGCGCCAGCGAAATGATTAACAGCGCAAAGATAACGCAGAAGGTCACATAGAACCCGCCAAACAGCGAGGCGATAATGGAACCGCAAATGCTACCGATACCGAAGCCCAGGTAAATAACACCGTAGTTTTTAGCCAGGTTATTCAGACCGAAGAACTCGCTGACCAGTGACGGGAATACGGTGATGGTGCCGCCAAAGTTAAATGCGACACAGGCAATAGCCATAAAGAAGGTTACGTCATTCAGCGGCGCGAACAACAGTGCAGCCATACCGACCAGCGAAACGACCTGACCAATGGTGATCACGCGAATACGGGAGATTTTATCGGACAGAATCCCCAGCACCAGACGACCCGACAGGTTCGCGATAGAAATGACGGTAACCGCATTCGCCGCCGTCGCCACATCCATATGCGCCAGGCTTTGTGCGATATCTTTCGCCACGCCAATGACGTACAGACCGCTCATACACGCTGTCAGGAACATGACTGCCAGCATCCAGTACTGCGGTTTGCGCATGGACTGCGCCAGGGTGTAGTCGTTCTCAACTACGCCATTCTTCGCTTTCACTTCCTGATTCGGCGCATCTTTCATCAGCGTAGAGCCAAAGACGATCATCACCAGTACGATCGCGCCCCAAATCATGAAGGTTTTTTCCAGGCCCACGGTGCTCAGCAGTTGGCTGTCGATAAATTTAAAACCGAGGCTGCCAAGGCCATAAGAACCGATGGCAAAGGCGGAAATCAGCCCTTTACGCTCAGGGAACCATTTTACGCAGTTGGAAAGCGTTAACAGGTAACCTGCACCATCCGCCAGACCAACCAGCACACCGGCGCTCAGCCACAGCATAATCAGGCTGTTGGAATGGGCGGTTAAGAAGAAACCGACGCCGAGTAAAATACCGGAGGCCATGGTGACGCGTTTCACGCCAAAACGTTCCTGCAGCTTGCCGGCAACGGAAGAGGAAATCGCCAGCCCGAGGCTCAGCAGGCCAAAGGAAAATGCCACCTGACTTACCGGCGCATCGAGCTTAGAAGAGAGCGCGCCATTAAACAGGCTCCAGGTATAAACAGAACCTAAAGCAAATTGGGTAATAATCGTGCCGATCAGTGTTAGCCAGCGAGTGCGCTGATAATCAGAAGTTTTCATGGCAGTCTTCCTGCATAAGCAAAATGGGAAATTCTCTGCCAACAACCATACCGAAGCGCTTTTATGGCCAGGAGAAAACGGCATGAAATGCCACCAGGACGGAATGAAATGCCTGGAATGCGGAATGAATGACGAGACAAAAAGTCGGGTTACTGAATTTTATCGTAAGAGTTAGTACACGCTATCGCTGAGGGGCTTGTGATTGTTGATCTCAATATGTAACAGAGATGTTTATATGATGATTGTTTGCGTTAAAATTTGGCACTCACTCCCATGGTGTACATATAGTCGCTGTTATTGGTGCTATTTTCCGCCTGCGAAAGCGCCGCGTAAGCCGCCATGTGCCGGTTCAACAGCATATCTGCGCCAACGGTAACATCCAGCCAGTTACCGTCTTGACCCGCCGCCGTCATGCGACTGAGGCCCGACTGCGCTTTCCAGATATTCTCGCCAAACTGCTGGTTATAGCTGATTTGCGCCCACGGTCGCACATCACCGAACTGAGAATTGACTCGCCAGCCTAACGTGCTGACGCTGGCATGCCACAGCGGATCGTTCTGCGTTACCGACGTCACGCTATCGCCAAATTCGTTGTAAGTAGACGTGGTCGAACCGTCATAATGCAGCGCGGCCACCGGACCAGTCATCACCTGCCTTGAAAGCGGAAAGTTCCAGCCCATACTCATGCCGCTGGTCGCATCCATAGGCGTTTCATCCGCCAGATTCACCACGGGACCCGCCACGTTTTGAGTGGAGCGAATACGTTCTTCCAGAATGTCGTTATAACGTGGTTGGTGATCGCTGTCCCATGTATAACGTTCAGCCGTATGCCCTGACATCGCATCAACGATATATTCTTGTTGCCAGCCATATGCTGTATTGATGAACAGCGCACAAACTACGACGCTCGCCAGAGTTAACCTTTGGCGACCACTACTGTTTCTTATAATCATCAACGCGACTCCAGAAAAGAGCCGAATTCGGCGATATTATTGTCATTGTGTGAAGGATATCGGGCCCATCAGGCCCTGTATTAAATATTGTCTTTTTAGCTGGCGCGTCAAGGCGGGCCGAATGAAATTTTTACGCCAGTAAAAACAGCGAGGAAGAATATGCAGCGTTGCGGATGGGTCAGCCAGGACCCACTTTACATTGCCTACCACGACAAGGAATGGGGCGTCCCCGAAACAGATGGCAACAAGCTGTTCGAAATGATCTGTCTGGAAGGCCAACAGGCCGGTTTATCGTGGATCACCGTGCTAAAGAAACGGGAAAATTATCGCCACGCCTTCCACCATTTTGACCCGGAAAAAGTGGCGGCCATGACCGAAGAGGATGTGGAAAGACTGGTACTGGATGCCGGCATTATTCGCCATAGAGGAAAAATTCAGGCCATTATCGGCAACGCTCGCGCCTTTCTGACCATGGCGCAAAACGGAGAATCGTTTAGCGAGTTCGTCTGGTCGTTTGTTGATAACCAACCGCAACTGACCCGCGCCGCCAACCTGAGCGATATCCCCACCTCTACACCTGCGTCAGATGCACTGTCTAAAGCGTTAAAAAAACGCGGATTTAAGTTTGTCGGCACCACCATCTGTTACTCCTTTATGCAGGCATGCGGCCTGGTCAACGACCATGTCACCACCTGTATCTGTTACCCGGGAGAACAACATGATTCGTGAATCAAAGGCTGACGATCTACCGTCGATTCTGGCGCTGTGGATGGAAAGCACGATCCATGCCCATCCGTTTATCGAAGAACGCTACTGGCGCGAAAGTGAATCCATCGTGCGGGATGTTTACCTGCCAGCCGCACAAACCTGGGTATGGGAAGAAGAAGGGGTGCTCAAAGGCTTTGCCAGCGTCATTGACGACCGCTTTCTCGGCGCGCTGTTCGTCGCGCCTGCCGCCATCAGAAGCGGGATCGGCAAAGCGCTGGTGCAGCATGTACAGCAGCGCTTTTCGTTACTCAGCCTCGAGGTCTACCAGAAGAATCAATCAGCGGTGAACTTCTACCATGCGCTGGGTTTTCGCATTGAAGATGGCGCATGGCAGGAAGAGACTCACCATCCCACGTGGATTATGGGTTGGCAGGCGGATCAAACGCCGTAAGCGTCAACGTTGGTCCGCTGTATTTTTCGAGCCACGCCAGCGCAGTGTTGCCCGCACAGCCATTCCCCAGCTTCGAGCTGGGGAGATCTTTGGTCAGCACGTTGACGGCGCCATTTTTACAAATACCGTTGGCGGCGAGGTCCAAATCAGGCCAGGCGCCCTCATGAATACAGATGACACCGGGTTTAATTCCCGTCGTCACGACCGCTCCCGCCAGAACGTGCCCACGCTGGTTCCACACCCTGACCGTGTCGCCATCCGCAATACCGCGCGCTTTGGCATCCTGCGGATGAATCGTGACGGGCTCACGATCCGCTACCGCATACTGTTCGCGCAACGCGCTGTAATTAAGCTGACTGTGCAAACGGTGCGCCGGATGGGCGGAAAGCAGCTGTAACTGGCCCGACTCGGCGTTACCGAACCACTCATCCGGCTCCAGCCACATCGGATGCCCCGCACAGTCCGCGTAACCGTAACTGGCAATCCTCGCGGAGTAGATTTCAATTTTACCGCTGTCCGTTTTCAGCGGATGCGCCTGTGGGTTGCGGCGAAAATCCGCGAAACGGATAAACTGCGCGCTGGCGGCGTTTTCTGGCATTTCGATCAGCGCATTCCGCTGCCAAAACTCGGTGAATGGCGGC
Source organism: Citrobacter sp. Cb023 (assembly GCF_030336805.1). Classification (NCBI taxonomy): domain Bacteria; kingdom Pseudomonadati; phylum Pseudomonadota; class Gammaproteobacteria; order Enterobacterales; family Enterobacteriaceae; genus Citrobacter; species Citrobacter sp. Cb023. The sequence continues at coordinate 228,075 of NZ_JAOWCV010000032.1, read as the reverse complement.
AACGTCACCTGCTGGCTAGCCCCACGCTGCCCGGCAATGTTGTAAAAAGTCTCCAGCCATTCCAGCTCGCTTTTGCCTTCGGTAAATCGCTCATACCCGCCCTTCTCCCAGCGTTCACTCAGCTCGGCAAAGACATCAAAATCATTTCGCGCTTCATCCTGCGGCGATACAACCTGCTTCATCGGCACCAGATGCTGGTTGCTGTAATCGCCGGTCATGGTCAAATCATTACGCTCAAAAGACGTCGTCGCCGGCAGCACGATATCGGCATGCTTCGCTGCGGCTGTCCAGAAACACTCCGAGATAACCACCAGCTCCGGTTTTTGCCAGGCGCGAATCAGACGGTTGGTGTCCTGATGATGGGTGAAGTTGGCGCCGCCCGCCCACCACAGCATACGGATGTCCGGGAAATGGCGGTCCATACCGTTGTGCTGATAAAAACCACCGGGGTTCTCCAGCGCTTCAACAATTCGCGCCACCGGGATTTTATCTACCGCGTCGGTACCGTTTTTAACGCTGCCCTGCATTGAAGCCAGCACCGCAGCGCGGCGCGTTGGGTTGCCGCCGTTAGCAAAATGGTACGACAGCCCAAAGCCGCCGCCAGGTGTCCCGATTTGCCCGAGCATGGCAGCCAGCGTGACAATCATCCAGTGTTTCTGCTCGCCATACTGCTGGCGTTGCATACCCCATCCCGCCATTAGCATGGTGGTATTTTGGTGAAATATCGCCGCAAGTTCACGTATTTTCGCCGCCGGAACACCACAAATTTCAGCGGCCCATTCTGCCGTTTTTGCAACATCGTCAGATTTGCCCAGCAGATAGTCGGCAAAACGGTCATATCCGGTCGTACACCGGGCGAGAAAGTCCGCGTCGTGCCAGCCGTTTTCCACCAGCGTATGCGCGATACCCAGCATCAGCGCCACGTCGGTCCCCATATGCGGAGCGATCCATTCCATCTTCTCGCCAAAGAAATCGACGCTTTCCGATCGCATCGGATCGATACAGATCAACCGCTTCCCGCTGCCACGCAGTGCCTCAAAGTAAGCGAGGCCCTGCTCGTCGGAGGCGTTCCAGGCAATTTTCAGGGTATTCAGCGGATTGGCGCTCCATAACACCACCACTTCGCTGTTCTCCAGCACCACCGGCCAACTGGTCTGCTGCTGGTAAACTTCGTTACCGCCCACCACGTACGGCATGATGGCCTGCGCAGCACCCGTCGAGTAATCCCCCAGATGCCCGGTATAACCACCCGCCAGCGCCATATAACGCTGTAGCAGGGTTGCGGCTTTGTGTAACACGCCGTTGGAACGCCAGCCGTAGGAACCGGCAAAAATCGAGGCCGGGCCGTAGCTGTCACGGATGCGTTTATGCTGCGTATGGATAAGATTCAGCGCGTAGTCCCAACTGACACGAACAAATTCATCCTGCCCGCGCACACCCTGCGGATCCTCCGGCGAGGCGAGAAAGCCTTTACGCACCATGGGAAAACGTACCCGCGTTTTACTGTGTACCTGGTCGCGCACCACGGTTTGCAAAGAGTTGGGATGGGCGGTGGGCAGCACGCCGCGAGAGGAGAAAACCGTCTCGCCATCGGTTTCGACGAGAATAGGTCCCCAGTGGGCGGCGGTTAACACCGAGTAATGTGCGGGTGAATTAGCCAAGATGGCGCTCCTGAATGCGATGTGACGGCTTATTTATTATGCCGTTCAATGTTACTTACAAATTTCAGAGTCTTCCCTGGAATTTTCTTCATGTTCACACGTCATAATCAACCGCCACGGTCGCTGTGGCAAAGAAGAAAAAGTCATTAAGGAATTAAGATGAAGAAACGTGTTTTTGTTATTGCTGCCATCGTGAGCGGCGCCCTGGCGGTTTCTGGCTGCACAACAAACCCTTACACCGGAGAACGCGAAGCGGGTAAATCCGGCATTGGCGCGGGTATTGGCTCTCTGGTCGGCGCGGGTATTGGCGCACTCTCTTCTTCGAAGAAAGATCGCGGCAAAGGCGCTCTGATTGGTGCGGCGGCTGGCGCGGCCGTTGGCGGCGGTGTCGGCTATTACATGGACGTGCAGGAAGCAAAACTGCGCGACAAAATGCAGGGAACGGGCGTCAGCGTGACGCGCAGTGGCGATAACATCATCCTGAATATGCCAAATAACGTCACCTTCGACAGCAACAGCAGCAACCTGAAACCTGCGGGTGCCAACACCCTGACCGGCGTGGCAATGGTACTGAAAGAGTACAATAAAACCGCCGTCAACGTGCTCGGCTTCACCGACAGCACCGGCAGTCAGGATCTGAATATGCGCCTGTCGCAACAGCGCGCGGACTCCGTGGCCAGCGCCTTAATCACTCAAGGCGTCGCCGCTAACCGTATCCGCACTCAGGGTATGGGCCCGGCAAACCCGATCGCCAGTAACAGCACGGCGGAAGGTAAAGCACAAAACCGCCGCGTAGAGATCACCTTAAGCCCGCTCCAGTAACGTTTTGTGCCGGATAATGGCAGCGTCTTATCCGGCATGAAGCACTTGCCATCGTTGATTTTCGCGTTAAGGTGTTGTCACCAAATTTAGGGAAATCAGCGATGAGCAAATCAACACGGGCAACCATCAGCGATGTGGCGAAAGCCGCAAAAACCGGCAAGACCAGCATTTCACGCTACCTCAACGGTGAAAAGCACCTGCTTTCCGACGCGCTACTGGCCCGCATTGAACAAGCCATTGCCGATCTCGACTACCGTCCCAGCCTGATGGCAAGAGGCCTGAAACACGGTCGTACCCGTCTGATTGGTCTGATCATCGCCGATATTACTAATCCCTACTCCGTCAACGTGTTAAGCGGGATTGAAGCCGCCTGTCGCGATAAGGGCTTTACCCCGCTGGTGTGTAACACCAACAACGAAGTGGATCAGGAGCTGCATTATCTCGACCTGCTGCGCAGCTACCAGGTCGAAGGGATTGTGGTCAACGCCGTTGGAATGCGCGAAGAGGGGCTGAACCGCCTGCAACAGTCTGCGCTGCCGATGGTTCTGATTGACCGTAAAATTCCCGATTTTGCCTGTGATATGGTCGGGCTGGATAACACCCAAGCGGCAACGGTTGCCACTGAACATCTGGTCGAGCAAGGTTTTGAAGCCATCCTGTTCCTCAGCGAGCCGCTGGGCATGGTGAATACCCGCCGCGAACGCCTGAGCGCTTTTCGCGCCACGCTCGCACAGTACCCCGGCGTTATCGCGCAAAATGCCGAAGTCCCGCTAACGGACAATACGCAACTGGATGACACGCTGCGCCAGTTTCACCAGCAGCATCGGGGGATGCGCAAAGCCGTTATCTCTGCCAACGGCGCTCTCACGCTGCAGGTTGCCCGCGCCCTGAAGCGCATTGGCCTTAACTGGGGCAGCGATATCGGCCTGCTCGGTTTTGACGAACTGGAATGGGCGGAGCTGGCGGGCGTCGGTATCACCACGTTGAAACAACCCACATGGCAGATTGGCTACACCGCCGTTGAGCAGGTTGTACGCCGAATTGATGGCGGCTCTGCAGCCATTCAGGAACAGGTATTCTCCGGCGAGCTGATCGTGCGCGGCTCAACTGCCCGTTAAATTTCCTTCGTGATGGTGATCATAAATTCGACATCATGAGCTTTTCTTTGGAACCGGTTCCATCTAGCGTTATAACAAGAATGCTAGTCTGGAGTTTCCATGAAAAGAAAAATTATGGTGGTTACCGCCGCCTACGGCTACGACCAGGTGCGGGCCGCAGGCGGGCAAACGGCAATGTTACCCATCATTGCCGAAGCCGGTGCTGACGGCGTCGAAATCCGCCGCGAGTTATTAACCGACGCCGAGCTGAAAACGCTGTCCACAACGGCCTCTGCAATCGAACTCTTCGGCCTGCTGGCCTGTTATTCAGCGCCTGAACCGTTATTCCTTGAGGATGGGAACCTGAATCCCCGACTTCCGCAGCTCCTCGAAGAAGCGCAGGCCCTACAGGCGCTGTGGTTAAAAGTCTCTCTCGGTCATTTTTCCCATACCGAACAGTTCGACGATTTACGTGAATGGCTGGACAACAGCGGTATGGAGCTGGTTGTGGAAAACGATCAGACCGCCTGCGGACGCCTGCAGCCGATGCAACGCTTTAATGAAGCCTGTCAGACGCAAAACCTGCCGATATCTCTGACTTTCGATATGGGCAACTGGCTGTGGGTTGGCGACTCCCCGGAACAGGCCGCGCAGAACCTGGCGCCAACCGTCGGATATATCCATGTCAAAGCCGCTGTTACGCATCGCGATAGCTACCGTGCCGTACCACCTGATAAAGCAGATTCACGCTGGCTGGCGCTGTTAAAAACGCTGCCCAACGATGTTCCGCGCGGTATTGAGTTCCCCCTGGAAGGGCAGGATTTGACGGCGGTTACCCGCCACTACGTCGAGCTGTTACGCGAGGAGTAACACATGAAAAATTCACTGGATGCGGTCACTATTGGTGAAGCGATGGCGATGTTTGTCGCCACGCAAACCGGCGAACTGACGGATGTAGAGCAGTTTATCAAGCGCGTTGCAGGCGCTGAACTCAACGTGGCGACCGGTCTTGCTCGTCTGGGCCTGAAGGTCGGCTGGGTGAGCCGCGTAGGCAACGACAGTTTTGGTCGTTTTATCGTTAAGTCGCTGGAAAAAGAAGGGATAGATGCGCAGGGAGTTACCCAGGACGGGCGTTACGCTACCGGCTTTCAGCTTAAATCTAAGGTCGAAAATGGAACCGATCCCATTGTGGAGTATTTCCGCAAAGGGTCCGCCGCCAGCCACCTCAGCGTTGAGGATTATCACGAGGACTATTTCGCCAGCGCGCGCCACTTGCACCTGAGCGGCGTGGCGGCTGCGCTTTCTGCCAGCTCCTATGAACTACTGGCGCACACCGCCCGCACGCTGAAAGCCCAGGGGAAGACCATCTCGTTCGACCCAAATTTGCGTCCGGTGCTGTGGAAAAGCGAAGCCGAGATGGTGGAAAAACTGAACCGGCTGGCATTCCAGGCTGACTGGGTTTTACCTGGATTAAAAGAGGGGATGATTTTAACCGGCCAACAGACGCCTGAAGCCATCGCCGACTTTTATCTGCGTCACGGAGTGAAGGCCGTGATCATCAAAACCGGGGCTGATGGCGCCTGGTACAAAACAGCCAGCGGTGAACAAGGTTGCGTTGCACCGGTAAAAGTCGACAACGTGGTCGATACGGTCGGCGCAGGCGATGGCTTTGCCGTGGGCGTTATCAGCGCCCTGCTGGAAGGCCGTTCGCTGCATCAGGCGGTGACCCGCGGCAATAAAATCGGCGCACTGGCCATTCAGGTTCAGGGCGACAGCGAAGGATTACCCACACGTGAACAATTAGGGGAATAAACTCCCGGCCAACTCTGTCTCTGTACCCTACATACAGAGGCGGCGTATCAGCATAACCAGAGGGCAGTCTATGAATAGCTCAACTAATGCAGCAAAACGCTGGTGGTACATTATGCCAATCGTGTTTATCACGTATAGCCTGGCGTACCTTGACCGTGCGAACTTCAGCTTCGCCTCCGCCGCCGGTATCAACGAGGACCTCGGCATTACCAAAGGGATCTCTTCCCTGCTGGGCGCTCTGTTTTTCCTCGGCTATTTCTTCTTTCAGATCCCAGGCGCGATTTACGCAGAACGGCGCAGCGTACGAAAACTGATTTTTGTCTGTCTGATCCTTTGGGGCGCATGCGCGTCGTTAACCGGTATGGTCAGCAATATTCCAATGCTTGCCGCCATCCGCTTTATTCTTGGCGTCGTTGAAGCCGCGGTGATGCCCGCAATGCTGATTTATATCAGCAACTGGTTTACGAAATCCGAGCGCTCGCGCGCTAACACTTTCCTGATCCTCGGTAACCCGGTTACCGTCCTGTGGATGTCTGTGGTTTCCGGTTATCTGATCCAGGCGCTGGGCTGGCGGGAAATGTTTATCATCGAGGGCTTCCCGGCCATCATCTGGGCGTTCTGCTGGTGGGTATTGGTAAAAGACAAACCGTCTCAGGTCGGCTGGCTGTCAGAATCTGAAAAAGCCGCCCTTCAGGCGCAACTGGAAAAAGAGCAGCAAGGCATCAAAGCCGTGCGTAACTATAGCGAGGCCTTCCGCTCACGTAACGTCATCCTGCTGTGCATGCAGTATTTCGCCTGGAGTATTGGCGTCTATGGTTTTGTCCTGTGGCTACCGTCGATTATCCGCAACGGCGGCGCAAATCTGGGCATGGTAGAGGTTGGCTGGCTGTCATCCGTACCTTATCTGGCGGCGACGGCGGCGATGATCCTCGTCTCCTGGGCCTCCGATAAGCTGCAAAACCGTAAACTGTTTGTCTGGCCGCTGTTATTGATAGCCGCTTTCGCTTTTATCGGCTCCTGGGCCGTGGGTGCAGACCACTTCTGGATTTCTTACACGCTGTTAGTTATTGCGGGTGCGGCAATGTACGCCCCATATGGCCCCTTCTTCGCCATCATCCCGGAAATGCTGCCGCGCAACGTCGCCGGGGGTGCAATGGCGCTGATTAACAGCATGGGCGCGCTAGGCTCATTCTTTGGTTCATGGTTTGTCGGCTACCTCAATGGCGCAACCGGCAGCCCATCCGCCTCGTACATATTTATGGGGGTAGCGCTTTTTGTCTCAGTATGGCTAACTTTAATTGTTAAGCCTGCTAATAATCAGCAATTACCTATTGGCGCACGCCACGCTTAAATTTTAACTTACGGAGATTCGCATGAAGCCGTCCATTATTCTCTATAAAGCGTTACCTGACGATTTACTGCATCGCCTGGAAGAGCATTTTACTGTGACTCATGTGCCTAACCTGCGCCCGGAAACGGTCGCACAGCACGCCGAGGCTTTTGCCAACGCGGAAGGTCTGCTGGGTTCCAGTGAAGCCGTCAATACCGCCCTACTGGAGAGAATGCCCAGGCTTCGTGCGACATCCACGATTTCCGTAGGTTATGACAACTTCGACGTCGATGCCCTCAACGCGCGCAAGGTGCTGTTGATGCACACGCCAACCGTGCTGACGGAAACTGTCGCCGATACGGTAATGGCGCTGGTGTTAAGCACCGCTCGCCGCGTGGTAGAAGTTGCTGAACGGGTGAAAATTGGCGAGTGGACCAAAAGTATCGGGCCGGACTGGTTTGGTACGGATGTACACCACAAAACGCTGGGGATTGTCGGCATGGGCCGTATTGGTCTGGCGCTGGCGCAACGCGCGCATTTTGGTTTTAGCATGCCGATTCTTTATAACGCGCGCCGTCATCACCAGGAGGCGGAAGAACGCTTCAACGCGCGTTACTGCGACCTCGATACGCTGTTGCAGGAGTCCGATTTTGTCTGCCTGATCCTGCCGTTAACCGCAGAAACGCATCATCTGTTTAGTACCGAACAGTTTGCCAAAATGAAGTCCTCCGCCATTTTCATTAACGCCGGGCGTGGGCCAGTGGTCGATGAAAAAGCGCTGATTGCCGCCCTGCAAAGCGGGGAAATTCATGCCGCAGGCCTGGATGTGTTTGAGCAGGAGCCATTACCAGCAGACTCACCGCTATTGGCGCTGCCAAACGTGGTAGCCGTACCGCACATAGGTTCAGCGACGCATGAAACGCGCTATAACATGGCGGCCTGTGCGGTGGATAACTTAATCGATGCGCTGCAAGGACGCGTTGAGAAGAATTGCGTGAACCCGCAGGTCGCGCCATAAACAAAAGGCCGGGTAGCGCTTACGCTTACCCGGCCTTTTATGTATTACAGCGCCTTCATTACTGAGCGGCATTCACCGCAGCAGTCCAGGCCTGATTAAATGCCTGATGCTGAGAGGCCAACGGGCCAATCAGCGTGTTGTACTGACTTGCCTGCTGTGAAGTTGGGAACTGGATACCGTTAGCGACAAAGCTCACCTGCGTATCCTGCTGTGCCACAAAATCACCAACCTGAACTAACTGCTGCGTGAAGATTTGCGCGGCAGGGATCAGCGGCTGTAGCGCCTCTGAAGGTACAGTGACGACTTTATTGTAGACCTGGTCAAAGACCGGCTTCAGATCCTCGCCCTGCTTCAGCGCGCCATGCGCAGCATCTGCCTGCAGTTTCGCATTCTGCAACTGTTGCCCTAATACGCCCAACGCACCATTTGCCTGACGCAGCGGTTCACGCTGAGTCACATAATCCTGAGGAACACGAATCGCATTTACGCTATCAACCACCGGGCGCAGACCGGAGTCCATTGCCTGATTAACCTGCTGCGAATAGCCATACAGAATCGCGTAATCGGACACAAACGGGCCAAACTGTTTTTTCTGATCGGCGGTCAGCGTTGGTAAACGCTCTCCGCTACGCATTGCAGTATTCTGCAGAAAATCGATAAACGCTTTGCGTTGATCGCCTTCTTTATCAAAACACCCACTCAGGCCAACTACCATTAAGAGCGCCAAAACAGGCGCAAACCAGCGAGAGCAGGACTTACCTGTCGCCATTTTAATACTCCTTTCACCCAAAAATGCGCACAACGACACCCGCGTGCCTGACGTTGACAAGGATAGTCCAGGTCAGCCCCGCAAGATACCCTTTCCGCGTAATCTTGTGGGGGAAAATAACCGCTCCCGCCACCCATCGTTTTGCTAAACAATGCGCCATTTACCACACGACGTCATATTTTAGTCATCTTTACAATCGGGATCGATCGTTCGCAGATCCCGACCTTTATCAGTTCGTTAGCCTGCAAAAGATTGTCGACCCCGATCCGCTGAAACGTATCCATCACGCAAACCTAAAATCCGGCTTCATTTTTTCCGACTACTCTTAATGAGCTTCGATGAAATTCACGATCCCGCTGTGTGATTTGTAGGAGTTCTCAATGGAATACAAAGATCCTATGTTTGAACTGCTGAGCAGTCTGGAGCAGATTGTTTTTAAAGATGTATCGCAGACGGTTACTCTGACGCAAAAAACCAACCCTTTCACCGAATTTGAACAGCTACGACGAGGGACAGGTTTAAAAACAGATGATTTTGCCCGAGTGATGGGCGTGACGGTCGCGACGGTTCATGAATGGGAGTCTAAACGCGTAAAGCCTTCCAATACCGAATTGAAGTTAATGCGCCTGATTCAGGCAGACCCAAGATTAAGTAAGCAACTGATGGATTGAACTATTTTTCAATTTTACTTATGAACGGTCCTGTAAAAGGGCCGTTCCCTTAAGGGGGTTATCCACAAAAAAGAAAATAGTAGTTGCATCCACATGCGTAAAATGAGTTAATGCCCTCAACGGTTTGACGTACAGACCATTACAGCAGTTAGTAAGGCAAGTCCCTTCAAGAGTTATCGTTGATACCCTTCGTAGTGAGCATTTCCTTTACTGTTAAAAAATCTGTAAAGCACGCCATATCGCCGAAAGGCACACTTATTTTTTAAAAGGTAATACACTATGTCCGGTAAAATGACTGGTATCGTAAAATGGTTCAACGCTGACAAAGGTTTCGGCTTCATCACTCCTGACGATGGCTCTAAAGACGTGTTCGTACACTTCTCTGCTATCCAGAACGATGGCTACAAATCTCTGGACGAAGGTCAGAAAGTTTCCTTCACCATCGAAAGCGGCGCTAAAGGCCCGGCAGCTGGCAACGTAACCAGCCTGTAAGCTTAAAAAGCTCAAAATTCTGAATCCCTGCCAAACGGCGGGGATTTTTTTTATCTGTACTTCGCAAGACTCCCCGCCCAAACGCTTCTTTGCATTACTTTACCCGTCCTCCCTTTGACCTTTCCCTAAGGGCAAGCTTTATAGTGAGCCAGTCTGTATTCCACAATATTCACAAGGAATTGAAGTTATGTCGAAATCCTCACTGCTGCTGGTTTTAGGTTTGCTCACAACCGGTAGCGCGTTCGCAGCAACTCCGGAAGCTGCTTTTCTGGCGGAACACGGGCTCAGCGGTAAATCCGTCGAGCAAATCGTCGAGACCATTGACCAGTCGCCGCAGAACCGCCCGCTGCCGTACTCAGCATCTATCACCAGTACCGAACTGAAGCTCTCTTCGGGCGATCAGATTTATACCCTACCGCTCGGTGACAAGTTCTATCTGTCATTTGCCCCCTATGAATGGCAAACACATCCTTGCTTCAACCACAGCCTTTCTGGCTGCCAGGGCGAAATGCCGGAGAAGGCATTCAATGTCAAAGTGACGGATAACAAGGGTGAGGTGATGGTACAAAAAGTGATGAAGAGTGGTCGAAATGGCTTCGTCGGGGTATGGCTACCGCGCAATATGGCAGGCACAATCGCGGTAAGTTACAACGGTAAAACGGCAGAGTATCCCATCAAGACGATGGAAGACAGCCAGACCTGTCTGACAAAATTACAGCTGCGCTAACAACATACAAAAAAGCCGGATGGCACAATGCTTATCCGGCTTTTCAAAGTCAGCTCAGGAGCGTTACTGCAGCAGAGAAATATCCGCTACGCGCAGGAACAGTTCGCGCAGTTTTGCGAGCATAGACAGACGGTTAATACGCAGATCTTTATCTTCCACGTTGACCATCACTTTCTCGAAGAACGCATCAACCGGTTCACGCAGTTCCGCCAACTCAACCAGCGCTTCCTGGTAACGACCAGCTGCAAAGACAGGCTCCAGCTTATCGCGCAGCACCACAACCTGCAGCGCCAGCGCAATTTCTTCCGGCTCTTTCAGCGTTGCCGAATTTACACGGTCATTCAGCGTCTCTTCAGACTTCGCTAGGATGTTCGATACACGCTTGTTCGCTGCAGCCAGCGCGGACGCGGCTTCCAGCGTACGGAAGTGCGAAACCGCCTTCATACGTGCGTCGAAATCAGCCGGACGAGTCGGACGACGCGCCAGTACTGCCTGAATGGTATCGACGGTGTAACCTTCATCCTGATACCAGGCGCGGAAGCGACCGAGCATAAAGTCGATCACATCATCCACCACGTTGGCGTTAGTCAGCTTGTCGCCATACAGACGAACCGCTTCTTCGGTCAACGTTTGTAGATCCAGATTCAGGTTCTTCTCAACGATGATGCGCAATACGCCCAGCGCGGCACGACGCAGCGCAAACGGGTCTTTGTCGCCTTTCGGATGCTGACCGATACCGAAGATACCCGCCAGGGTGTCCATCTTATCGGCAATCGCCACGGCACAGGCAACCGGGTTAGATGGCAGGTCATCACCGGCAAAACGCGGCTGATACTGCTCGTTCAGCGCCACAGCGACATCTTCCGCTTCACCATCGTGACGCGCGTAGTGCATGCCCATCACGCCCTGGGTATCGGTGAACTCGAAGACCATGTTGGTCATCAGGTCACACTTGGACAGCAGGCCAGCACGCGTTGCGTGGTTAACGTCAGCGCCAATCTGACCAGCAATCCAGCCCGCCAGCGCCTGGATACGGTCAGTCTTGTCGCGCAGCGTACCCAGTTGCTGTTGGAACAGCACGGTTTGCAGACGCGGCAGATGGTCTTCCAGACGTTTTTTACGGTCAGTATTGAAGAAGAATTCGGCATCCGCCAGACGCGGACGAACCACCTTCTCGTTACCGGAGATGATTTGCTGCGGGTCTTTGGATTCGATGTTGGCAACGAAGATAAAATTCGGCAGCAGTTTGCCGTCGTTCGCGTATACCGGGAAGTACTTCTGGTCACCTTTCATGGTGTGAACCAGCGCTTCGGACGGAACAGCGAGGAATTTCTCTTCGAACTTCGCGGTCAGCACGACCGGCCATTCCACCAGCGAGGTGACTTCTTCCAGCAGGCTTTCACTCAGATCGGCGTTGCCGCCAATTTTACGCGCCGCGTCTTCGGCATCGGCTTTGATTTTGGCTTTACGCTCAGCGTAATCCGCAATCACTTTGCCGCGCTCACGCAGAATTTCTGGGTACTGATCGGCATTATCGATGGTGAACTCCGGCTCGCCCATAAAGCGATGCCCGCGGATCACGCGATCGGACTGAATACCCAGAATAGTTGCCGGAATAACTTTGTCGCCCAGCAGCAAGGTCACGGTGTGAACCGGACGCACGAAGTGAACGTCAGACGCGCCCCAGCGCATCAGTTTCGGGATCGGCAGCTTCGCCAGTGAGGTGGCGATCATATTCGGCAGCAACGCTTCAGCGCTTTCGCCTTTCACATGCGCGCGATACAGCAGCCACTCGCCTTTGTCGGTGGTCAGACGCTCAGCCTGATCAACCGTGATGCCACAGCCACGCGCCCAACCTTCGGCCGCTTTGCTCGGTTTACCTTCGGCGTCAAACGCCTGGGCGATAGCCGGGCCGCGTTTTTCTACTTCACGGTCGGGTTGTGCTTCAGCCAGGGCAGCGACTTTCAACGCCAGACGACGCGGCGCGGCGAACCACTCCACGTTGCCGTGCGCGATGCCAGCATTATCCAGCTCCGCGGTAAAGTTCGCAGCAAAGGACTCAGCCAGGCTGCGCAGTGCTTTTGGTGGCAGCTCTTCAGTGCCGATTTCCACCAGAAAAGTTTTCTCAGACATGGCCGCCTCTTATTTGTCTTTGTTGCACATCGGGAAGCCAAGGGCTTCACGGGAAGCGTAGTAAGCTTCTGCCACTGCTTTGGTCAGGGTGCGAATACGCAGGATATAGCGCTGACGCTCGGTGACGGAGATGGCTTTACGCGCATCCAGCAGGTTGAAGCTATGGGCGGCTTTCAGAATACGTTCATACGCAGGCAGCGGCAGCGGATTTTCCAGCGCCAGCAGCTGCTGCGCTTCTTTCTCGTACTGCTCGAAGCAGGTGAACAGGAAGTCCACGTCGGCGTATTCGAAGTTGTAGGTGGATTGCTCCACTTCGTTCTGATGGAACACGTCGCCGTAAGTGGTTTTACCCAGCGGGCCGTCGCTCCAGACCAGGTCGTAAACGCTGTCTACGCCCTGAATGTACATGGCCAGACGTTCCAGACCGTAGGTAATTTCCCCGGTCACTGGTTTACATTCCAGACCACCAATCTGCTGGAAGTAGGTGAACTGCGTGACTTCCATGCCGTTCAGCCACACTTCCCAACCCAGACCCCAGGCACCCAGCGTTGGGTTTTCCCAGTTATCTTCCACGAAACGGATATCGTGAATGGTCGGGTCCATACCCAGCTCTTTCAGAGAACCCAGGTACAGCTCCTGAATGTTGTCCGGAGACGGCTTAATCACTACCTGGAACTGATAGTAGTGCTGTAAGCGGTTCGGGTTTTCGCCATAGCGGCCGTCGGTCGGACGACGAGAAGGCTGCACATAAGCAGTCGCCATCGGTTCCGGCCCCAGCGCCCGCAGGCAGGTCATTGGGTGAGATGTCCCCGCGCCGACTTCCATGTCCAATGGTTGAACGATGGTGCAGCCCTGGCGAGCCCAGTAATCCTGTAAGGTCAGGATCAAGCCCTGGAAGGTCCTGGTATCAAACTTTTGCATATTATTTCGTGCTGGATACGTGTGGATTTAAAGGAAGCGGTCAGTATACCCGCTGGCTGCAAGATATACAGTACGAAACGGGAAAAAGGGGGAACTTAGCGCATGGAAAGGTGTAAAAACTGCCCGTCTGCATCAAAAGAGCAGACAAAACTCTCTTTACGGAAGGTAGAACCACGCATCTCATAGCTGCCCTGAAATTGTTCCAGACCGGAGATATCAATTTTCTGCACACCAGTGTTGTAGATTTGTGCCGCCTCATTTTTACACAGTGACTCCATATCCAGCGAACGTGTTGCACTGACTTTGATCTTTTGCGCCTTCTGCGCGGGTGCAGGCGGCTGGGTGTCGGCGCACGCAACCAGTAAAAGGGTAACGATCGCGGAAAAGAAATACTTCATCATCATTTTATTAGCGCCTGGTTTGCTGGTCAGTCTTATTATTAAGTGTCTGGAAACGGATGCTATTTTGAGAATCTCATCAGACCATCTCAAGCTTTAGCGTAAGAACTCGGATTTTTCCAGTGAGCTACGCTCGCAAAATTTCGGTCAGACTTTTTTTAATGAATACAGAGGAACTGATGCAGCCCAAAATATTCTGGATTGATAACCTGCGCGGGATAGCCTGTCTCATGGTTGTGATGATCCACACCACGGCCTGGTACATCACCAATGCGCAAAGCGTCAGCCCATTGAATTGGGATCTGGCCAATGTGCTCAATTCAGCTTCTCGCGTCAGCGTCCCGTTGTTCTTTATGATTTCGGGCTATCTGTTTTTTGGCGAGCGCAGCGCCAAACCGCGCCATTTCATGCGCATTGCGCTCTGCATCCTGTTTTACAGCAGCGTGGCGCTGGCCTACATCCTGCTGTTTACCTCGATCAACGCTGAGCTGTCGCTGAAAAACCTGCTGCAAAAGCCGGTGTTCTATCACCTGTGGTTTTTCTTCGCGATCGCCGTAATCTACCTGGTTTCCCCGCTGATACAGGTAAAAAATATCAGCGGCAAGATGCTGCTGGCGCTTATGGTGGTGATTGGGGTGATTGCCAATCCCAATACCGTCTCACAAAAAATTGGCGGTTTTGAGTGGCTTCCCATCAACCTGTACATCAGTGGCGACACGTTCTACTACATCGTGTACGGTATGCTAGGCCGAGCGATTGGTATGATGGATACGCACAAGCGCGCACTTACCTGGCTCTGTGCGGCGTTGTTTATCATCGCAGTGTTTATTATTTCTCGAGGCACGTTGCATGAACTGCGTTGGCGAGGCAATTTTGCCGATACCTGGTATCTCTATTGCGGCCCGGCGGTGTTTATTTGTGCTGCCTCCCTCCTGACGCTGGTCAAAAATACGCTCAGTACGCGCACTCTGCCGGTACTGGGCCTTATTTCCCGCCACTCCCTGGGCATTTATGGCTTTCATGCGCTGATCATTCACGCGCTACGCACCAACGGTGTAGAACTCAAAAACTGGCCGCCGCTGGATATGCTGTGGATTTTTAGCGCCACGCTGGCGGGAAGTTTACTGTTGTCTGTATTGTTGCAGCGCATCGATACGCGCAGACTGGTGAGCTAACAATAAAAGCCCTCGATCGGTAACCATCGAGGGCATACGATCACTCCGTAAAATCGTCTGCGACTGCCAGCGTTTCTTTTGGATGCTCAAAGCCACTATCACGGATATTTTTCTGCACCGCAACGGTACCAAACAGGCTTAAAAAGAAGGCCAGGCCGTAAAACCCTTTCTCGTTTAGCAGCAGCGTGGCATTCCACAAACCGATAACCAACAATGCAACCGCAATAATAAACGCGGCAAGACAGGTTATGTAGTAAATCGGCGTAGTCGGGATCCCCTCATATTTATCCCGTACCGTCTTTTGATACGACGCAGCAGAAAACAAACCAAGCACCAAAACAGCAAAGTAATACCCCTTTTCGTTCAACTGCATATCGGCATTCCACAACCCCAGCAGATAAACCACAATGCCGCCGAGAAGCGCGACCCATGACACAATACTAAATGCCGGTGAATAAGTTGATGTCCTGTTTTCCATTTAGAGTTCCGGTCCTTTAGATAAATATTCTGCTGAACGCATGAGTAAAACTTGCCCCAGTAAACATACGATGAATGCCAGCGGGAACAGCCCCTTTTCGAGGGGTGATAATGGGACATTCAATACGCCCACCAACAGCACCCCTACCGTGATGAGCGCCACCATCTGACATACAGAGGCGAAGTGTTCATCGTTCTGATTGAGATTTTCTGCACGCTGATAAACGTACGTCACAAACATTCCCGTCATCAGCACGGCGAAAAAATAGCCTTTGCTACTCAATAACGGGCATGCCCGCCATAAGCCAATAACGTAAATAAATGCACCAGAGAAGAATAATATCCATGGCAACAGCCTTGTCGTCTTCATTGGGACCTCCTTATCCATCATGGATACAATATGAATAACCCACTAAAGACAACACAGAAAAGGCCACTACGCCGGACTTTCAGAATAAATTCATGCGCGCTAATTATTAATTAGATTGAAATATATATTTGATAAATCCCCGCTGTTTACCAGAGGGGATTTAGGGTCAGGACATCAGCGGGTGTAATTGCTGATAGATTCGGCGGAAGGTTTCCCGACGCTGTTGGTAAAGGGCATGGCGCTCGGCATCAGGATAATGCGCCTGCTCCAGCGTAAGCTGAGGTAGAAGGTCTGATAATGGCTGCTGCGCATTAATGGCAATCTGCGCCAGACGCGCCGCACCGAGAGCAGGACCAACATCGCCGCCGGTACGGTAATCCAACTGCAATCCGCTGATGTCAGACAGCATCTGACGCCAGTATTCGCTGCGCGCCCCGCCGCCAATCAGCGTAATGCTGGAGGGCTGCACGCCGCAGGCGTGTACCACGTCCATACCCTCAGCCAATGCAAAACCAACGCCTTCCAGCACCGCCTGTGCCAGCTCCGCCGGACCATGCTGATGCGTCAGACCGAAAAATACGCCCTTTGCCTGCGGGTTGTTGTGCGGCGTACGTTCACCGGACAGATAGGGTAAAAACCAGACCGGCTCAGCGTGTTCATCCGCCTGTTGCGCTGCGGCAATCAACGCAGGAACGCTCGCCAGTCCGGTTAATTTTGCCGCCCAGTCCAGGCAGGATGCCGCACTTAGCATCACAGACATCAGGTGCCATCGTTCAGGCAAGGCATGGCAAAAGCTATGGACCGCGCTTTCCGGTTTGCTGAGAAAGCCGTCGCTGACCGCAAAATAGACCCCGGAAGTACCCAGCGATAGCATCGCCTGACCGGCATTCATCATGCCCACGCCAACCGCCCCCGCTGCGTTATCCCCACCTCCGGCGACCACCGCAACCTCCTGCATTCCCCAGGCCCTGGCGACTGCTGGCAACAATGTTCCGGTAATCTCACTGCCTTCATAGAGCGCAGGCATATGCGCACGAGTCAGCTTACAGGCTTCCAGCATGACATCACTCCAGTCACGCTTCGCAACATCCAGCCACAGGGTACCAGCCGCATCAGACATATCGCTGGCGAAATCGCCGGTCATACGCAGGCGCAGGTAATCTTTCGGCAGCAGGACTTTATCAACCCGGCTAAAAATCTCCGGTTCGTGGCGCTGTACCCACAGCAGCTTTGGCGCGGTAAAGCCAGGCATCATCAGGTTGCCGGTGATGGCACGAGACTGCGGAACCAGGCTCTCCAGCATGACGCACTCTTCGGCGCAGCGACCATCGTTCCACAGGATAGCCGGGCGCAATACCTTCTGTTGTTCATCCAGTAGCGTCGCGCCGTGCATCTGTCCGGCAATCCCCAACGCTTTCACCTCGCGAAGTGAATGCTGCCGACCCAGGGCTTTCACAGCGCGATCCGTTGCCAGCCACCACTGCTCTGGGTCTTGTTCTGACCATAACGGGTGCGGGCGCGAGACGGTGAGTTTCTCTGTTTGCGAAGCGACCACATCGCCCTGCTCGTTGAGCAGAATGGCCTTTACGCCTGATGTGCCAAGATCTATCCCGATATACATAGGGCATCGTTCCTTAAAGAAAGGCCCGGTCGCGCGAGCTGACCGGGCTTACGGACATACTCAGAGACCCGTTATTTGTCGAACAAATAATGGTTCACCAGATTTTCCAGCAATTCCTGATGACCGCTCTGGTGCACTGGCGCCAGGTTGTGTTGTTCAGCGTACTGCGCAATTTCCGTCAGCGTCATCTGCCCTTTCAGAATTTGCTGGCCCAGCTCACCATTCCAACCGGCATAACGTTTAGCCACGCGCTGATCCAGACCACCGTCTTCAATCATACGCGCCGCAATTTTCAGCGACAGCGCCATGGTATCCATCGCACCAATATGACCATAGAACAGATCGTATTTATCGGTACTCTGACGACGAACCTTGGCATCGAAGTTCAGGCCACCGGTGGTGAAGCCGCCGGCTTTCAGGATTTCGTACATCACCAACGCATTCTCTTCTACGCTGTTCGGGAATTGGTCAGTGTCCCAGCCCAGTTGCGCGTCCCCACGGTTGGCATCGACAGAGCCAAACAGACCCAGCGCGATAGCGGTGGCGATTTCGTGATGGAACGAGTGACCCGCCAGCGTGGCGTGGTTGGCTTCGATATTCAGTTTGATCTCTTTTTCCAGACCGAACTGCTTGAGGAATCCGTATACGGTCGCCGCATCGTAATCGTACTGGTGCTTGGTCGGTTCCTGCGGCTTCGGCTCGATAAGCAAAGTGCCCTGGAAACCGGTTTTGTGTTTGTGTTCCACGACCAGTTGCATGAAGCGACCAATTTGCTCACGTTCCTGACGCAGATCGGTATTCAGCAGCGTTTCATAGCCTTCACGACCGCCCCACAGAACGTAGTTTTCACCGCCTAATTTATGCGTGGCATCCATAGCCGTAACCACCTGAGTGGCGGCCCAGCTGAACACTTCCGGATCCGGGTTCGTGGCCGCGCCCGCGCCGTAACGTGGGTTGGTGAAGCAGTTTGCCGTTCCCCACAGCAGCTTCACGCCGCTCTGCTCCTGTTTTGCCGCCAGTACATCAACCATCTGCGCGAAATTGTTTTTGTACTCTTTCAGCGACGCACCTTCCGGCGAGACATCCACGTCATGGAAGCAGTAGTAGGGCACGTTCAGTTTGTGGAAAAACTCGAACGCCACGTCCGCCTTGCGCTTCGCTAATTCCAGCGCTCCACCGGGCTGCTGCCACGGGCGATTAAATGCACCAACACCAAACATATCTGCACCATTCCAGCAGAAAGTGTGCCAGTAGCAGGCAGCAAATCGCAGGTGATCTTCCATACGCTTGCCTAACACTAACTCATCAGAGTTGTAGTGGCGAAATGCTAATGGATTAGTTGATTTGGTGCCTTCATAACGAACGCGCTCAAGCTGGTCAAAATAGGCTGGCATAATGAACTCCATAATCAGGTAATGCGGCGGGTGATGGATAATGTCGTAATATTGGGCACTCCCCACCCATTGCTCAATTATGTTATTTCATACTGCCATTGAGATAATTCACAAGTGTGCGCTACTTCTCAAAATAAAATCTGACCAATTTAAAAATTGTTACTTATCAAACTTAAATGCAACCCAGGTAACGAATCATTTAAAATACGATCCCGGTCATAAATCAAGAAATAAACCAAAAAACGTAATTGGAAGATAAAAATCTATAATTGCCTTCCCGCCGTTACCTGTTAAAACTCTGCTACGTCTTATGCTGTGATTGTTACTTTTACTGCTGTTTCTCCCCTACAAAAGGCATCACGATTATGAAGATGAAGAACATTTTACTTGCTGTTTGCACGTCCCTTTTACTCACCAGCGTCGCAGGTCATGCCAAAGAAGTAAAAATCGGTATGGCGATTGATGATCTCCGCCTGGAACGCTGGCAGAAAGATCGCGATATTTTCGTCAACAAAGCTGAATCGCTTGGTGCGAAAGTATTTGTACAATCAGCGAATGGTAATGAAGAAACCCAAATGTCGCAGATTGAAAACATGATAAACCGGGGCGTGGATGTCCTTGTGATAATCCCTTACAACGGCCAGGTATTAAGCAATGTTATCAAAGAAGCAAAACAAGAAGGGATCAAGGTGCTGGCTTACGATCGCATGATCAATGATGCTGACATCGATTTTTATATCTCTTTCGATAATGAAAAAGTAGGTGAATTACAGGCTCAATCATTAGTCAATATTGTTCCCGAAGGGAATTATTTCCTGATGGGTGGCTCACCCGTTGATAACAACGCGAAGCTGTTCCGCGCTGGACAAATGAAAGTATTAAAACCGTATATCGACAGCGGAAAAATTAAGGTGGTGGGCGATCAATGGGTTGACGGCTGGTTACCGGAGAATGCGTTGAAGATTATGGAAAATGCGCTAACCGCCAACAATAACAAAATTGACGCAGTAGTTGCCTCAAATGACGCCACAGCTGGCGGTGCGATTCAGGCGCTGAGTGCGCAAGGATTATCAGGAAAAGTCGCTATTTCCGGACAAGATGCTGACCTTGCAGGCATCAAGCGCATTGTCGCCGGGACTCAAACCATGACGGTTTATAAACCTATTACATTGCTCGCAAATACTGCTGCGGAAATCGCCGTCGAACTGGGAAATGATCAACAGCCTAAAGCAGATACTTCGCTGAATAATGGCCTGAAAGATGTCCCTTCCCGACTACTCACACCTATTGATGTTAACAAAGACAATATTAACGAGACCGTCATTAAAGACGGATTCCACAAGAAAAGCGATCTGTAAGCCATGTGCCCTCTGCAAATCAGAGGGCAATAAAACGTGGTGTCAAATTCGCCACGGATAAACGTGAATGTCCACGCAGGGTTCTCTTATTGGCTTATGTGGAGCAGTTATGCCATATCTTCTTGAAATGAAAAACATTACCAAGACATTCGGCGTAGTGAAGGCGGTTGATAACGTTAGCCTTAGGATCAATGCTGGCGAAATCATTTCATTATGCGGTGAAAATGGTTCGGGTAAATCGACGCTAATGAAAGTTCTGTGCGGAATTTACCCGCATGGAACCTACGAAGGCGAGATCATTTTTGCTGGCGAAGCCATCCGTGCCAGCCATATTCGTGATACCGAACGTAAGGGTATTGCGATCATCCACCAGGAATTAGCCCTGGTGAAAGAGTTAACAATACTGGAAAATATTTTCCTCGGTAACGAAATGACCCGTAACGGCGTTCTTGATTACGAGATGATGACGTTACGCTGTCAAAAATTACTCGATCAGGTCAGTTTGTCTATTTCGCCAGATACGCGCGTGGGCGATTTAGGATTAGGGCAACAACAGCTGGTAGAAATTGCAAAAGCGCTGAATAAGCAGGTCCGCTTACTTATTCTGGATGAACCAACGGCCTCCCTCACCGAGCAGGAAACTGCAATACTGCTGAATATTATACGTGACCTACAACAGCATGATATCGCCTGCATTTATATTTCACACAAACTGAATGAAGTTAAGGCCATCTCGAATACCATTTGCGTTATTCGCGACGGTAAACACATCGGCACACGCGATGCGACCAACATGACTGAAGACGATATTATCACCATGATGGTTGGTCGTGAGCTCACCGCACTTTACCCCAGCGAGCCTCATACCACGGGAGAAGAGATTTTACGGGTTGAGAATCTGACAGCCTGGCATCCCGTCAATCGCCATATAAAACGCGTCAACGACATTTCTTTCTCACTCAAGCAGGGCGAAATTCTCGGCATTGCCGGACTCGTCGGTGCAGGACGTACCGAAGCCGTACAGTGTCTGTTTGGCGTCTGGTCTGGTCGTTGGGAGGGAAAGATTTTTATTGAAGGCACTCAGGTGCATATCCATAACTGCCAGCAAGCTATTGCTCATGGCATCGCCATGGTGCCTGAAGACAGAAAAAAAGATGGCATTGTTCCGGTGATGGCTGTGGGGAAAAATATCACGCTGGCTGCACTCGATAAATTTACCGGGGGCATGAGCCATCTTGATGATGCCGCTGAACAAAAATGCATTCTGGAATCGCTTCAACAGCTCAAAGTAAAAACATCGTCCCCCGACCTTGCGATCGGGCGTCTGAGCGGAGGGAATCAGCAAAAAGCGATTCTCGCACGTTGCCTCCTGTTAAATCCCCGGATTCTCATTCTTGATGAACCCACCAGGGGTATTGATATCGGCGCCAAATATGAAATCTACAAACTCATCAACCAGCTCGTCCAGGAAGGCATTGCCGTGATTGTCATCTCCTCTGAATTACCTGAAGTGCTCGGACTAAGCGATCGCATCCTCGTGATGCATGAAGGAAAACTGAAAGCTAACCTGGTAAATCATAACCTGACTCAGGAGCAGGTGATGGAAGCCGCATTAAGGAGCGAACATCATGTCGAAAAACAATCCGTCTGAAGCGAAACTTTCTCCCTCTATCACAGGTGGTTTCCCAGCAATAAAATCGCTTAACTTGCAAGTCTTCGTCATGATTGCGGCGATTATCGTGATTATGCTGTTTTTCACGTGGACCACTGATGGCGCATACCTGAGCGCACGTAATGTCTCGAACCTGCTTCGACAGACTGCGATTACCGGTATTCTTGCCGTGGGTATGGTGTTTGTGATCATTTCCGCTGAAATCGATCTCTCTGTCGGTTCCATGATGGGATTATTGGGCGGCGTAGCGGCGATCTGTGATGTTTGGCTAGGCTGGCCTTTACCGCTGACGGTGATCGTAACCCTGACTCTGGGATTGCTCCTCGGGGCATGGAATGGATGGTGGGTTGCTTACCGCAAGGTTCCGTCGTTTATCGTCACCCTTGCGGGAATGCTGGCTTTCCGCGGTATTCTGATTGGCATCACCAACGGCACCACCGTATCCCCCACCAGCGCAGCAATGTCTCAGATTGGTCAGAGCTACTTGTCTGATGGCACAGGCTTTGTCATCGGTGCTCTCGGCTTAATGGCGTTTGTTGGCTGGCAATGGCGAGGCCGTATGCGTCGCCAGGCGTTAGGCCTTGCCACTCCCGCATCAACGTCGGCTGTGGGTCGCCAGGCATTCACAGCCATTGTCGTCTTAGGGGCAATCTGGCTATTAAACGATTATCGTGGTGTTCCAACGCCCGTCCTGCTGCTGACGCTGCTGCTGCTCGGTGGGATGTTTATGGCCACGCGCACGGCATTCGGTCGGAGAATTTACGCCATTGGCGGGAACCTGGAAGCCGCCCGCCTTTCTGGTATCAACGTTGAACGCACCAAACTTGCCGTCTTCGCTATTAATGGTTTGATGGTCGCCATTGCCGGGCTCATTCTTAGCTCCCGGCTTGGCGCAGGTTCCCCTTCCGCAGGGAACATTGCAGAACTGGATGCCATTGCCGCATGTGTCATCGGGGGAACCAGCCTGGCGGGAGGGGTCGGGAGTGTTGCCGGCGCCGTCATGGGCGCATTCATTATGGCTTCTCTCGATAATGGAATGAGTATGATGGACGTCCCCACCTTCTGGCAATACATAGTGAAAGGAGCGATATTGTTGTTGGCGGTATGGATGGACTCAGCAACCAAACGTCGTTCCTGAATTTAAGAAGTGGGTGTATCTCAATGCCGGTTAATGCAACCGGCATTGTCTTATCTACATGATTCAGCAGGAAAAGAACCATGTTTTATAAACGTCATCGTATTACGTTGTTATTTAATGCCAATAAAGCCTACGACCGTCAGGTGGTTGAAGGGGTTGGCGAGTATCTGCAAGCGTCGCAATCGGAGTGGGATATCTTCATAGAAGAAGATTTTCGTGCTCGCATTGATAACATTAAAGAGTGGTTAGGCGACGGCGTTATTGCCGATTATGACGATGATGATATTGCGCAATTACTTGTCGATGTGGATGTTCCGATCATTGGCGTTGGGGGTTCCTACCATCTGCAGCAAGATTATCCACCAGTACATTACATTGCCACCGACAACCACGCGCTGGTAGAAAGCGCCTTCCTGCATCTGAAAGAGAAAGGGATTAACCGGTTTGCATTTTATGGTCTTCCGGCTTCAAGCGGTAAACGCTGGGCCGCAGAACGTGAATATGCGTTTTGCCAGTTGGTTGCCAAAGAGAAGTACCGCGGCGTGGTGTATCAAGGTCTGGAAACCGCGCCAGAAAACTGGCAGCACGCGCAAAATAGGCTGGCGGACTGGCTGCAAACCTTACCTCCACAAACCGGGATTATCGCCGTCACCGACGCACGTGCGCGGCACGTTCTGCAGGCCTGTGAACATCTGCATATTCCGGTACCGGAAAAACTGTGCGTCATTGGTATCGATAACGAAGAGCTGACCCGTTACCTGTCACGAGTCGCCTTGTCCTCCGTCGCTCAGGGGGCCAGACAAATGGGGTATCAGGCAGCCAAACTACTCCACCGCCTGCTGGCTCACGAAGAGATTCCCCTACAGCGCATTCTGGTTCCTCCTGTACGCGTTGTTGCGCGTCAGTCTACAGATTATCGTTCACTTACCGATCCTGCCGTTATTCAGGCGATGCATTACATTCGCAACCATGCCTGCAAAGGTATCAAGGTTGATCAAGTGTTGGACTCAGTAGGGATTTCACGTTCGAATCTGGAGAAACGCTTTAAAGAAGAGGTCGGAGAGACCATTCACGCCGTGATTCATGCCGAAAAGCTGGAAAAGGCGCGCAGCCTGTTGATTTCTACCACGCTTTCAATCAACGAAATTTCACAGATGTGCGGCTACCCATCTCTGCAGTATTTCTATTCGGTATTCAAGAAAGAGTACGACACGACGCCAAAAGAGTATCGCGATGTGAACAGTGAAGTGTTGCTATAAAGATGATAGCCGGAGGGCGAAGTCGCCATCCGGCACTCGAAATTACATATGCGCGGCGATTAAACGCTGGTTGTCCTGATACATTGCGAACAGATAGTTGTTATAACTCTGTCCCTTAGTGGAATAACCCTTCAGCTTATGGATCATCGCGGTGGCGGTGACTTCCTGATCGGCTTTACGCAACTGCGCACGTGACTTACGGAAGGAAGAGTAGGCCGGATGCGTATTCAAATTAATGACGTAAGCATTCACCGACTCTTTCACTGATTCAAACTGTGAGTAGCCTTTCACCTTACCCGGTGCATTGTTACAACGACCCTTGCCACATTTCATGCCAAACAGGTTGTTGTTGCTACGCGCCAGCTTCGACGTACCCCAGCCGCTTTCTGCCGCAGCCATGGTTGCCACCATACTGGTCGGGATAATGTCTACACGCTCAAGCAGCGTATTCCACGGAATTTTACGCGTGTTACCAGACCAGTTCACCTTGTAGCGCTTCGCGATGTCTTTCATACGCGTACGCTCAGTCGGTGACCAGCGGTTCTGGTACTGTTTTGAAATCAGCCAGTTACGGTCCGCCGTAATGGCAGCATTTTGACTGGTAATATAAGGCATAACCGTCCGGAGAAACGCTTTTTTCCTTGGTGTTCCGGAAGGGTATTTTCGCAAATCAGGAAGTGAACTACTCTTTGCACTATTGCGAGAATACTCTTGTTTACTGCTAACCTGTTTATTACTTGCCTTGGTTATCTGGGGCTTGTGACTCGTTGTCGCCGTGTGTGTCTTTGCCAGCACCTCACCCGAAAATGCAACGGTGAGTAACATAAGAATCATTGCCCCATATCGTCGAATGGGAGTCAATATCATTAGGTCTCCTGGTCGGATTTATACATTCCAACACCTTATATTTTTCACAAAAATGAGAGATGAATCTCAAATCATATCAAAAATAGCCGTCAAGAGCACCCACAGGAATAGTCCAATTCTGAAACTATGTCACGTATTAACAGTTCTGGGTGCCATTAATTCGAAGAAAATGTGGAGGTTATCGCAAAATCAGTTCATTTTTTGCGCGCGGTCGCTCACCCTCACTTCTCCTCCTGGCGGAATCAACTCAAAGGAGGAGTTTCCGGCCTGATTTCACTGGCAAACTGGCGAAAATCGCAGCATCAAGGACAGCACTATGAAACTTGCCGCCGTTGCGCTGGCGCTAATGCCCGGCATTGCCATCGCCTCATCATGGACGTCTCAAGGACTTCCCACCTTCGAAGCGGAAGGTACGGGTAAATTCGTCAGCCATGCAGCGTTGACGAAGGGTACCCGTCCTTTAACCCTGAATTTTGACCAACAGTGCTGGCAGCCTGCTGATGCGATAAAACTCAACCAGATGCTGTCGCTAAAACCTTGTGAAGGCACGCCGCCACAGTGGCGTTTATTCAAAGACGGCGATTACACGCTGGAAATCGATACCCGCTCCGGTACGCCGACGCTGATGCTGTTGGTAAAAAGTGCTAAGGACACCGTCACCACCCAGATTCGCCAATGCCCGAAATGGGACGGTTCACCCTTAACGCTGGACGTGAGCCAGACCTTCCCGGAAGGTGCCGTGGTGCGTGATTTCTACAGCCAGCAAACGGCAACGGTAAAAAACGGGTCGATTACCCTACAGCCCGCCGCAACCAGTAACGGGCTGTTGCTACTGGAACGGGCGGAAACCGATGCCCCCGCAGCCTTCGACTGGCATAACGCCACGGTGTATTTCGTCCTGACGGACCGCTTTGTGAATGGCGATCCGAGTAACGACCATAGCTATGGGCGTCGCAACGACGGCATGCAGGAAATTGGCACGTTCCACGGTGGCGATTTGCGCGGGCTCGCCAGCAAACTCGACTACCTGCAACAGTTAGGCGTCAACGCCCTGTGGATCAGCGCGCCGTTTGAGCAAATCCACGGCTGGGTCGGCGGTGGCGCCAAAGGGGACTTCCCCCATTACGCTTACCACGGCTACTACACCCAGGACTGGACCACGCTTGACGCCAATATGGGAAACGAAGCGGACCTGCGCGCGCTGGTTGATGGCGCACACCAGCGCGGCATCCGTGTCTTGTTTGATGTGGTGATGAACCATACCGGCTACGCCACGCTGGCGGATATGCAGGAGTATCAGTTTGGGGCACTGTACCTATCGGGCGATGAACTGAAAAAAACGCTCGGGGAACGCTGGACGGACTGGCAGCCATCCGCCGGGCAAAGCTGGCACAGTTTCAATGATTACATCAACTTTAGCGATAAAGCTGGTTGGGAAAAATGGTGGGGAAAAAACTGGATCCGCACCGATATTGGCGATTACGACAATCCTGGCTTTGACGACCTGACGATGTCGCTGGCTTTCCTGCCCGATCTGAAAACCGAATCCACCACGCCTTCCGGGCTGCCAAACTTTTATCAGCACAAGCCGGATACGCACGCCAAAGCCATCGCCGGTTACACGCCCCGGGATTATCTGACGCACTGGCTCAGTCAGTGGGTGCGTGATTATGGGATTGACGGCTTTCGGGTCGACACCGCTAAACACGTCGAGCTTCCCGCCTGGCAGCAGCTAAAAACACAAGCCAGCGCGGCGCTGGTCGAATGGAAGAAAGCCAATCCGGAAAAAGCGCTGGATGATAACCCCTTCTGGATGACTGGCGAGGCCTGGGGTCACGGTGTGATGCAAAGCGACTATTACCGTCACGGCTTCGATGCGATGATCAATTTCGACTACCAGGAGCAGGCGGCAAAGGCCGTCGATTGTCTGGCAAATATGGACCCCACCTGGCAGCAGATGGCGGATAAATTGCAGGACTTCAACGTCCTGAGCTATCTCTCCTCGCACGATACACGTCTGTTCCGCGAAGGTGGAGACAACGCCGCCGAGCTATTGCTGCTGGCACCTGGCGCGGTTCAACTCTTTTATGGCGACGAGTCGGCCCGCCCCTTTGGCCCAACCGGCTCAGACCCATTACAGGGTACGCGCTCAGAAATGAACTGGCAGGATGTGACCGGGAAATCTGCCGCCAGCGTCGCCCACTGGCAGCGAATCAGTCAGTTCAGGGCCAGGCATCCCGCCATTGGCGCCGGTAAACAAATCACGCTGCCGCTGACGCAGGGATACGGATTTATTCGTGAGCATGGCGACGATAAGGTGATGGTGGTGTGGGCCGGTCAGCCCTGATCCCGGCAGGCTTCTCGCTGTGCACGCAGCGGGAAGCCTTACTCAACATTAAAAACCAGCCAAATAAAAATCAGTAGCACAAAATCTCAATCCGGCCTGCTACCCCTGATTTGCACCCTGCCATGGGTAGCGCTATGGTTAGCCACTTTACTACTCAGTTCGACAGACCACCTGCTATGACATTCTCACTTTTTGGCGACAAATTTACCCGCCATTCAGGCATCACACGCCTGATGGAGGACCTTAACGACGGTTTACGCACCCCAGGCGCCATCATGCTCGGTGGCGGCAATCCGGCGCAAATTCCAGAGATGCAAAATTACTTTCAATCTCTGCTGGCAGATATGCTGGAAAACGGCAAAGCCACTGATGCGCTTTGCAATTACGATGGTCCACAAGGTAAAACCGAGCTGCTGACTGAGCTGGCGAAACTGCTACGTGAGAAGCAGGGTTGGGATATCGAGCCACAAAATATTGCACTGACAAATGGCAGTCAGAGCGCATTTTTCTACTTATTCAATCTGTTCGCCGGACGCCGCGCCGACGGAACAACGCAAAAAGTGTTGTTCCCGTTAGCTCCGGAATACATTGGCTATGCCGATTCCGGGCTGGAAGAGGATCTCTTTGTCTCCGCGCGTCCAAATATCGAACTGTTACCAGAAGGTCAGTTTAAGTATCACGTTGATTTTGAACACCTGCACATCGGTGAAGAGACGGGCATGATCTGCGTGTCACGTCCGACAAACCCGACAGGCAACGTGATCACCGATGAAGAGCTGATGAAGCTGGACCGGCTGGCCAACCAGCATGGGATCCCGCTGGTGATTGATAACGCCTATGGCGTACCGTTCCCCGGCATCATCTTTAGCGAAGCGCGCCCGCTGTGGAACCCCAACATTGTGCTGTGCATGAGCCTTTCCAAGCTGGGTCTGCCAGGCTCCCGCTGCGGCATCATTATCGCGAATGATAAAATCATCACCGCCATCACCAACATGAACGGCATTATCAGCCTCGCGCCTGGCGGAATGGGTCCGGCAATCATGTGCGAAATGATTAAGCGCAACGACCTTCTGCGTCTGTCCGAGACGGTGATTAAGCCGTTTTATTATCAGCGCGTTCAGGAGACGATTGCGATCATTCGCCGCTATTTATCTGAAGATCGGTGCCTTATTCATAAACCGGAGGGCGCGATTTTCCTGTGGTTATGGTTCAAAGATTTGCCTATCACCACCGAACTGTTGTATCAGCGTCTGAAAGCGCGCGGCGTGCTGATGGTTCCCGGTGATTACTTCTTCCCTGGTCTGGATAAACCCTGGCCGCATACGCATCAGTGCATGCGGATGAACTACGTGCCAGAACCTGAGAAAATCGAAGCTGGAGTGAAGATTCTGGCTGAAGAGATCGAACGCGCCTGGCAGGAAGGCTAACGCAAGTCCCGACCTAACCACAGGTCGGGACTCACATTACTGTGGTAGTGAACACAGACGCTGGCGCTGAATACTGACGGCATCAATACACTGCAACGCGCTGGTCGGGCAGGCTTCGACACACGCGGGTCCCGCATCACGGTGCCAGCATAAATCGCATTTTATCGCCTGCACCCGTGACGAGCGGGCGACGACATTCATTGCCCCAAACGGGCAGGCCAGCATACAACTTTTACAGCCAATACAACGCGTCTGTTCAACGAAGATATGCCCATGTTCACGACGAATTGCGTGCGTCGGGCAGACATTTGCACAGGGAGCGTCCTCGCATTGATGGCAGGCGACTGCCGTCGTAAAGGCGTCGTCTTTGATCACGCGGATGCGCGGGGTAAACGCAGTGGAAGAGACCGACGCGCAGTCCTGGTTCTGCTGGTGCGCGACGACGCAAGCAACTTCGCAGGTACGACACCCAATACATTTTGCCGCATCCGCCATAATAAACGTGTTCATTGCTCCCTCCGTCTGCGTGAAAACCACAGAGTGCCAGAGAGGTTGCCCCTGACGCCTTGATCGGACAGGGGAAACGGTTAAATATTGTCAGGTGCCTGAACAACTATGGCGATCCGCCTAATCGCGAACGGTAAAACCCAGCTCATTGGAAATCGCCTGCGCGGTTTCCCGTAGCGGCTTGAGTAGATTTTTTTCCCCTATCTGCTTAAGTCGCGAAGTAGAGAGTGAAATTGACACCGCGTACGGCACCCGACCATGAATATCAAACACCGGTACAGCAATACAGGAAACGCCCAGTTCGTTCTCTTCCCGATCCATCGCCATACTGCTTTCGCGGATCTGCGCCAATTCGTCGTACATCGCCGGCAAACCGGTAATGGTATTGCGGGTCAGCGGCTGAATAAGATCCTGATGGCTCTCCCAATAAGATTCCACATAATCCGCATGTCCAAACGCCATGTAAATTTTACCCATCGCGGAGCAATACAGCGGCATATGTTGACCGATATAAGCGCGGGTACGCAGCATGCCCGTCGTCGGTTCCAGCTTATAAATCAGAATCGCGTGGTCATCTTCACGGCTTGAGAAGTTGATTGTTTCACCCGTGGCAATGTTCAACGCTTCGAGGTGCGGTGCGGCAACATGGATGATATTCAGTGAAGATAGTGCCTTCTGACCCACGGCGATAAATTTAGTGGTCAACCTATAGCTACCCGCAGCAGGTGCAGGCGTGACATATCCGCAGGACTGCAGCCCTTGCAGGAGTCGATGCACAGTACTTTTGTTCAGCCCGGCCAGTTCAGACAGATGGGCCAGTGGGCACCCATTCGGATAGTTACTCAGAATCTCAATCAACATTAAACCACGGAACAGGCTCTGACTTCCGGCTGGCCTCTCTTTGTCTTGCGTCATTTCACTCTCTTTTGTGCCCATCGCTTCCGCTCCCCTTTTCGTCGCGCTCTGATGGTAGCGCAAAGTGTGTTTCAGTTCACGATCTGAACCGAAAAAACACAACCATTTGATTTTGATGATTTTAAAAAATAGACCACCCCGTTGATCTGTCAAAATTTGATCGCTATATTTGAAATCAGATTTCGCATAGTGAAATTTAGAGATAAAAAAGCGATCAAATTTAAACAAGGAAACAGGAATGAAAGTCACTTTTGAGCAGTTGAAAGATGCGTTCAAGCGGGTACTGCTGGCACGCGGTATTGCCGTTGAAACCGCCGATGCCTGTGCCGAAATGTTTGCGCGCACCACCGAGTCCGGCGTTTATTCGCACGGTGTGAATCGTTTTCCTCGTTTTATTCAGCAATTGGATAACGGCGACATCATTCCTGAGGCCAAACCGCAACGCATTACCAGCCTGGGGGCGATTGAACAATGGGATGCCCAGCGTTCGATCGGCAACCTGACGGCGAAAAAGATGATGGACAGAGCCATTGAGCTGGCCTCCGATCACGGTATTGGCCTGGTCGCACTGCGTAACGCCAACCACTGGATGCGCGGCGGTAGCTATGGCTGGCAGGCGGCGGAGAAAGGTTACATCGGTATCTGCTGGACTAACTCGATTGCCGTCATGCCACCGTGGGGTTCGAAAGAGTGCCGCATTGGTACTAACCCGCTGATCGTCGCGATCCCCTCATCACCAATCACCATGGTTGATATGTCGATGTCGATGTTCTCCTACGGCATGCTGGAAGTGAATCGCCTGGCCGGTCGCCAACTGCCGGTAGATGGTGGCTTTGATGATGAAGGCAATCTCACCAAAGAGCCGGGTGTTATCGAAAAAAACCGCCGCATTTTGCCAATGGGCTACTGGAAAGGTTCAGGTCTGTCGATTGTGCTGGATATGATTGCCACCCTGCTTTCTGATGGCTCCTCCGTTGCGGAAGTCACCCAGGATAACAGCGATGAATATGGCGTTTCACAGATTTTTATCGCCATTGAAGTTGATAAGCTGATCGACGGCGCCACCCGCGATGCCAAGCTACAGCGGATTATGGATTTCATCATCACCGCCGAACGCGCAGATGAAAACACGCCTGTCCGTCTGCCGGGCCACGAGTTTACAAAGCTACTGGAAGAAAATCGCCGGAACGGTATCACCGTTGACGACAGCGTCTGGGCAAAAATTCAGGCCCTGTAAGGAGCAACACCATGATCTTCGGACATATTGCTCAACCTAACCCATGCCGTTTGCCCGCTGCGATTGAAAGGGCGCTCGACTTTCTGCGCACCACAGATTTTCAAAAACTGGAGCCGGGCGTGGTGGAGATCGACGGTAAAAATATCTTCGCGCAAATTATCGATTTAACCACCCGTGACGTTGCCGAAAATCGTCCTGAGGTGCATCGCCGCTATCTGGATATTCAGTTTCTGGCCTGGGGTGAAGAGAAAATCGGGATCGCCATTGATACCGGGAATAACCAAATCAGTGAATCGTTATTAGAACAGCGCGATATTATTTTTTATCACGCCAGCGAACATGAATCTTTCATTGAAATGATTCCGGGAAGTTATGCCATATTTTTCCCGCAGGATGTTCACCGCCCTGGATGTCATAAAACTGTCGCCACGCCGATCCGTAAAATAGTTGTGAAGGTCGCTATTTCAGTTTTATAAAAAGGAGCACAACATGAGCGTTAATAATGCCGGTTATATTATCGGTGCGTACCCCTGTGCACCCTCATTTCACCAAAAGAGTGAAGAGGAAGAGAAGGATTTCTGGCGACAACTCGCCGATACCCCGGATATTCGCGGTTTGGAGCAGCCCTGCCTTGAACATCTTCACCCGTTAGGCGACGAATGGTTATTACGTCATACACCGGGCGACTGGCAAATCGTGGTCACAGCTATAATGGAAACCATGCGCCGTCGTGGCGCAAACAGCGCTTTTGGGCTGGCTTCCAGCGACGAAGAACAACGTAAAGCCTGCGTGGCGTATTACCGCCATCTGCAGCAG
Source organism: Citrobacter sp. Cb023 (assembly GCF_030336805.1). Lineage (NCBI taxonomy): Bacteria > Pseudomonadati > Pseudomonadota > Gammaproteobacteria > Enterobacterales > Enterobacteriaceae > Citrobacter > Citrobacter sp. Cb023. The sequence continues at coordinate 195,644 of NZ_JAOWCV010000032.1, read as the reverse complement.
AAAATCAACCATATCAATGCAGCCAACGGCGGAAAAGTAATCGCGCTGGAGCTGCATGCCGCACCCTGTGCCAGCAATCCAGATGTTGCGCAGGCCACCGACGCATTCGCCCGTTCGCTTAAAGAGATAGCCAATTGGGACTGGTCCTGCGATCTGGTGCTGGAACATTGTGATGCCATGACCGGTATTGCGCCGCGCAAAGGTTTTCTGCCGTTGGACAACGTGCTGGAGGTCATTGCCGGGTATGACATCAGCGTGTGCATTAACTGGGCGCGCTCGGCCATTGAAGGACGGAACCTCACCCTACCGCTGACCCACACGCAGCAGGCCCAACGGGCTGGAAAACTGGGCGCACTGATGTTTTCCGGTACCACGCTTGCGGGGGAATACGGCGAGTGGCAGGACTTACACGCACCGTTTGCCCCTTTCTGTCCAGAAGGTCTGATGGCCACCGACCATGCCCGCGAATTATTCGCCTGCGCAGGAGCAGACCCATTGCAATTTTCTGGCATTAAATTGCTGGAAATAAATGCCAGTGCAGATGTGAACCATCGTGTAGCGATATTGCGCGACGGTATCGCCGCATTAAATAAAGCAAAACTATAAAAATAAAATACTACTCTACGAGAATATTAATATGAACATGACCTCTCGCCCTACACTTCAAGACATACCCCGTCAGCGCTGGCTACGGATTATTCCACCTATTCTCATCGCCTGTATTATTTCTTATATGGACCGCGTCAATATCGCATTCGCGATGCCCGGCGGAATGGATGAGGAATTAGGTATTTCCGCCACCATGGCCGGTCTGGCCGGTGGTATTTTCTTTATCGGCTATCTGTTTTTACAGGTTCCCGGCGGAAAAATTGCCGTACACGGCAGCGGCAAGAAATTTATCGGCTGGTCGTTGGTTGCCTGGGCGGTCATTTCCGTTTTGACGGGGTTGATCACGAATCAGTATCAACTGCTGGTTTTGCGCTTCTTACTCGGCGTTGCCGAAGGCGGCATGCTGCCGGTCGTGCTGACGATGATCAGTAATTGGTTCCCCGATGCCGAACGCGGTCGCGCCAATGCGATTGTGATTATGTTTGTGCCGATTGCCGGGATCATTACCGCCCCGCTCTCGGGTTGGATCATCACCGTGCTCGACTGGCGCTGGCTGTTTATCATTGAAGGTTTACTGTCTGTCGTCGTCCTGGTGCTGTGGGCCTATACCGTTTACGACCGTCCGCAGGAAGCGCGCTGGATCTCTGACGCCGAGAAAAATTACCTGGTGGAAACGCTGGCCGCCGAGCAAAAAGCCATTGCCGGAACCGAAGTCAAAAATGCCTCTCTGGGCGCAGTACTTTCCGATAAAACCATGTGGCAGCTAATCGCGCTGAACTTCTTCTATCAGACCGGGATTTACGGTTACACCCTGTGGCTGCCGACCATTCTCAAAGAGTTGACTCACAGCAGCATGGGGCAGGTCGGCATGCTCGCCATTCTGCCTTACGTCGGCGCAATTGCCGGGATGTTCCTGTTCTCTTCTCTCTCTGACCGCACCGGTAAACGCAAGCTGTTCGTCTGCCTGCCGCTGACTGGCTTTGCCCTGTGCATGTTCCTCTCTGTGGCGCTGAAAAATAACGTCTGGCTGGCTTATGCCGCGCTGGTCGGCTGCGGATTCTTCCTGCAATCGGCTGCGGGCGTGTTCTGGACTATTCCGGCGCGTTTGTTCAGCGCGGAAATGGCCGGTGGCGCACGTGGGGTCATCAACGCTCTCGGCAACCTCGGTGGCTTTTGCGGTCCTTACGCGGTCGGCGTACTCATCACCCTGTACAGCAAAGATGCGGGCGTTTACTGCCTGGCAATTTCACTGGCTCTGGCCGCGCTGATGGCCCTGCTGCTGCCAGCGAAATGCGATGCCGGCGCCGCGCCGCTAAAGACGCTGAATCCACATAAACGTACAGCTTAAAACAATGCCCGGTGGCGCTTCGCTTACCGGGCCTACAGGTAGCAACCGTCGTAGGCCGGATAAGCGTAGCGCCATCCGGCAAAAATGAGATAACAAAGATGAGTGAGAAAGCGACCTTCTGGCTGGGTATTGATTGCGGCGGGACCTATCTGAAAGCGGGTTTGTATGATGCCAAAGGTCATGAGCAGGGAATTAACCGGCAATCGCTGCAGACAATATCGCCATTACCCGGGTACGCCGAACGCGATATGCATCAACTGTGGCAACAGTGCGTCGCGACCATTGCCGGGCTGTTAAAGCGTACAGGTGTCTGCGGCGAGCAAATCAAAGGTGTCGGTATATCCGCTCATGGCAAAGGCCTGTTCCTACTTGATAAGCAAGATAAGCCGCTAGGTAATGCCATTCTCTCTTCTGACCGACGTGCGATGGACATCGTACAGCGCTGGCAGCAGGATGGGATCCCTGAGCAGCTCTACCCGGTCACCCGCCAGACATTGTGGACCGGGCATCCGGCATCGCTCCTGCGCTGGGTGAAAGAGAACACCCCTCAGCGCTACGCGCAAATTGGTAGCGTCATGATGGGTCATGACTACCTGCGCTGGTGCTTAACCGGCGTCAAAGGCTGCGAAGAGAGCAATATCTCCGAGTCGAACCTCTACAACATGACCACGGGTCAGTACGACCCGAGGCTGACTCAGTGGCTGGGTATCAGTGAAATCGACCATGCCCTGCCCCCCATCGTGGGGTCAGCAGAAATATGCGGGGAAATCACCGCTCAGACAGCCGCCATCACCGGTCTGGCGGCGGGTACGCCCGTCGTCGGCGGCCTGTTTGATGTGGTTTCCACCGCACTCTGCGCCGGTATCGAAGATGAGCACACCCTTAATGCGGTGATGGGAACGTGGGCTGTCACCAGCGGGATCGCTCACAGGCTGCGCGACCACGAGCCTCATCCCTATGTTTATGGCCGCTATGTGAATGACGGGCAGTACATCGTTCATGAAGCCAGTCCGACCTCCTCCGGCAATCTGGAATGGTTTACCGCTCAGTGGGGCGAACTCTCTTTTGATGAGATCAATCAGGCCGTCGCCAGTTTACCGAAAGCCGGTAGCGCGCTTTTCTTCCTGCCCTTTTTGTACGGCAGTAACGCCGGGCTGGAGATGACCAGCGGCTTTTATGGCATGCAGGCTATACACACTCGCGCCCACTTATTACAGGCCATCTACGAAGGCGTGGTTTTCAGCCACATGACCCACCTGAACCGCATGCGTGAACGTTTTACGCAAGCACATACCCTGCGCGTCACCGGAGGTCCGGCGCACTCCGACATCTGGATGCAAATGCTGGCAGACGTCAGCGGCTTACGTATCGAGCTGCCGCAGATTGAAGAGACCGGCTGCTTTGGCGCAGCGCTCGCCGCCCGCGTAGGCACCGGCGTTTATCACAATTTCAGCGACGCGCAGCGCAGCTTACAGCACCCAGTGCGCACACTGCTGCCAGACGCCGCCGCGCATGCGAGCTACCAGCGTAAATATCGCCAATACATAGATTTAATTACCGCACTACAGGGCTATCACGCCCGCATTAAGGAGCATGAATGATGAGTCGACCATTACTGCAACTGGCGCTCGACCACACCAACCTGCAGGCAGCCCAGCGCGATGTCGCACTGCTACAAGAAAGTGTCGATATCGTTGAAGCGGGAACGATTCTCTGCTTAACCGAAGGCCTTAGCGCCGTCAAAGCGCTGCGCGCCCAGTGCCCAAATAAAATCATCGTCGCCGACTGGAAGGTAGCCGATGCGGGCGAAACCCTTGCACAGCAAGCGTTTGGCGCTGGCGCTAACTGGATGACCATCATCTGCGCTGCGCCGCTGGCGACAGTAGAGAAAGGCCATGGCGTCGCGCAGTCCTGCGGCGGCGAAATTCAGATGGAACTGTTCGGCAACTGGACGCTGGATGACGCCCGTGACTGGTATCGCGTTGGGGTTCGCCAGGCGATTTACCATCGTGGGCGCGATGCCCAGGCCAGCGGGCAACAGTGGGGAGAAGCGGATCTGGCGCGCATGAAAGCGCTTTCCGATATCGGTCTGGAGTTGTCAATTACCGGCGGGATTACGCCCGCCAACCTGCCGCTGTTTCGCGATATCAACGTCAAAGCCTTTATCGCCGGACGCGCGCTGGCTGGGGCGCAAAACCCAACGCAGGTTGCCGCTGAATTCCATGCGCAAATCGACGCCATCTGGGGAGCACAATATGCGTAATCATCCGTTAGGTATCTATGAAAAAGCGCTGGCGAAAGACCTCTCCTGGCCGGAGCGTTTGGTGCTGGCGAAAAGCTGCGGTTTTGATTTCGTCGAGATGTCGGTGGATGAAACCGATGAACGTCTGTCGCGTCTCGACTGGAGCCCCGCTCAGCGCGCATCGCTGGTGAGCGCGATGCTGGAAACCGGCGTGGCAATCCCCTCAATGTGCCTGTCCGCCCACCGCCGTTTTCCCTTTGGCAGCCGCGATGAATCAGTCCGCGTTCGGGCGCGCGACATCATGACCAAAGCCATTCGTCTGGCGCGCGATCTCGGTATTCGCACCATTCAACTGGCAGGTTACGACGTCTATTACGAGGAACATGACGAAGGTACGCAGCAGCGCTTTGCCGAAGGGCTGGCATGGGCAGTCGAGCAAGCCGCCGCCGCGCAGGTCATGCTGGCGGTAGAAATTATGGATACCGCTTTTATGAACTCGATTAGCAAGTGGAAAAAGTGGGACGAAATGCTGTCATCGCCGTGGTTCACCGTCTATCCGGACGTAGGCAATCTCAGCGCCTGGGGAAATGACGTCACTGCCGAATTGACGCTGGGCATCGACCGTATCGCCGCTATCCACCTGAAAGACACGCTACCGGTAACCGAAACCCATCCGGGCCAGTTTCGCGATGTGCCTTTTGGCGAAGGGTGCGTGGACTTTGTCGGTATCTTCAAAACGCTGCATGAGCTGAACTATCGCGGATCGTTTCTGATTGAAATGTGGACTGAAAAAGCGAATGAGCCGGTACTGGAAATTATCCAGGCGCGACGCTGGATAGAAGCACGTATGCAGGAAGGAGGATTTCCATGTTAGAACAACTGAAGGCCGAGGTGCTGGCGGCCAATCTGGCGCTTCCGGCTCATGGTTTAGTCACCTTTACCTGGGGTAACGTCAGCGCGGTGGATGAAACGCGTAAGCTGATGGTGATTAAGCCGTCCGGCGTGGAATATGACGTGATGGCCGCCGACGATATGGTGGTGGTGGATATTGCCAGCGGCAATGTGGTTGAAGGCAGTAAAAAACCCTCCTCAGACACGCCAACCCATCTGGCGCTGTACCGTCGCTACCCTGAAATCGGTGGGATCGTCCACACCCATTCACGCCACGCGACGATCTGGTCACAGGCGGGTCTTGATCTCCCGGCATGGGGTACCACACATGCCGATTATTTCTATGGTTCTATTCCGTGTACTCGTCTGATGACCGTTGAGGAGATTAACGGCGAATATGAATATCAAACCGGTGAGGTCATTATTCAGACCTTTGAGCAACGCGATCTTAATCCGCTGCAGGTTCCGGCGGTATTAGTGCATTCACACGGTCCGTTCGCCTGGGGTAAAGATGCCGCAGACGCCGTACATAACGCCGTGGTGCTCGAAGAGTGCGCCTATATGGGGCTGTTCTCGCGCCAGTTAGCCCCTCAGTTGCCGGATATGCAGTCGGAGTTGCTGGATAAACACTATCTGCGCAAACACGGTGTGAACGCGTATTACGGGCAGTAACGGGTCAGGCGCTATTAATATGCTCTTTGCAATAGCGCCGTTTCCACGCTGCGGGTGTCAGGCTGGTATGCTTGCGAAAGATTTTGCGAAAGTAACCCACATCATTAAATCCACATTTTATCGCCACTTCGGTAAGCGACAGCGAGCCACTGATCAACAGTTTTTCTGCCGCTCTTACCCGCTGGCGATGCAATGCTTCAGTTAGCGTCAGCCTGAAAGCGCTACGGAATACACGCCCCAGATAATCCGCATTGCAATGCAGCTCTTTCGCCAGAGTTGAAGCACTAATCGGCAGGTGGAACTGGGTGTGGATTATTTGTTGCGCTTTCCATGCCAGCGCATTACCGGGGCTATCTGCGGGTTGCTCGCTAGCCGCCGCGGAGATTTGCTGCAAAATCAGCAGTAGGATCAGTTCCAACGCAACGCTGCGATGAATATTTTCCTGCTCGCGTAAGAACTGGCGAAACAGCGAAATGCGTATCTGGGTAAACGAGTAGTAACTGAAGGCATGCCGGATGACGATGCTTCGGGTCTTATCCGGTCTACCGCATTGAAAAGATTGCCCTCCTCCCTGAGGACAAACGGGTGAGAATCAGAAACGCCAGGTCAGACCGGACATAAAGGTAAAGCTGTCATCACGGTCAACCATCGGGCTATTTTTAATATCATCTGGCAGCGCACTATAGTTGGCGCTGGCCAGCAGCGTCAGATTGCTGGTCAATGCGTATTTAGCGGACAGACCAACATACGGTGTCCAGCTATCGCCAGGGGAGTAGCTTGATAACCCACTACGGCGGGATTCATTGCCAGAGATGCCGTAGTAATATTCGTTGAAGTTTTCGTCATAGTAGAGCACGCCAATCGCCGGCGTCAGCGTCAGCTTGCCCATCGGCATTTGGCGAAACAGAGACATTTCGCCAACCCAACCGTTGCTGTTGTCCAGCACATCCGCTGCTGCGGAGACTTTCACGCTGCCCCATTTCTCATGGTGATACCATGCAGCACCCGCCATCGCGGTTGCGTCACGCTTGTTCAGTTGCTTCATCGCTTGATCGTCGTTATCACCCGGATCAAACTCAAGCGGCATGTACGAGGCAGTAATGCTAAATTCATTACTTTCATTTTTTGAAAGAATATAACCTAACGTTGTTTGCCTAAAATAAAATGATTCACTTTCATAACTGACAAGCGGTACTGCGTGAACGTTATCATTATATCCACGATAAGGAGATTCGTTATATACAGCGCCGCCGCCAATAGAAAATTCTGCGGCAGTTGCGCTCGCCATAAATGAAAAGGCGAATAGCGCCACAATATTGCGTTTAATTAACATGCCCACATTCCATTTTAAAATAAGATACAAAACGCGTGCATAATAATGCTTACAATTTCATCGGTGCAAGATTCATATTTATATAGTAATATATACAAACATATATATATTGGGTTTGGCAATGAACAAATTACAACTCAAACACCGGGAACTGAAGATTATTTCGGTAATTGCTGCCAGTGAAAACATCAGTCATGCCGCTACGGTTCTCGGCATCGCACAAGCCAACGTTAGTAAGTATCTTGCTGATTTTGAATCCAAAGTTGGACTAAAGGTATTTGATCGCACCACTCGACAGCTCACCCTCACACCGTTTGGTACAGCGCTGCTTCCTTACATCAATGACATGTTGGACAGAAACGATCAGCTCAATAATTTCATTGCTGATTATAAGCACGAAAAACGTGGCCGGGTAACCGTATATGCTCCGACGGGCATAATTGCTTATTTATCGCAACATGTGATCGCAAAAATTCAGGATATCGGTGGAATTAGCCTCTCACTTAAAACATGTAACCTGGAACGAAAGGCATTTTTTGAAGGTGTCGACTTCCCTGAAGATTGTGATATTTTAATTACCTATGCGCATCCTAAAGATGAATCTCTGGTTGCCAGTTTCATTACTAAGTATGCGGTGACGGCTTTTGCCAGCCCTGAGTATATCAAAGCACATCCTATTAGTAGCCCTGATGAACTGGAAGAACATTCCTGTATCCTGATTGATTCCATGATGATAGATGAGGCTAATATCTGGCGTTTCACTTCTGCCGGAGGCAAGGAGATGCACGATTATCGGGTAACCGGAAATTATGTCTGCGACAATACACAATCTGCACTGGCGCTGGCACGTAACCATCTGGGCATTGTTTTTGCGCCAAATGCGAGTGTGCAAAAAGATGTTGAATCCGGGTCGCTGGTTCCATGTTTCTCAGAACAACATGAATGGTGGCTGGATTTGGTGGTGATTTTCCGCAAACGTGAATATCAGCCATGGCGGGTACAGTTTATTCTTGATGAGATGTTGGCAGAGATCCGCCAGCAACTTACTCAGGCGCTGGAACAGCAGCCTGAGTAAGCGAAATTAGGGTACCAGGTTCAAAATGGTAAGCAAAATAGCCTGCGCCTAGTGATCGAGATACAGATAATGCACCCAACTGGTCATACGCAGCAGAACCTTACGCATCACTGACACATGGGTGAAGTGATCAGAATAAACCGCGACCTGCGCATAAATCCCATCAGGCAGAGCGTTCACATCCACATTATCATTCAGCTCAATTGTGGCGATCACCCCTTCCGATCCGGGCGTAGAATTTAAGGATTGCAGCGCCCCATTCGACTGGTATGTTCCCCCCGGTACGGCCGGACTGATGGCAGCCAGTTTGCCGCTGAAAACCTTACCCGGCAGGGCGTTAAACACCACTTCAGCTTCATCGCCTGGCTCCAATCGCAGCAACGAGTTTTGCCGGAACTGGGCGATAATTTGCCGTTTTTGATCCGGAATAAACACCATCACCGGACGCATAGGCAGCGCGGCGGCATAGGTTCCCGGTCGCATCAGCACCTGCGTAACGTAACCATCGCTGGGCGCGCGAACCACTGTCTGGTCCAGGTTGAACTCCGCTTCGGCTAACTGCGCTTTCAGGCTGGCAATTTGCGAATTCTCACCCTGCACCAGGCTGTCTAACTGACTCTGGATTTGCTGTTGTTCCGCAACGGAGGATTTCACCGCTGCTTCCTGCGCCAGATAGTTTTGCCGCGCAGCATCGATATCGCGTTCAGAAAAAGGATTGACCTTCGCCTGGCTCCCCTGCGCATAGCGCTGGTAATCTTTAGCTAGCTTGTCACGCGTAGCCTTTGCCCGCTGCGTGTTGGCTTGCATTTCGTCTAACTGCGCCACCAGCACCTGCTCTTTATGTTGTGCGGTGACAATATCAGCTTTCAGGCGATCAACTCGTGCCTGATAACGTCCCGGATTAAGTTTAAACAGTACCTCACCTTTTTTGATCAGCGTATTCTTCTTATCCGTCACTTCCGTCACGACCCCCGTGACCTGCGGTACTACGGGAATAGAAATTACCGCCTTTTGCGCCTTAAATGTATACGGATGGTTATAATTCATCAGTAATATAAGCCCGCAAACAATGAATATACCGCCCAATGCTGCAGTGGGTACTGTCCATTTATTGGCAGGAATTTTAAAAATCTTAAATATTGACCATGCGCACGCCACATAGGTCAGAACGATCAATAAATCCATCGATATTACTCCGCCGGAGAGGTCTTCGCCTCACCCAGTTTCTTTTCCAGATCGGCAACCCTGGCCTGCAACTGAATCAGGGAAGAATCCGCGCTTTGCATACCCCACCCGCGTTCCGGGCGATAAAGCGTTGCCCAGATCCATAAAAAGGGCCAAATGACATGTAAGGTAAACAAACTCACCCAGCCCGCGACATGTATTGCGTCAGCATGAGGATGGTTACGTTTCTTTGCAATGAGATAGGGAATATCATGCAGAATAATAATCCCGTAAAAAATGACCAGGAATACAAAAATAAGCACTCCTAATGCAAAATAATTAAGGAACATATTTGCCTCAGGGATTTAAATTGAAAATTCGGCTGCAATTTGATTTACACAATAGAGTTGATAATAGTAGTGGAATGACCAGATTGGATGCAATCGTCTTATTTATATAACGATATATGGGTTTATATATAACTGCAGAATAAAGATATGCCCGGCGCAAAACCGGGCAATAAGTGATGAGAAATTAAAATAGTCCCAGCGGTTTATCTGAGTAGCTCACCAGCAGACATTTGGTTTGCTGATAATGCTCGAGCATCATCTTATGCGTCTCGCGCCCGATGCCCGACTGCTTATAGCCACCGAATGCCGCATGGGCCGGGTAAGCATGGTAACAGTTGGTCCAAACACGCCCCGCCTGAATCCCACGGCCCATCTTGTACGCCAGATTTCCATTACGGCTCCAGACACCAGCGCCAAGCCCATATTGGGTGTCATTGGCGATTTCCAGCGCCTCTTCCATGGTTTTAAAGGTCGTGACGGCCAGCACGGGCCCGAAGATCTCTTCCTGGAAAACCCGCATGTTGTTCTTGCCAAACAGAATGGTTGGTTCGAGGTAATAACCTTCTTTTAAGTCGCCATCCAGTTGCTTGCGCCGCCCACCGGTGAGAACATCAGCCCCTTCTTTCTTACCAATATCGATGTAATTCAAAATGGTTTCCAGTTGACCATGCGAGACCTGCGCACCCATTTGCGTCACGCTGTCTAACGGGTTGCCGCTGCGAATACTCTCCACCCGGCGAATAGCTCTTTCCATAAAACGTTCGTAAATAGATTCCTGTACTAACGCACGGCTCGGACAGGTACACACTTCACCCTGATTGAAGGCAAACAGCGCGAAACCTTCCAGCGCTTTGTCAAAAAACGCATCCTCTTCATCCATCACATCAGCGAAGAAGATATTGGGCGATTTCCCACCCAGCTCCAGCGTGACGGGAATAATGTTCTGCGTGGCGTATTGCATGATCTGCTGCCCAACTTCCGTTGAGCCGGTAAACGCCACTTTCGCAATGCGTTTAGACGTCGCCAGATACTCACCGATTTCCCCACCCGCACCGTTTACCACGTTCACCACGCCCGGCGGGAGCAGATCGCCGATGACTTCCATCAGCAACAGCACGGACAGCGGCGTGAGGCGCGCGGGTTTAAGCACGACGCAGTTACCCGCCGCCAGCGCGGGCGCCATCTTCCAGCTGGCCATCAGCAGCGGGAAGTTCCACGGGATAATTTGCCCTACCACGCCAAGAGGTTCATGGAAGTGATAAGCCACGGTCTCGCTATCAACCTCGCTTATTCCCCCTTCCTGCGCACGAATACAGGAAGCGAAATAGCGGAAATGGTCAATCGCCAGCGGAACATCTGCCGCGCTGGTTTCGCGGATGGGCTTACCGTTATCCCAGGTTTCTGCCGTCGCCAGCAGTTCCAGGTTTTGCTCCATACGATCGGCGATTTTGAACAGTATCGCTGCCCTGTCCTGCACGGATGTCTGTGCCCACTTGTCTTTTACTTTGTGCGCGGCATCCAGTGCCAGATCGATATCCTTTTTGCCGGAAGAGGCCACTTCGCACAGTAATTGCCCGGTTACCGGCGTCAGGTTTTGGTAATACTCGCCGTCCACCGGGGCAACCCAGTCACCGCCGATAAAGTTATCGTATCGGGCTTTTAACTTCAGAGGGTAACCATACTCGCCGGGATAAATACGCGTTGAAGGGGGGTTATTGGTCATGACCATCTCCTTGCTGTAGGGGTACTACAAGGGTAGACGGGGCTGGCGAATTATTCGCCAGCCATTTACTGCTTTACGACAGGTATCACGAATTACATAGCAGCGCGATAAATCGCCATGATTTCTTCATGAGTCGCCTGAATCGGGTTAGTGAAACCGCAGGCATCTTTCAGAGCATTGGTCGCCAGTACGGCAATATCCTCTTCCTTCACGTTCAACTCACGCAGACCGGCCGGGATATTCACTTTCTGCGCCAGTTCGCGGATCGCCGCGATGCAGGCTTCCGCCCCTTGCTCTGCGCTCAAGCCAGCAACATCCACGCCCATTGCCTCAGCGCAATCACGCAGGCGAGCGGCAGCCACTTTGCTATTGAAGACCTGCACATGCGGCAGCAGCACTGCGTTACATACACCGTGCGGCAGATCGTAGAAGCCGCCCAACTGGTGCGCCATTGCGTGCACATAACCAAGAGAAGCGTTGTTAAAGGCCATGCCCGCGAGGAACTGCGCGTAAGCCATGGCTTCGCGCGCCTGAGCATTGCTGCCATCTGCAACGGCGACCGGCAGGTTTTCCGCAATCATGGTGACCGCTTTCAACGCGCACGCATCGGTAATCGGCGTTGCAGCAATAGAAACGTAGGCTTCAATGGCGTGGGTCAGCGCATCCATACCGGTTGCCGCTGTCAGGGACTTCGGCATGCCGACCATCAGCGAGGAGTCATTAACGGACAGCAGCGGCGTAACGTGCTTATCCACAATCGCCATTTTAATGTGACGTACTTCATCGGTAATGATGCAGAAACGGGTCATCTCAGATGCCGTGCCCGCGGTGGTGTTAATGGCGATCATCGGCAGTTGTGGTTTTGCAGAACGGTCCACACCTTCGTAATCGCGAATATCGCCGCCGTTAGCCGCCACCAGCGCAATGCCCTTCGCACAATCGTGCGGAGAACCGCCGCCGAGGGAAATAACGCTATCACATTCGTTTTCTTTCAGTATATGCAGGCCAGCAGCGACGTTACTGGTCGTGGGATTAGGATGCGTACCGTCGAAAATGACGCTGAAAATATCACGTTCCTGTAATGCTTTTTGAATCTCGCCAGCCATACCTAATTTTGTCAGCATGGCATCCGTGACAATCAGCGTACGACGAAAACCATATTCCGCCATTGTATTCATTGCGTCTTTTAATGAATCAGCGCCGATTACATTCACGGAAGGAATAAAAAATGTTGAAGCAGCCATTGTACGATCCTTAATTACTCTAAAGAGTCAGGAAGCATACGAGTGAAATATCCAACAAAATATGATCGTGGTTGTTATTTTAATAACACCCACAATTAAAAAGCACATTAGGTTCATAATCTAATGTGCTTATTTCAATCAATATTTATTTTGTATTAATTCATTTAATTCCTGAATTAATTGTTTCATTACTTTTCGGGAAACAACAAAGCATCGCGTAATAAATGATCATTTCCCCGGCGACGCGTAAAACCAATGCGGTCAAAATATTCCAGAATCTGGATAGCCAATTTTCGTCCAACGTTAAGCCTGTCGCGGAAATCGGCAGCACAGGTCGATCCTTTCTCCTGATCCAGTTCGCGGATCATATTGGCAAAGGCCACAATCCGATCGTTACGGTAATAGCGATCTTTGACGATCGCGGTGATGATGCCCTGCTGCGCTGCTTGTCGTAACGCCACACGCATCATCTGCTCATCTGTGCCCGTCTGTTTTGCCAAATCGCGCACCCACCACGGCTCATCGCCAAAAAGCGGTTCTGCTTTTTGCCAGATAGCCTGCTGCTCTTCGCTGAAACCGGCCTTATGATCCGGCAAATGCAGCCAGCCATGATGGCTATGGATGGCGCCGCTCTCACGCATCTTTTCAATCAGCAGCAGGACCAGCGCTTCATCTTCCATCGGCAAAGCCATACGGCGCAGGCGTTCTCGCCCAGGTCCTGGTTCATCACGGTGCTGCTCGTGGTACGTTGCCAGCGTATCAAGGACTTTCCGCTGCCAGCGCGCTGCAACGGCAGCATTCAACAGACTGTATCCCGCCTGAATAAAGCCATGCAGCTCAATCAACGGACGCATACCGTTGCCGTTGAGCTGACGCGCCCAGGCGAAGTCAGGAATATTCACCGCCCCGCGCGTCAGATGCAGCGCCAGAGCTTCGCCGTCACTCTGTACCTTCTCCAGCGCTGCCAGCCATTGCAAATATTCCGGCTTACGCTTCCCGCGACGCGGCGGATTGAGCGTTACCACACGCGCGCCAGCCAGCGTCGTGCGGGCCGAAATATCGCGTAGCACCAGACGGTCGTTATCGGCGAGCCAGAGCGGTGTATCAAACACCAGTTCCGCCAGCGTCCCTTCAAGCAGGGAGATTCTGCCGGTGACGTGGCTGGCCGCGTGGTGAATATGCAGCGGTTGCCACTGCATCAGCGGCGCGGCATGCTCTAAAGAGACAATCACGCGGGTAAACGCCTCTGGCGGTGCATCGGACAGCAGCCAGTCGCCGCGGTTAAGCTCTTCTTTTTGTGCATCACCGGCAATATTCAGCGCAATACGTTGCCCCGCCTGCGCGTGATCGGTGGCCTGATTTTGCGCATGCAAGCTACGTACGCGCATCGGTTTGTTGACGCCCGTGAGCCACAGCGTGTCACCAACAGTCACCTCACCGCTAAGCGCCGTCCCGGTCACCACCAGACCCGCGCCTTTGACCGTAAAGGCACGGTCAATCGCCAGGCGAAAGCTGCGATCGCGGGCATGCTCGCGCGACGTTAATTGCTGTAAATGATCGCGCAGTTCTTCGATTCCACGACCTTCACTGGCCGCCGTCACGAACAGAACCGCATCGGCGAATCCATAGTTTTCAAGCGCAGTATGCACCTCAGTACGTACCGCGTTGATGCGATCGTCATCCACGCGATCGGCTTTCGTGAGCGCCACGGTGATCTGCGGGTTGCCCGTCAGTTGCAGAATTTGCAAATGCTCACGCGTTTGCGCCATCACGCCGTCATCACACGCCACCACCAGCAGCGCATGGTCGATCCCGCCGACACCCGCCAGCATGTTGGACAAAAACTTTTCGTGTCCGGGAACATCGATAAATCCCAGAATCCTTCCGTCCGGCTGCGGCCAGTAGGCATAACCGAGATCGATGGTCATGCCGCGCTTTTTTTCTTCCGGCAAACGGTCGGCATTCACGCCGGTAATCGCCTGTAATAACGTTGTTTTTCCGTGGTCAACGTGTCCGGCGGTTGCAATAATCATTTCAGCATCATCTCCATAAACCGGGTCTCGTCCTCAAGGCAGCGCAGATCCAGCCATAAGCGACCATCATAAATTCGCCCAATGATCGGCACGGGCAGCGCACGCCAACGGGCGGCCAGTGCTTCGAGGCGGCTACCGCGCCCGTCATGTGGAGTAAAGGTTAATGCCGCGCTGGGCAGCCTATCAACAGGTAGCGAACCGCTGCCTATCTGCGATAAACAAGGCATAACGTTCAGGGCGAATTCGTCGCCGTAATGATCAGCAAGCCGTGCCTGTAATTGTTGTGCCTGCGCGTGGACAGCCTCCTGCGAGCGGGTGAGCTGGCGTAACGTCGGCAACTTCGCTGCCAGCGCTTCCGGGTGCAGGTAGAGCCGCAGCGTCGCTTCCAGCGCAGCCAGCGTCATTTTATCAGCCCGTAATGCACGTTTCAGCGGATGGCTCTGTAAGCGCGCGATCATCTCTTTTTTACCGACAATAATCCCTGCCTGCGGCCCTCCCAGTAATTTATCGCCAGAGAAGCTCACCAGGCTAACGCCAGCGGCAATCAGCTGTTGCGGCATCGGCTCCTGCGGTAATCCATACTGGCTGAGATCAACCAGCGAGCCGCTGCCGAGATCCGCCACTACCGGAACATCCAGCTCCTTGCCAATAGTGGCCAGCTCTGCCTCATCCACCGACTTCGTAAAGCCTTCGATGCTGTAATTACTGGTATGTACTTTCATCAGCAGACCGGTGTTTTCATTTACCGCCTGACGATAATCTTTCGTGTGGGTCCGGTTGGTGGTACCCACTTCGCGCAGAATACATCCGGCCTGACACATCACGTCCGGAATACGAAATGCGCCGCCAATTTCTACCAGTTCTCCGCGTGAAACGACCACCTCTTTGCCGTTAGCCGTGGCCGCCAGCATCAGCAAAACTGCTGCCGCATTGTTATTGACGATACAGGCGTCTTCCGCCCCCGTCAGACGGCAGAGTAAATCCGCCAGGGCCCGATCCCGATGTCCACGCCCGGCATCATCCAGGCTGTATTCCAGCGTCACCGGCGTGCGCATCGCCTGCACCACCGCCTCGATCGCTTCTTCGGCCTGCGATGCGCGACCAAGATTGGTATGCAGCACCGTTCCGGTCAGGTTAATCACCGGACGCAGCGCACTTTGCGATTCTCGTTCCAGCCGGGCGCAGGCCTCTTGCGCCCAGTCCTCACACCATGCCGGGAGCGCGTGCGTGTCGCGAATAGCTTCTCTGGCTTCGTCGAGCATGTGACGCAGCAGGTCAACCACCCGGGTATGACCGTGAGACTCACGTAAAGCTGGGAAGGCGCTATCGCGCAATAAACGATCGATCGCAGGAAGCTGGCTGTAGAGTGAACGCATGTCGGTTGTCATGAAAGGGCCTGGCTGTTGGTGGCCCTCTCCACCGTGGAGAGGGATATCGATATAGGAAGGATTGTACCGTGACTTTGCTTAGGCGAGTATAATGTGTATCAAGCCTTTGGCGGTTCCGTACGGGCAAAACTTTCGCGTTGAAAGAGCGTTTCCACCAGTTTGACCAGACGCGGGCGATCAACACACCAGCCGGGCGCAACCCGACGGAAATTGAGATAACCGACGGCACAGGCAATCGCAATGGTTGCCAGGTTAACCGTATCCGTTTTCAGCGTACCCTCCGCCAGATAACCTTCCAGCATATCCAGACTACGGGTAATCTTCTCTCGCTGGCGTAACAGTTCGGTTTCTGACTGCTGCGCGGCGGGGCGAGCCTGTTCGCGTACCGAGACTAAACCGGCATCCATAATGCCATCGGCCAGCGCTTCCAACTGGCGTACCTTCAGCGCCGCCAGTGGTTCACGCGGCAGCATCGCTGGCGCAATATCCAGCAGTTCTATGTATTCCGCGATGATCGGAGAGTCAAACCAGTACTCGCCCTCATCGGTAACCAACGCGGGCACTTTTCCTAACGGGTTATAGCGTGCCACGCCGCTATCTGCGTTATAGGGGAGTTCATTCACAAATTCGAAAGTGATGCCCTTTTCCAGTAACAGAATAGAAATTTTACGCACAAAAGGGCTGGTATAGCTGCCAATGAGTTTCATGCCGGGTCCTTTTTGCCAACAAAAATATCAGTATGGCTCAGGTCAGTGCAAATGGCAGGTGATGACGGTCTCAATGATCCAAATAAAGGTAATGCATCCAACTGGTCATGCGCAGCAGCACTTTTCGCATCACTGAAACGTGAGCGAAATGGTCGGAATAGACCGCCACCTGGGCATAGATACCGTCCGGCAGCGCATCCACATCGGCATTGGGAGCCAGCTCAATCGTGGCCAGCACGCCATCGGTACCCGGCACCACCGTTAAGGACTGTAATGCTCCCTGCGCCTGATAAGAACCGCCCGGAACAACCGGCAGAATGCTGGTAAGCTTGCCGGAGAATACCTGGCCTGGCAGCGCGTTGAAGACCACTTCCGCTTCATCACCCGGTTTAAGGCGCAGCAACGAATTCTGGCGGAATTGCGCCACGATTTGCCGTTTTTGTTCCGGAATAAATACCATCACCGGGCGCAGAGGCAGCGCGGCGGCATAGGTCCCGGGCCGGATAAGCACCTGTGTTACATAACCGTTGCTGGGCGCACGTACGATAGTCTGCTCAAGATTGTATTTGGCTTCAGCGAGCTGGGCGCGCAGAGACGCAACCTGAGATTGCTCTCCATTGACCATACTGTCTAACTGGCTCTGAATCTGCGTCTGTTCAGCAACGGAGCCTTTGACCAGCGCATCCTGCGCCAGATAGTTTTGCCGGGCATTGTCGATGTCGCTTTCAGAGAATGGATTAACCTTCGCCTGACTACCCTTCAAATAGCGTTGATAATCTTTATACAGGCGATCTCGTTCAGCGGAAACGCGGGTGGTATTGGCTACGGCTTCAGACAGCTGCGCTTTCATATTGTCGATGTTGTGCGTAGCGGTCACCAGGTCGGCCTGTAGCCTGTCGACCCGCGCCTGATAACGAACGGGATCGAGTTTAAATAACACCTCGCCTTTTTTAATCAGCTGATTATTTTTATCTGTCACTTCACTAACAATTCCGGTGACCTGTGGGGTAACAGGAATTGAAATAACCGCCTTTTGCGCCGTAAAGGTATACGGGTGGTTATAGTTCATTAATAAAATCAGTCCCGCCACAATAAACACCCCACCTAATGCGGCGGTAGCAAGCGTCCATTGATTTACCGGAATACGGAATATTTTAAAAATGGCCCAGGCGAATGCCACATAGGTCAGGACAATCAACAAGTCCATGATCAAATCTCCGGAAAGGTGGAGTTATCGTTTTTTTTCTCCCCATCCAGTCTATTTTCCAACTGGGTGATGCGCGCGGCCAGCGCGGCAATTTCAGGGTCAGGTTCCTTCCCGGACGGAGTGATGTGTGACTGCATTCCCCAGCCTCGTTCTGGCTGATAGAGCGTGGCCCAGATCCACAGGAAGGGCCAAATAACATGCAGCGTAAATAAACTCACCCAACCCGCCGTATGGATGGCATCGGCATGGGGATGGTTGCGCTTCTTAGCCATGTTATAGGGAATATCATGGATGGCGATGATTCCGTAAAACAGAACCAGAAAAACGAAGATCAGCACACCTAACGCGAAATAGTTTAGAAACATACCCGCCTCGTATTCACGCTAATCAGAGCTTTCAATTGCAGGCAGCCGAAAGGAGTCATGGCTGGTAATTTGAACATAATTGCAGTTAGTCATTTCCGCCATACCACCAGGGTATAAATTTTCAGGTTGATGGCTTGCGGGGTAGTTGCAAGAAATAGGTGATGAAACAGAATCCGCTCCAGATCACACCAGGAAAAATCCAGACAAATATTTATTGCGAAGTAGATCACAAATACTCAACAAACAGCCAAAGCAAAAACGTGAACAACTTCACACTTAACGCCCATTTTTAGACAATCTTTGACCTGTGATGTTTTTTTGTACCGATATTTTGTGATGAAAATCACATTAACTAACGCCATACACCCTATATTTACGTGACAAACGTCACATAAAAAGCCGTCGACTGGACAGTTGAACGATTCAGTGCCAGATTTCGCAGTATCTACAGGGTCCGGCTACCTCCTGCCGCTACATTAACAAACCTCGGGCTTTTAGCCTGCGCGACAGCAAACATAAGAAGGGGTGTTTTTATGTCATCCGATATTAAGATCAAAGTGCAAAGCTTTGGTCGATTCCTCAGTAACATGGTGATGCCAAATATCGGCGCGTTTATCGCGTGGGGTATTATCACCGCATTATTCATTCCGACAGGGTGGTTGCCGAACGAAACGCTGGCGAAGCTTGTCGGCCCAATGATCACCTATCTGCTGCCGCTGCTGATCGGTTATACCGGTGGTAAGCTGGTTGGCGGCGAGCGTGGCGGCGTGGTGGGTGCTATCACCACCATGGGCGTTATCGTCGGTGCCGATATGCCAATGTTCCTCGGCGCGATGATCGCAGGTCCGCTGGGCGGCTGGGCTATCAAACATTTCGACAACTGGGTAGACGGTAAGATCAAGTCCGGTTTTGAGATGCTGGTGAATAACTTCTCCGCAGGCATCATCGGGATGATCCTCGCCATTCTGGCATTCCTTGGCATTGGCCCATTGGTTGAAGCACTGTCCAAAATCCTGGCGGCAGGCGTTAACTTCATGGTTGTCCATGACATGCTGCCGCTGGCGTCTATCTTCGTTGAACCGGCGAAAATCCTGTTCCTCAACAACGCCATCAACCACGGTATTTTCTCACCGCTGGGTATTCAGCAGTCCCACGAGATGGGCAAATCCATCTTCTTCCTGATTGAAGCTAACCCGGGTCCGGGTATGGGCGTTCTGCTGGCATACATGTTCTTCGGTCGCGGCAGCGCTAAGCAGTCCGCAGGCGGCGCGGCTATCATCCACTTCCTGGGTGGTATCCACGAAATTTACTTCCCGTACGTGCTGATGAACCCGCGTCTGATCCTGGCCGTTATCCTCGGCGGTATGACTGGCGTATTTACCCTGACTATCCTGAACGGCGGCCTGGTTTCTCCGGCTTCTCCGGGTTCTATCCTGGCCGTGCTGGCAATGACGCCGAAGGGTGCTTACTTCGCGAACATCGCTGCTATCTGTGCCGCAATGGCTGTCTCCTTTGTCGTCTCAGCCATTCTGCTGAAAACCAGCAAAGTGAAAGAAGATGATGACATTGATGCCGCAACTCGTCGTATGCACGACATGAAAGCGGAATCCAAAGGTGCATCTCCGCTGGCGGCTGGCGACGTGACTAACGACCTGAGCCATGTGCGTAAAATCATCGTTGCCTGCGATGCGGGTATGGGCTCCAGCGCCATGGGTGCGGGCGTACTGCGCAAGAAAGTGCAGGATGCCGGTCTGTCTCAGATTTCCGTCACCAACAGCGCGATTAACAATCTGCCGCCGGATGTCGATCTGGTCATTACTCACCGTGACCTGACCGAACGTGCGATGCGCCAGGTGCCTCAGGCACAGCACATTTCGCTGACCAACTTCCTCGACAGCGGCCTGTACGCCAGCCTGACCGAACGTCTGGTTGCAGCACAGCGCCACAACGTGAACGAAGAGAAAGTCCGCGATCACCTGAAAGACAGCTTTGAAGAGGGTGATACCCACCTGTTCAAACTGGGTGCGGAGAATATCTTCCTCGGCCGTAAAGCCACTAACAAAGAAGAAGCGATTCGCTTTGCCGGTGAGCAACTGGTGAAAGGCGGCTACGTTGAGCCAGAATACGTCGAGGCGATGCTGGACCGCGAAAAACTGACCCCGACTTACCTCGGTGAGTCCATCGCAGTGCCGCACGGTACGGTTGAAGCCAAAGACCGCGTGCTGAAAACCGGCGTGGTGTTCTGCCAGTACCCAGAAGGCGTGCGCTTCGGTGAAGAAGAAGACGACATTGCCCGCCTGGTCATTGGTATCGCCGCACGTAACAATGAACATATCCAGGTGATCACCAGCCTGACCAACGCTCTGGATGACGAATCCGTGATCGAACGTCTGGCCCATACCACCAGCGTGGATGAAGTTCTGGAACTGCTGGCTGGTAAAAAAGCTTAACCATTAAGTATCTCCAAAATAGTTCGAGCTGCAGAAAGGCGGCAACGCAGCGAATCCCCAGGAGCGTACATAAGTACGTGACTGGGGTGAGCGAGGAGAGCCAACGCATCTGCAGTTCGAAATATGAAGGCGATATCCTCTCCCTTGTGGAGAGGGTTAGGTTGAGGGAAACGCCTCACCCCAGCCCTCTTGGGTAAAATCATTAATGAAGGTTAATACTATGAAAGCATTACATTTTGGCGCAGGTAATATCGGTCGTGGCTTTATCGGCAAACTGCTGGCGGACGCGGGGATACAACTGACGTTCGCGGATGTAAACCAGGTCGTGCTCGATGCCCTGAATGCCCGTCATAGCTATCAGGTTCATGTGGTGGGTGAAAACGAGCAGGTTGATACCGTTTCCGGCGTCAACGCCGTAAGCAGCATCGGCGATGATGTTGTCGACCTGATTGCCCACGTAGATTTAGTCACTACCGCCGTCGGTCCGGTCGTGCTTGAGCGTATCGCTCCGGCCATCGCCAAAGGGCTGGTTAAACGCAAGGCGCAGGGCATCGCCACTCCGCTGAATATTATCGCCTGTGAAAACATGGTGCGCGGAACCACCCAGTTGAAAGGCCACGTTATGAACGCGCTGGCAGATGAAGACAAATCCTGGGTTGAAGAACATGTTGGCTTCGTCGATTCCGCCGTGGACCGCATTGTTCCCCCTTCGGCTTCTGCGACCAACGATCCGCTGGAAGTCACCGTCGAAACCTTCAGTGAGTGGATTGTCGACAAAACACAGTTCAAAGGCGAACTGCCTGACATCCCGGGAATGGAATTAACTGATAACCTGATGGCATTTGTCGAACGTAAACTCTTCACGCTGAACACCGGGCATGCTATAACCGCGTACCTCGGAAAATTGACCGGTCATCAGACCATCCGTGACGCGATTCTCGACGAGAAAATCCGTGCAGTGGTAAAAGGTGCGATGGAAGAGAGCGGCGCGGTACTGATCAAACGCTATGGCTTTGATGCAGCAAAACATGCGGCATACATTCAGAAAATCCTCGGTCGCTTTGAAAACCCGTATCTGAAAGATGACGTTGAGCGCGTGGGGCGTCAGCCGCTGCGTAAACTGAGCGCGGGCGACCGTCTGATTAAACCGCTGCTGGGCACGCTGGAGTATGGCCTGCCGCACGCGAATCTGGTCACCGGTATTGCTGCAGCGATGCACTATCGCAGTGAAGAAGATCCGCAGGCCCAGGAACTGGCCGCGCTGATTGACGAAAAAGGTCCACAGGCCGCGCTGGCGCAGGTTTCCGGTCTGGATGCCAACAGTGATGTGGTGGCGGAGGCGGTTAACGCATATAACGCAACCAAATGATAGAGAATGTGGCGCAGGTCAGCCTGCGCCCAAATGACAGATTGTCAGATATGCAGGCAATAATGGAACAAACGCAGGCCTTTGAAAATCGTGTGCTTGAGCGTCTGAATGCTGGCAAAACCGTACGCAGCTTCCTCATCACCGCCGTAGAACTGCTCACCGAAGCGGTGAATATCCTTGTGCTTCAGGTATTTCGCAAAGATGACTATGCGGTAAAATATGCCGTAGAACCCCTGCTCGACGGCGACGGTCCGCTGGGCGATCTTTCCGTTCGTCTGAAGCTAATTTACGGTCTGGGCGTACTCAGCCGGCCGGAGTATGAAGATGCGGAGCTTCTGATGGCGCTGCGGGAAGAGTTAAACCATGACGGTAATGAATACGCGTTCACCGACGACGAAATTCTTGGCCCGTTTGGCGAACTCCACTGCGTGACGGCACTCCCGCCGCCACCGCAGTTTGATACCTCAGACTCAGGTTTGCACGCAATGCAGATTCAGCGCTACCAGCAGATGGTACGCTCCACGATGGTACTTTCCCTGACCGAGCTGATTTCTAAAATCAGCTTAAAAAAAGCCTTTCAAAAATAAGACCCTGCAGGCTTACTTCTCTTCCTGCTGCGGTCGATACAGCTGCCGATAATACGCCAGACGTTGCAGATACAGCTGCGCATTCTCCTGCGGTATTTCAGTAGGGACAACGTTGCGCGGTGGTGTTTTATTCAGATATTCGCGAAAAGCCTGGCTTGAAGCCATAAAATCGACCGTCTTATCAATAAGGGCCGAAACGTTCTCACCTATTTTCGCCATAATCTTCCCTCCTCCATGTATTAACCGCGCTCAGCCTGCGCGGTTGCTCATTTAAGTTTAGGATCGGTTGGGCGATTATATTGAGGAAAACGTGCTTCACTATGAACCCGTCAATAAAAAGCACCACGGCCGACCTTATCACTTAAAATTCCTTATTAATCAAAATAGTAGTATTTTCATTAGCTGAATAATACTTGCAACATTTGATTATTTATCTTCGATTAGTTGTGAATAATCCCGCTCTGCGCGCATACTATAGGATATTCATCCTATTTTTATCAGAAGCTATCCTATGAAAGAAGTCGAAAAAAACGAAATTAAACGCCTGAGCGATCGTCTGGACGCTATCCGCCACCAGCAGGCAGACCTGTCCCTGGTTGAAGCCGCCGACAAATATGCCGAGCTGGAGCAAGAGAAAGAAACGCTGGAAACCGAGATCGCGCGTTTGCGTGACGTCCACGGCCAGAAGCTGAGCAAAGAAGCGCAAAAGCTGGCGAAACTTCCTTTCCGTCGTGCTATCACCAAAAAAGAACAGGCCGACATGGGCAAGCTGAAGAAGAGCGTGCGCGGCCTGATCGTCGTTCACCCGATGACCGAGCTTGGCCGTGAAATGGGCCTGAAAGAGATGACGGGCTTCGCGAAGAGCGAGTTCTGATCTCCCACCGGGCAACATTCGCTTGCCCGGTCCTTCCCTTCTCCTCGCAATTGGCCCTACCAATTTCAGCCAGATCCTACCAGCACCTCACATTTCATTAAAATGTGAGTACAATACCGTTGCCAATAAATAACATTTGATTAACCATTCATTGTCATTACCCCTACACAACAATATTGGCAGGGCCACTTTTACACATAATGTGACCAGGAGATGAGCACAGACTCATTCCATTATGTCGGCGGCCCCCAGGAGACCTGCAATGAATCTCTGGCAACAGAACTACGACCCGGCCGGTAACATCTGGCTTTCCAGTCTGATCGCATCGCTCCCTATCCTGTTCTTTTTCTTCGCCCTGATTAAGCTCAAGCTGAAAGGCTATGTTGCGGCGTCATGGACGGTGGTGATCGCTCTGACGGTCGCCCTGCTGTTTTACAAAATGCCGGTCGATCACGCTCTGGCTTCCGTGGTGTACGGCTTCTTCTATGGTCTGTGGCCAATTGCCTGGATCATTATCGCCGCGGTATTCGTCTATAAAATCTCGGTGAAAACCGGGCAGTTCGACATCATCCGCTCCTCAATACTCTCGATTACCCCGGACCAACGTCTGCAAATGCTGATTGTCGGTTTCTCCTTTGGGGCATTCCTCGAAGGGGCGGCAGGATTTGGCGCTCCGGTAGCGATTACCGCCGCACTGCTGGTTGGTCTGGGCTTTAATCCTCTGTACGCGGCAGGTTTGTGTCTGATCGTAAACACCGCTCCGGTCGCTTTTGGCGCAATGGGCATTCCGATTCTGGTTGCCGGTCAGGTTACCGGGCTGGATAGCTTCGAGATTGGTCAGATGGTGGGCCGTCAGTTACCGTTCCTGACCATTATCGTGTTGTTCTGGATTATGGCGATTATGGATGGCTGGCGCGGCGTAAAAGAGACCTGGCCTGCGGTGATGGTCGCTGGCGGCTCGTTTGCTATCGCGCAGTACCTCAGCTCTAACTTTATCGGGCCGGAACTGCCGGACATTATCTCGTCTCTGGTTTCGCTGGTCTGCCTGACGCTGTTCCTGAAACGCTGGCAGCCGGTACGCATCTTCCGCTTTGGCGATATGGGCGCTTCACAGGTCGATCAGACGCTGGCTCGCACCCACTATACCGCTGGACAGGTGGTCCGCGCCTGGTCTCCGTTCCTGTTCCTGACCGCCACCGTCACGCTGTGGAGCGTACCCCCGTTTAAAGCGCTGTTTGCGCCAGGCGGCGCGATGTACCACTGGGTGGTCAATATTCCGGTTCCGTACCTCGATAAGCTGGTTGCCCGTATGCCGCCGGTCGTACACGAAGCCACAGCCTACGCGGCGGTGTATAAATTTGACTGGTTCTCCGCAACCGGTACCGCGATTTTGTTTGCCGCCCTGCTGTCTATCGTCTGGTTGAAGATGAAGCCGTCCGCAGCGCTGCAGACTTTTGGCAGCACGCTGAAAGATCTGGCATTACCTATTTACTCCATCGGAATGGTGCTGGCATTCGCGTTTATCTCAAACTACTCCGGGCTTTCATCAACCCTGGCGTTGGCCCTGGCACACACCGGCAGCGCGTTTACCTTCTTCTCACCGTTCCTCGGCTGGCTGGGGGTATTTCTGACCGGGTCCGACACCTCATCAAACGCACTGTTTGCCGCCCTGCAGGCTACGGCTGCTCAGCAAATCGGCGTTTCGGATGTTCTGATGGTGGCGGCAAATACCACCGGCGGCGTGACCGGCAAGATGATCTCGCCGCAATCTATCGCTATCGCCTGTGCGGCAGTGGGATTAGTGGGGAAAGAGTCTGACCTGTTCCGCTTTACCGTGAAACACAGCCTGATTTTCACCTGCATGGTGGGTGTGATTACCACGCTGCAGGCCTATGTCTTAACCTGGATGATTCCATGATAGTGATGCCCAGACGCCTGTCAGACGAAGTCGCATCTCGTGTGCGGGCGCTGATTGAAGAACAACAGCTGGAGGCGGGCATGAAGTTGCCCGCTGAGCGCCAACTGGCCGTACAGCTCGGCGTATCGCGTAACTCGCTGCGCGAGGCGTTAGCAAAACTGGTCAGTGAAGGCGTACTGATTAGCCGTCGTGGCGGCGGGACGTTTATCCGCTGGCAGCATGAGGCCTGGTCTGAACAAAACATCGTTCAGCCGCTGAAAACCCTACTGGCGGACGATCCTGATTACAGTTTCGATATTCTGGAGGCCCGCCACGCCATCGAAGCCAGTACCGCCTGGCACGCAGCCATGCGGGCCACCGCCGCGGATAAAGAGAAAATCAGGCTCTGTTTCGAGGCCACGCAAAGCGAAGATCCGGATCTCGCCTCGCAGGCTGACGTTCGCTTTCATCTCGCCATTGCGGAAGCCTCGCACAACGTGGTGCTGTTGCAGACCATGCGCGGTTTCTTCGACGTCCTGCAGTCTTCGGTAAAACAGAGCCGCCAACGTATGTACCTGGTACCGCCCGTATTTTCTCAACTGACGGCGCAGCATCAGGCCGTGCTGGACGCCATTGTTGCCGGGGATGCCGACGGGGCGCGTAAGGCCATGATGGCGCACCTCAGTTTTGTCCACACCACAATTAAACGATTTGATGAAGATCAGGCCCGGCAGGCGCGTATAACTCGCCTGCCCGGTGATCCTGGTGAGAATAGCAGGGAGAACAACACATGATTATTTCAGCAGCCAGCGACTATCGCGCCGCAGCCCAGCGCATCCTGCCCCCCTTCTTGTTCCACTATATTGACGGCGGGGCGTATGCCGAGCACACCTTGCGCCGTAACGTGGCAGACCTGTCAGAGGTGGCGCTGCGCCAGCGCGTACTGAAGAATATGTCTGACCTGAGCCTGGAAACCAAGCTGTTCAACGAAACACTCTCCATGCCGGTAGCCCTCGCGCCTGTCGGCTTATGCGGCATGTACGCACGCCGGGGCGAGGTTCAGGCCGCCGCCGCCGCTGATGCCAAAGGCATTCCGTTTACGCTTTCCACAGTGTCCGTATGTCCGATTGAAGAAGTCGCCCCGACCATCAAGCGTCCGATGTGGTTCCAGCTGTATGTGCTGCGCGATCGCGGTTTTATGCGTAACGCACTGGAGCGCGCCAAAGCGGCGGGTTGCTCCACGCTGGTCTTTACCGTCGATATGCCAACGCCTGGCGCACGCTACCGTGATGCCCATTCCGGTATGAGCGGCCCAAATGCGGCACTGCGTCGCTACTGGCAAGCAGTCACTCATCCACAGTGGGCATGGGACGTTGGTCTGAACGGTCGCCCGCATGATTTAGGCAATATTTCGACTTATCTGGGCAAACCCACCGGCCTTGAAGATTACATCGGCTGGCTGGCGAATAACTTCGATCCGTCGATTTCCTGGAAAGACCTCGAGTGGATCCGTGAATTCTGGGATGGTCCGATGGTGATCAAAGGGATCCTCGACCCTGAAGATGCCCGCGACGCCGTACGCTTTGGCGCGGATGGTATCGTTGTCTCTAACCACGGTGGCCGTCAGTTAGATGGCGTGCTGTCTTCAGCTCGTGCGCTGCCCGCCATTGCCGATGCGGTGAAAGGCGATATTACCATTCTGGCTGATAGCGGGATCCGCAATGGTCTGGACGTTGTACGCATGATAGCGCTGGGCGCGGATAGCGTGCTGCTGGGGCGTGCTTATCTGTACGCGCTGGCGACCCACGGCCAGGCCGGTGTGGCGAATCTGCTGAACCTGATCGAGAAAGAGATGAAGGTGGCGATGACCCTGACCGGTGCGAAGTCGATTAGCGAAATCAGCCGTGATTCGCTGGTACAGGAACTGGGTAAGAGCCTGCCTGCCGCGCTGGCACCTCTGGTCCAGGGTAGCGCAGCGTAACAACATCCCCGTAAACCCCATTTTCTGAATGGTCGGTCTGTTTTCAGCCCGACCATTTTTTATCCAAAAATAACGAGTAGTTAACATTTACAACCAATATATTTGACAACTTTTTATCCACCTGCCAAATGTATAGACAAGCTAATACAACAGCATTTTATACATATAACAATCATCATAACTGGCGAGGGTGACATGGCTTATTCCGGAAAAGTGAATATCCAGCAGGCGATAGATGACAGTGCTTTTTCGCGCTTCCACTGGGTCATTATTGTCCTGGGTTTTCTGGTTTTAGCCATTGACGGCTTCGATACGGCGGCGATGGGCTATATTGCCCCCACGCTTTCAGCCGACTGGGGCATCAAGAAACAAGATCTTGGACCGGTGTTAAGCGCCGCGCTATTGGGCCTCTCATTTGGTGCCCTGCTGGCCGGACCGATTTCCGATCGTATGGGTCGTAAGCGCGTCCTGGTCTTTTCCTGTCTGTTCTTTGGCCTCGCCAGTCTGGGAACCGCCTATGCCCAGACGCTGAATATGCTCACGTTTTGGCGCTTTCTCACCGGGCTTGGGCTTGGCGCGGCAATGCCCAATGCCATCACCCTGGTGTCAGAGTTCGCCCCGAAACGCTGTCGTTCAATGGCGATTAACACCATGTACTGTGGCTTTCCGTTAGGGGCTGCGGGCGGCGGCGTGATCTCCTCCTGGCTGATCCCCAACTACGGCTGGCACAGTGTTCTGCTTGCTGGTGCGATCGCCCCGCTGGTCCTCACCGCACTGTTGGTGCTGTTCCTGCCAGAGTCGGTTAAGTATCTGGTTCACCGCGGTAAAGGGGTTGCACAGATTAAACGCATTGCTCAACGCTTTATGTCGGGAAGTCTGGAACAGGTTACCCAGTTTTATCTGGATGAAGACCGTATCACGGTCAAAAAAAGCAGCGTGGCACAGTTATTTAGTATGCCCTGGCTGCCGGGTACGCTGATGCTCTGGATGACCTACTTTATGGGGCTGGTTATCTATTACGTGCTACTGAGCTGGATGCCAACGCTGATGCTGGGAATGGGCTATCCGCTGGCCGAATCCGCCTGGCTGACATCGCTGTTTACCTTTGGCGGTACGGCGGGGATCCTGCTGGCCGGTTGGTTAATGGACCGCTGGGAAGCCCATAAAGTGGTGTCACTTGGCTTTATTCTGACGATGCTGTTTGCCCTCGCTCTCGGGTTTGAACATAACCACATCATCTTGTTCGGCGCACTGATCTTCCTGATGGGGATTACCATGAACGGCGCGCAGTCCGGGCTGCAGACGCTGGCCGCCACGTTTTATCCAACCCACTGCCGTGCGACGGGCATTGCCTGGATGCAGGGCGTGGGCCGCTTCGGCGGCGTAGCCGGAACGATGATGAGCGCCCAGTTGCTTTCCCTGCAATGGCAGGCAGACAGTATCTTAATGTTCCTCAGCCTTCCGGCCCTGGTCGCTGCTGCCGCGACAATTTACAAGCTGCAGCGCTATAAACCGCACGCGCTGACCGTCGCATAGTACCCGCTCTTTCTGCTATTCTGCCCCCCGTTATCAAGGGGGCAGTATGCTTAACATCGTTTTATTCGAACCAGAAATCCCGCCAAATACCGGCAATATTATCCGTCTTTGCGCCAACACCGGCTTTCGTTTGCATATTATAGAGCCAATGGGCTTTACCTGGGACGACAAGCGCCTGCGTCGCGCGGGGCTGGATTACCATGAATTTACCGCCGTGCTACGCCACCCTGATTACGCCGCCTTCGTCGCCGCAGAACATCCGCAGCGCCTGTTTGCTCTGACCACCAAAGGTACGCCAGCGCATAGCGCGGTATGCTATCAGGACGGGGATTATCTGATGTTTGGTCCGGAAACACGCGGTCTGCCAGCCAGCATCCTTGACGCGCTGCCGGCCGAACAAAAAATTCGTATTCCGATGATGCCAGACAGTCGCAGCATGAACCTGTCAAATGCGGTGTCGGTGGTGGTGTATGAGGCCTGGCGCCAGCTAGGGTATCCGGGCGCGGTACTGCGTAGCTGATGATTGTTGGATAGCGGCTAGCGCCTGATCCGACCTACATTAATTTGATGAAATTCATTTCGAGCGTTATCGGCGCAGACAGATTGAACACGGACCGCGCACAGTCACCGGAGCGTACACGCAATACGTGAGGATGACGAGCACAGCTCAGGTTCAATCTGCCAGGTAAGATAGCTCGAAATCAGATACCATCTCCATACTCAAAAGTATGATGTATCCCGTTGAAATGCTGATCCATATCCATGGACGGCTTATCGCTGTCAGGCTTGCCGACGATGCGTGCCGGAACGCCTGCTGCAGTGGTATGCGGGGGTACCGGCTGTAAAACGACGGAACCTGCGCCAATCTTCGCGCCGCGCCCGACTTCAATGTTGCCGAGAATTTTTGCTCCCGCGCCAATCATCACGCCTTCACGAATTTTCGGATGACGGTCACCGCCGGCTTTACCGGTCCCGCCCAGCGTGACGGATTGCAAAATAGAGACGTCGTTTTCAATCACGGCAGTTTCACCGACCACAATACCAGTGGCGTGATCGAGCATAATCCCACGGCCAATTTTTGCCGCCGGGTGAATGTCTACCTGGAAGCTAACGGACACCTGATTTTGCAGGAAGATTGCCAGCGCCTGACGTCCCTGATGCCACAGCCAGTGACCGATACGGTAGGCCTGAAGCGCATGAAAGCCCTTCAGATACAGAAGTGGGGTGGAATATTTATCGACAGCCGGATCACGCGTGCGTACCGCCTGAATATCACAGGCCGCTGAGGCAATCATTTCAGGATCGGCCGCGTAGGCCTCTTCCACGACTTCGCGAATGGCAATGGCGGGCATGATCGGAGAAGCGAGTTTATTCGCCAGCATATAGCTCAGCGCACTACCGAGGTTTTCATGCTTGAGCAACGTTGCGTGATAAAAACTGGCCAGCATTGGCTCACATTCCGCCAGTGCCCGGGCTTCCGCTTTAATGTTTTTCCAGACGATATCCAGTTCTTCACACGGCATTGCGTACTCCAGAAGGTAGCAAAACGACCGACCCGTTCTTCGCGGGTCGGGTCGTTATATTCAACAGTTCCTTACAGCTAGTGGCGACTCAGCTCGTCCCTGCGTGCACGGCCTAATAACGTCAATGCTGCCTCGCGCGCGTTTTTTCCGCAATACAATACTTGATAAATTTCCTCGGTTATTGGCATCTCAACACCAAAACGGTGCGCCAATTCACGAACTTCTTTCGTATTGCGGTAGCCTTCAACCACTTGACCAATCTTGTCCTGCGCCCCCTGCACGTCCATCCCTTGGCCGAGCATCATGCCAAAACGACGGTTACGCGACTGGTTGTCGGTACAGGTCAGCACCAGATCGCCTAAACCCGCCATCCCCATAAAGGTGGCAGGATCGGCACCCAACGCCGCGCCAAGGCGAGACATTTCGGTCAGTCCACGGGTGATCAATGCGGTTCGCGCATTCGCGCCGAAACCGATGCCGTCAGACATCCCCGCGCCAATCGCAATAACGTTTTTCACCGCGCCGCCAAGCTGCACGCCAATGAAATCCGGATTGCTGTAAACGCGGAAGCTCTTGCCACAGTGCAGCAACTGCTGGAGATCGTCAGCAAAGGTGTCGTCCGTCGAGGCCAGAGAAATCGCCGTCGGCATGCCCGCCGCCAGCTCTTTGGCGAACGTCGGACCGGAGATAACCGCCAGTGGAATAGAATTCCCCAGCGCTTCACGCGCGACGTCCTGCAGCAGGCGTCCCGTTTCCGCTTCCAGACCCTTTGTCGCCCAGACCAGACGCGCGTCAGGACGCATCAGCGGTTTGATGTTGCGCAGCACTTCGCCAAAGACGTGGCTCGGCACCACCACCAGAATATTACGACTGGCGGCCAGCGCAGTGGCTAAATCACTTTCCAGGCGCAGCGTTTCGGGAAAAGGCACATCAGGGAGGAACGCGACGTTGCAGCGATCGTGCTCGAGGGTCGCGATATGTTTCGGATCATGGCCCCACAGGACAACCTGATGGCCATTTCTTGCCAGGGTGATGGCAAGAGCGGTGCCGTACGAGCCGGCACCAATCACAGTCATTGAAGCATTACTTTGGTTCATCAGGCATCCTGATGTTCTTCAGTACCTTCGCCAGCCTGCTGCTGTAAATAGTTCATGAACAGCGCATCAAAGTTGACCGGCGCAAGGTTCAGTTGCGGGAATGTACCGCGGGAAACCAGGCTGGTGATGCATTCGCGGGCATACGGGAACAGAATGTTCGGGCAGTATGCACCAAGGCAATGCGCCATCTGAGTCCCTTCAATACCACTGATGGAGAAAATACCGCCCTGCTGAACTTCACACAGGAACGCAGTTTCTTCACCCAGAGAAGCCGTTACGGTGACACGCAGCACTACTTCATACACATCATCTGCCAGTTGGGTAGATGCGGTATCAAGATCCAGTTTAACCTCTGGCTGCCAATCTTTCTGGAAAACATGTGGTGCATTTGGCGCTTCGAAAGACACATCCTTGGTATAAATACGTTGGATCTGGAAAGCCATTTCAGTGTTATTTTGTTCTGACATGTTGAGAAAACCCTTTAGTGTTGTCCTTTAAATACTTCGGTACGCCTTAACGCAGCAGTGGATCCAGTCCACCACGTGCATCCAACGCATACAAGTCGTCACAACCACCAATGTGCTGTGCATCAATAAAAATCTGCGGAACCGTTGTACGGCCACTGCGCTTGATCATCTCTTCACGCTTCACGGCATCGCCGTCAATCGGAAGTTCCTGGAAACTCACACCCTTGCTGTTCAACAGCGCCTTTGCGCGATGGCAAAACGGGCAGGTCGCTTTGGTATAGATCTCAATATTGGCCATGACTTATCTCCAGTGTTCTTTTACCCTGAGGCATGAAAGAAGACGGGTAAATTACTTGCCGCGAACCAGTGGCAGATTCTCGCCACTCCAGCCCGCTACGCCGTCTTTCAGTACAGATACCTGCTCAAAACCGGCTTTAATCAGCGCAGTTGCTGAATCCTGGCACTGCATACCAGAGCCATCAACCACAATAACAGGTTTGTTTTTGTGTTTTTCCAGCTCGCCAAAATTGTTGGCTTTGATTTCGCTCGGCAGCAGGTTAGTGGAGCCCGCGATATGGCCTTTGCGGAAGTCGTCGCGCTGACGTAAATCCACAATCACCGCATCTTCTTTGTTGATAAGACGAGTGGCTTCTCCGCGCGTAATTACCTTCACTTTCGAAGTCAGGCTCTTAAACGTGGTAAATAATACAGCCGCCAGTAACGCAATCCAGGCGATACTCAATACAGGGTGGCGACTAACAAATTGCATAATTTCTTGCATGGGGGGTAACAACTCCCGACTTAGTGATTAAAAAACCAGGAAAGGAGTATACCTGCGCGTTGGCGCAAATACAGCCAGAGCGTGCATTGGATTGCATTTTTGCGGGGCGCTACGGAAAAAAAAACGTAAATCCGCGCCCTCTGCGACACGCTCTGGTCGATTATTTGATCTTCTGGGGCTATTTTATCGATTCAGCTGTAGTAAAATTACGCAATTATTTTTGTCTATTGAGTGTGAGGTTGTCGCAATGTCGGTTTCTAAAAAACCTATGGTACTGGTGATTCTGGATGGCTATGGCTATCGTGAAGACAGCCAGGATAACGCCATCTTTAATGCCAAAACCCCGGTAATGGATGCTCTGTGGGCAAAACGTCCGCATACCCTGATTGATGCCTCTGGCCTGGAAGTCGGCCTGCCCGATCGCCAGATGGGCAACTCCGAAGTGGGTCACGTCAACCTGGGCGCGGGCCGCATCGTGTATCAGGACCTGACCCGTCTGGATGTTGAAATTAAAGAACGGACTTTCTTCGCTAACCCAGTGCTGACCGATGCGGTCGACCAGGCAAAAAATAGCGGCAAAGCGGTTCATATCATGGGCCTGCTCTCTGCTGGCGGCGTTCACAGCCACGAAGATCACATCATGGCGATGGTCGAAATGGCAGCTGAACGCGGTGCTGAGAAAATCTATCTGCACGCTTTCCTTGATGGCCGTGATACCCCGCCGCGCAGCGCTGAACATTCGCTGCAGAAATTCGAAGAGAAATTTGCCGCGCTGGGCAAAGGCCGCGTAGCGTCCATCATCGGTCGTTACTACGCCATGGACCGCGACAACCGTTGGGATCGCGTTGAACAGGCTTATGACCTGATGACGCTGGCAAAAGGCGAGTTCCAGTTCGCTACGGCTGTTGAAGGCCTGCAGGCTGCTTATGCCCGCGACGAAAACGACGAATTCGTGAAAGCGACCGTGATCCGTGCTGAAGGCCAGGCTGAAGCCGCCATGGAAGACGGCGATACGCTGATTTTCATGAACTTCCGTGCTGACCGTGCGCGTGAAATCACCCGTGCGTTTGTTAACGCTGACTTCGACGGCTTCGCCCGTAAGAAAGTCGTTAACCTCAACTTTGTGATGCTGACCGAATACGCAGCCGACATCAAAACGGCTGTTGCTTACCCACCAGCGTCTCTGGCCAACACCCTTGGCGAGTGGATGGCGAAGAATGACAAAACGCAGCTGCGTATTTCCGAAACTGAAAAATATGCCCACGTGACCTTCTTCTTTAACGGCGGCGTAGAAGAGCCGTTCAAAGGCGAAGATCGCATCCTGATCAACTCGCCGAAAGTCGCGACCTACGATCTGCAGCCGGAAATGAGCTCTGCTGAGCTGACCGAGAAGCTGGTTGCTGCGATTCAGAGCGGAAAATACGACACCATCATTTGTAACTACCCGAACGGCGACATGGTTGGTCACACCGGGGTGATGGAAGCTGCGGTTAAAGCGGTTGAAGCGCTGGATCACTGCGTTGAGCAGGTGACTAAAGCGGTTGAATCCGTTGGCGGCCAACTGCTGATCACCGCGGACCACGGTAACGCAGAGCAAATGCGCGATCCGTCCACCGGTCAGGCGCATACAGCACACACCAACCTGCCCGTTCCGCTGATTTATGTCGGTGGTAAAAACGTCAAAGCAGTTGAAGGCGGCAAACTTTCTGATATCGCCCCGACGATGCTGACGCTGATGGGTATGGAAATCCCGCAAGAGATGACTGGTAAGCCGCTGTTCATCGTGGAATAATCCCTCCCCATGAGGGGAAAGGCGATTAATACCATCACTTGGGCCGTGAAACTGCGAAAGCTTTCAGTCAGGCCCTTGTTCTACGCCAGCGCGCTTAGCGCTGGCGTATTGCTGTGCGCCTTTTCCGCCCACGCGGACGAGCGCGATCAGCTCAAATCTATTCAGGCTGATATCGCGGCAAAAGAACGTGCGGTACGCCAACAACAACAACAACGCTCCACTCTCCTCGCTCAACTTAAAGCTCAGGAACAGGCCATCGCCGTTGCCGCCAGGCAACTACGCGAAACGCAAAACTCGCTGGCGCAGTTGAATGCACAAATCACAGAGATGAATGCCGCCCTCGCGAAGCTGGAAAAACAGCGGGCTGCGCAAGAGCGTAGCCTGGCAGCGCAACTTGACGCAGCGTTTCGCCAGGGCGAACACACCGGTATTCAGCTCATTCTGAGCGGGGAAGAGAGCCAGCGCGGGCAACGCCTGCAGGCCTATTTCGGCTATCTGAACCAGGCGCGGCAGGAAACCATCGCGCAGTTGAAACAAACCCGCGAAGAGGTCGACTCGCAAAAAGCCGAGCTGGAAGATAAGCAGAGCGAACAGCAGACGTTGCTGTACGAACAGCGCGCTCAGCAGGCTAAGCTGGAGCAGGCGCGTAATGAACGCAAGAAGACGCTCTCGGGTCTGGAGTCATCGATTCAGCAGGGTCAGCAGCAACTGGGCGAAATGCGCGCCAACGAATCACGCCTGCGCAACAGCATTGCTCGTGCCGAAGCCGCAGCCAAAGCACGCGCGGAACGTGAAGCTCGCGAGGCGCAGGCCGTACGTGACAAACAGAAGGATGCGTCACGGAAAGGCTCAACCTACAAGCCAACCGAAAGCGAAAAATCACTGATGTCCCGTACCGGCGGTTTAGGTTCCCCACGCGGCCAGGCATTCTGGCCCGTTCGTGGCCCAACGCTACATCGTTATGGCGAACAGTTGCAAGGTGAGCTACGTTGGAAGGGGATGGTTATTGGCGCATCCGAAGGCACCGAAGTTAAAGCCATTGCCGATGGCCGCGTCATTCTGGCGGACTGGTTGCAGGGCTACGGTCTGGTGGTCGTCGTTGAGCACGGTAAAGGCGATATGAGCCTTTACGGTTATAACCAGAGCGCGCTGGTCAGCGTCGGTACGCAGGTTCGCGCCGGGCAGCCTATTGCACTTGTGGGTAGCAGCGGCGGACAGGGCAGGCCGGCACTCTATTTCGAAATTCGTCGCCAGGGTCAGGCGGTCAATCCACAGCCGTGGTTGGGAAGATAAGTTTTGCCTCAATTTCGTCGTCTATTATTCTCTCTCGCCAGCGTGCTGGCCTTCGCAACACCTGTTTTTGCTGGCAAACTTGCCATCGTTATTGATGATTTCGGCTATCGTCCACACACCGAAAATCAGGTTCTGGCGATGCCTTCCACCCTATCCGTTGCCGTTCTGCCTAATGCCCCACACGCGCGTGAAATGGCGATTAAAGCGCATAACAGCGGGCATGAAGTTTTAATCCATCTGCCGATGGCGCCGCTGAGCAAACAGCCGTTAGAGAAAGATACTTTGCGCCCGGAAATGAGCAGCGAAGAGATTGAGCGGATTATTCGCGACGCGGTAAGCAAAGTACCGAATGCGGTCGGGCTGAACAACCATATGGGCAGCGCGATGACCTCCAGCCTGTTCGGTATGCAGAAGGTGATGCAGGCGCTGGAACGCTACGATCTCTACTTCCTGGACAGTATGACCATCGGCAACAGTCAGGCAATGCGCGCAGCATCAGGAACCGGCGTGAAGGTTATCAAACGCAAAGTCTTCCTGGATGACACGCAAAACGAAGCCGATATTCGCCGTCAGTTTAATCGTGCCGTTGAGCTTGCGCGCCGCAACGGTTCAGCAATTGCCATTGGGCATCCTCACCCTTCGACGGTTCGCGTCCTGCAGCAAATGCTTTATAACCTGCCTGCGGACATTACGCTGGTTCGCCCAAGCAGCCTGCTCAATGAACCACAGGTAGACACCTCCAGACCAAACTTTACACCGCCGAAGAATGGTAAACCTGATGCGCCACGTAATCCTTTCCGCGGGGTGAGATTATGCAAACCGAAGCAGCCGTTAGAGCCGGTTTACGCCAGCCGCTTCTTCAGCGTGCTCGGTGAAAGCATCACCCAAAGCACGCTGGTGCAGTACATGCGCCTGCAATGGCAGGGCTGGGGGAATACATCCTCACCCAGCGCTATGAACGCTAACGTAAATTAAGCGTTTTACGGGCAATACGAGAAGGCGAGGATGTTTTATCGCGCCATTTCCAGAGACGGAATGACCATAGCAGCGCCTGGTACAAAACTTTGGCGCTGCGTACGTTAGTAATCATGCGTTTATACATACCAGAGACAAAAATCTCTGCAATCATGCGTTGACGAATATGGACATCCGGCTCTTTGCGTACTGCGTGGCAAACGCGTAATGCTTCATAGGTTATTTGCTGATGAAATTCCGGATAAATAGTAATCCGCCCCGCATATTCACGATTCAACTTATCCAATAACCGTGTAATTTTAATATAGTGGCGTTGGTAATTGAGATTTTTTAAGCCTTGTCTTTTAAGACGGCTAACTGATTGATCGTGTAAGAAGTATTTATACAATGATTGCTCGGTATATCGCACACGTTTGGCGTTAAACATAAACTCCGTCGTCCATACAATATCCTGATGATGCAACCCTGGAATAAACGCTATCTTGTTTTTCTCGATAACATCTCTGCGATAAACCCCCATCCAGACCACATGCGTCCAACGGCGTGAAGCCAATGCCATACGTAACCAGTCGGGGCCGGTCAATACACCCGTAGACCGCAGACGGTCCGTCGGTATTGATTGCCAGGTGTCCCCCGTTTCGAAAATGCACCAATCAGAATTGCACTGTGCCAGATCGAGGTCATCCTGAAGCGCCATGGTCATCAGGGTTTCATACATATTGGGATAAACCAGGTCATCGGCATCGACAAATGCAACATAATCCCCTTTGGCCACTGCCAGACCACGATTACGCGCGACAGATGCCCCGGCGTTAGCCTGATGTAACAACCGGACATGGGAATAGTTATCAGCATAATGTCTTGCAATATCAACAGAGTTATCCGTTGAACCGTCATCCACAATAATGATCTCTATCGCAGCCCATGTCTGTGCGATCAAAGATTCCATGCAACCCCGAAAACTATCACCCGCGTTATACAACGGAATAATAACACTCAACATATTTGTGCGGTTTCTCATCAGATAACCCAAGTTTGTCAGTACACTGATGACTTTTACTACAGTTTCATTAAGGAATTATTAAGGTTAGAACGTTTAATTTTCAGAAGAGGCGCAGCGAAAGCAACCAGTATGGGAAAATGCCATGCGGCGCCTGAGTTCAGCGGCCTGTGATAGCTCAGATCGTCTACATATTGAGGGACACAACCTGTATACTATACCCCTGTAAATTAACGCGCGATGTACACTGATATTGAGGAAAGTGATGGCCATCAGTAAGACACATGAAAAAGGTTATACGGTCTATTGCAAAGAGACCAAAACAGACCTTAAGTCACTGATGAATAAGTATATAAACAAAGAAATCAGTGGCAAACCGTTGAGCAGTGGTAACGCCATGCGCAGTGTTGAACTGGTCGAGTACAACTCACAAAAATTTATCATCAAAAACGACCGTGAAGTTGATCCTCGATTTGAGAAAAAAATGCAGAATTTTATCTCCGGCCCCTTTTATTCCAGGCTCATCAAGAAACTGGACACACTCTCCCCGGAAATGCGCGCCTGTACAGCGGATCTCTACTATGCCGCTGAAAAAGTACGCCTTCGTCAGTGTCATGATGTTTATATTATTCATGAATATGTTGAAGGCACTCCTTTAAAAGAAATTAACCATAAGAATACCGATGAAGTGAAGCAGTGCGTTCTGCGCCTTCACAAAGCCGGGTTGGCGTCTAATGATATCCACCCTGGAAATTTCATTCGTACGCCAGGCGGTGAATTAAGAATA
The DNA here is from genome assembly GCF_030336805.1 of Citrobacter sp. Cb023. Taxonomy (NCBI): domain Bacteria; kingdom Pseudomonadati; phylum Pseudomonadota; class Gammaproteobacteria; order Enterobacterales; family Enterobacteriaceae; genus Citrobacter; species Citrobacter sp. Cb023. The sequence goes on along the minus strand of NZ_JAOWCV010000032.1, from coordinate 156,884 downwards.
ATTGACTTATCCTGTAAGGGAAATATGAAGATTTGCCAGGCTAATGATATTTTAGCTTTGCAGCGAAAATATCATATTAACATCAAAGGAAAAGGATTAATCTATAAGCTCATCTGGCTCAAAGAAGCGATAAGATCTTTATCCAGAAAGCTTCGTGGCAAATAGTATTTATTATTTATACGGCCAGAATAAAGAATCTGGCCGTTGGTAGCATTTAATACAAGTCGAGCATTCAATCCCAGCTCAGGATCACTTTCCCTGACTGGCCCGAGCGCATCGCGTCAAAGCCCTGCTGGAATTCATCGATGGAGAATCGATGGGTGATAATCGGCGACAAATCCAGACCAGACTGAATCAATGCGGCCATCTTGTACCAGGTCTCAAACATCTCACGACCGTAGATACCTTTAATAAACAATCCCTTAAAGATAACTTTAGTCCAGTCGATGGACATGTCTGATGGTGGAATACCCAGCATAGCAATACGGCCACCGTGGTTCATGGTGTCCAGCATGGTGCGAAACGCTGGCGGCACGCCGGACATCTCCAGACCGACATCAAACCCTTCGGTCATGCCCAGTTCAGCCATCACGTCGGTCAGACTCTCTTTCGACACGTTGACCGCGCGAGTGATGCCCATTTTACGCGCCAGTTCAAGGCGATACTCATTAACATCGGTAATCACCACGTGGCGTGCGCCAACGTGCCTGGCAACCGCTGCCGCCATAATACCGATTGGACCCGCGCCGGAAACCAGCACATCTTCCCCAACCAGATCGAACGACAGCGCCGTATGCACCGCATTACCGAACGGATCGAAGATAGACGCCAGGTCGTCAGAGATGTTGTCCGGAATTTTAAACGCGTTAAATGCCGGGATCACCAGGTATTCTGCAAAGCAGCCAGGACGGTTTACGCCAACACCGGTCGTATTGCGGCACAGGTGAGTACGTCCACCGCGGCAGTTACGGCAATGCCCGCAGGTGATATGACCTTCGCCTGAAACGCGATCGCCGATTTTAAAGCCTTTAACTTCCTGGCCGATGCCAACAACTTCGCCGACATATTCATGTCCAACGACCATCGGTACCGGGATGGTTTTTTGCGACCATTCATCCCAGTTATAAATGTGAACGTCAGTCCCGCAGATGGCTGTTTTACGGATTTTAATCAGCAAATCGTTATGGCCGACTTCCGGTTCAGGAACGTCGGTCATCCAAATGCCCTCTTCCGCTTTCAGTTTGGATAACGCTTTCATTTCACATCCTCAGGCAATAACGCCCAGTTGTTTACCAATGCGTGTGAACGCCTCAACAGCACGCGTAATCTGCTCAGGGGTATGCGCCGCAGACATCTGGGTACGAATACGCGCCTGACCTTTTGGAACCACCGGATAGAAGAATCCAGTAACGTAAATCCCCTCTTTTTGCAGCTCGCGGGCGAACTCTTGCGCCACTACCGCATCCCCCAACATGACCGGGATAATTGCGTGATCCGCTCCCGCTAACGTAAAGCCTGCGGCAGACATTTGCTCGCGGAACTGACGTGCGTTCGCCCACAGGCGATCGCGCAGCTCGCTGCCTGCTTCGACCATCTCCAGCACTTTAATGGAGGCAGAAACAATGGCAGGAGCCAATGAGTTGGAGAACAGATACGGACGGGAACGCTGACGCAGCCACTCAACAACCTCTTTGCGCGCTGCGGTATAACCGCCAGATGCGCCGCCGAGCGCTTTACCCAGCGTACCAGTGATGATGTCCACACGCCCCATCACGTCACAGTATTCATGTGAGCCACGACCATTTTCGCCGACAAAGCCGACAGCATGGGAATCATCAACCATGACCAGCGCGTCGTATTTATCCGCCAGGTCACAAACGCCTTTCAGGTTAGCAATCACACCATCCATAGAGAACACGCCATCGGTGGCGATCAGGATATGACGGGCTCCCGCTTCACGCGCTTCTTTCAAACGAGCTTCCAGTTCGACCATGTCGTTGTTGGCGTAACGGAAACGCTTTGCTTTACACAAGCGAACACCGTCAATGATAGAAGCGTGGTTGAGCGCATCTGAGATAATCGCATCTTCTGCGCCCAGCAGCGTTTCAAACAGGCCGCCGTTGGCGTCAAAGCAGGAAGAGTAAAGAATGGCATCTTCCATACCGAGGAATGCCGCCAGTTTTTGCTCCAGTTGCTTATGGCTGTCCTGGGTACCGCAAATAAAGCGGACCGAAGCCATACCAAATCCGTGAGAATCCATACCTGCTTTTGCAGCTGCGATCAGTTCTGGGTGGTTAGCCAGCCCCAGATAGTTGTTCGCACAAAAGTTAATAACGTGGCTTCCGTCCGCCACGGTGATATCCGCCTGCTGGGCAGACGTAATAATGCGCTCTTCTTTAAACAATCCTTCCGCACGTGCGGTTTCGAGATCGTTCGTTAACTGTTTGTAAAAATCCCCACGCATTTCAATTCTCCAGACTGGGCAAATTTCAGCACATATTACCCAAAGCTATACGCTGATACGAGATGACGCATCATCACTTCTTCAAAATGAAGCATAAATCACGTATACCCACATGGCTAATCAGTGATGCCGTCGTATGGATTCATTGGACGCACTGAATCGCAACCAATTGAATTGGCTGGATTTTATAAAAAATCATAAAAAAACAACAGCAATAGCAGAAGAATGCCTTTGCAGCATTCTATCTGGTTAGGTAACCCTTCAATCTCATTCAAGCCACTACTTTCGAGTGAGAAAAATTCGCAATGCCTGGAGTTTTGCACCTAAAGCGGTTCGCCGATAAACACGGAACAGATCGAACCATTTGCCACGACCAAGGTAATTAAGCATTAATAGATCAGGGCGCTTGTAATAACACATGACAAAAATACCCTGATCATCATCAACAATATTATTTCTGAGAGTCTCTTTTTGACACTCAGTGACTAATGAGTAAAACTCTTTCCATTTCTCTGGTGAACCAACAATAGCGCCGCCGATAATATAAGTATGATTTCCGATCATAAAATCAAAAACCTGTTTTCTGGATGATATAACCAGACCCTTTTTAATCGTGAAGAGATGCATTTTATTACGGTCAAAAGGGAAGTCCCATACTTTTAATCCGCGAGTAACCTGCGGTTTACGGCAATATCCGAAGTCTACCCAGGCAACCATCGGAGTATTAACTAAGCCTGCATTTATGGCCTTCACTACAAAATATGCTTTTAAATTATTGATCAACACATATTCTGGAGACCAGTACTCAGGGTTACCTAGCTGTCGCGTCTCTAATTTACTCTTAAAAGTATCATCCTGCTGGATTTGTCTTATTTTATTATTAATATGCTTAAATTTTTTACCTAAATCTATGGTTATAATTTTTGTGGACTTACCTTTGCGTATTTCCGCAACTCTGTCCTCAAACTCAGACGAAGTAAAAATAACCATATCATTTTCTAAAGCGGCTAACCGTTTGAAGTAGTCAAAATAGACATCAGAAGATCGGGAAAGTTTTTCACGGAAGCCTTTATTAACAGTCCACTCCCCCCTACCGATATCAAAATATGCTGTCACAATAGTGGTAGACGATTTCATAACCATTTTCAAACCATTAATAAAAAAAATATTATATCACATAGTTTTTGTTTTTGTACATATAATATACATAGATGGATATAAAAAAACTAAGTACATTTAAGATTAATTTAATAGACTTAATAACCATTAAATAAGCATTCTTATACTGGTGTTTATAGGCCTTCTACCGACCCACCATCTTACTTAAGAGGCTGAAGGGATGCCGATGTGATGGTATGATTACAGACATTAGTGTCTGAGATTGTCTCTGACTCCAAAATTCGAAGGTTACATTTATGATCATCGTTACCGGCGGCGCGGGCTTTATCGGCAGCAACATCGTCAAGTCATTGAATGATAAAGGCATCACCGACATCCTTGTGGTGGACAACCTGAAAGATGGCACCAAGTTTGTTAACCTGGTGGATCTGAATATTGCTGACTACATGGACAAGGAAGACTTCCTGATCCAGATTATGGCCGGAGAAGATTTCGGCGATATCGAAGCGATTTTCCACGAAGGCGCATGCTCCTCCACTACCGAGTGGGACGGCAAGTATATGATGGATAACAACTATCAATACTCCAAAGAGCTGTTGCACTACTGCCTGGAGCGTGAAATTCCGTTCCTGTATGCGTCCTCTGCCGCCACCTACGGCGGCCGCACTTCTGATTTCATCGAATCCCGTGAATATGAGAAACCGCTGAACGTTTACGGCTACTCAAAATTCCTGTTCGACGAGTACGTTCGTCAGATCCTGCCAGAAGCCAATTCTCAGATTGTTGGCTTCCGCTATTTCAACGTCTACGGACCGCGTGAAGGCCATAAAGGCAGTATGGCGAGCGTCGCTTTCCACCTCAACACCCAGCTCAACAATGGCGAAACACCAAAACTGTTCGAAGGCAGTGAAAACTTCAAGCGTGATTTCGTTTACGTAGGCGATGTGGCTGCGGTGAACCTGTGGTTCCTGGAAAACGGGGTTTCCGGCATCTTTAACCTTGGTACCGGTCGTGCGGAATCTTTCCAGGCCGTTGCCGATGCAACGCTTGCGTACCACAAAAAAGGCAGCATTGAGTACATCCCATTCCCGGAAAAACTGAAAGGTCGCTATCAGGCGTTTACCCAGGCCGATCTGACTAATCTGCGTGCTGCGGGCTATGACAAGCCGTTTAAAACCGTTGCTGAAGGTGTAACGGAATATATGGCCTGGCTGAACCGCGACGCGTAAGTATGAAAATTTTGGTGGTAGGCCCGTCCTGGGTGGGCGACATGATGATGTCGCAAAGTCTCTATCGCACGCTTAAGGCGCGCTATCCCCAGGCGATAATCGACGTGATGGCACCTGCATGGTGCCGTCCGTTATTGTCGCGCATGCCTGAAGTTAACGAAGCTATCGCCATGCCGCTGGGACACGGCGCGCTGGAGATCGGCGAGCGGCGTAAACTCGGTCATAGCCTGCGTGAAAAACGCTATGACCGCGCCTATGTGCTGCCTAACTCGTTTAAATCCGCGCTGGTACCGTTTTTTGCTGGCATTCCCCATCGTACCGGATGGCGTGGTGAAATGCGCTACGGCCTGCTAAACGATGCGCGCGTGCTGGATAAAGATGCCTGGCCGCTGATGGTCGAACGCTATGTAGCCCTGGCCTATGATAAAGGCGTAATGCTGTCAGCTAAAGATTTACCGCAGCCTCTGCTATGGCCGCAGTTGCAGGTAAGCGAAGGTGAAAAGTCCCTGACCTGTCGCCAGTTTTCCCTTTCTGCCGAACGCCCCATCATCGGCTTTTGCCCTGGTGCGGAATTTGGTCCAGCGAAACGCTGGCCACATTACCACTACGCAGACCTGGCGAAGCAACTGATCGATGAAGGCCATCAGATTGTGCTTTTTGGCTCTGCAAAAGACCTTGACGCCGGAAATGAGATCCTGGCGACGCTGAGCGTTGATCAGCAGGCCTGGTGCCGTAATCTGGCGGGCGAAACACAGCTGGAGCAGGCCGTCATTCTGCTCGCCGCCTGCAAAGCGGTGGTCACCAACGACTCTGGATTAATGCACGTTGCCGCAGCGTTGAATCGACCTCTGGTAGCGTTATATGGCCCCAGCAGCCCGGATTTTACTCCGCCGCTTTCACACAAGGCGCGCGTAATTCGCTTGATTACGGGCTATCACAAAGTACGCAAGGGAGATGCAGCAGAAGGCTATCATCAGAGCCTGATTGACATCACACCCCAGCGCGTGCTGGAAGAACTTAACGACCTGTTGTTACAAGAGGAAGCCTGACGGATGCGGGTATTGATCGTTAAAACATCGTCTATGGGCGATGTACTGCATACGTTACCGGCATTAACCGATGCGCAGCAGGTCATGCCGGATATTCAATTTGATTGGGTAGTGGAAGAAGGCTTCGCGCAGATCCCATCCTGGCATGCAGCCGTTGACCGGGTGATCCCAGTGGCGATCCGCCGCTGGCGTAAAGCCTGGTTTTCAGCGCCGATTAAAGCCGAGCGTAAAGCCTTTCGCGATGCGGTGCGTTTACAGCAGTATGACGCGATAATTGATGCGCAGGGTCTGGTAAAAAGCGCGGCGTTGGTTACGCGTCTGGCACGTGGCATCAAGCATGGTATGGACTGGAGCACGGCGCGCGAACCATTGGCGAGCCTGTTTTATAATCGCAAACATCACATTGCCAAACAGCAGCACGCGGTAGAACGTACGCGTGAATTGTTCGCCAAAAGTCTGGGATATTCCAGGCCCCAGTCGCAGGGTGATTACGCTATCGCTCAGCATTTTCTGAAAGAACGTAATGCTGATGCGGGCCAGTATGCTGTATTTCTGCATGCCACAACGCGTGATGATAAGCACTGGCCAGAAGCCAACTGGCGGGAGCTAATTGGCCTGTTAAATAACGCTGGCATACGTATTAAACTGCCATGGGGTGCTCCTCATGAAGAAGCACGAGCCCGTAGGCTGGCAAATGGTTTTTCTTATGTTGATGTTCTTCCACGGATGACTTTGGGAGAGGTCGCTCGCGTACTGGCGGGGGCAAAATTTGTGGTGTCGGTTGATACAGGCCTGAGTCATTTAACCGCTGCACTGGATCGCCCTAATATTACGTTGTACGGTCCAACGGACCCAGGATTGATTGGTGGGTATGGGAAGAATCAAGTGGCATGTCGCTCAGAAAGTGAAAATCTTTCAGACTTGCGTTCTTCGACCGTATTAGAATCAATTAATTGCAATTTTTTAAATAATTGTCTGTAAGTGTCGGAGAAATGATGGCTTTAACAAAGTTTTTTTTAGATGAGAAAAAAAACTGGAAGATAAACTGGAATAGAGGACTTATATTTCTGTTTGTCGCCACCTATTTCTTAGGTGGTATTACTCGTTATAAACATTTGATTGTCATCCTGATGACTATCACAACGATAGTTTATTTATGTAAGAATCCTCGACATTATATTCCTATTTTTAAAACATTTGTTTTTGCAAGTGTATCATTTCTTGTAATCGCTACCTTCGTCTCTTTAGTGTTCACTCCTGAACTAAAAGCTAGCCTGAAAGAGATAAACAACTCAGTTGTTGAAAATGTCTTATTATGCACTATTGCGATCCCTGTATTACTAAGAGAAGAAAGCAAAGAAACCATTTCAAAGTTGATATTCTTCTCGTTCCTTACAGCTCTTAGTTTGCGATGCCTTTCAGAACTTGTCCTTTATTATCAGGACTATCAGCAAGGAATCATGCCTTTTACTAATTACCAACATCGCGGAATTTCAGATGCAATGGTGTTTTTATTCCCAGTGCTTCTGAATCTATGGCTCGTTAAATCAGCGAAATACCGTATATTATTCCTGTTGTTAGGGGCGATATACACCTTTTTAATTCTTGGAACATTGTCCCGTGGCGCATGGTTATCTGTATTCATTATTGCTCTTACATGGATAATCATGTACAAACAATGGCGATTGCTTACTGTAGGAATCCTCGTAGCTATTGTTGCTCTGACAGCTATATTTTCACACAAAGATATGTCAGAAAAACTGACCTTTAAATTGCAGCAAACTGACAGTTCATATCGCTATACTAACGGTACGCAAGGAAGTGCGTTTGACCTAATCTTAGAAAATCCAGTTATTGGTTATGGTTTTGGTAATAACGCTTATAAAACTGTATACAACAAGCGTGTTGTTGATTATCCAAACTGGACATTCCGCGAGTCAATTGGACCACACAACCTTATTCTTTTTGTATGGTTTGGTACAGGATTACTTGGACTTGTGGGTTTAATACTGGTGTACACTAGCATTGTGAGAGAATGTGTTACGCATGCATTTAGGGAGAATTACTATTCCCCATACAATGCTTATATAATAATTTTACTTTCATTTTTCGGTTATTTTATTATACGTGGCAACGTTGAGCAGATTGAGTTAGATCTGTTGGGTATTTTTGCAGGTTTTCTGTTAGCGCTGAAGAATAAATAAAATAGTAAAAAAAGGCTACTTTATGTAGCCTTTTTTTCACTCGAACCAGTTACAAATAACCTCTTCAAACCGTTGTGTAACCGCAGACCAACTATAGTTTCCAAAGACATATTGCTGACCTCGTTGGGCGGTATCCGCTAAACTACATTCCGCCATTACCCTGGTAATATCCTGAGCAATAGTTTCTGCAGTCATCGGCTCTGTAAGGTGATAGCCTGTAATTTTATCTTTAACAAACTCAACCATGCCGCCTCGAGTACTGACTAATACAGGTCTTCCAGCGCCCATAGCCTCAATAGCCACCATACAAAATGGCTCCTGAAATTGAGAAGGAATCACAACTATATCTGCCAGTGGATAGTAATAGTGCATTTTCTCGGGTGAGATACTACCTAACATAATACAATGTGGTTTGAGGCGCTCAGCTATTTCCCGAACTTCACGCTGATAATCACCTTTATCGTTCTTACTTACTTCCATGTGATCACCAACAACCACAAGCTTCAGATTTTTGTTCTCATGCAGCAACTTTTCAAAAGCCTGCAGAAGTAAGAGAACGCCTTTATCAGGGACTATACGTCCAGCAAAAAATACCACCTTGCTTTCAGGGGGAATACTTAATTTATTTTTTGATATTGATTCATATGACGATTGATAGATATCCAGGTCAATACCATTAGGCACAATAACAATATCAGCTTCAGGAAGATAAGATTGATAATAGTTCTTCAAAAACAAACTTGGTACGATCATCTTAACTTTTTTATCAAGCAACTTAGGTTCAAACGCATTATGCATATGAATCACAACTTTAGCCTGAGGAGCTTGCGAACGAATTTGTCGATATAGCTTCATACTGTTATGGACAACAATCACACTTTGATCGGTTATCTCAAACTTTTCGGCAACTTTCAGTATGCGCTTTGAATAAGGTAACGGATCCAGCCGAGTCCACTTTTGGAAAATACGCTTATATACCGAGCTAAATCCAATACGATGAATACTACATTTTTCGTTTACGTAAGAATAATCAGAATATCCTTCATTCTTTATACAGACAATACGATTAGGGAATTTGGTTCTTTGGGCAACCTGATACATCCAGGTCTCAACTGCTGCGGCACCACGTGGTGGAATAGAATAAATAGGTGTTACAGTAAATATGATTTTATCAATCATAAAGATCACCATTACATTGTTTTATATTTAATTGCTGCGATCAGGCCTGGAATTATTTTATTTTGATAAAGAAGGTGTTTATATTCTTCTCTATATTCGTGCTTTTGTTTTGCAACTTGATAAGGCTGATTCTTCCATGGTGACTTCTCATATACTGTGCGGAAAAATTGTGCTGAGGAATAGTCAGCCCACTCGTGCCATGGTTTTGTTACACCAGTATAATGAATAAATACTGTCTCTTCATTAATCACTGATTTATAGTAATTTTTATTTTTAATCTCAAACTCAGACTTCAATGAATAAATTGAGTTATATTTCCTCGGTAGTAATACCGCATGATGCAAAAACATGATATTTAAAATATCCTGGTCAGGATATTTTACTCTGGAAACTATACTTTCATCTGACAATAATTCGAAGAATTTTTTCGTTAAATTAGAGTTAAGCCATTGCTGCAAGTTTATATACATGACACCCGAGTTAAAGTAGTTGCCTTTAAACTCAGGATTATGTAGACGCTCTGCACTTTTATCCTGCATTGAATCAACATCTACTACAACCGCACCATATTCCCCATCAAATTTCAGTGCAGCAAGATCCTCTAAAGAGCCTTTACACGTAATATCAGCATCAAGATATAGCAGTCGATCTAATCGTTCAGAAAAATAATCAAATGAAAGCAAGCGATAGTATATTGACACTGGCCATATATTTGTTTTAGGTAGTGACACCAACGGTTCAGAATCAATATGATATAGCTTAATAACTGTTTTATACTGTTCTGCTAATTGTGTCAAAAGTACAATATATTCTTGATCTAAATAATCCGCAATAATATGAAAAGTAAAATCAATATTACTCTGTTTATTATTTTCAAGGATTGAGGCAATAGAAATTGCCGCGCCAGTTTGGTAATTTTTATCGATTCCCCATGAGATATTAAAAGTGTCACGATCATCACATGGTGTAACACGTCTGTCTAACTCAATAATATCTTTGAAGTTAGTTAATCTTTTGAAGTCCAAGTTAATTACCTTTAATTATTTCAGCTATATTTTCCAGAGGCTAAGATATGCATTGTCGTTGATTATTTTAACAATATACTTAGCCAGCAGTTAACCTTTCAACTTGGTCAGATAATAATTAAAGTAGTTACACAGTCCCTGAACGTATAACCCTTGTTTAAATTTATGCTTTGCACAATATCTGAATTGATTGCTATTGGTCGGTTTGAGAAGCGCTACTGAATGCCAGGGCGAGGCCTCTTTCGCAACTAAAAAACTCTTCGATACCGGATAGTTGGACCACTCATGCCAGGGTTTTGTCGGTCCCACATAATGAATGAAGACAGTTTCATGATTCACAGGATTGACTACTTTATCTTTCAGTTCATAATTAATGCTAAAGCGTGTATTGTATTTACCATTGATAAAAGTTACTTTTCCGGCTAACAACACATTAAGGACATCTTGATCAAGATGAGTTATTCTTTCCACCCATTCTGGAACTCGCAACATTTCAATGGCTCGGGAAGAGATATTATTACTGTGCCATACATTGATGTTGATAAGTAAGAATCCAGCATTAAAGTATCCGGTGATTAATTCTGGAGTGGCCAGCGTTACAGAACGATTATGCCACCATTCGGAATCTCTTTCCGTTACAACGACAGCGATCTCATCTGCGGAAAACTTATAATCGACCAGTTCTCGTACACTACCCTGGCAAGCAATATCGGCATCCAGGTATAATAACTTATCTATTTTATTATAGAAATAATCTGCAATAACAAAACGGAAGTATGTTGCATAAGTCCAGTTTTTTGTACTAGGTAAGTCTTTTAATTTATTGCAATCAATTAGGTAAACTTTGATACAGGATTGATATTGTTTAGCAAGATCGGCGAATCTGGCTTTATCACTCTCATCGAAATAATCAGTAAATATATGAAATGTGAAATCGATTTTTTTATTCGACAATAATACAGAGGCTATTGATACACCGCAGCCAAATAAAAAATTCCTGTCAATACCATAACCGATATTAAAACAGTCTGCAGAAGCATTTTCCCGAAAATCGTACTCAAAAACAGAAAGGATAACTTCTTTATCGCTAAATTGAGACATTTGACTCTTACCAATTTTTGAGAAATAGACCATGTTCTCACATGATGCATTTCAAATAGTTCAGGATAAATTAATCACAGAGATTTACGGATTGTTCTTTCGCGTATTTTATTAGCTTTAACCTGAGCTTCCTTGAACAAATCAGCCTCCTGACTTAGGATGCTTTTCAACGGCAACTCGCAATAGATGCGTAGAAATCTATAAATATCACGCTGGGTTAATCCAATGTTCATGGACGAAAAATAGAGACCGATTAAGTCCTTATCGCGCCAGCGTCGGGGAACAGTCGACCGAATCTGAGCACGGTGCAAATCAATCACTGAAATCTTGAGATCGTCCTCATGCCCTGAAAAAGGCAGATGTAATAAAAAGTGGCAAATATAGCAATCGCGATGATTGATTCCTCCAGCATGCATCTTACGCACCATGGTGGCAACACGATCAATAATTATACGCTTCACTTTCACATCGGGAGAATTTGTGGCCCAATCAGCACAGTAATCTTCTAAGCTGATAGTTGGTGTGAGATCCTCAGTAATAATAAACGAGGTTTTAGTCAGTGGATTCAACCCTTTCTCACCAAATCCCACGCCTGTCATTGTATCCACACCTAACTGACTCAGGCGATGAATGGCATTCCATTCTCTATCAGCACCCAATACTGGCATGCGTAATGAAAGTAGGTTTTTAACAATCTCTTTCAGAGAAGTGCCTCTGTGCCATTTTAAAAAATAGCTTTTACCCGTTAGTTCAAATCGTAGAGTACGGCGAGTCTCCAGTTCTCTGAATACTTCACCTTGTAAATTTTTAACTTCTTCAAATGCATCTTTCCCGCGCCATAGTGTGGCTAACGGTTCTTTTAATTCAACCATCTAAACCACCCGTAATCATATCAGCAGCTTTCTCCGGTAGGCTGTATAAATCTTGCGTATCCGCATAGTGTCGTGCATTTGCCCTCCATTCCAAACACAATGAAGGCTCTACTAGCGCTTTACGTAAGGCTTCATTCAGCGTTTCTTGCCGGAATGGTTCTGTAATTGCCATACCACAATTAGCATCAACAATATAATGCGCGTAACCGCATACGGCTGTGGTCAACACCGGCAGCCCGGCAGTGATTGCTTCTAGTAAAACAATACCTGCCGCCTCCTGATAAGCTGGATGCATCAATATATCAGCCGCTGCCATTAATTCTGCAACATCATTACGGCCAGAGTAGAAATGGACATTACTGCGTACGCCAAGTTTTTCCGCCAGCGCCTCAAATTTTCTCGGTCTGTCTTGTCCAACAACATACAGTAGCGTATTAGTTCGAAGCGTTTCTGGTAACGAGGCCAGTGCACGTATTGAACGATCCACACCTTTACGAGTGAAATCAGAACCTACCTGCAATAATAGATTTTGTTGCTCTGTTATACCGTTTTTCTGGCGATAAACTTCACGGCTATTCGGAATCTGCTGGCTATACTTCCTGTCTGGATAAATCCCTGGAGGAAGAATATGAAATCGTTGAGCTTCTGTCTGATAGTGTTTCTGAAAATCAGCAATCTGCTTATCAGTTAGCATTAATAGTTGCGTCGGTTTACCCTGCTCAAACGTCGCGCGTTCAAACGCTGCATAGTGCCGATATCGTGAAGTTAACCGATAGAGGAAACCTTTTTCTTGTGCCACTTTCTCGGCATAGCAAACGTCAGCAGCATAGTAGAGATCCAGCCCTGGCATTTTATTAAAACCAACTACCCGATCGACAGGGTGCTGAAGTAAATGTGCCTGGACCCAGGAATAATACTCCGCATTGCGACCATGGTTTGTCCGGGACTTGACCGGTACAAGAACCAATTCAAAAACGTCAGGACACTCACCTTCCCAGGACTGCGCATAGACACGAACATGGTGACCACGTGCCGCTACAGTTTGCGCAATGCGCATAAAATCACGCTGTAACCCACCGAATGGGAAGTATTTATACAAACAGAAAGCAACAATCATACGGGACTCCCCGCTTGTGGCGGCACAAGTCTACCCGGTAATAATTTATCGATAGCAGCAATAACATCGTCAGCGGGAATCACCGAAAGATACATTTCATTGCGATCGCGCTGCTCGCGTGGAGGCATCGGACGATAATCACCAGCCCAAAATTGAATCATCTGCTTTGACCATGGTCGCCAAAAATTATGATCCGTTGCGCCAAACAGGCATATCAATGGTGTATCAACCGCAGCAGCAATGTGTCCCGGAGCAGAGTCCACCCCAATAAACAACTGCGCATGATCGATAACCGCTCCTAGCTCGGGGAAGCTCATCTTTCCCGCCAGCGCAGTAACGGGCTTTTCTTTGCAACCTTGTGCAATTTCATTCACGCAAGCCAGATCGTCTTCGCCTGGGCCTGAGGTCATAACTACCTCCAAACCACGCTGGTGTAAGGCGTCAATTACCTGTGAAAACTTTTCGTTATTCCAGCACTTGAAGCGTTGGCGTGCCGTTGGTTGAATTACAACATATTCATCACCAACCCCAGCCCGATTTAATTCTGTGCGCATACGTTCCCAGCTATCCGGAGGATAGCTCATTGTTGTATGCGTAACAGTCGATTTAAGTTTCAACGGGGCCAGCACAGACAGATTGCTTTCCACCACATTTTCACCGCTAAGCGGGGCCAGACATGTAAAACTATTTTTCCAAAAAGAAGATTGCCGATGTGCATAATCTTGAGAGATTTTGATTGGCGCGTTCAGTAGCCGCATCAGTATCGCAACCATCCACTGATCGGTAAGGTTTACAACTAAATCATACCCATTTGCGCGCAACGTTCCGATCAGGTGCAGAAAATTAGTAATTTTATCAGTTACTTTTGCCTTTTTATTTTTAATACCATAAAGGGCATTAATTTCTGGGTTTTCCGACAAAATTGGGATGGTATCCTGATAGAGAAGCACGTCGATTTTCGCATCAGGATAGTTCTGCTTTAGCGTACTAATGACCGGAGTTGTTAACAACATATCTCCGTGAAAACGCATTTTTATGACCAGAATTCTATTAATTGGCTTATCCACAAGCGGCTCTTTTATCGTGAGTGTCCGGTAAAGTTAAGCAGAAAAAAGCACGCTACCGCCCCAGGCTCAACAGCTACCTGATTACTGATATCGCACTGATTTTTTACGCGCTAGTGTATCACTTCTTTCTCCATGTTCCGACTCGAATAATTCTTGCACAGCCAATGATTTTAAAACATATAAATCAATGAATTAAGATGTTCAGACCTTTTGATTTTTAGCCCTCTATCTCGACTAAACCGGAAAATATCAACAGAAAACGTAAAGATGCAAAAGATGCTGGTACCCTGGACTTCCCCCGCGAGGGACGCTATTTAATTTAAAAATGGGAAAAGTATTGGTAAAGCCACAGCTAAATACATAGAATCCCCAGCACATTCATAAGTCAGCTACCATTATGCTCGAATTGCTTTACACCGCCCTTTTCTACCTTATTCAGCCTTTGATCTGGATACGGCTTTGGGTGCGCGGACGTAAGGCTCCGGCCTACCGTAAACGCTGGGGTGAACGTTACGGCTTTTACCGCCGTCCGCTAAAACCAGGCGGCATCATGCTTCATTCGGTTTCCGTGGGCGAAACGCTGGCAGCTATCCCATTAGTCCGCGCTCTACGACATCGTTACCCCGACTTGCCGATCACGGTTACCACCATGACGCCAACCGGTTCCGAGCGCGTACAATCCGCTTTTGGCCCTGACGTTCAGCATATTTATCTGCCATACGATTTACCGGATGCCCTAAACCGTTTCCTGAATAAAGTTGACCCCAAGCTGGTGCTAATTATGGAAACCGAGCTGTGGCCGAATCTGATCGCGGCACTGCATAAGCGCCATATTCCGCTGGTCATTGCCAATGCACGTCTTTCCGCTCGCTCAGCTGCTGGCTACGCTAAATTAGGTAAATTTGTTGGCAGGCTACTGCGCCGAATTACGTTGATTGCCGCCCAGAACGAAGAAGATGGCGCTCGTTTTATCACGCTTGGTGCCAGAAGCAATCAGGTCACCGTTACCGGTAGCCTGAAGTTTGATATTTCCGTCACGCCGCAGCTGGCCGCAAAAGCGATTACATTGCGCCGTCAATGGGCACCTCACCGCCCGGTATGGATTGCAACCAGCACGCACGACGGCGAAGAAAGCATTATCATTGCCGCCCATCAGGCGTTATTAAACCAGTTCCCTAATCTTTTACTGATTCTGGTACCCAGACATCCTGAACGGTTCCCGGATGCCATTAACCTCGTACGCCAGGCTGGGCTAAGCTATACGACACGTTCTTCAGGCGAAGTTCCGTCATCAGGAACCCAGGTCGTAATCGGCGACACCATGGGCGAGTTGATGTTGCTGTACGGCATTGCCGACCTTGCTTTTGTTGGCGGTTCGCTGGTTGAACGCGGTGGACACAACCCACTGGAAGCCGCGGCGCACGCCATTCCGGTACTGATGGGGCCACATACTTTTAATTTTAAAGATATTTGCGCCCGCCTCGAACAGGCAAGCGGATTGATCACCGTCACCGACGCAACTACGCTGGTGAAAGAGGTCTCTTCTTTACTGACCGATGCAGATTATCGTAATTTTTATGGCCGTCACGCAGTTGAAGTTCTGTATCAAAATCAGGGCGCGCTTCAGCGTCTGCTGCAGCTGCTGGAACCTTATCTGCCACCCAAAACGCATTGAGGCAAGTCATGCAAAAACGGGCGATTTATCCAGGAACCTTTGATCCCATTACTAACGGCCACATCGATATCGTGACAAGAGCGACAAGCATGTTCGATCACGTAATCCTGGCAATTGCCGCAAGTCCCAGTAAAAAACCGATGTTTACTCTGGAAGAGCGCGTTGAGCTGGCACAACAGGCAACGGCGCATCTCGGTAATGTGGAGGTTCTGGGATTCAGCGACCTGATGGCAAACTTTGCCCGCGATAATCAGGCTAACATTCTGATCCGTGGCCTGCGTGCGGTAGCTGATTTTGAGTATGAAATGCAGCTGGCCCATATGAACCGTCATCTGATGCCACAACTGGAAAGCGTCTTTCTGATGCCGTCTAAAGAGTGGTCATTTATCTCATCGTCACTGGTGAAAGAAGTTGCCCGCCACCAGGGTGACGTAGCGCACTTTCTGCCGGAAAACGTTCATCAGGCATTATTGAGTAAACTGAAGTAATGCGTCTGGCCGGATGAGGCATACGCTACGTCCGGCCAATAATGGTGTTATTTCTGACAGCGACGGCAATAAAACGTTGTGCGCTGAGCGTGTTTTGTCGCAATGATTGGCGCGCCGCATACGCGACAGGGTTCACTTTCTCTCCCATAGACCTGCAGCTCCTGGGCAAAATAACCCGGCTTACCGTCGCTTTGCAGAAAGTCCTTCAGCGTGGTCCCGCCCTGCTCGATAGAACGCAGCAAAACCGCCTTGATAACGCGCACCAGCAGTTCGCACTCATCCTGCGACAAAGATGACGCCAGACGGTCAGGATGGATACCAGCCGCAAACAGCGACTCGCTGGCATAGATGTTTCCCACCCCCACGACCAGCTTGTTATCCATCAGCCAGGGTTTAATCGCAGTTTTCTTCTTCGCACATTTCTGCTGCAGATAACCAGCATTGAAATCGTCGCTCAGCGGCTCAGGGCCAAGATGGGCGAGGACATTATGCCCATCCAGCTCTTTAGTCCACAGCCAGGCGCCAAAACGACGCGGATCGGTATAGCGCAGGACTTTGCCGTTACTCATCACTAAGTCGACGTGGTCATGTTTTTCTGCCGGAAGCTCTTCAGAAAGGATACGCAAACTACCCGACATCCCCAGGTGAATGATTACCCAGCCATCTGATAGCTCCAGCAGCAGGTATTTCGCGCGCCGCTGTACGCTCAGGACAGGTTTATCACTCAGACGATAGATTTCCTCTGATACTGGCCAACGCAAACGACCGTTACGCACAGTCGCGTGCATAATCGTTGCCCCCACCAGATGCGGCTCAATACCGCGGCGGCTGGTTTCGACTTCAGGTAATTCAGGCATAGTATCTCCGGCGGTGTATCAGGTCTCATTAATATGGGGACGGCCAGAAAACAAAAAACCCCGCCGAGGCAGGGTTTTTCTTTACATCAAAGCGGAAATTATTTGATTTTCGCTTCTTTGTATAAAACGTGCTGACGAACAACTGGATCGAACTTTTTCAGCTCCAGTTTTTCCGGCTTAGTACGTTTGTTCTTCGTGGTGGTATAGAAGTGACCAGTACCAGCAGAAGAAACCAGCTTGATTTTCTCACGAATACCTTTAGCCATGATTTATTTCCTCTTAGTACTTAGTACTTTTCGCCACGGGCACGCAGTTCAGACAGAACTGTTTCGATGCCTTTCTTATCAATAACACGCATACCTTTAGCAGATACACGCAGGGTGACAAAACGCTTCTCGCTCTCAACCCAAAAACGGTGAGAGTGCAGGTTAGGCAGGAAACGGCGTTTAGTCGCGTTCAGTGCGTGGGAACGGTTGTTACCGGTCACCGGACGCTTGCCAGTAACTTGGCAGACTCGGGACATGTCTATTCTCCAAAAATCAAATTAGCTCGAGCTTCGTATGGGGTATTGGCGCCTCGTCAGGCTTCTCAGCCCGGTTATCGCAGTTCAATACACTAAATCTTTCATCGTTGCCTCGTCATTGGACGCAACAAGAATGATTTTGCGTATTTGCGAACTCTCGATTGCCAGGCCCAAATGCCAAACCCGAGATTCTCAAAGGTGGCGTAGTATACGCTGAGTCAGCGATGTGCTCAAGTCCCGAACAGACAAAGATCCCGATGGATCGCGTAAAGTGCGTTAAATCCAACCGCGTTCCGCAAAAGAAACGTACTCTCCGCGCCCAATGACCAGATGATCAAGCACCCGGATATCCATGAACTGACAGCATTTCACAACACGCTCGGTGATGAGTTTATCTGCTTTGCTCGGCTCTGCACACCCCGAAGGGTGATTATGTGCAAGGATCACCGCAGAAGCATTCATTTTTATCGCTTCGCGGACAATTTCTCGCGGATGCACTTCAACGTGGCTTAGCGTTCCGGAAAAAAGTTTACGGTGTTTAATCACGCGATGTTGAGAATCCATAAAGATCACATAAAAGATCTCGCGTTCCTCTTGCGAAAGCTGGCTTTGCAGAAATTCACGCGCCATTTCCGGGCTAAGTATCGCACGCTCCTCTATCACCTGTACGTTGTAGTAGCGCCTTGCCAGCTCCACTATTCCCTTCAACTGTGCGTACTTCGCGATACCGATGCCCTGAACATAGCTGAAATCCATGTAATCAGCAGACAACAGGCCATACAACGAATCAAAATGCTGAAGCATCTCTTTCGCCAGCGTAAGCACATCTTTACCCAGTATCCCGGTGCGTAGAAAAAGAGCCAGTAGCTCTACGTCGGTCAGCGAACTGGCCCCCTGCGCCAACAGCTTTTCCCTAGGCATTATACGTCCTGTATTTTCCATGCTTTTCCCCTCCTTTCGCGTCCGCATAGTGGCATAACGCCAGCGGCGAATCGACGCTCTGTTTTCACTTCTTCGTAGAGCCTCGCAAACTGGAGCGCGGGCAAAAGCACGACACATTGCGGATTGTGATAAAATATCCGCCTTCTGGTGAAACCCAACAGGAAAGATCATGATGAGCCTGGCCGGTAAAAAAATCGTACTTGGCGTCAGTGGCGGGATTGCTGCGTACAAAACCCCTGAGCTGGTGCGTCGTTTACGGGAACGCGGCGCAGACGTCCGCGTGGCGATGACCGAAGCAGCAAAAGCGTTTATTACTCCTCTGAGCTTACAGGCGGTTTCGGGCTATCCCGTTTCCGACAGCCTGCTTGACCTCGCAGCCGAAGCCGCGATGGGCCACATTGAGCTGGGGAAATGGGCCGATTTGGTTATACTGGCCCCTGCGACGGCAGACCTGATTGCCCGCGTTGCCGCAGGTATGGCCAACGATCTGGTGTCTACGATCTGTCTGGCAACGCCAGCGCCTGTTGCCGTGCTGCCGGCTATGAACCAGCAGATGTACCGCGCTGCCGCAACCCAACACAATCTGGGCATTCTTGCCTCGCGCGGTTTGCTCATTTGGGGTCCTGACAGCGGTAGTCAGGCATGTGGTGATGTCGGTCCTGGACGTATGCTGGATCCGTTAACAATTGTGGATATGGCGGCAGAACATTTTTCACCTGTCAAAGATCTGCAACATCTCAACATCATGATTACAGCAGGCCCGACGCGTGAACCGCTTGATCCCGTGCGTTATATTTCCAACCACAGCTCCGGGAAAATGGGATTTGCTATCGCGGCCGCTGCCGCAAAACGCGGGGCAAACGTCACGCTGGTATCAGGTCCGGTTTCGTTACCTACACCGCCTTTTGTCCAGCGCATTGATGTGATGACCGCGCTGGAAATGGAAGCCGCCGTGCAATCTGCGGTGCAACAACAGCATATTTTTATCGGCTGCGCCGCAGTCGCTGATTATCGCGCTGAAACTGTCGCCAGTGAAAAAATCAAAAAACAGGCAACGCAGGGTGATGAATTAACAGTAAAAATGGTCAAAAACCCGGACATCATCGCTGGTGTTGCCGCACTGGATGCTAATCGTCCTTTTGTCGTTGGGTTTGCCGCCGAAACAAATAATGTGGAAGAATATGCCCGGCAAAAACGCATCCGCAAAAACCTTGATGTGATCTGTGCGAACGACGTTTCGCTGTCTACTCAAGGATTTAACAGCGACAGCAACGCATTACACCTTTTTTGGCAGGATGGAGATAAAGTCTTACCGCTTGAGCGCAAAGAACTCCTGGGCCAATTATTACTCGACGAGATCGTGACCCGTTATGATGAAAAAAATCGACGTTAAGATTCTGGACCCGCGCGTAGGGCAACAATTTCCGCTCCCGACGTACGCCACTTCTGGTTCTGCCGGACTTGACCTGCGTGCCTGTCTTGATGACGCCGTAGAACTGGCGCCTGGCGCAACAACGCTGGTGCCAACCGGGTTAGCTATCCACATTGCCGATCCTTCTCTTGCGGCGGTGATGCTCCCGCGCTCCGGGCTGGGCCATAAGCACGGGATCGTACTGGGCAATCTGGTCGGTTTGATTGATTCCGACTACCAGGGCCAGCTGATGGTTTCAATCTGGAACCGTGGTCAGGACAACTTTACTATTGAACCGGGCGAACGTATCGCGCAGATGGTATTTGTACCGGTCGTCCAGGCTGAATTTAATTTGGTGGAAGAGTTTGAAGCCACCGATCGTGGCGAAGGTGGCTTCGGCCATTCCGGGCGCAAGTAACCCGCAGAAAAGTATCTCACAGCGTAATAACGCAATAACACACCGCAAACACCCGTTTGCGGTCGCTGTGTGGATGCCTGCCTGGCAAGAGCTTATTTTCAGGGGTATTTTGTAACATGGTAGAAAAGCAAACTGCGAAAAGGAATCGTCGCGAAGAAATACTTCAGTCTCTGGCACTGATGCTTGAGTCCAGCGATGGTAGCCAACGCATCACGACAGCTAAACTGGCGGCCTCTGTGGGCGTTTCCGAAGCGGCCTTGTATCGCCATTTTCCCAGCAAGACCCGCATGTTCGATAGCCTGATTGAGTTTATCGAAGATAGTCTGATTACCCGTATCAATCTGATTTTGAAAGATGAAAAGGACACTAACGCGCGATTGCGTCTGATCGTACTGCTGATTTTAGGGTTCGGTGAACGTAATCCTGGCCTGACGCGAATTCTGACCGGACACGCGTTGATGTTCGAGCAAGACCGTCTGCAAGGCCGTATTAACCAGCTTTTTGAGCGAATTGAGGCGCAGTTACGCCAGGTTCTGCGAGAAAAAAGAATGCGTGAAGGTGAAGGCTACACCGTGGATGAAACGCTGCTGGCCAGCCAGTTACTGGCTTTCTGCGAAGGTATGCTGTCCCGGTTTGTACGTAGCGAATTTAAATACCGTCCAACGGATGATTTCGACATCCGCTGGCCGTTGGTTGCCGCTCAATTGCAGTAACACCGTTGTTGGATGGCGACCTCGCCTATTTTGCCTACGAACCCCGCGGTGCGTAGGCTGGATAAGCGCAGCGCCATCCGGCAGTTCTTATACGCCGTACGCTTCGCGATACGCCCGTACTGCGGCCAGATGTTCTGCCATTTCTGGTTTTTCTTCCAGATACGCAATCAGATCTTTCAGGGTAATGATAGAAATCACCTTGCAGCCATAATCGCGTTCCACTTCCTGAATCGCTGAAATCTCGCCGCGACCGCGTTCCTGACGATCGAGAGAAATCAGTACCCCCGCCAGCGTGGCACCGTTAGCCTGAATAATTTCCATCGACTCACGAATAGCCGTACCTGCGGTGATAACATCATCCACCAGCATTACACGCCCCTCAAGTGCGCTACCTACCAGATTACCGCCTTCACCGTGGGTCTTCGCCTCTTTACGGTTAAAGCAGTACGGCAAATCTTTATCGTGGTGTTCCGCCAGCGCAACAGCCGTGGTGGTCGCAATCGGGATACCTTTGTAGGCCGGACCAAACAGCAAATCGAACTCAATACCGGAATCCATCAGCGCTTCGGCATAAAAACGGCCTAACAGAGCCAGGCAGCGCCCGGTATTAAACAGCCCGGCGTTGAAGAAATAGGGGCTTTTACGCCCGGATTTCAGCGTAAACTCGCCAAACTTTAGTACCTGCTTGCTAAGCGCAAACTCAATAAACTGGCGCTGATACGGTTTCATGGATTCGCTCCTCATCTCACTTTATTACAGACAAAAAAAAGGCGACTCATCAGTCGCCTTTAAAATCAATTTTCTAACGCCGCCTT
The DNA here is from genome assembly GCF_030336805.1 of Citrobacter sp. Cb023. Taxonomy (NCBI): domain Bacteria; kingdom Pseudomonadati; phylum Pseudomonadota; class Gammaproteobacteria; order Enterobacterales; family Enterobacteriaceae; genus Citrobacter; species Citrobacter sp. Cb023. Next base: position 134,616 of record NZ_JAOWCV010000032.1, on the reverse strand, counting down.
CTGCGTCGTTACAATGGATTCGATTCCCCCTCGGGCTAACGCCAGTAGGGTGAGAAGTTCTTCATGGCTGAACGGCTCGCCTTCTGCCGTGCCCTGCACCTCTATAATGCGTCCGTCTTCAGTCATCACCACGTTCATGTCGGTTTCTGCGGCAGAGTCTTCAACATATTCGAGGTCACAGAGCGCCTCACCGTTCACAATGCCCACGGAAACCGCGGCGACCATCCCTTTCATCGGGTTAGTTTTCAGTTTACCGCTCGCTACCAGCTTGTTCAGCGCATCAGCCAACGCCACACATGCGCCGGTAATTGATGCAGTGCGCGTACCGCCATCTGCCTGAATAACATCGCAGTCCAGCGTAATAGTGAATTCACCGAGCGTCTTCAGATCAACCGCGGCGCGCAGCGCACGAGCGATCAGACGCTGGATTTCCATGGTACGACCGCCCTGCTTACCTTTCGCCGCTTCTCGGGCGTTACGGGTGTGCGTGGCGCGTGGCAGCATTCCATATTCTGCGGTGATCCAGCCCTGGCCCTGACCTTTCAGAAAACGCGGTACGCCTTCATCAATAGAGGCGGTACACAGCACTTTGGTATCACCAAATTCGACCAGCACGGAGCCTTCAGCGTGTTTTGTATAATTACGGGTCAGGGTGACGGGACGCACCTGGTTGGCACTACGACCTGCTGGACGCATGATAAAATCTCCGGCTTGAAACGAATGTGGCTGCGCATTATACGGACTTCCGACTGTTATTCCTATCCTGACAAGACGTGGATGGCTATAATCCTCCCATCTCATCTTTAAAAACAGGAACGTCTATGATCCGCAGCATGACCGCCTACGCCCGGCGTGAAATCAAGGGTGAATGGGGTAGCGCTACCTGGGAAATGCGCTCGGTAAACCAGCGTTATCTGGAAACTTATTTTCGCCTGCCGGAACAGTTCCGTAGTCTTGAACCCGTTGTTCGCGAACGCATACGCACGCGTCTGACGCGCGGTAAAGTCGAGTGTACGCTGCGTTTTGAGCCTGATGCCAGCGCCCAGGGCGAGCTGATTCTAAATGAAAAGCTCGCTAAACAGCTCGTTAGCGCTGCTAACTGGGTCAAAATGCAGAGTGATGAAGGTGAAATTAACCCAGTTGATATCCTGCGCTGGCCAGGCGTAATGGCTGCCCAGGAGCAAGATCTGGACGCCATTGCCGCCGAGATCCTCGCCGCGCTTGACGGTACGCTGGATGACTTCATCGTCGCGCGTGAAACCGAAGGTCAGGCGCTGAAAGCGCTGATCGAGCAGCGTCTGGAAGGCGTCAGCACTGAAGTCGCTAAAGTGCGTGCACATATGCCGGAAATTCTGCAATGGCAGCGTGAGCGTCTGGTAGCCAAACTGGAAGACGCCCAGGTGCAACTGGAGAATAACCGCCTTGAGCAAGAACTGGTGCTGATGGCGCAGCGCATCGATGTAGCAGAAGAGTTAGATCGTCTGGAAGCCCACGTCAAAGAAACCTACAACATTCTGAAGAAAAAAGAGGCTGTTGGCCGTCGTCTGGACTTCATGATGCAGGAATTCAACCGTGAGTCGAACACTCTTGCATCCAAGTCTATCAATGCCGAGGTGACTAATTCCGCAATTGAACTGAAGGTATTGATCGAGCAAATGCGCGAGCAAATTCAGAATATCGAGTAAACTCCATTCCACGTAGCCCCCCCATAAACGGCGGGGCTACGTGTTTTTCCCAACACTTCGGTTGTGACCCATCCAGTTCGAATTATATTTTCTCATCATTTATTGTCACCATTCATAAAGTAAAGCCCATGCCATAACGCATTTACAGAAAACTCACATTAGCTGTAGTTATTAAAATCACTTCACCTTAGAAAATCTCAATCGTGACAATGCGCACAAATCGTTAACCTTAGCCCCAGCAAATCAGGGGGAATACATGCTGTTACACGTTTTATATTTAATTGGTATTACTGCCGAAGCCATGACCGGTGCGCTTGCGGCTGGGCGTCGCCGTATGGATACATTTGGCGTCATTATCATTGCCACCGCAACGGCCATTGGCGGCGGCTCGGTACGCGACATTCTTCTCGGCCACTATCCGCTCGGCTGGGTAAAGCACCCTGAATACGTTATTATCGTGGCGACCGCTGCGGTACTCACCACCATTATTGCCCCCGTCATGCCCTATCTGCGTAAAATATTCCTCGTCCTGGATGCGCTGGGCCTGGTGGTCTTTTCTATTATTGGCGCCCAGGTGGCACTGGATATGGGTCATGGACCGATTATTGCCGTGGTCGCTGCGGTCACTACCGGGGTCTTTGGTGGTGTATTACGTGACATGTTCTGCAAACGCATCCCGTTAGTATTCCAGAAAGAACTGTATGCCGGCGTTTCATTTGCCGCTGCTGTGCTGTATATCGTGCTGCAACATTATGTCTCCAGCCACGATGTGGTGGTGATCTCTACCCTGCTCTTCGGCTTTACGGCCCGACTACTGGCCCTGCGCCTGAAGTTGGGGCTGCCGGTATTTTACTATCGCCATGAAGGCCATTAAGGCATAAAGCCCGTGATCCGCTGAGCAGCTAACCAGTTGCTCAGCGCTGTGATCTCTTTATCCTCCAGCCACTGAATAACCTGTCGTGCCCGTCGCTCTCCCATGAAAGGAAATTGCCGCCAGCTTTGTTCACTGCGATCCCGTAACTGCTGCCACGAACCATCCCGACTGGCATTCAACGTTGCCTGTGTTAACGGTATTCCCATGGCAATCACCCAGCGCGTAAATGGAAGATGGCGTGACAGATTGAACTGATGCCACAGCTTTCCCCCTTTGTTCACGCCAAATGTGGACTGTAGCTGCTCCTGTGTTAATCCAAGCCAGGAAAAGATATGTTCAAAGCGATACGTCTGATGTAGCTCCCGCCATCCCGCCTCGCCCATACCCTCCAGCCCTAACACATCTTTGGCCCCCAGCCAGACGAGCCTGGCAACAAACTGTTCCTGACACTCCGCTGTGGCATAAAAACAAGTTAGTGAATTGAAGCGCCCCTCAGGTGGCGCTGGCTTATTACGCTGGGTGCTGCGCCAGACCACCTCATCTATACGGGGAATCCCCTGTCCAGCCAGACTTATCAGAATCTGATCGCCAGGCGCAATATCCCATTCATTCCAGCGCCGTACTGAGCCAATATTGACGCGCTGCACCCGCTTATCATCCAGCATGACGGGGACCAGCAATGCAACCACCGCAATTTTCCCACTTTTGCCAACGGAGAACTGGATACCCGTCACCTCAGATACCCTGGCCACGGGAGGATATTTCCACGCAGCCAGCCAGTCTCCCTGTCCGGGTAGCCAGTATTGCGCCCGCGGTTCTTTTCCCGTTCGCACCACCACACCATCCGTCACAAAAGGTAATGCTGAAGTCCACCACCCGGCGCGCGCCTGCTCGACGTCATCCGCACTCTTCACGGCCTGAGTATATCGTTGCGTGAAACTGAACCCGGCAGCAGTGAGTTGCTCAAGTCTTTCCGACATGGCAACTGGACCATCAGGCCAGGCCCAGATAAAAATAGCCAGCGAGCGTAACATTTCCGGGTTGCTCTGGCGCATCATCATTCCAGCAACCTTTGAGCGGGCGTTCATTCCCCCTCTCTGCTGCTGAATATGCCCTTGTTGCTGCAAAAATATCTCCCCCTGCAACGTACTGTTAGAAAGCAGCCCGCTGGTAGTACGTGGAACGGAAGGGATCTGAAGAACCTTTTGCGTCCAGTCTTCGCCTTTCAGACCGTTACCACGGCTAATCGCCCGTATCAGATTGCCATTGCGATAAACCAGCGTGACCGCCACGCCATCCACCTTCGGCTGCACCCAGAGATCGCTACGAGCATGCATCCATTGTTGTAGCGCTTGCTTATCGGCAAGTTTTCGAACTCCCGTGTGGGGAACGGTGTGCGAGACGGTTCCACTTATTGGGGGCGCAGATAGATCTGATGGGGCTTCATCGCCAAAACAGCGCTGCCACTGGATGAGCTGCGCATTGAGCTGGTCATAAACGGCGTCGTCTACGACACTTTCCCCTTGTTTCCAGTAACTGTCATTCCACTGTGTTATCTGCTGCTGTAGTCGTGAAATTTCCTCTTGTGCCCTGGCAGGCGACCAGACGGGGCATACCGCCCATGAGGGTAGATACCACATTAGCAAAACCAGCCCTATGCATTTCCATAATCCCATGCTATCTCCGCTGAACAGTACGTTTCCCGGCAGATATAACGCGAATTAAAATGGAAACAGAGCGGCAAAAACTCATCCTGCGCGCAACGTTCCTGACATTTGCACGAATTGCTGCAAATCGCGGATAAAACAGGAAACTGGTACGCAAAACGCAATAAACATGCGCAAAAAGTGTGACAAGGGCTACGTCACATAGCGGCTACGTGTATAATAAGCCCGTATGTAGGCTCTCTTTCGACAATCACATACATTAAGATACTCATGGCTCAAGGCACGCTTTATATTGTTTCTGCCCCCAGTGGCGCGGGTAAATCCAGCCTGATTCAGGCTTTATTAAAGACCCAACCGTTGTATGACACCCAGGTTTCTGTTTCGCACACCACGCGCGCACCGCGCCCGGGGGAAGTGCACGGTGAACACTATTTTTTTGTGAACCATGACGAATTCAGAACCATGATTGGCAGAGACGCGTTCCTGGAACACGCTGAGGTTTTCGGTAATTACTACGGCACCTCGCGTGAGGCCATTGAGCAAGTGTTAGCATCCGGCGTAGACGTCTTTTTAGATATCGACTGGCAAGGTGCGCAGCAGATTCGTCAAAAAATGCCGCATGCGCGCAGTATTTTTATTTTGCCGCCATCTAAGATTGAGCTGGATCGCCGTCTTCGTGGCCGCGGTCAGGATAGCGAAGACGTGATCGCAAAACGTATGGCGCAAGCTGTTGCAGAAATGAGCCATTACGCCGAATATGATTATCTTATTGTGAATGATGATTTCGATACCGCCTTGGGCGATTTGAAAACTATCATTCGCGCCGAACGTCTGCGCATGAGCCGCCAAAAGCAGCGTCATGACGCTTTAATCAGCAAACTGTTGGCAGACTGAACCCACATTCAGTATCATGCCCAGTCATTTCTTCACCTGTGGAGCATTTTAAGTATGGCACGCGTAACTGTTCAGGACGCTGTAGAGAAAATTGGTAACCGTTTTGACCTGGTACTGGTCGCCGCGCGTCGCGCTCGTCAGATGCAGGTAGGCGGAAAGGATCCGCTCGTACCGGAAGAAAACGATAAAACTACCGTTATCGCGCTGCGCGAAATCGAAGAAGGTCTGATCAACAACCAGATCCTCGACGTGCGTGAGCGCCAGGAACAGCAAGAGCAGGAAGCCGCTGAATTACAAGCCGTTACCGCTATTGCTGAAGGTCGTCGTTAATCACAAAGCGGGTCGCCCTTGTATCTGTTTGAAAGCCTGAATCAACTGATTCAAAACTACCTGCCTGAAGACCAGATTAAGCGTCTTCGGCAGGCGTATCTCGTTGCACGTGACGCTCACGAGGGCCAGACACGTTCAAGCGGTGAACCCTATATCACGCACCCGGTAGCGGTAGCCTGCATTCTGGCCGAGATGAAACTCGACTATGAAACGCTGATGGCTGCGCTGCTGCATGACGTGATTGAAGATACCCCTGCCACCTACCAGGACATGGAACAGCTTTTTGGTAAAAGCGTTGCTGAACTGGTAGAAGGGGTGTCGAAACTTGATAAGCTTAAGTTTCGCGATAAGAAAGAGGCGCAAGCCGAAAACTTTCGCAAGATGATTATGGCGATGGTGCAGGATATCCGCGTCATTCTCATCAAACTCGCTGACCGTACCCACAACATGCGCACGCTGGGCTCATTACGCCCGGACAAGCGTCGCCGCATCGCCCGTGAAACCCTCGAAATCTATAGTCCGCTGGCACACCGTTTAGGTATTCATCACATTAAAACCGAGCTGGAAGAGCTGGGTTTTGAAGCGCTGTACCCGAACCGCTATCGCGTGATTAAAGAAGTGGTTAAAGCCGCTCGTGGCAACCGCAAAGAGATGATCCAAAAAATCCTCTCGGAAATCGAAGGGCGTTTACAGGAGGCAGGCATTCCGTGTCGCGTAAGTGGCCGCGAGAAGCACCTGTACTCTATTTACTGCAAAATGGTGCTCAAAGAGCAGCGTTTTCACTCCATCATGGATATCTACGCTTTTCGCGTTATCGTTCATGATTCCGATACCTGTTATCGCGTACTCGGCCAGATGCACAGCCTGTACAAACCTCGTCCTGGTCGCGTGAAAGACTATATCGCCATTCCGAAAGCGAACGGATATCAGTCTTTGCACACCTCAATGATCGGCCCTCACGGCGTCCCGGTTGAAGTACAGATTCGTACCGAAGACATGGACCAGATGGCAGAAATGGGTGTAGCAGCGCACTGGGCTTACAAAGAGCACGGCGGCGAAAGCAGCACCACCGCACAAATCCGCGCTCAACGCTGGATGCAAAGCCTGCTGGAACTGCAGCAGAGCGCCGGTAGCTCGTTTGAATTTATTGAAAGCGTCAAATCTGATCTCTTCCCGGATGAGATTTATGTTTTCACACCGGAAGGGCGCATTGTCGAACTGCCTGCCGGTGCAACGCCTGTCGACTTCGCCTACGCCGTGCATACCGATATCGGTCACGCCTGCGTCGGCGCACGCGTCGACAGACAACCTTACCCACTTTCGCAGCCGCTCTTTAGCGGACAGACCGTTGAGATTATTACCGCTCCGGGCGCCCGTCCGAATGCAGCGTGGCTCAACTTCGTCGTCAGTTCGAAAGCGCGCGCCAAAATTCGCCAACTGCTGAAAAACCTCAAGCGCGATGATTCCGTCAGTCTGGGTCGTCGACTGCTCAACCATGCCTTAGGCGGTAGCCGTAAACTGGCTGAGATCCCGCCAGAGAGCATCCAGCGTGAGCTTGAGCGCATGAAGCTCGCCACGCTTGACGATCTGCTCGCGGAAATCGGTCTGGGTAACGCCATGAGCGTGGTGGTAGCGAAAAACCTCCAGCAGGGCGAAGCAACGGCAAACGTGCCAGCGCAATCTGGCCACGGTCATCTGCCGATCAAAGGCGCAGATGGCGTGCTGATCACCTTCGCGAAATGCTGTCGTCCGATTCCTGGCGATCCAATCATTGCCCACGTCAGTCCGGGTAAAGGTCTGGTGATTCACCATGAATCCTGCCGTAACATTCGTGGCTATCAAAAAGAGCCAGAGAAGTTTATGGCGGTGGAATGGGATAAAGAGACAGAGCAGGAGTTCATCACCGAGATTAAGGTGGATATGTTTAACCACCAGGGTGCTCTGGCAAACCTGACGGCGGCAATCAACACGACCACCTCCAACATTCAAAGTCTGAATACGGAAGAGAAAGATGGCCGCGTCTATAGCGCCTTTATTCGCCTGACCGCTCGCGATCGCGTGCACCTGGCGAATATCATGCGCAAAATCCGCGTCATGCCAGACGTGATAAAAGTCACCCGTAACCGTAACTAGAACACGTTTTATGAATACTCAACGTTATGCACGTATTTGCGAGATGCTCGCACGTCGTCAGCCCGATCTGACCGTCTGCATGGAGCAGGTCCACAAACCTCATAACGTTTCTGCAATCATTCGTACTGCAGACGCGGTCGGCGTGCATGAAGTCCACGCCGTCTGGCCTGGTAGCCGTATGCGCACCATGGCCTCTTCTGCCGCAGGCAGCAACAGTTGGGTTCAGGTGAAGACTCACCGCACTATTGGCGATGCTGTCACACATTTAAAAAGCCAGGGTATGCAGGTTCTGGCAACACATCTGTCAGATAAAGCCGTGGATTTTCGCGAGATTGATTACACGCGCCCCACCTGCATCCTGATGGGCCAGGAGAAAACCGGCATCACTCAGGAAGCGTTGGATCTGGCGGATCAGGACATCATCATTCCCATGACTGGCATGGTGCAGTCGCTGAACGTTTCGGTCGCCTCCGCGCTGATTCTGTACGAAGCACAGCGCCAGCGGCAAAACGCCGGCATGTACCGACGAGAAAACAGCATGCTGGCGCAAGATGAGCAGCAGCGTTTGCTGTTTGAAGGCGGTTATCCGGTGCTGGCGAATGTCGCTAAGCGCAAAGGTCTTCCCTACCCCCACGTAAACACGCAGGGCGAAATTGAAGCCGATGCAACGTGGTGGGCCACTATGCAATCTGCGAGATAAACGCGATGAAAGGCCGTTTACTGGATGCCATCCCACTCAATTCTCTGACCGGCGTTGGCGCAGCGCAAAGCAGTAAACTGGCGAAAATTGGCCTGCACACCGTGCAGGACCTTCTGCTCCACCTCCCTCTGCGTTACGAAGACCGCACGCACCTGTACCCGATTGGCGAACTGCTGCCGGGCGTTTACGCCACCGTAGAAGGCGAAGTGCTGAACTGCAATATCACCTTCGGCGGACGCCGGATGATGACCTGTCAGATCAGTGATGGCTCCGGCATTCTCACCATGCGCTTTTTCAACTTCAGCGCCGCAATGAAAAATAGTCTCGCCACCGGTCGCCGGGTGCTGGCCTATGGCGAAGCCAAACGCGGAAAATACGGCGCAGAGATGATCCACCCGGAGTATCGCGTGCAGGGCGATCTCAGCACGCCGGAATTGCAGGAAACGCTCACACCGGTGTATCCAACCACCGAAGGCGTGAAGCAGGCCACGCTGCGCAAACTGACCGATCAAGCGCTGGACCTGCTCGATACCTGCGCTATTGCCGAACTGCTGCCGCCAGAGTTGTTGCAAGGTATGATGAGCCTGCCAGAAGCTCTGCGCACATTGCACCGTCCACCGCCGTCACTGCAGTTGAGCGATCTGGAAACCGGTCAGCATCCAGCACAGCGACGTCTGATTCTGGAAGAATTGCTGGCGCATAACCTCAGCATGCTGGCACTACGCGCCGGGGCGCAACGTTTCCACGCCCAGCCGCTGATCGCAAACAACGCGCTGAAAGATAAGCTGCTGGCGGCTCTACCGTTTAAACCCACCGGCGCCCAGGCCCGCGTTACCGCTGAGATCGAACGCGATATGGCACTGGATGTCCCCATGATGCGTCTGGTGCAGGGCGATGTCGGCTCCGGCAAAACGCTGGTTGCGGCGCTGGCCGCCCTACGTGCCATCGCACATGGTAAGCAAGTTGCACTGATGGCCCCTACCGAATTGCTGGCTGAACAGCACGCCAATAACTTCCGCAACTGGTTCGCGCCACTGGGTATTGAAGTTGGCTGGCTGGCAGGTAAACAGAAAGGCAAAGCGCGCCAGGCACAGCAGGAAGCTATCGCCAGCGGTGAGGTGCAGATGATTGTCGGCACGCACGCAATTTTCCAGGAACAGGTGCAGTTCAACGGACTGGCACTGGTTATCATCGACGAACAGCACCGTTTTGGCGTACATCAGCGCCTGGCGCTGTGGGGGAAAGGTCAGCAGCAGGGTTTCCATCCACACCAGCTAATCATGACCGCCACCCCAATCCCGCGCACGCTGGCAATGACCGCCTATGCCGATCTCGACACGTCGGTCATTGACGAACTCCCTCCGGGGCGTACGCCGGTCACCACGGTGGCGATTCCGGATACCCGCCGCAGCGATATTATTGACCGCGTGCGCAACGCTTGTACCCATGAAGGGCGCCAGGCGTACTGGGTCTGCACGCTGATTGAAGAGTCTGATTTGTTAGAAGCTCAGGCGGCTGAAGCCACGTGGGAAGAGCTTAAACTGGTGCTGCCAGAGCTGAATATTGGCCTGGTACACGGCCGTATGAAGCCCGCAGAGAAGCAGTCGGTAATGGCGGCCTTTAAGCAGGGCGAATTGCAGCTGCTGGTTGCCACCACGGTGATTGAAGTGGGCGTAGACGTACCTAACGCCAGCCTGATGATTATTGAAAACCCGGAGCGCTTGGGCCTGGCGCAGTTGCACCAGCTACGTGGTCGCGTAGGTCGTGGCGCGGTGGCCTCCCACTGCGTCCTGCTCTACAAATCGCCGCTGTCAAAAACCGCGCAAAAACGCCTGCAAGTTCTGCGCGACAGCAACGACGGATTCGTGATCGCGCAAAAAGATTTAGAGATCCGCGGGCCCGGCGAGCTGTTGGGTACGCGCCAGACCGGAACGGCAGAATTCAAAGTCGCAGATTTGCTGCGCGATCAGGCGATTATCCCGGAAGTTCAGCGCATTGCCCGTCATATTCACGAACGTTACCCGCAACAGGCTGTGGCGCTGATTGAACGCTGGATGCCGGAAACCGAGCGCTACTCCAACGCATAGTCGATTCATAGCGGCGGCGGATGTGACTCCGCCGCACAGACATTATTGCGCAAAAATCGGCAGCAGCAGATACAGCTTAATCACCAGCGCATTGACGATATCGATAAAGAACGCCCCCACCATCGGCACCACCAGAAACGCCATATGGGATGGTCCAAAACGTTCTGTAATTGCCTGCATGTTGGCAATCGCCGTGGGTGTCGCACCGAGGCCAAAACCGCAGTGTCCGGCTGCCAGCACGGCGGCATCGTAGTTCTTACCCATCATGCGCCAGGTGACGAATATCGCGTACAGCGCCATGAAAATGGTCTGCACAACCAGGATTGCCAGCATCGGCAGGGCCAGAGAAGCCAGCTCCCACAGCTTCAGACTCATTAGCGCCATCGCCAGGAACAGCGACAGGCTAACGTTACCCAACACCGAAACCGCGCGCTCGAACACCCGATAAAAACCCATTAACGCCAGGCCGTTACTGAGGATCACCCCAACAAACAGCACGCAGACGAAAGTCGGCAGTTCCAGCACCGTTCCGACCAACATTTGTGCAACGATTTTACCCACCGTCAGACAGATGGCGATCAGCGCAATGGTTTCAATCAGCACCAGCGAAGTGATTATGCGTCCGACATCCGGCTTTTCAAATGCGGTAGGCACAGCCTGATCGTCCGGCATGCCGTCTGGCGTGGTAGAGTGTTTGACCAGATAGCGGGCCACCGGGCCGCCAATCAATCCGCCCAGCACCAGGCCAAACGTTGCGCAAGCCATCGCCACTTCAGTCGCATTAGCGAAACCATAGCGCTCAATAAACAGTTTGCTCCATGCGGCCCCGGTTCCATGCCCACCAGAGAGGGTTATCGAACCGGCGATCAGCCCCATCAGCGGATCCAGACCCAGCAGAGTCGCCATACCAATACCGATGGCGTTTTGCATCAGCAGCAGGCCAACAACCACAATCAGAAAGATACCCACCACGCGGCCACCCGCGCGCAGGCTAGCGATATTGGCGTTCAGGCCGATAGTGGCGAAGAATGCCAGCATCAGCGGATCGCGCAGGGTCATGTCGAAGTTCACTTCCCAACCCATGCTTTTTTTCAGCACCAACAGCGCAATCGCCACCAGCAATCCGCCAGCTACAGGTTCGGGAATGGTGTATTTTTTCAGGAAGGAAACAGACTGGACGAGCTTACGTCCCAGCAGCAACACAAGGGTTGCCGCAACCAGCGTTGATAACGTATCGAGATAAAACATTTACAACTCCATTAGTGCGTTTAGCACAATCACGCACGATGCATTCCAGACCGATTTTTAGCTCTTATTGAGTTTTCGGTGTGGATTTTAAGCAGAAAATCATGAAATGTTATATAAAAATGTTTGTTTATCCGTTTTAAATATTAAGAACACCTGGTAGCAAACGTTTGCATTTCCGCCATGGTCAGATAAAATCATCGCTTTTCCACCATGGGATTGCCTCTGATGTCCGTTAACGCCGTAGAGTCAACAAATGCGCAACCGGTTGCGCAGACTCACAACAGTGAACTGATTTACCGTCTTGAAGATCGCCCCCCACTAGCCCAGACCCTGTTTGCCGCCTGTCAGCACCTGCTGGCCATGTTCGTCGCGGTAATCACCCCAGCGCTGTTAATTTGTCAGGCGCTCGGTTTACCGGCTCAGGATACTCAACACATAATCAGTATGTCGCTGTTCGCTTCCGGCGTGGCTTCTATCATTCAGATCAAAGCTTGGGGGCCGGTCGGCTCAGGGCTATTATCCATTCAGGGCACCAGCTTTAACTTTGTTGCGCCACTGATTATGGGCGGTACAGCGCTAAAAACCGGTGGTGCAGACGTCCCAACCATGATGGCGGCGCTGTTCGGTACACTGATGCTGGCAAGCTGCACTGAGATGGTTATCTCACGCGTACTGCATCTGGCGCGTCGTATCATTACTCCGCTGGTCTCAGGCGTGGTGGTGATGATTATCGGCCTGTCGCTGATTCAGGTGGGGCTGACGTCGATTGGCGGCGGCTATGCGGCAATGAGCGACAACACCTTTGGCGCGCCAAAGAATTTACTGCTGGCAGGCGTCGTGCTGGCGCTGATTATCCTGCTTAACCGCCAGCGCAACCCGTACCTGCGCGTTGCGTCACTGGTTATTGCGATGGCGGCAGGTTACCTGTTGGCGTGGTTTATGGATATGCTGCCGCAAAATACCGCGCCGGTAAGTCAGGACCTGCTGATGGTGCCAACGCCGTTGTATTATGGCCTGGGTATCGACTGGAGCTTACTGCTGCCGCTGATGCTGGTGTTTATGATTACCTCGCTGGAAACCATCGGTGATATTACGGCCACCTCCGATGTCTCCGAGCAGCCCGTTTCTGGTCCGCTGTACATGAAACGCCTGAAAGGCGGCGTACTGGCGAACGGTCTGAACTCGTTTGTTTCAGCCGTATTCAACACCTTCCCGAACTCCTGTTTTGGACAAAACAACGGGGTTATTCAGTTAACGGGCGTTGCCAGCCGCTACGTTGGTTTTGTGGTTGCGCTGATGCTGATCGCGTTGGGCCTGTTCCCGGCGGTCAGCGGTTTTGTACAGCATATTCCTGAACCGGTACTCGGCGGCGCAACGCTGGTGATGTTCGGTACTATCGCGGCATCCGGCGTGCGTATCGTATCCCGCGAACCGCTGAACCGCCGCGCAATTCTGATTATCGCGCTGTCGCTGGCCGTCGGCCTCGGCGTTTCCCAGCAGCCGCTGATCCTGCAGTTCGCTCCTGACTGGGTGAAAAACCTGCTCTCTTCCGGCATTGCCGCAGGCGGTATTACCGCTATCGTTCTGAATCTGGTGTTCCCACCAGAGAAGCAATAAGCAAAATGCGGCGTTGATTCTGAATCAACGCCGCTGTAACGCTCTTTCACCATTCCCGCCTTGAGCATTGCGCCTAAATCGTGCATAACTTGACTATGTGCACTTCGCGGGATGGAAGACCATGAAATTTATTGGAAAGCTGCTTCTTTACGTGCTGATCGCCCTTGCAGTGGCGATCCTCGGCTTATATTTTCTACTGCAAACCCGCTGGGGCGCAGAGCACGTCAGCGTCTGGGTTTCGCAGAACAGCAGCTACCATCTGGCATTTGATGCCATCGATCACCGGTTTTCTTCTCCTTCCCATATTCTGCTGGAAAACGTCACCTTTGGCCGGGATGGTCAGCCCGCAACGCTGGTCGCCAAAACGGTCGATATTGGACTGAGCAGCCGCCAAATCACCGACCCGCTGCACGTAGACACCATTCTTTTGCAAAACGGCACGCTGAATCTTTCCCAGCAAACTGCGCCGCTGCCGTTCCAGGCCGATCGCCTGCAATTGCAAGATATGGCGCTTAACAGTCCCGGTAGCGAGTGGACCCTGAGCGCGCAGCGCGTTAACGGCGGAGTCATTCCCTGGAGTCCTGAGGCGGGTAAAATTCTCGGGAGTAAAGCGCAAATTCAGCTCAGCGCCAGTTCGTTGACGCTGAACGACGTCCCGACGACCAACGTATTGATTGAAGGCAGTATTGACCATGACCGTGTGACGCTGAGCAATATTGGCGCAGACGTGGCGCGTGGCGCATTAACCGGCGTGGCACAACGCAATGCCGACGGTAGTTGGGTAGTGGAGAATCTGCGCCTGAACGATATTCGGCTGCAAAGCGATAAATCGCTGGCCGAGTTTTTTGCTCCGTTAAGCACTATTCCTTCCCTGCAAATTGGTCGTCTGGAAGTAACAGATGCCCGTCTGCAAGGCCCTGACTGGGCGGTGACGGATCTCGATCTGAGCTTGCGCAACATGACCTTCAGCAAGGACGACTGGCAAACTCAGGAAGGAAAACTGTCGATGAACGCCAGCGAGTTTATCTACGGCTCTCTGCACTTTTTCGATCCGATTATGAACGCCGAGTTCTCGCCGCAGGGCATAGCGCTGCGTCAGTTCACCACCCGCTGGGAAGGGGGAATGGTCAGAACATCCGGAAACTGGCAGCGCAACAACAAAGCGCTGGTCCTCGATGATGCCGCCATTGCCGGTCTGGAGTACACGCTGCCGGAAAACTGGAAACAGCTGTGGATGAAACCTCTACCAGCCTGGCTAGCCAGCCTGACGCTGAAGAAATTCAGCGCCAGCCGTAATCTGGTGATTGATATCGACCCGAGCTTCCCATGGCAGCTCACCGCGCTGGACGGCTACGGTGCTAACCTCGGGCTGGTGCAGAACAATCAGTGGGGGATCTGGAGCGGGAACGCTAACCTCAACGCCGCTGCCGGCACCTTTAACCGCACCGACGTGCGTCGTCCTTCGCTGGCGCTGACGGCGAACAGCAGCACCATCAATATCAGCGAACTAAGCGCCTATACGGAAAAAGGGTTGCTGGAGGCCACTGCCAGTATTTCACAGTTGCCTCAGCGTCAAACTCAGGTCAGCCTGAACGGGCGCGGCGTGCCAATGACGATTCTGCAGCAGTGGGGATGGCCCGCACTGCCGCTTTCCGGCGACGGTAACATCCAGCTTACCGCCAGCGGCAATATTCAAGCCGATGCGCCACTCAAGCCAACGGTCAGCGGCCAGTTGCATGCGGTGAACGTGGAGAAACAGCAGGTAACGCAAACCATGCAGGCGGGCGTGGTATCCGGTAGTGAAGTTACCGCCCCACCCGCTGCGCAGTAAAATCTGACGGCCCGACGGCGCTTTGCCTGCCGGGTCGCCGTTTATCGCTGTAAGCGCGCATATTCACTGCACAACAGCCACTTCACCGGCTCGTCCTCTTCTATCGCCGGGAAGCGACCGCCTGGCTCAAGGAAGTGATTGTCATACAGGTCGTCATTGACCATCGAGATCTCCCAGCCCAGCACGAACGCTTTCTCCGCCCAAAAGCGATGATACAACCGCGGCGGCAGGCATACCCCCTGCCCCGGTTTCAATACCAGCGTCTCGCCAGCGTCAACGGAACGCCGCTGACCATCGACGCTAACCTCAACAATGCGCCGGGCATTATACCCGTCATCGGGCGTAGCCCACGCCAACTGCATACATAAATCACCGCCGCCGCGGTTAACGATATCTTCCATTTTATGGCGATGAAAATGCCATGGCGTCTGCTGATCCTGCTGAATCTGCAGCATCTTTTCGGCGTACGGTTTGGGGTAGCTGGCTGACCCTAACTGACCATTGCGCAACGTCAGTAACGTCAGCCCCGTTTGCGCAAAATCTCCGCGCCCAAAGTCGGTTATATCCCAGCCCAGTTGGAGATCGAGCACTTCACGCCACAGAGTGTGATCCTGTTGCCGCCAGGCATCAGCCGTAAAATACGCAAAGTCAGGCAGGCAAACCCGAAAAGTCTCGGCGATGGCATGCGCTTTATCGACGGCATAATTAATGTGTGAACGCTTCATTCCACTTTTCCTTGTTGCGAAAAAGGCGGGTCACCCCGCCTGTATGCTGTTAGTAAAGTGACGCTTTGCCGGTTGAGCCGAACAGTTTCATTTTGTGACGGATCACATCTCGCGCGGCGCTAATGGCTTCCGGGTAAATAACGTTCGGGTCCCACCAGGTTTCTTTCGCCAGGATTTCGCGGACTTTCTGGAAGTAAGCGTATTTCATATCGCTGGAAATGTTGATTTTGCCAACGCCCAGCGTAACGGATTCGGCAATTTCCGCATCCGGGTTCGCGGAACCTCCGTGCAGCACCAGCGGAATGTCTAATCGCCCGGCAATCTCGCGCAGGATGTGCATTTGCAGCTCTGGCTGCATCCCTTTCGGGTAGATGCCGTGTGCGGTTCCAATCGCCACCGCCAGCGTGTCCGCGCCGGTACGGGCGATAAAATCCTGTGCCTGATCAGGATCGGTATAAGTGACCTTCGATACGCCGCCTTCCACTGACGTCCCGGTTTGACCAATCGTACCCAGTTCCCCTTCCACCGAAACGCCTACCGCATGCGCCAGCTTGACCACTTCGCGGGTCAGCGCCACGTTCTCTTCATACGGCAACAGCGAGCCATCAATCATCACCGAGGTAAACCCACACTGAATCGCCCGCAGGACATGCTCGACCGAAGCGCCGTGGTCCAGATGCAGAGTAAAGGGAACCGGGCTGCGCAGAGTGATATCACGGACGTAGCTAAAAAACGCATCGCCTACAAAATCATGTTCGCTGGGGTGAATGGAGATAATCGCCGGGGTATTGGTTGCTTCCGCTTCTTCCACTACTGCACGTACAAAGCAGCTGTCCGCCACGTTGAATGCGCCGATGGCAAAACCGTGCTGACGGGTAGGTTGCAGTAATTCTTTCATCGAAACTAACATGTTAATTCTCCAGTTTCAGGGTGTAGAAAGCCCTGCCAGTGCGTCGTCGCAGAGGCATAGAAGGCGTTACAGAAAATGAATCAGGCTTTGTCGATAGCGCCGCTGGCCTGCAGGTACGGAATAATGGCTTCCTCGCAGGCCTGCTCCATCAGGGCCAGGGCATCAACGAGTTCACCGGATGTGTCGCGACACAGGGTATGCAGCAGCGCAGCCTTTCCAGCTTCGAAAACCGCCGCACCAACGTTTATCTTGGCGACGCCAAACGTCGGGCAGCGCTGTAGCTGGTCAAACGGCGTCCCGCTGCCGCCATGCAGTGCCAGCGGCACCGTTGATAAACGGGCAATTTCCTCCAGTCGCTGGAAATCAATGGCGGGTATGACACCGGGCGCGTACATGCCATGTGCCGTGCCGACCGAGACCGCCAGTAAATCGATACCGGTCTGTTGGATAAAGGGCTCCACATCGGCGGCCTGGGTCATCAAATCAGCGTTAGCTGCGTGATCATAGCGCGGGGCGTCGGCCAGATGCCCCAGCTCACCTTCCACGCACAGAGAAACGCTGGTCGCGAGCTCAACCACCGCCCGGGTCTGGCGAATGTTCTCCTCCAGCGCAAAAGCGGAGGCGTCGATCATTAACCCGCTGAATCCGGCGCGAAAAGCCTGGCGAATGCGCACTGGGTCCTTTCCATGATCCAGCGCCAGCGCGACCGGTACCGACGCTTCCTCTGCCAGCGTTTTGACGACCGCCACCGCTATCGGTGCAGGAAAATGGCCCAGATGCCCCTGATACAGATTCAGAATGATGGGCGCACGGTGTTTCTCAGCCACCCGCACCGCCGCACGGGCGCTTTCCAGGTTCATACAGTTGATGGCCAGCAGCGCGTACTGCTCGCGCCAGGCTTTCGTCACCATGCTTTTCATATCGGCAAACATACGGCCTCCGGTTATTCCAGGGTGAAGGTGATCTCTTCGTCTTTCAGCTTTTGATCGCTAAGTTCATCAAACTCTTCGTCACGTTCGGTCACCGGTTTCTTCCACAACGACAGCATGACGCCGCAAATCACCGTGCCGATCCCCAGCGCCAGGCAAAAAAGCAGCGGATGCGTAAAGAGCGGGACCACGAACATGCCGCCGTGCGGTACCGGGCTTTCGACGCCCCACACCATAATCAGACCGCCCGCTATCGCCGAGGCCACCACGCAGGACCCCACCACGCGCAGCAGGTCGCGCGCCGCAATGGGAATGACCCCTTCGGTAATCATGCAGATCCCCATCGGGAATGCCGCTTTCAGCGCCTCGCGCTCCGCACGGGTGTACTTGTGACGCGTCAGCAAAAAGGAGAGCGTAATGCCGAACGGAGGGATTATCGAACCGACAAACTTCACCGCTTCCGGACCGTACACGCCGCTGACTAACATGCCGTCAGCAAATAGCGACATGGTTTTATTCACCGGTCCGCCAAAGTCGAATGTCGCCATTGCGCCAAGGATGGCCCCCATTAAAAAGCGTGACCCGCCCTGCATGGACTCCAGCAGATGAATCAACGCGTCCTGCAGCCAGGCTATCGGTTTGCCAATGAGCGTCATCATCAACAGGCCACCAATGACGGTACTCAGTACCGGCAGCACCATGATGGGCATCAACCCCTGCATCGACTGCGGCAAACGGATATAGCGCTTGAGCAGCAGGACGGTATAACCGACCAGAAAACCGCCCAGCATCCCGCCGATAAAACCGGTATGAATTTCACCGCAGACAAAGCCGACAATCAGACCCGGTGCGAATCCGGGGCGGTCAGCAATAGAGTACGCAATCGCCGCGCTAATCAGCGGTACGATTAACCCCATCCCCCAACCGCCAATCTGGTTGAGCATCCAGGGGATGGTTCCTGTTTTTTCACCCACGTTAGTGCCGCCAAGTATTTGCCCGAGAGCAATACAGATCCCGGCGGCAACAATTAACGGGATCATCCACGAAATCCCCGTTAATAAATGTCTTTTTATTTCCTGAGATAGCGGAATTTTATTTTCACTCATGTGAAATCCCTCCAGAATGGGGATCGCTACTGGTTATTATTAACTAATGATTTTTCGACCTTTTCAAGAAACTGAATGGGCGACTTTATGACAATTTCAGTTTTCACTCGCACAATACGTTTATTTAAAAATCGTTCCTCCCCTTTTATTTTTACATCCACAGCAAGAATCACGACATCAGCAGCAGAAATGTCCTCTGTCAGCAGTTCGTTTTCCGTGCCGATAGTCCCCTGGGTTTCTACTCTTATATTATGACCAAGCGCTTTAGCACCTTTAATTAACTTCTCACGGGCAATATAGGTGTGCGCAATACCCGCCGTACAGGCGGCAACACAAACAATATTCATAACATGCTCCACGTTTTATTTAGCAGACATTGGATTCAGCATATTGGCTAAAAAGCTCAATAATTTTCTGTGGACTGCTTTCGACTAACAGTTGTTCAATAATGTCGTCATCAGCCAACGCGCCGGCAACCTGCGAAAGCAGACGAATATGGGTAGTGTTTTGATCTTCAAGGCGTACGGCAAACAGAATGATGCAGCGCACGTTGCTGCCGTCCAGGGTTTCCCAGGGAATATCCTGGCGGGTACGCCCAATCGCCAGCGTGGTATTGACCACCGCCGAGGATTTCCCGTGCGGAATCGCAATATGATTTTCGAAGCCGGTCGAGCCTTCTGATTCACGCTGCCAGACATCCTGAATAAACGTTTCCCGACAGCTAATTGCCCCATCTTTTTGCAGAATATCTGTCAGTTCCTCAATAACCTCCGTTTTGTTTGTGGCCTTCATGTCCAAAATAACGCGATTTGTATTGAGTATTTTCGTGATGTCCATAAATCATACCTCATGGAGTTCAGACATTAATTTTCAACGACCAGCGACGTCGCCCGATGTAATTTTTCCGTAATAACCGTTTCTGTTACCCGCTTAATATCCGCATCATTGAAGAAGGCGGTGACATACACGACCGGCATGGCAACGGCAGGTAAATTGATCGTCGATACCACCAGTTCAATATCGTCCGTCAGGACGGAGGGCAAGCTGCCTGCCGACACCACGCCGACGATGGTCCAGTCCGGAAAGGCGCGCAGAATGCGGCTTTTGAGTAAGTGAGAGGTGCCGATACCGGTTGAGCAGACCAGCAGCACACGTTTACGCGCTATCTGACGCTCCATCGCGGCCTGAAAATGCACGGTTAAATATCCCACCTCATCATCCGACACGGCCCGTTCGCCCCAGCCGCTAAACACCCGATTCACCGCACACTGAGTCAGACGCCAGACGTCCTGCAACTCGCCTTTAATGTCCTCCAGCAGCGGATTACGAATGCGGATCTGGTAGTTGAGGCGGTTAATCAGCGGCTTAATATGGATCAGCAATCCGTCATACAGCGCAGTGTCCTGGCTAAGATCGCAGTCAACCATTTCGGCGAAGGTGGCAATCAGCCGATGGGTGATCAAGCGTGCTTCGTCGCTGGAGTGCATATGGCCAATCACGCTCACATCGTTATGCTCTTCAATCACCATACCGGAGGAGATAATATATTGATAAATAAACCAGACTTCGTCTTCCGGCAGCGGGTGGGCAATGCGTTTTTCGATATGCTGAATCATGCGACTGGCAATGGAAAAGATGTTCTCATCACATGACGTGATGCTTTCTTCTTTTCTCGGTAGCGCATTGCCCCGCGTAATGCGGTACATCATGATCAGAATATGAGTAAAGATATTGACGTAATAAGGCTCGCCCAGCGACCAGCACAGATCGTTCTCCATTTCCTGCAACAGCGTCTGGACAAATAAAACGTCTTCTTCGCCAAAGTAATGCACTAACGCTTTATAACTGCCCGGATCAAGTCGTGAATAAATCACGCTTCCAGGTTCATTATGGTTAATCACACCGTTAATCAGCGACGCCATCGCCTGGCGCACCCCGCTCTCGCTGCCTTCAATGTGTGTGCCGCTCTGGCTGCGAATCAGCGACAGGCCCAGCGGGGTAATCCACGATTCAATCACTTTCAGATCGTTAACAATCGATGCACTACTAATAAAATAACGTTCGGATAATTTATTGATCGATGTTTCATGCGGCGTTTCACTTAATAATTGCGAGGCTATCTTAACCCGCCGTGAATTATTCATCATGCCGTCAGCATCATCACCCTCCGACCCTAATAACTGATCCAGATATAAAAGGTCAGTAATGTTATCGGCACTTAATATCACGCCCGCACCGGCACGTTTATCGATAGATATTTTCCATTCCGATAACCATTGTTCCAGTAACCGCAGATCGCGCTGGACGGTCTTCTCTGAAACAGATAAATATTCGGCAATTTTTAGCAGCGTAACATATTCCTTCCGGGACAGAAGAAACTTTAATAATCTGTTTTGTCGCGAGGTAATCATTTGCATTATTTACCCTTATTACATACCAGATTAAATATCTATACCCGTCATACTTCAAGCTGCATGTGCGTTGGCTTTCCTCGCTCACCCCTGTCACGTACTTATGTACGCTCAGGGGATTCGCTGCGTCGCCGCCTTCCTGCAACTCGAATTATTTAGGTAATAAAGAAGCATTTATGCTCCACGTGTAATCCGTGATGATAAATATAAGAGGACTACGATGCGCCAACAATACTAAATCGTGTCCTGTATTCCGGACAGAAATAAGACAAAAAGAGGAAATAGTGAGATATTTACGGCGCAGATCACATTTTTCGCGGGAATTAGAGTGATAGCGCTCGCAAATATGGGGAGGTAAAAATTTAAGTCGGGATGTTTTTGATTTTCAGATCTGGAACGCTGCTCGCAGCGTAGGCCGGATAAGACGCATCCGGCACCACGTCGACACATGCTTACAAGGTAATCGTCAGCTCACTGCCCTGTGGAGTAATAACTACACCCAGCTCGCTGCCCATATGCGACCCGCATTTAATGCCGCCAATTTTCTGAATATTTCGCAGGCACAACGTCCAGTTACGTGCCTCACCATTCCCTTTCACAGTGATGGTATTACCTACACGCGTCGCCTTCAGCGTGAAGATAACCGAGCCGTCAGCAGCCGGAACTTCACAGAGTGCTTCCCGCCCCTCCTGCAGATGGAACAGCTGGAACGCTGTCCCTTCGTGCCAGGCGTAGTCCGGCTTCTGGTTATTGCTACCCAGCGCCAGCAGGGTATTGTCACGCACATAAACCGGCAGACTCAGGAAGTCATGCTGCTGTTTATGCCAGCGGCTACCAGACACCTCATCATTACGCCACAGATGCGTCCAGCGTCCTTCCGGCAGGTAGAACTGCACATCGCCCGCCTCGCTAAACACCGGCGCGACCATCACGCTATCGCCCAGCATGTACTGGCGGTCGAGATAATCACACGCCGGATCGTCCGGGAACTCCAGCATCATCGCGCGCATCATCGGGGTGCCCTGCGCATTAGCGCGCGCTGCTTCACGATACAGGTACGGCATCATGCGGCATTTCTGTTCGGTGAAGTAGCGCACCACATCGCAGGATTCGTCATCGTACGCCCATGGCACACGATAGGATTTACTGCCATGCAGGCGGCTGTGGCTGGAGAGCAGCCCAAACGCACACCAGCGCTTGTAGACGTGCGCCGGAGCAGTATTCTCAAAGCCGCCGATATCGTGGCTCCAGAAGCCAAAGCCGGACAGGCCAATAGACAAGCCACCGCGCAGGCTTTCCGCCATCGATTCATAGTTGGCGTAGCAGTCGCCGCCCCAGTGCACAGGAAACTGCTGTGCGCCCACGGAGGCCGAACGGGCGAACAGCACCGCCTCTTCTTCACCGACGGTTTCTTTCAGCACGTTCCACACCAGTTCGTTGTAGATGTACGCATAATGGTTGTGCATCTTCTGCGGATCGGCACCGTCAAACCACTGCACATCCGTGGGGATGCGTTCGCCAAAGTCAGTTTTGAAGCAGTCAACGCCGATATCCACCAGACCTTTCAGCTTGTTGGCATACCACTCGCAGGCTTGTGGATTAGTGAAGTCATAAATCGCCAGGCCCGGCTGCCATTTATCCCATTGCCACAGGGAACCGTCCGGGCGCTTGAGCAGATACCCTTTCGCTTTCAGTTCATTGAACAGCGGGGATTTCTGACCGATGTAGGGGTTTATCCATACGCACACCTTCAGCCCTTTCTCTTTCAGGCGGCGGATCATACCTTCCGGGTCCGGGAAGGTCACCGGGTCCCACTCAAAGTCGCACCACTGGAAGGCCTTCATCCAGAAACAGTCGAAGTGAAAGACGTGCAGTGGCAGATTGCGCTCGGCCATGCCGTCGATAAAGCTGTTCACCGTCGCTTCGTCGTAATTGGTGGTGAATGACGTGGTCAGCCACAGACCGAACGACCAGGCTGGCGGCAACGCCGGACGGCCGGTAAAGCGGGTATAGCGATCCAGCACCGCCTTCGGCGTTGGGCCGTCGATGACGAAATATTCCAGATACTCGCTTTCAACGCTGAACTGCACTTTCGACACTTTCTCAGAGCCGATTTCAAACGACACGCACTGCGGATGGTTCACCAGCACGCCGTAGCCGCGGTTGGTGAGATAAAACGGGATGTTCTTGTAAGACTGCTCGGTACTGGTACCGCCATCGCGGTTCCAGGTTTCCACCGTCTGGCCGTTACGTACCAACGCGGTAAAACGCTCGCCCAGCCCGTACACCGTTTCCCCCACGCCCAAATCCAGACGCTCAAACATATAGTTACGCCCGCTGTGGGTATCCTGCACGTAACCGCTATTCTTTAGCTGACTGCCGGTAATACGTTCACCATTACGCAGGAAATCCAGCGACCAGAACTCACCTTTGGTCACCCGAACGCTCAGATTGCCGCTCTTCAGTTCGGCAAATTCAGCGGTGTTTCGCATCTCAACATTGACGTCCTGCAACACGTTCAGCGGGTAATGCGGGCCGGTATCCAGCGCGCCCTGGAAGTGTTCCATACGTACGCCCACCACACCTTCCTGCGGCGAGAAAAAGCGTAAGGTGAAGAGTGGGGTATCCAGTTGCCAGGTACGTTCACGCACGTCGCGCGGCGCAACGTAGACAATCATCTCGTTACCCTGCTGTTCAACGTCGAACACCTGAATTGGGTGTATTAAATTCAGGCCAGGTTGGGTCAGCCAGTTTCCATCGCTAATTTTCATCGTCAGTTCCTTAGTTCTGTAATTCTTTCGTCGTGAAATCCTGCTGGTTGCGGCGCGCGCCCTGAGCCAGCTGGCTCATAATTTCCGTCAGATACGGCGTTTTCAGGGTATAGAAGCGTTTGGCAATCACGGCACTCAGCAGGTAACAAATCGCCGGGACAATGGTGAACAGGGCGATGATGATGCTAATGGTGGCGCTGTTCTGGGTTTTCGCGGCGGCGTCGTAGCCACCGCCCGCCAGCATCCAGCCGATCAGCGCCCCGCCGAGCGCCAGACCCAGCTTGAGCACGAACAACGTGCCCGCAAAGCTGATCCCCGTCAGGCGTTTACCGTTGCACCATTCGCCGTAATCAACGGTGTCGGACATCATTACCCACTGGATTGGCGTAACGAGCTGGTGCAGTACACCAATGACAAAAATAAAGATAAACATGGTGATGCTGGCGTGCATCGGCACAAAGAACATCGCCATGCTCGCCACCGCCAGCGCAGCGTTGGTCCACCAGAAGACGCTGACTTTGCATTTCCAGTCGGTCAGCGGTTTTGCCAGCGCAGAGCCGATCAGGTTGCCGACGCAATAGGCGGTGAGAAAGGCGACAAACACCTCCGGCTTACCCAAAATCCAGGTGACGTAATACATCATCGCCCCGCCACGAACGCAGACGGCCAGAATATTGAGGATGGTCAGCAGGCCGACGATGCGCCATTGGTCGTTTTGCCAGATGTCGCGCAGGTCTTCACGCATAGAGGTGGTGCTCGGCGGCGCTTCCACGCGTTCTTTGGTAGTGAAGAAGCAGAACGCCAGCATCAGGAACGCCACCACGGAGAGCACCGCAATCCCGCCTTGAAAGCCGAACGCTTTATCCTCGCCACCAATCAGATTCACCAGCGGCATCATCAGCACGGTGGAGAGCATGCCGCCCGCCGTCGCCAGCACAAAGCGCCATGATTGCAGGGAGATACGCTGCGTTGGGTCATTAGTGATCACGCCGCCCAGCGCGCAGTAGGGAATATTGACCACGGTATAAAGCAGGGTCAGCAGCGTGTAGGTGATTGCGGCATAAATCATTTTGCCGTTCAGGCTGAGATCCGGCGTGCTGTAGGCCAGCACGCAAACCAGACCAAACGGCAGTGCGCCAAACAACACCCATGGGCGGAATTTCCCCCAGCGCGAACGGGTACGGTCAGCCAGCAACCCCATACAAGGGTCTGAGATGGCATCCAGCGCGCGGGCCAGTAAGAACATGGTGCCGACAAATCCGGCTGGGATACCAAAAATATCGGTATAGAAGAACATCATATATAACATGACGTTATCGAAGATAATGTGGCTAGCCGCATCGCCCATTCCGTAGCCAATCTTCTCTTTAACAGACAGAATTTCACTTTTCATTACGCATCCTTGTTAGCACTTTCACACGCCCTGATACCGGTTACAGTTCTTGTAAACCATCCCTGTGAGCGCGGGTATTCCGATATCTCGTTATCAAATTACGATTCTTGTTTTCTGTGATCAGCGTAGCGTCTAAAAATGTGTCTAAGTGTAAGTAATGGATTTTGCGGGGATTTATTTGAAACTGGTCATGGTATAGAGAAACGGAAGTTAAAAAAGTGAGTGAGGGGGTGTGGAAACGTTTGGAAGTAGCTATAATGCGCCCCGCCTCCATGTAGCAATCGAGGCGCGGAAGATCGTCATCTCCGGTGAGGTGGCTGGACTTCAAATCCAGTTGGGGACGCCAGCGTTCCCGGGCAGGTTCGACTCCTGTGATCTTCCGCCAAAATGCTCATATCATCCTCAAAGATTTTATTTCGTCTCAATTGTCATAACCTTCAGAATTAAGGAAAAGACAATAAATTTAGCACTAACTGCCGCTACTGTTTTGCTACACTTTTAAGTCCTTTGCTCGCAGTCCGAGTACAAAAACTTATCGAAAAACACTCCTTTATGCACACACTTTCCAGAAAGTGAGAGTGGTAACACGATATGGGATCAGACTAGCCATAGACTTTTTGCGAATTTACTTTCTGTTATGGCTAAAGATATAGGCTACGATTTTGATCGAGTTCATTTGCAGAATACTATTTATATAGCTGTTGCTCACGGGCAAATAAATTTAGATAATCTAAAAATTCGCAAAGGGATGGCTTCAATTTTCTCTGGTTAAACAGCATTGAAAATGGATGTAGTTTCTTTTCCCGAACCCTCTGACGCTCAAAATTCTTAATAGAACTAACCTACATTTCTGGCTCAATACCTAATTTACGTAATTCATTTCTCCCCAAGGTTTTGAGCCAATTCCCCAAACTCATCCCCTCTGCCTTTGCCGCAGCCTCGAACTGCGCCTTTAACTCGGGTGTGATACGAATCTGGAAAGTTGGTGCTTTTCCGGATTTAGACTGATTTGGGTCGCGTTTAGCTGTTGACATGTACGTACCTACAAGAGCAGTATACCACCAATCAGGTACGTACCTTTATATCTGACGACCTGACTCATAAACGCTCTCGCCCGGTATTCGCAGTACCCGACGAGAGCTAACCTCACCAACTATCAAGGAGTTGATTATGGCTGATTCGCATTCTACCCCAGACACCGACCAATCTGGAACCGAGCGTTCGGTAATTGTGGGATATCGCCCGAATGTTTTCGACAAATCCACACCCAAAATTATTCTTTCCGGCAAGTGGCTACGCGAAGCGGGGTTTGATACCGGGCAACAGATTACCGTAAAAGTGATGAATGGCTGCATCGTCCTGATGGTCTATGGTGAGCAGGAGCAACGGTTGCAGGATGAGTTGAAAGAGGCAAATCAGAAGCTGAATAGAATTGGGAGCACGCTGGCGACTCTTCAGTAACATATAACTGAACCTGTAAGCGTTACTTATAGGTTTACCAGGTGCCGGATGGCGCTAACGCTTATCCGGCCTACTTTCAAAATGAATCACTCTTCCATAACCAATCATCCTAATTATATATGGCTATTTTAAATTTAACTGTGGAATGATTTATTTATTTTTCTCTATTATTAATGTTTTCACTATTGCAAACCAATCGTAAAAACCCTCATATATTATTTTTCAACAAAATGAGTTGTTAAAATGGCAATTACTGTTTACCTCTGTCTCAAAGACGTCAGAGGTAAAGATAAGCTATGGTAAGTGATGATGATATCATCGCCTGGTACGATGAAACATTTAATAAACCCAGCTTATTCTTTAAAAAGCGTTGGCCAGTCACTCTCGATACCAGCCTTTCAACGGGAGATTATGTGTGGGCCAGTGAAACGGGTGCAGACATCATGGATACTTACTTTGCAACTTTCAATGTTGATTGCGCCAATTTCGATTTCTATAAATATTGGCCTATTGAGACATTCATACTTTATGCAATGTTTACCTGTAGCAGAGATGACGATGAGCCACAGCCATTAACACTCCGCATGCTGGCAGAGTCTGCAAAAGCGGGTAAATGGCTTTATGACTGAACCTTATTGACGGATGCCATTTATCCGACCTACCGCTTCCACAAAAAATAAAGCCGCTGACCCATTAATCAGCGGCTTTTCCATTACCTGCAACTACGTCAGAAGTTATATTTCACGCCCAGCATACCGCGGGTATCGCTGTAGCCTTTGTCACCAACCTGTTGGGCCACGTTGCTCCACACGTTGAGGCGCGGAGTGATTTGACCTTCAACACCGACTTTCAGCTCGCCAATGTTCTTGGTGCCACGCATGTCGTTGCTCACATCGTCCATCTTCACGCGAGTCGTCTGCGTGTTGTGGATCCAGTTGGCTTCAACAAACGGCTGGAACTCACGAGATTTACCGTCGTCGATGGCGTTGTGACCGTTGATAAAGGCTTTTACCCCCAGACGGGTCATCAGGTTGCCATCGGTGTTGTCCTTCACGCGGGTGCCGTTCGCTTCGCGGTGGCTGTCGGCCTGCACGTCCATCCACACCACCTGAGCTTTCGGTTGCAGCCAATAGCTGTTGCGCTCGTTTTCACCCAGTTTGAAGCTGTAACCGGCTTCAACAGAAGCGGTGATCCCGCTGGATTTATATTTCTCCGTCGCCTGCTCCTGACCCATCACCTTGTTATCAAACCAGTTGTACAGCACCCAGGTGTCTACATAAGTGCCGGTCTTGTCAGCGTCATTGGCATACCAGGTGCCGTACAGTCCCACGCTGTAACCAGTGACCTGACCACGTGAATGGTAGCCGGTCAGACTGGACTGCGTGCGGTTCTGGCTGTTGGCATAACCAGCCATCGCGCCGAGGTGCCAGCGGTCGAGACCGTCGCTACTCCACTGCGCCAGGTCACCGCCTAACTGCAGGACATAGCTGTTGCTTTGGGTTTTCAACTGCCCGCTACCGTCTTTGAAGCGGGTATGTGCCCCGACGTTACGCATCCACAGACTGGTGACTTTTTTCTCGCCCGTCAGCATATCGACGTACTGCGTTTCCCCCAGACGATCGTGGAGTCGGGTCATGAACAGCGTGTTAGCAGCGTAGTTGTTCGCCAGATAACTGCCTGCTTCCGGGCGGTACTGCTGCTCAGTGACAGGGGGCTCAACAGGTTCTTCCGGCTCAGGGATAATCGGGTCGACAGGATCGACCGGGTCCGGGTCAACAGGACCTGGGTCAATAGGGTCAACCGGGTCCGGGTCAACGGGATCTGGGTCAATAGGGTCAACCGGGTCCGGATCGACGGGGTCCGGCTCTTCCGGATCCGGCGGAGCAGGAATAAAGCTGGTCAGATACCAGTTGCTGCCCTTTTGCACCACGTTATAGTCGTACGCACCGGCAACAATACGGCCCGCTTTCTCAAAAGTACCGTCAGAATTACCGGCCACTTCGATGATCTCAATACCTTCAATGGTTTGCGCCCCGGTTCCGCCAATATTGTTCACTGCCACAAATGCGTTACCCGCGGTGTTGCCGAGCACTTTCAGCTTGTCGGTTTCGGAGGTATCGTCATTCAGGACGGTATTGAAAACGAGTTTTCCGCCGTTGCCGGTAAAATCTTCATTGATAGTAAGCGTCTGCCACGGTTCGCCGTCAGCATGCCCAAAGTTCACCACTGACCCGCCGTTCAGAGTCAGGTCAGTGAGCGTTGAGCTGTTGGTCATGTTCCAGGTCGCATCGCTCATTTGCAGCGAGATAACCCCCGTCCCGGCAGTGGCGCTGGTGACGTATGACGCCCCACTCCACAACGAGTTGTCAGTCATATTGAGTTTGATGGTACTGTTTTGCTGCGGCTGGGTGTTGTTTGCGGCAGTAGCACCGGCGGCGTGAAGATCGCCGTCGATAAGGAAACGCCCGCCAGCAGAACCGTCGACGATGCCGCCCGTTTCTGTACTGATGGCATAGCTTTCATTGCTGTGATTGCCCGCCATAGCAATAGTAGCGCCGCCACCGAGATTTACCGTGCCGCGTGAAATCGCATACAGGCCGCGTGGGGCCTTGCTGAATGAGTAAACTTTATCGATGCTGTTAACACGAATCGTCGCATTATCACCCAGATTCACCGTCGCATTATAGGAATAGACCGCATGGGCGCTGGCTCCGCTCACCGAAATAGTGGCGTTATTGCCCAGTTCCGTTTTGGAAGATGAGGCGGCGTAGACCCCTATTGAGGAAGTGCCCGATGTCTCGATGGTGGCGTCATTGCCAAGGCGGATTGAGGACCCGCTCTGTCCGGAGCGGATTCCCTCTGAGCTGTTACCGGTAGTCACAATGTGGGCACGATCGCCGACAATAATCGTATTTTTGGCAAGCGTTGCGTCTCTAAACGCGTTGGCGGTGATGCCACGTCCCTGGTTACCGGTGGTTTGAATATACAGATCGTCGCCGACGTAGATGTTTGCTGAGCCTATCCCACCCTGACCGATGGCGTTGTATCCGGCGTTAATACCATCACCATCCTGGCCGTCCACATAAATACTGGTGCGATCCCCGGTGATAATAAAGACTGGATTATCCGGCGTATTAGCCCCGTGCGTGCGGATACCGTCAACATCTTTACCATTATTAGCGGCATTCTTTGACTGTGTGCGAATCGTAAGGTCGTCACCGAAAATAACGCCCGGGCTACCCGTCGCGCTGTTCTGAATAACGGTAATGGTGTGGTCGAAGGCTTCTCCTCCTGGCCCATTCAGCGTTAATCCATGACCATAAACGGGAATGGTACCGGCACTCCACTGATAAACATAATTCGGCGTTTCGCTGTTTTTTTTGAAACTGTCATTCGTCTGTGCAGGAAATAAAGCCTGCAACTCCGGCGAAAGACTGCTCACCAATCCACTGGCAGGAAGACTATCAATATCAATCCAGGCCGCGTGGGTTGAAAATACCATTGACGTTAACGCGGTTGATACCGCTATCGCAATGCGTGAGTAATGCTTAGGTTTTTTCATAATAGCCTCCTGCTTTCGGGCGTAGGGCGTCCACCACATCGCAAAGATGTGAAAATAGTAAGAATCAAAAATGCGTTATAAAATATTCGACAGTATTTGATGAATGCTATGGCCTAATTTATCTTCAAGCCTGAGCTTGTAGACATATATTTTCTTAATATCTATATTATCTATTTTGGTAATTTGCTGAATACTTTTCCCTGACACAAACCGCTTCAGTAATATCATTTCTGTATAGTTGAGTGAGCGTCCGCGTTTACTGTTCGCAAGGTGGCCGGTAAATAATCGGCGAATTTTCTGATGCTGAACTTCATCATCATCATCGGAATATATAATCCCTTGTATTTTATTGCTTTTCGACAGCCAGTAGTTGGCTAACGGCGCGAGATTCCTGTCCGCTATCAACACAATATACATACCGCTGTAGGCCAGCCGGTCAACCCATTGCGGATCGGCGAACAGGCGCAAGTTTGGGAAGGAAAAGTCCACAAAAATAAACCCACGCGACAAATGATTTTGATTATTAAGGAGAAGTTTTTCAATAATTCCTTTTTGCAGAAAACTATTTCCCTCTGGCCAGATCGCAAAAGTGGCTCGGTGACAGTAGTTGGCGCGTACCACAGTATCCGGAAATAATTGACAGGATAATTCACAGCTTATGCAACGAACACTCTGTGATGGTGATCTCTTCATCAAAAATGACTCCTGTTATTTTTCCATAAATATTTCATTGGTAAATAAATGTGTCAATCCGACACGTATGACATTCCTTGTCAGTTAATAACAGTGACACTTAAAAAATGTAATAAACTCCTGATACGCTATTATGAATAGGCTGTAAGCAATGCGATTGCGCTAAGCTTTTTTCTGCTTTATCTCAGAATAACAGTCTGGGTATTAGGAATTTTATGCATAAATCCAAATCCCAGAATAAAAATTAAAAAAGCACTATTTGCTAAAAATTAACCAATGAAAGGGGCTCTTATTAATTACACAATCCTGATAACTCAATCCCCCTTGAAGTGCTGTTGATAAATATAATGAGAATTCAGATAAAACTGTAATGAATTCTCATTATTTAACATTAGTTAATACTCACCTAAGAATTTACACACGTAACACGTTGTATTTAAAGTATTTTTAATCCTTAAGTGAAATTCTTATCTTCGATCACGTACAAAGAGTGAGGCATATTCACGATTTGGATGTAAAATTTAAGGTATGTGTAGGCACACGCGGTGATACGTTATAGTTACTGAGGGCTGGGCAATTGTACCTTATCAATCAGTTGGTCGAATTTAATCCTGACAGCAAAAGTCTGGTCAATCGTCAGACCGGGCGCGCAATACAACTTCAGCTCCCAGCTTCGCTTTGCTTTCTCTATTTAATTACTCACGCAAGTGACATTGTTTCGCAGAACACATTGATAAAAGTGGGTTGGGGTGAGAGAAATAATGTGACCACAACCAACACATTTTACCAGGCTATTCTGACGCTACGTAACGCGCTGGCGGATGTGGGTCTGCCACGTGATACGGTGAAAACTATTTCACGACGCGGACTCAGATTAAATGGAAATACGCAGGTAGAGGCGATAACGCATCTTCAGAGTGAAGTTTTCCAGTCACCGCTAATAGAGGAATACGCGCCCCCAAAGATAATTCCTCCCGCGGCACAACAAACGACGCGGGTCCCCTGGTGGAATATTATATTTAGCGCTGGCATCGTTATTGCCACTTTGATTATCTGGCTGGTGTGGTATCAGACACGTCCTGTTATGCCGTTTAGTAAATTCATTTCTGTTTCTATGCAGGTCCCATCTCGGCAAAACTGTAAAATTTATTACTCACTGAATGATCACGATCAGGAAAATTATTTCAATCTGATGCAACTGCACCCTTCTCTCTGTGAAAACAACAAGCATGTTTTCCTTTCTGGCTACCGTAAAGCGGAGAGGATCGTGGCATTTGTTTGTGATAAAGATGCACGGGTAGATGCGTACGCGTTTTGTACTACCCATTATTACTGGATGCGCGGGCAATGAAAAAAATACACCACCTTATTTTAATCGTAATCGGCGTGGCGACATTGCTCGGCTCAGGCGGATGGCTATGGCATTCACGCTATGCCGAAAAGCAGCTAAATTGCGTTGGAAATGTCGAATGGAATATTGGCAGCAACCGCTTTGCAGGTACGGTTTCATTTCGGATGTACAAAGATGCAGGGCTAGCGACCATTACCGGAAAACTGTACGGACGTAATACCTCAGACATTAGCAGGAACATCTATTTCAGTTATACCCGGCAGCACGAAGCCCGAGTGCTACAGGCAATGCAGGTGGTCAAAACCTTCGCTGACAGCGCCGATGAAGCTGATATTAACAACACATTACCCGGATTTTACCGTCAAAGCGGACGAAACCTGAGCCTGGTCATGGAGGAGTATAAGGGCGCATGGATTTTTGCCAGCTCAAATGTCCCCTCGCTGTATTGCCGCAAAAGGTAACGTCATATCCGGATACAAAAAGCACGCCCCCTCAAATAGAATTCATATTTGCCATCATCGACTTACGCGACATGGGTCACTGAATCCACTCATATCCCATTGCTATTCTTCATCCCGAATCAGGAAACATCCTGAATACCACGATATCCATTGCGCAATAATTAAGCGAAATGGGCGTTTTATTTTGCCCAGAAGACTTCAACCTACGGATGGATATTTGGAGAAGACGTGGACAGGGGCGTTTATCTCTCTCGCGAGCAATG
This sequence comes from Citrobacter sp. Cb023, assembly GCF_030336805.1. Classification (NCBI taxonomy): domain Bacteria; kingdom Pseudomonadati; phylum Pseudomonadota; class Gammaproteobacteria; order Enterobacterales; family Enterobacteriaceae; genus Citrobacter; species Citrobacter sp. Cb023. The sequence continues at coordinate 101,514 of NZ_JAOWCV010000032.1, read as the reverse complement.
TCTGAGCGTTCAGGCGTTATCGCATTTCAGGAAACGGTGTGTTTCCGGTGTATTTTTGGCGTACATATGAGGGATACGTAATGTTTACTTTTAAAAAGTGCCTGATTGCACTTTCTATAAATTTGGCCGTTGTTTCATCAGGTTTTGCTTGTACGACCCTATTGGTCGGTAATGAAGCATCAGCGGACGGCTCCATGCTGGTAGCCCGTAGCGCTGACAGCGATGCCCTGAAAGCGCAGCATTTTGTCATTCATCCGGCAAAGCAGAATCAGACCGGGGTATACAGCACCAAAGCACATAATGGCGCGAATGACTTTACCTGGCCGCTACCCAAAAACTCTCTGCGTTATACCACCGTTCCAAACTGGAAAACCCAACTGCACGGCGCGACCGGATTTAACGAATTGGGCGTTGGCGTGAGCGGTACAGAATCTATTTTTGCCTCAGCAAAAGCGCTGGCTGCCGACCCCTATGTCGAGGATAAAGGGATCACCGAAGATGATATCCCGGATATTCTGCTGTCCCAGAGCAAAACCGCGCGCGAGGCCGTGGCGCTACTGGGTCATATCGTTGAGACCGTCGGCGCTGGGGAAGGTTTTGGCGTGGCCGTCGTCGACGATAACGAAATCTGGTACCTGGAAACCGGCAGCGGTCACCAGTGGATGGCGCAACGCCTGCCGAGTAACCAGTATTTTGCCACCGGTAATCAGGGCCGCTTACAGGATTACGACCCTAAAAACCCGGACATGATGGCGTCAAAAAACCTGATTCAATTTGCGACCGATAAAGGTCTGTATGAACCGGCAAAAGATGGCAAATTCAACTTCTCCAAAGCCTATACCCGTGATGATGAGCGTGACCGCACGTATAACGATCCTCGCGTATGGACCATCCAGAAAGAGTTCAATCCTTCCGTAAATCAGGATATGGCCAAAGGGCGCGAATTCCCGGTGTTCATGACGCCAGAGAAGAAGATGACGCTGGATGATGTGAAGGCCGTGCTGCGTAACCATTACGAAGGCACCAGCCATGACCCGTACACCAACGGTCTGAACGGCAAAGAGCCATGGCGTCCGGTTAGCGTCTTCCGCACCTATGAAGCACACGTGATGCAGGTCCGTCCGTGGTTGCCAAAAGAGATTGGTGAAACGACCTACATTGGTCTGGGTATGGCCGACCTCACCGCGTTTGTTCCGTACTACAGCGGCCTGAAAGCGTATCCGGCAAACTATACGATGGGTACCGATAAAGCGGACGATCAGTCCATTTACTGGAAATACCGTAAGTTACAGACGCTGACGATGACCGATTATCCGAAGCTCGCGCCAATCGTCAAAAAAACCTACAAAGCATGGGAAGATAAAGTGGCGAAGGAGCAAAAAGAGGTCGAAGCAAAATATCTGAAGATGGCGAAAACTGATAAACCTGCCGCAGATAAGATGCTGAATGACTTCAACTTGCGCATCATGGCCGATGCCGAGAAGTTGACGGAAGATCTGACTAATCAGCTCTTTACCATCCGCACTAAAGACATTCAGTCTGATATCTTCTTCGCAAACGCTGCGAAAAAAGACTGAGTAACGACACGATGACATGCTGGCGCAAAGTACTTATTAGCTTTGCGTCAACGTGTCACACCGCACCTTCACGGCGTCATGCAGCAGACGGACCGCCGTTGAAAGCTGCTTACGATGTGGGCAAATCATATTTAGCGGGGCTTTCTCGCCCAGGTAATCAGGCATCAGTAGCTGCAATCGTCCATCACGCACATCCTCGCTGACATCCAGCCACGACTTGTACGCGATGCCTTCTCCGGCAATCGCCAGCCGTCGGATTACTTCAGCATCGTCGCTCATAATGGTGCCGTTAACCTGCACACTGCTAACCTCGCCGTTATGCGTAAACGTCCAGCGATCGTGCAGGCGTCCGCGTAAGACGAAGGTCATGGCGTTGAGCTGTGTTAAATCATCCGGAGTTTGCGGCGCGCCGTTTTGCACAACCCATTCCGGTGATGCCACCAGCACGCGCCGGTTACCCGGTGCGACAGGCAGCGCAATGTAAGATGCGTCTTCGGTGTTGCCATAGCGAAACGCTACATCGACGGGGTCTTTAAAGACATCCGTCACCTGGTCGGAGAAAAAAATCCGCAGGCGCAGCGCGGGATAGCGGCGTCGAAACGACTGAAAGACCGGCAGCAGTAGGTTCCGACCGAGATCGGAAGGTACGGCGATTTGCAGCGTGCCTGAAACTTCATCTTCCGGGGTCTGAATTTTTTGCAGTCCGGCATGCATCACGTCCAGCATCTGGCGGGCATAAGGTAGCCAGACCTCACCTTCCGGCGTCAGGCGCAGACTGCGCGTGGAGCGGGCGAACAAGCGGATAGCCAGCGTAGATTCCAGGCGCTTAATAGCAGAACTGACCTGAGCAGGCTGAACGCCGACTTCGCGTGCGGCATCGCTAAAACTATTCAGCGCCGCGGCGCGGACAAACAACGTGAGATCTTCAAGCCGGAACATTTTCACTCCCCGAGTATAAGTCCTGTCGCCGAAGGGCTATTTTTCCCGTTCTGCTACCGGTTTACCATCGAATTATTCAACAGATAGAAGGTTTATTAACCGGAGAGATTATGAAAGCCATCGCTATTACCCGCGCCGCAACCGACGGCAGTAACATTGAATTTTTACAAGAGATTGACCTGCCCATGCCCGTCGCCTCCGGGCACGATCTGCTGGTTGAAGTGAAGGCCATTTCCGTCAATCCCGTTGACACCAAGGTCCGCGAAGGTTTTAACGCTGATGTGCCCCGCGTGCTGGGTTGGGACGCCGTTGGCGTAGTGAAGTCCGTGGGTGAAGCAGTCACCCTGTTCGCTCCTGGCGATGAAGTCTGGTATGCCGGTGCGCTGGGCCGTGCTGGCAGTAACAGTGAATTTCAGCTGGTTGATGAACGTATTACCGCGCTGAAGCCGCAATCGCTGGACAATGCTTCTGCCGCGGCACTGCCGCTGACCGCCATCACCGCCTGGGAAATGCTGTTCGACCGTCTGGGCGTTGAGGAAAATGGCAATGAAAATGATGTGTTATTGATTGTTGGCGCTGCTGGCGGCGTCGGTTCTATCCTGACGCAACTGGCCAGTAAGCTGACCAAAATGACTGTCATCGGTACCGCTTCACGTCCACAGAGCCAGAAATGGGTACGTGAAGCAGGCGCTCATCATGTGATTGACCACAGCAAGCCGCTGATGGAAGAGCTGGCTCGGATAGGCATTAAAGAGGTGACGCACGTTGCCAGCCTGAACAATACCGAGCAGCACTACCCGCAAATTATTGCCGCCCTGGCGCCGCAGGGCAAACTGGCGCTGATTGACGATCCGCAAACCCTCGATGCACGTCCACTGAAGGCCAAAAGCATTTCGCTGCACTGGGAATTTATGTTTACCCGTTCGATGTTTACCACCCACGACATCATTGCGCAGCATCAGCTATTAACCCGCGTGGCACAGTTGATCGATGACAACACCATTCGCACCACGCTGGGCGAGCATTTTGGCGCAATCAACGCGGCGAATCTGCAAAAAGCGCACGCGCAAATTGAAACCGGTCGTTCAGTCGGCAAGATTGTGCTGGAGGGGTTTTAACATGTCTGATTCAGAGGTGATTTCAATTATTGCGGTACTGAAAGCCAGACCGGGGAAAATCGACGCACTAAAACAGGCGCTGCAGGCTCTGCTGCTGCCCACGCGCCAGGAGCCGGGCAATATTGAGTATGCCCTGTTCCAGTTGCGCGACACACCGGATGTCTTCTACGTTCGTGAATCCTGGCGCGGTCAGGCCGGTCTGGACGAGCATATCGCCCTGCCCCATTTCCAGGCGTTTATTCTGCAAATGAACGAGCTGCTGGCCGAACCGCTACGACTGGATTATCTGACGCCGATTGCGCCGTAAGATGACTGCCGAAGCCCCCTGCGGTGTGGGGGGCTGTGCCCGTCATGTCTCACTCGCTTCGCTATCTCTGCTATGATGCCTGCACACAAATAAAACAAAACAGCATGCAGAGGGAAAGATGAGTTCCACCAGAAGAGGGATGATGAACGTCCTGATTGCCGCCGTATTATGGGGAAGTTCAGGCGTTTGCGCGCAGTACATCATGGAACAAAGCCAGATGTCGTCGCAGTTTCTGACCATGACGCGCCTGATTTTCGCGGGGCTCATTCTGCTGATGCTCTCTTTCGTTCATGGCGACAACGTGTTCTCCATTATCAAAAACCGCAAGGACGCCATCAGCCTGCTGATTTTTTCCGTGGTCGGAGCACTCACCGTACAGCTAACCTTCCTGCTGACCATCGAAAAATCCAACGCCGCCACCGCGACGGTGCTGCAATTTTTGTCACCGACCATTATCGTGGCGTGGTTCTCCATGGTGCGCAAAGCGCGGCCGGGGGTTTTAGTGCTGACGGCGATCTTCACCTCGCTCATCGGTACTTTCTTACTGGTCACCCACGGTAATCCGACGTCGTTATCTATCTCAGCTGCCGCGCTGTTTTGGGGAATAGCCTCGGCGTTTGCCGCCGCGTTCTATACCACCTACCCCTCAACGCTCATCGCGCGCTACGGCACGTTGCCGGTTGTCGGCTGGAGTATGTTAATCGGTGGAATGATCCTACTGCCGTTCTATGCCGGGCAGGGAACTCATTTCGTGGTGAATGGCAGTTTAATTCTGGCGTTTTTCTATCTGGTGGTCATCGGTACTTCGCTCACGTTTAGCCTGTACCTGAAAGGCGCGCAGATGATTGGCGGACCGAAAGCGAGCATTTTAAGCTGCGCGGAACCGTTGAGCAGTGCGTTGCTGTCCCTGCTGCTGTTAGGCATCACCTTTACCCTGCCAGACTGGCTGGGTACGCTTTTGATCCTCTCATCGGTCGTGCTTATCTCAATGGACTCACGTCGCCGCGCCAGAGCGGTTTAACCCCAACCGGCGCGGCAACGGGTGACGATTACCAGCCCGGAACTGCGCCGCCGTTAAAGATAGTTTCAGCGGCCTTCGCCACTTCCGGTGACTGATAAGATTGCAGGAATTCTTTCACATTCTCGGCATCTTTATTGTCTTCTCGCGCCACCAGGATGTTCACGTACGGTGAATTTTTGTCTTCGATAAATACGCTGTCATGTACCGGAGAAAGTCCGGTTTGCTGGATGTAGGTGGTACTGATAATCGCCACATCCACTTTTTGATCGTCCAGCACGCGCGGTAGCTGCGCCCCTTCCAGTTCCATAATTTTCAGATGTCGCGGATTATCCGTAATATCCAGCGCCGTTGGCAGCAGGCCGGTATCCGCTTTCAGAGTGATTAACTTCTCTTTTTGTAGCAGCAACAGCGCCCGCCCAAGGTTGGTCGGATCGTTAGGTATCGCAATCGTCGCACCGTCTTTTAGTTCAGCAACAGTTTTGATTTTCTTCGAATAACCCGCCATCGGGAACACAAAGGTATTGCCCACCGCTACCAGCTTATAGCCGTGCGCTTTATTATCTTGTTCAAGGAACGGACGATGCTGGAAGACGTTGGCATCCAGCTCACCATGATTAGTGGCATCGTTGGGCAGCAGAGAACCGCTAAATCCCACCAACTCCACCTCCAGGCCATATTTTTCTTTAGCGACTTTCTTCGCGACTTCCGCCACATCCTGCTCTGCACCGTTAATCACGCCCACTTTAATATGCTTTGCATCATTGTTCTGCTGATCGCATCCTGCCAGCAATAATCCCGCCAGTAATAACGCCGCCCCAGCCCCGAAATAAGGTATCTTCAGTTTCACGTTTTATCCTTTTGCAATAACCGCCTGATGAGTAATGAAATGACTATAGCGGGAAGGCCGCTGCGGTTTAAAAAACGAAAAAGCATCAGCAAGAAGAAAAAAGCATAATGCGAAAAGGAAAATGAGTCGGAATGTGCCGTTAGCTCATCAAAGGAAAGCCCAGTAATAATTAGCACCAGTTCACGATCAATCCCCTTTTCAAGCATGGCTTGGGCTATCCGCAACGCTTCTTCCTGTTTGCCTTCAAGTCATCCCTTTTGCAGTCCTTCCGGTCATCAAAACGTTTTCGACAAATAATGGCGCGCGGAACCGGTTTCTGGAAAGTTATCGAGGGTCATTTGCAACTGATAGCCGTTTTTCTGATAAAACGGCAGCGCCTGGAAACTCATCGTGTCCACCAGCGCATGCAGGCATCCTCTCTCACGCGCCGTCTGTTCAGCGGCCTGCATCAACTTTGTGCCGTAACCGCCTTTACGCAGCGATTCATGCATCCACAGGAAATCAATGCACAGCCATTCGCCTTTGATTTTACCGATCAGCCCGCCCAGTATTTCATTGTGCTCATCGCGCCAGTACACCGCCAGGTCGCCAAAATTGGTGGTCCTCAGGAACTGGCGATTGTAGGCGCGCAGTCCAACAAGCAGAGCATTTTGATCGTCTTCAGTAATGGTATCTGTAATCTGTATTTGCATCCTATCCTCCTGAAAAACTAAAACTTCTGGCTGATTTTCTTTTTAGAAATTAACACAGGCTGATGAGTGAGGCGCATGCCGTCTACACTTACTCTTGAGATGATGCGCATCGACAACAAGGATTATTATCATGAAACAAGCCGTTTTACCGCTTATTGCCATTCTTTTCATGCTGCCGGGTTTGGCGCAGGCCGATTCGGCTTATGGCTCTCTACAGTCCGTTCATGAAAAAAACACCGTATTGAAGGATTTACGCAAGATTTGTACCCCGCAGGGGTCGCCATCGGATGAGGTGTGGGAAAAAACGATTATGGCTGATACCCGTAATCAGCAACACATCCGCGAAGCCATTCTGGCAATACAAAGAAACAATCAGAACAACTACTGGGAAGCGCTGGGCAAAGTTGAATGCCCGGATTTGTAACTATCGCATTGAAAAACGAGTGCTGTAACCGGTTTCTGTTTTGCAAAATCGCCTATTGTGTAGGGAAATGAAACACATCAAGGAGCAAGATAATGCGATACCGTTTTCCCGAAAACTTTTGGTGGGGCAGTGCCTGCTCGGCGCTGCAAACCGAAGGGGATAGTCTGAACGGCGGCAAAAGCCAGACGACATGGGACGTGTGGTTCGACCGCCAGCCTGGGCGTTTCCATCAGGGGGTTGGCCCGGCGAACACCTCGACCTTTTATCAGCACTGGAAACAGGACATCGCACTGCTCAAACAGCTGAAGCACAACAGCTTCCGCACTTCAATCAGTTGGTCACGACTGATCCCGGACGGTACTGGCGACGTCAATCCGCAGGCGGTTGATTTCTATAACAACGTCATCGATGAGCTGCTGGCGCAAGGCATTACGCCATTTATCACCCTGTTTCACTTTGATATGCCGATGGTGATGCAGGAGAAAGGTGGCTGGGAAAACCGAGATGTGGTTGAGGCGTTTGGTCGCTACGCACAAACCTGTTTTACCTTGTTCGGCAATCGGGTGAAGCACTGGTTCACCTTTAACGAACCGATTGTCCCAGTAGAAGGCGGCTATCTGTATGACTTCCATTACCCTAATGTGGTGGATTTCAAACGCGCGGCCACCGTGGCGTATCACACCGTACTGGCGCATTCCACGGCGGTACGCGCGTACCACGCCGGAAGTTATGACGGTGAAATCGGTGTGATCCTGAATTTAACGCCCTCTTATCCGCGCTCACAACACCCAGCGGATGTAAAAGCTGCGCACCATGCGGATCTGCTGTTTAACCGCAGCTTCCTTGACCCGGTGCTAAAAGGTGAATATCCGGCGGATCTGATAGCGCTGCTAAAAGAGTACGATCAACTCCCAGCATGTCAGCCAGGCGACAGTCAGCTCATCGCCGATGGCAAAATCGACCTGCTCGGTATTAATTATTATCAGCCGCGCCGCGTGAAATGTCGTGATACTGCCGTCAATCCTGACGCGCCGTTTATGCCGGAGTGGCTGTTTGATTATTACGAAATGCCGGGGCGTAAAATGAACCCTTACCGTGGCTGGGAAATTTACGAGCCAGGTATTTACGATATTATTACTAATCTGCGTGATAACTACGGCAACCCGCGCTGTTTTATTTCTGAAAACGGCATGGGAGTCGAAAATGAGCAACGTTTTATTCAGCAGGACCAAATCAACGACAGCTACCGTATTGAATTTGTTTCTGCGCATCTTAAATGGCTACATAAAGGCATTAGCGAAGGGTGTAATTGTCTTGGCTACCATATGTGGACCTTTATTGATAACTGGTCCTGGCTCAACGGATATAAAAACCGCTACGGTTTTGTCCAGTTAGATTTAGATACGCAAAAACGTACGGTGAAGAAAAGCGGCGAATGGTTTGCCCATACCGCCGAAAACAATGGTTTTGATTGATTCAGTCGTCAGATAACGATGTTGCCTGAAAGCTGCGCGCCATCAGGCAACAATCTCACTGTATTCTGACCTTCATCGTGACCAGAAGCGCCGTCAGCAGCATCAGGCTGCCGGAAAGCATCAGGGGCGAAAGCAGTCCGAGGTTATCGAGCGCATAGCCTCCCACCGCTGCCCCGCAGGTATTGGCAAGCTGGATCACGGCGACCTGGACGGATCCGGCTTTTTCTGCCTGATCGGCAAGCGATCGGGTGATCCACGTCGACCAGCCGACCGGAACCAACGCAAACGCCAGGCCCCAGATAATCGCAATACCTGCCGCCACAACTTTGTCGCTACCCCACAGGATCAGGACCAGCGCGCTAAGCGCCAGCACCAGCGGCGCACCGGCTAAGGCCAGTTTGACCGAGCGCTTCAGAACCACCGAGGAGAGCGATGTCCCGACAAAGCTGGCGATACCAAAACTCAGCAGCACCAACGTCAGGCCATCAACTTCAAAGCCTGCCAGATTCATATAGATCGGGCGAATATAGGTAAAGAAGGCGAACTGTCCGGCAAAGGACATAAAGATGGCAATCATCCCGGCCATCACCCCCGGGCGCTGCAGCAGGCTGAACATATTTTGTTTCTGATGCGAAGGTTCACCTGGCAACGACGGCAGCGCTCTCACCACCCAAATCGTGCACAGCACGCCCATTACCGCCGCCGCATTAAACACGTTGCGCCAGCCGATAATACCGCCCAAAAAACTCCCCAGCGGCGCAGCAATCACCAGCGCGACAGAGACCGCGCCAAAAATCACCGACAGCGCTTTCGGTACCGTACGGGCGGGAACCAGACGCATGGTCAGCGACGCCGACATCGCCCAGAATCCGCCAAGCGCCAGACCGAGGCAGGCGCGGCCAATGAGCAGCAGTGAAAAAGAGTTGGCAAAGGAAACCAACAGGCAGGAGAGCGTCAGCAGCACCGAAAACACGATCACCACGTAGCGACGATCGGTCGCCTGGATAATTTGCGTCACAAACAGGCTGGCGAACATGGCAACAAATGCCGTCACAGTCACCGATTGTCCGGCAACACCTTCAGAAATCCCCAGATCCTGCGCCATCGGCGTTAACAGGCTAACGGGCAGAAACTCAACGGTTATCAGGCAGGCAACGCAGAACGCCACGGCGAATACCGCCGACCAGTTCGGTCGGGCATTTGCCTCAGCGCGGGATTTTTGTTCAACAGCTTCACTCATTTTGTTACCTGCGTGGGGTTATTGCAGAATAAGTTACGCAGTGTAACACTAAATTTGTGACGCATTTAACGTTTTGGCAACTACTTTCATCTAACACAAAATCCAGGCCACACGGATTTTTAAAGATGAAACGCGACTCTTTTACCTGTCGGTAACTTAACATCAATGCTCAGTTCGCCACCTAACGCCGTGACATAACGCTTAAGCGTCGACAGACGAGGATCGTTATCCGCCTGTTCCATTTTTGCGATTGTTGGCTGCTTAACGCCCATTGCCGAGGCAAGTTCCGCCTGAGAGAGATTCAGTTCTTCCCGTAACATATTTAACGCAATCACCTGACGTAGCACTTCTACTTTTTCAGCAATGCGCTCCTGGCTTTCCGGGCTTTGTTTCGCCATCAATTCTTTAAGCGTCGCCATAATTTTCCTTACTTATTAAGGTGATTTCGGTACTCAGCGTCAGCAAGCCTGATCATCTCTTTATAGAATTTCTTCTCGTTTAACCCTGTTTTGTCGCCAGCGCATAACACGATGCCATGGCGAGAAGGATCAAACACGAAGAACGCCCGAATCGGGTTGCCCTGATGCTGCACTCGCAACTCTTTCATATTTGAAAAAGCAGAAGCATTTACCGTATCAGCAAACGGCCTGCCTAACTGAGGACCATACTCGGATAAAATCATCATCGCTGCGAGCATATCTTCCTTGAGCGCCTCGGTCTGTACGTCAAACCATTTATCGAAAACATCCGTTGTTTCCACTTCCCACATCAACGATCCCTCATAGCTAATAAGCTATAGGTAAATTATAGCCCATTAGCTATTAAATCAATTTATATTTGCACAATTAATTCGCCAACAGGCATGACTGTCAGTGCAGCCAGTGCACGCCATCTTCGGGCTGGAAAAAGGCGTTATAGCGCATCTGAAACGCATTAAACTCCTGCATATCCGGCTCTATCTCGCGCAGAAAACCGAGCGCCAGACGCACCTGTGCGTCAGTAATCGGCGTGGCCAATCGGGCTTTTTGCAGCCAACGGTGCCATTGCAGCAGATTCGACTCACTGCCGTCGACAATAACGATTTGCCAGATCAACAACACCTGGGCAGCATTTTGCAGATGCGATTCATCTGGGCGGTGGAGGTACTGTAAAAAAGCCTCACCCTGTACTTTTCCCATCTGATCGATCATCGACTCTACCGGCACAACATCAATATTCAGTCGCTCGCTCAGACGGCGAATTGCCCGTCGAGATCCGGACGTCAACACCCGAAAACCCACTACAAAAACAACGACCAATGTGGCCAGCATTATCCAAATCATGCGCACATCCATTACCAGACAGGATGCCCATCATAACGGCAAATTCCTCTCTGTCGACGACTGAACGTATCAACGCGATTCAGGATGGATCCGCGGCATAAAAAAGCCCGCCATTGAGGCGGGCAAAAGTTACCAATGCACACTTAACTTAAGCGACTTTCAATTGTTGAATTTTTTTCTCGCGGCGAATTTTACGTTCTTCAAACACGGCCACGATGGCCATCAGGCAGATACAACCGATGGCGGCGGTATCCAGCGCGGCGAACGTGCCCGCCCAGCCGGTCAGACCAAAAATCGACGTGCCGTCGGCAATCATCCCCAGACCCAGCTTGGCGAAGCTGTCACCAATCAGATATGCGAAGGTGCCTTTAATCCCGTCGGCTGCGCCGATCGCTTTTTTCGGTACGAATCCGACGGCTGCAACGCCGATTAACAGCTGAGGACCAAACACCAGGAAGCCCAGCGCAAACAGCGAAGCCAGATAGACATACTGGTTGCTGGCGTGCTGATAAACGCCCAGGGTCGCGATAATCAACGCCAGCGCCACACAGGCTACCAGCGCACGACGACCGTTAGCCAGGTCAGAGAGCCAACCCCACAGTAACGTGCCGACCAACGCGCCCACTTCAAACAGGGTAAAGCCCTGAATCGCCACCTCTTTGGAGAGCTTCAGCTCCTGGAAAGCGTAGACAGTGGACCACTGGTCGATACCGATGCGCACCACGTACAGGAAAATGTTGGAGAAGCACAGCAGCCAGATCACTTTGTTTTTCAGCACGTATTCAACAAAGATCTGCCATTTGGTCATCTCATTTTCTTCAGTCTCTTTGTCCTCTTCGCTTATCTCCTCGCCGAACAGCTCTTCAGCTTTACCGAGGCCATAAGACTCCGGGGAGTCGCTGCCGTAGCGCAGGCCGATAAAGCCGACAATCAGGGCGATAATTGACGGGAAGATAAACATACCAATGACGTGACCGTCGAACAGATAGTTGGCGCCAAACAGCGCCACGCCAGCCGCACCCGCACCACCGAGGTTATGGGAGATATTCCACATGCCGAGGTAAGAACCCCGCTTGCGACGCGGCGTCCATTTGGTGATGGTGGAATAGCTACACGAGCCACCGGTACTCTGGAAAAAACCGCTCAGCGCGTAGAAGGCGATCATCAGGAACAGGCTGGTTGAACCCGCCCCCATGCTGGCGCTGAAGCCGAGCATACAGATGGCGGAGAGGATCAGCATAAACGGCAGGAACTGCTTGGTATTTTTGCCGTCTGCGTAGTAGGAAACCAGCGTTTTACCCACGCCGTAGGTGATGGAGAAGCCCAGGCCAATCATCCCCAGCTGCGTCATGCTCAGCCCGTAGGTGGAGATCATGTCGTTCTGCGCGATGTTGAAGTTTTTGCGGATCAGATACATGGTCAGGTAGCCAATAAAGACCACCAGATAGGACTGCATGAACGGTTTGAACCACATTTTGCGCCGCACATCGAGCGGCAGATCCAGGGTCGGCTTGCGTACCTGGTTTAGAAAGGCCAGCATTTGACACTCCCGAGCTAATTTTTATACCTGCGAATGGCAGGCATTGTAAAAATCAGCCGGGAGACGCGCCTGAGACAGCGTCCAGGTGAAACCGGGAAAATTTCTTAGTTTTACCCTACTCGGGGCAAAAAGGTGAGGTGCATCACGCTTCGTTGAGTTCGCGTGGAGCCTGGGCGTTCAAAAACGGTAGCAGCAGCAGCGCGGAAATCCCCGCCGCAATGGCGATCACCACAAAGAATCCGGTCCAGTGCCAGACCTCCATCACCTTCGCCAGCGGCCAGCCGGAAAGCGATGCCCCCAGATAGGCAAACAGCCCGACAAATCCGGTTGCCGCGCCCGCTGCCTCTTTGTGCGAGCACTCCGCCGCCGCCATGCCGATCAGCATTTGCGGGCCGAAGACGAAGAATCCGGTGGTGAAGAAGCACGCCGCCTGCATCACGTAACTGGCGAACGGCATCAGCCACAACGAGCCCACGGAGAGCAAAATTCCGGCAGCGAAAATCAGGTTCATTGGACCGCGGTTGCCGTTAAACAGTTTGTCCGAGCCCCAGCCTGCGACCAGCGCGCCGATAAATCCGCCCAATTCGAACATAGTCACGGCGGTATTGGCGGTCACCAGATCCACGCCGAGCGTCTCCGACATATACAGATTGCCCCAGTCGTTGATGGCGGCGCGGACGACGTACACCAGCACGTAACACAGCGACAGCAACCAGATATAGGGATTCAGCAATACATAGCGGGTGAGGATCTCTTTACGGCTCAGCCCTGCGCCTTCCTGCTGCTGGGCGATTTCCAGCTCATCATGGCGCCAGTCGCCAATCGGCGGCAGACCAATCGCCTGCGGCCTGTCGCGCAGCCGCCAGCAGAGAAAACCCCCCACCACAATCGCCAGCAGCCCGGCGATCATCATCCCGGCACGCCAGCCGTAGTGCAGCGCCGTCGCCGCCATCACGATAGGGATCAGCGCCCCGCCAACATTGTGCGCAGTATTCCACAGCGCCCACCAGCCGCCGCGTTCGGTACGCGAATACCACGCAGTCAATAAACGCGCGCAGACCGGCGACCCCCAGCCCTGGAAAAAGGCGTTCAGCGCCCAGAGCACCGCAAAAGCCCAGAGCGAGGTGGAGAAGCCAAACAGAATGTTCACCACGCCGGTGGCGATAAGCCCAAACCCCATAAAATAGCGGGCGTTGGAACGGTCACTGACGATACCGGAAACAAACTTCGACAGGCCGTAGGTGATGTAAAACAGCGTCGCCAGCAGACCAATGTCGCTGCGGGTCAGCACGCCGCTGGTGAGGATATCCGGTACGGCGGCGTTGAAGCTCTTGCGTGTGAAATAGAACAGCGCGTAGCCGAGCCAGATAGTGGTCAGAATATGCCGCCGCCAGTAGCGGTAGAGGGCATCCACTTCACGCTTATCGGTGATGAGCGGCGCGCTGACTGGGGCTTTTAAAAACGAAAACATGACCGCTCCTTACACATAACGCTGGGGTAACGACACGCTGACCCGCGTGCCGTGCGTACAGGAAATCGAGAGCGATCCCCCGAGGGCGGTAATACGTTCACGCATCCCGGTGAGGCCAAATCCCTGCTGATTCGACCCCGGCGGCAGGCCGCTGCCGTCGTCCTCAATCACCAGCATCAGTCGTTCATCCTGCTGCCAGCCCTGAAGCGTCACCGCGCTGGCGTTGGCGTGCTTAACGATGTTGTTCAGCCCTTCCTGACAGACGCGAAACAGCGTCACCCGCTGACTTTCGCTGAGTGCAGATTCGTCAATTCGCCAGTCAAGGTGGCTGACGATGCCGCGGCTTTCCAGCTCCATTTCACGCATCAATGAGCGGATGGCTTGTTCCAGTGTGAGATCATCCAACTGGCGCGGACGCAGACGACCCAACAGACGACGCACCGAATCGTACACGCCAAGAGAAAGTTGTTCGATATGCGCCCCGCTGCGCTTCACCCCTGCGTTTTCCGGCGCCAGCCGCTGGACAATGCCCGCCTGGGTGCGAATGGCGGTGATGGTCTGACCGATATCATCGTGCAGTTCGCGCGCCACATCCCGGCGCACGCTCTCTTCGGTCTCCAGCAGGCGTTCAGCCAGACGGTGGTTGCGCGCTAATTCGTTTTGCAGCGACTGGTTAAGCTCGCGCAGACGCTGGATCCCCGCGCCGAGCAGCAGCCCGGTCAGGCTTTGCACCAGCAGGGAGAGCAACAGGTCGACGGGATGATCGTGCCAGGTCTGGCTGGCAATCAGCGCAATGGCGTTCATTAACGTGGCAATCAGCGCCCCCTGCCAGCCGTAGTGCCAGGCGAGCGCAATGATCGGCAGCGCGAGGCAAAACGGCGTGAAGCGTGACAGTTCATCGGGCAGGCCAAGCTGCAACCACAGGCTGACGCTAAACAGCAGCAGATACCAGACCAGATGCCGCCCGCGCCAGTTCACCGGCTGAGACACCACCGCCGGGCCCAGCGGCAACCAGGTGGTGCTGGTAAGATAGTGCCAGAAAACCAGACAGATCGGAGCCAGCGTTAATCCACCAGTGAGCGTCAGCAGTAGGGCATTCCACGCCTCTTCGCCTTGCCCAAGCCAGGGCAGCGATTGCAGCAACGCCGCCGCCGTCAGCGCCGCGCCCTGTAACAGCAGCGTGCGCCAGTCGCGCTGATGGCGGTAGCGCGAAATCAGCATCACCGGGAGTAACGTGAGGAAGCTCCCGATCATCAAAAGTGGCAAGTGAGCCAGCGCCACTTCCTGCGCCAGCCAGAAAAGAAGCAGCCATTCCGCACCCAGCAGCACCGGCCAGTAGCCGCGTGGACATTGCAGCATCAGCCCCAGACGCAGGCCAAACGGAAACAGCAGTACCGCCAGCTCCGGGCGCTCAACCAGGTGCAGGCTGATACTCCACAAGCAAAACCACGCGGCAGAGAAGATAAAGAAGCAGGCAACAACGGTGATTAACCGGGAACAGAGCGTGTTCATTGCCAGCCGTCAAACATCCGGCGGGCCAGTTCGACATCGTTGCTAACGCCCAGTTTTTCCATCAGGTTAGCGCGATGCACGTGCACCGTTTTCGGCGACAGGCCCAGTTCGGCGGCAATCTCTTTTACCGCCATGCCTTGCGCCAGTTTCTCCGCCACCTGACGTTCGCGTTTGGTCAGCGGATCCTGACGACCAGCCGCCAGTTTGACGGCGATATCCGGCGTCAAATAGCAGCCGCCGGTCGCCACGGTATGCACCGCCGCGATCAGCTCATCAGGGCTACAGCGTTTAGAAAGGAAACCACGCGCGCCCGCGTTGAGCGCCTGCTCCACCAGCGCCGGGCTGTCGTGGACGGAGAGCATGATAATCGCCATCCCTTTTGGCAACTGGCTTAACAGTTCAAGACCGGAGATATCAGGCATCGAGATATCACAGATACATACCTGCACGCCACGTCCCGGTAATCCCGCCAGCGCCTCACTGCCTGAGCCGAACTCAGCCACAACCTGCAAATCAGGTTCCAGCCCCAGCAACTGGGCAAAGCCGGAGCGGACGATAGTGTGGTCGTCGATAAGGGCAACGGTGATCATGGGTTCTGTCCTGGGGGATAAAAAACGTGCTTACCTTAACGATATACACTTTATCCTTCAAGCAGCCTCTGCGTTGGCTTGGTCTGCTCACCCCAGTCACTGACTTGAGTAAGCTTCTGAGGTGAGCAGACTTGCCGCCTTATGCAGCTTGAAGGATTTTGTGTTCCGACGCGCTGCTGTTTAAGCCTTGAGCGATCAGGCGATGCCAGTTGTGACGGTAAATGTGCGGGTGTGCTGCGGTTCTAGCTGAATCAACGTGCCTTTTCGCTGCGCCGCCAGGAAGCCTTCAGGGCGACAGGTCGCAGGTAGGGCAAAGGCTGCCACCTGTTGATCGCCGTTATAGAGGATCCAACGGGTGACATAATTCAGCTCCGCACTGGAGAAACGCGTCACGAACGTGGTGCCATCAGGTGCGATCATGCGAAATTCAGGCTTATCCGTGTATCGGTCCAGTTGGTCAGCGAAGAAAACGATTTCCGGATCGTAAAAATCGGGCTCGTTGAGGCGCCCCAGCGAGGTCTCGCCCTGAATGATCCGCTGATTAAACGCCAGCCACTGCTCGGTAGGCTTAACATGCGCGGGTACCGACTCACGCAGCTTCATGGCTTCATCCGGGATATTCTGGCTGAAGGTCGCTTCCGGTACGTAGGCATAGTTCATATGGCACATATACTGTAAAGGCATTGCCACTGAGGCGAGGTTGGTGACCGCCATCTGAATATCAAACAGCGCACTCGCTTTACGCATAATCACCGCAGGATGCGCCTGATAATGATGACCGAAGCCCATCACATACTCGTAGCGTCCGCTCACGCGCAAATTCTCTCCCTCCAGCTCCAGCCAGGCCTCATCCATCGCGGCACAGGCCATTTCGCCATGCAACGGGTGAGAATCTTCCGGCGAAGGGCAGCCATTAGCCAATATACCCGAGTGGAAAGCAAAGCAGCCGTATGTCGCTACCACTTCCGCAGCCGGTTTCGGCTGACTGAACATGTTGCGCATGGTCAGTTCATGCCCGTCAAACTGAGCATCCCAGATCATCTGCCCCATCCAGGGCAGAATAACCAGATGTCCACGACTGTTTTCTACCTTCAGCCCTTCCACACCGCTGGCGTAACGAAATGCGGTAACCGTGAAGTCGCTATTCTTCAGTAAGATTCGCGGATGCTCTGCAAAGAGTTCCCGCCACAGCGTGATACGTGTTGTCATGATCGCTCTCCTCAGGAAACAGTCGCTTCAGCCAGGTTATTGCGCACTTTGCTTTCACGCCAGAAGTAGATACCGACGTACACGAAGCACAACATGGAGACCAGGAACGAGAGTTGCAGCGAGTGGAACATATCGGCCACATAGCCCTGAATTGCCGGAACCACCGCTGCACCAACAATCGCCATGACAATGACTGCTCCCGCCATTTCAGTATGTTCGTTATCCACGGTATCCAGCGTACCGGCATAGATTGTCGCCCAGCAGGGTCCAAACAGGACGCTCACCAGTACGGCAACGTACACGGCGCTGAAGCTTGGCGCCAGCGCAACATAGACCAGAAACAGTGCGCCAATGATGGAGTAGAGGATCAGCACTTTTTCCGGATTGAAGCGTGTCATCAAGATGTTGGCGATAAACTTGCCGATAAAGAAGCAGGCAAAGCTATAGACCATGAAGGTTGAGGCGTCGCGCTCGTTGATATCGCCCAA
Organism: Citrobacter sp. Cb023; assembly: GCF_030336805.1. Lineage (NCBI taxonomy): Bacteria > Pseudomonadati > Pseudomonadota > Gammaproteobacteria > Enterobacterales > Enterobacteriaceae > Citrobacter > Citrobacter sp. Cb023. Next base: position 83,742 of record NZ_JAOWCV010000032.1, on the reverse strand, counting down.
TTCCAGCGCCAGACGGATGGTAAATGACCACACCGCGACCTGCATCCCCACGTACAGGAACTGCGCCACAATCCCACGGCGGAAACGGGCATTGCTGGCCAGATAACGCAGCGTATCCATCGCTGACGGACGTTTATGACTCGCCGTTTGCGCGACTTTGCAGGTCGGGAAGCGGGTCAGCAGGAACAACACCATCACCACAACCAGCACCATAATCATGTACTTGTAAGGCTCAAGGGTATTTTCCAGCATCAACACTTTAAAGTTGTGGATCTGCTCCGCGTTCATCCCAGCCATCTGTTTTTCCAGACTCTCGCCTTCAGAGAAGACCAGATATTTACCCAGCAGAATACCAGCGGCTGCACCAATGGGGTAAAAGGTCTGGCTGATGTTCAGGCGCAGGGTGGCATACGCTTTTGGGCCAATCATGGAGCTGTAGGTGTTGGCTGCAGTTTCCAGGAAGCTCAGGCCAATCGCAATCGCAAAAATTGCCGCGAGGAACATGGTGTAGGTGGCCATGTGCGATGCCGGGAAAAAGAGCGTACAGCCAACAATATAAAGGGTCAGTCCCATTAAGATGGCGATTTTATAACTGGTCTTTTTAATCACCAAAGATGCCGGAATCGCAATTAAAAAATAACCGCCATAAAAGGCACTCTGAACTAATGCCGAAGCAAAGTTGCTGAGTGAAAATACGCTTTTGAATTGCGTAATCAGAATATCATTTAATGCGGCTGCGCATCCCCATAAAGGGAATAAACAGGATAACAAAATAAACTGGAACAGAGGCGTCTTATTCAGATAGCCGTCGGGCATCTGAATGATGTTTTTATCGTTCATAGTGCTACCTTTTACAATGCAGGAGTATTATTCGTTTAAGGTAAGAAACTCATTAAATTGTTCGATGCTTGGATAAGATGATTGAGTGCCTTTCCCGGTAACGCTGAATGCAGCGAAGAGAGCGGCTTTTTTCATGGCGGCTTCGACATCACCGCTTTGAACGTAATAGTGGGCAAAACAACCGATGAAAGCGTCACCTGCGCCACTGGTATCGACAGCGTTCACTTTAAACGCCGGGACATGGACTTCCTGGTCACGCGTCATCCACAGAGCACCTTTCTCCCCCATGGTGACGATAATATTGTTCAGACCTTTATCGACCAAAGAACGTGCCGCGGCGCGAATATGGTCATAGGTATCCACCGGCATACCGGTTAATATTTCGAGCTCGGTTTCATTTGGCACGAAGAAATCGCATTTACAGGCATAAGACATATCTAATTCCCGTAATGCAGGGGCGGGATTTAATAACACTTCAATACCGTGTTTTTTACCGAATTCAATCGCGTGATAAACCGTTTCCAACTGTACTTCCAGCTGCAGGACAATAAGTTGACACTTTTTCAGATCTTCCGCCGCGCGATCGATATCTTCCGGGGAGAGAAACTTGTTGGCGCCTTTAATAATCAGAATGCTGTTGCTGGAGTTTGCATTAACAAAGATCGGTGCAACGCCGCTGCTGGTGCAGGGTACCTTTTCGACATAGGTCGTATTAATCCCCCAGGATTCGAGATTACGAATGGTGTTATCCGCAAAAATATCATCACCGACTTTCGTCAGCATCAGCACTTTGGAATTGAGCTTAGCAGCCGCAACGGCCTGATTTGCCCCTTTACCGCCACAACCAATTTTAAAGGCGGGTGCTTCCAGCGTTTCCCCTTCTTTGGGCATCTGGTTGATGTAGGTGATGAGATCCACCATGTTGGAGCCAATAACCGCGATATCCATTTTACTACCTCTCAGAAACAATCACACAACAATGATATTAAAATAACATTATCATGTTACTTCCGTATCATTTGTGACTAGGATCGCGATTGGAGGATCATTTTATTGTTTATTTATTATGCTAAATGTTGCATCTCTATCACACTCAAAATGATTAACTTGCTTACAATTGACTGAAAACTCGCTGCTTATAATCAATAAAACGTGTAAAAACACGCTTTTATTTCCCAATGGTCAGACGTATAGTAATGCAGCAATATCATGTTCCCAGAAACACATAAATGTTACTGAAGGAACATGAAAACATGATTTGTGGAGAGTGTGCATGGAAACCAAGCAAAAAGAACGTATTCGACGTCTGATGGAATTGTTGAAGAAGACCGACAGAATCCATCTGAAAGAGGCGGCGCGCATGCTGGAGGTTTCCGTGATGACCATCCGTCGGGATCTCAGCCAGGATGACGAACCATTGCCGCTTACGCTACTCGGTGGTTACATCGTGATGGTGAACAAGCCCGCCACCCTCGTTAACGCTCCGCTCCCCGTGCAAAAGCAGTATCATCGCGACGATTTACCGGTTGCCATTCTGGCCGCGGGACTGGTCAGTGAAAACGATCTGGTCTTTTTTGATAATGGTGCCGAAATGCCATTAGTCGTCAGCATGATCCCGGACGATATTACCTTTACCGGAATTTGCTACTCACACCGGGTATTCGTGGCGCTAAATGAAAAACCCAACGCCACGGTGATTCTTTGCGGGGGCACCTATCGGGCGAAAAGTGATGCCTTTTACGACACCAACAATCCCTCTCCGCTGGATGCGCTCAACCCACGAAAAGTGTTTATCTCTGCCAGCGGAGTCCATGAGCATTTCGGCGTTAGCTGGTTCAATCCGGACGATCTGTCCACCAAACGCAAAGCGATGGAACGCGGATTGCGCAAAATTCTGCTGACCCGCCACGCCCTGTTTGATGAGGTTGCCCCCGCCAGCATTGGCCCGCTCTCCACTTTTGACGTACTGATAAGCGATCGCCCGTTGCCGGCAGATTACGCAACCCACTGCCGGAACGGTTCTGTCAAAGTCATCACCCCGGATTCAGACGGCGACTAACTCACTCAAAGAAAACCGTGATTTTGTTAAACATCGACGGGTCGGACTGGTTGCGGGCCACTTTCACCACATCTTCCAGCTTGTCGATCTGGCTTATCATCTGCTCAAGACGTTGATCGTCGTTGACCAGTAGCCAGATGCGGCTCTTGTCGCTGTCCTGAATCGGTAGACAGAGAATGCCTTCCACGTTGAATGCGCGGCGGGCAAACAGCCCGCAGACGTGGGTCATTACGCCCGGATGGTTGCGTACGGTGAGTTCCAGGATTACGTTGTCATGAGTCTGCTGTTGCATGGCTTATTCCCCCACCATTTCTGTGTTTGCCGCACCCGGCGGCACCATCGGGTACACTTTTTCTTCGGCATCGATGCGCACGTGGATCAGCGCAGGTCCAGGGCGATTAATAATCTCCTGCAACGCTGCCTGTGGATCCGCTTCGTTATTCAAATCGCAGGTTTCGAGGCCAAACCCGGCGGCTATCTGCATAAAGTTAATCATCCCCGGATATGTCGCTGCAAAAACGCCCTGCTTATAGAACAAACTCTGCTGCTGATACACCAGACCCAACGCTTCGTTATTCATCAGGATGATTTTAATATCCAGCTGATTTTCGCTGGCCGTCGCCATTTCCTGAATATTCATCATCAGGCTACCGTCGCCGGAGAAGCACAGCACCTTTTTGTCCGGGTTGACCAGCGCTGCGCCAATTGCCGCCGGCAGGCCAAAGCCCATGGTTCCCAGACCGCCGGAGGTCAGCCACTGACGCGGACGGTTCAGCGGGTAAGCCTGTGCGGCCCACATCTGATGCTGGCCTACGTCGGTGGTGATAATGGCATTGTCATCCACGCAGGCCGCTACGGCGTTGATCAGCCCATAGTGGCTGAGCGGGTCGCTTTCCTGCGGAATGCTGCAGGGGAATTCGCGTTGTAAATCGGCCACCATTTGATGCCACGACTCTCGCGGCTGCGCGTCAATTAATGGGATCAGTTGTGCCAGAACCTCATCGACATCCGCCTGAATCGCCACGTGTGGTTGTTTGATTTTACCCAGCTCCGCGCGGTCGATGTCCACGTGGATGATTTTGGCGTTCGGACAGAACTGCTCGGTTTTACCAATCGCCCGGTCATCAAAACGTGCGCCCAGAACAATCAATAAGTCCGCTTCTTGCAGAATAAAGTTAGTGCTGCGTGCGCCATGCATACCCAGCATGCCTAACGACAGCGGATGCGCTTTCGGCAGCATACCGAGCGCCATTAAGGTCATGGTGGTGGGCAGCATGGCTTTTTCTGCCAGTTCACGAACCCGCTCAGGCGCGTTAATCACGCCGCCGCCGAGATACAGCACCGGACGCTGTGCGGCGTTAATCATAGCTGCGGCATCGCGAATGCTGTCCTGGCTGAACGCCGGTGCCGCCATTTTCTGCGCGGGCTCCGGCATCTCTTCAATTTCAAAAACGGCGGTTTGAATATCCTTAGGAATGTCTATCCACACCGGGCCCGGACGGCCGGACTGCGCAATGCGGAACGCATCGCTCATGACCTGCGGTAATTCACTGATATGGCGGACCAGATAGTTGTGCTTGGTGATGGGGATAGAGATGCCGTAGGTGTCGACTTCCTGGAAGGCGTCGGTCCCGATCATTGAGGCCGGAACCTGCCCGGTGATACACACCAGCGGGATAGAATCCAGCCGCGCGTCGGCAATGGCGGTCACCAGGTTGGTCGCGCCCGGTCCGCTACAGGCCATACAGACCGCGGGTTTACCATCGGTTCTCGCCATCCCCTGCGCGATAAACCCCGCGCCCTGCTCGTGGCGCGCCAGGATATGACGGATTTGCGTGCTTTGGCTCAAGGCGTCATACACGGGAAGAATCGATCCGCCAGGAATACCGGTGACCACCTGAATCCCCTGGCGTTCCATGAAATGAACGATGAATTCTGCGCCCGTAAAACGCGTACGCTTGGATGTTATGCCCGAACTTGCCATGCTCCAGTCCTTTTATTCTGGGCCTTTGCTTCGGGCAGGTCTCTTAAACGAAAAACCCCGCCCGGTTTGCGCCGGCGGGGTTTTGGAATCGTGTGTTGATCCGGACCCTACGGCGCATTGCCGACGACCACCACCACACGCACGACGACCGCTGCGCGAGATGGCGCAGTTTTTAGTAGGGTCGCAGTCAGCATGGAAGGGTTCATTAGGGACCTGTCTGTTTGTTGATTAACTGGATTTATACAAACACAGGTTTTTCAGCGTGACAATGGAAAAATTTTCATCTGCATAAAAATGCGTCAACGATCACATTTCGCTGTGCAGAGTCGGAAAACAAAAAACCCCGCCGGAGCGAGGTTTTTTTCAGCGCTGTGCGGTTGGTAGCCGCCGAACACACTGTGTTATGTCAACGGAAAAAGTATACGCGTTCTGCGAAGAACACGCAATTTCGGCACGAATTTTGATGGTTTTGAGTATGGAACATGAATGACACAACGTCCATAAAATACTGTTAATTTATACAGTATTTATCTATAATGTCTCGGTACGCAATGTGTTATGCGGGGGGCCGCATCGTAAACCGGCGCATCAAAGTCCTGGCTGAAACGGGTGGTGCCGTCAGCGCCTTAACCCCCGTGTGAGCACACTGTGTTATGTCAACAAAGGTGCTGGCAACAGGCAGCGGCGAGGTACGTCAGCACCGTGCTCCTTGTACCAAAAGGAGAGCGTATGAGCATCGTGGATATCGCTATTCTTATCCTCAAACTCATTGTTGCAGCACTGCAACTACTTGATGCCGTTCTGAAATACGTTAAGTAATTCGGATTCAAGTCGCACCTAAGGGGAGCGGGTAACACTCCGCTCCCCTTTCACCTTCTCCCTGGTGCTTGTCTCGCGCCAATATGTTACGTTTTTATGACATTCTCAGGGAAGAACGCCACCATGACGCTTTCTGTTTTCTGCATTTTGCTGTTTGCCGCGCTGCTGCATGCCAGTTGGAATGCCATTGTTAAAGCTGGAAACGATAAACTGTACTCGGCGATTGGCGTCAGCGGCTCCGCGGCGATTATGGCATTGATCTGCTTACCCTTCGCGCCTCAGCCTTCCACCGCCAGCCTGCCGTTTTTGGCCGTCTCAACCGCGTTGCAAGTGGTTTATACGGTCCTGGTCGCCAAAACCTATCAGGTTTCGGATATGAGTCAGACCTATCCTCTGATGCGTGGGACAGCACCGCTGCTGGTTGCGATTATCAGCGTCTTGTTCCTTGGCGATAGCCTGTCTGTGTTTGCCTGGGTGGGGATTGCTACGATCTGTCTGGCCATTCTCGGCATGGCATTTAACGGACGCAGCAGCTCACAACGCGGGATCGTACTGGCGCTCATTAACGCCTGCTTTATCGCCGGTTACACGCTGGTTGATGGCACCGGCGTACGCTTATCAGAAACCGCGCTCGGTTATACGCTGTGGACCTTCTTTCTGAACGGTTCCTGTCTGCTGGGCTGGGCGATGATCGCCCGGCGCCGGGAAGCGTCACGCTATCTGGTACAGCAGTGGAAGAAAGGTATTCTGGGCGGGATTGGCACGATGGGTTCTTACGGTCTGGCGCTGTGGGCCATGACCCAGGCTCCGTTGGCGGTGGTCGCAGCGCTGCGTGAAACCTCCATTCTGTTTGGCGCTCTGCTCGCCTGGCTACTGCTGAAAGAAAAGGTTGCCGGAATACGCCTTGTCGCGGCCGCCGGTATTGCCGTAGGCGCTGTCTTACTTCGCTTGTCATAATCGCGCCGTAAAGCCGATGCAATCCGGCAACATTTGTTGCCGCTTTTTGTTTACATTTCCTGCCGTTCATCGCGTAAACATTCCAGCCCACTATCTGGCCTTCTTTTTCTGTTGTGGTAGATTCCACGCGCATTTACGGGAATGTACAGCACCTTATTCTTCTTTTTTCTCTTTTTTAAAAGTAATCAGCGAAATGAAAAGGCATAGAAGCGTCAATTTGTTGTTGATGTTGGTATTACTGGTGGCGGTAGGTCAGATGGCGCAAACCATTTATATCCCCGCGATTGCTGATATGGCGCGTGAACTGAACGTTCGCGAAGGAGCGGTGCAAAGCGTAATGGCCGCCTACCTGCTGACCTACGGCCTGTCACAACTGTTTTACGGCCCACTTTCCGATCGCGTTGGCCGCCGTCCGGTGATCCTCGCCGGAATGTCTATTTTTATGCTGGCCACGCTGGTCGCGATTACCACCCACAGCCTGACGGTACTGATTATCGCCAGTGCAATCCAGGGCATGGGCACAGGCGTCGGCGGTGTAATGGCGCGAACCTTACCGCGCGATCTGTACGAAGGCACGCAGCTGCGCCACGCGAATAGTTTGTTAAACATGGGGATTCTGGTGAGTCCGCTGCTGGCCCCGCTGATTGGCGGCATGCTGGATACCCTGTGGAACTGGCGCGCCTGTTACATTTTCCTGCTGGTTCTGTGCGCGGGCGTCACGTTTAGCATGGCGCGCTGGATGCCAGAAACGCGTCCTGCGGGCGCACCGCGTCCACGCCTTATCGCCAGCTATAAAACGCTGTTTGGTAACAGTTCTTTCACCTGTTACGTGCTGATGCTGATCGGCGGCCTGGCGGGCGTTGCGGTCTTCGAGGCCTGCTCCGGGGTATTGTTGGGCGCAAGGCTCGGTTTAAGCAGCATGGTGGTCAGTATCCTGTTTATTCTGCCCATCCCGGCGGCATTTTTCGGCGCCTGGTTCGCCGGTCGCCCGAATAAGCGTTTCTCGACGCTGATGTGGCAGTCGGTTATCTGCTGTCTGGTAGCCGGTTTAATGATGTGGATCCCGGGTCTGTTTGACGTGATGAACGTCTGGACGCTGCTGATTCCCGCCGCACTATTTTTCTTCGGTGCCGGGATGCTGTTTCCGCTGGCAACCAGTGGCGCAATGGAGCCTTTCCCATTCCTGGCAGGCACTGCCGGTGCGCTGGTTGGGGGATTACAGAATATTGGTTCCGGCGTGCTGGCGTGGTTTTCTGCAATGCTGCCGCAGACCGGGCAAGCCAGTCTGGGCCTGCTGATGACCCTTATGGGACTGTTGATTTTTGTTTGCTGGCTTCCGCTGGCGTCACGCGTGTCGCATCAGGGGCAGGCGGTTTAAGCGTATGATGGCCCGGCTTATCGCCGGGCTTTTCGCATTCAGGCACGATCATCGTCGTCAGTAACGGTACCAGCGCCGGACGCCAGGCGCCTTCCTCGCCATCATAAAACTGCGTATCCGCATTGATAGCATAGGGAATTTTCGCTTTTTTCAGTTCGCACGCCATAAATTGGGCAAACGCCATTTGCGAGGCAGAAGGCGCGTTCCTGATGGTTTCTCCTGGCGACCAGCCTCCCACCCAACTGACATGACCCGTTTTCTGCTGCCAGTGAATGGCGGTATTGATACGAGCGCGAATAGCGGCCTTTTCTGCCGCTGTGCCTGAGGTCCACGGATATTTACCGTTATTTTTCAGCGGCCCCCACGGAAAAATATGCCATTGAGCCAGCACGGTATTCTGACTTTGCGGCGGCAGTTTCAGGTCAGGCAAATCTTCCGGCGCGGCGCGTAGTCGCGGCGCGATAAAAATCATCCGCTGCGGGTCGATGGCATGGACAGTACGAATGGTTTTGTCATACACCCGATTGAGCGATACCTGATTATGGTTGAGCTTATCAGAGGGTTCGTATATCAGGTCGAAACCCAGCAACGGCGAGCTTTGACCAAAGTAATGCGCCACCGCCACCCACCAGTTAACCACCTCTTTTTCGTTACCGGTACTGGGATCTTTTTTATATTCGTCAGCCTGATAGGCAATTATCGGGATCACGCCATACTGCTCGCAGGCTTCCACCAGCTTGCGCAGATGTATAAGCCGCGCCTCCGTAGGCTCTCCCGCCACGCGAATGCGCACGTGGGTTAACCCTTTCGCCTTGTAATCCCGCACCACCAGCGGATCGAATTCACGAATACCCCGATCGGTGCGCGCCCAGTCTACGTCCATCCCAACGCCAAGCTGCTGCGCATACTGCGCCGCGGTCAGCACAGGTTGCGCGGCACACACGGTGGCGCTGGCTAACAGTAAAAGGGAAACTATCGGCTTTAACACGGTCGTCCTTACGCAAATCATCAGGAGTGATATCACGTATTTAGCATGCTTTTTCACTTTGCGTGTAGCGAGAAAGCGTAAAAAATATTCGCGGCCCGCTTATTTAACCTGTTCCTGAAGCCAGCGAATAAACGCCTCGATTTTCGGCCACTGTCTGCCAGGAAGGGTAGTGATGTAGTAGTGCTGATGGCATTTCAGCGCCATATCGCCAAAAGGCGCAACCAGCTCTCCGCTGTCGAGGCGTTTTTGCACCAGCCGCTTTCGGCCCATCGCCACGCCGATATGATTCATCGCCGCAATCACCGCCAAATCAGAACGATCGAAGCCAATTCCCGACGATGTCGGCAGATTCACCGAAAAATGCTGCGCCCAACTGTGCCATTCATCGGTCCCGGAGTCGTTACTCCACGCCTGTCTGTCATGCAGCAACGTACAGTGCGGTAAATTCACCAGCGAACCGGTAAGGTCATGGCGGCGAGCGTAGTCCGGGCTGCATACCGGCAGGATCTCTTCATCCATCAGGAAGTGGTGCGTGAGCTGCGCGGAGGGCGCGTCGTCAAAATAGATGGCCAGATCGACCCCGGCACGCTGCAGATTGACGTTGTCGTTCCCGGTCAGCATGGTCAGCGAAATCGACGGATAGCGACGGGTAAAGTCGCCGAGCGCCGGAACCAGCCAGCACTGAGCGATAGAAGGCCGTGAGTACACGGTGAGGGTCCCGGACAACTCCTGATTTTTAATATCAAGGATTTCCTGATTCAGCGTATCCAGCGATGATTTCAGCGCCCAGAACACGCGCTTGCCCTCGTGGGTGAGTTCCACTTTACGATGCGAACGAACAAACAGCTGAATACCCAGCTCATCTTCCAGCTGATTAATGCGATGGCTGACAGCGCTGGGGCTTAGTGACAGCTCATCTGCCGCCAGCGCAAACGACTGGTGCCGGGCCGCCACTTCAAAGGTATACAGCTTTGACAACTGCCAGCCGTTGAGCAGCCGATTTCTGACCTCGCGTAAGGGATCCATGTTCACCTCCTGTCCTCCTGATTCATTCGCCGGAGTGTAAAAAAGTTCGCTGCAAAAATCAGCACAAAGATGAATCAAGGTGAACCATATCGCATAAACAAAGCGTAATTAGACGTAAATCACCTACTTGATGCAATCTGGCTCATGTGAAAGGGGATTTATATCGTTTGTCAGACCATGCCTTATTTTTGTCCAATAACCCTATATTAATCACAGGGCAAGGTGAGTTATGCACTCTCAAATCTGGGTTGTGAGCACGCTGCTGATAAGCATCGTGTTAATCGTTTTGACCATCGTGAAGTTCAAATTCCACCCGTTTCTGGCGCTGCTGTTAGCCAGCTTCTTCGTGGGTACGATGATGGGTATGGGGCCGCTGGATATGGTCAATGCCATTGAGAGTGGCATCGGCGGTACGCTGGGCTTCCTCGCCGCGGTTATCGGTCTTGGGACCATTCTTGGCAAAATGATGGAAGTGTCCGGCGCGGCCGAACGTATCGGCCTGACGCTACAGCGCTGTCGCTGGCTTTCCGCTGACGTCATTATGGTACTGGTCGGGCTGATTTGCGGGATCACACTGTTTGTTGAAGTCGGCGTAGTGCTGTTGATTCCTCTGGCCTTTTCAATTGCCAAAAAAACCAATACCTCGCTACTGAAGCTGGCGATTCCGTTATGTACAGCGCTGATGGCGGTACACTGCGTCGTGCCGCCGCATCCAGCCGCCCTGTTCGTGGCGAACAAGCTGGGCGCGGACATTGGCACCGTGATTGTCTACGGCTTACTGGTGGGCTTAATGGCCTCGCTGATCGGCGGTCCGCTGTATCTGAAATTCCTCGGTAACCGTCTGCCGTTTAAACCGGTTCCGGCTGAGTTTTCCGACCTCAAGGTGCGCGACGAAAGTACGCTGCCATCGCTGGGCGCTACGCTGTTTACCGTACTGCTGCCGATTGGCCTGATGCTGGTAAAAACCGTCGCTGAGCTGAACATGGCGAAAGGCAGCACGGTTTATACGCTGTTGGAGTTTATTGGTAACCCGATCACCGCGATGTTTATTGCCGTTTTCGTGGCCTATTACATTCTCGGTCTGCGTCAGCACATTGGCATGGGTGCGCTGCTGACCCACACCGAAAACGGTTTTGGCTCCATTGCTAACATTTTGCTGATTATCGGCGCAGGCGGCGCATTCAACGCTATCCTCAAGAGCAGCGGACTGGCGGATACCCTCGCGCTGATCCTCTCGAACATGCATATGCACCCGATTCTGCTGGCTTGGCTGGTGGCGTTAATCCTGCATGCTGCGGTGGGCTCTGCCACGGTGGCGATGATGGGCGCGACGGCAATCGTGGCCCCGATGCTGCCGCTCTACCCCAACGTTAGCCCGGAGATCATCGCCATTGCCATCGGTTCCGGCGCGATTGGCTGCACGATCGTCACCGATTCCCTCTTCTGGCTGGTGAAGCAGTACTGCGGCGCCACCCTAAATGAGACGTTCAAATATTATACGACCGCGACATTTATCGCGTCCGTTATTGCACTGGTTTGCACATTCCTGCTTTCCTTTATTATCTAAGCGCAAAGAGACTGACTATGGAAAACATTCAAACACTTATCGCCCAGCATCCTTTAGTGGAAGATCTGGTCGCTCTCAAGGAGACGACCTGGTTTAACCCTGGCACTACCTCTCTTGCGGAAGGTTTACCGTATGTTGGCCTGACAGAGCACGATGTTGAGGATGCCCACGCTCGTCTGACGCGCTTCGCGCCGTATCTGGCGCAGGCATTCCCGGAAACCGCAGCCACCGGCGGCATTATCGAATCCGAACTGGCCGCGATCCCAACGATGCAAAAGCGGCTGGAAAAAGAGTATGGGCAGCGCATCAACGGCGAAATTCTGCTGAAGAAAGACAGCCATCTACCGATTTCCGGCTCAATTAAAGCGCGTGGCGGTATTTATGAAGTGCTAACCCACGCGGAAAAACTGGCGCTGGATGCCGGTCTGCTGACCACACAAGACGATTACAGCATTCTGCTTTCGCCTGAGTTTAAACAGTTCTTCAGTCAGTACAGCATCGCCGTAGGCTCCACTGGCAACCTTGGGATGTCGATCGGCATTATGAGCGCCCGTATCGGCTTTAAGGTGACGGTTCATATGTCTGCCGACGCTCGCGCATGGAAAAAAGCCAAACTGCGCAGCCACGGCGTGACGGTCGTGGAGTATGAAGAAGATTATGGCGTGGCGGTTGAGCAGGGCCGTAAGGCGGCACAGTCCGATCCGAACTGTTTCTTTATCGATGATGAAAATTCCCGCACGTTGTTTTTAGGTTATGCGGTCGCCGGCCAGCGTCTGAAGGCGCAGTTCGCGCAGCAGGGGCGCGTGGTGGATGCCGACCATCCGCTGTTTGTTTACCTGCCGTGCGGCGTCGGCGGTGGGCCTGGCGGGGTGGCGTTTGGCCTGAAGCTGGCATTCGGCGATAACGTGCACTGCTTCTTCGCAGAACCGACCCATTCACCGTGCATGCTGCTGGGGATTTATACCGGGCTGCACGATACGATTTCTGTGCAGGACATTGGTATCGATAACCTGACAGCGGCTGATGGGCTGGCGGTGGGCCGCGCGTCCGGCTTTGTTGGCCGAGCAATGGAACGTCTGCTCGACGGTCTGTACACCCTGGACGATCAGACTATGTACGACATGCTGGGCTGGCTGGCGCAGGAAGAAGGCATTCGCCTTGAGCCGTCGGCGCTGGCCGGGATGGCCGGTCCGCAGCACGTTTGCGCTTCTGCTGACTATCAGCAAATGCACGGCTTCAGCGCGGAGCAGCTCAATAACGCCACCCACCTGGTGTGGGCGACCGGCGGCGGCATGGTGCCGGAAGCCGAAATGGCGCAGTATCTGACCAAAGGACGTTAAACGCCGCTGAACTTAACGCAGCATCGCCATCAGTTCCATCGGTGAGCGATGTTGCTTCAGAAGGTCACGCATCACGCGCATATGCGGCGCGGTATGATTGAAGAAAGCGCTGTATCCGCCGCAAATCGCACTCTTTCCACTGCTGTCGCGATGCTTTGGGCAATCACCATGGCAAAAGCGTAATAGCGAACACGCCTGGCATTCCGCGCTCAGCGTGGTTCTCTTGGACTGACCAAACGCCGCTGCCCTCGGGCTGGCGTTGAGCTCACTCAACGACGTGCGATGAATATTACCCAGGCGAAAATCAGGGTGAACATAGTGATCGCACTGATACAAATCGCCATTCGCTTCCAGAGCAAAAGCATGTCCGCAGGTGGAGCTTAGCGAACACATCTGCGCCGGGTGTCCGCACCATACGCCCAGAGTTGAATCAAATAACTGGACGAATACGCGGCCAATATCTTCTCTGACCCAGATATCAAAGACGGAATTCAGGAAGGTTCCCCACGCCTGAGGCGGGACGGATTCGGCGGTAAGCTCGCCTTCGTCATCATATTCAACCAGCGGAATGAACTGCAAAAAAGGTGTGCCAAGCTGGCGAAGGTAGCGATACATCAACTCAGGTTGCTGGCTGTTCAGAGAATTAACCACTACCAGCAGATTGAACTCCACCTGATGCTTACGGAGCCTGGCAATGGCGTCCACCACCTTATGGTGAGTCGGTTTTCCGCTGCGGTTAACACGATAAGCATCGTGCAACTCGGCGGGGCCATCCAACGAAATCCCCACCAGCCAGCCGTTATCGTGCAAAAACTGACACCATTCGTCGTTGAGCAAAATCCCGTTGGTCTGGAACGCGTTATGGATTTTCTTCCCTTCCCCGTACTGTTTTTGCAACGTCACTACGCGGCGAAAAAAGTCGATGCCACAGAGGGTTGGCTCTCCGCCCTGCCAGGCGAACATCACGTCAGCCCCCGGCTGTGCGGTGATATGCTGACGAATAAACGTCTCTAAGGTGGCGTCATCCATTTCGGGTTGAGTGGGTTTATCGATGTAAAAACAGTAACGACAATCCAGGTTACAACGAGAGCTGGCTGGTTTGGCCATGACCTGACATCCTGTCATGCTAAATTCCCGATAAACGCAATAAGTTGGCGGACATGCGTTACAGCAAACAGTATTGCGAGGGATAACACCGCGAGGGAGATCATAAATTTGTCACGCACCGCGCGAGATTCAGAAAAATCGCTATGCGTAACATCCATCAGATTACGGCTGCGGGTATAGCGCCACAGAACGATTGCCACCAGCGCCAGCACCACAATTGAAACCCAAAACAGGAAGCCCGCCTGATGCCAGTTGTGCTTCAGCGCCAACGCCATTAGCGCGCCATAACCCAGAAGCGTACGAAACCAGGCCAGCGATGTTCGCTCCGGTTGTAACCCCGGATCGGCGATACGTCGCGACTTACGGCTATCCGGCATACAGCACCAGTCCCATGACAATCACCGCGACGATCAACAAAATCAGACTGATGATTAACAGGCTATGGGTATAGGGCAAATCCTCTTTCAGGCGCATCGCCCTCTCATTACGCAGCCAGCGCAGGTAGCCATAAATCGCCAGACCACCGGCAAACAGGCACAGCAACAGCGCCAAAAGCTCACGAATTACCGGCGTGGCAAAATCCGGAGCCAGTTGGTCGAGACCAACCCCCGCCGCCAGAAATCCCAGCGCGGTACGGATCCACGCCAGAAAGGTACGCTCATTTGCCAGTGAGAAGCGGTAATCCGGGGCTTCTCCAAGGCGGGAAATTTTCATTCAAACTCCTCTGGCTGTCATTGCCGGATGGCGGCTAATGCCTTATCCGGCCGACAGGTAAGTGCAAATATGAGTATCTGCGCCAATTGGCATTGTAGTCAGAACTTCTGCTTTTTCTCCTCCACTTTTACGCCCTGGGTTGGTAAACCGGTGTCGTAATCGCGTACCACCGGAGAATAGCCGTCTTGCGGGCGCGGGCGAAAAGCACCCATCCAGCGCGGTACGGCGTCAGGACGCCAGGGACGCAAACTCCAATGATAGGTGCGGAATGGATCGCGGATTTTATCCATATAGTCCAGCAGCGCGTCGTGCATCTGGCAGCGAACATCGGCTAATTGCGGCGAATCTATCTGGTTGTGTAGCTCATCGGGATCGTTTCGTCTGTCGTAAAGCTCATCACTGGTAAACAGGTTCAGCACCAGCTTCCAGTCATCCGTCACCCAGCAACGTACCGGTATAAATCCGCCAAAACTGTCATGTTCAATCTCATAACGATTGAACTCCACCATCACACCGCGTGGTTTTTCAACGGTAAGGATGTTTTCACCCGGCAGGATTTGTGGCTTCTCAATACCCGCCAGCGCCATCATCGTCGGCAGCAGATCGATATGGCTGACCGGCGTGTCTACCTGCATGGATTCTCCCTGAGGCGAGCGCATAATCAGCGGAATTCGCGTGATGTCGTCATACATCGCTGCCCCCTTACTGATGAGCTTATGCGCCCCCATCATCTCGCCATGATCGGAGGTGTAAATGACCCAGGTGTTGTCCCGCTGCATGGGCGTTAAGGTATTAATAACCCGGCCAATCTGGTCATCGACAAAGTCGTTGCAGGCAAAATAGAGCGGATGGTGATAGCGCCCATCATCACCTACCGGCGAAGGCATCGCTTCAGACCAAAGACGATGATGTTCAGGTTTGTTACTCAAAGAGTCGTGCGCCTTCATCCCCAGGTCATAATAAAAATCCTGATATTTCTGCAGATACTCCACGGGACAGGTAAACGGGTGATGCGGCTCGTCGTAGGAAACTACCATCAGGAAGGGTTCTTCATCACGTGCAGGGTGGCGGAGGAAATCAATCGCCCGGTTACTGATGCGGTGCGCCCAGGTAAAGGTTTCATTGATATTGTTAGCCAGCAAATCCTCCACGCTGTTCAGACCGTTACGCCACAAACCGATCTCTTTGTCCGTCAGTTCCGCGAGGTAATTTGCCCCGTCATACCAGTAGTCAGCATCCCATTCGGGCGGGCACTCGCCGGTACCAAAGTAATCGTGCCCGTCGAGATGCCACTTGCCGATGTAGCAGGTGTGATAGCCCGCATCCTTAAAATAGCGTCCCATGGTGGAGATATTTTTCCCCGGCGCGACGTTATTGGTCCACGGGCCGGACTGGTTGGCATAAATCCCGGTAAACAGCCCAGCGCGGGCCGGAGTGCACACCGGTGAGCAGGTATAAGCAGAATTGAAGCGAATACCTTCCGCCGCCAGGCTATCAATGTTATTGGTATTCAGCGAGTTACCACTATAACAGCCGACCATATTGGTCGCCTGAGTATCAGTCATAATGAACAGGAAATTAGGGCGGGTCATGCTTTATCCTTAGCGTCAGAGACAGAAAGTGCAGTGGCCAAACGACGCGTCTGCCAGGTGCTGTAAATTAAATACATCATCACTGCCGCCGTAATTGAGTAGCAGAGAATCGTCAGCCATTGGGTGTTGTACCCTCCAAACTGCGCCAGTCCAGCATAGACGCCGAGCATCGCGGTCAGGATACCGACAGAGGCAAGTTTGGCGTTTTTCCACGGCTTCATGTCTACCGCAAAAGCATCATGGAATTTAAACGGCGTCGCACGCGGCTTGATAATGCCGATAACCAGCATCACCACCACGTTGATGCAGAAGGTACAGGCCAGTACGTAAAGGAAGTGAAAGTCGAACTTCACCAGATAATTAATGGTGATGTAGCTGACGATACCGAGTCCCATAGCGACTTTCGCTGCCAGCGCAGGAATGCGCGGGAAAAAGAATCCCATGATGATGATGGTCACCAACGGCACGTTATAAATACCGTTGAGCTGTTTCATCCAGCTGTAGAGTCCTTCCGGTGCATTAGCGATCCACGGTGCTACCAGCACGGAAATTACCGCGATAAAGAATCCGAACTTACGCCCAACCCGAACCAGCTGTTCCGGTTGGGCGTGTTGATTAATAATCCGCCGATATATTCCCATGCTAAATAAGGTACTGGCGCTGTTTAAAAATCCATTGAATGTACTGATTACCGCGCCGAATAAAACGGCACCGAAAAACCCCACCAAAGGGACAGGAAGCACGTTATTTACCAGTGTCGGATATGCCATATCCGCCTTTGGCAGATCCTGGTATAGATGAAAAGCAATTAAACCTGGTAATACCAGCATCAGTGGATCGAGCATTTTCAATACCGCTGTGAGCAATGCTCCTTTCTGCCCTTCGGCGAGGCTTTTGGAAGCCAGCGTACGTTGTACGATGCCCTGATTAGTACACCAGTAGAAGGTATTCACCAGAATCAAACCGGTAAAGGCTGCACCTATCGGCAGCGGATCGTTCGCTCCACCAATTGAGTTTAATTTCTCCGCATGTACGGTGGTCAGTTGCTCAACACCTTGTAAAAAACTGCCTTTTCCCATCGCAATCAGGCCGAACACGGGGACCATCAATCCACCAATCACCAGCCCTATACCATTGATAGAATCGGCCACCGCCATCGCACGTAAACCGCCGATCACCGCATAAATAATCCCGGCAAGGCCCAGCAAAATAACCAGTAACCAGATTGCTGCGCCCTGAGAAATATTCAGCGATTCACCGATGTGAAAAAGGCTATTCAGCGCCAGCGCCCCTGAATAAAGCACAATCGGCAGGAAGCAGACGCCAGTGGCAATAAGAAAGCAAAAATCGATAATGATTCGCGTGGTTTTATCGTAACGCTCTTCCAGAAAATCTGGGATCGTAGCGATACCACGTTGCAGATAGCGAGGTAGAAAAATCAGCGCCAGAAAGATAAGCGTCACCGCAGAGGTGACTTCCCAACCCATAACCGACATTCCGCTTTTGTAAGCCTGACCAGACAGACCAACCAACTGTTCGGTTGAAAGGTTAGTTAACATCAATGACGCGGCAATCACCGGCGCTTTCAATGAACGCCCGGCAAGAAAATACCCTTGTTGCGATCCGGTATCCGTTTTACGTACCTTCCACCAGGTGATTAGCGCCACCAGCAGCGTAAAGCCCACAAAGCTCAGAATTTGTAGCGTATTCATCTCATAGCCCTTATTTTTCATTATGTCCCGGCAGCTGTAGGGGGAATGCAAGGTAATGTGCGCCGGGTCAGGCAGTCAGATTTCTTAAAATAAAAACGTCATATCCCTGAACAGATTTTTTCTGTTAAGTTCAGGTTGTGGGCATAATTCTCCGGTGGGAAATTAAAATGAATGGAAAGATGCAAATTTCGCATGTAAAAAACGAAACTACGTACAATATTCCCCTGTTGATTCATGAAAGTGTGATCTCCAGCGGGATTTCATTGATCTCGCTGTGGCACACCTATGCCGACGAACATTATCGGGTTATTTGGCCACGTGATAAGAAAAAACCGCTGATTGCTAATTCATGGGTTGCAGTCTACACCGTCCAGGGCTGTGGAAAAATCCTTCTTAAAGGCGGTGAACAAATCACGCTTACCGGAAACTGTATAATCTTTTTAAAACCAACCGATATACAGTCTTATCACTGTGAAGGGTTGGTATGGGAACAATACTGGATGGAATTCACACCAACCAGCGTAATGGATATTCCGCTACGACAACAAAGCATTATTTATAATGGTGATATTTATAATCAGGAGCTGACCGAAGTTTCGCGATTAATTACATCCCCAGACTCAATAAAAAATAATCTGGCAGTCGCCTTTCTCACAAAAATAATTTATCAATGGATTTGTCTTATTTACGCCGAAGGTAAAAAAGACCCACAGCGAATACAGATTGAAAAACTGATTGCCACTCTACATGCCAGTCTACAAAAACGGTGGAGCGTGGCGGATATGGCAGCCACTATCCCCTGTAGCGAAGCCTGGCTACGTCGTCTTTTTTTACGCTATGCCGGAAAAACACCGAAAGAATACTATCTGGATGCGCGGCTGGAACTGGCGTTATCGCTGTTAAAGCAAGAGGGAAATACGGTCGGGCAGGTCGCTGATATACTTAACTTCTTTGACTCGTTTCATTTCAGCAAGGCGTTTAAACACAAATTTGGCTATGCGCCGTCGGCGGTATTGAAACATGCGGACCGGCACCCAGAGGATGCCGGTCAACTGGGTTAGCGCAGTTCCGGCCAGTACTCTTTGTTAGCGTCGATCAAATCATCCAGAATCGCTTTAGCTACAGACGCACTCGGCACGGTTTTCGACAGGGTGATAGCCTGCCACAAACGCTGGTAAGAGCGGTGCTCCCAGGCATCGACCACCAACTTCTCAACCGCCACCTGCTGGCTCATCAACCCTTTCTGGAACTGCGGGATATCCCCCACCGTCAGCGGCTCCGGGCCGTTATGCCCCACCAGGCATGGGATCTCGACCATCGCTTCATCATCAAAGTTATGAATCGCACCATTATTTGGCACAATCAGCAGCATCCGCTCCTGAGTGTTAAAGGCGATGGCCGCCGCCAGATCGACAATGTAGGAAGCATGTTCGTCAATCTCCAGTTCACCGGCCGCAGAATGGCCCGCCTCAATAATGGCCCGGCAGGAACCGAACACCTGTTTTTCGCGGTGATCCATAACCTCGTTGGCACGGGTACGCTGCGGATTGGAGTGCTGGACCACGTAATCCGGGAACAGATAGTATTTCAGGTAGGTATTTGGCATGGTGTCCGGATCCAGCGCCTGCACATCCTTCGCCTTAGCGAAGGTATCGTTCCAGCTCGCCTCCGTATGCGGGTCGTTCGATGGCGGCACATAACCATGCTTCGCCACGTATTCACGCAGCTTCGGCATCAAATCGTTACCCTGGAGATCTTCAATTGATGTCCACCAGCCAAAGTGGTTCAGCCCGTAGTAGCGCACGCGCATCTGTTTACGATCTTTAAGGCCGACGATCTGCGCCATCCGTCCTTCAATACCGATGGGCATATCGCAAATATTGAGGATTTTCGCATTTGGACGCAGTCTACGCGTGGCTTCAGCCACAATTGCCGCCGGGTTAGAGTAGTTAAGCATCCAGGCGTTTGGTGAATATTTTTCCATATAATCCACCAGTTCCAGCACACCGCCAATAGATCGCATGCCGTAGGCAATCCCGCCCGGCCCACAGGTTTCCTGGCCTAACACCCCGTGACGTAATGGGATTTTCTCGTCTTGTTCACGCATTGGGTATTTACCCACGCGGATATGTGCCATCACAAAATCAACATCGGTAAACGCAGTTTTGGGATCGGTGGTGTAACTAAACTCTATCTCCGGCGCCTGCTCTTTGAGGATGATTTTACACGCCTCGGCAATCACCTCCTGACGCGCGCCATCGTTGTCATAAAATTTCAGCGCACGAAGCGGGAAACGGTCCTGATTTGCCAGCAACATCAGCACGATGCCCGGCGTAAAGGTACTACCACCACCTGCGATAACCACTGAGAATTTTTTCATGATACTGCCTCCGTCATGGGGATCTGTTCGTTTGATAAAGTAGATTTCATTAGCGTTTCGAGCTGGTCGCGTACCTGAGGGACGTGTAAACCAACAATGACCTGAATACCATTGCCGCGACGCACAACACCGTGTGCACCCAGCGCTTTGAAGACGTCATCGCTTTGCGTTTTCGCCATGTCGTGAAGCGCAATCCGCAGGCGAGTGGCGCAGTTATTAATACTTCCGATATTGCCTGCGCCGCCTAACGCTTGCAGAAAACCGGCCGCCTGTCCCAGTTTGGTGTCTGGCGTAGCGGCGGTGGTTTGCCCACGCGCGGCTTTATAGTCAGCTTTGGTGTAGAGTTTGATTTCGCTGTCTTCCCGGCCCGGCGTTTTCAGGTTGAAGCGCAGGATCAGCGCGCGGAAGATGGTGAAATAGATCGCGGTAAAGGCCAGGCCAATCGCTATCTGGGTGAACATCATTCCGGCATGGTTGTGGAACATTGGGATCCAGTTTTGCGGTAAGAACTGGTCAAGCAGGCCGCCACCCATATTGCCTACCACGCCGCAGAGATACATTACCGTCGCCATGGAGGCCGCCAGCACGGCGTGTACCGCAAACAGCAAGGGTGAGATAAACAGGAAGGTGAACTCCAGCGGTTCGGTAATCCCAACCAACACAGCCGTTAGCGTAGCGGGGATCAATAATCCCGCCACCTTCACCCGGTTTTCCGGAGAGGCAGTGAAGTAAAGCGCCAGAGCAATACCTAATGAACCAAAGATTTTCGAATTGCCGTGCAGAGCAAAACCCCCTTCCGGGAACAGCGTTTTCAGCGACTCTGTGCTTTGGCTGAATTCCTGCAAGTGCTGCGCCCAGTAGACCTGGATGCCGCCTTCCACCGCCGCAGGGCCGAAGATAAATGGACCATAGACGAAGTGATGCAGCCCGGTCGGAATCAAAATACGCTCAAGGAAGGTATAAACCCATACCCCCAGCGCACCCGCAGAACGCAGAAAAGCTTGCAGAGATTCAATCCCCATCTGCACCTTTGGCCAACCCAGCAGCGTCAGCCAGGCACAGGGAATCATCACCAGGAAGGCAATGATCACCACAAACGATGTTCCCTGAAAAATACCGAGAAATACTGGCAAGGGTTTGTCGAAATAACGGTTATGCAAGGCAGTAACAATACCGGAAATGACAATGGCGCCGATGATGCTGGTATCAAGTGTTTTAATCCCGGCCATCATCGTTAAGCCGCTACCTGCCGTCGGGTCTGCGCTAAAATCCACGCCGAAGAAATCTCCCCAGGTCATGCCCATGGCATTGATGAAGTAATTCCACGTAAGAAAGCTGACCAGTACTGCCAGACAAGCGCGCCCCTGAGCCTGTTTCGCCAGACCGATCGGCAGACCAACGGCGAAAATCAGCGGCATATTGCGAAATACCGTCCAGCCACCTTCTTCGATGATATGAACGATTTGTGCGAACAAACTGTTGGGATCGGTAAGCGCTTCACCCACAAACAGCGGGTTGCGCAGCATAATAGCGATACCGACGACGATACCGGCAAAGGGAAACAGCAGCACCGGGGTGAACATCGCGCCGCCAAAGCGTTGTATTTGACTGAGCATTTTCACATCCTCATATAACAACCAGTAGGGGAGAGGCCTTTTTTGTAGTGATTGCTGGCCTGATACGAGAATAGAAAGTTGCGATCCTTCAGACATGGCATGCCGCTGCGATTCGTGATCGCTTTCATGGTTTTAATTTCGGCAATGAGGTCTACTTTTTAAGTAAAAGTTAGACATCAAAAGGTTTATCGTGCAGTAATTAAAAGAAAAAAGAGGTCTGGTAGTGATCTACAAATCAATTGCGGAACGACTACGAATTCGCCTGAATTCGTCTGATTACAACATCGGTAGCCCGTTGCCTGGTGAAAAAAAGCTTGCCCAAGAGTTCGCGGTTTCACGAATGACGATCCGTAAAGCAATTGATATGTTGATTGGCTGGGGATTGGTCGTACGCCGTCATGGGAGTGGAACTTATGTGGCGCGCAAAGATGTCCATCATGAAACCACAAACCTTACCGGACTGGCGGAAGTACTGAAGCGACAAGGGAAAGAGGTCACCAGTGAAGTACTGGTATTTGAAGTGATGCCCGCACCACCAGCAATTGCCAGCCAACTGCGTATCCAGATTAATGAACGCATCTACTTCTCACGTCGCGTTCGCTATGTGGACGGCAAGCCGCTGATGCTTGAAGACAGCTACATGCCGGTAAAATTATTCCGTAATTTATCGCTGGCGCATCTGGAAGGGTCAAAATTCGATTACATCGAGAAAGAGTGCGGAATAACTATCAGCGGCAACTATGAAAGTCTGACTCCCGTTCTTGCCGATAAGCAGCTTTCCGCGCAGATGAACGTACCTGAACAGACGCCATTGCTGCGGATTACCTCACTGTCCTACAGCGATAGCGGGGAGTTTTTGAATTATTCGGTGATGTTCAGAAACGCCAGCGAGTACCAGGTGGACTACCACTTACGGCGCGTCCACCCAGACTCAGCCTGACTAACCCATCCCCCAAAAAATCACCGCCAGCAGTTGCGGCGTGATAATTCGCAGGAACATCACCAGCGGATAAACGGTCGCATACGACAGCGCCGCTGCCCCGCTGGTGGCATGCAGGTTGTTAGCAAATGCCAGTGCAGGCGGATCGGTCATTGAGCCAGCCAGCATTCCGCACAGCGTGAGGTAGTTCATTTTGACGAAAATCCTCGCCAGCAGCCCCACGGTAATCAGCGGAATCGCGGTGATGAAAATACCGTAACCCACCCAGCTCAGGCCATCCCCCTGCGTCAGGGTATGAACAAAATCACCGCCTGACTTCAGACCAACCACTGCGAGAAACAGCACGATACCCAACTCTCGCAGCGCCAGGTTAGCGCTGGGGGGCATAAACCAATACAACTTACCGATGCTGCCAATACGCCCCAGGATCAACGCCATAATCAGCGGCCCACCGGCCAACCCCAGTTTAAGCGCCACCGGGAACCCAGGAATGAACAGCGGGATTGAACCCAGCAGAACACCCAGCCCGATCCCGATAAATACCGGCAGCATCTGCACCTGCTGCAGTTTTTGCTGGGCGTTACCCACCACATTAGCAACAGCATCAATCGAGGAAGGTCGACCGACCAGATTGAGGATGTCGCCAAACTGCAGACTGGCGTCGCTGCTGGCTACCAGCTCAACCCCCGCACGGTTCAGACGGGAGATAACCACGTCGTATCGTTCTTTGAAACGCAGGTCGCGGATTCGTTTCCCCAGCACCTGTTCGTTGGTCACCACCACGCGCTCAACGCGTAAATCGGTGCCTCGCGTCGACAGCGATGTGTCCACCTCCTGCCCAATCACCACCTGCGCGTTGTGCAGATCAGCAGGCTGACCAACCAGGTGTAGCAGGTCGCCCATCTGGATAATCGTCCCCGGCGACGGCACCATCAATGTTTCTTCACGTTTCAAACGTGAGCAGATGATTTTGTCGCTGTTCAGGATTGGGACATCCTGAATCGCCATATTGTTGAGGTTCGGGTTTTCCACACGGATATTCATCGTCTGAATCAGCGCGTGTCCGTTGGTCAGCGTGGATTCATGCTGATGGGCTTCGGCATCGACGTTAACGCGAAAAATAAGGCGCATCAGCCACATAGTGAGCAAAATACCGCAGATACCAAAAGGATAAGCCATGGCATAGCTCATCCCCATCTGATCCACCACATCAACAGGAGTACCCAGATCGCGCAGAATCTGCTGCCCCGCGCCTAACGCCGGAGTATTGGTGACCGCACCGGAAAAAATGCCCAGCACCACGGGAAGGGGAATGGCAAAAATCTTATGCAGGATCGCGGTGACCAGGCCACCCATGATAACAATCAGCACGGCAAACAGATTCAGCCGTAGGCCCGAAACGCGCAGTGACGCAAAAAAGCCCGGCCCCACCTGAATACCAATGGTGTAGACGAAAAGAATCAGGCCAAATTCCTGAATAAAATGCAGCATGTCGCCGCTCAGGGTCATCCCTGCCTGATCGACAAAATGCCCGACAATAATACCGCCGAACAGCACGCCTCCGATGCCAAAACCAACACCACGTATTTTTATGTTGCCGATCCATAATCCGACAACTGCCACCATTGCCAGAACGCTGACCGTCAATGCTATATCACTCATTTTCCTGTTCCCTGTGAATAACATTTTATTTAACGAAGATTATGACTGAACCGTTCAGGCATGAATGCAGAGTGGCGCACATTATCATGCTACAAAGCGCCCAGGAGCGCTTGAGAAGGGCGTTCTTTACTGTTTTTCTTCACGTCGATTTGAAATTGCTGAATGCTTTTTTCTGGCAATGGCAGCTCTTCCGGCATCCTGCCCTCCCAGATCATAGTTTCATGTGGGCTGAGGCACAAAAAAGCCCCGTCATTTCTGGCGGGGCAAAGGCATGGAGCTATTTAACTGTCTAATGCGGGACGTTCGCTGATGGCGATACGTTGTGGAGCGATGGTTTCAGGTTCATTCCGGGTCAAATCGATATGCAGCAAGCCGTTAGTGAAGCTTGCGCCGGAGACTTCCATATTTTCAGCCAGCGTAAAGCTCAGGCTGAACGGCTGAGTGACCAGCCCCTGATGCAACCATTTGGTCTCTTTTTCCGGCTGCTGCGGCGTACCTTTCACGGTCAGGCGCGTGCCTTCCAGTTGAATATCCAGATCTTCCTGGCGGAAACCGGCTAACGCAAGGGTAATGCGGTAGTGGTTATCATCGCTCTTTTCGATGTTATAAGGCGGGAAGCTCTGGCTTTCGCCCGTGTTTTGCAAGGCATTGGCCAGTTTGTCAAAACCGATCCATTGACGCAGCAGTGGGGATAAATCGTAGTTACGCATAATAATCTCCTTCTAAGAAGCGAGTAAGTACCTTTTGGCTCCCTGACGGCAAGCCGATTGCTTAACAGGGCCGCCTGAAGCGGCCCACAGAATTAGTTGATTTCGATGCGGCGCGGCTTGTTCGCCTCGGGAATCACGCGTTCGAGATCGATATACAGCAGACCATTCACCAGGTTCGCGCCGCGAACATGAATGTTCTCCGCTAACTGGAACTTACGTTCGAAGTTGCGCTCGGCAATCCCCTGATACAGGTAAGTACGTTCTTTTTGATCGTCCGCATGGGCGCCTTTCACCACCAGCAGATTGTCCTGGGCAGTAATTTCCAGTTCGCTTTCAGCAAAACCAGCAACGGCAATCGCAATTCGGTAATGGTTTTCGTCTACCAGCTCAACGTTATACGGAGGGTAGCCGCCATTGCTCTGGCCCTGATTGTTTTCCAGCAGGTTAAACAGGCGATCAAAACCAATAGCAGAACGGTACAGCGGGGATAAATCAAAGTTACGCATAATCAATAGCTCCTGAAATCAGCGAGAATAATAGACCTTCCATCATGGACAGGTCAGGTAGCCAGGACACCCATCAGGCATGCCCTTCATTTGTCTACACTCTAAAAATGGGTCTTAATACAAACTTTTCAAGCGTATTCATCTGACTTTTTTTGCAGTTTGTTGTCTATTGCATACACTGGTGTGAGCAGTTGTTATCGTTAAATCGCGATAGCCGCCACAGTGTGACGAAATGGTGATGTTATTTTCGCAACGGATCGCTTTAACTCACCATGCAAACACAATAAATACAGATGAAAAAAATGATGATAAAAAAAATGTTGGTAACACTGACAATGTGCAGCGGGATGGCGTTTGTGAGCGGCTGTTCCAGCATTATGTCGCATACCGGAGGCAAAGAAGGGACGTATCCTGGCACGCGCGCCAGCGCCACAATGATTAGCGAAAGTGATACAAACTGGGGAACCAAGTCACTGGCGATTCTGGATATGCCGTTTACCGCAGTACTGGATACAGTATTACTTCCGTGGGATCTCTTTCGCAAAGATAACTCGGTGAGATCCCGTGTAGAAAAAAGCGAGGAGAGAACGCAGGCCACGAACGCCGTTATCCCTCCGGCTGAAATGCCTGCTCCTTAAGTTAACGCCCTGTCTCTGTTACCCACAGCTGGCGGAAACCCTCGACGTCTTCCATCCACGCAACCTGTCGACCATCAGGAGAGAAGATGATCGCATCGCCCGATGGTGGGTTGCCGTGACGGTCCGTTAGAAAATCAACCTCTCCCGTCTGAGCATCACAACAAGCAATTTTGTTATCCAGTACAAACCCCAGCCATTTCCCTGAAGGATGCCAGTTGAATGCTGACTGAATATCCGTGGCGCAGCGGGTAAGCTGACGCGGTTCCCCTCCTTGTGGGGAAATCAGCCACAGTTGCACAATGCCGACGTCATCACGCATTAAAAACGCAATATCAGATGCCTTTGGATTACTGCGCACCCAATGGCGCGGCTGATTTACCAGACCGGGAAAGGCGCGCGCATGAGTAAACGTCAGGCGGCGTTGATTAATACCGAATGGCGGCGCAGGCATTGTTGCCTCAGTGCCCTCCAGCGGAGCGTCGCCCGGCTGTTTCCAGCCGCTTTCATCCTGTGGTAAATCAACAATAAATAACTCCGGCACTTTCTCGTCCGTGACTGATAACGTATCACCGATAAACGCCAGTCTGTTTTCCCCTACCCAGCCCTCTTCATAGGCGCGGTTAATCTCATCGCTACCCGGTTTAGGCGTGGGTGTCGTCTGGGTTACCAGCACGCACCAATGGCTCCCGCTGTACTCACGGGGATGCTGCGCGGAGACCGTCACCGGACCATAGGGCGCAGCCACACCGACATTGCGTAAATCCAGCGCCGGTGAGCGCTCATGCAGCACATGGTCGTTATAGGTGAAACTGACAAACTCGCCGCTCGGGCTAAATACATGTACATGACTACCGCCGCGCAGCGCGCCCGGCGTATATGGGGCGGTAATATCCATCGCATCCAGATTCTCCACTTTTGCCTGCGTAGCTATCACCCCACGCCGATGATGGAAGTCGTAATGCCATGTTTCATCAGGATTTTCAGGCCCATGAATAAACACATATTTTTCCAACTTTGGATGAACGGTCACCACGCCAACGTGCGATCCCTGCATGGCCCGATAAATCACCTCCAGCTCGCCAGTATGAATATTGACGCGCTCAATTGTGTCGCCGGTAAAAGAGGCACCGGAAGGGCGCACATCAAAGACCAGCCACTGGCTGTCCGGTGTCCAGGTATTGATATTGGTAAGCTGATGATTACGCGGCGTAAAGGTGATTTGCTTCATGGAATGCCCTGATACAAGACGATTTCAGCAATCATACTTCACAAGCACTTCACTTTCAGGCTTTAGCGTATCGCCATCTTCATTTTTGCGGACAGAAAGATGGAACATTTTGACGTAGCCATTATCGGATTAGGCCCGGCAGGCGCAGCGCTGGCGCGGCAGTTGAGTGGAAAAATGCGCGTGATCGCGTTGGATAAAAAACACCAGTGTGGCAACGAAGGTTTCACCAAACCCTGCGGCGGTCTGTTAGCCCCGGATGCCCAGCGTTCGTTTATCCGCGACGGGATAACCTTACCCGTTGATGTCATCGCTAACCCACAGATATTTAGCGTTAAAACGGTTGATGTTGCAGCCTCTTTGACGCGTAACTACCAGCGCAGCTACATTAATATCAACCGCCATGCTTTTGATTTATGGCTTAAATCTCTCATTCCTGATGATGTACAGGTGTACCACGACAGCCTGTGTCGGAAAATCTGGCGCGAGGGCAATAAATGGCATGTCATCTTCCGCGCCGACGGTTGGGAGCAGCAGATCACCGCGCGTTATCTGGTGGGAGCCGACGGCGCGAACTCACTGGTACGCCGTCATCTCTATCCCCGGCACCAGATCCGTAAATATGTTGCTATTCAACAATGGTTTGCGGAAAAGCATCCCGTCCCGTTCTATTCCTGCATTTTTGATAACGACGCAACCGACTGTTATTCCTGGAGTATCAGCAAAGATGGCTATTTTATCTTTGGCGGCGCCTACCCGATGAAGGACGGCCAGGCGTGCTTTGACGCGCTGAAAGCGAAAATGGAAGCGTTCCAATTTCAGTTCGGCAAACCGGTGAAAAGTGAAAAATGTACGGTGCTGTTTCCTTCACGCTGGAAAGACTTCGTCTGTGGCAAGGACAACGCATTTTTGATTGGCGAAGCGGCCGGTTTTATCAGCGCCAGCTCACTGGAGGGGATTAGCTATGCGCTGGACAGCGCGGAGGCGCTCAAATCTGTATTGTTGCGGGATGCACCAGATATGAATCACGCTTACCGCAAAGCCACCCGCAAGTTACGTCTCAAACTGTTTGGCAAGATCCTGAAAAGTCGGGCCCTGACGTCGGCGTTTTCCCGTAAATGGATAATGCGCAGCGGCGTGGCGCATATTCCTCAAGGTGACCACTCAGTATCACAACTAATTGCTGAAACAGGGCAAATGCGCCAAGGCATTTGCCCATAACATCTTATTTCAGCGCAAACTTCTCAATGGCATACGCGACGCCATCTTCAAGGTTAGATTTCGTCACAAAGTTGGCGATTTCTTTGACTGACCCAATAGCGTTGTCCATGGCAACGCCCACGCCTGCGTATTCAATCATCGCGATGTCGTTTTCCTGATCGCCAATCGCCATCACCTCTTCGGCTTTTATACCCAACGCATCGGCCAGCGATTTCACGCCAGTCCCTTTATTGACGCGTTTATCGAGGATTTCGAGGAAATACGGCGCACTTTTCAGCACGGTGTACTTCTCTTTTACTTCCGCAGGTATGCGTGAGATAGCTTTATCGAGGATCTCCGGCTCGTCAATCATCATCACTTTCAGGAACTGGGTTGCGGGATCCATTTTCTCGGCTTCACAGAACACCAGCGGAATCGTCGCAACAAACGATTCATGCACCGTGTAGTAGCTGATATCACGGTTCGCGGTATACAGGGTGTTGCGATCGAGAGCGTGGAAATGCGAACCAACGTCCCGGGAGAGCTGCTCCAGATAACGATAATCATCATAGCTCAGCGCGGTTTGCGCGACAGTACTGCCATCCCCTGCTTTCTGCACTAGCGCGCCATTGTAGGTAATGCAGTAGTCACCGGGTTCTTCCATATGCAATTCTTTCAGATAGCTGTGGACGCCGGCATACGGGCGCCCCGTGGTCAGCACCACATTTACGCCACGCGCGCGCGCTGCGGCAATCGCCGTTTTGACCGCGGGTGAAATGGTGTGATCGGGCAGCAGAAGTGTGCCATCCATGTCGATAGCAATAAGTTTGATAGCCATGAGTTCCCCGGATTAAATGAGTCCGTCCTCATGCTAACGCGATTCCGCTCAAAAAACAGCTACGAAAAGGGGGATAGAAAGGGGAATCGAGATTCCCCTTTTGCAGGACGGTTGTAGAGCTGGGTGCAAGTTAGATATCGATGTTCGCCGCTTTCAGGGCGTTTTCTTCGATAAACGCGCGACGCGGTTCAACGGCATCGCCCATCAGCGTAGTGAAGAGCTGGTCGGCGGCAATCGCATCCTTCACGGTAACGCGCAGCATACGACGGCTTTCCGGATCCATAGTGGTTTCCCACAGCTGATCCGGGTTCATCTCGCCCAGACCTTTATAACGCTGGATAGCGAGGCCGCGACGTGACTCTTTCTGCAGCCATTCCAGCGCCTGCTCAAAGCTGGCAACCGGCTGGCGGCGCTCGCCACGTTCGATAAACGCATCGTCTTCGATCAGCCCGCGCAGCTTCTCACCGAGCGTACAAATACGACGGTATTCGCCACCGGTAACAAACTCGTGGTCCAGAATATAGTCGGTATCCACACCGTGAGTACGGACGCGCACAATCGGCTCAAACAGGTTCTGCTCTGCGTTGTGGTGGATATCAAACTTCCACAGGCTGCCGTGCTGTTCTTTTTCGTTCAGCTCGGTAATCAACGAATTAACCCAGCGGGTAACGGTCTGCTCGTTCGCCAAATCAGCTTCCGGCAGCGTCGGTTGATAAACCAGTTCTTTCAGCAGCGCTTTCGGGAAACGACGTTCCATACGGCCAATCATTTTCTGCGTCGCGTTGTATTCAGAAACCAGTTTTTCTAACGACTCACCTGAAAGAGCAGGTGCGCTGGCATTAGTGTGTAGCGTTGCGCCATCCAGAGCGATAGAAATTTGGTACTGATCCATCGCTTCGTCATCTTTAATATACTGTTCCTGCTTGCCTTTTTTCACTTTGTACAGCGGTGGCTGTGCAATGTAAACGTGGCCGCGTTCCACGATTTCCGGCATCTGACGATAGAAGAAGGTCAACAGCAGAGTACGAATATGCGAGC
This sequence comes from Citrobacter sp. Cb023, assembly GCF_030336805.1. Lineage (NCBI taxonomy): Bacteria > Pseudomonadati > Pseudomonadota > Gammaproteobacteria > Enterobacterales > Enterobacteriaceae > Citrobacter > Citrobacter sp. Cb023. The sequence goes on along the minus strand of NZ_JAOWCV010000032.1, from coordinate 52,906 downwards.
CGTCGACGTCCGCATCGGTCATGATGATGATGCTGTGATAACGCAGTTTGTCCGGGTTGTACTCGTCACGACCAATGCCACAGCCGAGCGCGGTGATCAGCGTCGCCACTTCCTGAGAAGAGAGCATTTTATCAAAGCGCGCTTTCTCGACGTTGAGGATTTTACCCTTCAGCGGCAGAATCGCCTGGTTTTTACGGTTACGGCCCTGCTTCGCAGAACCGCCCGCGGAGTCCCCTTCCACAAGGTACAGTTCGGACAGCGCCGGGTCGCGTTCCTGACAGTCCGCCAGCTTGCCCGGCAGACCCGCTAAGTCCAGCGCGCCTTTACGACGGGTCATTTCACGCGCGCGACGTGCCGCTTCACGGGCACGTGCAGCATCAATAATTTTGCCAACGACGATTTTCGCGTCAGACGGGTTTTCCAGCAGGTATTCGCTCAGCAGTTCGTTCATCTGCTGTTCTACCGCCGATTTCACCTCAGAGGAGACCAGCTTGTCTTTGGTCTGTGAGGAGAACTTCGGATCCGGTACTTTCACGGAAACAACGGCAATCAAGCCTTCACGGGCATCATCACCGGTGGCGCTGACTTTGGCTTTTTTGCTGTAGCCTTCTTTGTCCATGTAGGCGTTCAGGGTACGGGTCATCGCCGCACGGAAGCCTGCAAGGTGAGTACCGCCGTCACGCTGCGGAATGTTGTTGGTGAAGCAGTAGATGTTTTCCTGGAAACCATCGTTCCACTGCAGCGCAACTTCAACGCCGATACCGTCTTTTTCGGTGGAGAAGTAGAAGATATTCGGGTGGATCGGCGTTTTGTTTTTGTTGAGGTATTCAACAAACGCCTTGATGCCGCCTTCGTAGTGGAAATGGTCTTCTTTACCATCGCGCTTGTCGCGCAGACGGATAGAGACGCCGGAGTTCAGGAACGACAGCTCGCGCAGACGCTTAGCCAGAATCTCGTATTCAAACTCAACGACGTTGGTAAAGGTTTCGTGGCTTGGCCAGAAACGTACCTGAGTACCCGTCGCTTCTGTTTCGCCGGTTACCGCCAGCGGCGCCTGCGGCACACCGTGCACGTAAGTTTGCTGATGCACTTTGCCTTCACGACGAATCACCAGCTCCAGTTTCTGTGACAGGGCGTTTACTACGGACACACCTACGCCGTGCAGACCACCGGAAACTTTATAGGAGTTATCATCGAATTTACCGCCTGCGTGCAGAACGGTCATGATAACTTCCGCCGCCGAAACGCCCTCTTCCGGGTGAATACCGGTTGGGATACCACGGCCATCATCGGTAACGGACACGGAGTTGTCAGCGTGAATCGTTACAACGATATCTTTACAGTGACCCGCGAGCGCTTCGTCGATAGCGTTATCTACCACCTCGAATACCATGTGGTGCAGACCGGTGCCGTCATCCGTGTCGCCGATATACATACCCGGGCGCTTACGCACCGCATCCAGTCCTTTCAGGACTTTGATACTGGAGGAGTCATAAGAATTCGACATCAACGTTTCTCGCTCATTTAAACTTGGGTTAATCCGTTATTTTACCCTTTTCCACGGTGAACATCTTCGAATTTTTGTCCGACATGTCCAGAACGTGTTCAGCGCTGATTGCGCTGACAAAGACCTGAGATTGCGTCGCTTTTAAGCGGCTGGCTAACAGCCCACGACGGGCATCATCAAGTTCAGAGGCAAAATCATCTATCAGGTAGAGACACCGCCGCCCACTTTCGCGGGTGAGGAACTCCCCTTGCGCCAGACGTAAGGCGCACATCAGCAGCTTTAGCTGCCCACGCGACAACGTGTCTTCCACCGGCGCACCGTCAGCGCGAATGCGAAAATCCGCTTTGTGCGGACCGTGCGCGGTGTAGGTCAACATGCGATCGCGTTCAAAACTGCGTTCCAGCACTTCGGCATAATCGGTCTCTTTCTCCCAGCCGCGCTGGAATGAGAAGGAGAGAGAAAATTCGGGTAGAAACTGCTGACAGGTATCCGCCATATCCTGCGCGATACCGGCGCTGTACTCCGCGCGCCAGGTGCTGATTTGTTCCGCCAGCGGGATCAGTTCTTTATCCCACGGACGCAGTTGCTCATAACGACTCACCTGGCGCAGGGCTGCGTTGCGCTGCTTGAGCAGTCGCTTCAGATTGCTCCAGGCGGTGAAAAATCCGGCTTCATTGTGAAAGCATCCCCAGTCAAGGAATGCTCTTCTGTATTTGGGGCCGCCATTGAGTAAAGTAAACCCCTCTGGCGTGATCAGCTGCATCGGCATCAGGTGCGCCAGTTCCGCGACCTTGTGCCCGTCAGTGCCGTCAATGCGCACTTTGCTGTCGCCCAGTTTGTCTTTCGTCAGGCCAATCGATGTCTCACGCTCTTCCCCCTGCAAACGCCCGTGTAAAACAAACGACTCCTGCTCGTGGCGAATTACGCGGCCAATCTGCAAACTGCGAAACGCCCGGCCGTGGCCGAGCGTATAGATGGCTTCCAGCACGCTGGTTTTGCCGCTGCCGTTCGCGCCAACCAGGAAGTTAAAGCCAGGGGATAAAGCGAGATCCGCGCTTTCGATATTGCGAAAGTCGCGGATCAACAGACGGGTGAGCGACATTACAGTCTCATTGGCATAACAACATAAGCCGCGCTCTGGCTGGCAGCATCTTCAATCTGTACGCTCGATACGGAATCGGTCAGCAGAATACGAACGTTCTCGCACTTCAGCGCGTTCAGTACGTCCAGTACGTAGCTAACGTTAAAACCGATTTCCAGTTCGGTACCAGGATAGGAGACATCCAGAATTTCTTCCGCTTCTTCCTGCTCCGGGTTGTTGGCGGTGATTTTCAGCTGGTTTTCACTGACATACAGACGCACGCCGCGGAATTTCTCGTTAGAGAGGATCGCCGCACGAGCAAATGCCTGTTTGAGGATATCGCAACCGGCTTCCAGATGTTTGTCCGGATTCTTCGGCAATACGCGGCGATAATCCGGGAAACGGCCATCAACCAGCTTGGAGGTAAAGATGAAGTCACCCACGTGCGCACGAATGTTGTTGCTGCCAATCTGCACGCGCAGCGGGTTGTCGCCGCCGTCGAGCATACGCATCAGTTCAATCACGCCTTTACGCGGAACGATCACCGAATGGCTGGGTAACTGCTGACCGACTGGCATTGAACAGACCGCCAGGCGGTGACCGTCGGTCGCCACGGTACGCAGCTCTTCCCCTTCGGTTTCAAACAGCATGCCGTTTAAGTAGTAACGCACGTCCTGATGCGCCATCGAAAACTGCGTGGCTTCAATCAGGCGCTTCATCGTGGCCTGCGGCAGAGTGAATTCGACTTCGCTCTGCCAGTCGTCCAGATTCGGGAAGTCGGCGGCAGGCAGCGTAGACAGCGAGAAACGACTGCGGCCAGACCGCACCAGCATGCGATCGCCTTCCAGTTGAACGGCAATTTCCGCGCCTTCCGGCAACCCACGGCAAATATCGAAGAATTTACGCGCCGGAACGGTGGTCGCACCAGGTTCATGAGGCTGGATCAGCGCCACGCGCGCCACCATCTCCATTTCGAGATCGGTACCGGTCAGAGAAAGCGCACCGTCAGCAACCTGCAGCAGCAGATTTCCGAGAATAGGCAGTGTAGGACGTCCACCCAGCGGGCCGCTGACCTGCTGAAGCGGTTTTAATAAATGTTCACGTTCAACGGTAAATTTCATAGCGTCACGAAGATAATGTTCTGATTAAATTGGAGAAATCTTCTTTAATATCATGGCTTTCTTCACGCAACTGCTCAATCTTGCGACAGGCATGAAGCACGGTAGTATGGTCACGCCCACCAAACGCGTCGCCAATTTCCGGCAGACTGTGGTTAGTGAGCTCTTTTGCCAGCGCCATCGCCATCTGGCGCGGACGAGCTACCGAGCGAGATCGACGCTTAGAAAGCAGATCCGCAATTTTGATTTTGTAATACTCCGCCACCGTCTTCTGAATATTGTCGATGGTGACCAGCTTTTCCTGCAAAGCCAGCAGATCGCGCAACGCTTCGCGCACGAAATCGATGGTAATCGCCCGGCCGGTAAAATTAGCGTTGGCGATCACGCGGTTCAGTGCGCCTTCCAGCTCACGTACGTTAGAGCGTAGACGCTTGGCAATAAAGAACGCCACTTCACCCGGCAGACGAATGTCGTTTTCGTCGGCTTTTTTCATCAGGATCGCGACGCGCGTTTCCAGCTCAGGCGGCTCGATCGCAACAGTCAGTCCCCAGCCGAAGCGGGATTTCAGACGATCTTCAACGCCGTTGATCTCTTTCGGATAGCGATCCGAAGTCAGGATGATCTGCTGATTGCCTTCCAGCAGGGCGTTAAAGGTGTGGAAAAACTCTTCCTGCGATCGTTCTTTATTCGCGAAGAATTGGATATCGTCAATCAGCAGCGCATCCACGGAACGGTAGTAGCGTTTAAACTCTTCGATCGCGTTGTTTTGCAGGGCCTTAACCATGTCCTGCACAAAACGTTCGGAGTGCATATACACCACTTTCGCGTTTGGCTTACGCGCCATAATACCGTTACCGACAGCGTGCAACAGGTGGGTTTTACCCAGACCCGTACCGCCATAAAGGAATAACGGATTGTAGGCGCCGCCAGGATTGTCCGCCACCTGACGTGCCGCCGCGCGCGCCAGTTGGTTAGATTTACCTTCAACGAAGTTATCAAACGTGTGTTTGACGTTGACGTTAGAACGATAGGTAGGTTCTGCCGGTGCCGGGACGTTATCCCAGCCTGAGCGCGCCGCCGGAGCGGCACGTTGCGGTTGCACTTGCTGAGCCACGTAAGCGGGCGCAACAACGTTGTTCACCGGCGTTTTCAGCGTTTGCGTGACGGGTTTAGTACCGACTTCAAAGCGCAGCTGCGGGGCATCCGCTCCACAGAAGTTATTGAGTAATCCATTAATATTATTAAGGTATTTATCCCTTACCCAATCAAGCACGAAACGGTTTGGCGCATACAAAGCCAGCGTGTTATCGCTCAGTTCCGCCTGCAACGGGCGTATCCACATACTGAACTCTGTGGCTGGTAACTCATCCTGCAATCGGGCAAGACACTGCTGCCAAAGCGAAAGTGACACGGCGGACTCCACTCGAACAAAAGTCGATAAATGACAAAGGCTGAAACATTCATGATTGTTGACGCACATCGACAAGACCCTATGCAAAGGGTGACGTGCGAATTGCTATCTGCAATTTTTACCCGATCAGGATCCATTGAAACGATCAGGACCGCGGATCATAGCGTAAACTGAGAAAGAGATCTTCTGTTTCTCACAGATTCTTCCCGATTTATCCACAGGATGATCCAGAATCGGCTAAGTGTAAACGATCCTGGAGAAGTGCTGCAGGTTTTAGCGCGCATATTGAAAAAATTAATGAGTAAAGATGCTTTACTGCTTAAACGATCTAATAAAGATCCCGAGCGATCCTTGCGCTTTATCCGCCAGCCCGTATAATTCTTACCCCCAGCGAGTAACGGTCGCCTTACGGCGTCAACGCTGCCTGTTTTATACGCGAAACCATGCGGAAAAAAGCGGGAAATAAGGAAAGAGAATTGACTCCGGAGTGTACAATTATTACAATCCGGCCTCTTTAATCACCCACACTGTGGCGTAAGTCGTTCGAAATTCGTTCGGGTATACGCAAAAGTCAGTGAATTTATTCAAGTTTAGGTAGAAATCGCCATGAAACGCACTTTTCAACCGTCTGTACTGAAGCGCAACCGTTCTCACGGCTTCCGTGCTCGTATGGCTAATAAAAATGGTCGTCAGGTTCTGGCACGTCGTCGTGCTAAAGGCCGTTCTCGTCTGACCGTTTCTAAGTAATAAAAGCTAGCCCCTGAGTGGTTAAGCTCGCATTTCCCAGGGAGTTACGTTTGTTAACTCCCACTCATTTCACATTCGTCTTCCAGCAGCCACAACGGGCTGGCACGCCGCAAATCACCATCCTCGGCCGCCTGAATTCGCTGGGGCATCCCCGTATCGGTCTTACCGTCGCCAAGAAAAACGTTAAACGCGCGCATGAACGCAATCGGATTAAACGTCTGACACGTGAAAGCTTTCGTTTACGTCAGCACGAACTTCCTGCAATGGATTTCGTGGTGGTGGCGAAAAAAGGGGTTGCTGACCTCGATAACCGTGCTCTCTCGGAAGCGTTGGAAAAATTATGGCGTCGCCATTGTCGCCTGGCTCGCGGGTCCTGATAGCCCTTATTCGGGTCTATCAACGCCTGATCAGTCCGCTGCTTGGGCCGCATTGCCGTTTCACTCCAACCTGCTCGAGCTACGGAATTGAGGCATTGCGCAGGTTTGGAGTGATAAAAGGCAGTTGGTTGACGGTGAAACGCGTATTAAAATGCCACCCTTTACACCCTGGTGGTGACGATCCCGTCCCGCCCGGACCATTTGATACCAGAGAACACTAACGATGGATTCGCAACGCAATCTTTTAGTCATCGCTTTGCTGTTCGTGTCTTTCATGATCTGGCAAGCCTGGGAGCAGGATAAAAACCCGCAACCTCAGGCCCAACAGACCACGCAGACAACGACCACCGCAGCGGGTAGCGCCGCAGACCAGGGCGTACCGGCCAGTGGCCAGGGGAAACTGATTACGGTTAAAACTGACGTGCTTGATCTGACCATCAACACCCGTGGTGGTGATGTGGAACAGGCTTCACTGCCAGCTTACCCGAAAGAACTCGGTTCTACCGAACCGTTCCAGTTACTGGAAACCACGCCACAGTTCATCTACCAGGCACAGAGTGGCCTGACAGGTCGTGACGGCCCGGATAACCCGGCTAACGGCCCGCGTCCGCTGTACAACGTCGAAAAAGACGCGTTTGTACTGGCTGACGGTCAGAACGAACTGCAGATCCCGATGACCTATACTGACGCAGCGGGTAACACATTCACTAAAACGTTTGTACTCAAGCGCGGTGAATATGCTGTCAACGTTAACTACAGCGTGCAGAACGCCGGCGAAAAACCGCTGGAAGTCTCCACCTTTGGTCAGCTGAAGCAATCCATCAATCTGCCATCTCATCGCGACACCGGTAGCAGCAACTTTGCGCTGCACACCTTCCGTGGCGCGGCGTACTCCACGCCGGATGAGAAGTATGAGAAATACAAATTCGACACCATTGCTGAAAACGAAAACCTGAACGTCAATGCTAAAGACGGCTGGGTCGCAATGCTGCAACAGTATTTCGCAACGGCATGGGTTCCGCGTAACGACGGCACCAACAACTTCTATACCGCTAATCTGGGTAACGGCATTGCCGCTATCGGCTATAAATCACAGCCGGTACTGGTTCAGCCTGGCCAGACTGGCGCGATGACCAGCACCCTGTGGGTCGGCCCGGAAATTCAGGATAAAATGGCGGCAGTTGCACCGCACCTGGATCTGACCGTGGATTACGGCTGGTTGTGGTTCATCTCTCAGCCGCTGTTCAAACTGCTGAAGTGGATCCATAGCTTCCTGGGTAACTGGGGCTTCTCCATCATCGTTATCACCTTTATCGTTCGTGGCATCATGTACCCGCTGACTAAAGCGCAGTACACCTCCATGGCGAAGATGCGTATGCTGCAGCCGAAGATTCAGGCTATGCGTGAGCGTCTGGGCGATGACAAACAGCGTCAGAGCCAGGAAATGATGGCCCTGTACAAAGCTGAGAAGGTTAACCCGCTGGGCGGCTGCTTCCCGCTGATCATCCAGATGCCAATCTTCCTGGCGTTGTACTACATGCTGATGGGCTCCATTGAACTGCGTCATGCGCCGTTCGCTCTGTGGATCCATGACCTGTCTGCACAGGACCCGTACTACATCCTGCCGATCCTGATGGGCGTGACGATGTTCTTCATTCAGAAGATGTCTCCGACCACCGTGACCGACCCGATGCAGCAGAAGATCATGACCTTTATGCCGGTCATCTTCACCGTGTTCTTCCTGTGGTTCCCGTCAGGTCTGGTGCTGTACTATATCGTCAGCAACCTGGTAACCATTATTCAGCAGCAGCTGATTTACCGTGGTCTGGAGAAACGTGGCCTGCATAGCCGCGAGAAGAAAAACTCCTGATACTAGTCGCAGGTGCGTTGGCTGAATTTGCATGCCGCCTTCCTGCAACTTGAATTATTTCGAGTATTCACGGTAAAGTTAATGCCAGAGAAGGCGGTCATTAGACCGCCTTTTTTACATTTACAAGAGAGCTATCATGAACCATAACGACACCATCGTCGCTCAGGCCACCCCACCGGGACGTGGTGGCGTGGGTATCCTGCGCATCTCCGGCCTGAAGGCGCGCGAGGTTGCAGAAACCGTACTGGGGAAACTACCAAAACCGCGCTATGCCGACTATCTTCCGTTTAAAGACGCGGATGGCAGCACGCTGGATCAGGGAATTGCCCTGTGGTTCCCCGGTCCGAACTCCTTTACCGGTGAAGATGTTTTAGAGCTTCAGGGCCACGGCGGTCCGGTGATTCTCGATCTGCTGCTCAAACGTATTCTGACCATTCCCGGGCTGCGCATTGCCAGTCCGGGTGAATTCTCCGAGCGTGCGTTTCTCAATGATAAGCTTGATCTGGCCCAGGCAGAGGCAATTGCCGACCTGATCGATGCCAGCTCAGAGCAAGCCGCTCGCTCGGCGCTGAACTCGTTGCAGGGCGCATTTTCTGCACGGGTAAATCATCTTGTGGAAGCGCTCACTCACCTGCGCATCTACGTGGAAGCGGCGATCGACTTTCCGGATGAAGAAATCGACTTCCTGTCTGATGGCAAGATTGAAGCGCAGCTCAACAACGTTATCAGCGATCTCGATGCCGTTCGTGCCGAAGCGCGTCAGGGCAGCCTGCTGCGCGAAGGGATGAAGGTAGTCATTGCCGGTCGCCCAAATGCCGGGAAATCAAGCCTACTGAACGCGCTGGCAGGTCGTGAGGCGGCCATTGTGACCGACATTGCGGGTACGACTCGCGACGTACTGCGTGAGCATATTCATATCGACGGTATGCCGCTGCACATCATCGACACTGCCGGTCTGCGCGATGCCAGCGATGAAGTTGAACGCATTGGTATCGAACGCGCGTGGCAGGAAATTGAACAGGCCGACCGCGTTCTGTTTATGGTTGATGGCACCACCACCGACGCCGTGGACCCGGCTGACATCTGGCCAGACTTTATTGCCCGTCTGCCAGCCAAACTGCCGATTACCGTGGTGCGTAACAAAGCGGATATTACCGGTGAGACGCTGGGCCTTAGCGAAGTAAATGGCCACTCACTGGTTCGCCTATCCGCGCGTACCGGTGAAGGCGTTGACGTGCTGCGTAACCATCTCAAACAGAGCATGGGCTTTGAAACCAATATGGAAGGCGGCTTCCTGGCGCGCCGTCGTCACCTGCAGGCGCTGGCAGAAGCGGCGGAGCATCTCGAGCAGGGTAAAGCCCAACTGCTCGGAGCATGGGCCGGAGAATTGCTGGCAGAGGAACTACGTCTGGCGCAGCAGAACCTCAGTGAGATCACCGGGGAATTTACCTCCGACGATCTGCTGGGAAGGATTTTCTCCAGCTTCTGTATTGGCAAGTAACGTTGTGTTGCCCGGTGGTGCGATGCCTACCGGGCCTACAGTACCCGTAAGTCGGATAAAGCAAAGCGGCTATCCGGCTACAAGTAATTTCCCATATGGAAATCACTGTTGTCCAAATGGCAACTCGTGCAGTTGACTCTCTGCCCGTATGCTTAGCGCCACATTCCTCATGAGGTCGCTATGACACGCTTTCTAATCTGCAGTTTCGCCCTGGTGTTACTCTATCCCGCGGGTATTGATATGTATCTGGTGGGGCTGCCCCGTATTGCTGCCGATTTACAGGCCAGCGAGGCGCAACTGCATATCGCGTTTTCGGTTTATCTGGCGGGAATGGCGACGGCGATGCTGTTTGCCGGGAAAATTGCCGACCAGTCAGGACGCAAACCCGTCGCTATTGTCGGCGCCCTCATCTTTATTTTCGCCTCTGCGCTGTGTTCATTCGCCGAAAGCGGTACGCCGTTTCTCACAGGCCGCTTTATTCAGGGCGTAGGCGCAGGCTGCTGCTATGTGGTGGCGTTCGCCATCCTGCGCGATACGCTCGACGATCGCCGCCGGGCGAAGGTACTGTCGCTGTTGAACGGTATCACCTGTATCGTGCCGGTACTGGCACCGGTGATGGGGCATCTGATTATGCTCAAATATCCGTGGCAGAGCCTGTTCTACACGATGATCGGTATGGGGGTGGCCGTTTGCCTGCTGTCAGTGTTTATCCTGCGAGAATCGCGCCCAGCGACGCTCCCGGCATCTGCAGAGAAGAACCACCTATCTGAATCGCTGGTGAACCGTTTTTTCTTAAGCCGCCTGGCCATCACCACTCTCAGCGTGTCGGTGATCCTGACCTTCGTGAATACTTCGCCGGTGCTGTTGATGGAAGTGATGGGCTTTGACCGTGGAGAATACGCCACCACGATGGCCATGACCGCAGGCATCAGTATGGCGGTCTCGTTCTCCACGCCATTCGCCCTGAGCGTGTTTAAACCTCGCGTTCTGATGCTGACCTCACAAGTGCTGTTTCTGTCTGCCGGCGTGGTGTTAACCCTTGCCAGTTCGCACATGGTGACGCTGTTTGGGCTGACCTTAATCTGTGCCGGGTTCTCGGTCGGCTTCGGTGTCGCTATGAGCCAGGCGCTGGGACCTTTCTCGCTGCGTGCGGGCGTTGCCAGCTCGGCGTTAGGTATTGCGCAGGTTTGCGGTTCCTCGCTGTGGATATGGCTGGCGGCGGTGCTCGGTCTTGATGCGCTGAATATGCTGATCGGGATTCTGATTGGCTGTAGCATAGTGAGTATCATGCTGATTATCACTGTTGCCCCTAACCGGTCCACGCCAACTCATGAAGAAATCCCTCAGCAGTCTCGATCTTAATTTATTGCTCTGCCTGCAGCTGTTGATGCAGGAACGCAGTGTTACCAAAACTGCCAAACGGATGAACGTCACGCCGTCGGCGGTCAGCAAGTCGCTGTCGAAACTGCGGGCCTGGTTTGACGATCCACTGTTTGTAAACACCCCGCTGGGGCTAACGCCAACACCGCTGATGGTCAGCATGGAACAGAATCTGGCAGAGTGGATGCAGATGAGCAACCAGTTGCTGGATAAACCACACCATGAAGCGCCGCGCGGGCTGAAGTTTGATCTGGTGGCCGAAACGCCGCTGGTGATGATCATGTTTAACGCGCTCTCCCGACAGATCTATCAGCGTTATCCCCAGGCGACGATCAAAATACGCAACTGGGACTATGATTCGCTGGATGCAATTATTCGCGGCGAAGTGGATATCGGCTTTACTGGCCGGGAAAGCCATCCGCGTTCGCGTGAACTGTTGAGTTTGCTGCCGTTGTCGATCGACCATGAAGTGCTGTTTTCCGATCTCCCCTGCGTCTGGCTACGTGAAGATCATCCGGCATTGCAGGAAGAGTGGAATCTGGACACATTTCTGCGCTATCCGCACATCAGCATTAGCTGGGAGCAAAGCGATACCTGGGCGCTGGATGAAGTCCTGCAAGAGATGGGGCGCGCGCGCAATATTGCGTTATGTCTGCCCGGTTTTGAGCAGTCGCTGTTTATGGCCGCCCAGCCGGATCACGCGCTGATAGCCACAGCTCCGGTTTATTGCCAGCGTTATAACCAACTCCACCAGCTTCCGCTCGTGGCGCGTCCTATGCCTTTTGATGCCGCGCAGCTGGAAAAAATGCGCGTACCGTTCACCCTTCTTTGGCACAAACGTAACAGTCATAATCCTAAGATCGTCTGGTTGAAAGACACCATCAAGGCGCTTTATCGCGATATGTCCTGACGTTGCACCGCCACTTTGTTGCTAAATCGACTATTCTGGCAACAGAAATGTAAATATCGCGTAATGTATTCTATTTCAGCTTACTTTTTGGGCAGCAAAGCCTGCCTGGATGCCGCGTAAATGTTACTCTGGTAATTATCACGGACCATTAATCACGGAGCGAAAAATGGCGACACATTTTGCCAGAGGGATTCTTACGGAGGGACACCTGGTTTCAGCTCGCCTCCCTTCTCCATGTCATATCGAAGCAAGAGATCTCCCCGCTCATCGCCGAACACGTTTCCTGGCTTCCCGAAGTTTACTCGCTGAACTAATGTTTATGCTTTACGGCACCAGTACGCTGCCCGAGATTGTTACTCAGGCCAAAGGTAAGCCCGTTTTTCGCGATAAGAACCTGCCGGGATTTTCGATTTCTTATGCCGGGAATATCGTTGGCGTTGCGCTAACAACTGAAGGAACGTGCGGGCTGGATATGGAACTGCAGCGAGCTACCCGCAGCTTTCACCATCCGCATTCAACGGAAACATGGCGCTTCTCCAGCAACGAAAATCTGTGGATCAATAACCAAAACGACCCCAACGAAGCACGCGCGCAGCTCATTACGTTGCGCCAGAGCGTACTCAAACTCACCGGCGATGTAAGCAATGATGATCCGCACGAACTCCAGCTTTTACCCGGCGCAGGACGTCTGAAATGTGCCCATGTTGCGCAGGTTGAAGCCATTTGCGATGCGGAAGATGTTCTGGTGTGGTCGGTTGCGGTTACGCCAACCATTGAAAAACTCAAGGTTTGGGAGTTTGATGGTAAACAGGAATGGAAAAGTTTGCCGGATATCCAGACCCGCGCCAATGAGCCTACGGGTCGTCTGATCCGGTTCTCTCAATTATGCGCAGCGAAGAGCCATACGCTTTGATTTAACCTTTATGATGAAACAGGAGTCACCATGTCAGAAACATTGAATGTTGTTACGTTACTGGGAAGTCTACGCAAAGGTTCGTTTAATGGAATGGTTGCCCGTACGCTGCCCAAGATTGCTCCAGCAGGAATGGAAGTCAACGCGTTGCCATCAATTGGTGATATCCCACTGTACGATGCCGACCTCCAGCAGGAAGAAGGTTTTCCGGCAAGCGTAGAAGCGCTGGCAGAGCAAATCAGGAAGGCTGACGGTGTCGTCATCGTGACACCGGAATATAACTATTCCGTGCCTGGCGGACTGAAGAACGCCATCGACTGGCTGTCCCGCCTGCCGGATCAGCCATTATCGGGTAAGCCGGTGCTGATCCAGACCAGCTCCATGGGCGCCATTGGCGGCGCGCGCTGCCAGTACCATCTGCGTCAGATCCTGGTGTTCCTCGACGCCATGGTAATGAATAAGCCGGAATTTATGGGCGGCGTGATTCAGAACAAAGTGGACCCGCAGACAGGTGAAGTGATCGACCAAAGTACGCTGGACCATCTAACCGGCCAGCTGACCGCATTTGGCGACTACATCCAGCGTGTGAAAGCCTAAAAGAAAAAGCCCGCTGGCTGCAATGCCTGGCGGGCCGTATCCGGTTATCAAATTTACCTGATGGCGCTGCGCTTATCAGGTCTACACGCCTCGCGCAGCACCGTCTCAGCGGCAATTAATGCGTGTCGATAAACACAATCTTCAACACAAACAGCAGTGCGACAACGATGACGCACGGGCTGAGATCGCGGAAACGTCCGGTACCGATTTTCATCACACAGTAGGAAATAAAGCCCAGCGCGATACCTTCGGTAATCGAGAAGCTAAACGGCATCATCACGGCGGTAATAAACGCCGGAACGGCTTCAGTCAGGTCATCCCACTTCACGCGCGACAGGCTTGATGTCATCAGGACGCCAACGTAAATCAGCGCACCAGCGGCCGCATATCCCGGTACCATTCCCGCCAGCGGCGACAGGAAGATAACCAGCAGGAACAGCAGGCCGACAACTACCGCGGTCAGGCCAGTGCGTCCACCGACAGAAACCCCGGAAGAAGACTCGATATACGCGGTAACGGAAGAAGTACCGATAAACGCACCAGCAACCGATGACACGCTATCCACATACAGCGCCTGCTTCATACGCGGAAACTTACCCTTCGCATCCGCCAGACCGGCTTTATCCGTGACGCCAATTAGCGTACCGGAGGAGTCGAACAGGTTGACCAGCATGAACGAGAAAATTACGCCCGCAAGACCAATGTTAAACGAACCAGCTAGATCAACATGCCCGATAACGGACATTACGCTCGGCGGCGCGGAGACGATCCCGTTGTAATGGACATCGCCCAGCATCCAACCCAGCAGCGTGGTCACAATGATAGAGATCAGTACCGCCGCATGGATGTTACGTGAAGCCAGAATCGCGATGATAAAGAAACCCAGAATACCGAGCAGTACGCTGTGGGACGTCAGGTTGCCAATAGACACCAGGGTGTCTTGGTTGGCGACGATAACACCAGCGTTTTTCAGCCCCATCATGCCGATGAACAGACCAATACCGCTGGTGATCCCCACGCGCAAGCTAACCGGGATGTTGGCAATCATCCAGTAACGTACGCGGAAAATCGTCAGTAGCAGCAGACCTACCGCGCCCCAGAAGATTGCGCCCATACCGATCTGCCATGACAGGCCCATCGCGCCAACGACCACGAAGGCGAAGAACGCATTCAGACCCATAGCAGGCGCAAGTGCGACCGGCAGGTTGGCAAACAGGCCCATCAGGATGCTACCAAATGCAGCAATCAGGCAGGTGGTCACAAAGACGGCGCTGGTATCCATGCCAGCCACGCCAAGAATTTGCGGGTTAACAAAAACGATATACACCATCGTCAGGAAGGTGGTTAAACCGGCGATCACTTCGGTCCGTGCCGTCGTGCCATGTTCGCGCAGTTTGAACACGCGTTCCAGCATCCCCTGGCCAGAAGCCTGGGTTGTGTGTTGTTGACTCATTATCAATTTCCGAACAAGGAGGGAAAATTCGTCGCTATCCTATACCAAAATGCGACAATAGGGTTGGGTTATGAGCAACTTTTTTCATTGATTTTGCTTATACGGCAACGATTGCGTCGCCCAATAATGCATTACGAAAACGTTAAACTTGTTAAAACGGAAATGACATGTCCCAGATAGAAGCCGTATTTTTTGACTGTGACGGTACCCTTGTCGACAGTGAAGTGATTTGTTCTCGCGCGTATGTCAGCATGTTCCAGGCGTTCGGCATTACGCTCGATCTTGAAGAAACTTTTAAACGCTTCAAGGGGGTAAAGCTGTACGAGATCATCGACATTATCAACGAAGAGCACGGTGTCGAACTGGCAAAAGCCGAATTAGAACCGGTTTACCGCGCAGAGGTCGCACGTCTGTTCGATACGGAACTGGAGGTGATTGCCGGTGCTAATGCGCTGCTGGACAGCATGACCGTCCCTATGAGCGTGGTATCTAACGGTCCGGTCAGCAAAATGCAGCACTCGCTGGGTAAGCTGGGTATGTTGCACCATTTCCCTGATTTGCTGTTCAGCGGCTACGATATTCAACGCTGGAAACCCGATCCGGCCCTGATGTTCCATGCGGCGAAAGCGATGGATGTTAACGTTGAGAACTGCATTCTGGTTGATGACTCCAGCGCAGGTGCCCAGGCGGGGATTGCTGCAGGGATGGAAGTGTTTTACTTCTGCGCCGATCCGCATAACAAACCAATCGATCATCCAAAAGTGACGACGTTTACCGATCTGGCGCAGTTGCCAGCGTTATGGAAGGCGCGGGGTTGGAATATTACGCGATAACTGAAAGGCCGGATGGCGCTAACGCTGATCCGGCCTGCATGTCTCGTAGAGCGGGTAAGCGTTAGCGCCACCCGCCACAAACATCACTCTTTCGGATCTTTGCCCGCCAGCAGCTTATCCAGCTCATCACCGCCCACGTGACGGAAGTCTTGTCCCTTCACGAAGTAGAAGATGTATTCGCAGATATTCTGGCAACGGTCACCGATACGCTCGATGGAGCGCGCGCAGAACAGCGCGGTCAGCACGCTTGGAATGGTACGCGGATCTTCCATCATGTAGGTCATCAGCTGACGCACGATACCTTCATACTCCTGGTCGACTTTCTTATCTTCGCGATAAATACGTACCGCTTCGTCAAGATCCATACGCGCAAACGCATCCAGCACGTCATGCAGCATTTGTACGGTGTGGCGACCCAGTGATTCCAGGCTTACCAGCAGCGGCTGATGCTGTTGAGAAAATTTCTCCAGCGCGGTGCGGCAAATTTTATCCGCAACGTCGCCAATACGTTCCAGCTCAGCGATCGTTTTGATAATCGCCATCACCAGACGCAAGTCACTGGCGGTCGGCTGACGCTTGGCAATGATACGCACGCAGGCCTCGTCGATCGCCACTTCCATCATATTGACGTTCTTATCGCCCTCAATGACGCGCTTCGCCAGCTCACTGTCCTGATTGTGCATGGCGGTAATCGCATCAGAAAGCTGTTGCTCGACCATGCCGCCCATGGTCATCACCTGGGTACGGATGCTTTCCAGCTCTGCATTGAACTGGCCGGAAATATGTTTATTAAGGTTAAGATTATCCACAACAAGCTCCTGAATCAGCCGTAACGACCGGTGATGTAGTCTTCAGTTTGTTTCTTCGCGGGCTTGGTGAACAGATCGTCCGTGTTACTGAACTCAATCAACTCGCCCAGGTACATAAATGCCGTGTGATCGGAACAACGCGCAGCCTGCTGCATGTTGTGGGTAACGATAACGACGGTGTAATCCTCTTTCAGCTCAGTGATCAGCTCTTCGATACGCCCGGTAGAAATAGGGTCGAGCGCTGAACACGGCTCATCAAGCAGAAGCACTTCCGGGCGAATGGCGATCCCACGCGCAATACACAGACGCTGCTGCTGACCACCGGAGAGAGAGTACCCACTCTGGTGTAATTTATCTTTGGTTTCGTTCCACAGTGCGGCCTTGGTCAATGCCCACTGCACACGCTCGTCCATATCCGCACGAGAGAGTTTCTCAAACAGACGCACGCCAAAAGCGATGTTGTCGTAGATGGACATCGGGAACGGCGTCGGCTTCTGGAATACCATGCCCACTTTGGCACGCAGCAGAGCGATATCCTGAGTGTTGGTGAGAATATTGTCGCCATCCAGCAGGATTTCGCCTTCCGCACGC
Organism: Citrobacter sp. Cb023; assembly: GCF_030336805.1. Lineage (NCBI taxonomy): Bacteria > Pseudomonadati > Pseudomonadota > Gammaproteobacteria > Enterobacterales > Enterobacteriaceae > Citrobacter > Citrobacter sp. Cb023. Next base: position 35,808 of record NZ_JAOWCV010000032.1, on the reverse strand, counting down.
TGTTCCGGATACAGTTCAAACATTTTATTGAACGTACGCAGCAACGTCGATTTACCACAGCCTGACGGCCCGATAAACGCCGTTACCTGGTTTTTGGCAATATCCAGGTTGATGTTCTTCAGGGCATGGAACTTGCCATAGTAGAAGTTCAAATCACGAACCTGAATCTTACCCGGGGCAGTATCAACCATACTCATTTCAATCTTTTCCTCATCATGCCTGATGGCGCGCAGCTTTCAGGCCTACAAATGTCTTCAATCGTAGGCCGGATAAGGCGTTTACGCCGCCATCCGGCACTTCGTCTTAACCGTGTTTCTTCTTCGCGAAAATGACGCGCGCCAGAATGTTCAGCAGCAGTACGCACAGGGTAATAATCAGTACCCCGGCCCAGGCCAGTTGCTGCCACTCAGCAAACGGGCTCATTGCAAACTTAAAGATAGTGACCGGCAGGTTGGCGATAGGCTGCATCATGTCGGTGCTCCAGAACTGATTGGAGAGCGACGTAAACAGCAGCGGAGCCGTTTCACCTGCGATACGTGCAATAGCCAGTAAAACGCCTGTAATGATGCCTGAGACAGACGCCTTCAGGGTGATTGCAGAAATCATCTTCCATTTCGGCGTACCCAGCGCATAGGCGGCTTCACGCAGGCTATCCGGTACCAGTTTGAGCATGTTCTCCGTGGTACGAATAACAATGGGCACCTGCAGCAGCGCCAGCGCGATAACGCCCGCCCAGCCGGAGAAGTGCTCCATTTTTGCTACCACGATGGTGTAAACGAACAGACCGACCACGATTGATGGCGCAGAAAGCAGGATGTCGTTGATAAAGCGGATCACCTCAGCCAGCCAGGACTTACGTCCGTACTCTGCCAGGTAGATGCCCGCCATAATACCAAGCGGTGTACCAAACACGGTCGCCCACAGAATTAACAGTCCGCTACCGGCCAGGGCATTCGCCAGACCACCACCAGCCGTATTCGGCGGAGGTGTCATTTCGGTGAACAGCGCCAGTGACATACCGTCAATACCGCGGGTGATCGTGGACATCAGGATCCAGATAAGCCAGAACAGACCGAATGCCATGGTCGCCATAGAGAGCGTCAGCGCGATGCGGTTCTTCAGACGACGACGCGCCTGCATTTTACGGCGGGATTCCGCAAGCGCAGCGGTGTTTTGCATTTCAAGCGTAGCCATTAGCGTGCCCCCTCGTTCTTCGCAAGGCGCATGATCATGAACTTAGACGCCGCCAGCACGATGAAGGTAATCACAAACAGAATCAGGCCCAGTTCCATCAACGCGGCAACGTGCAGTCCTGATTCCGCTTCGGCGAATTCATTCGCCAGCGCAGAAGTAATACTGTTGCCCGGCATGTACAGCGAGGCACTATCGAGCTGGTAGGTGTTACCGATGATGAACGTCACCGCCATGGTTTCACCCAGCGCGCGGCCCAGACCGAGCATCACGCCGCCGATCACGCCGTTTTTGGTGAACGGCAGGACGATGCGCCAGATAACTTCCCAGGTAGTACAACCGATGCCGTAGGCTGACTCTTTCATCAGCACCGGCGTTTGTTCGAACACATCGCGCATAACCGCCGCAATGTACGGGATGATCATGATGGCGAGGATCACGCCAGCGGCCAGAATACCGATACCAAATGCCGGACCCGCAAACAGCGCGCCAACAAACGGAATGTTGGAAAGGATGTTCCCGACCGGTTCCTGGAAGTAAGTCGCAAACAGCGGGGCAAAGATAAACAGGCCCCACATGCCGTACACGATACTCGGAATTGCCGCCAGCAATTCAATAGCGATACCCAGCGGGCGACGCAGCCAGCCAGGAGCAAGTTCAGTCAGGAATAAGGCTATGCCAAAACTCACCGGAACGGCGATCAGCAGTGCGATAAGCGAGGTGACCAGCGTACCGTAAATCGGTACTAATGCACCGTAGATATCGTTTGGCGCATCCCATTCTTTAGTCCACAGAAAGGAGAAGCCAAATTTCTGAATGCTTGGCCAGGAGGAGATAACTAGAGAGACAATAATGCCACCCAACATCAATAGCACAATCAGCGCAGCCAGTTTTACCAGCGCGCTGAATATCATGTCACCTTTTTTACCCGGTGGGTTCAAAGCAGGCTTGGTTGCAGCCATAAATCACTCTTTAAGTTTGGGCCAGGAAGCACGCATTTTATCGTGCTTCCCGGCTAACGTAATGCCATACCCTAAATAATTCGAGTTGCAGCAAGGCGGCAAGCTTGTGAATACCCAGTCACATAGATTCACTATGTGACTGGGGTGAACAAGCACAGCCAACACAACTGCGGCTCGAAGTATGACGGGTATTTAGTACAGCGCTTTACCGTTGCTGTCCTTCACGTTGGTCTTCCATGCAGCACGAATCTGCTCAACCACGCTGTCCGGCAGGCTGGCGTAATCCAGGTCATTAGCCTGTTTGCCGCCATTTTTGTACGCCCAATCGAAGAACTTCAGCACTTCAGCGCCCTGCTCAGGTTTCTTCTGCTCTTTATGCACCAGGATGAAGGTGGTGGAAGTGATCGGCCACGCATCGTCACCTTTCTGGTTAGTCAGATCCTGAGCGAAGGTTTTGCTCCAGTCAGCGCCTTTTGCAGCGTTGGCAAAGTTTTCTTCGGTCGGACTTACCGATTTGCCATCAGCAGAGACCAGCTTGGTGTACGCCAGGTTGTTCTGCTTAGCGTAAGCGTACTCAACGTAGCCGATAGAACCCGGCAGACGCTGTACGAACGCAGCGATACCGTCGTTACCTTTACCGCCCAGACCGGTCGGCCAGTTAACAGTAGAGCCGGAACCAATTTTAGATTTCCACTCTTCGTTCACTTTCGCCAGGTAGCTGGTGAAAACGAATGAAGTACCGGAACCGTCAGCACGACGCACAACGGCGATATTCTGAGAAGGCAGTTTCAGACCCGGGTTCAGTTTGGTGATGGCTTCATCATCCCACTTCTTAATTTTACCGAGGTAGATGTCGCCCAGCGTTTTACCGTCCAGCACCAGTTCGCCGGATTTCAGGCCAGGGATGTTCACCGCCAGCACCACACCACCGATAACAGTCGGGAACTGGAACAGGCCTTCTTGCGCCAGTTTCTCGTCAGACAACGGTGCGTCAGAGGCGCCGAAATCAACGGTATTGGCCGTAATTTGTTTTACACCACCGGAGGAGCCGATACCCTGGTAGTTTACTTTGCTACCGGTCTCTTTCTGATAGGTATCTGCCCATTTGGCATACACTGGCGCAGGGAAGGTTGCACCTGCACCTGTCAGGCTCGCTGCTGCAAACGCAGAAAACGCGCTCATGGATAAGGTCGCGGCGACAACAGTTGCGACAGTGGTACGCATAACTTTCATAATGTCTCCTGCACGGTTTTCGTAAATCGTTGTTTGAGTTGCTACTGTGAGCAAAATAGGACAAACAGGTGACAGTTAAATGTACGAAATATGACAGTTTTATGACAATGAAAAACTTGGGAAGTTTTTTATCTAAAAATACATTTAAAACAGAATGTTAATCACCATCATGACAATAACATTTCGCTGAAATTTTCTTTTTATGACACTGAAAACAGTAGTTGAAGATGACGGTTTGTCACATAAAACAGGCGGGATAATTGATTAAAAACAGAACACGCTAAAAAAAGGCCCCGCTTGCAGCAGGGCATTTTCAGTTCAGTTAAGTACGGATTACTCTACGGTAACCGACTTTGCCAGGTTACGCGGCTGGTCCACGTCGGTGCCTTTAATCAGCGCCACGTGATACGCCAGCAACTGCAGCGGAACGGTGTAGAAGATCGGTGCAATCACCTCTTCCACATGCGGCATCTCAATGATGTGCATGTTTTCGCTGCTGGTAAAGCCAGCATCCTGGTCCGCAAAGACGTACAACTGACCGCCACGGGCGCGAACTTCTTCAATGTTGGATTTCAGTTTTTCCAACAGTTCGTTGTTCGGTGCAACTACGATAACCGGCATATCGGCATCAATCAGCGCCAGCGGACCGTGTTTCAGTTCACCTGCAGCATATGCTTCAGCGTGAATATAAGAGATCTCTTTCAGCTTCAGCGCGCCTTCCAGCGCAATCGGGTACTGATCGCCACGCCCCAGGAACAGCGCATGGTGTTTATCTGAGAAACCTTCCGCCAGAGCGGCAATGCGTTTGTCCTGAGACAGCATCTGCTCAATACGGCTCGGCAGCGCCTGCAGACCATGAACGATCTCCTGCTCGATAGACGCATCCAGGCCTTTCAGACGAGACAGTTTCGCCACCAGCATCAGCAGAACGGTCAGTTGGGTAGTAAATGCTTTCGTCGAGGCCACACCGATTTCGGTACCGGCATTGGTCATCATCGCCAGGTCGGATTCGCGCACCAGAGAAGATCCCGGTACGTTACAAATAGCCAGCGAGCCCAGATAGCCCAGCTCTTTAGATAAGCGCAGACCCGCCAGGGTATCCGCCGTTTCACCGGACTGGGAAAGGGTAATCATCAGACTGTTACGACGCACGGCGGATTTGCGATAGCGGAACTCGGAAGCGATTTCGACATCACAAGGAATACCAGCCAGCGATTCAAACCAGTAGCGGGACACCATACCGGAGTTGTAGGACGTACCGCAGGCGATAATCTGGATATGCTCAACCTGAGACAGCAACTCGTTGGCACGTGAACCCAGCTCGCTTAAATCCACTTCACCGTGACTAATGCGACCGGTCAGCGTATTTTTAATTGCATTCGGCTGTTCGTAGATCTCTTTCTGCATGTAGTGGCGATAAATACCTTTTTCGCCCGCGTCATACTGCAGATTCGATTCGATATCCTGACGCTTCACTTGTGCGCCAGACTTGTCGAAAATAGAGACAGAACGACGGGTCACTTCTGCGATGTCACCTTCTTCCAGGAAGATAAAGCGACGGGTTACCGGCAGCAACGCCAGCTGATCGGAAGCGATAAAGTTTTCCCCCATCCCCAGACCAATCACCAGCGGGCTACCTGAACGGGCCGCCAGCAGAGTTTCCGGGTTACGGGTATCCATGATCACCGTGCCATAGGCACCGCGCAACTGTGGAATAGTACGCAGTACGGCTTCACGCAGCGTACCACCCTGTTCCAGTTCCCAATGCACCAAGTGAGCAATCACTTCGGTGTCGGTTTCAGAAACAAAGGTATAACCACGGGTTTTCAGTAGTTCACGCAGAGGTTCATGGTTTTCAATGATGCCGTTATGCACCACAACAATGTGTTCAGAAACATGGGGATGCGCGTTCGCTTCTGAAGGTTCACCGTGTGTCGCCCAACGGGTATGAGCGATACCTGTACCACCATGCAGCGGATGTTCTTCCGCAGCAGCAGTCAGCATCTGCACTTTACCCAGACGACGCAGACGGGTCATGTTGCCTTCAGCATCGACAACGGCCAGACCAGCAGAGTCATAACCACGATATTCCAGACGACGTAAACCTTCGAGAAGGATTTCAGCTACATCACGCTGCGCGATAGCGCCAACAATTCCACACATATTTTTTGATTCCGAATTTAGGCATTTGCCTGTCGTTGTCGCTGACCTGTATTTGCCCTTTCCGGGCGCCCCGAGCCTTGTAGAGAGTGGGGTTATTTTTATGGTACTGCTTGTTGAGCGGAGGATTATGTTATCCCCTCATCTCTTGTCTGCCTGATGGCGCTTACGCTTATCAGGCCTACAGAACGTCACCGCACGTAGGCCGCCATCCGGCAAAAATCACTTACTTCTTCTTCACCGGACGCTGCCAGCCCTGTTTATGGACCTGAGGTACACGGCTTAATACCAATTCGTTATCGGCGACATTACGCGTTACGGTAGTGCCAGCAGCGATGGTGGCACCTTTACCCACGGTGACAGGCGCCACCAACTGAGTATCAGAACCCACAAACACATCATCACCAATAATGGTTTTAAACTTATTGGCACCATCGTAGTTGCAGGTAATCGTACCCGCGCCGATATTCACATTATCGCCAATTTCCGCATCGCCCAGATAGGTCAGATGACCAGCTTTAGAACCTTTACCCAGACGCGCTTTTTTCATTTCGACGAAGTTACCCACGTGCGCGCCTTCCTGCAGCTCAGCACCCGGGCGCAGACGCGCGAATGGACCGATGGTGCAAGCGGCTTCCAGATGGGCATCTTCCACCACACTGTATGGGCTAAGCTCACAACCTTCACCAATCACGCTGTTTTTGATGATACAGCCAGCACCAATCTTGACGCGATCCCCAACGGTTACGTTACCTTCAATGATAACGTTAGTATCAATTTCAACATCGCGCCCGTGAATAAGCGTACCGCGAAGATCAAAACGTGCAGGATCGCGCAGCATCACGCCCGCCAGCAGCAGTTTCTCTGCTTGCTCGGACTGATAAACACGCTCCAGACGGGATAACTGAAGACGGTTATTCACCCCTTCTGTTTCGCTAATACGTGCCGGATGTACCGCAGCAATTTCGCGTCCTTCCTGATACGCCATCGCAATGATATCGGTGATGTAGTATTCACCCTGCGCATTGTTATTGGTGAGTTTGGACAGCCAGCGCTTCATATCAGCACCATTGGCAATCAGAATACCGGTGTTGATTTCCTGGATTTGGCGCTGCTCGTCAGTTGCATCTTTATGCTCGACGATACCGGTGACGTTACCGTTCTCACGCGTAATACGCCCATAGCCGGATGGATCATCCAGTTTTACCGTTAACAGGCCGATGCCGCCCTGCGGTTTAGCATCACGCAGGCTACGTAAGGTATCGGTAGAGATCAGCGGCACATCGCCATAGAGCATTAAAATGTCTTCGTCATCACCAAAGAATGGCGCTGCCTGCTGCATTGCATGGCCGGTCCCCAACTGCTCTGCCTGCAGAATCCAGTTTAGATTGCCATCTTTCAGCGTCTGCTTAAGCAAATCACCACCGTGCCCGTAGACCAGATGTACGTGAGTCGCACCTAATTCATTAGCGGCATCAATGACATGCTGAACCATCGGCTTTCCTGCGAGGGTATGCAGCACTTTAGGGAGATCGGAATACATACGCGTGCCTTTGCCTGCGGCAAGGATCACGACGCTCATAGCATTATTCAACATACACGTCCTGACTGTAATTTGAGAACGAATTTATACCGTTTCACATTGAAAATACTACATTTTTTTCATCGTGAAATGGACCGAAGATAAAACGTTCAATCGGGGAAATTTCCCCTCTGATAACTCTCTATTTTCGTCTATTTCGGCGTCTTTTGTCTCCCAAAAACCAGGAGACTGCTCTTATTAAAGCCTAGGTTAATGTTTTTGCTATTTTTTTACTGCATGAATAAAGAGTTACAAAAGAAAAGTATAATTTTATTAATATGATTCAGCGAGAAGCAGAAAAAACAGACAGGGAAAATAGAGTTTTAAAAGGGAAGAGGACAAACGATAAAGCGGAGGAGGGGGATTTAATAACAGCTGGCGCGTGCTGATAACCGTATGAAGCATCGCGCCACAGAGCAGGTCGGGAAGACTAAACTTCCATGCTGCTGAAAAGGGCGATGATTTTATTAATCAGTTTCATGTTGCTATCCTGTTTTTATCTGAGTTAATTATGTGATACACATCACACAAAAAATAGTCTACGCCTCATTTTTTAACCGATCAATATTTTTGTGACACAAATCACAAAATAATAAAACAGCTTTTTAGTTCCACTTTCACTGAAACAAAACCATAAAAAAAGCCAGCCTGGCAACCAGACTGGCTTTTGTGCTTTTCAAGCCGGTGTTACATCGCTTTTTTGGTCAACTCGATAACGCGCAGTTTCGCGATCGCTTTGGCCAGTTCCGCAGATGCCTGAGCGTAATCCACGTCACCATGAGAGCTCTTAATGTGCTCTTCAGCCTTACGCTTCGCTTCCAGGGCTCTCGCTTCATCGAGATCCTGTCCGCGAATCGCGGTATCAGCCAGAACGGTCACGCTGCCAGGCTGCACTTCGAGAATGCCGCCAGACAGATAGATAAACTCTTCATGACCGAACTGTTTAACGATGCGGATCATACCAGGCTTAATGGCGGTGAGCAGCGGTGCGTGACCCGGGAAAATACCCAGTTCACCTTCACTACCCGTTACCTGGATTTTTTCGACCAGACCAGAGAACATTTGCTGCTCTGCGCTGACGACGTCCAGGTGGTAAGTCATTGCCATATCACCCTCCGATTAAGGCGTTAAAGTTTTTTGGCTTTTTCCACGGCTTCGTCGATAGAACCAACCATGTAGAACGCCTGCTCTGGCAGGTGGTCGTATTCGCCTTCCATGATACCTTTAAAGCCACGGATGGTGTCTTTCAGGGATACGTATTTACCCGGAGAACCGGTGAATACTTCCGCAACGAAGAACGGCTGGGACAGGAAGCGCTGAATTTTACGTGCGCGTGCTACCACCAGTTTGTCTTCTTCAGACAGTTCATCCATACCCAGGATGGCGATGATGTCTTTCAGTTCCTGATAACGCTGCAGCAGAGACTGTACGCCACGCGCGGTGTCGTAGTGTTCCTGACCAACAACCAGCGGATCCAGCTGACGGCTGGTGGAGTCCAGCGGGTCAACTGCCGGGTAGATACCCAGAGATGCGATCTGACGGCTCAGTACCACGGTTGCATCTAAGTGAGCAAAGGTGGTTGCTGGGGATGGGTCAGTCAAGTCATCCGCAGGTACGTATACCGCCTGAACGGAGGTGATAGAACCGGTTTTGGTAGAGGTGATACGTTCCTGAAGAACACCCATCTCTTCCGCCAGGGTCGGCTGGTAGCCTACCGCTGATGGCATACGACCCAGCAGTGCGGATACTTCTGTACCGGCCAGGGTGTAACGATAGATGTTATCAACGAACAGCAGAACGTCACGACCTTCGTCACGGAACTTCTCTGCCATGGTCAGACCGGTCAGAGCAACGCGCAGACGGTTTCCCGGCGGCTCGTTCATCTGGCCATATACCAAGGATACTTTGTCCAGAACGTTGGAGTCAGTCATTTCGTGGTAGAAGTCGTTACCCTCACGAGTACGTTCACCCACACCCGCAAACACGGAGTAACCGGAGTGTTCGATCGCGATGTTACGGATCAGCTCCATCATGTTTACGGTTTTACCTACACCCGCACCACCGAACAGACCAACTTTACCGCCCTTAGCGAACGGACACATCAGGTCGATAACTTTGATGCCGGTTTCCAGCAGTTCCTGAGAGCTGGACAGCTCTTCATAGGAAGGTGCCGCGCGGTGGATAGCCCAACGCTCTTCTTCACCGATATCGCCTTTCATGTCGATCGGGTGACCCAGGACGTTCATGATACGACCCAGAGTTGCTTTACCTACCGGGACTTCGATCGGGTGCTCGAGATCTTTGACTTCCAGACCACGACGCAGACCGTCGGAAGAACCCATGGCGATGGTACGTACGATACCGCCGCCGAGCTGCTGCTGAACTTCCAGCACCAGGCTCTCTTTACCATTCATAACCTCAAGAGCATCGTACACGCGCGGTACGGCATCCTGAGGGAATTCGACGTCAACCACGGCGCCGATTACCTGGACAATTTTTCCAGTAGCCATCTTGAATCCTCTACGAATTAACCTGGTTATACCGCGGATGCACCACCGACGATTTCGGTGAGTTCCTGAGTAATGCTGGCCTGACGAGCTTTGTTGTATACCAACTGCAGCTCTTTAATCAGGCTGCCGCCATTGTCGGTCGCGGCTTTCATCGCCACCATACGTGCGGCCTGCTCGCTGGCCAGGTTTTCTACCACGCCCTGATAAACCTGAGACTCGACATAACGACGCAGCAGGGTATCCAGCAGCGCTTTCGGGTCTGGCTCATACAGGTAATCCCAGGATTTACGCTTCAATTCATCATCATCTGATGCCGGCAGAGGCAGCAGTTGGGTGATGGTTGGCGTCTGAGACATGGTGTTAATAAATTTGTTGCTAACAACGTACAGTCTGTCCAGACGACCTTCATCGTAGGCCTGCAGCATCACTTTAACCGGACCGATCAGTTCGGACAGGGAAGGGTTATCCCCCATACCGGTTACCTGAGCAATCACATTACCGCCAACGGAGTTAAAGAAAGACACGCCCTTAGAGCCGATCATTGCGATATCGCACTGAACGCCTTTATCGGACCATGCTTTCATATCCGCCAGCAGCTTTTTGAACAGGTTAATGTTCAAGCCACCGCACAGACCACGGTCGGTCGACACCACCAGGTAGCCCACGCGCTTAACGTCGCGTTCTTCCAGGTAAGGGTGCTTATATTCCAGATTACCATTCGCAAGGTGACCAATCACTTTGCGCATGGTCTCTGCATAAGGACGGCTGGCCGCCATGCGATCCTGCGATTTACGCATTTTGGAAGCGGCGACCATCTCCATCGCTTTAGTGATCTTCTGCGTGTTCTGGACGCTTGCGATCTTACTACGTATCTCTTTTGCGCCGGCCATGAGCTTCTCCTCAATGCCTTGCGGTCCGCCCTAAAGCAGACCGCCAGACGTTACCAGGACTGGGTTGCCTTGAAGGAATCGAGGATAGCTTTCAGCTTACCTTCGATTTCATCGTTATAGCCACCGGACTGGTTGATCTCTTGCATCAGCGGAGCGTGGTCACGGTCAACGTAAGCCAGCAGAGCGGCTTCAAAGCTACCGATTTTCGCCAGTTCCACATCTTCGAGGTAACCGCGTTCAGCCGCAAACAGCACCACACCCTGCTGTGCTACAGACATTGGGGCATACTGTTTCTGCTTCAGCAGTTCAGTTACTTTCTGACCGTGGCTCAGCTGCTTACGAGTAGCTTCATCCAGGTCGGAAGCGAACTGAGAAAACGCTGCCAATTCACGATACTGCGCCAGTGCGGTACGAATACCACCGGACAGTTTCTTGATGATCTTGGTCTGCGCTGCGCCACCTACACGAGATACGGAGATACCCGGGTTAACTGCCGGACGAATACCGGAGTTGAACAGGTTGGTTTCCAGGAAGATCTGACCATCTGTAATGGAAATTACGTTGGTCGGAACGAACGCAGAAACGTCACCCGCCTGGGTTTCGATAATCGGCAGAGCGGTCAGGGAGCCGGTTTTACCTTTAACTTCACCATTGGTGAACTTCTCAACGTATTCCGCGTTTACGCGGGATGCGCGCTCCAGCAGACGGGAGTGGAGGTAAAATACGTCGCCCGGGAATGCTTCACGTCCTGGTGGACGACGGAGCAGCAGGGAAACCTGACGGTAAGCAACAGCCTGTTTAGACAGGTCATCGTAAACGATCAGCGCGTCTTCACCGCGGTCACGGAAGTATTCGCCCATTGCGCAACCGGCATATGGCGCCAGGTATTGCAGAGCAGCAGATTCAGACGCGGTCGCCACAACAACGATGGTGTTGGACAGTGCGCCGTGTTCTTCCAGTTTACGAACCACGTTAGAAATGGTGGACGCTTTCTGGCCGATAGCCACGTACACACATTTGATACCGGAATCACGCTGGTTGATGATGGCATCGATTGCCATCGCAGTTTTACCTGTCTGACGGTCACCGATGATCAGCTCACGCTGGCCACGACCGATTGGGATCATGGCATCAACAGATTTATAACCTGTCTGTACTGGCTGGTCGACGGACTGACGTTCGATTACGCCTGGTGCGATAACTTCGATTGGCGAGAAGCCATCGTTATCAACCGGACCTTTACCGTCAATTGGGGAACCCAGAGTGTTCACCACACGACCCAGCAGGCCACGGCCAACCGGAACTTCCAGAATACGACCCGTACACTTAACCTTCATGCCTTCGGCGAGGTCAGCGTATGGACCCATCACAACGGCACCTACGGAGTCGCGCTCCAGGTTCAGTGCGATAGCGTAACGGTTACCCGGCAGGGAAATCATCTCACCCTGCATACAATCGGCCAGGCCGTGAATGCGGATAACACCGTCACTTACAGAAACAATAGTACCTTCGTTGTGAGCTTCGCTCACAACATTGAACTGAGCAATGCGCTGCTTGATCAGTTCGCTGATTTCGGTGGAATTCAGTTGCATGCTCCAGTCCCCTTAAGACTGCAAGACGTCTGCAAGGCGCTCAAGACGGCCGCGTACGCTGCCATCAATGACCATATCACCCGCTCGGATGATTACGCCAGCCATTACAGACTTATCGATTTTGCAATTCAGCTTAACTTTGCGTGACAGACGTTTTTCCATCGCTGCACTAATCTTCGTAAGCTGTTCATCACTCAGTGCATTGGCAGAAGTGACTTCTACCTCAGAGATAGCCTCACTGGCTGCACGCAGATGAATAAACTGCTCAAGAACATCCGGGAGCGCATTCAGACGGTTATTTTCAGCCATTACCCTAATCAGGTTTTGGCCGCTTTCGTCCAGCTGCTCACCGCACACGGCGATAAACGACTCAGCGAGCGTTTCCGGCGCCAGCGCGCCAGAGAGAAGCTCTGCCATTTGTTCGTTTTTCGTCACCTCAGCGGCAAACGTCAGCATATCCTGCCAACGGTCAACGCTTTGGTGCTCAACGGCAAAGTCAAAAGCTGCTTTGGCGTAGGGGCGAGCTACCGTAATAAATTCAGACATCAGCCCCTCCCTCCTTACAGTTCAGCGACAAGTTTGTCCACGATGTCGCTATTAGCAGCTTCATCCACGGAACGTTCGATGATCTTCTCGGCGCCAGCAACAGCCAGGATAGCAACTTGCTTACGCAGCTCTTCGCGAGCACGTTTACGCTCGGCGTCAATTTCCGCCTGCGCCTGTGCCACGATTTTAGTACGTTCCTGCTCTGCTTCAGTTTTAGCTTCGTCCAGGATCTGAGCACGGCGTTTGTTCGCCTGCTCAATGATTACCTGAGCTTCCGCCTTCGCTTTTTTCAGCTGGTCGGTCGCGCTGGCCTTTGCAAGGTCAAGATCCTTATGTGCTCGTTCTGCAGAAGCAAGGCCGTCAGCAATTTCTTTTTGACGTTTTTCGATGGCAGCCATTAAAGGCGGCCATACGTACTTCATGCAGAACAGAACGAACAGGACAAACGCGATGGCCTGGCCGAGGATTGTTGCGTTAAGATTCACAGCACAATGCCTCTATCTAGTTAACGTTCTGATATTGCTCTTAATTCAAGCAACGCTTACTACGCGACAGCAAACATCACGTACAGACCCAGACCTACAGCGATCATTGGGATTGCATCCACCAGACCCATAACGATAAAGAACTGAGTACGCAGCAGAGGAATCAGATCCGGTTGACGCGCTGCGCCTTCCAGGAATTTACCCCCGAGGATGCCGATACCGATCGCAGCACCGATTGCCGCCAGACCCATCATCACAGCGGCAGCAATGTACAGCAGATCCATATTCAGGTTTTCCATGACAGTCTCCAGTTTGTTTCAGTTAAAACGTAGTAGTGTTGGTAAATTAATGCTCTTCAGATGCCATCGACAGATAGACAATCGTCAGAACCATAAATATGAAGGCTTGCAGCGTGATAATCAGTATGTGGAAAATGGCCCATGGCACATTCAGGATCCACTGTGACCACCACGGCAACAGACCAGCAATCAGAATGAAAATCAGCTCACCGGCATACATGTTGCCGAACAGTCGCAGACCAAGAGAAATTGGTTTGGACAGCAGGCTTACCCCTTCAAGGATTAAGTTGACAGGGATGAACGCCCAGTGATTGAACGGCTGCAGCGTCAACTCTTTCGCGAAGCCGCCGATGCCTTTCATTTTGATGCTGTAGAACAGAATGAGGATAAATACGCCCAGCGCCATCGACAGGGTGATGTTTACGTCAGCAGACGGAACCACACGCAGAGCCGGCAGGCCAAAGATATGCTCACCGATGTACGGCAGCAGGTCGATAGGCAGTAAATCCATCAAGTTCATCAGGAATACCCAGACGAAAATCGTCAGGGCCAGCGGAGCAATCAGCTTGCTTTTGCCATGGTACATGTCTTTCACGCTACCATGCACAAAGCCGATTACCAGCTCAATCGCGGTCTGAAATTTACCTGGTACGCCGCTGGTCGCCTTTTTAGCTACGCTACGGAACATAAGCAGGAACAACAGACCCAGAACCACCGAGAAGAAAATGGAGTCAATATTGAGCGTCCAGAAGGTGGCTGGGGGGTTGTGCGGATCCACCAGCGAGAATGTACGTAGGTCCAACTGAAGGTTATTCAGATGGTGTCCTATGTAATCCTGCGGCGTCATATTTTCTGAAGCCATGATGCCTTTACCCTTTGTTGTTAATTACAGCCGGCGCCAGTATCTGAACCACCAGCACCAAAACCCACGTAACGATCAGCGGCATGAATACCGCTTTCAAAACAGCCAACGCCACCACCAGCAAAACCAGCATAGCTAACACCTTGAAGGCTTCGCCGAAGGCGAACGTCCAGGCTACTCGGCCTTTAGCTGGTGTATGCGCCTGGTGACGCCAGGCAAATATCATAAACAACACATTAGGCAGTAACACTGCCAATCCACCGCACAATGCGGAGATGCCCCAGAAAGGGTCTTTGAGGCTAAACAGCAATCCACTTGCTATTACCGCCAGAAACTGTGTGAGCAAAAGCTTACGAGCAACGTTTCGACTCAAGAGCGACATAGACATCACGTTTTTACTCCTGCTCCCTTCGAGGTATGCCGCGTGTCGTATAAAACGTTCTTTATGGCTTAGAGTCAAGCATCAAAAAGCGGTCAAATTATACGGTGCGCCTTCGTGATTTCAAACAATAAGTAGCTAAAAAGTGAATAAATGTTTAAATATTTTTCGCTACCCCACATTTATCACTTTTAAGCAAACTGTGAACGATCATGCAAAACTGCAAATGCCGCGTAAATACTGGCGGCAAAGCGTGCACCAGATCACATATTGAACATATTCACCTTCGCATAATTTATTTACGTGGCAAATGATGCCTTTTCATCTTTTTGATATTTAAGCGTAAAAATAGCCACTATTTCAAAAACAACAGCTAACAACAAAAAAACCACGCATTGACATTTATAATAAAAAATTAACACAACGGGTGGTTCTTACGTTCTATTTTTAGCAGACTGATATTTTCACAGCTGACTTGTTTCGCTTTTAACAAAAAACGGTACGTTATAGTTATGATGCAAAACCGTAAGGCGCTAGTGAATTGTAACGACATTTAACCACACTATTCCCTATGACTTTTAACACCTGAATAGCCGTTTTTTTTCTATTTTTTTTGATAAAAATTAAATTTTGTTTGGCTTAATAACCACCAGATGACGTTCACCATCCAGTTGCGGAACGCGTAATTTTTCGACCGACTCGACGCTGAATTCTGCAGGCAACGAAGCAATTTCATCTTCAGGCAACTGCCCTTTTAGCGCATAAAAACGCCCATCCAGTCCAGGCAAATGATGGCACCAACTCACCATATCAGTAAGTGACGCGAACGCACGGCTAATGACCCCATCGAACGGCGGCTCTGAAGGGAATTCTTCAACGCGACTTTGCACAGGAGTGATGTTAGTAAGCGCAAGCTCATGCTGCACCTGACGCAAGAAACGGACGCGTTTTCCCAGACTATCCAGCAGTGTGAAATGCGCTTCTGGGCGCACGATAGAGAGAGGAATACCCGGCAGGCCCGGTCCCGTACCCACGTCGATAAAAAGCTCCCCCTTCAGATACGGCGCGACGACAATACTGTCCAGAATATGGCGCACCAGCATTTCGTTGGGATCCCGTACCGACGTCAAGTTGTACGCTTTGTTCCATTTGTGCAGCATATCGACATACGCAATCAGCTGATTTTTCTGGTGATCGGTAAGAGAAATACCAGCATCAGCCAGCAGACGAGAGAGTTTGTTGAGCACGGTCGTTACCTGTTCATAATCAATTTCCCGATGCGCTATAGCTTATCGGGACTACAAATTGGTAGGGCGGGCAGGCGAAGCGCCCGCCGCCAAAATAGTGTTATCAAGCGCTGCGGCGCAGCATACCTTGTTTCTTCAGCCATACCAGCAGAATGGAAATGGCGGCAGGCGTTACGCCAGAAATACGCGATGCCTGGCCGATCGATACCGGTTTGTGATCGTTCAGCTTGGCGATAACTTCATTCGACAAGCCTGAGACCTGACGATAATCCAGCGTTGCAGGCAACAGGGTGTTCTCATTACGCTGTTGTCTTTCGATTTCTTCCTGCTGACGGGCGATATACCCTTCGTATTTCACCTGAATCTCAACCTGTTCCGCGGCCTGAGCATCGTCAAGCGCTGGTGCAAACGCAGATAAAGAGGTCAACTGAGCATAGGTCATATCCGGGCGGCGCAGGAGATCTTCACCGCTGGCTTCACGTGACAAAGGCGTAGCCAGGTGAGCATTCACTTCTGCTGCAGATTCCGCTAACGGATTTACCCAGGTTGATTTGAGACGCTGACGTTCCTGTTCGATACGCTCTAGCTTCTCGTTGAAACGAGCCCAGCGCTCGTCGTCCACCAGACCCAGTTCACGACCAATTTCGGTTAGACGCAGGTCGGCGTTATCTTCGCGCAGCATCAAACGGTATTCTGCGCGTGAGGTGAACATGCGATACGGTTCTTTGGTGCCAAGCGTACACAGATCGTCCACCAGTACACCAAGATAAGCCTGATCGCGACGCGGTGCCCAGCCGTCTTTCTCAGCAGACAAGCGTGCGGCGTTCAGACCCGCCAACATCCCTTGCGCGGCAGCTTCTTCGTAACCGGTAGTACCGTTAATCTGGCCCGCAAAGAACAGACCCTGGATGAATTTGCTTTCCAGAGTGGGTTTCAGGTCGCGCGGATCGAAGAAATCATACTCAATCGCGTAGCCAGGACGGACGATTCTGGCATTTTCCATTCCCTGCATGGAGCGGACAATTTGCATCTGCACATCGAACGGCAAGCTGGTGGAGATACCATTCGGATAAATTTCGTTAGACGTCAGTCCTTCCGGCTCGAGGAAGATCTGATGCTGATTACGATCGGCAAAGCGCATCACTTTGTCTTCGATCGACGGGCAGTAGCGCGGACCGATACCTTCGATCACGCCTGCGTACATCGGGCTACGATCGAGGTTATTGCGGATCACGTCATGGGTTCTCTCATTGGTATGCGTGATGTAACACGGCATCTGACGCGGATGTTGAGAAGCATCGCCCAGGAATGAGAAGACCGGCATCGGGTTATCGCTGTTTTGCTGGCCGAGCACGCTGAAATCAATAGTGCGTGCATCGATACGCGGCGGCGTACCGGTTTTCAGGCGGCTGACGCGTAACGGCAGTTCACGCAGACGGCGTGACAGCGGGATAGACGGCGGATCGCCAGCACGGCCGCCGCTGTAGTTGTCCAGACCAATATGAATTTTGCCGTCAAGAAAAGTCCCTACGGTTAATACAACCGCTTTGGCACGGAACTTCAGTCCCATTTGGGTCACTGCACCCACAACACGATCGTTTTCAACAATCAGATCTTCAACCGCCTGTTGGAAGATCATCAGATTGGGTTGATTCTCGAGTGCGGTGCGTACAGCCTGGCGATAGAGCACACGGTCGGCCTGAGCTCGGGTAGCACGAACGGCTGGCCCTTTGCTGGCGTTTAGTATCCTAAACTGGATACCTGCATGGTCGATCGCTTTTGCCATCAACCCACCAAGCGCATCCACTTCTTTTACCAGGTGTCCCTTCCCAATACCGCCGATCGCCGGGTTGCAACTCATCTGTCCCAGTGTGTCGATATTGTGTGTCAAAAGCAGAGTCTGTTGACCCATTCGCGCCGCGGCCATTGCGGCCTCGGTGCCTGCATGACCCCCGCCAATGATGATGACGTCAAAAGGATCCTGATAAAACATGGTAATTGCCTCGCATAACGCGGTGTGAAAGTGGATTGAAGCCCGGGCCGTGGATTCTACTCAACTTTAGTCGATCGAGAAAGCCCTGGGATCCTGGGTATTAAAAAGAAGATCTTTTTATTTAGAGATCTGTTTTATTGTGATCTCTTATTAGGATCGCAACTTTCTGTGGATAAGGGCGATCCTTTGAATAAGATCAACAGGTTGTTGAGGATCATTAGCTGTGAATGATCGGTGATCCTGGCCCGTATAAGCTGGGAGCAGAATGAAAGGTTATACACAACTCAAAAACTGAACAACGGTTGTTCTTGGGATAACTACCGGTTGATCCAAGCTTTTAACCAGAGTTATCCACATAAAAAAGTACGATCTTTACAAATCTCTGAGCAATGGATGCCAGGATCCCAGCCAAATTTCAGCCGGATCTTCCGGAATTTCATGTTCCAGTACGTTGATCCTGAGCGTTTCGCCGATCTGTTTTGCCCCGCAGGCTTTCAGTTCGGCTTCCAGCTTGTCGATTGCGCCGCAAAAGGTGTCATATTCACGACTGCCGATCCCGATTGCACCAAAATGCACTTGTGAAAAGTCCGGTTTTTGCTCGCATAAGGCATCATATAAAGGCTGCAGGTTGTCAGGAATGTCTCCCGCACCGTGCGTGGAGCTAATAATCAGCCAGATCCCATCAGTCGGGACCTCTTCAAGCATTGGCCCATGCAGTATTTCGCTGGAAAAACCCGCGTCGTCCAGTTTTTCAGCCAGATGCTCTGCTACATATTCCGCACTGCCAAGCGTGCTGCCGCTGATAAGAGTGATTTCTGCCATGATCGCCCACCTTTATAAAGAGGGCGTATTGTACGCTGTGAGCGAGCTGGGATCTACCTGTGGAAAAATAGGGGATTAAAAAAAGCGATCATGGCTTGATGGTACGCATGATCGGGTTTTGCAGGACGATCAGGGTCTCCGTGGACTGAATTTCATCAATTGTTTGGATCTTGTTGATAAGTACCTGCTGTAACGCGTCGATCGACTTGCACATCACCTTTATAAAGATGCTGTAGTGCCCGGTGGTGTAATACGCTTCGGTCACCTCATCGAGGCTTTCCAGTCTGGCCAACGCTGACGGATAGTCTTTCGCACTTTTCAGGATGATGCCGATAAAGCAACCGACGTCATAGCCCAACTGTTTGGGACTAACATCAATCCGCGCGCCGGTAATAACCCCGGCCTGCTTCATCTTCTCTACGCGAACGTGAATTGTCCCCGGGCTCACGCCGAACTGTTTGGCCAATTCGGCATAGGCCGTTCGGGCATTTTCCATCAGGGCGTCAAGAATGCCGCGGTCCAGATTGTCGATCTGATAATTTTCCATAGGTTTTTCTTATGTAGATTAATGATTCCCTCTATTTTAGACGTTAATTTTAACGAATCAAAATCGAAGACGGCTTTTTGTTTGTTGATTATTGAATATTACCTACATTCTGTTGCTTAATCATAGGCAACAGGACACAGGAGTACACATAATGAAAACCGCTTACATTGCCAAACAACGTCAAATTAGCTTCGTAAAATCTCATTTTTCTCGTCAGCTGGAAGAGCGTTTAGGTCTGATCGAAGTTCAGGCTCCGATCCTCAGCCGCGTAGGAGATGGCACGCAAGATAACTTGTCGGGCTGTGAAAAAGCGGTGCAGGTGAAGGTTAAAGCATTGCCAGACGCTCAATTCGAAGTGGTTCATTCACTGGCGAAGTGGAAGCGTCAAACATTAGGACAACACGACTTTAGCGCAGGCGAAGGGCTGTACACGCATATGAAGGCCCTGCGTCCCGATGAAGATCGCCTTTCCCCGCTGCACTCAGTGTATGTTGACCAGTGGGACTGGGAGCGCGTGATGGGCGACGGCGAGCGTCAATTCTCCACTCTGAAAAGCACGGTAGAGGCTATCTGGGCGGGAATTAAGGCTACCGAAGCTGCGGTGAGCAAAGAGTTTGGTCTGGCACCGTTCCTGCCAGAGCAGATTCACTTTGTTCATAGCCAGGAACTGTTATCTCGTTATCCTGGTCTTGACGCAAAAGGTCGTGAACGTGCGATTGCTAAAGAGTTGGGCGCGGTATTCCTGGTGGGGATCGGCGGCAAGCTCAGCGACGGTCACCGCCATGATGTACGTGCGCCGGATTATGATGACTGGAGTTCAGCGTCCGAGCTGGGTCACGCCGGTCTGAACGGTGATATTTTGGTCTGGAACCCGGTACTGGAGGATGCGTTTGAGCTGTCTTCTATGGGGATCCGTGTGGATGCTGACGCTCTGAAACATCAGCTGTCTCTGACCGGAGATGAAGATCGTCTGAGTCTGGAATGGCACCAGGCGCTGCTGCGCGGTGAAATGCCACAGACGATTGGTGGAGGAATTGGGCAGTCGCGTCTGACCATGCTGTTGCTGCAATTACCACACATTGGTCAGGTTCAGTGTGGCGTATGGCCGGCACAGGTACGTGAAAGCGTCGCCTCTCTGTTGTAAGAATTAACGCCGCCAGCGTCTGAGCAGGCGGCTTCGCATCCCGGTATCAAAGCGCCAGATATGATCGAAAATGCGCATGATGCCGGGTTTACCATGTGCTGACATCGCCACCGCGTGAAAACGGTGTTGGTGCACCCGCTGTAATTCCCCCACTTTGCTGACAACCTCATCGGGCAATCGCTGAGCGATAAAATCTGAGATCACCACCGCATCAGCATCAAACCATTCCCGACCCTGCATGCGCTCAGTAATGGCGCGAAAACAGCTGGCAATATCGGTACCGCCGCGAAAACGCTGACTTAAAAAACGGATCGCCTGTTCAATGCCCTCCGGGCCGGATAGCTCATAGCGCACTACTTCTGTTGAAAACAGCATGATGAAACAGCGTCGGTTATCGGCAAGGGCGACGCGCATTAGCGCCAGGCAAAAGGCTTTCGCACACTGCTCATTAAACCCGCCCATCGATCCCGAAGTATCAACGCAGACGATAAAAGGTCCGCGCGGTTGCTCGTCAAAATCCTGATGCACTACGGGGCGTTCCGTGACTTTCTCACGCCATGCTTCGCCGTGCAGGCGATAGGTCAACAGCTGCTTTTCCACCAGTCGTCGGTAGAACTCGTATTCCAGTTCGGTAATGCCCAGCGTGGCCAGTTCCGGCGGCAGCAGGCGCAGGATATCGTCGCTTTGCTGGATGCCATCTACTTGCTCCGGGACGGTTGCCGGTTCGCGCACCAGGGTGCGGAAGGTTTCCATTGGCGCATCTTTACGCGGTACGGATTTCGCTTCTCTGGAACGGCCTAACTGCTCAGCCAGACGCTGGAGTTCAGGTTGTTGCGTCAGGAATTCGCCATATTTCACCATCAACTGATAATCACCGCGCTTGATTTGACCTGCGCTCATATCCCACAACCGGCCTGCGGCGTTGTCATTTTCTGCCAGTACGGGTTCCAGTTGCCCGCTGAGGGTCATCCGTTCCTGTACTTCACTGAGCAAATGCTCGCGCTCTTCTTCCAGCAGTTGCTGATTCAGCGTTGTGGTTTGCACCACCAGGCTCAGGCGCCAGCGCTGGAGAAAAAGCGTATGTAGGGCAGGCGTAAACGCGCTGTTGTCATTGACCAGTTGCTGCGCTTGTCCGGCCCATGGCGAATGGAGGTGGTGTAATAGCGACAATATTTGCGGTAGCTGGACGATAAACTGCGCATGAGAGAGGAGCTGGCTTTGTTGATAGCATATAACCTCTTCCGCTAACTCCGGCGGTACATGGGTATCTTTGAGGCGGCTACGCAAAGATTCACGCCAGCGGGGAATATCGTCAGTGATCGCTTTTTTAAGGCGAGGGAATTTGTTAAAAAATACCACCATCTTTGGAGAAGCCAGCAGGGCGACGATCATCTCTTCGATCATCGCTTCTTCACTGACTGCCAGCATGATGTTGAGCGTATCAAGGGTCAGCATTGTTGCGCCTGGCGGATTTGCGCCCCGACATCCTGCAGGCTGGCCTCAATGCGGCCTAACCAGTCGCTATGAATAAACAGACATTTTTGCTGCTCGCTAAATGCGCTGTGCTGCTGATGCCACTCGTTATCGAGCGCTTCAAGCTCCTGTTTTATTTCAGCGGGCATACTCTCTTGTGATGTACCGGGCAATGCCAGGCGAGAGCCTTGTAAGCTGACGTCGCGTACAACCAGGTGCTGCGCGCTATCCACTTCCATGTTCAGCGTCTGGGCAAAACCGATGCCGTTTAATTTTCCGCGGATCTCACCGCCTTTGGTTAACCACAGTTCGAGCGCGCTACGTTCGAAAGCAATATGGATTACTTCCATATCATGCAGCTTTAAAGGCTTTTGCAGTAGTAATGTCACGACGGAAGACGTGGCCTCCGGCGGTAAATCATAATGAGGACGACGGCTGAACATGCCGCCCTGACGGATCACGGTGAATGCTGTTTTATCGCTTTGCTGCTGCTGGAGCTGAATGCGGCGCTGCACAATACTGCCCAGACGGGTCAGCATGGCTTGCTGTTGCCATGCGTGTCCGGTCATCAATATTTCCAGCTGCTGCTGCATTAGATTCAGGCTTTGTGCGTCGTACCACAGGCAATCTTTCAGCAGGATCAGGTCGATGGGAACTACCGCATCACGTCCGCTAAAGAAGGCGCTGGCCTGGAGTAAACGAATGGCTTTTTTCCAGCGACGATCGGACACGTAGGGGGCATTCGGTAGCGTGCCCAGCTGCTGGCGCAACATGAAAATAAGCTCAAACACGCGATCGGGAAGCGTGATGGCGCCAATGTCCTTTTGCCACTGGTAATACTCTTCATCCGTTACCTGTAACGATGCCGGGACCGGATTGTCGCTTTCATCCTGCTGACTTAACAGCATCGAGCGGAAGTTGGCCTTGTCCTGGACTTTATCCAGCCACAGACGAATCAGCATACGGTCGTACAGCGCTTCCAGGCTGCTGTCTGCTTCAGGCAGTTCGTTGGAGGCTGCCACCAGCAGGCGCATCGGGATTTTCTCTTCATGCGCGCCGTTGCGGAAGTGGCGTTCGTTGATGGCGGTCAGCAGGGTGTTAAGAATCGCCGGTCCCGCTTTCCAGATTTCATCGAGAAAGACGATTTCAGCTTCAGGGAGATAGCCTGCCGTTAAGCGTTCATAGCGACCTTCGTCTTTTAACGCCTGAATGGACAGCGGGCCGAAAACCTCTTCCGGCGTAGAGAAGCGCGTCATCAGATATTCGAAGGCGCGAGCATTTTGAAAGGCAAATTTCAGTCTGCGGGCAATTAAGCTTTTCGCGATCCCGGGAGGGCCTAATAAGAAAACGCTCTCGCCGCTAAGTGCAGCCAGCAGACACAGACGAATGGCGTGGCTACGTTCATAAAGTCCCTTTTCCAGCGCATTGCTCAGACGGGAAATTCTTTCCGCTAATAAATGTGGGTGAGCCATAATGAAGTGGCGTCCTTTCGCCAAATGTACTGCATAAACAGCGAGTATAGATGCTTCACACCAGTGCAGTAATAGACTGAAGGTGCGCTTATTTTTCTTTGAGCCAGATTAATCTGGTCTCATTTAGGGGTACGATTTTGCGATTAATCGTGCATACTGTGCGCCTTTTTGTGGGCCAAGGGACGACGCACACATTTCTTATATATACACCAAATCAATCAAGCTGCACCAAGGCGGCAATGGAGTTTTCTTCTGGGATGGGGGGAATAACGAATGCAGCCCACGCGGAGGTGGCTTGAAAGATGATGTGTATAAACGAAAGACGAGTCTATGAGCACTGATAATAAACAATCATTGTCTGCGATTACCCTTGCGGCCATTGGGGTTGTCTACGGTGATATTGGTACCAGCCCACTTTATACGCTTCGTGAATGTTTGTCCGGCCAGTTTGGTTTTGGCGTTGAACGTGATGCTGTATTTGGCTTTCTCTCGCTGATTTTCTGGCTGCTGATCTTTGTTGTCTCCATTAAATACCTGACGTTTGTCATGCGCGCGGATAACGCCGGAGAAGGCGGGATCCTGACGCTGATGTCATTGGCCGGGCGTAATACTTCAGCACGAACAACCTCCATGCTGGTGATTATGGGGTTGATTGGCGGCAGCTTCTTCTATGGAGAAGTGGTGATAACGCCTGCTATCTCGGTGATGTCGGCGATTGAAGGTCTGGAGATCATTGCCCCGCAACTGGATACCTGGATTGTTCCGCTCTCGATAATCGTACTGACCCTGCTGTTTTTGATTCAAAAACACGGTACCGGCATGGTCGGTAAGCTGTTTGCGCCGATTATGCTGTTGTGGTTCCTGACGCTGGCGGTGTTAGGCGTGCGCAGTATTATTGGCAATCCGGAAGTGCTGCAGGCGCTCAATCCATATTGGGCGGTGCATTTCTTCCTCGAATTCAAAACGTTGTCCTTTATTGCGCTGGGTGCGGTGGTGTTGTCGATTACCGGTGTTGAAGCGCTGTATGCGGATATGGGCCACTTCGGTAAGTTGCCGATTCGCCTGGCATGGTTCTCCGTGGTATTGCCTTCGCTGGTACTGAACTATTTTGGTCAGGGGGCGTTGCTGTTAAAGCATCCTGAAGCGATTAAAAACCCGTTCTTCCTGCTGGCACCGGACTGGGCGTTGATACCGCTCCTGATCCTCGCCGCGCTGGCAACGGTTATCGCTTCACAGGCGGTTATCTCCGGCGTCTTCTCACTGACGCGTCAGGCCGTGCGTCTGGGGTATTTATCGCCGATGCGTATAATCCATACCTCGGAAATGGAATCGGGCCAGATCTACATTCCTTTCGTTAACTGGATGCTCTATTTCGCAGTGGTTATTGTGATTGTGAGCTTTGAACACTCCAGCAATCTGGCTGCGGCGTACGGGATTGCGGTGACGGGGACGATGGTGCTGACCTCAATTCTGTCGACCACCGTGGCGCGCAAAAACTGGCACTGGAATAAATACTTCGTCTTCCTGATCCTGGTGGCGTTCTTGTGCGTCGATGTTCCGCTGTTCTCCGCGAACCTCGATAAACTGATTTCCGGCGGTTGGCTGCCTCTGACGCTGGGTCTGGTGATGTTCACCATCATGACCACCTGGAAAAGCGAGCGTTTCCGTCTGCTGCGTCGCATGCATGAGCACGGCAACTCTCTGGAGGCGATGATTGCCTCTCTGGAGAAATCACCACCGGTACGCGTGCCGGGAACGGCGGTGTACATGTCTCGTGCATTGAACGTCATCCCGTTTGCGCTACTGCATAACCTCAAACATAACAAGGTCCTGCATGAACGCGTTATTCTGCTGACGCTGCGCACGGAAGATGCGCCATATGTTCACAATGTGCGTAGGGTGCAGATTGAGCAGTTATCGCCCACCTTCTGGCGCGTGGTGGCCAGCTACGGTTGGCGCGAAACGCCGAACGTTGAAGAAGTGTTCCATCGCTGCGGTCTGGAAGGCTTAAGCTGTCGGATGATGGAAACCTCGTTCTTCATGTCGCACGAGTCGTTGATTGTTGGAAAACGACCATGGTATCTGCGTCTGCGTGGCAAGCTGTATCTGCTACTACAACGCAATGCGCTGCGCGCCCCGGACCAGTTTGAAATCCCACCGAACCGGGTTATTGAGCTCGGTACTCAGGTCGAGATTTAATCTCATCGACGCCCTCTTTCATCGCGAAAGGGGGCGTTTTGTTTTGTCCCTCCCAGTTTTCATTTCATCGAATGATAATCCTTGCGAAACGTTTCGATGACGATCACATTTTCATAACTTCGCGGTGGTTTTATCTCCACTCTTCGCTCTACACTTATCTTCAGCGAAACGTTTCGCTAGTGGGGAAAGAAAATGAAGAAAGGCACGGTACTCAACTCTGAAATTTCATCGGTGATCTCCCGTCTGGGGCATACCGATACGCTGGTGGTGTGTGATGCAGGTTTACCCATCCCGAATAGCACAACGCGTATCGATATGGCATTAACCCAGGGCGTACCTTCTTTTATGCAGGTACTGGATGTGGTGACACGTGAAATGCAGGTCGAGGCGGCCATTCTCGCGACGGAAATTAAACAACATAATCCGCAACTCCACGAAACGTTGCTCAGCCACATTGAGCAACTGCAACAACACCAGGGAAACACCATAGAAATTCGTTACACCACGCATGAACAATTCAAAAAACAAACCGCAGACAGTCAGGCGGTAATTCGCAGCGGAGAGTGTTCTCCGTATGCGAATATCATTCTCTGTGCTGGCGTCACGTTCTGAGGCCATCATGAACGCATTACTGCAACTCAAAGGGATCGATAAAGCGTTCCCGGGCGTAAAAGCGCTATCCGGCGCCGCGCTGAATGTCTACCCAGGCCGCGTAATGGCGCTGGTGGGCGAAAACGGCGCGGGCAAATCCACCATGATGAAAGTGCTGACCGGGATCTATACCCGTGATGCCGGTTCTTTATTGTGGTTGGGAAAAGATACCACCTTTAACGGCCCTAAATCCTCCCAGGAAGCCGGAATCGGTATCATCCACCAGGAGCTGAATTTGATCCCGCAACTCACTATCGCCGAGAACATTTTTCTTGGCCGTGAGTTCGTTAATCGCTTTGGCAAAATTGACTGGAAGAAGATGTACGCCGAAGCCGATCTGCTGCTTGCCAAACTGAATCTGCGCTTTAAAAGCGACAGACTGGTCGGTGAACTGTCGATTGGCGATCAGCAGATGGTTGAAATTGCCAAAGTGCTGAGCTTTGAATCGAAGGTCATCATTATGGATGAACCGACGGATGCGCTCACTGATACCGAAACCGAATCCCTGTTCCGCGTCATTCGCGAACTGAAATCCCAGGGACGCGGTATTGTCTATATTTCTCACCGCATGAAAGAGATCTTCGAGATTTGTGACGACGTGACCGTTTTTCGCGACGGGCAGTTTATTGCCGAGCGTGAAGTCGCCTCGCTGACCGAAGACTCGCTGATTGAAATGATGGTGGGACGTAAGCTGGAAGATCAATACCCGCGCCTGGAAAAAGCGCCGGGTGATATTCGCCTGAAGGTCGATAACCTGTGCGGCCCTGGCGTAAACGATGTTTCATTCACGCTACGTAAAGGCGAGATCCTTGGCGTATCGGGGCTGATGGGTGCCGGACGTACCGAGCTGATGAAAGTGTTGTACGGCGCATTGCCGCGCACCAGCGGTTACGTCACGCTTGATGGCCATGAAGTGGTCACCCGTTCGCCGCAGGATGGGTTGGCTAACGGCATCGTCTATATTTCTGAAGACCGTAAACGCGATGGTTTAGTGCTGGGCATGTCGGTGAAAGAGAACATGTCACTAACCGCGCTGCGTTATTTCAGTCGCGCTGGTGGAAGCCTTAAACATAAAGACGAGCAGCAGGCGGTAGGTGATTTTATTCGTCTGTTCAATGTTAAAACGCCATCGATGGAACAGGCTATCGGCCTGCTTTCTGGCGGTAATCAGCAGAAAGTGGCGATTGCGCGCGGTCTGATGACCCGACCAAAAGTCCTGATCCTCGATGAACCAACGCGCGGCGTTGACGTTGGGGCTAAGAAAGAAATCTATCAGCTTATCAACCAGTTTAAGGCCGATGGGCTGAGCATCATTCTGGTCTCCTCTGAGATGCCAGAAGTATTGGGCATGAGCGATCGAATTATCGTTATGCATGAAGGGCATCTCGGCGGTGAGTTCACTCGCGAGCAGGCCACTCAGGAAGTATTAATGGCTGCCGCTGTGGGCAAGCTTAATCGCGTGAATCAGGAGTAAAAAAGATGACTACCCAGGCTGTTTCTGGTCGCCGTTATTTCACTAAAGCATGGCTTCTGGAGCAAAAGTCGCTCATCGCTCTGTTAGTGCTGATCGCGATTGTTTCCACCATGAGCCCTAACTTTTTTACCGTTAATAACCTGTTCAACATCCTCCAGCAAACGTCGGTGAACGCCATCATGGCCGTTGGCATGACGCTGGTTATCCTGACGTCGGGGATCGATCTGTCTGTCGGTTCTTTGCTGGCGCTTACCGGTGCGGTTGCGGCTTCCATTGTAGGGATTGAAGTCAATGCGCTGGTGGCTGTCGCTGCGGCCCTGGCGCTCGGTGCTGCTATTGGCGCGGTAACCGGGGTGATTGTCGCGAAAGGCCGGGTACAGGCGTTTATCGCGACCCTGGTGATGATGCTGCTGCTGCGTGGTGTGACCATGGTATACACCAACGGCAGTCCGGTTAATACCGGGTTTACTGACAATGCCGATCTGTTTGGCTGGTTTGGTATTGGTCGTCCGTTAGGCGTCCCTACGCCTGTGTGGATTATGGGGATTGTCTTCCTCGCGGCGTGGTACATGCTGCACCACACTCGTCTGGGTCGTTATATCTATGCGCTGGGCGGTAACGAAGCGGCAACGCGCCTGTCCGGTATCAGCGTAAGTAAAATCAAAATTATCGTTTACTCCCTGTGTGGTCTGCTGGCATCGCTGGCGGGCATCATTGAAGTAGCGCGCCTCTCCTCTGCGCAACCGACGGCAGGTACTGGCTATGAGCTGGATGCTATCGCCGCGGTGGTGTTAGGTGGTACCAGCCTGGCGGGCGGTAAAGGACGTATTGTTGGGACGCTGATCGGCGCATTGATTCTTGGTTTCCTCAATAATGGTTTGAATTTGTTAGGTGTATCCTCCTATTACCAGATGATCGTCAAAGCGGTGGTGATTTTGCTGGCGGTACTGGTAGACAACAAAAAGCAGTAACAACGATTACAGGACATCTTAAATATGAACATGAAAAAACTGGCTACCCTAGTTTCTGCTGTTGCGCTGAGCGCCACCGTGAGCGCGAATGCGATGGCGAAAGATACCATTGCGCTGGTGGTCTCCACCCTCAACAACCCGTTCTTTGTTTCTTTGAAGGACGGGGCGCAAAAAGAGGCTGATAAGCTGGGCTACAACCTGGTGATTCTGGATTCACAGAACAACCCGGCGAAAGAGCTGGCTAACGTTCAGGATTTAACGGTTCGTGGAACTAAAATTCTGCTGATTAACCCGACGGACTCCGATGCTGTTGGTAACGCTGTGAAGATGGCTAACCAGGCGAAAATTCCGGTTATCACCCTGGACCGCGTTGCGTCCAAAGGCGAAGTGGTAAGCCATATTGCATCTGATAACGTGCTGGGCGGTAAGATTGCGGGCGATTACATCGCGAAGAAAGCGGGTGAAGGCGCGAAAGTTATCGAACTGCAGGGTATTGCCGGTACTTCAGCGGCGCGTGAGCGTGGTGAAGGTTTCCAGCAGGCTGTTGCGGCACACAAATTTAACGTACTGGCCAGCCAGCCGGCCGACTTCGACCGCACCAAAGGTCTGAACGTCATGCAGAACCTGCTTACCGCGCATCCTGACGTGCAGGCCGTATTTGCCCAGAACGATGAAATGGCGTTGGGTGCGCTGCGCGCACTGCAAACTGCGGGTAAATCTGATGTGATGGTGGTTGGATTTGACGGTACTCCAGATGGCGAAAAAGCAGTAAATGATGGCAAACTGGCTGCGACCATTGCTCAGTTGCCGGATCAGATCGGCGCGAAAGGCGTTGAGACTGCGGATAAAGTCCTGAAAGGCGAGAAGGTTCAGGCTAAATATCCGGTTGACCTGAAGCTGGTCATCAAGCAGTAATACCGATTCAGGTCGCTCGCGGCCTGATGGAGACATAAAGACGCCATCCCCGTATCGGGTTTTGGGGATGAAAGCGTAAAAAGAAAAGCAGGGCACGCGCCACCCTAATCCGGTGGCGCACTTTGACTTGGAACACCAAATATGAAAACCGCAGGCAACCTCGTTGTTCTTGGCAGTATCAATGCCGATCACATCCTCAACCTTAACTCTTTCCCGACACCTGGTGAAACCGTAACCGGTAACCATTATCAGGTCGCATTTGGTGGTAAAGGCGCGAATCAGGCTGTTGCTGCGGGGCGTAGTGGCGCGAATATCGCATTTATTGCCTGTACGGGTGATGATGATATTGGCGAAAGTGTTCGTAAACAGTTAGCTAAAGATAATATCGATATTGCGCCGATTAGCGTAATTTCGGGGGAATCGACCGGTGTGGCGTTGATTTTTGTGAATGGTGAAGGTGAGAACGTCATCGGCATTCATGCTGGTGCGAACGCGGCACTTTCGCCTGCGCTGGTGGAAGCTCAGCATGAGCGTATTGCCCAGGCGTCTGCCTTACTGATGCAGTTAGAGTCGCCGATCGAAAGCGTACTGGCTGCGGCAAAGATTGCACATCAAAATAAGACCACGGTAGCCCTTAACCCGGCCCCGGCACGTGAACTTTCTGACGAACTGCTGGCGCTGGTGGATATTATTACCCCGAATGAAACCGAGGCTGAAAAGCTCACGGGGATCCGGGTTGAAAACGATGAAGACGCGGCCAAAGCTGCGCAGGCATTGCACGCGAAGGGGATCCATACTGTACTGATTACCTTAGGCAGTCGCGGGGTGTGGGCCAGCGTAAATGGTGAAGGTCAGCGTGTGCCAGGGTTTAAAGTGGACGCCGTTGATACCATCGCTGCTGGGGATACCTTTAACGGCGCGTTAATTACAGCGTTACTGGAAGAGACTCCGCTGCCTGAAGCGATCCGATTTGCACATGCCGCTGCGGCGATTGCGGTCACCCGTAAGGGCGCACAGCCTTCCGTTCCATGGCGCGAAGAAATAGAAGCGTTTTTAGGTCAACAGAGGTAACGCTTGGCTACAATGAAGGACGTCGCCCGCCTGGCGGGGGTTTCCACGTCGACGGTTTCTCACGTCATTAATAAAGATCGCTTTGTCAGTGAGTCTGTCACTGACAAAGTTGAAGCGGCGATTAAAGAGCTTAACTACGCGCCCTCAGCGCTGGCGCGTAGTCTCAAGTTAAACCAGACCCACACTATTGGCATGTTAATCACTGCCAGTACCAACCCCTTTTATTCCGAGCTGGTGCGCGGCGTTGAACGTAGTTGTTTTGAACGCGGCTACAGCCTGGTGCTGTGCAACACTGAAGGTGATGAACAGCGCATGAACCGTAATCTGGAAACGTTAATGCAAAAACGGGTGGACGGCTTGCTGCTGCTCTGCACGGAAACACATCAACCTTCCAGGGAGATCATGCAACGCTATCCTTCTATACCGACCGTCATGATGGACTGGTCGCCTTTTGATGGTGAAAGCGATCTGATCCAGGATAACTCCCTGTTGGGCGGGGATTTAGCCACTCAACATCTTATCGAAAAAGGTTTTACGCGCATTGCCTGCATCACCGGGCCGCTGGATAAAACTCCGGCGCGTTTGCGTCTGGAAGGATATCGGGCGGCAATGAAGCGGGCGGGGTTGCCGGTCCCGGAAGGTTACGAGATTACCGGTGACTTTGAGTTCGGCGGCGGCTTTGAAGCTATGCAAACGTTGCTGTCGCATAAACAGCGACCGCAGGCCGTTTTTACCGGCAATGATGCCATGGCGGTTGGCGCGTATCAGGCACTGTACCAATCGGGATTGCGCATTCCGCAGGATATGGCGGTGGTGGGTTATGATGATATCGAGCTGGCGCGCTATATGACGCCGCCGCTGACGACCATCCATCAACCAAAAGATGAACTGGGCGAACTGGCCATCGATGTATTAATCCACCGGATGGCGCAGCCCGCATTACAGCAACAGCGCCTGCAACTTACTCCTGTTTTGATGGAGCGGGGGTCGGTTTAGGATTATGTCGCTCTTTAATCAGATTACGTCCATCTTTTGCTTTTAGCAGCATGAACATCAGCGCAGACACTACCGTGATAGCGCCCATCGTCATAAAGGTGTAGTGGAACTGCTCGACCGTATTGGTTCCTTCCATACCTTCATAGATACGCAGAACGGCTGCGCTGATGGCGACCCCTAAACTGATTGATAACTGCTGAGTAACGGCCAGCACACTGTTGCCGCTGCTGGCGTTTTCATCGGTCAGGTCCGCCAGAGTAATGGTATTCATGGAGGTAAACTGGGTGGACATCGCCATACCCAAAATGAACAACGGCAGGATCAACATCCAGACCGGCATGGCGGGAGATTGCAATGCGAACTGCGCAATCATCAGGCCGATAAATACCGTAACACCCACCAGTGTGGTTCTGTAGCCGAGCCGGCGCAACACCTGCGTCACCATTGATTTTGCCAGGATTGATCCCAGCGCCGTTGGCGCCATCATGCAACCGGCTATCAGCGCCGGGTATCCAAAGCCTACCTGCAACATCAGCGGCATTAAGAAGGGCACGCACCCTGTACCCAGACGAGTGGCAAGGTTTCCGGCGATCCCGACGGAAAAAGTTCGGGTCTTAAATATAGGAAGCGATATTAGCGGCGTTGGGTGACGACGCGCGTGGCGAATGTAGGCGAGCAGTAACAGAATGCTGGCAAGAATAATGCTGAGCGCTATCCAGGTCTCGACAAGCTTCTCACCGAACAGCTCTACCCCGCTGGAAAACAACACCAGGCTCAAACCAAACAGAAAGAAACCGGTCATATCAAAACCGCGGCGCGGCGTGGTGAAGTTCGGCATATATTTGCGGGCATAGAAGATACCGGCAACCCCAATTGGAATATTAATCAGGAAGATCCAGTGCCAACTGGCCCACGTGACCAGTACACCGCCCAATACCGGACCTAAAATCGGCCCCACAAGTCCAGGCATGGTTACGAAGTTAAGCACGGGAAGCAGTTCGCTGCGGGGGTAAGCACGCAATAATGCCAGACGGGCAACGGGCATCATCATAGCGCCGCCAATGCCCTGAATGATGCGGAAAATCACCAGTTCGCTTAGGGAGCTGGACAGCGCACAGGCCAGCGAACCCAGCGTAAACAGGCTAACAGCTATCATAAAGACGCGCCGGGTACCAAACCTGTCTGCCAGCCATCCACTCACCGGGATCAGCATCGCGACCGTCAGGGTGTAACTGATAATGGCTGACTGCATGGCGAGCGGAGAGCGGTTAAGGCTGTGTGCTATTGCGGGTAAGGCGGTATTGAGGATCGTGGCGTCTAGTGCCTGCATAAAAAAGGCCATGGCTGCTATCCACGGTAGCCCGGCCATACTGCGTGATTTCTTTTCTGACATATTATTTATCCGGTAGCACGTTCGGTGCTATCAGCAATGCCTGACAGGCAGCGAAGGCGCGATCGCCATCGCTCTCATCTATTGCGTCGACAATGGCCTGGTGTAAATCCAGCTTGACCACGTCGTTATAGGTAATAGAGGTAAAGTAGGTCTGGTAAACGGAATGGAAGAGTGACGCGAAGGAGATAAGGAACGGGTTCGCACTCATTTCATAGATGTGTTCATGCCAGGCGATATCAACCTCAATCCAACGCTCGCGTCTGAAGTTTCTTTTCAGCTCGACCATTTCTTCCATCAGCGTGTTGAGATGCGCTTTCTGTTCTGCCGTACCTATAGTCGCCGCCAGTAAACACGCCTGAGGCTCCAGGCTGATACGCATCACCAGAAAATGTTTAATGACCTGAGAGAAATTATCTTCTGTCATCCACCAGGTGAGCAGCTCCTGGTCGAGGAAGTTCCAGTTTGCCTGCGGCATGACGCGTGTACCAATACGCGGGCGCGGTAATACCATACCTTTTGCCGTTAACGTCTTTACCGCTTCTCTTACCGCGGTACGACTCACGCCAAACTGATCGCCCAGCTCTATTTCGCCAGGCAATATAGCGCCCGGTGCGTATTCACCTTTTAATATTCGCTGAGCCAGCTTTTCGGCCAGAACGTAGGACAGGTTTTTCTGTGCGGCTAGCTGTTGGGCATTTAACGGCATGAATGGTTTTCCTTACTTTATTTCCTATTCATTAGTATGCCACCTGGAAGCGTTATTGCGGCTGCAAAAGCGGCAATTTGCTTATTTTATGGCATGTTAATGGTGGTTTTGCTGAAAAAACACGCATTCGGAAAGTTATTTTAAATTTCCCCTTGTCAGCCTGAAATAACTCCCTATAATGCGCCTCCACTGACACGGAACAACGGATTACAAACCGCCGGGTCAGCGGAGAAAGGCGAAAATAAACGCTTGACTCTGTAGCGGGATGGCGTAATATGCACACCCCGCGCCGCTGAGAAAAAGCGAAGCGGCACTGCTCTTTAACAATTTATCAGACAATCTGTGTGGGCACTCGAAGATACGGATTCTTAACGTCGCAAGACGAAAAATGAATACCAAGTCTCTGAGTGAACACGTAATTCATTACGAAGTTTAATTCACGAGCATCAAACTTAAATTGAAGAGTTTGATCATGGCTCAGATTGAACGCTGGCGGCAGGCCTAACACATGCAAGTCGA
The DNA here is from genome assembly GCF_030336805.1 of Citrobacter sp. Cb023. Taxonomy (NCBI): domain Bacteria; kingdom Pseudomonadati; phylum Pseudomonadota; class Gammaproteobacteria; order Enterobacterales; family Enterobacteriaceae; genus Citrobacter; species Citrobacter sp. Cb023. The sequence goes on along the minus strand of NZ_JAOWCV010000032.1, from coordinate 1,524 downwards.
ACGGTAGCACAGAGGAGCTTGCTCCTTGGGTGACGAGTGGCGGACGGGTGAGTAATGTCTGGGAAACTGCCCGATGGAGGGGGATAACTACTGGAAACGGTAGCTAATACCGCATAACGTCGCAAGACCAAAGAGGGGGACCTTCGGGCCTCTTGCCATCGGATGTGCCCAGATGGGATTAGCTAGTAGGTGGGGTAACGGCTCACCTAGGCGACGATCCCTAGCTGGTCTGAGAGGATGACCAGCCACACTGGAACTGAGACACGGTCCAGACTCCTACGGGAGGCAGCAGTGGGGAATATTGCACAATGGGCGCAAGCCTGATGCAGCCATGCCGCGTGTATGAAGAAGGCCTTCGGGTTGTAAAGTACTTTCAGCGAGGAGGAAGGCATTGTGGTTAATAACCGCAGTGATTGACGTTACTCGCAGAAGAAGCACCGGCTAACTCCGTGCCAGCAGCCGCGGTAATACGGAGGGTGCAAGCGTTAATCGGAATTACTGGGCGTAAAGCGCACGCAGGCGGTCTGTCAAGTCGGATGTGAAATCCCCGGGCTCAACCTGGGAACTGCATCCGAAACTGGCAGGCTAGAGTCTTGTAGAGGGGGGTAGAATTCCAGGTGTAGCGGTGAAATGCGTAGAGATCTGGAGGAATACCGGTGGCGAAGGCGGCCCCCTGGACAAAGACTGACGCTCAGGTGCGAAAGCGTGGGGAGCAAACAGGATTAGATACCCTGGTAGTCCACGCCGTAAACGATGTCGACTTGGAGGTTGTGCCCTTGAGGCGTGGCTTCCGGAGCTAACGCGTTAAGTCGACCGCCTGGGGAGTACGGCCGCAAGGTTAAAACTCAAATGAATTGACGGGGGCCCGCACAAGCGGTGGAGCATGTGGTTTAATTCGATGCAACGCGAAGAACCTTACCTACTCTTGACATCCAGAGAACTTAGCAGAGATGCTTTGGTGCCTTCGGGAACTCTGAGACAGGTGCTGCATGGCTGTCGTCAGCTCGTGTTGTGAAATGTTGGGTTAAGTCCCGCAACGAGCGCAACCCTTATCCTTTGTTGCCAGCGGTTCGGCCGGGAACTCAAAGGAGACTGCCAGTGATAAACTGGAGGAAGGTGGGGATGACGTCAAGTCATCATGGCCCTTACGAGTAGGGCTACACACGTGCTACAATGGCATATACAAAGAGAAGCGACCTCGCGAGAGCAAGCGGACCTCATAAAGTATGTCGTAGTCCGGATTGGAGTCTGCAACTCGACTCCATGAAGTCGGAATCGCTAGTAATCGTGGATCAGAATGCCACGGTGAATACGTTCCCGGGCCTTGTACACACCGCCCGTCACACCATGGGAGTGGGTTGCAAAAGAAGTAGGTAGCTTAACCTTCGGGAGGGCGCTTACCACTTTGTGATTCATGACTGGGGTGAAGTCGTAACAAGGTAACCGTAGGGGAACCTGCGGTTGGATCACCTCCTTACCTTAAAGAAACGTTCTTTGTAGTGCTCACACAGATTGTCTGATGAA